>NZ_JAJGSX010000019.1 GCF_021245725.1 Pseudonocardia sp. TRM90224 | reverse complement strand
CCGGTCGTGGCGGCAACGCCGCCAGCGGCGATCTGGGCGCGAAGAGCGCGATCAGGACTTTCTAAACACGGCCTAGGCCCTGTCCTTCGAAGGATGTATGGCCCGCCGCTCCAAGATGGGAGTTCCGGCCGACGACCCGCCGCCGCCACGCGGGCAGGCTCTCGGGCATGGCCGACAGCGACTTCAGCTACTTCCGGATCGACCACGCCGGCAGCACGGTCGAGGTGGAGACCGACGAGTCGGCGATCGTCTCGGCGACCGTGCGGCTCAAGGTCGACGGCCGGCTCGTCGCCGAGAGCTCGACGATGCTCAACACCCGGCTCTCCGGCAGCACCCCGGCAGGAGAGGTCACCGTGAAGGTGGCGTTCGGCTTCTTCGGCGGCGTGACGAAGTGCGTGCTCGTGCTCGGGCGCAAGGAACTACCGATGGACCGCGTCGACCGCGAGGGCCGGAAGTCGCGGGAGAAGGACAGGGACGACGACGATGGTGAGTTCGAGGAGATCCTCGACGCGATCATCTGAACGGTCGGCTGGAGACGCGCGAGGCGCTCGTCGAACGGCGCGCACCCGTGAGTTGCGGGTGCTGAGGGCTGCCGCGGCAGCCCTCAGCACCCGCTAATCGGCCAGCACCACGATCCGGCCGCCGGCTACGGGTTGTCGCGCTCGTCGGGGCGGTAGGTGAGCGGCCGCAGCGGCGTGACGCCGGGCGGTGGCGCCATCGCGAATGCGGCCGTCGCCGCATCGGCGTAGCGCACGGCGTCCGCGCAGTTGGGTGCGTTGAGCAGGAGGACGGCGCCCGCGAGGTCCGGTTCGGCGATGCCCGATGTGCCCGCGGTCCACTCGACGTTGCAGTCGGTGCCGAAGTCCTGCTGCTTCGCCCGCAGGCCGGCGACCAGGGTGTCCTGCGTGCCGAGGAGGTCGGCGGGGTCCTTGAACGTCACCGACAGGCCGAAGACCTGCTGGTAGCCCTCCGGCATCTCCCGCACGGCCGCGCACTTGTCGAGCCCGAAGTTCGCCGGGTCGTAGCGGCGCGGCAGGCCGTCGGCGGCAGCACCGACCGCGCGGCCGAGCAGGTCGCAGCTGTTCCACGTCAGCGCCGGTGGCTCCGGCGGCGCCTGCTCGCCGTTCAGCACGGCGACCGCCGACGTCGCGATCGGGAGCGTGCGCCCGCACAGGTCGTCGGACGAGGGCGCATCGACCGACGTCTGCACGGCCACCGCGAGCTTCGGGCTCACCGGGATGCTCACCCGGCACGACAGCCGGTTCGCCGAGACCGCCTGGTAGGCCTTCGCGCCGCCGATGACGAGCTGCGTCTCCGTGCCCAGCGACTCGATGTGCCGCCACTGCCCGAGCACGACCTGCACCGACACGCCTTTGCCCTGAGTGTTCAACCAGCACCGGTTCGGACCGGTCTGGCGCACGGTCTCACCGGCGGCGAGCTGCTGCATCCTGATCGGCGCACACGGGTCGAGCCCGATCAGCGCGGACGTCACGGCCTGCGGGTCGCGCGTCGGCGGCGCCGCGTCGGGCGCCGGCTCGCTCGCGCAACCGACGAGAGCCACCGCCAGCAGCAGTGCCACCAGCGCGGCCGCTCGTCTTCCCATGCGGCCATCCTGCCCGGTGTGATCCACCTGCCTGCGTGCACCTCCTGCGGAAAGCCGTACGCAGCGACGTAGGCTCGCAGAGGTGAGAATCACGGTTCTGGTGGGTGGGGTCGGAGGGGCGCGGTTCCTCCTCGGGGTGAAGGCCGCGCTCGGGCTGCCGGCCGTCGGTCCGGGCGATTCGGAGCACGAGATCACCGCCGTGGTCAACGTCGGCGACGACATCTGGCTGCACGGCCTGCGCATCTGCCCCGACCTCGACACCTGCATGTACACCCTCGGCGGCGGCATCGACACCGAGCGCGGCTGGGGCCGGTCCGGCGAGACCTGGACCGTCCGCGACGAGCTCGCGGGCTACGGCGCCGACCCGTCGTGGTTCGGCCTCGGCGACAAGGACACCGCCACCCACCTGGTCCGCACCAGGATGCTGCGCGCCGGCTACCCCCTCTCCGACGTCACCGCCGCGCTCTGCCACCGCTGGCGCCCAGGTGTGACGCTGTTGCCGGTCACCGACAACCGCGTCGAGACGCACGTCGTGATCGACGACCCCGCCACCGGCCCGAAGGCGCAGAAGGCGATCCACTTCCAGGAGTGGTGGGTGCGGCACAAGGGCGAGCTGCCCGCCCACCGGTTCGCGTCGGTCGGCGCCGACGAGGCCACCGTGCTCCCGGCCGCGCGCGACGCGATCACCGGTGCCGACGCCGTGCTGATCGCCCCGTCCAACCCGGTCGTGAGCATCGGCACGCTCGTCGACGTGCCCGGTGTCCGCGACGCGCTGCGCGAGACGTCCGCGAAGATCGTCGGGGTGTCGCCGATCATCGGTGGCCGCCCGCTGCGGGGCATGGCCGACCGCTGCCTCACCGCGATCGGCGTCGAGACCAGCGCCGAGGCCGTCGCCCGGCACTACGGAGCGCGCGCCGAGGGCGGCCTGCTCGACGCATGGATGGTGCACACCGGCGACACCGCCGAGGCCCCCGGCATCGACGTGCGGTCCGTGCCGCTGCTGATGACCGACGTCGAGGCCACCGCGCAGATGGCCCGCGAGGCGATGGAGCTGGCCGGTGTCTGATATGCCCGACCCCGCGATCCCCGACCACGCATCCCCCGACGCGATCACCGTCCTGCCGGTCCCCGGGCTGCCCGAGTTCCGGCCCGGCGACGACCTCGCCGGCGCGATCGCGGCCGCGGCGCCGTGGATCGTCGACGGCGACGTGCTCGTCGTGACGTCGAAGGTGTTCTCCAAGGTCGAAGGCAGGCTGGTGGCTGCGCCCACCGACCCGGACGCCCGCGACGCGCTGCGCCGCGAGCTGGTCGACGCCGAGACCGAGCGGGTGCTCGCCCGCCGCGGCCGCACCCTCATCGTCGCCGGCAAACTCGGGATCGTGCAGGCGGCCGCCGGTATCGACGGCTCCAACGTGCGCCGCGACGAGCTCGCACTGCTGCCCGCCGACCCCGACGCCAGCGCCGCGCGGCTGCGCACCGACCTCGCGAAGCTGCTCGACGTCGACGTCGCGGTGGTCGTCACCGACACCATGGGCCGCTCGTGGCGGGTCGGGCAGACCGACGTCGCGATCGGCTCCGCCGGGCTCACCGTCCTGCACCGCTACGGCGGCGCCGTCGACGGCGAGGGCAACGAGCTGCTCGTCACCGAGGTCGCGGTGGCCGACGAGCTCGCCGGCGCCGCCGACCTGGTCAAGGGCAAGCTCGGCGGGCTGCCGGTCGCGGTGGTGCGCGGATACCGACCGAACGACGACGGCTCGACGGCACGCGAGCTGGTGCGCCCGCTCGACGAGGACATGTTCTGGCTCGGCACCGACGAGGCGATCGGCCGCGGGCGTGGCGAGGCCGTGCTCATGCGCCGCAGCACCCGCGACTTCAGCACCGAGCCCGTCGACCCGGCCGCGCTGCGCCGCGCCGTCGGTGTTGCGCTCACCGCGCCCGCTCCGCACCACAGCACGCCCTTCCGGTTCGGCTGGGTGCGCGACCGGGCCCGCCGCGACGCGCTGCTCGACGCGATGGCCGTGCGGTGGCGGGAGCACCTCGAGGCCGACGGCCGGCCGGCCGAGGAGGTGGAGCGCCGCATGCGCCGCGGCGACCTGCTGCGCCGCGCCCCGGAACTGGTGCTGGCGTTCCGGGCGGGCGCGGGCATGCACACCTACCGCGACAACGCCCGCCAGCTCGGCGAGCGCACCATGTTCACCGTCGCGGGCGGCGCCGCCGTGCAGTCGTTCCTCGTCGCGCTCGCGGCCGAGGGGATCGCGTCCTGCTGGGTCGGGTCGACGATCTTCGCGGCCGACGTCGTGCGCCGCGAGCTCGACCTCCCGCCCGACTGGCAGCCGCTCGGCGCCGTCGCCGTCGGGATGCCGGCCGAGCCGCTGGCGCCGCGCCCCGCGCGCGACCCCGGCGATTTCATGGTCGAGTGGTAGCCGCCTCCGTCGCGGCGGGGGAGCTGCGCGCCTGGGAGCCGGGCGACCACCGCCAGGACGCGCTGCGCCACGCGCTGCTCGCGTTCCTCGACGCCCGTCCCGACGACGCCTGCGCCCGGTCGTGCGTCCCCGGCCACCTGACGGCCTCCGCGCTCGTCCTCGACGCCGACGGCACGCACACGCTGCTGACCCTGCACCCGCGCGTCGGCGAGTGGCTGCAGCTGGGCGGGCACTGCGAGCCGGACGACACGTCCCTGCGCGCCGCGGCGCTGCGCGAGGCGACCGAGGAGTCGGGCATCGACGGCCTGACGATCGACGCCACGCCGTTCCACGTCGACGTGCACCCGATCACGTGCTCGCTCGGCGTGCCCACCCGCCATCTCGACGTCCGGTTCCTGGTGCGCGCCCCCGCGGGGGCCGTGCCGCGGATCAGCGCGGAGTCGAAGGACCTGCGCTGGTGGCCGGTCGAGGCGCTACCAGTCGCCGATGGGACGGTGCCGGAGATGGTCGCCGCGGCGGTCGGCAACCCGGCCTGATCGCGTGCGGAACGCATACGTCCCGGCTGGCTGGAGACGCGCGAGGCGCTCGTCGAACGGGGTGCTTTCCTGAGTAGCGGGTGCTCATGGCTGCCGCGACAGCCATCAGCACCCGCAGATCGGCCGACGCCGCCCTCCGCCCGGCGGGTGTCTAGCGCCAGAACTGCAGGACCGTCAGCCCGCGCCGCGCCTCCAGCGCGTCGCCACCGATCAGCGAGAACAACGCGTCGCCGACCGTGAAGAGCACAGCGGACGCGCCCGGCACGAAGATCAGCAGGGCGACCAGCACGAACGGCGCCCACGGGCGCACCTGGTTGCTCATCACCCGCGCCTGCGGCGACAGGTAGGGCTCGATCACCCCGAACCCGTCGAGGCCGGGGATCGGGAGGATGTTCAGCACGAACGCGAGCACCTGGAACAGCGCGAGGCACGACAGCGCGATCACCAGCCCCCGCGGCATCGGGATGACCAGCGTCGACACCGTGATGAGCAACGCCAGCAGCAGGTTCGTCGCGGGCCCCGCGAGCGAGACGAGGCTTCGGGCGCCCTTCGAACGGATCAATCCGTGCTCGATCCACACCGCGCCACCGGGCAGCGGAATTGCACCCAGAAGGAGGAACACGATGGGAAGCACGAACGACAACCCGACGTCCGTATAACGGCGGATGTCGAGTGTGAGATATCCCTTCTGCCGCACTGTGTGATCTCCGTTGCGATACGCGACGTACGCGTGACCGAACTCGTGCAGGCACAGCGAGACGGCCCAGCCGCCCAGCACGAGCAGCACCAAACCGACCGTGTAGATCACTGATTGGCCGTAAGTGACCACCTCACGGGTGCCGAGCGCGGCCAGCACCCCACCCGCGACGGAGACGGCGACCAGCAGCAGGAACCACGGGCTCACGCGAGCAGAGACGTCACGCACTTCACCATTGTGCTGAACGGGCTACCGACCGGGTGGACTGGGTCACCCGGATGGAAGCTTCAGCTTGCCAAGGCACCATCACAGCGTTGTACTTACATTGCTGTCATTCGCTGGCCCGGTAGGTCGCGGGCCGGGGCAGCCATTCGCCGGTGTGCGGGGAGGTGGGCGAGTGAACGTGATCACGGACACTATGACGCTGGTCGAGACGGCGGGTGGCGAACCCCTGTCGGCACAAGGGGCGTTCAGCGAATCGCTCGTCCTCGTCGACGACATGGAGGAGCCGGAGTGGCAGGAACGCGCGCTGTGCGCGCAGACCGACCCTGAGGCGTTCTTCCCGGAGAAGGGTGGCTCGACCCGCGAGGCGAAGCGCATCTGCTCGGGCTGCGAGGTCCGCGCGGAGTGCCTGGAGTACGCGCTCGCGCACGACGAGCGGTTCGGCATCTGGGGCGGCCTCTCGGAGCGCGAACGCCGCAGGCTGCGCCGCAGCGCAATCTGAGCGGCGCCGCCTGAGGGGCAGCTCGACGGCCTACTCCTCCTCGCCGTCAACCGCGTCGGGCTCGATGTTGAGGTACTCGGCGACCTGCTCCACCAGCACCTCGTGCAGCAGGTCGGCCAGGTCGGCCCCGCCCCGCGCCCGCGCCTCCAGCGGGCGGCGGTAGAGCACGATCCGCGCCCGCGACGGCAGCCCGTCCGGGTCGACCCCGGCCGGGACGAGCTGGGCGAGCGGCACCCCGATGTCGGCCAGCACCCCCGCACCCCACACGACCTCGTCGGGTGAGGTCTCGACCACCTCCGGGACCTCGTCGACGGCGAGGTCGAGCTCGGCGAGCTCCGATCCCCACCGCAGCTCGATCGGCTCCAGCGCCTCGAGCACCATCGCGTCGAACTTCTCCGCGCGGGTCTGCGCCGCCGGCATCGTCGACGGGTACATCTGCCCGCGCAGCCCGCGGCCGCGGCGGTCGCGGCGGCGTGGCGAGCGGCGCAGGGTGCGGCGAGCTGTGGTCACCCCCGAATCCTACGGTCACCCCGTTCCCTCACCACCCGATGTCCGCGCGTCGCGCCGCGGTACTGACGGTCCGAAGCGCTATCGTCGATGACGTGCTGAGTGTGCGGCGGTGTTCGCGGACCGGGTGCACCGAGCTCGCGGTGGCCACGCTCACGTACGTCTACGCCGATTCCACCGCGGTCGTCGGGCCCCTGGCCACGCAGGCGGAGCCCCATTCGTACGACCTGTGCAACAGCCACGCGCACCGGCTCACCGCCCCGCGCGGCTGGGAGGTCGTCCGGTTCGAGGGCGAGTTCGCGCCGCCCCAGCACAGCAGCGACGACCTCACAGCGCTCGCCGAGGCCGTCCGCGAGGCCGGCAGGGTCGACCGTCCGGTCGAGCCGGCGCCCGTCACCGGCACCGGCCGCCGCGGCCACCTGCGGGTCCTGCCCGGCCCGGCCGAGACCTGAGCCGGAGCAGGCTTTCCGTCGGGACCGTCCGGTCGGTGATGCAGGCGGTGTCGATAGGGTTCCCTGTTGTGGCTGACCTGTCCGGAATCGTGAAGGCCTACGACATCCGCGGGGTCGTCGGCGAGCAGTTCGACGCCTCCGTCGTCCGCGAGATCGGGGCGGCGCTCGCGCGACTGCTGATCGGCGAGGGCGCGACGGAGGGCGTCGTCATCGGCTACGACATGCGGGAGAGTTCGCCCGCGTTCGCGGCCGCGTTCGCCGAGGGCATCACCGGTCAGGGCCTCGACGTCGTCGACATCGGCCTGGCCAGCACCGACATGCTCTACTACGCGGCGGGCACGCTCGGCATGGCCGGCGCGATGTTCACCGCGAGCCACAACCCCGCCCAGTACAACGGGATCAAGCTCTGCCGGGCCGGCGCGACGCCGATCGGGCAGGATTCCGGGCTCTCCGCGATCCGTGCGGCCGCCGAGGCCGGGGTGCCCGCGGGCCCAGGCGGCGGCACCGTGACGAAGCGCGATCTGCTCACCGGCTACGCCGAGTACCTGCGCGGCCTCGTCGACATCTCGGGGCTGCGCCCGTTGAAGATCGTCGTCGACGCCGGGAACGGGATGGGCGGCCACACCGTGCCCGCGGTGTTCGACGCGCTCCCGCACGAGATCGAGCCGCTGTACTTCGAGCTCGACGGCAGCTTCCCGAACCACGAGGCCAACCCGCTCGACCCGGCCAACCTCGTCGACCTGCAGAAGCGGGTCGTCGAGGTGGGCGCCGACATCGGGTTGGCCTTCGACGGCGACGCCGACCGCTGCTTCGTCGTCGACGAGCGCGGTGAGGCGGTGAGCCCCAGCACGATCACCGCGCTGGTCGCCGTCCGCGAGCTCGCGAAGGCGCCGGGCTCGGCGATCATCCACAACCTGATCACCTCGCAGGCGGTCCCGGAGATCGTCGCCGAGAACGGCGGGCGCCCCGTCCGCACGCGGGTGGGCCACTCGTTCATCAAGGAGACGATGGCGAGCACCG
Source organism: Pseudonocardia sp. TRM90224 (assembly GCF_021245725.1). Taxonomy (GTDB): domain Bacteria; phylum Actinomycetota; class Actinomycetes; order Mycobacteriales; family Pseudonocardiaceae; genus Pseudonocardia. The sequence continues at coordinate 178,783 of NZ_JAJGSX010000019.1, read as the reverse complement.
ACGCCGTCTTCGGCGGCGAGCACTCCGCGCACTACTACTTCCGCGACTTCTGGCGCGCCGACACGGGCATGCTCGCCGCGTTGCACGTGCTCGCCGCGCTCGGCGAGTCCGGCACCACGCTGTCGACGCTCGCCGCCGGCTACTCCCGCTACGTCGAATCCGGCGAGATCAACTCGACCGTCGCCGACCAGGCCGGACGCATAGCCGCCATCAAGGCCGAGTACGGCGCTCGCGACGGCGTCGAGACCGACGAGCTCGACGGCCTCACCGTCCGCCTGCCCGGCGGGAGCTGGTTCAACCTGCGCGCTTCGAACACCGAGCCCCTCCTCCGGCTCAACGTCGAGGCCCCCGACGAGGCCGCTGTCGCTGCGTTGCGTGACGACGTCCTGGCGATCGTCAGGGCCTGACCCCGCCACCGACCGGCACATCGCTTGTCGGGCTGGCACGATCGACCGACGCCCGCACGACACAAGGAGGACGACCGTGGCCGTGACGCTCGACCCGGCGCTGATGGACATCCTGGCGTGTCCCACGGACGACCACGCCCCGCTGCGGGCCGGCAGCCCCGCCGATCCCGATGCCGACGTGCTGACCTGCACCCGGTGCGGCCGCCGCTACCCCGTCGTCGACGGCATCCCGGTGCTGCTGGTCGAGGAGGCCCTCCCGCCGGAATCCCTTCCTCCGGGGGCACAGCCGTCCGGATCAGCGGCGCCGGCCGAACCCGACGGCGCCTGACCGTGCTCGACGACACTCTCCTCGGCGACCCGCAGGCACTGGCGGCACTCGACACGACCGGCGTGCTGCGCTCGGCGGCGACCGCGGGCGCCCAGGTGCGCTCGACGGCGCACGCCGCTGCGGAGGCCGGCGTCCCCGGGTTGGAAGGCACCCGCCCCCGCGCACTCGTGCTGCTGCGCAGGCCGGGCGCGTCGATCTCCTCGGCGAGCATGCTCACTGCGCTGCTGGGCTCGGCGTGCCCGGTGCCGGTGGTGCTCGCCGACACCGCGCCGACGTGGGTGGGGCCGCTCGACGTGATCGTCGCGCACACGGCCGACGCCGAGGACGTCGAGCTGGCCGACTCGATCGGGCTGGCCGTGCGCCGCGGCGCCGAGGTTGTGCTCTCCGCACCCGCGGACGGGCCGGTGGCCTCGGCGGGTGCGGGCCGGGTGCGGCTCGTCGAGCCGCGCATCCCCGTCCCGGCCGGGCTGGACCTGCCACGGGCGTTCGCCGCGGGGCTCGCCGTGGTCTCGGCGCTCGGGCTGCTGCCCGATACCGCCGGGGAACGCCTCGACGCCGCGCTCGACGCGCTCGCCGACGTGCTCGACAGCGAGGCCGAACGCAACCAGCTGGGCCACGAACCGTTCATGAACCCGGCGAAGACGCTCGCCATGCGCCTCGCCGAGCACACCCCGCTGCTCTGGGGCACCGACGCGGTCGCGGCGGCCGTCGCGGAGCACGCGGCGTGGGCGCTGGCCACCCACGCCGGTGTCGTCGCGCACGCCTCGGACATCGTCCGCGCGGTCGGCGCGACCGGGCTGCTGCGCGCGCTCGACGCAGGCGCGGAGCGTGACATCTTCCACGACCCCTTCGACGACCCGACCGGCCCGGAAGCCCCACCCGTGCGGCTGGTGCTGCTCGGCACCGCGGAGGAGGATCCGGGACGGGTCGCGTTGCGGCGGACCGGCCGGGACCGCCCTGCGGCGGACGTGGTACACCCGGTCGAGGAAGTGGCTCGTGGCGTCCGTCACGCAGCGCTGCTGCGGGCGGGGCTGCTGGCCTCGCGGTTCGACGTGGCCGCCGTCTACCTCGGGTTGGCCACCCGCACGATCGCCGCGGCCTGACGGCCGCCGGCACCAGTAGGAAGTGACGGTCGGAGGAGTTCCGGCCGCGACGTCGATTTGCGAGGAGCGCGGACACCATCGTGGAGCTTCTGGAGAACCCGGTGCGGCCGTACGCGTGGGGGTCGCGCACCGTGATCGCCGGGCTGCTGGGGGCCGAGGTGCCGTCCCCGCACCCGGAGGCCGAGCTGTGGTTGGGCGCCCACCCGGCCGACCCCTCGAAGCTCGTGCACGCCGACGGGCGGCGCACGTCGCTGCTCGAGGCCGTCCGCGCCGACCCTGCCGGCCTGCTCGGCGCGCAGCGGGCGGAGCGCTGGGAGGCGACGCTCCCGTTCCTGCTCAAGGTGCTCGCCGCCGACGAGCCGCTCTCCTTGCAGGCGCACCCGAGCATCGAGCAGGCTCGCGCCGGGTTCGCGAAGGAGGACGCCGCGGGGATCCCGCGTGACGCGGCCGACCGCAACTACCGCGACGCCAACCACAAGCCCGAGCTGATCTGCGCCCTCACCGAGTTCCACGCGCTCGTCGGCTTCCGCGACCCCTCCGCGACCGTCGCGCTGCTCAAGGCGCTCGCCGTCCCGGAGCTGGCAGGGCACGCCGAGTTGCTCGCCGCGCAACCCGATCCGGACGGGCTGCGGGCGCTGTTCACCACGTGGATCACGCTGCCGCAGTCGATGCTCGACACGCTCGTGCCGGCGCTGCAGGCCGGGTGCGTGCGGCTGGCCGGTGCCGACGGCGAGTTCCGCGCCGACATCCGCACGATCCTGGAGCTCTCGGAGCGCTATCCGGGCGATGCGGGTGTGCTGGCGGCGCTGCTGCTCAACCGGGTGACGTTGCAGCCGGGTGAGGCCGTCTTCCTGCCCGCCGGCAACCTGCACGCCTACCTGACCGGCGCCGGGGTCGAGCTGATGGCGAACTCCGACAACGTCCTGCGCGGCGGGCTCACCCCGAAGCACGTCGACGTCGCCGAGCTGCTCAAGGTGCTGGACTTCGACGCGCCGGCGCCGCCCGTGATCACCGGCACCCCGGACGGCCCCTGGGCCCGCTACGACGTTCCCGTGCAGGAGTTCCTGCTGCGCAGGCTCGACGCCGAGCAGCCGGATCCAGCCGGCGTCCCGGTGCCGGACGGCGGTCCGCGGATCCTGCTGTGCACGGCGGGCGCCGCGTGCGTCCGCGCCGGTGGGCGCGAGATCGACCTGGTCCGCGGCGCGTCGGTGTGGCTCTCCGCGCAGGACGCGGACGTGGCCGTGGCGTGCAGGGAAGCGGGGACGCAGCTCTTCCTGGCCGGCGACGGGCTCTGACCACCGCCTGCTCCGCGGGCTCGATGTCCGGTTCGCACGGAGGGTCTGTTCAGGGCGCTCCTGGCAGCCGCTAGGGTCGCCCCGTGTCTGCGCATGGTGGGACGAAGGCGATCATTGCGGCGTTGCTGGCGAACGCGGGTATCGCGATCGCCAAGTTCATCGGCTATCTGATCACGGGGTCGTCGTCGATGCTCGCCGAGTCGGTGCACTCGCTGGCCGACACGTCGAACCAGGCCCTGCTGCTGCTCGGTGGGCAGCGGGCCAAGCGGGCGGCGACGCAGGAGCACCCCTTCGGCTACGGGCGCGACCGCTACTTCTACTCGTTCGTCGTTGCGCTGCTGCTGTTCACTCTCGGCTCGGTGTTCGCCCTCTACGAGGGCATCCACAAGCTCGAGTCGCACGAGCCGCTCGACTCGCCGCTGGTCGCCGTGGCCATCCTGGTGATCGCGATCGGGCTCGAGTCGTACTCGTTCCGCACGGCCATCGTCGAGTCGCGACCGCTCAAGGGCGACGGCACGTGGTGGCAGTTCATCCGCCAGTCGAAGGTGCCCGAGCTGCCCGTCGTCCTGCTGGAGGACCTGGGCGCGCTCGTCGGGCTGGTACTCGCGCTGCTGGGCGTCGGCCTCGCGATGATCACCGGTGACCCGGTCTTCGACGCGTTCGGCACCATCGCCATCGGCATCCTGCTCGGCATCATCGCGGTCATCCTGATCATCGAGATGAAGAGCCTCCTGATCGGCGAAGGTGTGACGCCGCCGGTGCTCACGACGATCATCAAGGGCCTGGAGAGCGGCCCGGTGCAGAAGGTCCTGCACATCCGGACGCAGTACATCGGCCCCGACGAGCTGCTCGTCGCCGCGAAGATCGCGCTGACGCCGGGGCTGCCCGTCGAGCAGGTCGCCGCCGCGATCGACGCCGCCGAGGCGCAGGTGCGGGCCGCGGTGCCGGAGGCCCGGTTGATCTACCTGGAGCCGGATCTCGACCGGACGCCCGCCACTGCGTAACCAATTCATCACCTTCGCGACACCCATCGCGTGGCGTCCTGCAGCTGGGTAAGTTACCGGCCATGACGCTCCGTGACAGATCGCAGGGGATCATGCGCACGAAGTCGGTGGAGCAGTCCATCGCCGACACCGACGAGCCGGAGCACAAGCTCCGACGGGATCTCGGGACGTGGGACCTCATCGTCTTCGGGGTCGCGGTCGTCATCGGGGCGGGCATCTTCACGCTGGCCGCGACGACCGCCGGCAACGTCGCGGGGCCGTCGGTGTCGCTGGCGTTCGTGCTGGCGGCGATCGCCTGCGGGCTCGCCGCGCTCTGCTACGCCGAGTTCGCGTCGACCGTGCCGGTCGCGGGCAGCGCCTACACGTTCTCCTACGCGACCTTCGGCGAGTTCATCGCCTGGATCGTCGGCTGGGACCTCGTGCTGGAGTTCGCGGTCGCGTCCGCCGTCGTCGGGAAGGGCTGGTCCTCGTACCTGGCCACGGTGTTCGAGCTGGCCGGGCTGCCGATCGAGACGTCGATCCCGCTCGGCTGGTTCAGCTTCGACTGGGGCGCTTTGCTGCTGATCGTGGCGCTGATGGTGCTGCTCGCCCTCGGCACGAAGCTCTCCAGCCGCGTCAACTTCGTCATCACCGCGATCAAGGTCGCGATCGTGCTGCTGGTGGTCGTCGTCGGCATCGCCTACATCAACACCGCGAACTACACGCCGTTCATCCCGCCGGCGGCGGAGGCCGGCGGTGATGCGGGTTCGGTGTGGACGCAGTCGCTGTTCTCGGTGATCGGCGGCGGGTCGAGCAGCATCTACGGCATCTACGGCCTGCTCGCGGCGGCGTCGCTCGTGTTCTTCGCGTTCATCGGGTTCGACGTGGTCGCGACGACGGCGGAGGAGACGAAGGACCCGCAGCGCTCGCTCCCGCGCGGCATCCTCGGCTCGCTCGCGATCGTCACCGTCCTCTACGTCGCCGTCGCGCTGGTGCTCACCGGCATGGTCAGCTACACCGATCTGCAGACCTCCGGCGACGAACAACGCGCGACGCTGGCCACCGCGTTCCAGCAGGTCGGGGTGAACTGGGCGGCCGCGGTGATCGCGGTCGGTGCGCTGGCGGGCCTCACGACCGTCGTGATGGTGCTGATGCTCGGCCAGGTCCGGGTGCTCTTCGCGATGTCGCGCGACGGGCTGCTCCCGCGGGGGCTGTCCGTCACCGGGTCGCGCGGGACGCCGGTGCGGGCGACGATGCTGGTCGGCGGCGTGATCGGGGTCGTCGCGACGTTCTTCCCGGCCGGTGCGCTGGAGGAGATGGTCAACATCGGGACGCTCTTCGCGTTCGTGCTGGTGTCGGTCGGGGTGGTGATCCTGCGCAGGACGCGTCCCGATCTGCCGCGCGGGTTCCGCACGCCGCTGGTGCCGCTGGTGCCGATCCTCGCGGTGCTGGCCTGCCTCTGGCTGATGATCAACCTGTCCGTCGAGACCTGGCTGCGGTTCATCATCTGGATGGTGCTCGGCCTGGTCGTCTACGCGTTCTACGGCCGGACGCACTCGCGGCTCGCGCAACGCAAGTAGATCTGCTTGCGGTTATATAGCCGAATCGGTATGTTCGTTTTGTGATGTTCGAGGTGCTCGCAGAGCCGACCCGCCGCCGGATCCTCGACCTGCTGAGGGAACGCCCTCGGCTGGTCGGGGAGCTGACCGACGAGCTCGGCCTGAGCCAGCCCGGCACGTCGAAGCACCTGCGCGTCCTGCGCGACGCCGGTGTCGTCAGGGTGCGGGCCGAGGCGCAACGCCGCTGGTACGAGCTCGTCCCCGAACCGCTCGCCGAGATCGACGCGTGGATCGCGCCGTACCGGTGGATGTGGGCCGACCGCTTCGACGCCCTCGAACGTCACCTCGACGCGACCACCGATGAGGAGACGTGATGGACCGGCTCGACGCGACAGGCGCCCGCAGCGCCCTGCACATGGAGCGCTCGCTCAAGCACCACCCCGACCGGGTGTGGCGGGCCATCAGCGAGCCGGCGCGGATGGCCGACTGGTTCCCCGGCATCGAGACCGTCGACCTCCGCCTCGGTGGCACGATGAACTTCGGCGACGGCGAGGAAGGGATCATCACCGATCTGGACGCGCCGCGCCTGATCGCCTACACGTGGGGCGGCGACCACCTGCGGTGGGAGATCGTCCCCGACGGTGAGGGCAGCAAGCTCGTGCTCGTACACACCTTCGCCGACAAGGCGGGCGCGGCCAGCTTCGCGTCGGGGTGGCACACCTGCTTCACCGAGCTCGACCGCTCGATCGCCGGGCTCCCGCCAACGGAGCACGGCATCGACATCAACGCGCTGCACGAGGAGTACCTCAACCTGTTCGGCCTCGACACCGCAACCACCGCGGAACCGGACGGCGCCGGGTGGCGCGTGCGGTACGAGCGGCAGCTGGTCAGGAAGGCCGACGAGGTGTGGGCGGCGCTCGACAGCGCGTCGCCGTGGCCGGCTGCCGGACCGGTCGACGTCCGGGAGGAACCGGCCGTGCTGGAGCACGACGTCCCCGACGGGCGCGTGCGGTGGGAGCTCAAGGACGGCACGGGGCACGGCACGCGGCTCGTCGTCAGCTGGACCGGCGCCGATGAAGCAGCCCGCGACACGGCGCTCGCGACCGCACCACGGCACGTCGAGGCGCTCCTCGCCCGTCTGGGCTGAGTGGCCGGGCAGGCGCCGCCGAGCGGGTCACCTTCGTGAGTAGCGGGTGCTGACGGCTGCCGCCACAGCCCTCACCACCCGCTACCGGGGAGCACCACGACGCTGCCGGCGTCGTGCGACTGCGCCGGGGCGCCGTCGACGTGGACGTCGGCGCGCGCCCTGGTGCCTTCCGCCGCGAAGTGCACGTCCTCCTGCCGCGCCCACCGTTCCCAGTGCGGCCGGTAGCTCTCGCCGTCGCGTTCGATCCCGCGCCGGAACCGTTCCGCCCGCGGCGCCTCGATCCAGATCAGCATGACGGCGAAGCCCGCGACCGCCCGCGCACCGGACCCGACACCTTCGACGACGAGCACGGGCGGCCGCCCGAGGTCGTGGTGCTCGGCGTACTCGCCGAGCACCCAGTCGTAGCGCCGGTACCCGGCGGCCTCGCCGGCGACGAGCGGCATCACGACCCGCCGGCACAGCTCGGGAACGGCATCGACGAGGCCGTCCCAACCGGGGTAGATGTCGTCCATGTGCAGCACCGGCGGATCGCCGAGCGCGGCGGCGAACCGCGCGGCGAGCTCCGTCTTCCCGGAGCCGGACGGCCCGTCGATGCAGACCAGCCTGGTCGCACCGCAGCGCGGCCGCGCCACCAGCACCCGTTCGGCCAGCGCCGACAGCGCGATGACCTCGGCCGTCACCCCAGCAACGGCAGCCGCCCGGCCGCCGGCCCGAGCTCCCTGCGCTCCCGGCCGCCCGGCGGCACCCGGCCCGTCCCGACCAACGCCCACCGCTCGTCCGACCACTCCGGCGGCGTGCTGTGTCCGAGCAATCCGTCCAGCGTCTCCCTGACCAGCGCGAGCGGCTCCGGTCGCGGCCCCGGCCGGTTCATGTCGACCACCAGGTCGAGGTGGTGCACGGCCGCCTCCACCGCCAGCGTCGTGATCAGGTCCTCGACCCGCAACACGTGGTCCTGCGTCGCGACGAGCGCGTCGGGCGACGCCCGGTCGGCCAGGGTGACCACCGCCCGGGTCGTCTCGGCGAACGTCCGCGCCAGGGGCGCCAGCGCCCACGCGCTCGCGATGATCCGCTGCGCGCGCAGCTCCGTCGAGTCGTCGTCGCGCCCGCCCGGCACGTCGGTCCAGTAGGTCACGAAGTCCCGGTCGGCAGGCCCCGCCGCGGGAGTGCCCAGCGCCACCAGCGCCCGCTGCGCATCACCCAACACGTGCAGGACGAGGTCGCGCACCACCCAGCCGGCACATCGGGTCGGACGCCACGAGTCGGGCTCGTCGATCGACATCGCGATCGTCGTCAGATCGGAGTACGCGATGCGCAAGGCGGCCAGCGCAGGGCTCAGCGGCGCCGGGGTCCCCTGCCGGTGCGTCATCGAAAAGGCTGGTGCGAGTCGTGCGGTTGTCATGACCTGCCGTCGTCGGTCGTGCTGTGGCCGTCGAACCTCTCACGGCGAGCCCCACGCGGGCACGAGGCGCGCCGGTCGGCGATCAGTGCTCGATCGGTCCGGCGACCTGGTAACCGCCGAACTTCTCGCGCAGCGTCTTCTTCGAGAACTTGCCGACGCTCGTCTTCGGCACCTCCTCGATGAACTCGACGGCGTCGGGCAGCCACCACTTCGCGACCCGCGGCCGCAGGAACTCGATCACCTCGTCGGCCGTGAGCGTCTCGCCCGGCGCGACGACGACACACGCGAGCGGCCGCTCCACCCACTTCTCGTGCGGGATCGCGATCACCGCCGCCTCCGCGACCTTCGGGTGCGCCATGATCTCGTTCTCCAGCTCGACCGAGCCGATCCACTCGCCACCGGACTTGATGAGGTCCTTCGTCCGGTCGACGAGCCGCACGAACCCGGTGCTGTCGATCGACGCGACGTCACCGGTCCGCAGCCAGCCGTCCGAGGTGAACTGCGCGCCCCCACCCTCGCCGCGGTAGTACTCCGCCGCGATCCACGGCCCGGCCGCCTGGATCTCGCCGGTCGCGGTGTCGTCCCACGGCTGCGCCTCCCCCGAGCCGGGATCGACGAGCCGCAGGTCCACGAGCGGCACCGCCTGCCCCTGCCGGGCCCTGACGTCGGCCCGCTCGGCCTCGGACATCGAGTCGTGGTGCGACCGGGCGGTCGACATCGTCGCGATCGGGCTCGTCTCCGTCATTCCCCAGGCGTGCAGCATCGGCACACCGATCGCCTCCCGGTAGCTCTCCGAGAGCGACTTCGGCACGGCGGAACCACCGCAGAGGATCGTGCGCAGCGCTGACAGGTCGTGGTCGGCGAGCAGCGGCAGCGCGCCCATCCAAATGGTGGGGACACCGCCCGTGATCGTGACCTTGTGCTTCTCCAGCAAGGAGAGGATCGCCTGCGGGGTCATGTTCGGTCCGGGGAACACGATCGTCGAGCCGGCCATGAGGCACCCGTAGGGCAGCCCCCACGCGTTGGCGTGGAACATCGGGACGACCGGGAGCACGACGTCGCGCTCCGAGAGCGCCGCGCCGTCGGCGATCAGCGAGATCAGCGAATGCAGCACCGCAGAGCGGTGGCTGTAGACGACGCCCTTCGGGTTCCCGGTGGTCCCGGACGTGTAGCACATCGCCGCCGCCGTGTTCTCGTCCTCGACGACGAACCTCCCCTCGAACGGCTCCGCCGCGGCGAGCAGCTCCTCGTAGTCGTGCACACGCGGGTCGTCGGGGATCGCGACGTCGGCGCCGTCGTCGATCACGACGTAGTGCCGCACGGTGTCCAGCTTGTCGACCAGCGGCCAGAGCAGCGGCAACAGCGAGCGATCGACGAAGACGACCTCGTCCTCCGCGTGGTTGGCGATGTAGACGAGCTGCTCGGGGAACAGCCGGATGTTCAGCGTGTGCAGCACCCGCTTCGTGCACGGCGCCGCCAGGTACAGCTCCAGGTGCCGGCCGGTGTTCCAGCAGAACGTGCCGACCCGCCCGTCGGCGCTGATCCCGAGCGTGTCCAGCACCGTCGCCAGCCTGCGCACCCGCTGCGCCCACTGCGAGATCGGCATGGCCGACTCGCCGGTCGCCGTCGCCGTGATGATCGACTTGTGCCCGAAGTACTGCTCCGCGCGGTGGAAGACGTGGGGGAGGGCGAGCGGCCGGTCCTGCATGAGTCCGAGCATCTGTGCTCCTGCGCTGGTTCCGATCCTGGCCTGCTGAGATCAGGCTGTGCCGTGGGTCACCGCACGTTACCGCCGGAACGCGCGGCCGCGCAGCCGACGATTTCACCGGTCGTTGCGGATAGGCTCGGCAACCGTGACGCCCAGCGACCGGTCGGCAGCTGTCTGCCTCGACGTGGGCTCCACCTGGACAAAGGCGGCTCTCGTCCACCCCGACGGGGCGCTCGCGGGGTTCGCCGAGCACATCACCACAACCGGCGACGTGCTCGCCGGCATCGACGCCGCGGTCCGCGCCGTCACCGCCGCCGGCCCGTCCGGCACCGCCGAGGAGCCCGAGGTGCTCGCCTGCTCGTCCGCGGGCGGCGGGCTCCGGCTGGCCGTCGTCGGGACCGAACGGCTGCTCGCCACCGAAGCCGGCCACCGGGTGGCGTGCTCGGCCGGCGCGCACGTCGTCCACGTCCACGCCGGACCGCTCGAACCCGCCGACGTCCGGGCGTTGCGCGGCGCCCGCCCCGGCGTAGTGCTGCTGCTGGGCGGCGCCGACGGCGACAACCCGGCCGCGCTCCTGCACAACGCGGGCCGGCTCGCCAGCGCGCGGATCCGCTATCCCGTGGTGCTCGCCGGCAACTCCGCCGCTCGCGACGACGCGCTGGCGCTGCTCAAATCAACCGGTCGCACCGTCGTGACCTGCGACAATGTCCTCCCCCGGCGAGGAGAGATCACACCGGAACCGGCCAGGGCCGCGCTCGCGGAGCTCTACCGCCGCCACGCGCTCGGCGGGCGCGGACCGTCGATCGCGCCGCGGTTCCGGCGCCTGGTGCGGGTCGCCACCCCCGACGCCGTCGGGCACGCCGCGGCGGAACTCGCCAGGATCCGCGCCGCCGGGGTGCTGCTGGTCGACGTCGGCTGTGCGACGACCGACGTCCACTCCGCAGTCGGCACGGGCGACGGACGCCGGACCGTGGAGGGCGACCTCGGCGTGCGTGCCGCGGCCGGTGGTGTGCTGGTCGGGGCGCAGGCCGAAGGGGTCGTCGACCCCGTCGAGGCCGACCTGCTCGGCCCCACCGTCGAACGCATGGCCGACGAGATCGGGTTCGTCCCCGACGATCCCGGCAGCGCCGCGGAGGACCGCCGGATGGCCGCGCTCGCCGCGGTCGTCGCCGTCCGCAGGCACCTGCGCGTCCACGCGCTCACCGCGGGCGACATCGGGCTCGTCGTGCTCTCGGGTGGTGTGTTCCGGCAGCGCGATCCATGGGGTGGGCTCGCGGCCGTCGAATCGACGCTGCGCAGCGACCCCGTGCTGGCCCCCGTGCTCGACGGCGTTCGGATGGTGATCGACGCCGACTTCACCGTGCCACCCGCCGGGCTGCTCGCCGCACACGGCCGCGGCGCGGCGGCGGAGTCGCTACTGCGTGATCACCTGCTGGGGTGACCTGACCGGGGTCCGCGTGGTCGGCTCGGGAGGAACTCGCGCTGCGGTGGTGCGCACGGGGAACGGGCGCGGCTCGAGGGTCGCCGGCCCGGGTGGCGAGGGCTGATCGGGTGCCGGGCTGGTCGTGGTCGACGGGGTGGGCAGCTGCGTCGGCGCGGGCACCGTCGGCGGAGACGGCGCAGGGGAGGGCAGGACGGGCTGGTGCGGCGCGGTGGTCCGGGGTCCAGTGATTTGGGGCGCGCTCGGCTGCTGGGCGGGCTGCACCCGCGCCGGCCGCGCGGCCAGCACCGTCGTCCCGCCGATGACCAGCACCGCGACGACCGCGGCCGCCGCGACCTTCAGATGCTGCCGGCGGCGCTGCAGCACCTGCTGCCGTGCCCGCACCCCACTGAGCAGCGCGCCCGCCGAGATCCCGCTGTCGAGCGACGGGTCGCGCAGGCTCGCGCGGAGCGCCTCTTCCGCTTCCGTCATCGCCTGCTCCTTTCCCGGTCCATCCCGGCCGTTCGAGGGGTAGCAGTCCGGAGAGCGGCCAGCGCCCTGCGGGCGTGCGACCGCACCGTGCCCTCGCGGCAGCCGAGCAGCTTCGCGATCTCCGCGTCGGGCAGGTCGTGGTAGTAGCGGAGCACCAGCACCGCCCGCTGCACCGGTCGCAACGTGCCCAGCGCCGCAGCGATGTGCTGCCGCTCGACGACCGTCTCGGCGAACCCGGGCGCGATGCCCGCGACGTGCTCGGTCGGGTCCGCCGACACCCGCTCCGACGACGAGAACCGGCGTCGCCACGACAGGAAGTCGTTCAACACCGCCTTGAAGACGTACGCCCGCAGATCGTCGACCAGCCCGACCCGGGGCCACGCCAGCCCCATCCGCGCCAGCACGTCCTGCACGATGTCCTCGGCGCGGTGGTGGTCCATCGTCAGGCGGCGGGCGAACGCCACCAGCTCGGGCCCGTGCGCCAGCACAAAATCCTCGAACGGCGGCGGCGTCCGCGCCCCACTCATGCGTCGTGCGCTCCTGATACCGCCGAAGCGTAGACGATCGCGTTGTCCTCGTAACTGCGTCTGACCTGGTCGAACGACCCTCCGCAGGTGATGAGGCGCAGCCCGGCGTGATCAATGTCGCCGTACACCTCCGCCGTCGGGAACTCGGCCTTCGGCCGGGTCTCCACGCGATCCACCCGGAAACCGACGACGCCGCCGTCGGCACGGGTCACCCGCACCTCGTCGCCGGGCCGCAGCTCGCGCAACCGGTAGAACACCCCCGGCCCCCACCGGGCCGAGTCGACGTGCCCGAGCAGGACAGCGGGCCCCAAGGCCCCCGGCGTCGGCGACTCCTCGTACCAGCCGGCATCGGGCGAGTCGAGCGGCGGCACCTCGACGGTCCCGTCCGGGTTCAGACCGAGCTGCATCACCGAGGCGTGCACACCGATCGAAGGCACGTCGAGCACCGCAGGCGCGGACGTGCCGAGCGTTGTGGCCGGCGGGGCCGCTGTGCCAACCGGCGATGTCGTCGTTGCTGCCGGTGGTGCTGTCGTACAGGCGCCGATGCCGACGCTGACGAGCACGACCGCCAGCAACGTTGCGAACCGGCGCACGTTCAGGGCCGTGACGCCGCCTTGCGACGGCGGGCGACAACCGTGCCCGCTGCGGCCGCCGCCGCGGCGACACCGAGTCCGCCCGCGAGCAGGATGGCGCCGTCGGGGGCCGTCGCGGTGCTGCCACCGCCGGTCTCCGGCGCGCCGGTGGGCAGCTTGCGCACCTGGCTGGGGGTGTCGGGCACAGGCTGCGGCGCGACCGTCACCGGCGGCGCCGCCCGGGTGGCCGAGGTCGTCTGGGGCGCCACCTGCGTCGGTTCCGGAGCCGGGGCCGGCGCCCCGACCTGCGCCGGCGGTGGTGGCGGCGTCGGCTGCGGGCTGGCGAAGGCCATTGCGGGAGCGGCGACCAGCAGCGCAGCCGTCACCACCGCCCCACCGGCGAAGCGGGCGAGCCGTGCACGTGAACGCATGTCCGATCCTTCTCGTCGTGCGGATGTCACCGGTGTGACGCGGTGAACCCAGACCCGCGTTGCGGATGTGACCACCGACACAGCCGACTCGGGGGTCGGGCGCCGGTCGGCTTGACACCCGCCAGTGCCGCTCGGAATGCTTGGGGGGCAATCGCATAGTCGGGGTCGAGGGGCGCTGCGACGGGCTGCATGCCCGCCACGCTCGACCGCCGGGCCATTGCTAAGGGCGCCTCCACTTCTCTAGGAGGCTTGTCCTGTGCCGCCACTGCCGTTCCCGCCATCGGGCCGGGTGCGCCGTGGCCACTTCCCGTGTTCCGAACCGCCACGCGTCGACGGCGATCTCGTCGTGCGCGGGCGGCCAACCGCCGTCGCGGCCCCTGCACGGGCCGCGCGAGGAGGCATTTCCACCCCATGACCGCTACCGCCGACACCGCAACGAGCGACCCGTCAGCCCGGCTGCAGACCCGCAACGGGATCGACTTCGCTGTTGCGGACCTGTCGCTGCACGAGTTCGGCCGCAAGGAGATCCGGCTCGCCGAGCACGAGATGCCCGGCCTGATGGAGCTGCGCCGCGAGTACGCAGAGGCGCGGCCACTGCACGGCGCCCGCATCGCGGGATCGCTGCACATGACCGTCCAGACCGCGGTCCTGATCGAGACGCTCGTCAGCCTCGGCGCGCAGGTGCGCTGGGTGAGCTGCAACATCTTCTCCACGCAGGACCACGCCGCCGCCGCGACCGTGGTCGGCCCGCACGGGACGGAGGAGGAGCCCGCCGGGGTGCCGGTGTTCGCCTGGAAGGGCGAGACCCTGGAGGAGTACTGGTGGTGCACCGAGCAGCTGTTCACCTTCACCGACGAGAACGGTGCCGTCGTCGGCCCGAACATGATCCTCGACGACGGTGGTGACGCCACCCTGCTCGTGCACAAGGGCGTCGAGTTCGAGAAGACCGGCGTCGTCCCGACCGTCGAGGACGACGACCTGACGGTCTCGCACGAGTACCGGATCATCCTCGACACGCTGCGCCGCTCGCTGGCGTCCGACCCGAAGCGGTGGACGACCGTCGCCGAGCCGATCCGCGGCGTCACCGAGGAGACCACCACCGGCGTGCACCGGCTCTACCAGCTGGCCGAGCGCGAGGAGCTGCTGTTCCCCGCGATCAACGTCAACGACTCGGTCACCAAGAGCAAGTTCGACAACACCTACGGCATCCGGCACTCGCTCGTCGACGGGCTCAACCGGGCCACCGACGTCCTCATCGGTGGGAAGGTCGCGCTGGTCTGCGGCTTCGGCGACGTCGGAAAGGGCTCGGCGGCCGCGCTCGCCGGGCAGGGCGCCCGCGTGATCGTGACCGAGGTCGACCCGATCTGCGCGCTGCAGGCACTGCTGCAGGGCTACCAGGTCGCGCGGCTGGACGACGTCGTCGGCATCGCCGACATCATCGTCACCACCACCGGCAACAAGGACATCATCACCGTCGACGCGATGTCGAAGATGAAGCACCAGGCGATCGTCGCCAACGTGGGTCACTTCGACAACGAGATCGACGTCGCCGGACTGGGCCGGGTCGAGGGCATCATCCGGCTCAACATCAAGCCGCAGGTCGACGAGTGGCGCTTCCCGGACGGCCACTCGATCATCCTGCTGTCCGAGGGGCGCCTGATGAACCTCGGCAACGCGACCGGGCACCCGTCGTTCGTGATGAGCAACAGCTTCTCGAACCAGGTGATCGCGCAGGTCGAGCTGTTCACCAAGCACGAGGAGTACGACAAGTCGGTCTACCGGCTGCCGAAGATCCTCGACGAGAAGGTCGCGAAGATCCACGTGCTCGCGCTCGGCGGTGAGCTGACCAAGCTCTCCAAGGACCAGGCCGAGTACATCGGGGTCGACGTGGAAGGGCCGTTCAAGCCCGAGCACTACCGCTACTGACGCACGTCCGACCGTGGGGCCGGCGCTGATGGCGCCGGCCTCGCGGTGCGTCAGGCGGCCTGCCTGGTGGCGAGATCGTCCAGGATCGCGGCGGTCACGGTCGCCCCGAACCGGGTGGCGCCGGCGCTGTGCAGCGCGAGCAGCGTGTCGAGGCTGCGCACGCCGCCAGCGGCCTTGACCTGCACGTGGTCCGAGACGCTCGCCCGCATGAGCGCGACGTCCTCGATCGTCGCGCCGCCACCGGCGAAACCGGTGCTGGTCTTCACGAAGTCCGCCCCCGCCTCATCGGCGGCCCGGCACCCCATGATGATCCCGTCGCGGCAGAGGAAACTGGTCTCCAGGATCACCTTCACGCAGCGCGTTTCGGCAGCGCTGACGACAGCGGCGATGTCGTCGTGGACGTAGAGCTCGTCGGCGTCGCGCAGGCGCCCGATGGGCAGCACCATGTCGATCTCGTCGGCGCCCGCGGCGATCACGTCACGGGTCTCGTCCATCTTGGTCGCGCTGGTGGAGTTGCCGTGCGGGAACCCGACGACGGTGCCGATGAGCACACCGGTGCCCCGCAGCAGCCCGACGGCGACCGGCACGTCGTACGGGCGCACGCAGACCGAGGCGACGGCGTACTGCGCGGCGAGCTCGCAGCCCTGCTTGATGTCGTCCTTCGTGAGCTCAGGACGGAGCAGCGAATGGTCGATCATCTTCGCGACCGTCGCAACCGATGGCAGCATGATGTTTCTCCTGGTCATGATGTGTGCTGGACGTCGAACGTAACTTGCAGGGAGTAGCGGGCCCCGACGTAGCGGCTGATCGTGTACTCGAGCGGGGCGGCGGACTGGTCGACGATCAGGCGGGTCTCGACCAACACCGGTTCCGCCTCGCCGACCGCGAGGGGGACCGCGTCCACCCCCGCAGCATGTGCCGTGATGGTCGACGAGCCCAGCGTCGGGTGCAGGCCGCGGCCGCGCAAGGCTGCGTGCAGCGACCCGTGCTCGAGGTCGACGTCGAGCAGCCCGGCGAGCCCGGAACCGAAACACGCGTGCTCGACGGCGAGCGGGATTCCATCCGCCATGCGCACCCGCACGATCGAGACCACATCCGGTGCCTGGCCCGGCCGGCTCGCGAGCTGCAGTGCGTCGCGCTCCTCGTCGGTTGCGGGCCGGACCGACGCGTCGAGCAATCGCGACGAGGGGGTGCGCCCCCAGCTCCGGACCTGGTCGTGGAAGCTCATCAACGTGCCTGCCGGCCGCGGTGCCGGCCGGTCGCGCGCGAACGTGCCCCGCCCGGGGACCCGCTCGACCAGCCCGTCCGACTCGAGCCGGTTGATCGCCGCCCGCACCGTCATCCGCGCAACCCCGAACTCCGCCGCCAGGGCGGGCTCGGACGGCAGCGGATCGCCCGGGCCGGCATCGGCGAGCCGGGCACGCAGCGCCCGTTCGATGCGCACGTACAGCGGCACCGATCCCATCCTCCACCTCCATAGCTGTCTAGACAGTCTATAGCGTGCATGTTTGCGACGGAAGCTGTCAACCGTGCTGCTGGTCGTGCATCATGCTGATTGACTGGTCGATCAAACACGGTGAACGGGGGATCCGGTGGCACGCACCAGTGTCGAGGCAGAGCGGCGGGAGCAGATCCTCGAGGCCGCCTGTCATGTGCTCTCCGAGATCGGGTTCAGGTCGCTGCGCGTCTCCGACGTCGCAAAGAGAGCACGTACCAGCACCGGCACCGTGCACTACTACTTCGCGACCAAGCGCGACCTGGTCCACGCTGCGTTCGAGTACAACTTCGACCACTCCCTGGGCCGGCGCCGCCCGATCCTCGATGCGCACGAGCACCCCCGCGATCGGCTGCGCGCCTTCGTCGAGTCGTACCTCCCCGCCGACGAGGTCACGATTCGGGCCTGGGCAGTCTGGGTCGAGCTGTGGTGCGAGGCCTTGCACGAGGACGACCTGCAGGAGCTCAACGAACGCGTCTACGGCGAATGGCGGCGCATCATGGCCGGCGTCATCAGGGACGGCCAGGACCAGGGCTGCTTCCGGGAAGGCGATGCCGTAGTGCTCGCCAACTCGCTCATCGGGATGATCGATGGCCTCGCGATGCAGGTGCTCCTGCGCTCACGGAGCATGACCGTCGAGCGTATGCGCGCCGTCTGCGACGCCGCCCTCGAAGGCCTCGAGCGGGAAGTTCGTCACGCCTCGTAGTCGCGTGACCCTTGACACATCCCCCCTCTGGTACGAGTCTCTCCTCCAAACATAACTGACGCACCAGTCAACTTTTGGAGGCGAGCGTGCGCCACACCAGGCACGTTGTCATTGCGGCCATCGCTGCCGCGGGCATGCTCGGCGTCGCCGCATGCGGTGGCGGTGGTGGATCCGCCGGCGCGGCGGGCGAGAAGGAACTCACCGTCGTGATGTGGGGCGGCGAGGACCAGAAGACGCACGTCCGCGACGCCATCGAGCCGTGGGCGAAGCAGAACAACGTCAACCTCAAGCAGGACGAGCCCTCCGACTACGCGAAGTTCCAGACCCAGGTCGAATCCGGCAAGGTCAGCTGGGACCTCGTCGAGGTCGAGCCCCACTTCGCCACGAAGGCCTGCAAGAACGGGTGGGCGGAGAAGCTCGACAAGACGAAGATCGACACGAGCCTGGTGAAGGCCGAGCTGACCGGCGAGTGCGCCGTCCCCGTCCTCGAATACGCCTTCACCATCGGCTACAACTCCGACATCTACAGCGCGGAGAACCACCCCCGCACGTGGGCGGAGTTCTTCGACACCCAGAAGTTCCCCGGCAAGCGCGGCTTCTGGAAGGACGCCACCGGAGCGATCTTCGAAGCCGCCCTGATCGCCGACGGTGTCGCGCCCGACCAGCTCTACCCACTCGACCTCGACCGTGCGTTCCGCAAGCTCGACACGATCAAGCAGGACATCGTCTGGTACGACAGCGGAGCCATGCAGCAGGAGCTGGTCTCCAGCGGTGAGACCCCGCTGATCCAGGCCTGGAACGGGCGGATCTACCGCGCCGCGACCGCAGGTCGCCCGGCCGCGCAGGAGTGGAACCAGCACATCCTGTCCTACGACCAGCTCGTCATCCCCCACGGTTCGGAGAACGCCGCAACCGCGCAGGAGTGGATCGGCTGGTACCTCTCGAACCCCGAAGCGCAGGCCGCCTACTCCAACGACACCGGCTACGGCCCCGTCAGCGACGCGGCGATGCAATACATCAAGCCGGAGGTCGCCGCCGAGCTCCCCAGTAGCACCCAGAACGCCGGCAAGCGCTCCGCGATCATGAACTACGGGTATTGGGAGCAGAACTACGAGGACGTCACCCAGCGACTCGAAGAATGGCGTGCCAGGTGACGGTGCCGTCCACCCGCGAGCGGGTGTCCGCGCACGACGCGGACCCCGCTCCGGCGGCGCCACGCCCACCCCGGCGGGCAGGCGGCCTGCTCGACAGGTGGGGGTCCCTCGTCCTGCCGCTCGTGGCGTTCCTCCTGGTCGTGTTCGTGCTGCCGCTGGCGTTCGTGCTCGCGCAGAGCTTCACCGAACCGGAACCCGGCCTGCAGAACTACACGGACTTCTTCGGTTCGCCCGTCTACCTCGACGTGCTCGCCAACACGTTCCGGATCGCGGGCATGGTCACCGTCGTCACCCTGCTACTGGGCTTCCCCTACGCGTACCTGATGACACTCGCCGGCCCGTTCTGGCGCGGTGTGCTCATGGTCGCGGTGCTGGTGCCGTTCTGGACCAGCCTGCTGATCCGCACCTTCGCGTGGGTGCTGATGCTGAGCGACACCGGCGTCATCAACACCGTGCTGCGGGAAATCGGTCTCATCAGCGAACCCCTGCCGCTCCTGCGCAACCTCACCGGCGTGCTGATCGGCATGTCCCAGGTCATGCTCCCGTTCGCGGTGCTCCCGATGTACGCCACCATGCGCAGCGTCGACAGGCGCCTCGTCCAAGCCGCCGAAGGCCTCGGCGCGACCCCCTTGCAGGCGTTCTGGCGGGTCTACGCTCCGCTCACCGCGCCGGGCGTCGCTGCAGCGACACTGCTCGTGTTCGTCTCCTCCCTAGGTTTCTACGTCACTCCCGCGCTGCTGGGCGGCCCGGGCGACGTCATGATCGGTGAGCTGATCGCGAAGCAGCTCTCCGGAGTGCTGCGGTGGGGATTCGCCTCCGCACTCGCGATCGCCCTCCTCGTCGTCACCGGCCTCCTGCTCGCGCTGGTCGCACGGTTCGTCGACCTCCGCCGGATGCTCGGAGGTGCCCGATGACATCCCGACGGATCGTCAGAGGCCTCCTCGGAGCCCTCGTCGGCCTCACCGCCCTCTACCTCGTCGCACCGGTTTTCATCGTGGTGCCGATGTCGTTCTCGGACAGCCAGTTCCTGAAGTTCCCGCCGACGAGCTGGTCCACCCGCTGGTTCGAGAGCTACTTCGGCGACGACGAATGGATCGCGAGCACGCTGGCCAGCATCCAGATCGGCGTGCTCGTCACGATCGCTTCCGTCGTGCTCGGCACCCTCGCGGCACTCGGCATGGTGCGGGGGAACTACCCGCTCCGCGGAGCGGTCGCCGGCCTCGTGCTCGCCCCGGTGCTGGTGCCCTACGTCATCATCGGCCTGGCCGTCTACGCCATGTTCCTGCAATTCGGACTGACCGAAACCACGCTCGGGTTCGTGCTCATCCACACCGCACTCGCCGTGCCGTACGTGGTGATCAACGTGTCGGCTGCGCTCTTCAGCTTCGATCGGAGGCTGGAGCTGGCGGCGATGAACCTCGGCGCCGGACCGGTGAGCGCGTTCCTGCGCATCACCCTGCCCATCATAGCGCCGAGCATGATCACCGGGGCCCTGTTCGCGTTCATCACCTCGTTCGACGAGGTAGTGACCGCGGTGTTCCTCTCCGGCCCCGACCTCACGACGCTGCCGGCGAAGATGTGGAGCGGCGTCCGCGTGCAGATCGATCCGACCGTCGCCGCAGTGTCGAGCATGTTGCTGCTCGTCACCCTCGCTCTGTTCAGCGGCGCCGGCATCACCCGCTTCGTCCGGTCGCGCAGCGGCGCCCGGCGTAACCCCGGCACGGCCGAGCCAGACACAGTGCGCCAGACACAGTGAGCCAGACACAGTGAGCGAGACACCGTGACCGAAACCATGAACGAGACCATCGCGGCACTGGCCGGAACCGGCGCCTCGATCGACGTGCAGGGCATCAGCAAGCGCTACCGCGACACCACTGCGCTCGACGACGTCAGCCTCCAAGTGAAGGCCGGGGAGTTCATCACGCTGCTCGGCGCGAGCGGATCCGGCAAGTCCACCCTGCTCAACATCATCGCCGGGTTCATCGAACCGACATCGGGCCGCATCGAGGTCGCGGGGAAGGACATCACGACCGTCCCGCCCTACAAGCGCGATCTCGGCATGGTCTTCCAGCACTACGCCCTCTTCCCGCACATGGACGTCTGGGAGAACGTGGCGTTCCCCCTGCGCCGCCGCAAGGTCGCTCGTGCCGAGGTCGAAAGGCAGGTGCGGCAGGCACTCGACGTCGTCGAGCTGGGGCGCCTCGCGAAGCGCCGGCCCTCGGAGCTGTCCGGCGGGCAGCAGCAACGGGTGGCGCTGGCCCGCGCCATCGTGTTCCGCCCACGAGCGCTCCTGATGGACGAGCCGCTCGGCGCACTCGACAAGCGGCTGCGCGAGCAACTTCAGCTGGAGATCAAGCGGCTCCACTCGGAACTCGGCACCACCTTCGTGTTCGTCACCCACGACCAGGAGGAGGCACTCGCGATGTCCGACCGCATCGCGGTGCTCCGCGACGGCGCACTGGTGCAGGTCGGCACCCCCGAAGAGCTCTACGAGCGCCCGTCGAGCCGCTACACCGCGGAGTTCCTCGGCGAATCGAACATCTTCACAGGCCATCACCGCGGAGCGAGGTTCATCGACGCCACCACGAAGGCCGACCTCGCCGTCGGGGAGACGGGTGACTGCGCAGGCGCGCTGGTCCTGCGCCCCGAGCACGCCCACCTCGCCGCACCCGGATCGGATATCCCGATCGGGCACAACGTGCTCAACGGAGTGGTGCGCGATGTCATCTACCTCGGAAGTGGTCTCAGGGTCGAGGTGACGCTCCCTGACGGAAGGGCGATCGTCTCCCGCCCGGCCGCACGTGGCCGGTACACCCCTGAACCGGGCACCGGCGTGCTCGTGCACTGGCACGCCGAACGAGCCCTCGTCGTGCCCGACCACCCGTCCGTCGCGCCATGACCGCGCGTTCCAGCGCCGGGCCACGCCGAACTGCAAGGAGAAGACCATGACCCGCACGCTCCGCGACGGCATCGACCTGACCACCGAGCAGCGCGAGTTCGTCGCGTTGGCCCGCGACTTCGCCGCAGCCGAGATCCGGCCGCGCGCCCGAGCGGTCGACGACGCCGACGTCGAGAGCCCGCTCGACCTGTGGGCGGCCGCCGCCCGACTGGGCATCACGTCGTTCATGCTGCCGGCCGAGTACGGCGGCGGCGGGGTCACGGACATGGTCACGCAATGCCTCGTGCAGCAGGAGCTCTGCCACGGCGACATCGGGATCGGGAACCTCCTCACCTCGAACGGGTTCTTTGCAGCGCCGATCGAAGAACTTGGAACCGATGAGCAGAAGAAGCGCTGGCTGACCCCCCTCACGGGCGACGATCCGCCGCTGACCGCTCTCGCGGTGACCGAGCCGGGAGTCGGGTCCGACGCCGCCGGCCTGCAGACCCGCGCCGTGCGCGACGGTGACCACTACGTGCTGAACGGCCAGAAGGCGTGGATCTCCAATGCCCCGTACGCACGCTGGATCGTCATCTTCGCGACGGTCGACCCCACCAAGCGAGCCCGCGGGGTCACGGCGTTCGTGCTGGACAAGGACATGCCCGGGCTGACCGTCGGCAAGCCGATGACGAAGATGGGGCAGCGCGCCATCGTCAGCGCCGAAGTGTTCCTCGACAACGTCCGCGTTCCGGTCGAGAACCGGCTGGGCGACGAAGGTCAGGGCTTCTACGGACTCATGCGCACCTTCGACGCATCGAGGATCCTGATCGGGGCCTCGACGACGGGCCTCGCCCGGGCCGCTCTGGATGCGTCACTGGAGTACGCGAAGGCGCGCGAACAGTTCGGGAAGCCGATCATCCAGCACCAGGCTGTCGCGTTCCGGCTGGCCGACATGGCCACCCGGGTCGACGCCTCCCACCTCCTGACCATGCGCGCAGCGCGCCTCTACGACACCGGTGTGCCGGTTGCGGCCGAGTCGGCGATCGCGAAGCTGACCGGATCCGAGAACGCAATGTGGTGCACGTGGGCCGCGCTCCAGACCCACGGCGGCTGGGGCTACTCCCGCGAGTTCCTCCTCGAGAAGTGGATGCGCGACGCGAAGCTCGAAGAGATCGAGGAAGGAACGTCCGACATCCAGCGCCTCATCATCTCCCGGTCGCTGGCCGGATCCGCATGACCGACGGGCTTCGGGTCTTCTTCGACCCCCGCTCGGTTGCGGTCGTCGGCGCGTCGGGCGACCCGTCGAAATGGGGCTACTGGCTCGCTCGGGGCGCCCTGCGCGGCAGCGACAGACGACGGGTGCACCTGGTCAACCACAGGCGCGCCGTGATCGAAGGGACCTCGTCGGCTGCATCCTTGCGTGACCTGCCCGAGGTGCCCGAACTCGTCGTGCTGAGCACACCGGCCGAGACGGTCCCCGCCGTCGTCGACGAGGCACTCGAACTCGGGGTCCCCGGTTTCCTCGGCATCACCGCAGGCATCGAGGGCGAAGCCGATCTGGCCACGCGGATCCGTGCGGCTGGCTCCAGGATCATCGGCCCGAACTGCCTCGGTCTCTTCGACGCCACCACAACCCTCGAGCTCGCATGGGGGACGTTCGCTCCCGGCTGCCTCGGGGTGGTCTCGCAATCCGGTCAGTTGGGCCTGGAACTGGCCGGCCTTGCGGCACGAGCCGGCCTGGGTGTGTCGAGGTTCGTCTCGGTCGGCAACCAGATCGACGTCACCGCGACCGAGGCTCTCGAGGACCTCGTCGGGCACGCAGCGACGAAGGCGGTCGTCGTGTACCTCGAAGGCTTCGCGGACGGCCGCGGATTCGTCGCGACGCTCGACCGACTTCGAGAGGCCGGCAAGCCCGTCATCGTTCTGACCGTCGGAGCTAGCGAGGCCAGCCGGGCCGCCGCCCGTTCCCACACCGGTGCGCTGACCGCGACCGCCGCCGTCGTCGACGCGGCGTGTCGCGCGGCCGGCGCGATCCTGGTCGAGACACCTGCGCAGGCGATCGACCTCGCCCACCTCCTCGTCGGCAACCCACTACCGCAGGGCCGGAGAGTTGCCGTCGTGAGCGACTCCGGTGGACACGGCGCGATCGCAGCCGACGTGCTCGCCCGAAACGGTCTGACTGTTCCTCGACTGTCCGAGGCAATAGCGTCCGACCTGAGGAACCAGCTGCCGTCCGGAGCTGCCGTAGCCAACCCCATCGATCTCGCAGGCGCCGGCGAACAGGACCTCGGCACCTACGCACGTGTCGTCGAGCAGCTCCTGCAGAGCAGCGAGGTTGACGCCGTCCTGCTATCCGGTTACTTCGGCTCGTACGGCGCGGACACCCCGGCACTGGTCGAACGGGAACTCGAAGTAGTGAAGTCCCTCGCCGGCGCCCAGCGCGAAACCGGGCGGCCGATCGTGGTCCACAGCATGTGCACCGACTCGCTCGCGGTCGATTCCATGCGGGCCCTCGCCGTCCCGACCCTCCACACGATCGACGCCGCCGCGAGGTCGCTGGGGCTCGCGGCGGAGCTGTCCGACCGAGGAAGAACCGGCCGACCACCTCAGCAGCCCGAGCACGCCACCATCACCGGCACCCCGCCTTCAGGCTATCTCGGTGCGCTCGACCTGCTGGCGTCCGAGGACATCGTGTTCTGCTCGGTCCACGTGGTCGAGAACGTCGACCAGGTCGTCGCGGCGGCGCATCTTCTGACAGCTCCCTACGCCCTCAAGGCTGGATGGATCGACCACAAGTCCGACGTCGGAGGCGTTGTTCTCGACCTGCCGGACGCCGACACCGCCGCCGCCGCGTTCACGGAGATGGAGGACCGATTGGGTCCGGGCGCCTACGTGCTCGAGGAGATGGACACCCGGCCCGGCGTCGTCGAGCTGATCGTCGGGGGCCACATGGACCCGTCGTTCGGCCCGGTCGTCCTGGTCGGGCTCGGTGGTGTGACAGCCGAGTTGTACCGCGACACCCAGACTGCGCTGGCCCCTGTGTCGATAGTGGAGGCACACGGGATGCTGCGCCGGCTCCACGGCCACGTGCTGCTCGAGGGCTGGCGCGGAAGACCGGCAGCCGACATCGATGCCGCCGCCCGCGCAGTTGTGGCCGTCTCCCGGATCATCGCGGAGTACCCCCACATCCAGGAATGCGAGATCAACCCGCTGCGGGTTGCTCCCGACGGCGCGATAGCCGTCGACGCGCTGGTGGTCGGCCAATGGTCGTGACGGGTGGGCGTGCGCTAGTAGCCGCACTGGTCGCGCATGGCGTCGACACCGTTTTCGGAATCCCCGGAACGCACAACCTGGAGATCTACCGGCACCTCGCTGAGTTCTCGGTTCGGCACGTCGGCGTACGGCACGAGCAGGGCGCCGGCTACGCCGCCGACGGATACGCCCGCGTCTCGGGCCGCCCAGGCGTCGCCGTAGTGACCACCGGGCCTGCCGTCCTCAACGCTGCAGCGGCTGTCGGCCAGGCCTGGTCTGACTCTGTCCCGCTGCTTCTGGTCTCACCTGGCGTGCCCCTGCGGCATCCTGCACTCGGCAACGGACTTCTCCACGAAACCCGTGATCAGAGTGCAGCGCTGGCTCATATAGCGGCATACAGCCACCGCGTCACGAGCGTCGCCGAGATTCCCGTTGCGGTCGCCCAAGCCTTCTCATCGATGACCACGGGCCGACCTCGCCCGGTGCACCTCGAAGTACCGCTCGACATCCTCCTCGAGGAAGGGACCGCACCTGTTGTCGTTCCAGTGTCGATGTCGCCGTCCACACCGTTGGACGAGAAGGTTGCCGAAGCCGCTGACAGGCTCGAGAGGGCCGAGCGCCCGGCGATCATCGTCGGAGGCGGAGCCCGCGGAGCCGTCGAACCGGTCAGAGGGTTGGCGGAGCGGCTCGGTGCCCCGGTTGTCACGACGACCAACGGTAAGGGCGTCCTCGCCGAGGACCACCCGCTCGCGCTCGGAGCGGGTATCCACCTCCCCGCCGTCCGCGCGCTCGTCGAGGAATCCGATGTCGTCCTCGTCATCGGAAGTGAGCTGGCATCGTCCGATCTCTGGAACGGA
This sequence comes from Pseudonocardia sp. TRM90224, assembly GCF_021245725.1. Classification (GTDB taxonomy): domain Bacteria; phylum Actinomycetota; class Actinomycetes; order Mycobacteriales; family Pseudonocardiaceae; genus Pseudonocardia. The sequence goes on along the minus strand of NZ_JAJGSX010000019.1, from coordinate 153,144 downwards.
CCCCTACCTCTCGCGGGGAAGCTCATCCGCATCGACATCGACACTGCCGCAATCGTCACCAACGCGATCCCGGATGTTGCCGTGGTCGGAGACGCGACCGTCGTCACGCAGGAGCTCTGCCGGCGGCTTGGGCCGCGTGCGGCCGATTCGTCGGCGAGCAGAGCCGCAGGCCATCGAGAGCAGAAGCGTGTCCAAGCCGCTGCACAGGGCGCTGAATGGATGGAAGTCGTCGACGCACTCGCAGCGGCAATGCCTCGTGACGCGATCGTCGCCGCTGATAGCGCCATGGTCTGCTATTACGGAGCCCTGGCCAATCTGCCAGTGCATCGTCCGTCCGGATTCCTCTACCCGACGGGCTACGGCACGCTCGGATACGGCCTCCCAGCCGCCATCGGCGCCAAGGCAGCGTTGCCGGATGCCCCAGTGATGGCGTTGCTCGGCGACGGTGGCGTGATGTTCACGGTTGCCGAACTGGCCTCAGCCGCGACTCGACGGATACCGCTGCCGGTCGTCATCGTCGACAACGGCGGGTATGGCGAGATCCGGAACGAGATGGTCGACCGGACCGATCCCGTCCACGCAGTGGACCTCGATTCGCCGGACTTCGCCGCACTTGCCGTCACGCTCGGCTGCATCGGGGTCACCCCGGCCGACCCCGAAGGGCTCACCGCTGCAGTCGAGAAGGCCTTCGACGCCGACCGGCCGACCGTCGTACATGTTCGTCACAGGAGAATGTCGTGAGCCTTCTCGAGATCACCTGGACCGATCCCGTCACGGGACGCCATGGCTATGTAGTGATCGACTCCTTGATCGGGGGCATGGCGAGCGGTGGGCTACGCCTTCGCGCTGGTTGCACACTCGACGAGGTGCGTGGCCTAGCACAGGGAATGGCCCGCAAGGAGGCGATCGTCTACGACCCTCGCGACCGGTATCAGCCGTTCGGCGGGGCGAAAGGCGGGATCGATGTGGATCCCCGCGATCCCGAGGCTTCCGCCGTGCTGCGGAGATTCATCGCTGCAGTTCGGCCGGTGATCCGCGAGCAGTGGAACACGGGGGAGGACTTCGGCGTGCGGCAGGAGCTGCTCGACCAGATCGCAGCCGAGCTGGGGCTCGAATCAACGGTCGAGGCGGTGTTCTCTCGGATCGAGGATGCCGCAGAGGCACGCACTCGACTGGCGGCAGGCTTCGCTGTGGACGTTGATGGCATCGGCCTTGCTGACTTGGTAGGCGGCTTCGGAGTCGCTCAAGCGGGTCTGTCGATGCTTCGCAGATCTGGGCTCGACCCGGCAACTGCCACCGCGGTTGTGCAGGGGTTCGGCTCCATCGGCGGCGCTGCAGCGCGCCATCTCGCGGCCAGTGGGGTCCGTGTCGTAGCCATCGCGGATCGGGAAGGCCTGATCCGAAATGACGCAGGTCTGGATGTCGAAGCCTTGCTCCGGTCGCGGGACGGCCTGGGAGTGGTCGACCGCGGTCACCTCCGGCCCGACGACGAAAAGGGCGATAGGGACGACTGGCTCGCCGTTCCGTGTGACCTCCTCGTCCCGGCTGCCATGTCGTATGTGATCGACCGCGCCGCCGTCGACAGAATGACCGCTCGGATCGTCGTCGAAGGTGCGAACATGCCGACGCTTCCGGACGCGGAGACCGCGCTCGCCGCACGGGGCGTTCCCGTTGTCCCGGACTTCCTCGCGAACGTCATGACGAACGCATGGTGGTGGTGGGTGGTCTTCGGAGATGTCGCCCCTGATGCCAGTTCGGCCTTCGAGAAGATTGCCGGAACGATGAGTCGATTGGTCGAGACGGTCGCGAACGAAGCCGCGACAACCGGGGTGAGCCTTCGCGAAGCTGCGCAGACTCTCGCCGATCGCAATGCTGCGGCTGCGAAAGCACGCCTGATCTGATGGAGATACGGCTCCTCTGCGCTGCGTGAGATTCCCTCCGTGGAGTGGCGCTGTGGTCGATGATGCGGGAGTCAGGCCTGACTAGTTGGAATTTGCAGTGCCTTTGCTGCGATGTGACGTACGAGCGCGTCTTCCGTTGCGCTTTCGATCGCGCCGTTTCCGGTCCACATCGTGCCGGATCGTGGCCCTGTCGCGACGGTTGGGGGGTCGACGTCGGAGTGCTTCGGCGCAGAACCTACCGAGAACCCGGGCCCGCCTCTGAGCGATCGTAGTGGTGCTGCCGCCTACATGAGGTTCCGCATGTGTGTCAATGAACGTCGTGATGGTCGAGAACATCTCAGCATCGTCCAACCGGGCGGTGATCGTGCCGCCCGGCCGGTCGAAGTGGGGCGTGATGGTGAGCTCGTTCGTCTCTTTGCGAGAGCAGCCATGGTTCGAATCGTCGGGCTCCGGCAGGGAGCTCGTGAGGAGCCGTCGGCCCCAGTTCCGCAGGTGAGCAGGGGTAGACAAGCCGGCCTGCGTGGCGAGTTGGGACTCGACGTTCGCCCATGTCGAAGCGCTGAGCTGCTCTGCCGATCGGCTGTGAAGCAACGTGACGATGACCTGGACGTGGCGTAGGCCCAGTCTTCCGGTTGCGAAGCCATCGGCTGTGGCTGGAAGTCTGGGAGGGGTGGTTGTGCCGTCCGCGGTGACGTCGGCATTCAGATGAACGGCGGCAGTCACGAATAGGCGAGCTTCGGCTCGGTCGATGCCTAGTAAATCGCCGATCTGCGTCGTCATCAGGATGCGGTTGCGTCGGGCGAACCCGCCACTTCTGACAAGTGCCTCCGCGACTGCAGCGACAGTGATCCTGTCGAGTTCGCGGCGAGCGTCATGGGCGGCTTCTAACGTGTCGAGCGGTGCGTCTGTGGTGATCTGCTTCAGCTCGCGGAGAGCGGCATCCAGATGACTGCGGACGTCGGATGAGCTTCGAGATGTCATGCATCCATATTAGAGGAACGTATGTTCGAGTGCTCGTCCGTTCAGTCGTTCAGTCGAGTGTTCGGCACGTTGAGGCAGGGAGTGGAGCAAGATGAACGTATGGTCGTTCCATCATTGATGCGCCGTTCGAGATGAAAGTCAAGGGTTGTCGTCCACGATCAGCTCATCAGAAAAGCACGGCACTAACCTTCATGAGTTGTCCACTGGCTGGGCCACCCAGCCGTGAGCGACCTACGCTGAGTTGGTGCTCTTCCCTGCGGGTGATGGCGACGGCTGGACTCACTGCGCGCTCGGCCATCGCCACTGGGGACTGTTCGGAGCCGCCGGCCTGCTGCTCTGGCATGGTGACGCGGTGCTGCTCCAGCACCGAGCGGTCTGGAGCCACCACGGCGGAACCTGGGGAATTCTGGGCGGTGCGCGGAACCAGGATGAGACCGCGGAAGCGGCGGCGCAGCGCGAGGCTGCTGAAGAAGCCGGTCTGCACCGGGATGCGTACGAGTTGATCGGCAGTTTCGTCGACGATCACGGGGGTTGGGCGTACACGACCGTCGTCGGGCGGGCGGCGACGGCGCTGCGGCTGGCCGCCTTGACCGAAGAGACCATCGAGGTTCGTTGGGTCCCTGTGTCCGAGCTGCGTTCGTTGCCGCTGCACCCGGGATTCGCCGCCACCTGGGACGTCGTCAGCGCGCTGTCATGAGGAGACACGGGCCAGCAGGTTGTGGCGCGGGACGGATGGCTTACTGTGCGCGCCGTGGGTCGGCTGGTTGTCATCGAAGGGTTGGACGGGGCTGGTAAGCGCACGCTCTCGGACGCCTTGAGCGGCGAGTTCGCCGAGCGGGGTGCGCGAGTAGCCCGGTTCGCGTTCCCGCGATACGACGCCGATGTGCACGCCGAGCTGGCCAGGGAAGCACTCTACGGGCATCTCGGTGATCTTGTGGATTCCGTGTACGGAATGGCTGCGCTCTTCGCGTTGGACCGCCGTGCGGCTGCCCCGCAGATGCGCGCCGCCATCAACGAGCACGAAGTCGTACTGGTCGACCGTTACGTCGCTTCGAGCGCCGCATACTGCGCTGCTCGCCTCCGCCAGGATGCCGACGGCCCGTTCGTGGAATGGCTTGAGGCGTTGGAGCTGGCGAGGTTCGGCGTACCCGTACCTGATCACCAGATCCTGCTCGCTGTGCCCCGTGACGTTGCTGCGGAGCGCGCAGCGCGTCGGGAGCGGACCGAGCCTGGTCGCGGTCGCGATCTTTACGAGTCGGACGACGGTTTGCAGCGGCGTACGGGGGAGATCTACAGCCAACTTGCATCCCGCAGTTGGCTCTCGCCCTGGGCGGTCGTTGACGGCGCGGCCGAACCGGATGCCGCTGCATTGGCGAAGCGGCTGCTCGGATAGCAGAAACTCGCACCTCGCGGGCGTACCTCCCGCGTGTAATGGGATGCTGGCGGGCATGAAGTCGCGCGTACTGGTGGTCGATGACGACCCGGCGTTGGCCGAGATGCTGACGATCGTGCTGCGGGGTGAGGGATTCGACACCGCGGTGGTCGGCGACGGCACGCGTGCGCTGCCGGCTGTGCGAGAGCTGCGCCCGGACGTGGTGCTGCTTGACCTGATGCTCCCAGGCATGAACGGCATCGATGTCTGCCGGGCCATCCGGTCCGAGTCAGGTGTGCCGATCGTGATGCTCACTGCGAAGAGCGACACCGTCGACATCGTGCTCGGACTGGAGTCGGGTGCCGACGACTACGTCGTCAAGCCGTTCAAGCCGAAGGAGCTGGTCGCGCGGATCCGCGCCAGAGTTCGACGCACGGAGACCGAGCCTGCGGAGCAGCTGTCGATCGGCGACGTCACCATCGACGTTCCCGCTCACCAGGTGGAACGGGGTGGCACCCAGATCGCGCTGACCCCGCTGGAGTTCGACCTGCTCGTGGCGCTGGCCAGGAAGCCGCGCCAGGTCTTCACCCGAGAGGTGCTGCTGGAGCAAGTGTGGGGCTACCGCCATGCCGCCGACACACGCTTGGTCAACGTGCACGTCCAGCGGCTCAGGTCGAAGGTTGAGCGCGATCCGGAGCACCCGGAGGTCGTGCTGACGGTCCGCGGTGTGGGGTACAAGGCCGGCCCTCCGTGATGGCCTGGACATGACTGCTGTCCCGCTCGCTGAGCGGGCCCGGCAGGGCGTCGCGCAGGCTCGCCAGCTCGGTGTCGAGCTGTCGGAGGCGTTCAATGCCGTTTGGCGCCGTTCGCTGCAGCTGCGCGTCGTGATCAGCACGCTGGCGCTCTCGACGGCTGTGGTGATCGTGTTGGGGTTGATCCTGCAGACGCAGATCGCGGCGCGGGTGCTCGACACCAAGGAGGCCGACACCGTCAACCGTGCGAACGCCGCCCGAGTCCTGATCGAACGCGAGCTGGCCAGCGTCGATCCGGAGCGCGAGGACGCGATCGGCAACCTCAACAACGCGCTCGACCGGCTCACGAACGCGAGTTCGGACGACCAGGGCGGCCATTCGGCGGGAGAGTTCCGCGCCGTGCTGGCCAGCGGCGGTCACAACGGCAAGGAACCGATCGCGTCGGGCCCCATCGCGGATGTGCCGGACGATCTGCGGGCTGTCATCGTCGAGGGCACGCAGTCGCGGAAGTACACAACCACCTTGGACGGAAGTATCGAGGTCCCCACGCTCATCGTGGGGCAACCGGTGCGCACTGCCAACGGCGAGCTTGAGTTCTACCTGCTGTTCCCGCTCAGCTCGGAGCAGCGCACCTTGGGCCTCGTGCAGAGCACCCTCATCGTGGGCGCACTGATCCTCCTCTTGCTGCTTGCCGGCATCGCGAGCATCGTCACCCGCCAGGTCGTACGTCCGATTCGACAGGCTGCGGAGATCGCGGAACGGTTCGCCGACGGCCACCTCGACGAGCGGATGCCCGTCCAGGGCGAGGACGAAGTCGCACGGCTCGGTGAGTCCTACAACGAGATGGCGAGCAGCATCCAGACCCAGATCCGCCAGTTGGAGGAGTTCGGCGCCCTCCAGCGCCGTTTCACGTCGGATGTCAGCCACGAGCTGAGGACGCCGCTCACCACGGTTCGAATGGCGGCCGACGTGCTCTACGCGTCGAGGGAGCACCTGCTTCCGGCGCTTCACCGCAGTTCGGAGCTCCTCGTTGCGGAGCTGGATCGGTTCGAGGCGCTCCTCGCTGACCTGTTGGAGATCAGCCGGCTGGACGCAGGTGTTGCCGAGCTCGGCGCGGAGCGGGTCGACATGCGCGGCGTCGTCGAGCGTGCGGTGGAGGCGGTGCGCGGGATCGCGTCCGACTCGGGGACGGATCTGGAGCTCGATCTGCCGGTCGGGATCTACGCTGAGGTCGATCCCCGACGCGTCGAGCGGATCGTGCGCAACCTCGTGGCGAACGCCGTGGACCACAGCGAGACCCAGCCCGTCCAGGTCGTTCTCCGCGCCGACGACCGGGCCGTTGCGGTTCTCGTCCGTGACCATGGAGTCGGTCTGCGGCCGGGCGAGGCGGGGCTGGTCTTCAATCGTTTCTGGCGCGCGGAGGAGTCGCGCGCCAGGCGCAGCGGCGGCAGCGGGCTCGGGCTGTCGATCGCATTCGAGGACGCAAAGCTGCACGGTGGTTGGTTGCAGGCTTGGGGGCGCCCGGGCCACGGCGCGACGTTCCGGCTGACCTTGCCACGCGAGACAGGTGATCTGGTCGAGTCGAGCCCGCTGCCGCTGCGCCCTGACGACGCGGCGGGTACTGAAGAGCCCGAACATGCGCCGGGCGGCTCGGTGCCGACCCCGCCGCTGGGTACGCCGCTGACGACGAAGCGCGCCGTCGCGGAAGGCGCCGAGCTCGGCTCGCCCGTCGAAAGCGGCGGGTCAGCCATAGCGAGGGGTCAAGGCGGGGAGGTCGAGGGATCGACGCTTCCGCACCGGATAGGGGATGTCACCGCCGGCGGTGCCAGATGAGAGGGCGTGCGGCGAGAGCTGTAGTCCTCTTGCTGATCGTCGCCAGCGCGGCGGGGTGTGCGAGCGTGCCGGAGAGTTCGCCCGTCGAGGTCATCCGACGGATCAGCGACGGCGAGGACGCCGCACCGCCTCCCGGCCCGGCCGCTGACAGCAACCCGCTCGATCTGGTTCGCGACTTCGTCACGGCTTCGGGCAGCAGCACCGACAATCATGGCGTTGCGCGGCGTTTCCTCACGTCAGAGGCGCAGTCCTGGGACGACACGGCGAGCGTGACCGTCCTCGATGGCCAGATCGACACGATCCCCGCTCCGAGCGGGCCACCGGGCGTCCGCGATCCTGATGCCACGCCGACGATCACCATCCGGATCCGCGGCAACCAGATCGGCCGCGTCACGTCGTCCGGCTCCTTCGAACCTGCTCGGCAGGACTTCGTCGCGGACGTCGACGTCGTTCAGCGCGACGGCCAGTGGCGGATATCGGCGTTGCCCGCGGGTGTCGTGATCCCCCTCCTGATCTTCAAGGACAACTACCGGGCTGTCAGGACATGGTTCGTCGATCCCACGCGGAGACTCGTGGTCCCCGACATCCGCTACATCCCGGCCGTTCCGGCTCGGGCCCAGGCGGCCAGGGTGATGGACCTGTTGCTTGCTGGGCCGTCGGGGGCGTTGCAAGGAGCAGCGACCACACAGTTCGCACAAGGGGTTCGGCTGCGCTCCAACGTCGCTGTAGGCCCCGACAACGCTCATGTCGTCGATCTCACGCGGACCGGTGAGCTCAACGACGATGAGCGAAGACTGCTCGCGGCGCAGGTTGTGCTGTCGCTTGCCGAGGTCAATGTGGCGAGGGTGCGACTGCTCGTCGACGGTGAGCCGCTGGTGCCGGGGAAGACGGAATGGACACGCGATGATGTCGCGGCTCTGTCCGCCGAAACACAGCCGCGAGCGGACGTGCCCGCTCTGGTCGTGACCGGCGGCAAGGTCGGTGATCTGAACGCTCCGGTGCCTGGCTCGGTGCTGCCCGGAGCTTTCGGCAACGGGTCGTACTTCGCGGAATCGGCCGCGTCTTCGCTCGACGGGCAGCGTCTCGCTGTTGTCATCAGCACCCCACCCAGCCGAACGCTGCTACTCGGCGGCATCGCCGAGGGCGGCCGCATCGAGCCGGTGGCGCTGAACCCGTCGACGATGTCGAGGCCTACGTGGACGCCGACCGGGAACGAGGTGTGGACCGTCCTCGATTCGAGCACCGTCGCCCGCGTCGTTCTCGACAACGCAGGAGTTGTCCGTACGGACCGGGTGAACGCCGACGAGCTCACAACGCACGGGCGGATAACCGACATGCGGCTGTCACGGGACGGGATGCGGGTCGCCGCCGTGGTTGCGGGTCGTCTCTACTCCGCGGCTGTCGCCCGCAGTGTCGACGGCGAAGTCGCGATCCGGAACGTCCGAGTACTGCCCCCCGCGCTGGGAACGGTCGTCGGGGTCGACTGGCGTGCCTCGGACTCCCTGGTCGCCATCACCGGTGGGCCGGAGGCGGCGGTGGTACAGGTGGCGGCCGACGGGCTGCAAGACACACCGGTCATCAGGAACAACCTCACGCCGCCGTTCAAGGCGATCGCTGCTGTACCGAACCGATCCATGCTGGTCACCGATGACTCTGGGATCTGGAGCTTTTCCGGCGGAGAACAGGATGCCTGGCGACAGGTCCTCGGGAACGCCCGTGACGCCGTTCCGCTCTATCCCGGCTGACTGCGACACTTATCCACAGCATGTGGATGAGCCGTGTGGGATGTGGATAACTTGGCTCACCCTGCCGCGTCGATCGAGAAGCTCGCCGACCATGGTCGTATGCCCCGTCGCGGTCCGACCCTGTCCGAGTACGTGCTCGCGCTCCTCGATCTGCTGTTGCCGATCGAGTGCGCGGGATGCGACGAGCCCGGGATCGACTGGTGTGCGCGTTGCGTACTGCAGGTGCGGAGCCCGGTGTGGCCCGTTGCTCCGCGAGACCTGTCCGTCCGGGCCGTCGGGCACTACAGCGGGCCGCTGCGTCTTGCGCTGCTGCGTTTCAAGGAGCGGGGGAGGCGCGACATCGTGCGTCCTCTGGCAGCCCTCATGGCCGAGCAGCTGGACGCTGCAACGGACGGCGTCGCGGAGCAGGGCATCTGGCTGGTGCCTGCGCCGTCGCGACGAAGTGCCGCACGCAAGCGAGGTGGGGACCACATGCTGCGGCTGTGTCGGCGCATGGCTGCGGAGCATCGCGGGGTCATGGTCGCCGACATGCTGCGGCTCGGTCGTGGCGTGCGCGACTCGGTAGGGCTCGACGCGGCAGAACGCGCTGCGAACCTCGAGGGGCGAATCGTGGTCAGGGCCGGCAAACGGCCGCCTGAAGGGGCCGAGATCGTCCTCGTCGACGACGTGGTGACGACGGGGGCGACGCTGCGGGCATGTCGTGCCGCGCTAGAGACCGTTGGCATCGGTGTGCAGAGGGCGCTCGTCCTCTGCGATGCCACCCAAGGCAAGGACGATCATGAAGCCAGCGTGGAATCCTACCGAAGTTCGAGCGACATCGGTATGTCGTTCAGCGCATCCACCCAGGTCGGGGTCAGTGGGCTCAAGGGGCTGTTGTCGATCCGTGATGCAGGTTACGGTGCTCGGCATCCGCAGCGCCCAATCTGAGGGCTTCTGATCAGGAGGAATCGATCGAGCGCGCGGGGGTGGGAGTCCCCGGGCGCAGTCTGCAACGCCAACCCGACGCTGAAAGCGAGGGAAGTCTGCGTGGAGATCGTCGTCACCGGCCGTAACGTCGAGGTTCCGGAGCACTTCCGGGTCCATGTCGCCGAGAAGGTCGCTCGTCTCGAGCGATACGACCACAAGATCGTCGGCATGGAAGTCGAGCTCTTTCACGAGCGAAACCGACGGCAGTTGAAGAACTGCCAACGCGTCGAGATCACGGGGCGTGGCTGCGGTCCCGCCGCACGTGCCGAAGCCTGTGCACAGGACTTCTACGCGGCGCTCGACGCCGCCGTTGCCAAGCTCGAGGCGCGCCTGCGCCGCACCCACGACCGTCGCCGCATCACCGGTCGGCGCGCAAGGGTCATGGCCGGCAGGGGGTCCGCCACCGCGGTCCTCGACGAGGCGCCGCCGATCGAGGACATCGACGTCGACATACCTGGCCCGCGCGCTCACGACGAGTACCTGCCAGCCGACGAGCCGCTGCCCGGCCGTGTCGTCCGTCGCAAGGTGCACACCGCCGACCCGATGAGCATCGACGACGCCTTGTCGCGCATGGAGCTCGTCGGTCACGACTTCTATCTGTTCGCCGATGTGGAGAGCGGTGAGCCATCCGTCGTCTACCGGCGGAAGGGTTACGACTACGGCGTGATCCGGCTCGCTCGGTAGCTGCGCCCACACCGACCCGACCCGGGGCGGCGATCGTTCCTAGCGGAACGGTTGCCGCCCCTTCGGCGTTGTGACGTAAGGAGAGTGGTGCTTCGCTACCCTGGGACGGCAACGTGCCGTCGCGTGGTGTGCTGTGGCGTCCACCGACATACCTGACAGCGATCGTGAATGAGGTCGACCCGTGCCGCTTCTGAACCGTCTGCTCCGTGCTGGTGAGACGAAGCTGGTGAAGCAGCTGGCCGGCTACGCAACGCAGATCGACAAGCTGGAGCCGGAGTTCCGGAAGCTCAGCGACGAGGCGTTGCGCGGCATGACCGAGGAGTTCCGGCAGCGCTACGACGACGGTGAGTCGCTCGACGACCTCATGTTCGAGGCCTTCGCGACCGTCCGCGAGGCCGCGCGGCGCACGCTGGGACAGCGGCCCTTCAAGGTTCAGCTGATGGGTGGCGCGGCGCTGCACCTCGGCAACATCGCGGAGATGAAAACGGGTGAGGGTAAGACCCTGACCTCCGTTTTGGCCGCGTACCTCAACGCGATCACCGGCGAAGGTGTCCACCTCGTCACCGTCAACGACTACCTGGCGAAGCGCGACGCCGAGAAGATGGGCCGCGTCCACCGCTTCCTGGGGCTCACCGTCGGTGTGATCCTTTCGGAGATGCCGCCCGCGGAGCGTCGTGAGCAGTACGCCGCCGACATCACCTACGGCACGAACAACGAGTTCGGCTTCGACTACCTCCGCGACAACATGGCCTGGAACAAGGCCGACATGGTGCAGCGCGGGCACAACTTCGCCGTGGTCGACGAGGCCGACTCGATCCTGATCGACGAGGCGCGCACACCGCTGATCATCTCCGGTCCCGCTGAGCAGAGTGCCCGCTGGTACCAGGAGTTCGCGCGGATGGCGCCCCTGCTCAAGCGCGACTTCCACTACGAGGTCGACGAGCGGAAGCGGACCGTTGGCGTCACCGAGGAAGGCGTGACGTTCGTTGAGGACCAGCTCGGCATCGACAACCTCTACGAGGCGGCGAACACCCCGCTCGTCGGTTACTTGAACAACGCTCTGAAGGTCAAGGAGCTGTTCAAGAAGGACAAGGACTACATCGTCCGCGACGGGCAGGTCCTCATCGTCGACGAGTTCACGGGGCGTGTCCTGCCCGGCCGTCGCTACAACGAGGGCATGCACCAGGCCATCGAGGCCAAGGAAGGGGTGGAGGTGCAGGCGGAGAACCAGACGCTTGCCACCATCACCCTGCAGAACTACTTCCGCCTCTACAAGAAGCTTTCCGGGATGACCGGAACGGCGCAGACCGAGGCGGCGGAACTGCACCAGATCTACAAGCTCGGTGTCGTGCCGATCCCGACGAACCGTCCGATGGTCCGCAAGGACCAGTCCGACCTCATCTACAAGACGGAAGAGGCGAAGTTCGCCGCGGTCGCCGCCGACATCGCGGAGCACCACCGGGCGGGTCAGCCCGTGCTCGTCGGCACCACCAGCGTCGAGAAGTCCGAGTACCTGTCGAAGCTGCTCGTTCGCCTCCAGGTCCCGCACGAGGTGCTCAATGCGAAGCACCACGAACGGGAAGCCGCGATCGTCGCGCAGGCCGGCCACGCCGGCGCGGTGACGGTCGCGACGAACATGGCGGGTCGAGGTACCGACATCGTGCTCGGCGGGAACCCCGAGTTCCTCGCTGACCTCGACCTGCGTGCACGTGGTCTCGATCCTGTCACTACGCGCGAGGACTACGAGGCGGCGTGGGACGGCGTCCTCGCGATGATGACGGAACACGTCGCCGCGGAGGCCGAGGAGGTCAGGAACGCCGGCGGGCTGTATGTCCTCGGCACCGAGCGCCACGAGTCCCGTCGCATCGACAACCAGCTGCGTGGACGTTCCGGACGCCAGGGCGACCCGGGTGAGTCCCGGTTCTACCTGTCGCTCGGTGACGAACTCATGCGCCGGTTCAACGGCCAGATGATCGAGTCGATCATGGTCCGGATGCGGGTTCCGGATGACGTCCCGATCGAGGCCGGCGTCGTGACGAAGGCTGTTCGCAGTGCGCAGACGCAGGTCGAGCAGCAGAACTTCGAGATCCGCAAGAACGTTCTGAAGTACGATGAGGTCCTCAACAAGCAGCGCACCGTCATCTATGACGAGCGCAGGATGGTGCTCGCCGGCGAGAACATCCAGCAGCAGATCGCGAACATGCTCGAGGACGTCGTCAACGCCTACGTCGACGGCGCGACGTCCGAGGGTTACGCGGAGGACTGGGACCTCGACAAGTTGTGGACGGCGCTCGGGACCCTGTACCCCGTCGGGTTCAGATGGCAGGAGCTCGCCGGTGACGACGTCGACGATGCCGACATCGACACGAGCGACCTCACCCGTGACGTGCTCGCGGACGCAGTTCTCGGCGACGCCAGGGACGCCTACGCCGCGCGCGAGGCCGAGATCGACGAGATCATCGGCGCGCAAGGCGGGATGCGTGAGCTCGAACGGCAGGTCCTCCTGCAGGTCATGGACCGCAAGTGGCGTGAGCACCTCTACGAGATGGACTACCTCAAGGAGGGCATCGGGCTGCGTGCGATGGCGCAGCGCGACCCGCTGATCGAGTACCAGCGCGAGGGCTACGACATGTTCAGCGCGATGCTCGAGGGCATCAAGGAGGAGACCGTCGGCCACCTGTTCAACGTGCGGGTGCAGGCTGCGGAGCCGCCTCCGCAGGAGGCGCCGACGCAGCAGGTTCCGGTTCAGCCTGCTCCGGCCCAGGCGCCGGCGGCGGCGGAACGGCCCGCCATGCGCAAGGAGCGGCGGCCCGAGGACGCGGTTTCGTCGACCGGTAGGCACGCGGCTGTCACGCCTCAGGCCGAGCAGCAGAGCGTTCTGCCGGCTGCTTACCGCGGTTCCGCGCCGTCGGATCTGAGCTACAGCGGGCCGGCTGAGGATGGCAGCGCCACGCGCTCGCGGTCGGGCAACGGTGGGCAGCGCGCGGAGGGCGGGGGAAACCGTGCCGCGCAGCAGCCGTCGCGCAACCGGCCGTGCCCTTGCGGGTCGGGCCGTAAGTACAAGCAGTGCCACGGTTCGCCGACAGCGGCACGTCCCTGAGCGCAGGCCATCAGGCCAGACCCTGACCCGACCGGCCCGCTTCAACCGAGTCGCAGGGCCGTGCATCGCCACCGGGCGCCAGGCCCGGTGGCGCGGTCGAACCGTGCCGCCAGCGCACGGATTCGACCGTCGATGACGCACACCGCTGTGGCCTCGACGACCGCGGAGCTCGGTAGCTGGACCAGGAGCCGCTTGACACGTGCAGGTGCTCGGGGGCGTCGCTGCTGGGCCAGCGCCCTCCAGTAGTGGAGGGCGTCGAGCTCGAAGAACGGATGCAGCTGCGACGCCGGTCTTCTCCGGTCGAGCACTTCCATCGCCAGTCGCATCACGACGGCGAGCTCCCGGTGTGCCGCTGCGTGCTCCTCAGCGGACACCTCCGTCACGACATCCGCGGTCGGCGGTGGGACCGCGATGACGATTGGCCAGGTGGGCCGGGTCGGCGGCTCGTAGTTCATGCGCCGCACGCGGGGCGGCCGGGGGCGGGGAACGGACGGGGTGGTGGAAGGTGCGGCCATCGTCGAAGCCTGGGCGCGCCGGCCGCCTGGCGTGGTCGGGCCGGTCAGTCAGCCCGTCAATGGTATGGAGCCTGACGGTCCCGACTCGTACGGTGGTCACGTGACCGGCGGAGAACGTGGAGCCGACGTGGGGATTCTTCCACTGGATCAGCTCCTCACCCGAGCAGGCGCCGCCGTCGGCCGGCTCCGTGCGCGGACGATCGCCGAGCACGGGCTCAGCGCCACCGCCCTCGGCGTGCTCTCAGCGCTCAGCCGCGAGCGAGCGCTCTCGCACCGGGAGCTCGCCGCTCGTCTCGGTGTCACGCCGGCGACGCTGACACCGGTGGTCGAGTCGCTCGCTGCCGGCGGCGAGCTGGTCAGGAACCGGGACAGCGGCGACCGCAGGATCGTGCGGCTGTCGGCGACCGACGCCGGCCGAGCACGCCTGACCGCTGTGTCCGCAGAGGTCTCTGCCACGATCGAAGGGTGGCTGCCGCAGCCACCGGCGGACCTGGAGCTTCTGCTTCGTGGGTATCTGTGCGCTGTGGTCGAGGCGACCGGTAGCACGTCGCCACGCTACGAAGACGGACCGCGTCAGGACGGCGCGGAAACGAACGGGTGAACGGATTGCGCGGTCTGATCATGGACTATGCGGGGGTGCTCACGGACGGGCCCGAGATGGTCGAGCTCGCGCGGCGGGTCCGGACCGCCGGGATGCGAACCGCCATGCTGTCGGATGCCGCAGCCGTTCCTGACGGGTGCGCCGAGCTGTTCGACGAGGTCGTTCTGGGTGCCGCGCTCGGTGTCCGCAAGCCGGCGCCCGAGGTGTTCGAGAAGGTGGCCCAGTTGCTGGGGCTACGGCCCGCCGATTGCGTGATGGTGGACGACCTGCGGGCGAACGTGCTGGGGGCCAGGGCCGCCGGGATGGTCATCATCCGGCACACGGACCCGAAGACCACCATCGCCGAGGTCGAGATCCTCTTCGATCTGCCCCCGACGTGAACAGGCGCAGGTGGCCGGCTCGACGACCGGCCACCCGCGCCTGATGCTGGAAGACTTACTGCTGCTGTTCGGGCGGCGGGGGTGCGGCCGGCGGCGGCGCCCCTTCGGCGGGCGGCGGCGCCTGCGTCGTGTCTCCGCCGCCAGTCATGGCCTGCAGCCGATCGACACCCTGGTCGATGTGCTCGTCATGCCCTGCGAACCGGCCCTTGGCGGCCTCTCCCGCCTTGTCGAGGCCCTGGTCCACCTTGTCGTCGTGCTGATTCAGCAACTCCTTGGCCTTGTCCAGGAAACTCATATCTGCACCATGGACCTGCTGCGGCGGATGCGCAGCCTGGGAGGTCACCCGTTCGGGCGAAGTCGCACGTGAGAAGGGCGCAGTTCATCCACGCTGGTGACACCGATCAGCTGCATGGTGCGCACGATCTCGCCAGTCAGGATCGTCACGGCTTTCTCGACGCCGAGCTGACCTCCCGCCATCAGCCCGTACAGGTAGGCCCGCCCGATCAGCGCCGCGCGTGCGCCCAGCGCGATCGCGGCTAGGATGTCGGCCCCGTGGGTTATACCTGTGTCGACGAGGACCTCTCCCCTGTCGCCGACGGCGTCGGCGACAGGGGAGACGAGCTCGAGGGGGACCGGGGCGCGGTCGAGCTGGCGACCACCGTGGTTCGAGAGCAGGACGGCATCGGCGCCGGCATCGACGACCCGGCGGGCGTCGTCGACGCTCTGGATGCCCTTGACGACGAGCTTGCCGTCCCACGCACCGCGGAGCCAATCGACGTCGGCCATCGTCAGCGCGGGGTCGAAGACCCTGTTGATGAGATCCGCGACGGTGCCATCGGTCGATTCCAGGCTGGCGAAGGTGAGCGGTTCGGTGGTGAGGAGGTTGAACCACCAGTTGGGGTGCATCGCGCCGTCGAGGAACGTCTTCAGCGACAGCGCCGGCGGAATCGTGAGGCCGTTGCGGACATCGCGGAGGCGTGCGCCGCCGACCGGTGTGTCGACGGTGAGCATGAGCGTGTCGTAGCCGGCGGCCGCCGCACGCTCCACGAGGTCCTTCGCCGGTGCGCGGTCGCGCCACAGGTAGAGCTGGAACCACTTGCGGGCGTCCGGCGCTGCTGCCGCCACGTCCTCGATCGTCGTGGTGCCCATGGTGGAGAGCGTGTACGGAATACCGACCTTCTGGGCCACCGCGGCGACCGCGGGCTCGCCCTCGTGGTTCATCATGCGCGTGAAGCCGGTGGGGGCGAATGCGAACGGCAGGTTGGAGCGTTTGCCGAGGATGTCGCGCCCGGTGTCGACGTCGGTCACGTCCCGGAGGACGGAGGGGGTGAACTCGACGCGTTGGAAGGCCCGACGTGCGCGGTTCAGCGACAGCTCGCCGTCGGCAGCGCCGTCCGTGTAGTCGAAGACCGCCCGCGGGGTGCGGCGCCGGGCGATCGCCCTGAGGTCGGCGATGCTCGCAGCGCGCATGAGCCGCCGCTCGGTGGCGTCGCGAACGAACGGCGCCGGTCGCAGCAGCGGGCGGAGCTCGGACGGGCGGGGCAGCCGGCGTTGAACCATGCCGGCAGCATAGATCGGATGTTTGTGGGTCGGCAGGGTGACGCTCGCGTCAATGTCGACGTCGGGCCAGTTCGAAGGCGGCGACAGCGCCTGCGCTGGCCACTCCGAGCGACTCCACACCGCCGTGCATCGGGATCGCGAGCAGGCCGTCGAGCATGGGGCGCAGCGACGCGGAGAGGCCGTCGGTCTCGTTGCCGAGTACCAACGCGACCCTGGTCGGAAGGTCGGCATCCAGCAGCGACGTGCCGCCGGCGTCGAGACCGAACAGCGCGAAACCTGCTCCGGACAACACCTCGCAGCCTTCCTCGACCGTCCCCGATCGCAGCACCGGCGCCCGGAACGCAACTCCGGCCGATGCCTTGACGACCAGCGGGTCGATCGCGGGGACACCGCGGCGGGGCAGCAGCACACCGTCGAGACCGGCGGCGGTGGCAGTGCGCAGGATCATTCCCACGTTGGCCGGGTTGGTGAGCCGGTCGAGCACGAGCACCGAGGCCGGCGCGTCCCCGAGCGACTCGACGAAATCGCCGACCGGGGCCATCCGCGGCGCGACGACGTCGGCGAGCACACCCTGGTCGTGACGCCCGTTGCCGGCGAGCACCTTGACCCGATGCGCCGACGCCCGCTGCACCTGCACGTTGCGGGCCCGGGCGGCGTCGAGGATCGCCCGAACCGGTGGGCCGCCGATGCCCTCGGCGAGGATGACCTTGTCGACGCGCAACGAGGTGTCGTCGAGCGCCTCCATGACGGGTTTGCGCCCGTAGACGGTGATGAAGGTGTCTTTCGGTGAAGCCACTGATGAAGGCTATGTGACCTGCTGTGCAGAGCCGACTTCGGATTGATGACCTCGGATGTGGCGCCGTTCGCGCGAAGCGGCGGAGGGCGAGGTCGGCGGCCTAGTATCGACGCCATGCCGCCCCGGCTCTCCGCACTCGACGCCTCGTTCCTCTACCTGGAGCAGCCGACCACCCCGATGCACGTCGGCGCCGTATCGATCTTCCAGAGGCTCAAGTCGGGGTTCGACTACGACCGTCTCGTCGAGCTCATCGAGCAGCGCATCGCGATGGTGCCGCGGTACCGGCAGAAGGTCCGTCACGTCCCCGGGAACCTGGCCCGACCGGTTTGGGTGGACGATCCCGACTTCGACGTCGCTTATCACGTGCGCCGGTCCGCGTTGCCGAAACCGGGCTCGGACGAGCAGCTCAACGAGCTCGTCGCGCGCTTGATGTCACGCCCGCTCGACCACACCCGGCCGCTCTGGGAGATGTACCTCGTCGAGGGGTTGGCCGGGCGGCGCACGGCGGTGTTGACCAAGACCCATCAGGCGATGGTGGACGGCATCAGCGCGATCGACATCGGCCAGGTGATGCTGGACGTCTCCCCGGAGCCGCGGAAGGTGGCCGAGGAGCTGTGGATGCCGCGCACCGAGCCGACCGACACGCAGCTCGTGCTCGGGGCGGTCGCCGAGGCCGTCTCGCAGCCGGGGGTGATCGTCGACAACGCTCGCTCCGCGGCCGGCGACGCGATGGCGACGGTGGGGAAGGTCGTCGACGCCGCCGCGCAGCTGTTCTGGATGGCGCGCACGGCGAGCCGGCGGGCGCCCGGCACGCCGTTGAACGTCGCGATCTCCACGCAGCGACGGTTCGCTGTGGCCCGCACGCAACTGGACGACTACCGCAAGATCCGCGCCGCACACGGCTGCAGCGTGAACGACGTGGTGCTCAGCGTTGTCGCCGGCGCGCTGCGCAACTGGTTGCTCTCCCGAGGTGAGCCGGTGACGTCGTCCTCGTCGGTGCGTGCGATGGTGCCGCTCTCGGTCCGCGGCGAGGCGGACGTGCCCAGCTCCGCGACGTCGGGTTCGCTCGGCAACCGGGTCTCGTCGTTCCTCGTCGACCTCCCGGTCGGCGAGCCGAGCCCGGTGGTGCGGCTGCACCACGTCACCCACGCCATGCGGGAGCACACTTCCGGCGGGCAGTCGGTCGGAGCGGATACGCTGGTCCGGATCGGTGGGTTCGCGCCCCCCACGCTCCACGCGCTGGGCGCACGCGCGGCGAGCGGCATGTCGAAGCGCATCTTCAACCTGGTGGTGACCAACGTGCCCGGCCCGCAGTTCCCGCTGTACGCCGCAGGTGCCCGGATGCTGGAGATGTTCCCCGTCGTCCCGCTCGCGAAGGGGCAGGCGCTCGCCATCGGTCTCACGTCATACGACGGTGGTGTCTACTACGGATTCAACGGTGATCGCGACGGCATGCCGGACGTCGACGTGCTCGCCGGAATGGTCGACGAGTCGCTCGACGAGCTGCTCGCGACAGTGAACTGAGGAGCCGCGGAGTGCGCGTCTACGTCCCTGCCACATGGCCGATGTTGCGGTCGTTGGTGAAGCACGGGCTGCTCGACCCGATCGGGGGCACCGCGTTCGCGCTGACCCCCCGCCTTCGGGAGGCCTACACCAGCGGTGACGACGAGGAGCTGGAGTACGCCGCGCTCAACGAGGCGGCGCGCGCGTCGCTGCGACTGCTCTCGGTGGAGTTCGGGTTGGGGGAGGACTCGACACCGGCCCGCCGGGTGGTCGTCGCGGCCGACCTCGACGACGTGACGTTGCGGCCCGACCTCGACGACGGTGCCGTCCGCATCACCGGGCCCGTCCCGCTCGAAAAGGTCGCGGCAGTGCACGTCGACCACGAAGAGGCCGAATACGCGGTGCGCCAGGCCGCCGCGGCGGTGGACGCCGCAGACATGGGGGACATGGACGCCGAGTTCCACATCGGGGAGGCCGAGGACCACGCGCTGGCGTGGTACGACCCCTCAGAGGTCGCGTTCCTCGTCGAGCTGCGCTGAGGTGCACTGAGCGGCGCCGCCGGCTCCTAGCGCCCGCGGCGCCCGCCGTAGAAGACGGCACCGGCGATGGGGATCAGGAGGAACCACACCCAGGTACCGGTGAGGAAGAACAGCGCGACGGCGACCAGCGGCACGACAGGGAGCAACCGCGGCCCCCACGTCTCCACCGCCGAGCGGGCCGGCACGGCGACGTCCGCGCCTGCGCCGACGACCGGCAGCTGAGCGGTCGGCGGCGGTGGTGGCGGCGCGCCGGGCAGGTCCGGGTGCGGAGCTGGGAGGTCTCTGAACAGGGCAGCGAGTTCCGGGGCGACCGTTGCGGCGGAAGCCGCGGCCGAACGGTCCGCGTACTCGTCGACACCGAGCCGTCCCGCGGCGAGGTGCTCATCGAGCGCCTTCATCGCGGCGTTCCGCTCCGTGTTGCCGATGCGCAGCGGTTCCCCTTCCGTTGTCATGGGAGGAGAGTAGGTCAGCGCAGCTCAGCGGCCGGAGGAGGCTCGATCGAGACCGGTTTGCCCCATTCGACGAAGTCGCCGGTGAGGGTGACGAGCCCGACACCGGGCAGGTCTTGGCGCAGCGCGCTGCGGACGGGACGGTTGCTGCCGTCGAGCCACAGGGTCGACGTGACGCGGGCCAACCCGTTGCGGACCTGGTAGGAGAGCTGTTCGCGCAGCAGGGGGTCGGTCTGCTGCGCCGCCGCCCGCGCCATGTCGACGACGATCGTGTAGCGGGTCGCCGGGACGGAGTTCACGACGTCGTCGTCGACGTCGGCGATCAGGGACGCGTCGGCGAAGCGGGCGAGCGAGCGGATCGGGTCGGCGCTCTGGACGAGGGTCGCCGCGAGCGCGGTCAGCTCACGTGCTGCGGGATCCGTGCTGTTCAGATCGGCCTTGACCCACGGCTTCACCTTCTTGACAGTCCGGGCGGTGCTGTCGGCCGCCGTGGTCGCCTGGCGCACGTACACCGAGTCGGGCAGGACGACGAAGCCCGTCTCCTGCGGCGCACCGCCGGCGGTCGTGGAGGACTGGGTGAAGGCCACCGAGACCGCGCCGTCCTGGACCTGCAGCGCTCCCGATCCGGTGAACGTGACGTGGCTCGGGCCCGTGATCTCGCCGGAGACGTGCAACTGCGCGGTTCGGTCGATGTGTTGCTGGGTGGTGACGGCCGTGACCAGTTCGTGGATGTCGAAGTACTGGGGCAAGCCGGACGCGGGGCCGGGGCTCGCCAGGCTCTGGGCGCATCCGGTGGCGAAGAAGACGACGCTCAGCAGCGCCACGATCCGCCATCCGAGCCGAAGCCCGACCATTCCCGTTCACCCTTTCGCACGTACCGAGCAAGGCGGAACGGTAGCGGAGCGCTATCTCAGCGCGACCAGCACCCGGCGCAAGGCCGCCAACCGCCCTGGACGGAGCAGTCCTTGCTCGACGCGGACGTCGAGCGCGCATTCCGGATCCGCGGGCGGGCCGAGGTGCCCGCACCCGCGTGGGCAGTCCTCGATCGCGGCTGCGAGGTCCTCGAACGCTGCGGGGACGTCGTCGGGGGTGACGTGCGCGAGGCCGAAGGATCGCACCCCGGGGGTGTCGACGACCCATCCCGCGCTTCCGTCGTCCGCGGTCGGTAGCGGCAGGGCGATCGCCGCGACGGTCGTGTGGCGGCCCTTCCCGACCGCCGACACCGCACCTACGGCCCGCTCGGCCTCCGGGACGAGCACGTTGACCAGCGTCGACTTGCCGACACCCGAGTGACCGACGAACGCGGAGACCTTGCCGTCGAGCAGCCGCGCGAGTTCCTCGGGCGGTTGGTCGCGGCGGGTCACGACAACCGGGAAGTCCAGCTCCCGGTACGCCGACGCGAACGGCTCCGGCTCGGCCAGGTCGGCCTTCGTCAGGCACAGCACCGGGGTGAGGCCGCCCGCGTACGCGGCGACGAGGCACCGGTCGACGAACCCGGTGCGCGGGACGGGGTCGGCCAGCGCCGTGACGATGACGAGCTGCTCGGCGTTGGCGACGACCACCCGCTCGAAGGGATCGCTGTCGTCGGCCGTGCGGCGCAGCACCGTGCTGCGTTCCTCGACCCTGACGATCCGCGCGAGCGTGTCGGCCGCACCGGACAGGTCGCCGACGAGCCCGACCCTGTCCCCGACGACGATCGGGGTGCGACCGAGCTCCCTGGCTCGCATCGCGGTGACGGGTGGGCGGTCGGGATCGGCGTCGAGCGCGCACGTCCACCGGCCTCGGTCGACGACCGTGACCATCGCCTCTTCCGCGTCGGCGTGGTCGGGGCGGCGTTTGCTGCGTGGACGTGATCCGCGGCGTCCCGGTCGGACGCGGACGTCCGACTCGTCGTACTCCCTGCTCCTCACGAACGCAGCGTCCTCACGAAAGCAGCGCCGCCCAACGCCCCGGGAAGTCGGGGATCGTCTTGCTGGTGCTGCCGATGTCGTCGATCTCGACACCGGGTACGACCAGGCCGATCAGCGCGCCGGCGGTGGCCATCCGGTGGTCGGCGTAGGCCTTCCACGGCCGGTCGGAGCGCCCTGTGAGGGGGACGGGGCGGATCTCCAGGCCGTCGTCGGTCTCGGTCACATCGCCGCCCAGCGCTGTGATCTCGGTGGCGAGCGCGGCGAGGCGGTCGGTCTCGTGGCCACGGATGTGGGCCACTCCCCGGATGCGGGAGGGCCCGGAGGCCAGCGCCGCCACCGCCGCCACCGCCGGGGTGAGCTCGCTGGCGTCATGCAGGTCGACGTCGACCCCGAGCAGCGTGCCGGGACCTTCCACCGTCATTCCGTCGGTGCCCGGAGTTATGGTGCAACCTGCCTCGGCGAGGACGGCGAGGATCTCCGCTCCCGGCTGCGTGGATCCCTCCGGCCAACCCGCGACGGTCACCCGGCCGGCGGTCACGGCGGCGGCAGCGAGGAACACGGCGGCGTTGGAGAGATCGGGCTCCACCACCCACTCGTGCGCCGCGACCGGACCCGGCGCGACGCGCCATGTGTTCGCGCTCGAGTCGTCGACGTCCACGCCTGCGGTGCGGAGCATGGCGACGCTCATGTCGATGTGCGGCAGCGACGGGACCGGTTTCCCGTCGTGGTGCACCGTGATGCCCTTGTCGTACCGCGCCCCCGAGAGGAGCAACCCGGAGACGAACTGCGACGACGCGGACGCGTCGATGACCACCTCACCACCGGGGATTCCGCCGGTGCCCTCGAGCGTGAACGGCAGCCCGGAGCCGTCGATGCGGGCACCGAGCGCGCGCAGGGCGTCGAGGATCGTGCCCATCGGGCGCGTCCGCGCGTGCGGGTCGCCGTCGAAGTGGACCGGGCCGTCCGCAAGCGCTGCCGCCGGCGGGATGAACCGCATGACGGTGCCGGCGAGGCCGCAGTCGACGCTCCCGCCGCCGCGCAGCCCGTCGTGCGCCGCGACGGTGACGTGCTCGCCGTCGACGTCGATCGGGACACCGAGCGCGCGCAGCGCACCGATCATCAGGGCGGTGTCGCGGGTGGCAGGCGCACCCGAAACCGATGCCGGTCCGCCGGAGAGCGCTGCGAGCAGCAGCGCCCGGTTCGTCACGGACTTGGAGCCGGGCACAGCGACCCGCCCGGTGACTGGTGCTGCGGCGAGGGGTGCTGGCCAGGTGTCGGTCACGCCACCATGATCCCGCATGCCGGCGCGGTCACTCGTGCTGGTCCGGGGCCCTGCCGGCCGCGGCGCGCTCGCACGCGTCGACGACGACCCGCACCGCGCTGCGCCGGTCACCGCTTCGCCACAGCGCCGCGAGCTCGCACGGCGGCAGGTCGACCACCCTGCGGTGCACGACGTCGTCGCGGCGGTAGACGTCGGTGTTGCCCTCCGACAGCAACGCGATCCCGATCCCGGCAGCGACGGCGTCGAACAGCTCCTCGGCCGTCGCGGCCTCGCCCGCGACCACCGGCGGCGAACCGCGCTGGTCGAGCGCCAGCCAGAACTCGCGCATCGGACCGGCTGCGGCCGGGAGCGCGATGAACGGCTCGTCGTGCAGGTCGGCGAACACGATGGTGGTGCGACCGGCCAGGCGGTGCCCGGCCGGGAGCGACACCCACCGGTCCTCGGTGGTGATCACGCGGGCCGACAGGCCCGCTCCGCCGGGCACCGGCAGCCACGCGATCGCGACGTCGACGCCGCCGTCGGCCAGACCGGCCGCCGGGTCGGTGCCACCCACCTGGCGGAACTCCGCCCGCCATCCGGGCAGGCGCGCTTCGACGTCGGCGGCGACCGCGTGCACGAGCGCGTGTCCTGCGCGGGTGTGCAGCCCGATCCACACCGTCTGCTGCGACGCCGCTGCCGCCTCACCGACGGACGCTGCCGCGTCGGCCCATTCAGCGAGCATCTTGCGGGCGTGCGGCAGCAGCGCCTCGCCGGCCGCGGTCAGGGACACCGTGCCGTCGCTGCGGTCGAACAGCTCGGTCCGCAGCCGCGTCTCCAGCTGCCGGATCTGCTTGCTGAGCGCGGGCTGGGAGATCGAGAGCCGCTCCGCCGCTGCGCGCGTGAAGCTCAGCTCCTCGGCGACGGCGACGAAATAGCGCAGGTCGCGCAGGTGCACGTCCATTGCCGGAGGTTAGGCCACCGACGGCAGCCGGCGCGGCCACACGGGCGGGTGGAACCGCCGGATGGAACGATGGGTGGCATGTGCGGTCGTTATGCCTCGATCAAGGCCCCCGCCGACCTCGCCGACGAGTTCCAAGCCGTCGACGCGACGGACGGCGCCGTCCAGGCCGATTACAACGTCGCGCCCACCAAGAACATCGTCACGGTGGTGGAGCGCCATCCCCGCGACGAGGAGGGCACGCCCGACCTCGACACCACCGAGCGCAGCCTGCGCGTCGTGAAGTGGGGTCTCGTGCCCTCGTGGGCGAAGGACCCGAAGGTGGGCGCGCGGATGATCAACGCGCGTTCGGAGTCGGCGGCGGAGAAGCCGGCGTTCCGCAGAGCGCTCAACGCCCGACGCTGCCTCATCCCGGCCGCGGGTTGGTACGAGTGGCAGCGCGGCGAGAACCACAAGCAGCCGTACTACACGCACTACGTCGACGGCAGTTCGCTCGCGATGGCCGGTCTGTGGGAGTACTGGAAGCCGAAGGACGACCCGGACAACCTCTGCCCGGACGGTCTCGTGACGGCGACCGTGCTGACGACGTCGGCGGTGGGGCCGTTGGCGCAGGTGCACGACCGCATGCCGCTCGTGCTGCCGCGCTCGGCGTGGGACGCGTGGCTCAACCCGGACGCCTCCGGCTCCGACGAGGCCGTCGCCGCGCTGCTCGCGCCACCGTCGGCCGAGCTCATCGCGGCGATGGAGCTGCGCCCGGTCAGCCCGATGGTCAACAGCGTCCGCAACAACGGCCCCGAGCTGCTCGCCGAGCTCGCCCCGGCCGACGTCGCCGAGCCGCTGCAGCTGGATCTGCTGGCGGAATGACCGGGGCCGCCGCTCACGTCGGCGCCGAGCTGGTCGACACCCCGCACGGCCCGGCGCGGATCACCCGCCGCGACGCCGACGGCGACGCGCGGGCCGTCCTGCTGCTCGGGCACGGCGCGGGCGGTGGCGTGCAGGCGCCCGACCTGCTCGGCGCCGCGGGCGTCGCGCTGGCGGCAGGCGTGCACGTCGTGCTGGTCGAGCAGCCCTACCGGGTGGCCGGCCGGCGGGCCCCCGCCCCCGCCACCCAGCTGGACGTGGCCTGGCTCGCCGTCGTCGAGCACGTCCGCGAGCACGTCGTCGACAGTGTCGACGGCGACCTCCCGCTGCTGTTCGGCGGCCGCAGCTCCGGCGCGCGGGTCGCGTGCCGCACCGCTACGGCCGGCGGCGCAGCGGGCGTGCTCTGCCTCGCGTTCCCCGTGCACCCTCCCGGCCGGCCGGAGAAGGACCGGCTGGGCGAGCTGGCGCAGCCGACGGTCCCGGTGCTGGTCGTGCAGGGCAGCAACGACCCGTTCGGGGTGCCGGAGTCGGCTCCAGGTCGCGAGGTGGCGCTGCTGCGCGGCGACCACTCGCTCAAGTCCGACATGCCCGGCCTGCGCGCCGCGGTGCAGACGTGGCTCGGGCGCCTCGTCCAGTAGTCAGTGCCCGGCGATCGGCGCGAAACGCGCCCCGGTCAGCCGCGCGAGGTCGGCGGGCGCCAGCTCCACCTCCAGCCCGCGTCTGCCCGCGCTGCAGAACATGGTCGGGAACTCCTGCGCCGATGCGTCGACGACCGTCGCCAGCCTCTTGCGCTGGCCGAGCGGTGAGATCCCGCCCGCGACGTAACCGGTCGCCCGTTCGGCGTCGGAGATCTCCGCCATCTTCGCCCGCTTGCCTCCGACGGCAGCCGCGAGCGCCTTCAGGTCGAGCATCGACGAGACCGGCACGACGCCGACCGTCAGCGTTCCGTCGACCTCCGCGACGAGTGTCTTGAACACCCGCGCGGGGTCCTGGCCGAGCACCTCGGCGGCCTCCGGGCCGTACGCCGCACCGCTGCCGTGCTCGTAGGTGTGCAGCGTGTGCGCCACCTTCGACCTCGCGAGCAGCGCGGTCGCCGGAGTTCCCTTACCTGCCACGTCACGAGACGATAGGGAATCCCCCGGACGGGGTTCGCGTTGACCACGCACGTGACGCAAGCAGTGATGGAAGTACGTCCGAAGGGCCGCGCCGGATCGAGGCGCGTACTCTCGACGCGTCATGGGGTCACCCTCGAGGTGGCTGTTCCCGCGGTCGCGACACCCGCGGCCCGGCGCGAGAGGAGCACGGTGCCAGGCACCGAGCAGGCGGCCGGCACGCCGGCAAGCAGTGACGAGCGCGTTGCGCAGGACGGCAGCGTCCTCGATGGTTCTGTCGTCGACGGGTCCGCGTCGGACGCCGAGGTCGACGGGCAGGAACCGGAGCCGACGGAGACGTCGGAGGAACGCGCCGCTCGTTTCGAGCGCGACGCGATGCCGCTGCTGGACCAGCTCTACGGTGCCGCGCTCCGTATGACGCGCAACCCGGCCGACGCCGAGGACCTCGTGCAGGAGACCTTCCTGAAGGCCTACTCGGCGTTCCGGACATTTCGGGCCGGCACGAACCTCAAGGCATGGCTCTACCGGATCCTCACGAACACCTACATCAACGGCTACCGCAAGCGGCAGCGCCAGCCGCTGCAGTCGCCCACCGAGGAGATCACCGACTGGCAGATCGCCCAGGCCGGTGAGCACACCTCGGTCGGCCTGCCCTCGGCCGAGATGGAAGCGCTGGACCGGCTGCCGGACAACGACGTGAAGGCGGCGCTGCAGCAGCTGCCCGACGACTTCCGGATGGCCGTGTACCTCGCCGACGTCGAGGGTTTCGCGTACAAGGAGATCGCCGAGATCATGGGCACGCCGATCGGCACCGTGATGTCGCGGTTGCACCGCGGGCGTCGTCAGCTGCGCGACATGCTGACCGACAGCGCGCGCGACCGCGGCTTCCTGCGTGGGGTCGAGGCCCGCGGGCAGCAGGAGGTTTCGTCGTGAGCTGCGGCAACCATCACGACACGGACTGCTCCGAGGTACTCGCCGAGGTGTGGCTGTTCCTCGACCACGAGTGCGACGAGCAGCGCCGGGCGCTGCTCGCCCAGCACCTGGACGAGTGCGGGCCCTGCCTCTCGGAGTACGGCATCGACGAGAAGCTGAAGAAGCTGCTCGCGAGCAAGTGCGGCGGGGAGCATGCGCCGCCGGCCTTGAAGGACCGCCTGCGGCAGCAGATCAGAGTTGCGGTGCTGGAACAGGCCGAGGTGACGGTCGAGTCGGGCCCTGAGGGCACCACGACCACCGTCGAGGTGCGTTCGACGCGGATCGAGACGCGCGACCAGACAGCCTGAGCACGGCTTGAGCAGGGCCTGACCGGTCGGGCGGGGTGTCCCGCCCGATCCGGGTGGCGGCTCAGGTGTTGGGCCGCTTGCCGTGGCTAGCGGCGTTCTTCTTGCGGTCGCGGCGCTTGCGTGCGCGCTTGGACATGGTTCCCTCCCTCGCGACGTCGGCGATGATGGCCGAATTCTCCCACGTGCTTGGATGGGCACAGCACTGGCCGGCAGGAGGCGGGAAGCGTGTCCACGTTGAGCGAGCTGCTCGCCGAGCACACGCGGCTGGGTGCGGAAGCGGTGGAGCACCTCAAGCGGGTTGTCGCCGAGTGGCAGCTGCTCGCCGACATGTCGTTCGCCGATTTCCTGCTGTGGATCCCGCTGGCCGAGGGGCCGGGCGCGTTCCTCTGCGTCGCGCAGGTGCGCCCCACGACGGCGCCGACGGCGCACTCCGAGGACATGGTGACGGCCCGCGCCACCGCCGTCGAGATCCCGCAGCTGCGCCGGGCGGTCGTCGAGGGGCGCATCTGCCGCGACGAGAACCCGCGCTGGCACCTCGACGTACCGGTGCGGTCGGAGACGATCCCGGTGCGCGTCGCGGGCTCGGTGGTCGCGGTGCTGTCCCGCGACACGAACCTCGCCATGCCCAGGGTGCCGAGCCCGTTGGAGATCGCCTACCTCGGCAGCGCCTCCGACCTGTGCCAGATGGTCGCCGACGGGACGTTCCCGGCGAAGGCGGCGGTGGTGGGCGCCGACACCAGCCCGCGTGCCGGCGACGGGTTGATCCGGCTCGACGCGCTCGGGCTGGTCGCGTACGCGAGCCCGAACGCGCTCTCCGCGTATCACCGGCTCGGACACGCGAGCGACCTCGTCGGGCATTCGCTCACCAAGGCCACGCGCGACCTCGTCACCGACCCGTTCGACGCTGCCGAGGTCGCCGCCCGGATCGGTTCGGCGCTGGACGGGCGCCACTCGCTGCGCATGGAGGTCCGCGCCCGCGGCGCGGTGCTGCTGGTGCGCGCGTTGCCGCTGCGCCCGCGGGGTGACGCCGCCGGTGCGCTCGTGCTGGTCCGTGACGTCACCGATCTGCGCAGGCGCGATCTCGCGTTGCTCTCGAAGGACGCGACGATCCGGGAGATCCACCACCGCGTGAAGAACAACCTGCAGACGGTCGCGGCGCTGCTGCGCCTGCAGGCACGCCGCACGGCGATCCCGGAGGCCCGGCGGGCGCTCGCGGAGAGCGTGCGGCGCGTCAACTCGATCGCGCTCGTGCACGAGTCGCTCTCGGTCTCCGTCGCCGAACGGGTCGACCTCGACGAGCTCGTCGACAAGGTGATCCCGGCGATCGGCGACGGCGCCACGGCCGAGTCGCGGGCGAAGGTGCGCAGGGAGGGCAGCTTCGGCGAGCTCCCGGCCGCGCTCGCGACACCGCTGGTGCTGGTGCTGACCGAGCTGGTGCACAACGCGCTGGCCCACGCCTTCGACCCCGGTGTCGCCGGCGAGGTGGTCGTCGCGGTCACGCGGACCGGCGAGGGCCTCGACGTGATCATCTCCGACGACGGTCACGGCCTCCCGGAAGGCTTCGACCTCGAGAAGTCCGACGGCCTCGGCCTGCAGATCGTGCAGACGCTGCTCGACTCGGAACTGGACTCGGCGCTCGAGATCCGCCCACGCGAGGGCGGCGGAACGGAGGCCGTCATCACGCTCCCATTGGCGGGGCGTTAATCTTCTCTCGTGGCCACGGGTCCGGGGTCGCAGATCGTATGCCGAAACGCCGTCCAACGGTGTGAGGCACGCCGGATCTTTGGTCCCCCACGGGAGCTGTCCTCGTGCCCCCGGTGGAACGACTGCGGGCCCGGAACCGGGTGGTGTCCGGTTTCGGGCCCGCAGTGGGGTTGTTCTGTAGGTGCGTTCAGGCGGTACGTGCGCGCGTACGCGCATTGCGGCGCTTCAGGGCGCGCCGCTCGTCCTCGCTCATGCCGCCCCAGACGCCTGCGTCCTGGCCGCTCTCGAGCGCCCACGTGAGGCACTCGGAGACCACGGGGCAGCGCCTGCAGACGGTCTTGGCCTCTGCGATCTGCAGCAGGGCCGGGCCGCTCGTCCCCACGGGGAAGAACAGCTCCGGGTCCTCGTCGCGGCAGATCGCGCGGTGACGCCAGTCCATGGTGCTCTGCTCCTCGTACTTGCGCGATCGGGGTCGCGCCGATCGTCTGTCACGGTGTTTCCGCGCTTGTGAAGGATTTCACGAGCGCGCTCGATCTTCAAGAGCCAAGGTCCACCCGGGTGAGCGTTCTCACCCACTCAACGCAACGACTGCCGACACGATCAGTTACTGCCCCGTGCCATAGCTGCGATGAGCGATCTTCCTTGACCTGCCCGCCGGACCACGGTTACCCGGTGCCCAGTTGGACCATGCGAGAAACATCCTCGCGATCGTTCGCTTTCGCCAGGGATTACCTTGGGCCACTGTTTGGCCAGGTGCGAGCCCTTATTGGTTCGACGGTCCGCGCGCATCGGTAAGTGGACGCCTGGCGTCACCCGTGCGGGTGATGGACGCCGCTCGTCTGCGACGAAGTGCCTGTCTGGCACGACGACCCGTAGCACGGCGAACACGGTGTGAAACCGCCGCCAAGAGCCTCATATTCCCGAAACCTACGTACCGGACGACGTGCGCGGACGCGTTTCGGGCAATCTCGTCGTGATCAGCAACGCCGCTGCGGCGGGCACCAGCAATGTCAGAATCGCCACTCCGAGACCGTGGTGGTCGGCGATCAGACCGAGCCCCGGAGCAACGAGCCCGCCTGCGGAAACGGCTAGGCCGAGCGTGACCCCCGATGCTGTTCCGACTCGACCCGGCAGGTAGTCGTGGCCGAGTGTGGTCTGCACGCTGAACGGCAGATAGGTGGCGACGCCGAGCGCAGCGACCGCAACGAACGCCCATGCGACGTTCGGCGCGAACACCAGCCCCACGATGCTCGGCACGGCGAGCGTGTAGCCGATGCGCAGGGTCGGCACCCGGCCGATCCGGTCGGCCATCCGCCCGCCGACGAGCGTGGCGGCCGCACCGGTGGCGAGCAGCACCGTCAGCGCGGCGGCGCCGACGGCCGGGTCGACGCCGAAGCGCGCCCTCATGTGCAGCGCGACGAGCGTGGTCAGCCCGAAGAACAGGACCGAACGGGCGACAACCGCGCCGGTGAGCCAGAGGAACGGTCGCCACCGGTCGGGTCCCTCGTCGAGCTTGCTGGTCGACGCCGCCGCCGCGGGCACCGGGCGGCGCTGGAGCACCAGCAGCACCGCCGCCGTCAGCACCGCGGGGATGGCGAGCAGCGGCGTGCCGCCCAGCCCGGTCGCGAGCAGCACGGCGGTCGTCGCCGCGGGCCCGACGGCGAACCCGATGTTGCCGCCGAGCGCGAACCAGCTCATGCCCGTCGCGGTGCCGCCGCCCGCGATGCGTGCGGCCCGCGCGGCCTCGGGGTGGTAGGCCGCGACGCCCAGCCCGGACAACGCGACCGCGAGCCAGGTGAGCAGGTAGCTGTCGCTCAGCCCGGCCGCGCCGATCCCCAGACCTGCGACGCCGAGCCCCACCGGGACCAGCCACCGCATCTCCCTGCGATCGGTGAGCCATCCGAACGCCGGCTGCACGACCGACGACAGGACGGTCGCGGCGAGCGTGATCCCGGCCGCCGCGGCGTAGGTGTACTGCCGCTCGACGACGAGCAGCGCGACGAGCGCGGGCACCGCACCCTGGTAGACGTCGTCGACGACGTGGCTGACGCTGAGCGTCGCCAACCGGCCGCGGCTGACGATCGTGCGTTCTCCGATGCTCATCGGTCCCCCTCTGGGCCTTCCGACCTGCGCAACTGGGCCAGCGTGACCTCGACGTTGTGCCGGGTGGCGAGCACCGCGGCGTCGGCGTCTCCCGCGCGGATCGCGTCGACCAGCTCGTGGTGGGCGTGTGTGGTGTCGGTGTGCTCGTCCGCCGTGCGGAGGTCGACGTCGCGGCTGAGGTCGAGCAGTGCCGCGCGCAGCGGTGTGACGAACGAGTCGAAGACGTCGGAGAGCACCGGGTTGTGCGCTGCCGCGATGACCGCGAGGTGCACCCGCAGGTCGGCGTCGACGAACTCCTCCGTGCTGCCGGCGGCTCCACGAGCCGTCATCGCGGCGTCCATCGCGGCGAGGTCGGCGTCGGTGCGGCGAGCGGCGGCCAGCCGGGCCGCCTCCATTTCCAGTGCGATGCGCACCTCGTACACGTCGGCGATCGCGGCCCTGCGCAGCCGCCGCTCCCATTCGGAGACGGCGGTACGCGACGCGACGAACGTGCCGGCGCCCTGGCGCGCTTCGAGCTGGCCGGAGGAGATGAGCGCTCGCATCGCCTCGCGCACCGTCGACCGTCCGACGCCCAGCTGGCGGCCCAGCTCGACCTCGCCGGGCACCCGCGAGCCGACCGGCCACTCGCCGTCGGCGAGCATCCGCTGCAGCTCCGCCGTCGTCTGCTCGACGAGCGAGAGTCGCTCGACCGGTCGTACAGCCACCAGTTCTCCTCAGATTGTCTGACAACCTGAGGAGGACGTTAGCCCGCCCGGCAGTGGATGCCAAGCTTCTTTTGCCGGGACGCATATCCTCGGGGTCATGCCAGC
Source organism: Pseudonocardia sp. TRM90224 (assembly GCF_021245725.1). Classification (GTDB taxonomy): domain Bacteria; phylum Actinomycetota; class Actinomycetes; order Mycobacteriales; family Pseudonocardiaceae; genus Pseudonocardia. Next base: position 121,469 of record NZ_JAJGSX010000019.1, on the reverse strand, counting down.
CGACGAACCCCGGCCCGCCGGTCCCGTGGACCCGGTGGACCCTGCCGGGCCGCCGCCGCAGGTCCGCATCGCCGGCGCGATCGTCGCGCTGGAGGGCATCGCGGCCGTCGTGTTCGCAATGGCGCTCGGTGCGCGAGCAGCCGCGGCCGACCTTCCCTTCGCCTTCGTCCTCGGCGAGGCCGGCTACTTCGCCGTGATCGGGCTGGCGCTGCTCGGCGTCGGGTACGGGCTGCTCAGCGGCCGGCGCTGGGCGAGGACGCCCGCGATCGTCACCCAGCTGCTCCTGCTGCCGGTGGTGTACTCCCTGATCGGCCCGTCGCAGCAGCTGCTGATCGGGATCTGCGCCGGCGTCGTCGTCGCCGGCACGTTCCTGCTCTTGATCAGCGAGCGGTCCCGGGAGTGGTCGATGGGGCTCGACCTACCCGACGCGCCGCAGCGCTGACCCAGCGCAGACCCCCAGCGCAGACCCCCAGCGCTGAGGGTCGGCGTCACGACCCCAGCGTGGTGAGGGCGTCGCCGTCGAGCCGGAACGTCGTCCACTCGTCCTGCGACACCGCGCCCAGCGAGCGGTAGAAGGCGATCGACGGTTCGTTCCAGTCGAGCACCGACCACTCCAGCCGCCCGTACCCGCGCTCGACGCAGATCGCGGCGAGCCTGGTGAGCAGGGCCTTGCCGAGACCGCCACCGCGGTGCTCCGGCAGGACGAAGAGGTCCTCCAGGTAGATGCCGTGTACACCGCGCCACGTGGAGAAGTTCAGGAACCACACCGAGCAGCCGACCACCGCGCCGTCGACCTCGGCGACGTGGCAGAACACCGCGGGCGACTCACCGAACACCGCCGCGTGCAGCTGCTCCTCGGTGATCAGGCACGACTCGGGCTCGCGCTCGTACTCGGCCAGCGCGTACACGAGCCGCACCACAGCGGCGACGTCGTCGGGTCGGGCATCGCGGATGGTCACGGTGGGAGTGCTCATACGGCGATACTCGCAAATTGCCTCAGGAGGGTCCTGAACCACTGGGGCCGTAGCGAGCGGCGTTCAGGTGGTGTCCTCGCAAGGCGCGCGGATGCGGCGATACCGCTGTTTGTATCGACGTGTTCGCGCAACGCCGCGAGGGCGCCGCCTGGGCGCTGCGCAGTAGGTCCCAGTGGTTCAGGGCGCTCCTAGGGCGCGAGTGCGCGCAGGTTGACGTGGTCGAGGCGGGCCACGCCGCGCTCGTCGCCGAGCACTGCCCACGACGGCGCCTCCATCGAGAACCGGACGCCCTCCGTCGCCGGGAGGCCGATCCAGCGTGCGATGAGGACGCGGCTGAAGTGGCCGTGCCCGACCAGCACGACGTCGCCGCGGGGCAGCGCGGCACGCGCGTCGGCGAGCACGGTGTCGGCCCGCTGCCCGACCTGCTCGGCGGTCTCCCCGCCGGGGGACGGGTGCGTCCACACCGTCCAGTCGGGGACGGTCTCGCGGATCTGCGGGGTTGTGAGTCCCTCGTACTCGCCGTAGTCCCATTCGGAGAGCCGCTCGTCGATCCCGTCGGCGTGCAGCCCGGCGAGTGCCGCCGTGTCGCGGGCCCGGCTGCGCGGGCTGGTCAGCACCAGCGCGGGCAGGGCGTCGCCGCGCAGCAGCCGGCCCAGCTCGCCCGCCGCGGCGGCCAGGCCGCGGCCGCGTTCGGTGAGCGGGACGTCGGTGCGGCCGGTGTGCTTCCCGGACAGCGACCATTCCGTCTCGCCGTGGCGCAACAGGAACACCCGTGTTGAAGTCACGCAGGCAGTGTTGCAGCCTTCGGGGTCGCGGGATGGGCGTGCACGGTGGCCGCGACCAGGCGCGGCACCGCGTGGGTGAGCTCGTGCTCGGCGGCGTGCGCCGTACGGTGCGCCTGCTCGACCGTGACCCCCGGCGGCACGGCCAGCTCGATCTCGGCGCGCAGCGTGTGCCCGACCCAACGCAGCCGCACCTCGTCGACCCCGACCACCCCGTCGACGCCGCGCAGCGCGGTGGTCGCCTGCTCGACGAGCTCGGGGTCGACCGCGTCCATCAGTCTGGCCAGCACGTGCTTCGCCGCGCTCCACGTGACGACGAGGATCGCGGCGGCGATCGCGAGCCCGACGGCCGGGTCGGCCCACCGCCACCCGAGCGCGGCCCCGCCCGCGGAGAGCACCACGGCGAGCGAGGTGAGCGCGTCGGTGCGGGCGTGCAGGCCGTCGGCGACGAGCGCGGCCGACCCGATCCGCCGGCCCGTCCTGATCCGGACCTGTGCCGCGATCTCGTTGCCCACCGCGCCGGCGAGCCCGGCGGCGCCGACCGCCCAGAGCGCCTGCACGTCGGAGGGCTCCGCGAACCGGCGGACCGACTCGTACACCGCGAACGCCGCCGAGGCGAGCACAACGGCGACGACCACGATCCCCGCGACGTCCTCGGCGCGGCCGTACCCGTAGGTGAACCGGGTGGTGGCCGGCCGGCGGGCCAGCAGGAACGCGATGCCGACGGGGACGGCGGTCAGCGCGTCGGCGACGTTGTGCAGGGTGTCGGAGAGCAGCGCGACCGAACCGGAGACGAGCACGACCGCGAACTGGGCGACCGCGGTGGTGCCGAGCACCGCGAGCGACACCCACAGCGCACGCATGCCGGAACGTGACGCCGCCAGCTCGGCGTCGACGCGATCAACCGTGTCGTGGCTGTGCGGGCGCAGCGCATGGAAGCGGCCGTGCCCGTGACCGTGCCCTTGCGGGGTGGACGCCATGACCGCGAATATACGTGCTCATGTACGCACGCGACGATGCTGCAACAGCAGACATGTGGCAACGGCTGCCTGGTGGCGATCACGTCGACGCCGCTGCCGAGTCGTTCCGGATGCTCGCCGACCCCACGCGGATCCGGCTGCTGTGGCTGCTCTGCGGCGCCGAGCTGGACGTCGGTGAGCTCGCGACGGCGGTCGGCGCCGCCCGTCCCGCCGTGTCGCAACATTTGGCGAAGCTGCGCATGACCGGCCTCGTCAGCACCCGGCGGGACGGCAGGCGCGCGCTCTACCGGGCGCGCGGCGGGCACGTCCGCCGGTTGCTCGCCGAGTCGGTCGAGGCGGCCGACCACCACCTCACCGGCCGGCCCGACCACCCGTGATGGCCAACCACGACGCGACGATCGCTTTCGCGTCGGGTCGGTTCGCCCAGTAGGCGTTGACGAGACGGTCGGCGTTCTCCTCCTCGAACTCGATGAGGTGCAGCTGGGCGCTCTCGGTGGCGTCGCCCGCCCACCGTTCGAGGAAGGGGGTGATGTCGTCGACGGCGGCGGCGATTCCGCACAGCACCGCGTCGACGGGGTACGTGGCCGGGTACGTGCTGAGCACGGCGTCCCAGAACCGCTCCAGCAGCGTGCCGACAGCCGCGCGTTGCTGGCCGGGCCACTCCGGCAGTCCGGCGTAGCGGAGCTTGCCGAGCACAACCTCGACATCGGTGTACCGGCACGCGCCGGTCACCACCAGCTCCAGGACGCGCGGCACGAAGTAGCGGAAGTCGTCCGCGGTGCCGACGGTGCTCACTGCGCTGAACGCGTACGGCCCCAGCTCGTCGTCGGTGAGCTCGCGCAGCGGCGCTTGAAGCAGCGGGAGGTAGCGCGTCGGGTCGCGCAGCGGCGACACCTCGAACCGTGCCGGCCGCGGGACCTGCGCGAATGCTGCGTAGACGGCGTCAACGGCGTCGACGATCGAGGTCGTCGTCAAGATCCGGGCTGCGGGCCGTCGTAGCCGTCGATCAGGAGGATGTCGGCCTCGGCGACGGGCCCGCGGATCGCCCTGGCCCGCTGGTAGGCATCCGAGCGGTAGCACTCCTGCGCCACCTCGTAGCTGGGGAACTCCAGCACGACGTTGCGGGCCCGTGCCGTGCCCTCGACGGCGTCGAACTCGCCGCCGCGCACGAGGAAGCGGCCGCCGTACTCGGCGAAGATCGGGCCGGCGGCTTCCGAGTAGCCCTTGTAGGTCTCCGGGTCGTGGACGTCGACGCGCGCGATCCAGTAGCCCTTCGCCATGGGCCCCTCCTCTTCGTCGGAAAACAGCGGGCCGCCATCCCGCGTGGATGACATGCTGCCTCCCGATGATGCACAGCGATGAGGTGCGTGTCGCGCCCGACGTCGCCGAGCTGCTGATCGCCGAGCAGTTCCCGCGGTGGGCCGGCCTGCCGGTGCGGCGCGTCGCCGCCGAGGGGACCGTCAATGCGATCTACCGGATCGGCGACGACCTGGTCGCGCGCTTCCCCCTCCGCGACGCGCAGCGGGCGCAGCTCGTGGCGGAGGCCGCAGCCCACCGCGAGTTCGCGCAGGTCAGCACCGTGGCGTCACCGGTGCCCGTCGGTCTGGGCGAGCCGGGGCACGGCTATCCGCTGCCGTGGTCCGTCCAGACCTGGGTGCCGGGCGCTCTCGCGGCCGACGAGGATCCGGGAGAGTCGACGGGGTTCGCCCGCGACCTCGCGGCGCTCATCCGGGCCCTGCGCGCAGCCGACACGCGTGGCCGCCGGTTCACCGGCTCGAACCGCGGCGGGGACCTGCGGGAACACGACCCGTGGGTGCAGACTTGTTTCCGCGAGTCGGAAGCGGTGCTCGACGTCGCGCCGCTGGCGGAGATGTGGGGCGAGCTCCGGGAGCTGCCGCGGCACGGGGCGGACGTGATGTCGCACGGCGACCTCATCCCCGGCAACGTGCTGGTCGACGCCGGACGGCTGGTCGGGGTGCTGGACGCCGGCGGGTACGGCCCTGCGGACCCCGCTCTCGACCTGGTCGCCGCGTGGCACCTGCTCGGCCGCGGTCCGCGCGCGGAACTGCGCCGGTTGCTCGCCTGCGACGACCTCGAATGGGAGCGGGGTCGGGCCTGGGCGTTCGCGCAGGCCATCGGCCTGGTCTGGTACTACGTCGAGTCCAACCCGCGGCTGAGCGAGATGGGCCGGCGGACGTTGGACCGGCTCGTGCACGAGCGATGACGGGAACCGGCCCGAGCTCCGCATGCTTCACCGCCGTCGGGCGACGAGGAGGTAGCGCTCGTCCGAGATCGGCCCGCCCCACAGCCGGGGGTCGGTGAGCGGGACGAGCGTCGTCTCCGCGTGATGCTCGCGCACGAGCCGGACGGTGGTGGCGGCGTCGAGGCCGGCGCCGGTCGACCACAAGCCTTCCACCATTACGAGACGCCCGTCCGGTCGCAGCAGATCGAGCCACCGGCCGATCGCGGCGCCCGGGGGATCGAGCGTCCAGAGCAGGTGCCGGACCACGACGGCATCGGCCGCGCCGGGTCGGATCGGCGGGGCTGCGGCGTCACCGACCACGAATCCGACCGGCACGTTCGCTGCGGCCGCCTTCCGGCGCGCGACACCGATCATGCGCGGCGCGATGTCGGCACCGATCACGTGGTGCCCGGCCTGCGCCAGCAGGACCGCCAGGCCGCCCGTCCCCGTGCCGAGGTCGACGACCCGCGACGCTGCCCGCAGGAGCGGGAGCAGCAGCTCGGCCCACGCTGATCGGACGTCCGGGTCGCGGAGCCCGTGATCGGGCTGGTGGTCGAACGTCTCGGCCTGCTCGTCCCAGTAGTTGGCCCGGGCATCCGTCATCGCGTACCGGTCCCGACCCAGGCGGGTTCAGTCCGGGTTCAGTCCAGTCCGCGCGCGTACCGCATCGCCTGGTGGACCTCCGCGAAGTCGATCTCCAAGCTCGGATCCGCCGCCTGGATCTCGCCGAGCTCCCACATGGAGTCCTCGATGGTGGGATGACGGGCCAGCCGGGCGAGTTCGCCGTGCACGTACTCGCTCACCGCGACGTTCGACGCCGCTGCGCGACGGCAAAGGACGTCCCACACGTCGGCGGGCAGCCGGTAGGAGTCGGCGAGCACCACCGCGTCCGGGTCGATCTCCGGTTCGCGGTGCGGGTGGTGCTCTTCCACGAACCGCACAACTCGGTCGACGGGGTCGGGCTCCCTCGCCAACGTGATCAACTCATGACGCACGTGCTCGGCGACCGACGACGCACCCGAACGGCGAGCTCGACGACCCATGAACTCGGCGGTCGCCGGCGGGAGATCCGCAACCAGAACGGAAACCATTCGGTGAGGGTAGGGCGTCGCACCGGGTCGGCGGCAACCGTCCGCGGCCCCTCGCGCGGTGACCGGTCCACGGGTTCGCCGGGTGGCGCGTACCCGATGTGCGGCGAGGCGCGAGAGCGCGGTCGAAGCCCTGTCACAGACCCGCCCCATGTCGCCGCTTCGGTACGTTCTGATCACCATGCCGTGAGGGGGAGCCATGGAAGAGCGCGCTGTGCACGACCACGACCTCTGGGAGGAGACCGTCGCCGCGGCTCGCAGCAGGGTCGGGCCGCGACAAGCAGCGATGGTGTCCGACCACGGGCTCAGCGGCGATGTGCAGTACTCCTGGTCGATGGACGACGCCAGCATGGTCTGGTCGCGTGATGGTCGGGAGTTCCTCCGCGGCCGGATCACGATGATCGGCAGCGTGGACCACATCCACCGGACGTGGCTGTGGTCCTGGGCCAACGACTCCCTCCCACCGGCGGTGCTCGGTGACATCGCCGACGTGCGCCGCTACGGCGAAGAGCACGCCTTCCCGCTGCTGGTGTGGCCGAACTTCGACTTCGAGCAGCAGGCCGTCACGCAGTCGAGGATCGTCGCGGCCGATGTGCTGGCAGCGGAGGGACTGTGGTTCCAGCCCGGCGACGAGATCGACCTGCACTTCGCGATCCACGACCTGCAGCCGGTCTGAGGGCCGTCGGACGAACGAGAAAGCGGCGCCGGCCGGCGGGAGCTGTTCCCGCTGGTCGGCGCCGCTGTCAGGGCCTGGGTCAGGGCCTGGGTCAGGCAGCCTGCTTGGTCTCCCAGAAGATCTTGTCGATCTGGGCGATCAGGTCCAGCAGCTCCTGGCCGGTCGCCGGGTCGTTCGAGCCCTTGGTGCCGCTCGCGCCGGCCGCCTTGGTGGCCTTGTTGAACAGCGCGTGCAGGTCGGGGTACTTCTCGAAGTGCGGAGGCTTGAAGTAGTCGGTCCACAGCACCCAGAGGTGGTGCTTGACCAGGTCGGAGCGCTGCTCCTTGATCTCGACCGCGCGGGCGCGGAAGGTCGGGTCGTCGTTGGACTGGTACTTCTCCTGGATCGCCTTGACCGACTCGGCCTCGATGCGCGCCTGAGCCGGGTCGTACACGCCGCAGGGGAGGTCGCAGTGTGCGGTGGCCTCCAGCCGCGGGCGGAGAATGCGGGACAGAATCCGCATGGTTCCTCCCTGGTGGGTGATCGTTCTGGCGTGGTCGACCCTACCCCCGGAGGTTCCGGGTGGCAGGCGAGAGGAGCGGGGTGTGCGCTGGCGGCGGGTGGGTGTGCGGGGGCCGTCGATGTCGCCTTCCCTCACCGACGGCGACGTGGTGCTGGTCCATTTCGGCAGCTCGCCCCGATCGGGTGATGTCGTTCTCGTCCGCTGGCCGCAGCGTCCCGAGCAACTCTCGGTGAAGCGCGCGGTCCGGCCGGACGGCGAGGGCTGGTGGGTCGAAGGGGACAACCCGCACGGCTCGACCGACTCCAGAACGCTCGGGCCCGCTGCAACAGAGGCCGTGGTGAAACTGCGACTCTGGCCGCATCCCGGACGCATCCGCCGTCCCACGGGTTAGGATCGCTCACGTACCCGACAGCCGAGTCCACGGCGACCCGCCCGCACATCCGCGGCGCGGACCGAGTGGTGGCAGTCCGGCACCGAACGAAGGGCGACACCACGGCCTCCGGTGCACGGCGCGTTCCCGAGCACCGCAAACGAGGAAGTGTGATCGATGACGATCGTCCCTGAAGAGACCCTGGAATCCAGCCCCACGCTGGACGAGGTGTTCGCTGCGCACCACGGCGGCAAGCTCGCCACCGGCCTGACGGCGTCGCTCGCCGACGCGCGCGACCTGGCCATCGCCTACACGCCGGGCGTCGCGGAGGTCAGCCGCGCCATCGCCGCCGACCGGTCCCTCGCCGCCACCTACACGTGGGCGGAGCGCCTGGTCGCCGTCGTCAGCGACGGCACCGCCGTGCTCGGCCTCGGCAACATCGGTCCGCGGGCCGCGCTGCCGGTCATGGAGGGCAAATCGGCGCTGTTCAAGACGTTCGGTGGGCTCGACTCGATCCCGATCGTCCTGGATACCACCGACATCGACGAGATCGTCGAGACGCTCGTGCGGCTGCGGCCCAGCTTCGGCGCGGTCAACCTGGAGGACGTCTCGGCCCCGCGGTGCTTCGAGCTGGAGCGCCGGCTCATCGAGGCGCTCGACTGCCCGGTCATGCACGACGACCAGCACGGCACGGCGATCGTGCTGCTGGCCGCCCTGCGCGGGGCGTGCGCGGTGCAGGGCCGGGGCCTCGCCGACCTGCGGATCGTGATCTCCGGCGCGGGCGCGGCCGGCGTCGCGTGCGCCCGGATCCTGCTCGCCGCGGGCGCGACGGACGTCGTCGTGCTCGATTCGCGCGGCATCATCGTGGCCGGTCGCAGCGGTGTGACGGGGGAGAAGGCGCTGCTGGCCGAGGTGACGAACCCGCGCGGGCTGCTCGGTGGCCCCGACGTCGCGCTCGCGGGCGCCGACGTGTTCGTCGGGCTGTCCTGCGCCCTGCTGCCGGAGGAGCTGCTGGCCGGCATGCGCCCCGACGCGATGGTCTTCGCGCTGTCGAACCCCGACCCCGAGGTGCACCCCGACGTCGCCGCGCGATACGCGTCCATCGTCGCGACCGGCCGAAGCGACTTCCCGAACCAGATCAACAACGTGCTGGCGTTCCCCGGTGTTTTTCGCGGAGCCCTGGACGCGGGCGCGCGCCGGATCACGGAGGAGATGAAGCTTGCCGCGGCCGATGCCATTTTCGCGGTCGCGAGCGACGATCTCGCCGCTGACCGGATCGTCCCGAGCCCGTTCGACCCGCGTGTCGCGCCCGCCGTGTCGGCAGCGGTGGAAAAGGCGGCAAAAGGGCGGTCCTGACTCGGAGTGACCTCCATTCGATGCCGGGCCAGCCCCTTTCCCGATCGAGCCCCTTGCGTCGTCACACAGCGTGCTGACCAGGGCGTTCACTCACTCGGGGCGGCGTAGGCCGATCGAGGGACTACCCCGGATCGTGTGGCGGGTGGCGTCGTTGGGCCCTGTGACGCACGCCTCCGCACCACCCCGGGAGAAGTCTTGAGAGAGCTCGGTCACCGTGTCGGCGAGGGCTCGATCGGGGAACCGGTGACGGAGCCCAACATCGCCACGTGTGTGCTTCCCGAGGCGGTTCAGCGAGCCGATCTGCGCCGCTCCCGGCAGGCCGAATCGGGCACCGGGGTGCACCCGGAGGCGGCCAGGTTCGCGGACCGGATCGCGAGGGCCGTCGCCGATCTGCCGACCGATCCGCAATTCGGTCCGGGTGGGGAGCCGCGGCCCACACCGCGCCCCTCACCGGTGCCGAAGGCGCTGCGCGACGCCGTGTTCGGTGACGGCCTGCTCGGCGAATCGCCGAGCGGTTCCCACCGGCACGGCATCGCGGCCGCCGTGCGGGCCGGCACCGTCACGCTCCCGAACGCCCCGGCCGTGCTGTACGACCGCACGGGGCGGATCGTTCGGGCCAACGACGCGCTGATCGCGATCGTCGGCCCGAACGTCGACCTGGTCGGGATGCGGCTGGCCCAGCTGGCCGTCGGGCCCGACACCGGCGCCCGGATGGTGCGCGCCGACGGGACGAACACGCGTGTGCGCGTCGTGCGGTGGGAGGTGCCCGGCGAGGACCTCACGGCCGCGGCCCTGATCGAGCTGGACGCCACGGTGCCCGAGCGCAACGACGTCGTCGACCGCACGTGGACCGCCGAGCTCGAGCGGCTGGCCAGGGTGGGGACGTGGAGCTACGAGCTGTCGACCGGCGCGCTGCAGCGCAGCGAGACGCTCGACGAGCTGTACCGCTCGGTGGGGTTCAACCCCGAGCTGGAAGGGGAAGGTCCCATCGAGGGCAAGCAGGTCACGATCCTGTGCGCGGAGCTGCGCGAGGGCCGGAAGAACGCCGAGCACCTCGCCGAGCTGCGGCTGCCCGGTGACAAGCTGCTGAGCTGCCGCGCCGAGGTGGAGACCGCGCCCGACGGCACGCCGGTGCGGCTGGTCGGCGTGGTCCGCGACCTCACCGCGCACCGGCACGCCGAGGGCCGGCTGCGCCAGGCCGGGCGCCGGTTCGTCGACCTGATGACGCTCGTGCCCGGCGGCGTGATGGTCTTCGACGCGGCCGGGCGCCTCGTCGACGCCAACCCGGCGATGTGCGCGATGCTCGGCACCACGCTGGAGGCGTTGCGCGGGCTGGCGGCGAGCGTCATCGCCGCCCCCGACGCGGTCGCGGTCACCGATCAGCTGCCCGGTGAGCCCGCGCTCCCCGAGTGGCTGCGGCCGGTGCCGCCCGGCGCGAAGTACGGGTACAAGGTCGGGGCCACGTCGCTGACCCGCGTCGACGGCTCGCAGGTGTGGTGCGATCTCGACGTCTCGACGACGGCGGCCGAGGCCGGCACCTGGTACTGGCTGGTCGCGTGCACGGATGTGTCGGAGCGAAACCGGGCGGCCGAGCTGCTGCGCAACGCGGGCACGGTCGACGAGCTGACCCGGCTGCCCAATCGCGCCGCGACCGTCGAGCAGGTCGACCGGCTGCTGGCCGGGCCTGGCCGCGACCGCGTCGCCGTCGTGTGCGGCGACCTCGACGACTTCCAGCGCGTCAACTCCTCGCTCGGGCACGACGCCGGCGACGACCTGCTGGTCGCGCTCGCGGCCCGGCTGCAGCGCGACCTGCCGGTCGGCTGCACCGCGGCCCGTCTCTCCGGTGACGAGTTCGTCGTGATCTGCGCCGACCACGCCGAGGTCGGCGGCCCCGACCAGCTCGCGCGGACCGTCGCGGAGCTGCTGCGCACGACCATCACGGTGCACGGGCGGCCGGTGCAGGTGACGGCGTCGGTCGGGCTGGCGACACCGGTGCCGACAGGCGAGGTGCGGGCCGCCGACCTGCTGCGGTTCGCCGAGGTCGCGATGCACGACGCCAAGCGCCGGCAGAGCCGCGGCGGGATCGGCATGGCCACCGACGGGATCGTGAACTCCGCGACGATGGCGCTGGAGCTGGAGGCCGAGCTGCGCGACGCGATCGCGAGCGGCGGGCTCGTGCTGGACTACCAGCCGGTCGTCGGGCCCGACGGCACCGTGCTCTCCGCGGAGGCGCTGGTGCGCTGGCCGCACCCGGAGCGCGGGCTGATCTCGCCGGCGGAGTTCCTGCCGGTCGCGCAGCGCAGCGGGCTGCTGCGTGAGCTCGACATGTGGGTGCTGCGGGCGGCGGCGCAGGAGGCAGCCGGATGGTCCGTCGCCAGGGCCGACGGGGCCGGGGCCGACGGGGACGGGGCCGGCCGGATCCCCGCCGTTGCGGTCAACCTCGCGGGGCTCCTGCCCGGCGACCCCGACTTCCTCGCGGCCGTCAGCGGCATCGTCGCCGACACCGGGCTGCCGTGGGACCGGCTCGTGCTCGAGCTGGTCGAGACGAGCCTCGTCGTGCTCCCGCAGAACGCGCTCTCGGCGATGGCGGAGCTGGTGGGGCGGGGCGTCCGGTTCGCCGTCGACGACTTCGGCACCGGCTACTCCTCGCTCGCCCGGTTGAAGGAGCTGCCGGCCCAGACGGTCAAGGTGGACCGCGCGTTCGTCACGGGCATCGCGGACGACCCCGCCGACTTCGCCGTCGCCCGTGCCGTCGTCGACATGGCGCGCGCGATGGGGCGCACGACGGTGGCGGAAGGGGTCGAGTCGGCCGAGCAGTTCCACGTGCTGCGCGGCATCGGGGTCGACGCCTACCAGGGCTGGCTGTTCTCCCGCCCGCTCGCGCCGAGCGCGCTGCGCGAGGTGCTCGCGGCGGGCAAGCTCGCCACCCCCGCCACCCGCCCGTAGCCGGAGGCGCGAGTCTCTCCAGTGGGGTAGCCGGCTTCTCCGGCGTTGCGGTTGTTGTGCTGCGCTGCTGCGAACCCTTGACGGCCGGGGCAGTGAAGCGCTTAACTGAAGCGCATCAGTGATGCGTTTCAGTGATTCGCTTCAGTAGCCCCGGAGACACCCATGACCGCGATCGCCGACCGGCCCGTCCGGCCCGCCGGGATGACCCGCGCCGAGCTTCAGCAACATGTCATGGACCTGGCCGCGCACCCCGAGAAGTGGCGGCACCTGGTCTCGTTCGAGTCGGACGGACGCCACTACGTCTCGCTGCACCGCGACGGCGTTCTGGACGTCTGGTTGCTCTGCTGGAAGGGCGCCGCGGACGACACGGGGTGGCACGACCACGACGCCTCGTCCGGTGCCGTCGTCGTCGTCGACGGGGTAGTGCGCCAGAGCACGCTGCGGCTCGCCGGCGAACCGCTGCTCGAGGACTTCGCCGAGAGCGAGTCGTTCACGTTCGGGCCCGACCACATCCACCGGATGGCCGGGGTCGCCGCGACGTCGGTAACGATCCACGCCTACTCGCCGCCGCTGACCAAGATGGGCCAGTACTCCTTCGGCGACGACGGCGTGCTGCGCCGCACGTCGGTCGACTACGAAGAGGAGCTGCGCCCCCGCTGAGCGCTCGTCCGGGTCGTGGTCCGGGTCGGGGCTCGGGCCGTCGAGCCGCGTTCGCGCAGCTCCGGCCGGAACACCTGGGTGCGTCGCCGCCCGCTCGACTCGATCGCCCGCACCAGCTGGGCGACGGCGGCATCGACGATCCCCGCGGCGTCCCAGTGGAACGTCGTGAGCGCCGGGACGACCAGCTCCGCCGTCTCGTGGTCGTCGTAGCCGAGCACGGAGAGGTCGGCGGGCACCGAGAGGCCGAGCCCGCTCGCCGCCAGGTAGCAGCCGTACGCCATCGAGTCGCTCAGGCAGAACATCGCGGTCGGTCGGTCGCCGACGGCGAGCACCTCGGCCGCCGCCTCCGCCGCACCGGCGACCGAAGCGGGCGAGCCGACCAGCACGACCTCCAGCCCCAACTCTTCGCCGTGCTGCTGGGCGAACACACCGGCCGGCCGGTCGGGTGTGCTCGGCAGCGACGGGGTGAGCACGCCGACCTTGCGGTGCCCGAGCCCGGCGAGGTGATCGAGGGCCATCCCGACGCCGTGGCGGTTGTCGAACAGCACGCAGCCCGCCTTCGGCGCGGCCGGCAGCGCGTCGCCGATCGTCACGACGGGGACGGCGGCGGACAGGTCGCCCCAGTAGTCGGCAGCCGGGTCGAGCGGTGAGACGAGCACGCCGTCGACCTGCTGGTCGCGCAACTGGCGGGCCAGCTGCCGCTCGCGCTCCGGCTCGCCGTTGGCGTCGGTGATGATCGCGTAGCGGTCGTTGGCGAGCAGCCCGCGCGAGAGCGCGACGGCGAGGCTCTGCTGCCAGAGGTCGCCCAGCGAGCCGCACAGCACCCCGACGGTCCCGGTGCGCCCGCTGGCGAGCGCACGCGCGATCGGGTTGACCTCGTAGCCGAGCTCCTTGGCCGCTGCGCGCACCCGCTCCTGCGTCTCGGCCGGCACCTGCAGCCCTCGCAGCGCGTAGGAAACAGCGGCGGGGGACAGCCCGGTGGCGGCCGCGACGTCCTTCAGGGTCGTCCGGCGACGGCGCTGCACTCGGGCGAGCCTACGGGTGTTCCGGCTCCTCCGCGTGACGACGCCCGTACTCGGCGACAAGTTCACCGGCCCGTTCGAGGTCGCCGGACAGCGACCGGTCGGTCGTGTCGATGTCGAGCACCTCGCGCGCGCGGGTGTACGCGGTGCCGAGCCCGAGGTCGCCGAAGAGGCCGCCGTCCATCCCGATCGCGCGCACCGCGGCGACCAGTTCGGTCGCCAGCACGACCCGCAGCGCCGGGACGGCGGTGGTGGCCAGCCGCGCCGCGTGCGTCGAGTAGCTGGCGTGGTCCTCGAGGCCGCGCGAGATCACCGCGCTGCCCAGCGTCGCCGGCAGCGTCGTGTGCCGCAGCTGCGCCACCCCGTCCTGCGCGACGTACTCCAGCGCCATCACGCCCGAGCTCCCGGGCGGGCCGTCGGCGAGGAACGCGGCGAGGCCGGTCGCGTCGGGGTCGACGAGGTCGCCGAGCCGGGCCGCCGACAGCTCCGCGACCGGGTACACGGCCGCGCGCGCGGAGTCGAGCGCGTGCGCGAGGTAGCCGGTGTGGAAGTTGGCGTTGTGCCACGCGTCGGACGTGCCGACGTCGAGCAGCGGGTTCTCGGCGCGCGCGTTGATCTCGACGTGCAGCACGTCGCCGAGCCGGGCGAGCGCGTCGACGGCCGTGCCGTGCACCTGCGGCACCGCGCGCAGGCTGAACGGGTCCTGCAGCCGCCGCCCCGCCCGCGACGTCGCGGCGAACCCGAGCAGGTCGCGCATCCGCCGCGCGACGATCACCTGGCCGGCGTGCGCCCGCGCGGCCTGCACCGGGGCGCCGTAGGCCTCTGCGGCGCCGCCGAGCGCGACGAACGACAGCGCCGCCACCACCTCGGCCGCCGAGAGCAGCACGGTCAGGTCGTGGTGCGCGAGCACCGCCTCACCGATGGTCGCGGCGTTGCTGCTGATCAGCGCGAGCGCGTCGGCCCTGGTCAGCTCGACGGTCGGGGCGTTGCCGCGCAGCCACGGCAGCTCGCCGCCCAGCGTGAGGCCGAGCTCGGCGAGCGCGCACAGGTCGCCGGTGCCGATCGAGCCGAACTGGTGCACGGCCGGCACCGCGCCGGCCTCCAATGCGGACGCGAGCACGCCCAGCACGCCGGGAGCCACCCCGGAGCCGCCGGCCGCCAGCTGGTTGAGCCGCACGAGCATCAGCGCTCGCGCGCGCTCGACCGGCTCCATCGGCCCGGTGCCGCTCGCGTGGCTGCGCAGCAGGCGCAGCGCGTGCCCCCGCCCGTCCTCCTCGACGATCTCGATGCGGTTCGCCCCGACCCCGGTCGTGCGGCCGTAGAGCGGGCGCACCTCGACGATCCGCGCCGCCAATGCGTTCGCTTCTTCGGCTCTGCGCAGCGCTTTCGCATCAAGCGTGACACCCGTTTCGCCACGGGCAACGGAAACCACATCGGCGCAGGTCAGGCTCGATCCGTCGACCACGACCGCGGGCGGCGCCGCAGCACGATCCACATCCATTTGCCGGGTATAGCGCACGGGCCCCGCAGAGGGAACGCGGTCGCGGAAACATCACGGATGTCGCGAGTGTCGGTGGTTGGGGATAGCCTTCTGCGACGCGACGACCGGCAAGGGGTCGTCGGTGAACACGGAGGTCCCTCGGGTGATCGAGTTCCGGGGCGTGACCAAGCGCTTCCCCGACGGCACAGTCGCAGTCGACAACCTCGACCTCAAGGTCGACGCAGGGAAGATCACGGTTTTCGTCGGCCCGTCCGGCTGCGGGAAGACGACCTCGCTCCGCATGATCAACCGGATGATCGAGCCGAGCGACGGGCAGATCCTGGTCAACGGCAACGACATCATGCAGTCCGATGCCGCCGACCTGCGCCGCGGCATCGGCTACGTCATCCAGCACGCCGGGCTGTTCCCGCACCGCACGATCGTCGACAACATCGCGACGGTCCCGCTGCTGCTCGGCTGGAACAAGATCAAGGCCCGCAAGCGGGCCACCGAGCTGATGGAGATCGTCGGGCTCGCTCCGGAGATGGCGCAGCGCTACCCGTCGCAGCTGTCCGGCGGCCAGCAGCAGCGCGTCGGCGTCGCCCGCGCGCTCGCGGCCGACCCCCCGGTGCTGCTGATGGACGAGCCGTTCAGCGCCGTCGACCCGGTCGTGCGCGAGAGCCTGCAGGACGAGCTGCTGCGGCTGCAGTCGGAGCTGGGCAAGACGATCGTGTTCGTCACCCACGACATCGACGAGGCCGTCAAGCTCGGCGACAAGGTCGCCGTGCTGCGCGTCGGCGGCAAGCTCGCGCAGTACGACGAGCCGGGTGTGCTGCTCGCGCGCCCGGTCGACGACTTCGTCGACAACTTCGTGGGCCGCGACCGCGGCTACCGCGGCCTCGGGTTCCTCTCTTCCGACGAGATCCCGCTCGGCGAGCTGAAAACCGTCACCATCGGCGAGGCTGCGCCGGCCGGCGAGGAGTGGGTGCTCGTCGTCGACGGCGAACGCCGCCCGCAGGGCTGGCTCGGCGCCGAGCAGCGCGAGGGCCTGGAGACGGTCAGCGCCGATCGTCTCGTTCCCGGCGGCTCGCTCTACGAGATCGGCTCCGGCTCGCTGCGCAGCGCGCTCGACGCCGCGCTCTCCTCACCGTCCGGCCAGGGTGTTGCCGTCGACGCCCAGGGTGCGGTCGCCGGCGCCATCAGCGCCGACGACGTGCTGCGCGCGCTCGACGCCACCCGCCGCGACGAGCAGCCGAGCTGAGGGCGGCCACCGTGATCCTCTGGGACTGGATCCCGCGCAACCTCGGCACCATCGGCCAGCAGCTGCTGCAGCACCTGCAGCTCTCGCTGATCCCGGTGGTGGTCGCGCTCGTCGTCTCGGTCCCGCTCGGCTGGCTGGCCAACCGCAGCCCGGCGCTGCGCGCGGTGCTCGTGCCGGCGGCCGGGCTGCTCTACACGATCCCGTCGATCGTGCTGTTCGTGATGCTGCCCGGCGTGCTCGGCACCCGGATCGACAGCCCGCTGAACATCCAGATCGCGCTCACCGTCTACACCGTCGCGCTGCTCGTCCGCTCGGTCGCCGACGCGCTGGCCGCCGTGCCGTCGATGGTCGTCGCGGCCGCGACGGCGATGGGCTTCCGGCCGGGGCGCCGGTTCGTGTCGGTGGAGCTGCCGCTCGCAGTCCCGGTGCTGATCGCGGGCCTGCGCGTGGCGACGGTCTCCAACATCAGCTTGGTCAGCGTCGGCGCACTGATCGGCGTCGGCGGGCTCGGCGCGCTGCTTACACAGGGTTTCCAGGAGTTCTTCCCCACCAAGATCATCATCGGGGTGGTGCTCATCGTGGTGCTGGCCCTGCTGGCCGACGCGCTGCTGCTCCTGCTCGGCCGGTACATCACACCGTGGGTCCGGGCCGGTGCCGGCGCTAGGAGCAAAGCGTGAACATCCTGAACCAGCTCGTCTCCTGGTTCGCCGACCCCGCGCACTGGAGCGGTAGCGGCGGGGTGCCGATCCGGCTGCTGGAGCACCTCTACTACAGCGGGCTCGCGCTGCTGATCGGGCTGGTCGTGGCGCTGCCCATCGGGCTGGCCGTCGGCCACACCGGCAAGGGCAGCTTCCTCATCGTCGGGCTCGCCAACGGGCTGCGCGCCCTGCCCGAGCTCGGTGTGCTGATCCTGCTCGTGCTCTTCATGGGCATCGGGCTGATCCCGGTGGTCATCGCGCTCTCGATCCTCGCGATCCCGCCGCTGCTCGCCGGCGCCTACGCCGGCATCCGCAACGTCGACCCCGCGGTGGTCGACGCCGCGCGTGGCGTCGGCATGCGTGAGCAGCAGGTGCTGTTCAAGGTCGAGCTGCCCAACGCGCTGCCGTTGATCCTCGGCGGGCTGCGGTCCGCTGCGCTGCAGGTGATCGCGACGGCCGCCGTCGCGTCGTTCGTCAGCTTCGGCGGCTTCGGCCGCTACATCTTCGACGGCCTCCGCATCCGCGACTACCCGCAGATGGCGGCCGGCGCGTTGCTCGTCGCGGCGCTCGCGCTCGCGGTCGAGGGCGTGCTCGCGCTCGTGCAGCGCTCGGTGGTCTCACCGGGCCTGCGCGCAAGCGGTGGCGCCCGCCGTTCCCCGACCGCCGACGTCGCGAGCACCCCGGAGCCCGCGCAGCCCGACGACCCGTCCCCCGCCCCTGAACTGGCAGGAGTCAAACGATGAAGCGCACCACCACCTTGCTCGCCGCAGGAACGGCGGGACTGCTGCTGCTCGCCGGGTGCGGCGGTGGCGGCGGCGACCCGCTCGCGCCGAACACCGGGGGCGGGCCCGCGCCGTCCGACACGATCAGCATCGCGTCGCAGGACTTCCCGGAGAGCCGGCTGCTCGGGGAGATCTACGCCCAGTCGCTCGAGGCGAAGGGCAGCAAGGTCGAGCGGAAGTTCAGCATCGGCAGCCGCGAGATCTACTTCCCGGGTCTCAAGGACGGCTCGTTCGACCTGGTGCCCGACTACTCCGGCACGCTGCTGCAGTACATCGACAAGACCGCGAAGCAGACCTCCCCGGATGACGTCTATACCGCGCTCAAGACGGCGGTGCCCGCGCCGCTGACGGTGCTGGAGCAGTCGAAGGCGGAGAACAAGGACGCCGTGGTGGTCACCGCCGCGACGGCGGCGCAGTACGGCAAGTCGCTGGAGAACTACAGCACCGCCTGCGGCAACCTCGTCTTCGGTGGCCCGTCGGAGTTCCAGGCGCGGCCCGACGGCCTGCCCGGTATCACCGCGACCTACGGCTGCACGTTCAAGGAGTTCAAGGCGCTCGACACGGGCGGCCCGCTCACCGTCGCGGCGCTGAAGGACGGCACCGTGCAGGCCGCCGACCTCTTCACGACCGACCCCGCCATCGAGGACAACGGCTTCGT
The DNA here is from genome assembly GCF_021245725.1 of Pseudonocardia sp. TRM90224. Lineage (GTDB taxonomy): Bacteria > Actinomycetota > Actinomycetes > Mycobacteriales > Pseudonocardiaceae > Pseudonocardia. The sequence continues at coordinate 102,992 of NZ_JAJGSX010000019.1, read as the reverse complement.
CGCGCTGGAGGACCCGAAGAACAACTTCGCCGCGCAGAACGTCGTGCCGCTGATCAACAAGAACAAGGCGACCCCTGAGGTCACCGCGGCGCTCAACGCGATCTCGGCGAAGCTCACCACCGAGGGCCTGATCGAGCTCAACCGCAAGCTCGCCGCGCCCGACCGGCCGAACGTCGAGACGGTGGCCAAGGAGTGGCTCGCCGCCAACGGCCTGTGACGCCTGTCGGGACGGTTGCCGCGCTGCGGCGCTACCCGGTCAAGTCCATGCTCGGCGAGGAGCTCGCCGCGGTGCGCGTCGCCGCGGGTGGGTTCGACGGCGACCGCGCGCTCGCGTTGATCGACACGTCGAGCGGGCGGATCGCCACGGCGAAGCACCCGCGGTTGTGGCGCCGGCTGCTGCAGCTGAGCGCCACCCGCGGCGACGACGGCTCGGTGTCGATCACGTTGCCGGACGGCAGCGTGCTCGACGCCGCCGGCTCGCAGGTGGGTGAGGTGCTCTCGGAGGTGCTCGGCCGGCCGGTGCGGCTCGCCGCGGAACGACCCGACGGGGCGTCGGTAGAGCGGCCCGCGCCGGAGGACGTGATCGCGAGCGGCGTCGAGGCCGAGGTGCCGTTCGCGACCGTGGAGATCGCGCTGGGCACCCCGGGCGGCACGTTCGTCGACCACTCGCCGGTGCACCTGATCACGACGGCGACCGTCGAGCACATCGGCACCGAGGCCCTGCGCTACCGGCCCAACGTGGTGATCGCGACCCCACCCGGCCCGCCGTTCGCAGAGAACGGGTGGCGCGGGCGGGAGGTCACGATCGGCGAGGTGCGGCTGCGGGTCACGCTGCCCACACCGCGCTGCTCGGTGCCGACGCTCGAACACGGCGAGCTGCCCCGCGCGCTGCACGCCGTCCGCACCCCGCTGGCCGAGAACCGGATCGACGTGCTGGGAACCGGCGCGATGCCGTGCGCCGGGGTCTACGCGGAGGTCGTGACCGGAGGGACGATCCACGCGGACGACCCGGTGCACATCGGCCCGCCGGCCTCCTGAGTTGCGGGTGCTGAGGGCTGCCGCGACAACCGTGAGCACCCGCAAGTCGGCCAGCGCCCGTCGGGACTACCGGTAGCCGGTGGCGTCGGCGGGTTTCCCGGCGTCCTGGACCTCGACGACGTATGGCCAGCAGTCGGGCGCCGAGCCGTCGACGTCGGTGAAGCCGTACACCTTCGCCAGCCCGCCCGACGAGAGCGACTGCCCCTGCCAGCGGCTGCGCTCCGGGTCGGCGGCGAGCGCCGCGACGGCCCGTCCGATGAACCGCGGCGTCTCGGAGATCACGAAGTGCGGCTCCTTCGCGCACGCGTCGCGCCAGTTGTCCTCGGTGACGCCGAACTCGTCGAGCATCAGCTCCGAACGCAGCCAGCCGGGCGTGATGCAGACCGCGGTGTGACCGTGCGGGCCCAGCTCGTGCGCCCAGCTGCGCGCCAGCCGGATCGGCGCGACCTTCGAGAGGTCGTAGTAGACGTTGAGCCGGTAGTTCGCGGCGTTGTACTCCTCGGTGCCGTCGGTGATCTCGACGACGAGCCCCGCGTCGCTGCGCATGAGCAGGGGGAACGCGTACTTCGCCGTGACGAGGTGGGTGTCGACGGCGAGCCGGAGCAGGTGCAGCCCGTCGGCGAGCGAGTGCTTCCACACCGGGGTGTCCCACTCGGCGAGGAAGTCGCCTCCGAAGATGTCGTTCACCAAGACGTCGATCCGCCCGTGGTCGGCGTCGATCCGCTCGACCAGCGCCTGCACCTGCTCGGGCACGGTGTGGTCGGTCGGGACGGCGATGCCTGTGCCGCCCGCCGCCGTCACCAGCTCGGCGGTCTCCTCGATCGTCTCGGCCCGGTTGTACTCCGAGCGCTGCGCCCTCGTGCTGCGCCCGGTCACGTAGACGGTGGCACCCGCCGCACCCAGCTCCGTGGCGATACCCCGCCCCGCGCCTCTCGTCGCGCCGGTGACCAGCGCGATCTTCCCTGCCAGCGGCTTGCCGTGCGTAGTCATGACAGCAACTGTCACAGGCAACCTTGACAGCTTCGGTCGGTGTTTCCCGGTTTTACGTGGCACCAGCACCGCATGTCCGCATAGCCTCGTCGATGAACTCGACAGCCAGTTGAGGGTCACGGAGGAACGTGATGTCATCGCTGCACCTGACCGACCTGTCCGACGCGCGCCGCGCCAACAAGACGTGGCTGCCCGACGACGACGGGGACGTCACCACCGGCCTCGTCCTGCAGGACGAGGCCAGCAAGCCGGCCTGCCGACGACACGGCGCCATGAACCGGGTGCACCCGGTCGAGCACATCTACCGCTGCTCGGAGTTCCGCTGCGGCGTGGGTGCCCGGGTCGCCGACCGTCGACCCTAGAACCAGAACGTCGGCTGCTCGATCCCCAGCCGGAGCTTGGCGTAGCGCTTGGCCGCCGCGGGGGAGAACCAGATGTGCTGTGCGGCGGCGTGGACGTCGCGGAAGCACCGCTGCAGCGGGTGCGTCGCCTGCAGCGCGCCGGCGCCGCCGAAGCGGAACGCGATGTCGACGCCGTGATCGCTGCTCGCATCGCCTGCTGCGTGGCCAGCAGGAAGCGGCCGCGTTGCTCGACATCGGGCACGTCGCCCGCGCAGGCGCTCGTCCACATCGACCCGATCGTGTCGAACACGAGCGCCCGCGCCGACTGCAGCCCGCCTTCGGCGCGGGCGAGCGCGACCTGCAGGTCGGCGTCCTCGGCGATGGGTGCGGTGCTCGGCGCGCGCACCTTCGTCGGCGCGAACGTCGCCAGCTCGTCGAGCGCGCGCCTCGCCACCCCCAGCGGGAACCCGGCCAGGAACGTCCCGGCGAGTGTGAAGAACGGGAAGCGCCACAGCGGGCCGTCGTGGCGGGCGGGCTCGGCGAAGGGGATCGACAGGTGCTCGGCCGCGACGGGCAGGTCGTGCGCGACGACGTCGTGGCTCCCGGTGCCGCGCAGCCCTGCGACGTCCCAGTTCTCGACGACCTGCCCCGCCGTGGCCGGGAACGCGGCCATCCGCCAGTCGGGCCCGCGACCGGGCACCATCCGCGGTCCGTCGCCGTCGAACACCATGGCGCCGTTGACGTACCAGTCGGCGTGCCGGCAGCCGCTGCTGAACCCCCACCGCCCGCTGAGCCGGAACCGCCCCTCGCCGTCGGGCACGAGCCGGCCGCTCGGCGCGAACACGCCCGCGCCGATCGCGTCGGTGCGCCCGCCGAGCAGGTCCAGCGCGACGGCGGGTTCGAGCCACGCGAGGAACGCGGTCGCGTTGCCGATCAGGACGCTCCAGCCGGCCGACCCGTCGGCGCGGCTCAGCTCCTCGACCACCTCGACGACCGCCGCCGCCGGCAGCTCCGCGCCGCCGAGCAGCCGTGGCGTCGCCAGCCGGAAGAGCCCGGCTCGACGGACCGTCTCGACGAGGTCGGGCGGCATCGTCGCGAGCCGCTCGGCTTCGAGCGCGCGGACACCCAGCTCCGGCGCGAGCGCTCGCGCGGCATCGAGCAACCCCCTGGGCGTCTCGGCCACCACTGGTTCGAGCGTCGTCGACATGGCATCCTCATTCCGATACAGGGCCATCTATTCGATATAGGAGTCTCTACTCAAGTGACGGAAGATGTCAAGGCCGGGCGGCGCTACGACGCGTCCCGGCGCCAGCAGCAGGCGCGGGAGACCCGCGCCCGGGTGCTGGTCGAAGCCGGCCGGCTGTTCCTGGAGAAGGGCTACGTGGAGACCTCGATGCCCGACATCGCGCGCTCGGCCGGGGTGTCGGTGCAGACGGTCTACAAGGCGTTCGCGAACAAGGCCACGCTGCTCAAGGCGGTCTACGACATCTCCGTCGTCGGCGACGACGAGCCGGTCGCGATGGCCGACCGGGACGCGATCGCCGAGGTCGTCGCCGAGCCCGACGCCCGCCGCAAGATCGAGCTCTACGCGCGGCACCTCGTGGAGATCATGCCGCGCACCTCGCCGCTGCTGCTGCTCGCGCGCAACGCGGCCGGCGCCGACCCCGCCGCCGCGGCGGTGTGGGAGCAGATGCGTGCGGAGATGCTCGGTGCGATGACCCTCTTCGGCGCCGACCTCCGCGGCACCGGGCAGGTGCGCGGCGACATCTCGCCCGACGAGGTCCGCGACATCCTGTGGACCCTGCACGCCCCCGAGGTGTACGAGCTGCTGGTGGTCGAACGTGGCTGGTCGGCGGCACGCTACGGCGCGTTCGTGGCCGGCGCCATGATCAACGGCGTGGTCGCTCCCCGCGCGTGACGTAGAGCGTCCGCAGCCCCGAGAAGATCATCACTGCTAGGGCGATCGAGCTGACGACGAACGCGACGGCGGCCAGCGGGGTCGCCGCGAGCATGGCGTCGGTGCCGCGCGAGTTGCCCAGCTGCATGCCGAGGCACACCGCTGTGGTCACGAGAGCCGTCACCACCGCCGTCGCCGCGACCGCCCGACCAGTGAACCGCGACGGCGTCCGCCGCAGGAACGTCATGAGCAGCAACGCGACCGCCACGACCGTCGCGACGTTCGAGATCTTGTCCTGCGCGTCGGCGAGCGTCAGCACGATCTGCGGCGGCGGGCCGGCCATCTCCCAGCTGATCCCGATCGTCCACAGCATGTCCCAGCCGTGTGTCAGCGCCGGCATCAGCACCGCCAGCAGCAACGCGGTGCGACGGCTCTGCCGGACGGTCAGCTCGGCCTGGTAGAGCGGGGCGATCTGGCGGACGCTGCCGAACTGGCGCACGGCGAGCGCCTCGGCCTCCGCGGGGGCCAGTCCGCCCTCGCGATGGGCGGCCGCGGCGTCTTCGAGGCCCTCCCTGGTCTCGCGGAGCATGCTGGCGCGCGACCGTGCGGGGCCGCGCAGCGCGCGGGCGAGCTGCTCGACGTGAGCGGCGATCGTGCCGCCCACGACGGTGGGGGCGCTCACGACCCGCTCGCGGTCGTCGGCCCGGCGGGGCGCAGGACGGCCTCGACGACCGAGCTGAACTCCGCCCACTCGGTGCGGTGCATGCCCAGAGTGTGCCGTCCGGCGCGGGTGAGCGTGTAGGTGCGCCGCTCCCGGCCCCCGACCGTGCTCCACGCGCCGGAGAGCAGCCCGGCCCGCTCCAGCCGGCGCAGTGCCGGGTAGACGGTGCCGGTCGGCAGTTCGAGCGCTCCACCGCTGCGGGCCTGCAGCGCTTCGATGATCGCGTAGCCGTGCCGGGGCCCCGACTCCAGCACGGCGAGGATCAGACCGTCGAGGTGGCCGCGTACCGCATCAGGTCTCACGTGTAGGGATTCTACCTAGCGATCGGTGTGACGCATCCGGGCTTGGTTCAGGGAAATCCCCGATGCACATGTAGGCAGGCTACGTATAACGTGAAGAACGTGCTCACCACCGACCCTCCCGTCGTCACCCGGCGACCCTGCGTGACGCTGTGGCTGATGCGGACCGCCGCGACGCTGCACCTCGTGGTCGTGCTCTGCCAGCCGGTGCTGGCGGGCATGTTCCTCACCGGCGACGTCGACGCCATCGCCGTGCACGGCACCATCGGGTCGCTGCTCGCCGCGTACGACCTGCTCGTGCTGCTCCCGATCGCGATCGCGTACGTCACCGGCGGCCGCGGCCGGGTCTTCGTGCTGCCCGTCGTCGTGGTCCTCTTCCTCGCCACCGGCTTCCAGATCGGCATGGGGTACTCCCGCGAGCTGCAGCTGCACGTCCCGCTCGGGGTGCTGATCGTGACCGCGGCGGTGCTGTTGGCGGCGTGGTCGTGGACCGCATCGGCCGCGCGTGGCCGCGGGGCCGCCCGGAGCCCGCGGTGAGGCACGTCTCGCGCAGGTCGTTCCTGGGGCTGCTCGGCGGCGCCGCCGCGGGGGTCGCCGTGGCCGGCTGCGGCGGGCTCGGCAGCCTCGGATCGCCGGCGGGGCAGACCGGGGAACAGCTGGTGAGCGCGTTGCCGCTGCCGCCGCCGTTCCTGGTGCCGCTGCCGGTGCCGCCCGTCGCCCGACCGGTCGGCGTCGACCCGACCGGGGCCGACCTCTACCGGATCACGCAGCGGGTGGCGCAGGCGGAGATCATCCCCGGGTACCGGACGCCGATACTCGGGTACGACGGGATCTTCCCCGGTCCGACCTTCGAGACCCGCTCCGGCCGGCCCGTCGTGGTGCGCCACCGCAACGAGCTGCCGGTGCCGACCGTCGCGCACCTGCATGGCGGCCACACCCCGTCGGACAGCGACGGCTGGCCGCTCGACCTCGTGCTGCCGGCCGGGGACACCGCGGGATGGACGCAGCACCACGGCATGACCGGTGACGTCGTTGCGGGGGAGCGGGAGCACCGCTACCCGATGACGCAGCGCGCGTCGACGCTCTGGTACCACGACCACCGCATGGACTTCACCGCGCCGGCCGTCTACCGCGGGCTCGCGGGCTTCCACATCGTGCGCGACGACGTAGAGGACGCGCTCCCCCTGCCGCGCGGTGAGCGCGAGCTGCCGCTGATGATCTGCGACCGCTCCTTCGCGGCCGACGGCTCGTTCGCCTACCCCGGCCTCGACCAGGGCATGCGCTCCCTCCCGGGCGTCGAAGCCGACTGGATGGAGGGCGTGCTCGGCGACGTCGTGCTGGTCAACGGGGCGCCGTGGCCGGTGCACGAGGTCGACACCGCGCGCCACCGGCTGCGCATCCTCAACGCATCCAACGCGCGGCGCTACCGGATCGCGCTGCGCACGGACGACGGCCGGCCCGTCCCGCTCGTCCAGATCGGCTCCGACGGCGGCCTGCTCGCCGAGCCCGTCCCGCACGACGCGCTGCTCGTCTCGGCAGGGGAGCGGTTCGACGTGGTGGTGGACTTCTCCGAGGTGCCGGTCGGCACGGCCGTCACGATGGTGAACGAGCTGGGATCCGGCCGGACGGGCGAGATCATGCGGTTCGTCGTCGCCCGACGGGGCAGCGACGACAGCCGGATCCCCGAGCGGCTCTCCGAGATCGAACCGCTCGACGTCACCGGCGCGCCCGTCCGCACGTTCACCTTCGCCCGCGGCAAGGTCGGCGACCACAGGGGGTGGACGATCAACGGCACGGGGTTCGACCCGGCCACGTCGATCGCGGACATCCCGCTCGACCGCACCGAGGTCTGGCGGTTCGTCACCGACGTCCACCACCCCGTGCACGTGCACCTCGACTCGTTCCAGGTGCTGCGCCGCGGCAACGGCGGCCCCGGCCCGTCCGACGTGGGCTGGAAGGACACGGTGGACCTGCCGCCCGCCGAGATCGTCGACGTGGCGGTGCGGTTCTCGAAGTACACCGGCCGGTTCGTGATGCACTGCCACAACCTCGAACACGAGGACATGGCGATGATGGCGACGATCCGCACGGTCTGACCGGCTGGGCTGGCCGACTTGCGGGTGCTGATGGCTGTCGCGGCAGCCCTCACCACCCGCAAATCAAAGAGGGCGCCCCGCGCAGGTCTTCGCGGCTGGCGAGCGCGGTGTCGATGAGCGTGCTCAACAGCGTCGTGCAGTCCATGCCGGCCGCCGCCCACATCCGCGGGTACTGGGAGCCGGCGGTGAAGCCGGGGAACGTGTTGACCTCGTTGACCACCAGCTCGCCGTCGGGTCGGAGGAAGAAGTCGACGCGCAGCAGCCCGCTGCAGCCCAGTGCTTCGAAGGCGAGCATCGCGAGCTCGCCCATCCGGCGGCGGACGTCGCCGGGGATGTCGGCGGGGACGATGAACCCGGTCGACGGGTCGAGGTACTTCGCGGCGAAGTCGAAGATGCCGCCGCCGGCCACCACGATCTCCATCGGTGGGCTGGAGGTGAGCGTCGCGTCGGGCCACTCCAGCACCCCGATGTTGATCTCGCGGCCCGGCACTGCCGATTCGACCAGCACGGTCGTGTCGTATGTCCGGGCGTGCGCGACCGCGGCCGGTAGCTGCGCCCAGTCGTCGATGCGGGTCACGCCGAGGCTCGATCCCGACCGCGACGGCTTGACGAACGCCGGCAGCCCGAGCCGTTCGCGAGCCGATGCCGGCATGTCCGGCGCCCGATCGGTCAGCACCATGCCGTCGGCGACGGTGAGGCCCTCGGCTGCGAGCACGTGCTTGGTGCGCACCTTGTCCATCGCGAGCGCGCTCGACAGCACGCCGCTGCCCACGAACGGCACGCCGGCCGCGGCGACGCACGACTGCAGGGTGCCGTCCTCACCGAACGGGCCGTGGATGGCGGGGAAGACGACGTCGCAGCTGCGCAGCAGCTCGATCCCACGGAGCAGCGACTCGCTGACGCTCGCGCCTCCCGCGCGGGGCACCATCCGCCGGTCGAGCGCCTCGACGGTCTTCGCGCCGCCGTCGGAGTAGGCCGCCGGGTCGTCGACGCCGATGGACCAGCCGCCGTCGCGTTCGATCCGCACGGGCACGGCGGTGAATCGGGAGCGGTCGAGGTGGGCCAGGATGCTGGCCGCCGAAAGGCACGAGACGGGGTGCTCGCCGCTGCGGCCGCCGAACACAACGGCGACGGTCGTACGGGGTTCAGGCATGACGGGCCTCCGGGCGCGCTGCGGGGGAAGGTCGGGTACCGCGCCGATCCAGCGGCGGCGCACGCGCGTCCCGATCCAGGTGAGGACCTCGTGCGGGATCGTGCCCGCCCACGTGGCCCATTCGGTGACGGTCGGCTCGCCGCCGGAGCCCGGCGCGAGGACGACGACGTGGTCGGGATCGGAGGCACCGATGCCGAGATCGACGGGGAAGATCCACGCGAGGATCGGCGCCTCGATGCGTGGGCCTTTCATCACCGCCATCACCGCGGCGGATGTCAGGCGCCGAGCGACCGCCGTGTTCCCGGCTATCGCCGAGAGATCGATGACGGCTTCGCTCGACGCCGGGGCGCCGCGCCCGCCGATGATCCCGACCTCCGCCATGCGCCCACCGTCGGGGGCACCCGTCTCATCGGCCTCTCACGCCCATTACACGGCAGCAGCGGGCACGACGACACACAGCCCGTGGTGCCTGACACAGGTCATGTCCGGTGTGACGACACCGCGGGCCGTGTGCGGTGGATCAGGAGACGACGACCTCCTCCATCCGCTCGTACGTGTCCACGGAGTTCACGAACGCCTTGTCCGTGCCCTTGCCGCCGTCGGCATGGTCGACCTCGCCGTAGTCGTTCACGTAGACGACGTCGTCGCCCTCGCCGGCCCACACGCTGTCCACCCCCTGACCGGCATGCACCTCGTCGTTGCCCCACGCGGAGCAGATCAGGTCGTTGCCCTGCCGGCCGTGGATCCGGTCAGGACCGTCCGTGCCCCGGATGACGTCGTCGCCCTGGGTGCCGTACGTCGTGATCCCCGGCTGCGCGTAGATCGTCACCGGCTTTCCGCCGCACGTCGACTCCTGTGCGGCGGCCGTGCCGGGCAGCACCAGCCCGGCGGCCAGCACGACCGACGCCATCAGCGTGACGCGTGCGCGTCCCTTCATCGGAGTTCCCCCGTTCCGCGGCCACGGGTCCGGCCGCGGGCACCACGATCGGGCGCGCGCGTCTCACGGGACTCTCACACCGGTTACATCCGGCACCCCGGTTACACCAAGGCCGGGATCACCGCGCTCCCGTACGCCTCGATCGTCTCCTCCCGCTGGTCGTGCATCGCGTAGATCGCGAACTGGTCCACCCCCAGCTCTTCCAGCTGCGCGAGCCGTTCCTGCTGCGCAGTGGCCGGGCCGAGCAGGCAGAAGCGGTCGACGACCTCGTCGGGCACGAAGTCGGTGGTGCGGTTGCCGGCGCGACCGTGGTGGGAGTAGTCGTAGCCCTCGCGGCCCTTGATGTACGACGTCAGCTCGGCCGGCACGGCCGCGCTGCTCTCGCCGTAGCGCGTGACGAGGTCGGCGACGTGGTTGCCGACCATCCCGCCGAACCAGCGGCACTGGTCGCGCGCGTGCGCGAGGTCGTCGCCGACGTATGCGGGCGCCGCGACGCAGATCGTCACGTCGCCGGGGTCGCGGCCGGCGGCGGTGGCGGCGGCGCGGACGGTCTTGACCGTCCACTCCACCAGGTACGGGTCGGCGAGCTGCAGGATGAACCCGTCGGCGACCCGCCCGATGAGGTCGAGCGCCTTCGGGCCGTACCCGGCGCCCCAGACCGGCAGCCGCGTGCCTTCCGCGACCCACGGGATCCGGACGGTCGTGCCCTCGATGTCGACGGGCCGGCCCTCGGCCAGCTCGCGGATGACGTGGATCGACGCCTCCAGCCGCGCGAGCGTCGTCGGCGGCCGGCCCTGCACGCGCACGGCGGAGTCGCCGCGGCCGATGCCGCAGACCGTCCGGTTGCCGAACGACTCGTGCAGCGTGGCGTGCATCGAGGCGATGACCGACCAGTCGCGGGTCGCGGGGTTGGTCACCATCGGGCCCACGACGAGCCGTTCGGTGTGCTCCAGAATCCGCGGGTAGATGACGTACGGCTCCTGCCACAGCACGTGCGAGTCGAACGTCCAGCCGTGCGTGAACCCGAGCCCGTCGGCGCGCACCATCAGGTCGACGACCTTCTGCGCAGGCGGGTCGGCCTGCAGAACCAGCCCGATGTCCATGATCAGTTTCCTCTCCGCGGGGTCATCCGGATCATGGCCGCACTACCTTTCACCGCAGTGTCTGGCACGTCTCGCGGCGCAGGAACCGCCCGTGCCCCGCGCTGCCGAGGTACTCGCCGTTGTCGATGATCACCCGGCCGCGCGACAGCACCGTCTGCGCCTTGCCGGTGATCGTCCTGCCTTCGTAGGGCGAGTAGTCGACGTTCATGTGGTGCGTCTCGGCCGAGAGCACCTGCGTCGCGGCCGGGTCGTAGATCACGACGTCGGCGTCCGAGCCGGGCGCGATCGTGCCCTTGCGCGGGTAGAGCCCGAACATCCGGGCCGGTGTCGCGCACGCGATCTCGATCCACCTGCGCCGCCCGATGTGCCCGTCGAGCACCGCCTGATGCAGCAGGTCCATCCGCGTCTCGACGCCCGGCAGCCCGTTCGGGATCTTGGAGAAGTCGCCCAGCCCGAGCTCCTTCTGGCCCTTGAAGCAGAACGGGCAGTGGTCGGTGGAGACGACCGAGAGGTCGTCGGTGCGCAGCCCCTTCCACAGCGCCGCCTGGTGCTCCTCCGGCCGCAGCGGCGTCGAGCAGACGTACTTCGCGCCCTCGAAACCCGGACGCGCGAGGTCGTCGGTCGAGAGGTAGAGGTACTGCGGGCAGGTCTCGGCGAAGACGTTCAGACCCTCGTCGCGGGCCCGCGTGACCTCCGCGAGCGCCTCGATCGCCGATAGGTGCACGATGTACAGCGGCGAGCCCGCGACCTGCGCGAGCTTGATCGCGCGGTTGGTCGCCTCGGCCTCCAGCAGCGCGTGCCGGACGACACCGTGGTACTTCGGGTCGGTGTTGCCGCGGGCCAGCGCCTGCTCCACCAGCACGTCGATCGCGATGCCGTTCTCGGCGTGCATCATGATCAGCCCGCCGGTCTCGGCGCCCTTCTGCAGCGCGCGCAGGATCTTGCCGTCGTCGCTGTAGAAGACACCCGGGTAGGCCATGAACAGCTTGAAGCTGGTGATGCCCTCCCCGATGAGCGTCTCCATCTCCTTGAGCGAGCCCTCGGTGACGTCGCCCATGATCATGTGGAAGGCGTAGTCGATCGCGCAGTTGCCCTCGGCCTTCGCGTGCCACGCGTCGAGGCCCTCGCGCAGCGTGCCGCCGACCGACTGCACCGCGAAGTCGACGATCGTGGTCGTGCCGCCCCACGCCGCGGCGCGGGTGCCGGTCTCGAACGTGTCGGAGGCGAACGTGCCGCCGAACGGCAGCTCCATGTGCGTGTGCGCGTCGACGCCGCCGGGGATCACGTACTTGCCGGTGGCGTCGATGACGGTGTCGGCGGTCCAGCCGTCGGACGTGCCGAGCGCGACGACCTTCTCGTCCTCGATCAGCACATCGGTGCCGATCTCGTCGGACGCGGTGATGACCAGACCGTTCCTGATCAGCGTGCGACTCACGGGGTGACCTCCTCGATCGCCGCGACGAGCGCGGCCAGTCCTTCGGCTGCCTCGTCGGCGGTGAGCGAGAGCGGCGGCGCGATCCGCAGGACGTTGCCGTGCAACCCGCCCTTGCCGACGAGCAGCCCGCGCCGCTTGCACGCCTCCAGCACGGCGCCGGCGAGCTCCGGCGCCGGCTCGCCCGGCGAGCCCGTGCCCGGCCGCACCAGCTCCACGCCGAGCATCAGCCCCTTGCCGCGGACGTCGCCGACGATCGGGCTGCCGATCGCGCGCAGCCCGTCGAACAGCGCCGGGCCGCGCAGCGCCGCGTTCGCCTGCAGGTCGTGTTCGAGCAGGTGGTGCAGGTTGGCCAGCGCGCCGGCGGAGGTGAGCGGCGAGCCGCCGAACGTCGAGATGTGGTTCGCCGGCAGCGAGTCCATGATCGCGGCGGGGGCGATCACGCCGCCCATCGAGAGCCCGTTGCCGACGCCCTTCGCGAACGTGACGAGGTCGGGCGTCGCGCCGTGCGCCTGCCACCCCCAGAAGTGCTCGCCGGTGCGTCCCCAGCCGGTCTGCACCTCGTCGGAGATCCACAGGATGCCGCGCTCACGCAGTACTTCGGCGAACGCGCCGAGCAGCCCGTCGGGCCCCGACGTGAACCCGCCGACACCCTGGATGGGCTCGGCGATGAACGCGGCGACGTCCCCGCCGGTCTGGTCGAGCACCTCCTTCAGGTCCGCGACGCACGCGGCGATGTACTCGCCGTCGGGCAGGCCGGCGAACGGCGAGCGGTACTGCTGCCCGCCGTGCACGTAGTAGACCTGGAACGGCGAGAGCGACGTCGGCGACCACGACCGGTTGCCGGTGATCGCGATCGTCGAGAACGAGCGGCCGTGGTAGCTGTTGCGCAGAGCCAGGATCTGGTTGGAGCGGCGCACCGTGCTCGCCAGCAGCAGCGCGGCGTCGTTCGCCTCGGTGCCCGACGGGGTCAGGAACACCTTCGCCGAGGGGATCTCCGAGACGGTCGCGATCTGCTCGGCCAGCTCCACCATCGGCCGGTTCAGGTACAGCGTCGAGCTGTGGATGATCCGCCCGGCCTGGTCGGCGACCGCCTTGGTCACCTCCGGCAGCGCGTGCGCGGTCATCGTGGTGAGGATGCCGCCGAAGAAGTCGAGGTAGCGGTTGCCGTCGGCGTCCCAGACGTGCCGGCCGTCGCCGCGCTCGATCTCGATCGGCTCGTCGTAGTAGATGGCGAGCCACGAGGGGAGAACGGCGCGCGTCCGCGCGAGGAGGTCGTCGCTCATGACTCCACCAGGCTTCCGTAGGCGTCGGGGCGGCGATCGCGGTAGAACGCCCATTGCTGGCGCACTTCCTCGATCATGCCGAGGTCGAGGTCGCGCACGACGAGCTCCTCGTCGGTGCCGGACGCCGGGTCGCCGACGAACTGCCCGCGCGGGTCGACGAAGTAGCTGGTGCCGTAGAAGTCGTTGTCGCCGTACTCCTCGACGCCGACCCGGTTGATCGCGGCGACGAAGTACTCGTTGGCGACGGCGGCCGCCGGCTGCTCCAGCTTCCACAAGTACGAGGAGAGGCCGCGGCTGGTCGCGCTGGGGTTGAAGACGATCTGCGCGCCGGCCAGCCCGAGCGCGCGCCAGCCCTCCGGGAAGTGGCGGTCGTAGCAGATGTAGACGCCGACCTTGCCGACCGCCGTGTCGAACACCGGCCAACCGACGTTGCCGGGCCGGAAGTAGAACTTCTCCCAGAAGCCCTTGACCTGCGGGATGTGGTGCTTGCGGTACTTGCCGAGGTACGTGCCGTCGGCGTCGATCACCGCGGCGGTGTTGTAGTAGAAGCCCGCGGACTCCAGCTCGTACACCGGCACGACCAGCACCATCCCGGTCTCCCGGGCCAGCGCCTGCATCCGCTGGACGGTCGGCCCGTCCGGCACCGGCTCGGCCCAGCGGTAGTGCTCGGCCTCCTGGACCTGGCAGAAGTACGGCGCGTTGAAGACCTCCTGGAAGCCCATCACCTGCGCGCCCTGCTCAGCCGCCGCGCGGGCGTACCGCTCGTGGACCTCGATCATGGACTCGGTGTCGCCGGTCCATTTCGTCTGCACGATCGCCGCCCGGACCACCCGTGCCCCCTCCGCCATGCCGCACCTCCGCCTGACTCCCGCAAGACCCGTGAAACCGCAAGGGGACACCTTCGAACGCGCGCCCACTCCGGGGCAAGACCCTGTTCCGGAGGGTCGCTACCCCCTCACCGTATGGAATCGCCGACGGTGCTCGCTTATCGTCACTTCCGGGCGAACGGGCGGGGGTGCGGTATGCAGATCGTGTCCGTCCTGCTCGCCGTCGGGTGCCTCGGGCTGGGGCTGCTGCACATCCTGCGGATGGTGCTGCGGCGCGCCGACGTCGTCGAAGAAGCCTCGCACGCCGCGATGGCGTTCGGGATGGCGGCGATGTTCTCCCCGTTCGGCGATCCCGTCCCGGTCCCCGTATGGGTGGCGGTCTTCGCGGTGTCGCTCGGCTGGTTCGGCACGCTCGCCGTGGCGGCCCGCAGCCTGGCCGGCGAGATGGGCCACCACGTGCTGGGCAGCGCGGCGATGCTGTTCATGCTGTTCGCGGGGCACGGCCCCACACCTGGTGCGGGCGCGCTGCAGGCAGGGCACGGATCGCACGGCGGCGGCGGGGCCGGCGGCCTCGGTGTCGCGTCCGTCGTCGCGATCGTGCTGGCCGGCTACTTCGCGTGGCACGGGCTGCGGTGCACCGACCGCATCCGCCCGGAACCCGCGCTCCTCGCGGTGGCACCGGACGCGGGGCCGGGAGCCGTCGCATTGCGGCTCCCGACCGTCTGCGCACCGCGCACCGCCGCCGTCGCCCACCTCACGATGGCCGTGGCGATGGCGGTCATGCTGCTGGCGATGGTCTGAGGACCATCACCTGCCGTCACCCGATGTTGACGCCGAACGCCCGCAGGATCTCGATCGGCATGAGCACCAGGAACAGCCCGGACGCCGCGACGAGCAGGGCGTTCGACAGCCAGCCCGAGCGGCCGTCGCCCTCGACCCGCTTCGAGTTCAGCAGCAGCATCAGCGTGATGCCGAGGAACGGCATGAACGCGGCCCCGAGCACGCCGTAGACCAGCGTCAACGCGAACGGGCGGCCGATCAGCAGCAGCAGCATCGGCGGGATGGTCAGCCACAGCAGGTACGCCCGGAACGGCAGGCTCTTCTCTGCCTCTGTCGCCTTGTATCCGGTGCCGGTCGCGTCGACGTCGCTCTCCTTGCCGGCGCCCAGCTCGGCCGCGGCGCCGTGCGGCATCCGGATCGTGCGGGTCCAGTCGGTGAACAGCAGGCTCACGCCGTTCCAGACGCCCAGCAGCGACGTGCTCGTGACGGCGAGGAACCCGATGAGGAACAGCAGCCGCGCCCAGTCGCCGTACCGGGCGCCCAGCTCGGTGCCCAGGATCAGGAGGCCGGAGTCACCCCCGACGATCTTCTGGCCGAGCAGGATGTCGGCGCCGACCACGAGCATCGCGACGACGAAGATTCCCGTCATGACGTACCCGACGGCGTTGTCGAGACGCATCATGGAGAGCCATCCGGTGCCCTTCCAGCCCTTCGCGATCATCCAGTAGCCGTACGCGGCCATCGTGATCGTGCCGCCGACGCCGCCGATGAGGCCGAGCACGTAGATGATCGAGCCGGACGGCAGCCGCGGGACCAGCCCGTTCGCCAGGTCGCCCAGGTTCGGCGCGACCAGCACGGCCACCGAGACGACCGACACGAACTTGATCAGCACGAGCACCGTCATGAACTTCTCGAAGAAGTGGTAGCGCTGCATCCACACCAGCGCCAGCCCGACGAGCCCCGCGATCGCGGCCCAGCCGCCGACCGGGAGGCCGCCGAACAGCGCGTTGAGCGGCAGCCCGACGGCGGACATCGCGGTGGCGCCGTAGACGAAGCCCCAGATCACGATGTAGATGCCGAAGAACCAGGTGGCCCAGTACCCGAGCCGCCGCCAGCCGTCGAGCAGCGTGGAGTTCGAGGCGAGGTGCCAGCGGCCGACGCCCTCGGCGAGCGCCAGCTTGAGGATCGCGCCGAGCACCGCGGCCCAGAGCAGCACGGTGCCGAACTGCGCACCGGCGACCATGGTCGCGACCAGGTCACCCGCCCCGACCCCGGTGGCCGCGGCAAGCAGCCCTGGCCCGATCTGTTTGACCTTCGCGCCGAACGTGGTCGGCGGGGTGAGCTCTTGTGGGACCGATGGGGTTGCCGAAGACATGCTCCCGCTCCTCGTTGCGCCGGAGTTGTGGTGTCAGGAAGGTAGGTCGGCAACAGCGCCGCGGCAGCCCGGAGCGCGCAATCTTTACGGGGGCTTAGAGATCGCCCCGAATGTCCCCACCGTTTTGGGCACATGCGCGCCATTTCGGCGCGCATCCACCCAAAACGGTGGGGAAGTTTGCGTCAGCCGTGCAGGCGGCGGTACGTCGCGGCCGCAGCGGGGTGCAGTGGCACGTCGCCGGTGCCGATCAGGGAGCGCTGGTCGAGGTACTGCGTGCCCAGCGCCGCGGCCGGCACGAGCTCGGGTGCGCCCGCCACCAGCGCCCCGACGACGACGTCAGCGACGTCCGCGGCCAGCGTCGGCATCGCGACCAGCAGGTTCGCCACGCCGACGGTCGGCACCGGCGCGACCGATCCGTACGCGCCCGCGGGGACGGTCGCCGGCCCGTACGCCGACCCGTGCCGCGCGAGCAGTGCCGGCAGGTGCTCCGCGAGCGGGAGCAGCCGCACCGGGCGCCGGGCGGCCAGCTCCGCGAGCGCGGGCGTCGGGATGCCGCCCGACCACAGCAGCGCATCGGTGCTGCCACGTTCCAGCGCGTCGATGGCGTCGCGCAGCGGCCGCCGCGCCACGTCGGCCGCGACGCCTGCCGCCGCGAGCAGCCGGTCGCCGAAGACCGCCGCGCCGGAGCCGACCGCGCCGAGCGAGACCGGGCGGCCGGCGAGGTCGGCCGCCGAGCGCGCCGGGTCCTCCGCCCGCACGACGAACTGCATGTAGTTCTCGTAGACGCGCCCGAGCGCGTGCAGCGGCACCGGCGCGGCGAAGGGGGGCTCGCCGCGCAACGCCGTGAGCGCGATGTCGGTGAGGGTCAGCCCGAGCGTCGCCGACCCGCCCGCGACCGCCTCGATGTTGTCGACGCTCCCGCCCGTCTCGACGGCGTGCGCTGCCAGCCCTTCCGTGCCCAGCCTGCGCACCAGCAGCTCGGCGAACTCGGCGTACAGCCCGCCCTGCTCGCCCGAGGCGACCACGATCGGTGGGGAGCTGCGTCCGCAGGCCGGCAACGCGACCGCAAGCGCGACGAGCAGCGCCCGCCGGGTGATCACGGCACGCACGGCAGCTCCACCCGCACCTGCAGGCCGCCGCCCGCCGCTCCGTCGAGGCGCAGCCGCCCGTCGCGGGCCCCGACGAGCTGCTCGGCGATCGCGAGCCCCAGCCCCGAGCCGCGGGCCCGGCGCGACGAGCGCCAGAACCGCTGCGTCGCCAGCGGCAGATCGGCGGTTGCGATACCGGGACCGTCGTCGCGCACGGTCAGCGCCAGCGTCACGCCCCCGACCGTGTCACAGACCGTCCAGCCGACCTGCACGGTCGCGCCGCCGCCCGCGTACTTCACGGCGTTGTCCAGCAACACGTCCAGCACCTGGGCCAGCTCGGAGGCCGAGCACGCCGCCTCGGCGACCGGCCCGCCGTCGCTCTCCAGCCGGACGCCGGCCCGGGCCGCGACCGGCGCCCACAACGCGACCTGCTCGGCCACCACGACCGGGACGTCCGCGGCCGCCCCCGATCCGCCGCCGGCGGCGACGTCGGTCGCCCTGCTCTCGGCCGACGCGAGGTCGAGCAGCCCGTCGAGCAGCGCCTCCAGGCGGTCGACCTCGGCGATCGTCGAGCGGTACGTGCCGAGTCCCGCCTCGCCGACGTGGCCTTCGAGCGTGTCGACGCGCAGGCGCAGCGCCGCGAGCGGGTTGCGCAGCTGGTGCGACGTGTCGGCGACGAGCCGGCGCTGCTGCTCGGCGCTCGTCGAGACGGCGTCGGACATCCGGTTGAACGCGGCGGCGAGCTCGCGCAGCTCCGGCGGCCCGGCGTGCGGCGAGACGTGCGCGCCCGGGCGGCCCGCCGCCACCGCGCCGACCCCGCCGGCCAGCTCCGCGACCGGCCGCAACACCCAGCGCGCCACGGCGAGCGCCACGGCGGCGAACACGATCGCGGCGGTCAGCGCGCCGAGCAGCACAACCGTCCAGCTCGCGGCGATGTCGGTGGCGGCCGCCGCGGGAGAGGCACGCAGCACGACCGCGCCGCCCACCTGCGTGCCGGTGCCGACGGGCCGGCTGAGCAGCAGCGGTTCGGTCGACCACGGGCCGAGCCGGTCGGGGCGGTTCGCCGGCTGGTTGCGCAGCGCCGCGTCGATCGCGGCCGCCACGCCTGGCTCCACTGCCCGCAGCCCCGACTCGACGATCGGGCTGCCGGTGCGGTCCACGACGACGACCCCCTCGCCGTACAGCTCCGTGTACGCCTGCACCTCCCGCGTGAGCGTCCCGCTGCCGGCCGGCTGCTGCGCGAGCGCGGCGAACCGGTCCATGTCGGCGGTCCGCTCCAGCACGAACCGCTGCGTCCGCTCCGCCGCGGTGCTGCCCAGCAGCGGCAACGCAAACGCGGCCACCGCCGCCACGGAGAACGCGGAGAGCACGAGCAGCAGCCGGAAGCGCATGTCAGCCGCCGAGGCGGAACCCGAACCCGCGGATGGTGGCCAGCAGACCCGGCCGGTCGATCTTGGCGCGCAACGCGGCGACGTGCACGTCGAGCGAACGCGAGACGGCGAGGTAGGCGTCGCCCCACACCTCGTCGAGCAGCTGCTGGCGGCTCACCGCGGTGCCGCTGCGCCGCGCCAGCGCCGCGAGGATGTCGAACTCCTTCGACGTCAGCGCGATCTCGGCACCGCCGACGTCGGCGCGGCGGGCGGTGAGGTCGACCCGCAGGTCCCCGACCTCGACGACGTCGTTCGCGCCGGCCCGCGCCGTGCTGCGCACGCGGCGGGTGATCGCCTCCATGCGGGCCAGCAGCTCACGCAGCCGCACGGGCTTCACCAGGTAGTCGTCGGCGCCCAGGCGCAGCCCGCGCACGACGTCGCGCTCAGCGTCGCGGGCGGTCAGCACGATCACCGGCACGGTGGCGATGCGGCGCAGCATGCGCAGGACGTCCAGCCCGTCGCCGTCGGGGAGGCCGAGGTCGAGCAGCACGACGTCGGCGTCGTGCAGCGGGCCCCAGACGTCCGCGGCGCGAGCGGCCCGGGTCACGACGTGGCCGTGGGTGCCCAGCGCCTCACCGACGGCGTCGGCAACACCGTCGTCGTCCTCCACCACCAGCACGCGCAGCGTCGCCACCTCCCCGATCACTCCGGTCACCCCGATCACGAGCGCCGCCAGCGTGCCCCACCCGCGGCCCTCGGCACCAGCGTGGGCGCGACGCCGGGTGTCCGATGCGGCTGGGGGAGGTCAGGAAAGCCACTTTCCTGCAACCACATTGCATGAAAGTGGCTTTCCTGACCCTCCGGCGGAGCCGGCGTCGCCCCGTCGCCGGTTTGCGCCGTTCAGGTGACCGGCGGTCGCGTGGTGCGTCCGACCGGCGGCTGACCGGCGCTGACGAGGGTGGATCTTGGCAGGAGCGGTGGCGCGGATGCGTCAAGGCGTGTGGACTAATCTGCAGCGGTTCAGCACGGCTGGGGTACGACAGGAGCGATCCGTTCATGGCGAGCATCGAAGAGGTCCGTGCCGGCATCGCGCTGGCCAACGACAAGGCCTCCGAGAGCCTCGGTGCGCTGCAGCAAGCGCACTCTTCCCTCGAACAGGCGCAGGGCGCGCTCCTGCGGGTGACGGAGGGCAGCGGGCAGGCCGACGTCTCCGAGGCCAACGGGCTGCTCGCGCAGGCCGTCGGCAGCATCGCCGAGGTGCAGCAGGCCGTTCAGGCGGCGATCAACGCCTCCGAGGGTGTCGCGAACCGGCTGTGAGCGCGACACCGTGACCGATTCACTGGGCGAGGTCCGCCACGCGCTCGCCGGGGTTGCCGAGCAGATCGGCAGCGCGCAGCAGCACGCGGGGCTGGCCAGGGCGCGCATCGCCGACGCCGTCGCGGTGCTGACCGAGCTCGACGGGCAGCACTCCGAGAAACTGCTGCCCGACGAGCTGCGCCGCGCCGCCGACGAGCTCGAACGCGGCATCACGCTGGTCAGCGGCTGCGCCACGGCCATCGCCGACATCGACGCGCGGCTGTAGGACGTCGTGGCGCGGGGGCCGAGCCGCAGGCAGCAGCGCATCTCCGCGGCCTTCGACGCCCTTTGCGACGCGATCGCCACCGCGCTGGGCGCCGCGGAGAGCGCGCGGGACACCGCCGTGCGTGCGCACGTCGAGACGCTCGTCGAGATGTGGTTGCGGGAGCAGGGCCTCGACGCAGCCCGCGCCGACCCCGGCATGCGGCAGCTGCTCGACAACCCGCAGCTGGCCGACGTGGTCGCGCGGGTCGTGGCCGACCACACAGCGGCGTTCGCCGGCTGGCAGCAGAGCGGCCCGGCGCGGGTCGCTTCGCTGCTCGCGGAGACCGCGCCCGACGTGGCCGGCAGCACCGGCGTCGACTGGCTCGGGCAGCAGGGCAAGGTCGACGGCAGCGGCCCGGTGCCGTCGCTCTGGCGGATCGGGACGGGTCGCATCGGCGGCAACGGGCCCGGGTTCGACGTCGCGGTGCCGTTGCTGGACGAGTCGCACCTGCAGCTGACCTCCGACCACGAGCGGCGCGAGCGCGCCGAGGAACTGGTCGAGGGCCTGCTGCTGCGGGTGATGACGTACTTCCGGCCCGGCATGGTCGCGCTGCACGTCTGGGACGTCGGCCGGTTCACCGGTGCGCTGCCGGGGCTCTACCCGCTCACCCGCACCGGCCTGCTCACCGTGCACGACCCCGGCATGCTCCCGCAGCTGCTGGAGGAGCTCTCCGACCGGATCCGCAGGGTGCACACGCGCGTTCTCGTCGACGGCCAGCCGTCGCTGCAGGCGCTCGCCGCCGCGACCGGCGTGCGCACCGAGCCGTGGATCGTCGCGGTGCTGATGGGCAACCGGCAGGCGCTGCGCGACGACGACCAGCGCCAGCTGCAGCGGGTCGCGCGCGACGGGCTGGCCTGCGGGATCCAGCTGATGCTGCTCGACGTCCCGTTGACGGTGAACGCTCCCGTCGAGACGGTGCAGCTGCGCGAGGGCCAGCCGGTGCTCTCCTCGATGACCGGCCCGCACGTCGCGATCGAGCTCGACCCGCCGCTGCCGACGGCCGCGGCGACCACGGCCAGCCACGCCATCGCCGACGAGCACGAGCGGTGGCGCAGCCGGGTCGGCACCTTCCGCGACCTGCTGCCGGCCGCGGAGCAGTGGGGCCGGTCGCGCTCGGTCGCGGGCCTGCACGCCCCCGTCGGGTTCTCCGACGGGCTCCCGCACGAGATGGCGCTCGCCGACGCGTCGCCGCACGCGCTGATCGGCGGGCCCAGCGGCTCGGGCAAGACCAACTTCCTGCTCACGATGATCAGCTCGATGGCGGTCCGGTACGACCCCGACGAGCTGGAGTTCTACCTCCTCGACTTCAAGGAGGGCGTCTCCTTCGCCCAGTTCGCGCCCGGCCGGCGCGACCCGACGTGGCTCCCGCACGCCCGGCTGGTCGGGGTCAACATCAACACCGATCGCGAGTTCGGCCTGGCGCTGCTGCAGTTCCTCGCCGACGAGATGCGCCGCCGCGCGGAGGCCGCGAAGGCGCACGAGGTGACCAAGCTGGAGGAGCTGCGCGCCGCCGACCCGGAGGGGCGCTGGCCGCGGATCGTCGCCGTGATCGACGAGTTCCAGTACCTGTTCGCCGAGCGCGACTCCGTCACGAAGGCGGCCACCCTCCTGCTGGAGGACGTGGCGCGACGCGGCCGCTCGCAGGGCATCCACCTCGTGCTGGCCAGCCAGGACGTCTCCGGCATCGAGGCGTTCTGGGGCCGTCCGGCGATCTTCGAGCAGTTCGTGCTGCGCATCGCGCTGCCGCGGGCGCGGCGTGTGCTCGCCGAGCTGAACGACGCCACGCTCGACCTGCCGCGCTGGCACGCCGTGCTCAACCACGAGTCGGGCATCAAGCACGGCAACGAGATCGTCCGCATCCCCGACGCAACCGGCCGCGGTTCCGTCGACGAGGTGCAGCGGGTGCTGCACGAGCAGCACGCGGGCGGGCACGAGCAGCCACGGCTCTTCGACGGCAGCAGGGCGCCGCGGCTCGCCGAGCTGCTCGGTGACCGCTCCGCACCCGCCGACGGGGTGCCGCTGGCGCTGGTCGGGCAGTGCATCAACGTGGCCGGCAGCGCGGCGACCGTCCGGCTGCCACCGGTCCCGGGGCGCAACGTCGGCGTGCTCGCGACGCTCGGCGGCGACGCCGTGCGCGTGCTCGGTGCCGCGGCGACGTCGCTGGCCGGGCAGTTCGCGCCGGGATCGGTCGACGTCGTGCTCGCGCCGCTGGTCGCGGAGGCCGCCGAGCCCGCGGCGCGGGTCGCCGCGGCGATGACGGCGGCGGGGCACGCGCCGGAGACGGTGGCGCTCGACGGGTTCCGGGCACGGCTCGACGCGCTCGCGGCCGAGGTGACCGGGCGGCTGGCGGGCGGGGAGCGGCGCCCGCTCGTCGCGGTGCTCTACGCCGCGGACGCCGCCGACACCGTGCTGGAGCGCGAAGGCACCGAGGCGCTGCGGAAGGTGCTGCGATTCGGCCCCGAGACGGGTGTGCACGTGCTCGGCTGGTGGCGCAGCGTGCAGCGGTTGAAGGCGCTGCTCTCGCTGAGCGCCTCGGTCGACGACCTGGGCGCGTGGGTCGCGCTCGACGTCCAGGGCTCCGAGCTGGGTGCGCTCGCGCCGGGAATGCTGGTCAACTGGTCGCCGCGGGCGGGGCGTGGGCTCTTCTTCGACCGCGCGCAGCACGCCATGCCGGAGGTCGTCATCGTGCCGTCGCTGGAGGAGGGGCCGTGACCGACTTCGTCAAGCGCCCTCCGACGCCCAGCAGTGCGGGGCGGCGGTACAAGGAGATCGTCGCCGGCATCACCGCTGCGGCGGACGAGCTGCGCGAGCGGGACAGGGAGCGGGCGGCGGAGTTGGCGGCGCGGCTCGTGGAGATCGACGCGCGGCTGCAGGAGACGGCGGAGCGGGCCGCACTCACGCGCTACGGCGTGGACGTGAACTGGGAGTCGGCGCTCGAGGCGCTCTGGGTGGAGTCGTGGTTGAAGCTGCGCCCGATGCCCGGCCCCGACCGTTCGGCGGCCGGGGCGGACATCGACGCGTGCGACGCGGAGGTGGAGGTCCGCGCCGAGGAACTGCGGGCGGCCGTGCGCAGGAGGTTCGGCCTGCCGGGCCGCTGACCCTCACGCACAGGCGGCCGCGGGGCGGGCGGCCCGGCGGACCGTGCCGGCCACGACGCTCGCGAGGGCACGCCGGGCGCGGCGCGCCGCACGGGCCTCGGTGACCAGGCGGTGGGTCGCGGCCTCGGCGAGGAAGGTCTGGGTCCGCTGGGCGGCGATCGCGGCGGTGAAGTCTGCGTACATCGTGGTCTCCTTGAGAACCGGTGTTCCTGATGGTTCTAAGGATCGGCCGCCAGGGCGTCCCGGACATCCGTGCTCGGCACGGAGCCACCACGGAAAGCTCTACGTGGGTGGTGCTACTCCGACTCGTCGTCGCGGGCGAGGAAGCTCGCCAGCCGCTCGACGGCGTCCTCGAACTGCGGGTTCGCGTCGACGAACGCGCGCAACCGGTCGGCCAGCCACAGGACGCTGACCTGCTCCTCGCCCCGGCGGTCGGCGAGCTCCTCGATTCCGCGGTCGGTGAAGTACACGGGGTGAGGGTAGTGGACCGGTCCGTGGCGCTCAGGTGGTCGGGGGGATGCGTGCGTTCCGCACGAGAGGGCAGGAAAGCCACTTTCCGGCCCTCAGAGGGCAGCAAAGTGGCTTTCCTGCCCTCCCCAGCCACCCCCCGGCTTTCCTGGCACACCCCGGTAACCACGAAGCCGGGCCGGACGGCGAGTTCGCCGTCCGGCCCGGCCGGAGGAGCGGGAGCGGGTCAGCCGTGGCCGCCGGCCCGAGCCCTGCGGGGCAGCGCGAACCCGAGCACGAACGCCACCACGATCAGCCCGACCGTGACCAGCGCCGTGACGCTGCCGGCCTCGACGGCGGTCTGGGCGGTGGGCGTCGAGCCGACGGTCGCAAAGAACACGGTGCCGAGGATGGCGATGCCCAGGGTCACGCCCAGCTGCTCGATCGCGCCGAGCGCTCCCGTCGCCGAGCCGACCTCACGGTCGCTCACGCCGCCGAGCACGATGTCGAAAAGCGGCACGAAGATCATCCCCATGCCCGTCCCGCCGAGGAGCAGCGGCAGCGCGAGCGTCCCGAAGCCGAGCTCGACACCCACGGTCTCGTAGACGAAGTACAGCCCCGCGACACCCGCACCCATCAGAGTGAGGCCGACGTGCAGCAGCGAGCGGCCGAACCGTGCCATCAGCACGCCGGAGACGACCGACCCGACCATCGCACCGAACGCCCAGGGCGTCATGATCAGGCTCGCGCCGATGGGCGAGAATCCGAGGCCCATCTGCAGCATCATGCCGACCGTGAACATCGCGCCCATCGCGGCGAAGAAGATCGTCGCGAAGCCGACACCGGCGACGTAGGAGCGCTTGCCGGCGAGGCTGGGCTCGACCAGCGGGGTGCGGCCGGTGGCGGCGAGGTGGCGCTGGCGGCGGGCGAAGGCGACGAACACGGGCACCGAGGCGGCCATCGCGATCCACGTCCACACCGGCCAGTGCAGCTCGTGGCCCTGCACCAGGGGCAGGATCAGCAGGACGGTGCCGACGGCGGAGAGCAGGATGCTGGGCACGTCGAGCCGGGTGCCGGCCGCGGTGGGGGCGACCGAGGGGAGGTGCTTGATCGCGAGCAGCGCCGTCAGCAGGCCGATCGGAAGGTTGATCAGGAAGATCATCCGCCAGCCCGTGCCCAGGATGTCGGCGTCGAGCAGCAGCCCGCCGACGATCGGGCCGAGGACGGCGCCGGCGCCCATCACCGGGCCGAACGCCGCCAGCGGCTTGGCCATCTGCGCGCCGGGGAAGACGTCGCGGATGAGGCCGAAGCCCTGCGGGAGCATCAGCGCCGCGAACGCGCCCTGCGCGACCCGGCCCGCGGCGAGCATCTCGGGCGTCCACGACATCGCGCAGAGCAGCGAGACGGCGGTGAAGCCGAGCGTCCCGATGACCAGCATCCGGCGGCGGCCGAACATGTCGCCCAGCCGGCCGCCGACGATCAGGAGCACCGCGAGCGCGAGCGTGTAGCCGGCGGTCGTCCACTGCATCGTCGCGTAGGAACCGCCGAGCTCCTCGCGGATCGCGGGGGCGGCGACGCTGACGACCGTCGAGTCGAGCAGGTTCATCAGCGCGGAGCCGATGACCGCGGAGAAGCCGAGCCACGCCGAGCGGGTCGGCCCTGCGGGTGCTGCCGGGGGAGCTACCAGAAGCGGCCGGTCGAGCGTTGCGGTCATCGAACATCTCCTCTTTGGAACGGAACGAACTGTTCCCTTTCAAGGTAGCGGAACGGAACGTTCCGGTCAAGTGATAGAGTGGGAAACATGCCAACCGCGCCGATGAGCGGCCGCCGCGCACAGGCGGCCCGCAACGACGAGCTGATACTGAAAGCGGCCCGAGACGTCTTCGTGGCCGATCCGGGTGCGCCGATCGCCGCCGTCGCCGAGCGCGCGGGCGTCGGGATCAGCGCCCTCTACCGCCGATACGGCAGCAAGGAGGACATGCTGCGCAAGCTGTGCGCCGACGGGTTGGAGGCCTACAACGCGATCGCGGAAGCCGCGGTGGCGAGCGACCGCGACCCGTGGGGCACGTTCGCGGAGTTCTTCCGGGGAGTGGTCGTCGCCGACACCCACGCGCTGACGATCTCGCTGGCCGGCGCGTTCGCGCCGACCCCCGAGCTGTACGCGCTCGCGATGCGGTCCGACGAGCTGGTCAACGCCATCGTGGACCGCGCGCACGAAGCCGGTGTGCTGCGCACCGACGTCTACGCGACCGACCTGGGCATGCTCTTCGAGCAGCTGTCCTCGGTGCGCAGGGGCGGCGACGCGCGGACGGAGGAGCTGCGGTCGCGGTACGTCGCGCTGGTGCTCAGCTCACTGCGCACGCCACCGCAGCACGAGCCGCTCCCCGGCCCGGCACCGCAGCCCGGCGAGTTCAAGGACCGGTGGACGAAGAAGACGTGAGGCAACTCCTGAGTAGCGGGTGCTGACGGTTGCCTCGACAGCCGTCAGCACCCGCAAGTCGGCCAGCACCACGATCCGCTCAACGACGCGCCACGCCCCCGCGGGGGTGCCTCAGCCCGTGAGCGCCGCCTCGATCAGCGCCGCCTGCTCGACCTCGTGCACCTTGGACGAGCCGGCCGCCGGTGCGGCCATGCGGCGCCGGGAGATGCGCTTGAGGCCGACGAACCGCGGGTGCTTCTCCGGCAGCGCGAGCCCGAGGAACGGCCACGCGCCCTGGTTGGCCGGCTCCTCCTGCACCCAGCGGATGTCCTCGGCGTTCGGGTAGCGCTCCAGGATCGCGGCGAGCTGCCGCTCGGCGAGCGGGTAGAGCTGCTCGATGCGGACGAGCGCGGTGTCGGTGATCTCCTGCTTGTCGCGCGCCGCGGCGAGCTCGTAGTAGACCTTGCCGCTGCAGAGGAGGATCTTCTCGACCTCACCCGCCGGGCTCGGGTTCTCCCGGAACTTCGGGTCGTCGATGACGGCGCGGAAGCGGCCGCCGGTGAAGTCCGAGAGCGGGCTCACGACCTGCTTGGCCCGCAGCATCCACTTCGGTGTGAAGACGACCAGTGGCCGCTGGATCCCGTCGAGCGCGTGGCGGCGCAGCAGGTGGAAGTAGTTGGCCGGCTCGGTCGGCAGCGCCACCGTCATCGAGCCCTCGGCGCACAGCTGCAGGAACCGCTCGATGCGCCCGGAGCTGTGGTCGGGCCCCTGGCCTTCGAGGCCGTGTGGGAGCAGCAGCGCGACGTCGGAGGTCTGGCCCCACTTCGCCTCACCGGACGAGACGAACTCGTCGATGATCGACTGCGCGCCGTTGACGAAGTCGCCGAACTGCGCCTCCCACCCGACGAACGCGTCGGGGTTGGCCACCGAGTAGCCGTACTCGAATCCGACGGCGGCGAACTCCGAGAGCGCCGAGTCGTACGGGAGGAACCGTTCCTGGTTCTCCGAGAGGTTGCGCAGCGGGTAGTACTCGGCGCCGGTCTTGCGGTCGATCACCACGGAGTGCCGCTGCACGAACGTGCCGCGGCGGGTGTCCTGCCCGGACAGCCGCACCATCTTGCCGCCCATGGCGAGCGAGCCGAGCGCGAGCAGCTCGGCGAACGCCCAGTCGACGTTGCCCTCGCGCGACATCGTCAGCCGCCGCTGCAGCACCGGCTTGACCCGCTGGTGGACCGTGAAGCCCTCGGGCAGCTCGACGTGCGCGTCGCCGATGCGCTGGATCACCTCGACCGGGACGGAGGTGTCGAGGTCGGCCGGGACGAGCTGCTCGTTCTCGACGGAGGGGCTGGGCCGCGGCGGTGTGCGCTCCAGCTCGCGGACCTCGTTGAACACGTGCTCCAACTGGTTGGAGAAGTCGCGCAGCGCGTGCTCGGCCTCCTCCATGGAGATGTCCCCGCGGCCGATCAGCGACTCGGTGTAGATCTTCCGGACGCTGCGCTTCGCGTCGATGATGTCGTACATCGATGGCTGGGTCATCGAGGGGTCGTCGCCCTCGTTGTGCCCGCGGCGGCGGTAGCAGATCATGTCGATCACGACGTCGTTGTGCCAACGCTGCCGGTACTCGACGGCCAGCTTCGCGACCCAGACGCAGGCCTCGGGGTCGTCGCCGTTCACGTGGAAGACCGGCGCGTCGATCATCTTCGCGACGTCGGTGCAGTACTGCGACGAGCGCGAGTGCTCCGGCGCCGTCGTGAACCCGACCTGGTTGTTGACGACGATGTGCACGGTGCCGCCGGTGCGGTAGCCGCGCAGCTTCGCGAGGTTCAGCGTCTCGGCGACCACGCCCTGACCGGCGAACGCGGCGTCGCCGTGCATCATCAGCGGCAGGACGGTGAAGCCGCCCTCGCCCTTGTCGAGGATGTCCTGCTTCGCCCGGACGATGCCTTCGAGCACCGGGTCGACCGCTTCGAGGTGCGACGGGTTGGACGCCAGCGACACGACCGTCTCGCCGTCGCCGAACATCCGGAAGTACTTGCCCTCGGCGCCGAGGTGGTACTTGACGTCGCCGGAGCCGTGCGCCTGCCCCGGGTCGAGGTTGCCCTCGAACTCGCGGAAGATCTGGCTGATCGGCTTGCCGACGATGTTGGCCAGCACGTTGAGCCGGCCGCGGTGCGGCATGCCGATGACGACCTCGTCGAGCTCGTGCTCGGCTGCCTTGTCGAGCACGGCGTCCATCAGCGGGATGACGGTCTCGCCGCCCTCCAGCGAGAACCGCTTCTGCCCGACGTACTTGGTCTGCAGGAACGTCTCGAACGCCTCGGCCGCGTTCAGCTTCGAGAGGATGTACTTCTGCTCGGGCTGGTTGGGCTTCTGGTGCGGGACCTCGATGCGCTCCTGCAGCCACGCGCGCTGCTCGGGGTCGGCGATGTGCATGTACTCGGTGCCGACCGTGCGGCAGTAGGCGTCGCGCAGCACGCCGAGTACGTCGCGCAGCTTCATCCGCTGCTGGCCGGAGAACCCGCCGACGGCGAACTCCCGGTCGAGGTCCCACAGGGTGAGGCCGTGGCTGAGGATGTCGAGGTCGGGGTGGCGGCGCTGGCGGTAGTTCAGCGGGTCGGTGTCGGCCATCAGGTGCCCGCGGGTGCGGTGCGCGTCGATGACCTCGATGACGCGCGCGGTCTTGTCGATCGCGCCCTCGGGGATGTCCTGCACCCAGCGGACCGGCTCGTACGGCACGCGCAGCGAGCGGAAGATCTCGTCGTAGAACTCGTCCTCGCCGAGCAGCAGCGCGTGGACGCGGCGCAGGAAGTCGCCCGACTCGGCGCCCTGGATGATCCGGTGGTCGTACGTCGAGGTCAGCGTGATGATCTTGCTGATGCCGATCTCGGCGAGCTTCTCGTCGCTCGCGCCCTGGAACGACGCGGGGTACTCCATCGCGCCGACGCCGATGATCGCGCCCTGACCCTGCATCAGCCGCGGCACCGAGTGGTTGGTGCCCAGCGTGCCGGGGTTGGTCAGGCTGATCGTGGTCCCCGCGAAGTCCTCCGCGGTGAGGTTGCCCGAGCGCGCCTTGCGCACGATGTCCTCGTAGGCCGACCAGAACTGCGCGAACGACATCGCCTCGCAGCCCTTGATCGAGACGACCACGAGCGAGCGCTGCCCGTTCTTGCCGGGCAGATCGATCGCCAGCCCGAGGTTGACGTGCTCGGGCTGCACGACGGTCGGCTTGCCGTCGACCTCGACGAAGTGCCGGTTCATCACCGGGAAGTTCGCGAGCGCCTTGACCAGCGCGTACCCGATGAGGTGGGTGAAGGAGATCTTGCCGCCGCGGGTGCGCCGCAGCTGGTTGTTCATGACGATGCGGTTGTCGGCGAGCAGCTTCGCCGGCACCGCGCGCACGCTGGTGGCCGTCGGCACGGCCAGCGAGGCGTTCATGTTCTTGACGACGGCCCCCGCGGCTCCGCGCAGGGGTGTCGACTCGCCCTCGTTCGCGGCGGCCGCGGGCGCCTTCGCAGCCTGCGACGTGCTGCCTGCGGCCGGCTTGGCAGGCGTGGTGGGGGCAGCGGCGGGCTTGCGGGCGGGCGCGGAGGTGCCGTTCGACGTCGGCGCCTTCGCTGCGTCCCTGCTCTGGGCGCTCTTGTCCGGGGTCGAGGCGGTGGCGGCGGGCCGGGACGGCTCAGCGGCGGGCGCTGCGGAAGCGCGCGGCGTTTCGGCGCTCTTGTTCTCCGCGCTCTTGTTCTCCGCGCCCTTGTTCTCGGGGCTCTTGCTTTCGGCGGGTGCCGCGCCGTTCTCCTCGGCCGCGCCGGTCGGCGTCGGGCGGTAGTCGGCGAAGAACTCGTGCCATGCCGGGTCGACCGTGGAGGGGTCGTCGAGGAAGCGCTGGTACATCTCCTCGACGAGCCATTCGTTGGGGCCGAACTGGCCTGCGGGGTTGGAGGTACTGCTGCTGGACACGCTGTGGACCGCCTTGATCGGATCGCATCGCCGAGGACTACCTCGCAGGTTAGTCCTCGCGCTCGCGCGCTGGTACCGCGCTCCGGCCCAGGCCTGCGCGGTGCGGGGGCGTGCTCAGCGGAGCGGGAGCTGGCCGGGGGCGTCGACGGGTGCGGTTGCCACCGCCGTCGAGCTGATGACCGCTCCGATGCCGAGTCCGCATCGGGCGTCCATCCGCAGGGTGTCGCGCTCCCCGGCGAATTGTCCGTTCAGCGGGTCGATCATCAGCTCGGTCCGGGTCCGGCCTGCGTCGTGGATGAGCGCGATGCAGGACAGGCCGTCGAGGTTGCGCACACCCGTGGCCAATGTCACCGCGGGCAGGCCGCGCAGCGCCCGGTAGAGCGCGCTGCGCAGCGCCGCCGGGACGAGGCACGTGCGCAGCGCGGTTACCGCCGCGGTGAACGGGCCGAACCAGCTGCCCGGGTTGTCGTCCTGCAGCCGCTCGCGCAGCTCGACCGGATCCAGCGGCAGCCGCGCGAAGAACTCCTTCGTCGGCGACTGCCAGCTGCCGCGCCGCGGCGGCGCCGGTGGGGCGCAGAACGCGTCGGCGACGTGATCGGCGTCGGTCAGCTCCGGATCGGCGGAGAGGTCGAACTCGCCGTGCGCGGCGCGGAACGTCCCGACCGGCCCGACGGCGAGCGGGTCGTACCCCTCTTCCGCCGCTTCCTCCGCCGATCCGGTGAGCCATTCCTGCTCTCCGGTCAGCTCGCGGACCAACAACCATTCGCGTTCCGGGCGGGCCGGTATCCACTGCCGCACCCGGTGTTCGGCCAGGTGGTTGTGCTTGCCGAAGCTGCCCAACCACCAGGCGTGCGTCTCGACGAACGTGTACTGGTCCGGGCGCAAAGGCTCGTCCGCGGCCTCGATTGCGAGGTCTTGCAAGTCACGCTCCCACAGGTGGTGACGGACCGGGTCACCTCAGAGTGTGAGGTGGTGACGTCGAGTCACGTGAGGCGGGTCCCGTTATCACCTGTACGCAGGTACCTGCGGCTGTTCACCGTCCGTTTCCGTTGCGGTGATCTGGTCAGGAGATCCATTCCTTGACCTGCGAGATCACCTTCGGAGCATCGGAACTGACGGGCGTCACGTGCAGGTGCGTCACCCCGGCCTCGCCGAGGGCGGCGATCCGTTCCTTGATGTGCCCCGCCGGACCGACGAGCGTGATCCGGTCGATGAAGTCGTCGGGCAGCGCCGCGGCCGCCTCGTCCTTCTTGCCGTCGAGGTACAGGTCCTGGACGAGCTTCGCCTCGTCGGCGTAACCCTGCCGGGCGAAGACGGTGTTGTAGAAGTTGTGGCCGCGCGCGCCCATGCCGCCGATGTAGAGCGCGTACATGGCGCGGGCCAGCTGGCGGGCCGGCTCGAACATCTCCTCCTCGAGCGCGAGCACTCCACCGCCGGTGATCTGCAACGGACCGAGTTCGGGGGCGCGCTTGGCGAAGCCGGCGTCGAGCGCCGCGCCGAAGACGTCACGCGTCTTCTCCGGGATCAGCAGGTGCGGCAGCCACCCGTTGGCGAGCTCGGCCGTCATCTCGACGTTCTTGTCGCCGAGCGAGGCCACCCAGATCGGGATGTCGGCCCGCACCGGGTGGTTGATCAGCTTCAGCGACTTGCCGAGCCCGGTGCCCTGTCCCTCCGGCAGCGGGATCGGGTAGAGGCCGTCGTTCTCGAGCCGCTCGCGGCGCCATACCCGCCGGCAGATGTCGATGATCTCCCGGGTGCGGCCGACCGGCTTGTCGTACGGGACGCCGTGGAAGCCCTCGATCACCTGCGGTCCGGACGCGCCGAGCCCGAGGTTGAAGCGGCCTCCCGAGAGCGCGTCGAGCCCGGCGGCGGTCATCGCGGTCAAGGCGGGGGTGCGGCTGTAGATCGGCAGGATGCCCGAGCCGATCTCCACGCGTTCCGTGCGGGCCGCCAGGTAGCCCATGATCGACACCGCGTCGAAGCTGTACGCCTCCGCGACCCAGATGGCGTCGAGGCCGGCCCGTTCCAGCTCGACGACGGACTCTGCGTTGCTGACGGGGTCGGCGCCGTAGCTGAGCTGGCTCGAGAGCTTCATGAGCAGTGCCTAACCGATAAGTTACCGGCGAGTCAAGTAGCTCACGACCACGGAGTGCGCGGGCGGTCGAGCGCCACTCCGTCGAGTGTGACGTCGCACCGCTCGGCGAAGAACGCCACGTGCTCCGCGATCTGCACGGCGTCCGCGAGCGGCTGGGGGTAGCTCCACGCCATGTCCGCCACCGGACCCCCAGGAAGCAGCGCCGACCTGTACTGCGCCACACCCTTGTAGGCGCACGCCGTGGTCGTGTCACTGGGGCCGAGCAGCTCGTCGTGGACGTCGCCGGGCGGGAAGTAGTAGCGCGGCGGCAGGCTCGTCTCGAACAGCAGCAGCGGCCGGCGGCTCTCGGCGAGCAGCACGCCCTCCAGCTCGATCCGGACGTGTCGCGAGCTCTCGCGCACGTCGACGCGGTGGAACGGGTCGCGCGGGTGGGAGACGATCGGTTCCTCCTCCTCGATCCATCCGAACGCGGCGAAGTCCAGCAGCACGTAGCCGGCGAGATCGGGGTCGGCGGGGCGGAACGCGGCGCCGGGCCGCGCCGCATCGCCCGCGCGGACGGTGAGCGGGACGCCGTCGCAGCTGTGTGCGCCGAACCCGGTGTCGGGGGTGAGCACGGTGCGCCCGCCCGGCCCGAGCGGCTGCCCGTCGGGGCCGTGGGTGTCCAGGTCGGCGGGGCCGGCGGGGGTCAGCTCGGCGATGACGTCGGCGGCCGGCACCGCGTACTGCGGGACGACCCGGCGCGGCTCCCAGACGAGCACGGCGGCGGTCGTGTCGCAGACCGGCTCGCCGTCGAGGTGGGCGCGCACCCGCTTCTGCGCCGGCTCGAACCGGAGCGCTTCGAGGTGCTGGAAGAGGAGTTCCGACAGCTGCGTCGCCATGCCCGTACGGTCCTCGCGGTCGGCTAAGTCAAGAAACCTTGCTAAAGAATCCTTTCGCAAGGTATCTTGACTTGCATGACGCAGGACTTGCCGGGCCGCATCACCGAGCCGAAGGAGCTGCGCGCCCTCGCGCACCCCACGCGGTGGGCGATCATGGATCTGCTCGGCATCGAGTCGACGGTGACGGCCACCCGGTGCGCCGAGCACCTCGGCGAGAGCGTCGCGAGCTGCTCCTACCACCTGGGGATGCTCGCGAAGTACGGGTACGTCGAGCCCGCGGACGGCGGCCAGGGTCGCGAGAAGCCGTGGAAGCTCACGCGGATCAGCCAGAGCTGGAGCGTCGAGGGTCTCGACGTGGAAGGTGCGCTCGCCGTCGAGGCCCTCAACGACGTCTACATCGACCACACCGCCGCGCAGCTCAAGGACGCGTCGCGGCGCGCCGCCCTCGAGCCCGAGCAGTGGCGGCACATCGCCGGCTCGTGGGGGACCACGGCGCACCTGACCGTCGAGGAGCTGACCGAGCTCAGCGCCGAGTTCGCCGCCATCACCGACCGGTACCGGCCACGGATCGAGGACCCGTCGCTGCGCCCCGAGGGTTCTCGCCCGGTGCGGGTGCTCCTCGCGTCGTGGCTGCCGCGGGTCTGACACGACAGGGGAGGACGTCATGAGGGATCCGATCGAGCAGTACGTCCACGACCGGGGCTGCGAGCTGCGCGCCGCCGCCTCCGAACACCGGCTGGCCGCCGGGAAGCGCGACGCGGACCGCTCGCCGTCCACGCTGGTCAGGCTCTACGCGCGGATCTGGTGGGCCTCGCGCCCGCGGGCGGCGGTGTGGGCGCCGTCGTTGCTGGACGCGCGCTCGTAGCGGCTCCCCGGCTCCGCCGGGAGGGCAGGAAAGCCACTTTCCTGCCCTGTGGGGGCCTGAAAGTGGCTTTGCTGCCCTCTCCCAGTCCGCGCACGGCGCCCGATCTGTCGGCCCGCCCCACTAGCCTCGGCGACCGTGAGGTTCAGGGTGGTGCCCGCCGCGTACGTGTTCCTGCTCCGTTCGACGACGGCCGGCGACGAGGTGCTGCTGCAGCTGCGGCAGAACACCGGCTACCGCGACGGGCATTGGGCCGCCGCTGCGGCCGGCCACGTCGAGGAGGGCGAGTCGGTCACGGCGGCGGCGTGCCGGGAGGCGAAGGAGGAGACGGGCCTGGTGATCGACCCCGCCGACCTCGTCCCGGTCACGGCCATGCACCGCACCCACCGCAACCACGACCCGATCGACGAGCGCGTCGACTTCTTCTTCAGCTGCCGCCGCTGGAGCGGGGAGCCGGAGATCGTCGAAGAGGCGAAGGCCGCCGAGCTGGGATGGTTCCCGCTCGACGGCCTCCCGGACCCCGTCGTCCCCCACGAGCTGTTCGTGCTCGACGGGATCCGCGCCGGCGACCTGCCTGCGATCGTCACGCACGGCTTCTGAACCCCGAACTTCCCCACCGTTTTGCCGATCTGCACGCCTCCACGGGTGTGCAGGTCGGCAAAACGGTGGGCAGGTTTCGGGTCAGACGCCGGCGGGGTCGAGCTCGCGCGGTCGCTCGGCCGAGCGGGTCGCCGTCCGGCGGGCCGAGCCGATCACCAGCGCTGCTACCGCGGCGGTCACGAGCGCGAGCGCGCCGACCGCCGTCCAGGTCTCGCCGTCGGGGTGGATGAGCGACTGGCCGCGCAGCGCCTGCCAGGTCGTGATCACGAACAGGCCGGTGTAGCCGAGGATGACGACGCCGGTCAGCTGGGCGCGCACGCGGGCGCTGCGCAGCCAGACCACCCGCGTCGCGAGCGCGGCGAGCAGCAGCGCGGCCGCGATGTAGATCTGCACGGCGTGCAGGCCGATGAAGTGCGGAACCCGCAGGTCGCCGCCCTGGACGCTCCAGTTGGTGATCGGCATGCCGTGCCCCTCGGGCACCCCGACGCCGTGCTGGCCGGCCAGCGTGACGGTGTTGCCGTAGGCGTCGGGCACGTCGTGGGTGTCGGTCGTGGCCGCGCCGACGATGTAGAACGCGACCGCCATGCCGGCCGCGGCCAGGCCGATCCCGGCGCGCAGCGCCCACGTCATCGCCGGGTCCGTGACCCGCTGGAACAGCAGCATGACGGCCAGCACCAGGCTCACGCCGAACAGGCCGATCACGCCGGTCTGGAAGATCTGCTGGCCGATCACGTTGATCGGGTCCGGGGCCGTGCTGAAGTGGCTGTACGTCCCCCGCGCGGCCTGCAGGACGATGAACCCGACGTCGACGATGCCGGTCGCCGCGAACGCCGTGCCGAGCGCCCACATCGTGCGTGGCGCCTTGCGCACCTTCGAGAGCATCCACGCGAGCGTGGCGCCGTAGATGACGAACGAGACGCCGAACTTGAAGGGCTTCGCCCACACCGAGCCGTCGACCAGCTCCCGGCCGTCGACGAGCATCCCCACCCCGGCGAAGACGACCATCGCGGCCATCGCCGCCACCATGACCATCAACGGCCGGTGCCAGGTGCGCACGCTGGCGAGTACTGCGGACATGAGGTGTCCCCCCGTGGGCGTGGCCGCCTCTGCGGCCTCCATGAACTGACCAGTTCATGCTCGTTCGTCCACGGAGCCCTGACACTGGGGCGAGCGCGCCAACCCGACGGGGGGATTACCCCACCTCAGCGGCAAGAACTAGACGACCTGCCGTTCCTTCCCCTCCCAGTACGGCTTGCGGAGGTCCTTCTTGAGGATCTTGCCGGTGGGGTTGCGCGGCAGCTCGTCGAGCACGTCGACGGACTTCGGGCTCTTGAACGACGCCAGGTGCTCCTTGCAGTACGCGATCAGTGCCTCGGGGTCGACGGTCTGCCCGGGGGCGGCGACGACGACCGCCTTGGGCACCTCGCCCCACCGCTCGTCCGGCACGCCGATCACGGCGACGTCCCCGACGCTCGGGTGCTCGGCCAGCACCCGCTCGATCTCGGCGGGGTAGATGTTCTCGCCGCCGCTGATGATCATGTCCTTGATCCGGTCGGTGACGTAGATGTAGCCGTCGGCGTCCATGTGCCCGCCGTCGCCGGAGCGCAGCCAGCCGTCGTCGGTGATGGCCGCCGCGGTGGCGTCCGGCTTGCCCCAGTAGCCGCTCATCAGCTGCCCGGTGCGGACCCAGAGCTCTCCGGGCTCGCCGGTGGGCACGGCGTCGCCGGTCGCGGGGTCGCGGATCTCGATCTCGACGCCGTGGATGGGCGTGCCGGCGGAGACGAGCCGGTGCGCGACCTCGGGGTTGCCGTGGTCCTCCGGCCCCAGTGAGCTGACGACACCGCACGCCTCGGTCATGCCGTAGACCTGGTGCATCACGCCCGGGAAGAGCTTCAAGCACGCCCGCATCACCGGCAAGGGCATCGGCGACGCACCGTAGGAGAGCGCCTTGAGGGCGGAGAAGTCGCGGGACTCTGCGCCCGGCACCTGCGTGATGACGGCGAGCAGTGCCGGCACGAGGAACGTGTGCGTGATCCGCGATCCCTCCAGCATGTCGATGATCGCGGTGGGGTCGGGCAGGCGCATCAGCTCGATCCGGGCGCCGCGCGAGATCGCCAGCAGCGCGTAGCTGGTGCCGCCGACGTGGAAGAGCGGCATCGCCACCTGCACGATCGCGCCGGGCTCGATGGCGAAGCTGACGGCGACGTTCTGCGCGTGCGCGAGCATCCCGCTGTGGGTCAGCATCGCGCCCTTCGGGAAGCCGGTCGTGCCCGACGTGTAGAGCTGCACGAAGCAGTCGTCCGGCGCGCTGGGATGGACGACGGGGTCCGGCTCGTGCGCGCCGATCCAGTCCTCGTACTCGTCGGCGATGTGGATCACGCGTTCGACGGTCGGCAGCTTGTCGCGCACCTGCTCGACGGCCGCCGCGAACTCCGGCCCGACGAACAGCACCTTCGCCTTCGCGTCGTTGATCACGTAGACGATCTCCGGCGGCGCGAGCCGGAAGTTGACCACCGCGTTCGCCGTGCCGGCCCGGGCGCACGCGAGCGTCGTCTCCAGGCACGACGGGTGGTTGAGGTCGAGCACCGCCACGCGGTCGCCGGGGACCAGGCCGGCCGCACGCTGCGCCGCGACGTTCTGCTGCACCCGGCGCCGCAGCTCCGCCCAGGTCCGCGTCGTTCCGGAGAAGCCCACCGCGGGCTCGTCGGGCTGCTGCGCTGCCCAGTGGTCGAGTATCGCGCTGAAATCGGTGAGCTCTGTCGTCACTGCACGCTCCCTGGGCAGACGCCGGCGGCTGAGGGAACTGGAGATTAGCCCAGAAACGCGAGAGCGGATTCGCTTGAATTCACTCTCACCAAATGTGAGGCTGTCGGGGTGCCGTCACGTCGATACGAGAGCCCCGTCCGCGCCGCGCAGCGGGAGGCGACGGGCGCGCGGATCGTCGAGACCGCGATCGCGCAGATCGCCGAGCACGGGCTCGACGAGCTCACGATCCCGGCGGTCGCCACCGCGGCGGGGCTCTCGCCGGCGACCGTCTACCGGCACTTCCCCACCCTCGACGACCTGCTGCTCGGCGTGCTCGCCCGGATGCGGCCGCGGATCGGGCAGACCCGCGAACGCCTCGCCGGCGTCCGGCCCGACCGGCTCGCCGCGCTCGCGCGCGAGAACTACGCGTCGTACGAGGAGCACGCCGACGTGCTCGTCCCGCTGATGGAGTCGCGCGCGTTCAACCGTGTGCGGGTCGGCTCGGAGGGGCGGCGCGCCCCGCTCGGCGCCGCCGTCTTCCGGGCCGCTGCACCAGGGCGCACCGAGCGTGAGCTGGAGGCGCTGGCCGGGGTGGCGTACCTGATGGTGGGGCCGGTGGCGTGGCGGTGGCTGCGCGAGACGTGGGGGCTCGACGCCGAGGCGGCGAGCCGCGCGACCGAATGGGCGATCGGTGTGCTGACCGCGGCCATCGAGGAAGGGGATCCGTCGTGACCGTGCTCGGGATTCTTGTCATGGGTTGGGGTGTGGTCTGCGGCGGCATCCTCTACGAGCACGTCGCGGTGGTGCCGGTGTGGGCGCGGCGGCCGCCGGAGTCGCTCACGATGTTCCGCGGCGAGCACCGCCTGCGCTCGGAACGGTTCTGGATGACCGTCCATCCGCTGCTGCTCGTGCTGTTCGTCGTCGCACTGGTGGTCGGGTGGGGCGACGCCGATGTGCGCACCTTGGTGTGGGTCGCGCTCGGCGGCTACGCGGCGGTGCTGCTGGTGACGAACCTGTGGTTCCTGCCGGAGCTGATGAAGCTGGTCAGGGCGCCCGACGGGACGTTCCAGGCCGGGGAGTGGCGCCGCTGCTCGGTGCGGTGGGAGCGGGCCAGCATCGCCCGAGGGGTGCTGATGGTGGGGCTCACCGTGCCGCTGGTGGCTGCGCTCGCGGCCTGAGGAGCGGCACCGCGTGCGACGCGAGGGAGTCGGGCGGGCGAGAGAGTGCCTGGAAAGCCACCTTCCCGGCCTGTGGTGCTGGGAAAGTGGCTTTCCAGGCACCACCCCGACCACGGTCGGCGGCCCTGTCGCCCCGGCGGCTTAACGTGGTGGGGTGCCATCCGCTCCCGTGCGCCCCGAGCAGGGCTGGATCCGCAGGCTGAGTGGTGCCGCGATGCGTCATCGCGGCGTCACGGTCGGCGCGCTGCTCGCGTCCGTGTTCGGGGTGAGCCTCGACGCCGTCGGCCCGCTGCTGACCCGCGTCGCGGTCGACGGCGCGGTGGCCGGTTCGACGGCCGCGCTGGGCGCTGTGGTGGTGGCGATCGCGTCGCTCGCGCTCGTCCGGTTCGGCGCGTCGTTCCTGCGCCGCTACCTGGCAGGCCGGCTCGCCCTCGACGTCCAGCACGACCTGCGGCGGCAGGTGTTCGCCGCGGTGCAGCGCCTCGACGGCGAGCGGCAGGACGCGCTGCGCACCGGCCAGGTGGTCTCGCGCGCGATCACCGACCTGCAGATGGTGCAGTCGCTGCTGTCGATGGTGCCGCTCGCGTGCGGTGTCGTCGTGCTGGTGGTGGCCTCGATCGCGGCGATGCTGTGGCTCTCGCCGCTGCTCACGCTGGTGGCGCTGGTGCTGCTGCCGGCGGCGGGCTGGATCACGCTCAAGTCGCGGTCGTCGCTCTTCCCCGCGACGTGGTCGGCTCAGCAGCGGGCGGCCGACGTCGCGCAGCAGGTCGAGGAGACCGTCACGGGCGTCCGGGTCGTGAAGGGGTTCGGGCAGGAGGCCCGCGAGGTCGGCGCGCTCGAACGCGGCGCACGGCGGCTGTTCGCCGAGCGGATGCGGGCCGCGCGGCTCACGGCGAGGCTCAACCCGACCCTGCTGGCGCTGCCGACGCTCGGGCAGGTCGGCGTGATCGCCGTCGGCGGCTACCTCGCGCTCTCGGGCTCGATCACGCTCGGCACGTTCCTCGCCTTCACCACCTACGTCGCCCAGCTCGTCGGGCCGGCGCGGCTGGTCGGGTCGCTGGTGGTCAGCGCGCAACTCGCGCGGGCCGGCGTCGAGCGCGTGTACGACCTCGTCGACTCCCAGCCCGACGTCGCCGACCCGCCCGACCCCGCGTCGCTCCCGGAGGGACCACTCTCCGTCGAGCTCGACGACGTGACGTTCGGCTACTCGCGCCGCGAGCCGGTGCTCGCCGACGTCTCGCTCTCCGTCGCGCCGGGCGAGACGCTCGCGCTGGTCGGGACGGCCGGCTCGGGCAAGTCGACGGTCGCGCTGCTCCTGCCGCGCTTCTACGACCCGCAGCAGGGCGAGCTGCGCCTCGGCGGGGTGCCGCTGCAGCAGCTGCGGCTCGCCGATCTGCGCCGTGAGCTGGGGGTCGTGTTCGAGGAGGCGTTCCTCTTCTCCGACACGATCCGCGCCAACATCGCCTACGGCCGTCCCGGTGCGACCGAGGAGGAGATCGTCGGGGCCGCGCGCGCCGCGCAGGTCCACACGTTCATCGACCAGCTGCCCGACGGCTACGACACCCTCGTCGGGGAGCGCGGGCTCACCCTCTCCGGGGGGCAGCGGCAACGGGTCGCGCTGGCCCGCGCGGTGCTGACCGACCCGCGCGTCCTGATCCTCGACGACGCCACCTCCGCGGTCGACACCGCGACCGAGGCGGCGATCCACGAGACGCTGCGCGCGCTCACCGCCGAGCGCACCACGCTGCTGGTGGCGCACCGCCGCTCGACGCTGGCGCTCGCCGACCGGGTCGCCGTGCTCGACGCCGGGCGCGTGGTCGACATCGGCACCGAGGCCGAGCTGGTGCAGCGGTGCGCGCTCTTCCGCGAGCTGCTCTCGGTGGAGGAACCCGCAGCGCAGGCGCCGCCGCGGCCGACCGTCGGCGGGGTCACGCCGGAGCTGTGGCCGGAGCCGGCGGATGCCCCGGCCGGCCAGGAACGCGCGCCGAGCGCGGCGATCGGTCTGCGCGGCGGCGCCGGCGTGCGCAGCACGTCCGCGATGGCGGGCGCCGTCGCGGCGACGCCCGCGCTCGTCGCCGCGGTCGAGGCGCTGCCGCCCGCGAAGGAGGAGCCGCGGCTGGGCGGGCTCGATCCGACGACACCCGATCCGGGCTTCCGGCTGGCCGGCCTGCTGCGCCCGGTGCGGGCCGTGCTCGCGCTGCTGGTGCTGCTGGTCGCGCTCGACGCGGGTACATCGCTCGCCTTCCCGACCGTCGCCAGGCTCGCCGTCGACGGCGGCATCGGCGCGGGATCGTCGAACGTGCTGCTGATGGCGACGCTGCTGGGTGTCGGGGTCGTCGCGCTGAGCTGGCTGGTGGTGGCCGCGCAGACGGTCGTCACCGCCCGCACCGGCGAGACGCTGCTCTACCTGCTGCGTGTGCGCAGCTACGCACACCTGCAGCGGCTCGGCCTCGACTACTACGAGCGCGAGCTCTCCGGCCGGATCATGACCAGGATGACCACCGACGTCGACGCGCTTTCGACGTTCCTGCAGACGGGCCTCGCGCAGGCCGTGGTCAGCCTGCTGACGGTCGTGGGGGTGGCGGTCGCGTTGCTGCTCACCGACCTGGAGCTGGCCCTCGTCGCGCTGGCGGTGCTCCCGGTGCTGATCGTGGCGACGGTGGTCTTCCGGAGGGTCTCCTCGGCGGCGTACGCGGAGGCCAGGGAGAAGGTCAGCGCCGTCAACGCCGACATGCAGGAGAACGTCACCGGCGTGCGGATCGCGCAGGCTTACGTGCGCGAGGAGCACAGCGCGTCGGCGTTCGGCGAGCGCAGCTGGGCCTACCGCCGCACCCGCCTGCGCGCCCAGCGCTACATCGCCACCTACTTCCCGTTCGTCGCGCTGCTTTCGGACGTGGCGCAGGTGTCGGTGCTGGGCGTCGGCGCCGCACGGGTCGCCGCCGGCGACCTCACACCGGGTGTCCTGACGGCGTTCCTGCTGTACCTGGGCCTGTTCTTCGCCCCCGTCCAGCAGCTGTCGCAGGTGTTCGACGGCTACCAGCAGGCCCGGATCGGGCTCACCCGCATCTCCGAGCTGCTGCGCACGTCGACGTCGGTGCCGCCGGAGCCGAGCGGCGAGCCCGCGTCGGTCCCGCGCCGGTTGCGCGGTGAGGTCGAGCTGGTCGACGTGGGCTTCCGCTACGCGGCGGCCGAGACACCCGCGCTCGACGGCGTGTCGCTGCGGGTCGCGCCCGGCGAGACGGTCGCGCTGGTCGGGGCCACCGGCGCCGGCAAGTCGACGCTGGTCAAGCTGGTCGCCCGGTTCTACGACGTCGGCGAGGGGGCGGTCCTCGTCGACGGCGTCGACGTGCGGCGCTACCCGCTCGACGGCTACCGCCACCGGCTCGGGATCGTGCCGCAGGAGCCGCACCTGTTCACCGGCGACGTCGCGGCCAACATCGCCTACGCCCGGCCCGACGCCGCGCCGGCGGAGATCGAGGCGGCCGCACGCGCCGTCGGCGCGATCGACGTCATCTGCGGGCTCAGCGGCGGCTTCCGCCACCCGGTCGGCGAGCGTGGGCAGGGGCTGTCGGCGGGGCAGCGCCAGCTGATCGCGCTGGCGAGGGCGGAGCTGGCCGACCCCGACATCCTGCTGTTCGACGAGGCCACCGCCGCCCTGGATCCCGCGACCGAGGCCGCGGTGCTCGCCGCGGGCGATCACGTGACGTCCCGGCGCACGGCGTTCGTCGTCGCCCACCGGCTGGCGACGGCCGCGCGGGCCGACCGGATCATCGTCCTGGACGAGGGCCGGGTCGTGGAGGAGGGCAGCCACGCCGAGCTGCTCGCGCTCGGCGGCTTCTACGCTCGGCTGTGGGAGGCGGGCGAGCTCGAACCGGCCGCCTGACCTCGCCGTCTCTTCGATCCTGCTCGATTCCTGCCCGAAATCGGGCAGGGAATTGGATTTTGCCACCGGATCCGTGCACCATGGCCAACCGTGTCCCCCGGCCCTTACGACGATCTCGTGGCGCACCTGGTCCGCACCACCCCGCTCAGCGCGGGTGAGGCGGCCAGGGTGGTGGCCGACGTCGTGGGCTACTTCGCGGAGCCGCTGCCGGAGTTCGTCCGGCGGCGGCACGCCGAGCTGAAACGGCGGGGGCTCACGAACGAGCAGATATTCGCAGCGCTGGACGGCGAGCTCTCGACGCGGCGGGTCGCACCGCCCCCGATGAGCGCGCGGCAGCTGCGCCGGATCGTCTACGGCTGACCTTCAGGAGGAACGAATGTGCGGAATCGTCGGGTACGTGGGACCGCAGGACGCCGCCCCGATCCTGATCGAGGGTCTCGGCCGTCTGGAGTACCGCGGCTACGACTCCGCAGGGGTCGCCATCGGGTCGAAGGCCGGTTTGAAGGTGCGCAAGGTCAGCGGCCGGGTCGCCGATCTCGCCGCTGAGCTGCCCGCGCGTTTCAAGGGGTCGCCCGGCATCGGGCACACCCGCTGGGCCACGCACGGCGAGCCGACCCCGGAGAACGCGCACCCGCACACCGACATGGCGGGCCGGATCGCGGTGGTGCACAACGGGATCATCGAGAACGCCGACGAGCTGCGGGCGAAGCTGGCCGCCGACGGCGTCGAGTTCACCTCCCAGACCGATACCGAGACCGTCGCGCACCTGGTGGCCGCCGCCTTCCAGAGCGGTGCCGCCGACCTCGAGCAGGCGGTGCGGCAGGCGCTGCGCCAGGTCGTCGGCGCCTACGGCCTCGCCGTGCTCGACGTCGAGCACCCCGACCGGATCGTCGTCGCCCGCAACGGCAGCCCGGTGCTGCTCGGCGTCGGCGAGAAGGAGATGTTCGTCGCCTCCGACGTCGCGGCGCTGATCGGCTACACCCGCCAGGTCGTCTACCTCGACGACGGCGAGCTGGCGACGATCACGCCCAACGGGTACCGCACGTTCACCCTCGACGACCGCTCGACGGCGAAGAGCCCGTCGACGATCGACTGGGACGTCGTCGGCGCGGAGATCGGCGACAACGCGCACTTCCTGATCAAGGAGATCAACGAGCAGCCGCGCACGATCGAGCGCGCGCTGCGCGGGCGGCTCGACGAGCGCTTCGACACCGCGCACCTGGGCGGGCTCAACCTCACGGTCCGCGAGGCCCGCGAGATCCGCCGCGTGAAGATCCTCGGCTGCGGCACCGCCTGCTACGCCGGCGAGCTGGGTGCCCAGCTGATCGAGGACCTCGCGCGGGTGCCGGCGACGTCCGAGGCCGCGTCGGAGTTCCGCTACCGCAACCCCGTCGTCGAGCCCGACACGCTCTACGTGGCGGTCAGCCAGTCGGGCGAGACCATCGACACCCTCGCGGCGGTGCAGGAGCTGCAACGCAAGGGCGGCCGAGTGATCGGGATCGTGAACGTCGTCGGGTCGACGATCGCCCGCCAGGTCGACGGCGGCATCTACCTGCACGCGGGGCCGGAGATGTCGGTCGCGGCCACGAAGTCGTTCACCTCGACGGTGGTGGCGTTCGCGCTGCTCGCGCTGCACCTCGGCCGCATCCGCGACCTCTCGCCCAGCGAGGGCAGGCGGATCATCGCCGGACTCAACGCGCTCCCGGCGCAGGTCACCGAGATCCTGGAGCAGGAGGCGACGATCGCCGAGGTCGCGAAGGAGATCGCGCAGAGCAACAGCGTGATGTTCGTCGGGCGCCGCCGCGGCTGGCCGGTGGCGCGGGAAGGTGCGCAGAAGCTGAAGGAGGTCTCCTACGTGCACGCGGAGGCCTACCCGTCGGCGGAGCTGAAGCACGGCCCGCTCGCGCTGATCAGCCCGGAGATGCCGACGGTTGCGGTCGTCCCCGACGACGACCTGCTCGACAAGAACACCTCGACCCTCTCGGAGATCAAGGCGCGCAAGGGGCCCGTCGTCGCCCTTGCGCACCGCGAGCTCCCGGCCGAGCTGGCCGACCGCACGATCGTCGTGCCCCGCAACGAGCCGGAGCTCGACTCGGTGCTGCTCTCGATCCCGCTGCAGCTGCTGGCCTACCACGCCGCCGTGGCGCTCGGCCGCGACGTCGACAAGCCGCGCAACCTCGCGAAGAGCGTCACGGTCGAGTAGGCACGAGGCTGCGCAGGGCGGCGAGGACGGTCTGCGCGTCGGGCGGTGTCGGTGCGCAGGCGCACCGGAGGAACAGCCCGTCGATCGTCGCCGCGACGGCGTCGTGCCGGTCGGGCGGCACGTCGAGCGCTGCGACGAGCGTGTCGACGGCGTCCGACCAGCGCTGCA
This sequence comes from Pseudonocardia sp. TRM90224, assembly GCF_021245725.1. Taxonomy (GTDB): domain Bacteria; phylum Actinomycetota; class Actinomycetes; order Mycobacteriales; family Pseudonocardiaceae; genus Pseudonocardia. Next base: position 58,108 of record NZ_JAJGSX010000019.1, on the reverse strand, counting down.
GCTCGGCGGCCATGTCGGGCCGCCGGGCTGCGAGCAGCAGGAGGTCGAACTCGGCGAGCACCTGCGTGCGGCTGGTCGCCGCCCCGTTCGCGATCTCGGCGGCGAGCAGGGGCAGCCGCTCGGCCGGCAGCGTCGCAGCGATCTCGACGATCCGCTCGATGTAGCGGTCGTTGCAGGCCGCGAGCGTCGCGACGATCAGGTCGTCGACGCTGGCGAAGTAGTAGAGCACCGCGCTCGGCGGCACCCCGGCCTCCTGGGCCACGGCGCGCTGGCTCACGCCAGCAACACCGTGCTGCTCGACGATCCGCAGCGTCGCGTCGAGCAACGCGCGGCGGCGCAGTTCACCCTTGCGCCGCCGGCCGTCCTGCTCGGTCAATGCGCCGCTCCCAGCTCCAGTGCCAGCACCCCCGCGATCACCAAGGCGATGCCGCCGAACTGTACGGGCGAGAGGCTCTCGCCGAAGAAGAACATCCCGAGGATCGCCACCAGCGCCACACCCGCCGCGGCCCACGTGCCGTAGGCGACGCCGATCGGCAGCCCTCGTACCAGCGCCTGCGACAGCATCCCGAAGGCCGCGATGTACCCGACCGCCACGAAGATCGACGGGATGGGCTTGCTGAAGCCTTCGGACAACTTGAGCGCCATCGTCGCGCCGACCTCGGCGATGATCGCGCCGATCAGGAAGAGCCACTGCATGGGAAGGACCTCCGTCTGAGAAACAACCTGAGCAACTGCTCCATATTCTGCAGACAAGTGGAGCGATCGGTCAAGTTTCTTCAGGAGTGACCGCGGTCACCACAACGAACTTCCCCACCGTTATGTGCACTTGCGCGCTCTGCGGGCGCGCAAGTGCACATAACGGTGGGGAAGTTGGTGGTGCGGAAGCCTCGCGGCTCAGGCGTCGGCGAGCAGGCGGGTGTGGCGGGCCACGATCTCGGGGCGCCGCGGGTCGGCCTCGTCGAGCGTGTCGACGAGCAGCTCGTGCACTTCGAGGTCGTCGCGGCCCAGCGGGTGGTGCGCGAAGGTGACGAGCAGGTCGGTGTCGTCGGTGGCGAGCACCATCCGGCGCAGCGTCGCGTCGATCTCGTCGCGCAGCTCGCGGATCTCCGGCGCGTCCGAACGCGGCAGGAGCGAGCCGCCGCAGTTGCGCAACGCGTCGGCCGGCCGGCCCGCCCGCAAAGCCCTGCGCACCGCCTCGAAGTCGGTGTCGACGGTGGCGTCGAGCCGGTAGGGCCGCGTGCGCAGGACGTCCGTGCCGATCTGGCCGCGCAGCCGCAGGATCTCGCCGCGCACGGTCGTCGGGTTGCCCTCCTCGCCGTAGAGCGAGAGCGCGATCTGCTCGGCGGTCAGGCCGTCCGGGTGCAGGGTGAGCGCGGTCAGCAGCTCGGCAGGGCGCAACGTCAGCGGCAAGGAGCGGCCGTTGAGCGTCGCCGTCGGTGCGGCCTGACCCATCAGGCGCAGCGAGAGCGCGCTGCGGCGGGTGGTGGTCGTGGCCCGCGGCGCACGCAACAGGTAGCCCTCGGCGAGCGGTTCGACGATCATCTCGCGGCCGTCGACGAGCTGGATGCGGTCGCCGCCCTCCGGGAGCTCGACGCGTTCGGGCCACGCGCCGTACGGCTCGCCCGCGATGATCCGCCCGGACGGCGTGACGAGCGCGCCGGCGCTGCCGCGCAGGCTCACGAGATGGGGCATGTTGCGCACGCGCAGCCGCTCGTCGGCGATCGCGAGCCGCACGCGCAGCTGGTTCTCTGCGAGCTGCGCGGTGGCCGACACCAGCTGGACCATCGCCGGGTGGACGGTGTGCAGCGGCCCGCTGATGTCGATCGCGCCGAGGATCGTGCCGGTGTCGGGGTCATGCACGGGCGCGGCCGCGCACGTCCACGTGTGGTAGGTCCGGACGAGGTGCTCCGCGGAGTGGATCTGCACCGGGGCGTCGACCGCGAGGGTGGTGCCCATCGCGTTGGTGCCGATGGCGTCTTCGGTCCACTTCGTGCCGGGGGACAGGCCCACCCCGTCGGCCGCGACGAGCAGCCGTGCCGCGCCTTCCCGCCACAGGATCGTGCCGTCGGCATCGGTGACCAGCATCACGTGCATGGCCTCGTCGGCGATGCTGACGAGCGTGCTGCGCAGCAGCGGCATGACCTCGTTCAACGGGTGCGCGCTGCGCATGTCGGGCAGCTCTGCGTCGGCCAGCACGACCGGCGGTGTGCGCAGGTCGGGGTCGATGTGCGCGGCGAGGCTGCGTTGCCACGACGCGGAGACCAGCGAGCGCGGGGCGACGCGGCTGCGGTCGCCGCTCAGCACCTTCTCGAATACGTCGCGCAGCACATGGGCGTGCTCGACCGGGTCGCGTGCGTCATGAATTGGCATCAGCACTCCGAGCCTCATCGCCCTGTAGGCCGCCATCATTGCCCAGGTCACGGCCCGCAGCAAGGCGACACGTTGTGCGTGCAACGTCTGCGCAACGTCGCACTCCGTAGCTTCGCCGCATCACTTACGGCCCCCGAACGGAAATGTGAGGTTGCCGTGACGACCGACGCACTGCTCGATTCGCGCACACCGGTGCAGGGCTCCGGCTCTGTTCCCCCCGTCGTTCGCCGGACGGCGCGCGTGCTTCTGGTCGACGCCGAAGCCATCGTCCGGTTCGGGCTCCGCCAGCTCTTCGCCTCCGACCCGCAGCTCGCGGTGGTCGGCGAAGCCGCGTCGCCGCGCGACGCGCTGGTCGTCGCCGATCGCTGCCCGCCCGACCTGGTGATCATCGACATCGACCTCGGCCGCGGTGACGCCGCCGGCGTCGAGCTGGTCCGGATGCTGCTGGAGCGCCACCGCGGCGTGAAGGTGCTCGTCCTGACCGGATGCCGCGACCGCGACGTCATGATGCGCACCGTCCGCCTCGGCGTGCACGGCTACGTGCGCAAGAACGCCGAGACCGCCGACATCACCCGTGCCGTGCACGCGCTGCTGCGCGGCGAGAGCGTCTTCGACTCGCGCGCCAACGCCGTCGTCGTCGACGTCATGCGCGACGACGACCGCCCCGTCGCCCGCTCGCTCGGCGGCGCGATGCTCACCGAACGGGAGAACCAGGTGCTGCGCCTGCTCGCGGTCGGCATGTCCAACCGCGAGATCGGCCGGCGGCTGATGATCAGCGAGGCCACCGTCAAGTTCCACGTGCGCAACCTGCGCGACAAGCTCGAGGTTCGCCGGCGCACGGAGATCGTCTACACGGCGACGCGCCAGGGGATCGTCTAAGCGTCGACGACGACGTTCTGGCTGTTTGTGAGCGCTAACAACAGCCAAAACGTCGTTGTCGACGGGATCGGCGGCCCGCCGGATACGCTGCGCTCGTGGAGCTGCTGCCGATGGTGATGGCCAGCGGGTGGGCGAGTGGGGTCAACGCCTACCTGTGTGTCGTCGTGCTCGGGCTGTTCGGCCGCTTCGGTGGGATCGAGGCCGTTCCCGAGGCGCTGACCAGGACCGACGTCCTGATCGTTGCGGGCGTGCTCTACGCGCTGGAGTTCATCACCGACAAGATCCCGTACGTCGACTCGGCGTGGGACACGATCTCCACGCTCATCCGCCCGACCGCCGGAGCGGTGATCGGGCTGCTGATCGCGGGCGACGCGTCGTCGCTCGAACAGGCGGTGCTCGCGACGACGGGCGGTGGGGCCGCGCTGGTCAGCCACCTCGTCAAGGGCGGTCTGCGGCTGATCATCAACACCTCCCCGGAACCGGTGACGAACATCGGCGCGAGCATCGGCGAGGACGTCGCGGTTGCCGGGGTGGCGACGCTGACGGTGGTCGCGCCCGAGGTGGCGGCGGTCGTCGCCGGCGTTCTGCTCGTGCTGGGGATCGTGCTGCTCGTGCTGCTGTGGACGCGCGTGCGGCGCGGCTACCGCCGGTTCAAGGCGTGGCGGGAAAGGCGCGCGGCGATAGCTCTCGAGTAGTGGTCCTCAGGGGTGACCCTGAGCCGAAAGTAGGGGTCCGGGAGGACTTTCCACCGATGCCGGTGACCACGTGGCTGAATAACCTCGGATACATGATCGACGTCCTGCGGCAGCTGCTCGAAGGCACCATGGCATCGCCGTGGCTGCTGCTGGTCATCATCGGGATGGCCGTGATCGACGCGCTGATCCCGATGGTGCCGAGCGAGGCCTTGATCATCACGGCCGGCGTGGCCGCGGCCGCAGGCACCCAGGACCTCGCGCTGGTGGTGCTTGCCGCCGGCTTCGGGTCGTTCGTCGGGGAGTTCGTCGCCTACGCCATCGGCCGCCGGTTCGGGCCCGCCGTGCGCAAGCGCATGGTGCCCGGCACCGCCCGCGCGACGACGTTCGGGCACGTCGAGCGCACGCTGGAGACGAGCGGCGGGCTGATCCTGCTGACCGCCCGCTACATCCCGGCGGGCCGCACGGTCGCCGCGCTGGCCGCGGGTGTCACCGGCTTCCCGACCTCGCGGTACGTCGGCTACAGCGCCGTCGGCGCGGTGATGTCGGCGGCGTACGTAGCGCTGCTCGGCTACCTCGGCGGCGCCGCGTTCGCCGGCGACCCGCTGGTCGCGCTGCTGTTCAGCCTCGCGGTCGGCACCACGATCACCGCGGTCGTGGGCCTCGTGCGCCGCCGCCGCGCCGCGGCTCCGGCCGCTCTCGCTACGCCCGCCACGCAGCAGCAGCACCGCGTGCCCGCGCTCGCCGGCCACTGACCTGACGACGTCACACAGCCCGTGGTGCCGTCACACAAGTCATGACCTGTGTGAAGACACCACGGGCTTTGTGCGTTCGGCTCAGCCGAAGAAGACCTCGGCCTCGGCGTAGAGCGACGGGTCGACCGTCTTGAGCTCCTTGGTCGCCTCGGAGAGCGGCACCATGACGATCTCGGTGCCCTGCAGCGCCGTCATGTGGCCCCACTTGCCGGCCGCGACGGCGTCGATGGCGTGCAGCCCGAAGCGGGTCGCGAGCCAGCGGTCGCGGGCCGTCGGCGTGCCACCGCGCTGGACGTGCCCGAGCACCGTGGTGCGGGCCTCCTTGCCGGTGCGGGCCTCGATCTCCCTGGCCAGGTAGTCGCCGATGCCGCCGAGCCGGACGTGCCCGAAGGCGTCCTTGTCGCCGGTGAGGAGCACCTCCTCACCCTCCTTCGGCTTCGCGCCCTCGGCGACGACGATGATCGGCGCGTAGTCCATCCGGAAGCGCGACTCGACCCACTGGCACACCTGCTCGATGTCGAAGCGCACCTCGGGGATGAGGATCGCGTTCGCCCCGCCGGCCATGCCGGAGTGCAGCGCGATCCAGCCGGCGTGGCGGCCCATGACCTCGACGATCAGCGCGCGGTGGTGCGACTCGGCGGTGGTGTGCAGCCGGTCGATCGCCTCCATCGCGATGTTGACCGCGGTGTCGAACCCGAACGTGTAGTCGGTGCCGGAGAGGTCGTTGTCGATCGTCTTCGGCACCCCGACGACGTTGACGCCCAGCTCGTGCAGCTTGGTCGCCACCCCGAGGGTGTCCTCGCCGCCGATCGCGATGAGCGCGTCGACGCCGAGGTTCTGCAGGTTCTGCTTGATCCGGTCGACACCGCCCTCCACCGAGAACGGGTTGGTGCGGGACGAGCCGAGGATCGTGCCGCCGCGGGGCAGCAGGCCGCGGACGGCCGGGATGTCCAGCGGCTTGGTGAGCGCCTCGAGGGGCCCCCGCCAGCCGTCACGGAATCCGAGGAACGAGTAGCCGTACTCGGGGACGCCCTTACGGACGACAGCACGGATGACCGCGTTCAGTCCGGGGCAGTCGCCGCCACCGGTGAGCACGCCGACGCGCATGGGTTCTCCATCGATGCAGAAGCTCAACGAAGGGCTCACGGTAGCGGCAACGTCCCTGCGCCGCGACGCGGCCCGGTCGTGCAGCTCCCGCCTACCGCGAGACGTTCACGTTCCCGCCACGTGGTCGACGATCCCGTACGCCTTCGCCTCCTCGGCGGTGAACCAGCGGTCGCGGTCGGAGTCGGCGGTGATGGTCTCGAACGACTGCCCGGTGTGCGTCGCGATCAGCTGCGCGATCTCCCGCTTCATGTCGCCGTAGACGCCCGCGCGGATGGCGATGTCGGTGGAGTTGCCGCCCATGCCCGCCGACGGCTGGTGCATGAGGATCCGCGTGTGCGGCAGGGCGTGCCGCTTGCCGGGTGTGCCGGCCGAGAGCAGGAACTGCCCCATCGACGCGGTGAACCCGACGGCCCACGTCGCGACGTCCGGCCTGATCAGCTGCATCGTGTCGTAGATCGCCATGCCGGCCGTGACGGATCCGCCCGGCGAGTTGATGTAGAACGTGATGTCGCGCTCGGAGTCCTCGGCGGCGAGCAGCAGCAGCTGCGCGGTGATGCGGTTGGCGATCGTGTCGTCGACCTCGCTGCCGAGGAAGACGATCCGCTCGGCGAGCAGCCGCTCGATGACGGGGTCGCCCGCCGCCTGGGCGGTCGCCGCGTCCATCACGAGGCCGCTCGGCGCCTGCACCGGTGGTTGCGGGGTCGGGTGCTTCGGGACCGGGCGGTGCGGCAGTGGGAACGGCTCGGGCCGGGTCGAAATCATCATTCTTCGACGGTAGGCAGCCAGCCGGACGTCCAGGAGCGGTGTTCGCTGTCAGCGGCGGCTGTTCGCCGAGAGCTGCACGGCGATGTCCCCACCGTTTTGCCCATCTACACGGCCGATTCGGCGTGCAAATAGACAAAACGGTGGGGAACTCGGCGACTCACCGGCAGCGTTGCGCCACCGGGTCGCCGTCGGGGGAGCGGTGCTCGAACGACACGTGCACGTGGTCGAAGTGGTTCTCGGTGTCGCTGCCGCGGTCCTCCATCCGCTCCCAGCCCTGGCCGTAGTTCATCCGCTGCTTCCAGATGACGTACTCGACGCCCAACTCGTCCTTGTTGGCCAGCGCGCAGTCGGCGATCCGGTCGCCCTTCGCGCCGCGGGTCATGAGGTCGACGGCGTGCCCGCTGGTGTGGTCGGACGGCCTGCTGCGCTGCGCGACGCCGATCAGCTCGGGGTCGTCGTAGAGGCACGAGAGGAACGTGGCACCTGCACGCACCCACGGCTTCACCCGCCCGAGCCCGTGCGGCTCGCTGTCGCAGTGCGCGATGCGCGGGTCGTCGAGCAGGCCGCTCGCCTTGATCAGGTCCTGCACGTCCAGCAGCTCCGGCGGCTCCGGTTCGGAGGTGACCGGGACGAAGCTCGCCAGCATCGCCGTCGCGCCCGGCGCGTCCTCGTGGCTTTCGTCGGCGGCCAGCCGCATGGCGGCCGTGCCTGTATCGGCGGCCTGCGCGCCGACGACGAGCGCGGGGGCCAGCGCCGCGACCACACCACCGGCGACGGCGGCGCTCATGCCGCGGTGCACGGCGACCTCCGCGCTGTGCCGCGCGCCTCCGGCCCCCACGACGGGTCGGGGCCGGAGGCGGGGCGCACCCGCCACGAGGTGCTGCGGGGACGGCGCGGCGCGCGGGATCGTCCGCGAGCCGTGCCGACCGCCGCTGGGGGAGCGGTGCCGAGACACGTCCTGCCTGTTCCGATCGTGCGGCCCGGGCGGACGCGCCGGTCGGGGGGCCGGCGATGGATCGGGGAATCCAGGTCCGGCGGGGGAGCCGGGTCGCTGGTGCAGAACGTAACGGCTCAGTTACGGCCAGTCAGGCCACTGTCACGGGGTGTGAGATGGACGGCACGCTGCGTGCGGCGAGTTGCTCCGTTCGGCCTATCGGCAGCCGATCTGCGAGGACGGACTCCGGAGTCGGTCGCCGAGCGGTCGACGGGCTGTCGTAAACGACGAGCAGCCGCGACGGCGCGTCGTCGGCGAGCAGCGCAATCCCCTCCGCGTGGTCGACGCCCGCACCGTGCGGCAGCTCCCGCTCGACGCTGATCTCCGCACCGCGCACGACCCGCGACGTGTCGGTCGTGGCCGCGCCGTGCCACCGGTAGACCCGCACCGGGCCGGAGAGCGCCATCGACGGGCCCGCGAGCACCAGCAGGTCGTCGCCGTCGGGGCACAGATCACGCACGCCGAGGCCGTTCAGGTCCAGCAGGTGCTTGCGGAAGCGGACACCCTCCGGGAAAGCACCGAGCAGCAGCCGCGTGTCGTCGGTCGGGTCGGGCTGCGGCAGCACCTCGAGGACGACCGCCCAACCGCGCAGCACCGGGCCGCGCAGGCCGACGTAGAGCGTCTCGCCGTGCACCGCGAGCCCCTCGACGTCGAGCCCGTTGTCCTTCGACGGGATCGCGAGGAACGGGCCGAGGTGCTCGTCGGCGGCCAGCAGATCGGCGAGGTTCGTCGTGCCCGGCGCGCCGATGATCGCCGACTGCCGACCGTCGGGCGTGCGGCGCATCAGCTCGGGTCCGTCCTCGCCCTGGTGCACGGCCAGGCGGGCGATCACGAACCGGTTCGGTTCGCGGCGCACCTTCGCCAGCCTCCGGTAGGCCTTCGCGTCGTTGTGGTGCGGCTTGATCTGCTTGCGCACGAGGCTGTGCGAGCCGGTCGCCCAGAGCCAGCCGCCGGAACGTGCGATGCCTTCGAGGTCGGCCTCGGCGTCGGGCGGGCCGGGCAGGTCGACGAGGTCGTGCAAGAAGAAGCTGCGCTGTCCCTCGCCGACGGTCGGTGCGCTAGCGGAGTCGAGCGTGAGCCGCTCGAGCGTTGCCGTCTCGTCGCCGGCGAGCCAGAGGTGGCGACCCTCCGTGCGGATCGCGGAGAGGTTCACGTGGTTGCCGGTCTCGACCACGTGCCCGCTGAAGTGCAGGTGCACCTGCCCACCGAGCTCGCTGACATCGTTCATGGCACCGTTCTACCGTGCCGATCGCGACCACTGACATCACCAAAGAGACAGATCTCTGTATCTCGCTGGCCGCGCGCCCGAGCAACCTCGGAACGCGCTTCCACAACTTCCTGTACGCCGAGCTGGGCCTCGATTTCGTCTACAAGGCGTTCACGACGACCGACATCACGGCGGCGGTCGCCGGCATCCGCGCACTCGGGATCCGCGGCTGCGGGGTGTCGATGCCGTTCAAGGAGGACGTGATCTCGCTCGTCGACGAGCTGGACCCGTCCGCCGCGGCGATCGCCTCGGTCAACACGATCGTCAACACCGACGGGCACCTGCGCGCCTACAACACCGACTACCTCGCGGTCGCCGCGCTGGTCGACGGCGCGCCCCGGGACGCCGCGCCGGCCGTCCTCGGCAGCGGCGGCATGGCGAAGGCCGTGGTCGCGGCGCTGCGCGACTCCGGGTTCCCGCCAGGGGTCGTGGTCGCCCGCAACGAGCGGACGGGCCGGGCGCTCGCCGAGCAGTACGGGTTCACCTGGCAGGCGGCGCTCGCCGGCGAGCGGCCGCGGGTCCTCGTCAACGCCACGCCGGTGGGGATGGGGGGCGGCCCCGAGGCGGCGGACCTCCCCGTTGCGGCCGAGATCGTCGATTCCGCCGAGTTCGTGCTCGACGTCGTCGCCGTCCCGCCGGACACCCCGCTCGTGCGACGCGCGACCGCGGCCGGCGCGACCGTCGTCACCGGCTCGCAGGTGATCGCGCTGCAGGCGCTCGAGCAGTTCGTGCTCTACACGGGCGTGCGGCCGGACGCGGAGCTGGCCGAGCGGGCGCGGGAGTTCTCGCAGCGGTCGTAACCCTGGGTCTCCCCGGTGCTGGGGAGGGCAGGAAAGCCACTTTGCTGCCCTGTGAGGGCCGGAAAGTGGCTTTCCTGCCCTCGCGCCGGAGGCGTGGGGCCGAGCGGCGCCGTCCTCAGCAGGTGATCGGCTTGCCGCCCGCGCCGCTGCCGAACGAGACGTGCACGTGGTCGTAGTGGTTGGCGGTCGGGCTGCCCCGGTCCTCCATGGCTTCCCAGCCGCTGCCGTAGTTGATGCGCTGGCGCCAGATCACGTACGTGATGCCGAGCTCTTTCTTGTTGTTCAGCGCGCACTGGGCGAGCTGGTCGCCGGCCGCCCGGCCGATCATGAAGTCGATCGCCTTGCCGCTGGGGTGGTCGGACGTGCCGGCGCGGCCGGCGACGCCGTGCATCGCGGACGGCTCGTACTGGCAGCCGAGGAAGTTGGCCGCCGTGCGGACGTAGGACTTGACCGCGCCGAGTCCGCCGGTGGGCAGGCTGCAGTTGAGCTTGGCCGCGCGCTCGGCCTCGGCCTTCGCAGCGGCCGCCTTCGCCTCTGCGGCCTTCTCGGCGGCCTTCTTCGCGACCTCGGCCTCGGCCTGCTGCGCGGCTTTGACCAGCGCGGACGCGTCGGCCACCTGAGGCTCCGGGTCCTCGGGGACGACAGGCTCGATGGACGTGGTGATCTCGGAGATGGCGTCCTCGACGCCCTCGGTCAGCGACTTGCCGTCGCCATCGCCGTCGCGGTTCTCGCCGTCGCGGTCGGCGCGCTCGGCCGAGTCGCCGTCGAGCGCGAACGACGTCCCGACCGACTGCGCGGTCGGGACGATCGGCGTTCCGGTGAGCGGGAACGCGACAGCCGCGGCGCCGACCAGCGTGAACGCGCCGCCGGCAGCGGCGACGACCGCGGTGCCCCGCGTCAGCGGGACCGAACTCTTCGTGCTGGCCGAACGGCGCGCACCATGCCTGCGTCCGCCGGGGCGTGGAGCCACGAGCGGTACGGGCTGATGCGTGCCTCGGCCCCGGGGGGAGCGATGCCGAGCCACGACCTGCCTTCCGGATCGACGGCCTGGTTGGACGTCCGGCTTCGGGGAGCCGGCGGGTGGGGAGTCCCGTGTCCAGTTCGTGACCCTGCCGTCACTGATCCGAGAACGAAGCTAAGCAACCGGGGCGTTGGTTGCACGTCCCACGCGTGGTGATTGGGACGAATGTGCGGTGCGGCGCGACGAGCGGCGGGTTTTGTCATCCGCCAGGGGGAAGATCAACCGCTCGTCGCTGCGCCGTCCGGGGGCGGGACGAAGGGTCAGCTCTGCTCGTGCAGGCTGACCACCCGCCCGGCGAGCGGTTGCAGAGCCCGCGCGTCACCCTTGGGGAACAGCGACCGGAACCGCTCGATCGTCTCGCCCGCGATCGAGACGTGCTGCCGCAGCACCATCCACGAGATGTGCTCGGTGTAGGGGCTGGTGGTCAGCGAGCCGTCGTAGCGGAACGTCGTGAGGTCGTCCGGCAGCCCGGACGCGATGTCGACGCCGTCGACGTGCTCCTCCTCGCCGCACTCGACGGGCATCCGGTGCAGCACGCGGTCCTGCATGGTGTCGCCGTCGCCGCCGGCCTCGACGAACAGGCCGAGCACGAGCGTCTGACCGTCGGGGCCCTTGTGCACGAAGTGCTGCTCCAGCGGGAAGCGTCGGCGGTCGAGCACGTGCTCGGACGGCGTGTGGAAGTGGAACTGCGCCAGCTCGTAGCGCACGTCGTCGAGGTACACCGCGGCCGCGCCGCTGGGCACCTCGGCCTCGACGGTCTCCTCGCGGCCGCGATTCCCGCAACCGCTCGGGTCACCTTCGGGATCGCGGCTGACGTAGCGGACCCGCAGGGTGACATCGGAGGGATAGTCGACGACGAGGTCGGGCAGTTCCGGTGCCGGGCGCGAGCGGGCGACCCGCAGGTGGATGGGGCTCTGGTGGCGGGGGTGCGCCGGTTCTGCTGCTGCCGGGGTGGCGAGCCAGACCGGCGCGAGCAGTGCGGCGGCGCCGCCTGCAACGAGGAAGGTACGGCGGGGGTGCGGCATGTCGCATTCTCCTGCTCGGAGCGACTGATCAACGATCACGTTAGCCCCGTGCCGTCAGGTCGATCACGCAGGTATGCCAGCACCGCGAGCACCCTGCGGTTGTCGTCGGCCGCAGGTGGGAGCAGCAGTTTCGCGAAGATGTTCCCGGCGTGTTTGGCCACCGAGATCTCGCTGATGCGCAGGGCCGAGGCGATCGCCCCGTTGGTGCGGCCCTGCGCCATCCCCTCCAGCACGTCGGTCTCCCGCGGCGTGAGCGCTGCCAGCGGCGATGCGTCGCGGCGGGCCGCTAGCAGCCGCCGCACGACCTCGGGATCGATGACGACCGCGCCGCCGGCGACCCGCTCGACCGCCGCGACGAACTGCGGCACGTCCGCCACGCGGTCCTTGAGGAGGTAGCCGACGGCAGTGGTCGCGGTCTCCAGCAGCTCGGCGGCGTACGTCCGTCCGACGACGTGGCTGAGCACGACGATCGGCAGGCCGGGGTGGCGGCGGCGCAGCTCGACGGCGGCGGCGAGCCCTTCGTCGGTGAATGCCGGCGGCATCCGGACGTCGGTGACGACGAGGTCCGGCGCGTGTGCGGCAACGGCGTCGAGCAGCTCGGCGGCGTCGCCGGCGCCGGCGACGACCTCGTGGCCGGCGTCGGCGAGGATGTGCCGCAGGCCCTCGCGCAGGAGCGCCGAGTCCTCGGCGACGACCACCCGGAGGCCCTTCACACCTGGCACGGGACTTCCAGCACCAGCCGGGTCGGGCCGCCCGCGGGGCTGGCCAGCCGCAGCGTGCCGCCCACCGCGGCGGCCCGGTCGGCGAGCCCCTGCAGGCCGCCGCCGTCGACAGCGCTCGCGCCGCCCAGGCCGTCGTCGCCGATCTCGACGCGCAACCGCCCGCCGCCGACCCGCGCGGCGACGTCGACCGTCCGCGCCATCGAGTGCTTCGCGGCGTTCGTGATCGCCTCGCTGATCACGTAGTAGGCGCAGGCCTCGACGGACCGGCCGAGCCGGCCCGGCAGCACGAGGTCGGCCCGCACCGGGACCGTCGATGTGCCCGCGAGCTCGTCGACCGCCGCCACGAGCCCGCGGTCGGTCAGGACGTGCGGGTGGATGCCGTCGACGACCCGGCGCAGCTCGGCGAGCACCGTGGTGGCCTCCTCGTGGGCTCCGGCCAGCAGCGCGGCGACGGGCGCCGTGGCCGCGGTGGCGGGCAGCCGCGAGCGGGCGATCCCGAGCTGCACGGCCAGCCCGAGCAGGCGACCCTGCACGCCGTCGTGCAGGTCGCGTTCGATCCGGGCGCGCTCGGTGTCGAAGCGGTCGACGATCCGCGTCCGCGAGCGGCTGACCTCCTCGAACTCCGCGGTGCAAGCGTCTGACCGCGCACCGAGCACCACGACGGTCAGCCGCGCCCGCACGCCGGCCGCCGCCGTCAGCACGTACGCCGAGAGGAGTGCGAACAGCAGCCCGATGGGCGGGGCGAGCCACAGCCACCCGGCCACCGCCAGCTCGACCGCGGCCGGGAACGCCGCGGGGAACAGCGCCGCCAGCAGTGGCGCGAGCAGCGGGAAGCCGGTCATCAGCACGCACGACACCGTCACGATCAGCTCGAACGGCCACAGCACCGTGCAGCTGAGCACGGCGTGCGCCAGCTCGCGCCGGGTGCGCGGATCGCGCAGGCGGGCGCCGACCCAGGCCGTGACGCCCGGCCGGGACGGCGCGCGGTGCTCGGCCGACTCCACCGGGGTGCCGAGCCACGCCACCCGCCGACGCTCCAGCGCCGCGTGCCCGCCCGCCACCAAGAACAGGGCCACGAGCAGCGGGAACCCGGCCAGGAACGGCGAGAGGGCGAGCCCGGCAGCGACGGCGACCAGCAGGGCCGCGAGGCACAGCAGGTCGCACACCGCGCCGGACGCGAGGTAGCCGAGGCCGCGCAGCGGTCGGCCGGACCGCAGGAGCCGCACCGGCGCGTGCCACGGGATCTGCGCTCCAGGCACGAACAGGACGCTACGGCGGAGCTGCGGCCGGGACCATCCTGCTGGCCCTACCTCCGCCGGGAAGCTGGCTCCACCACACAACCCCCATCTCGCCGTGTTCCGGCAGGCAGCGACCATGGCGAGGCTTTCGGCATGGTCAGGAGAATCGGACGCAGGGGCAAGCACGTGCTCGACGTGCTGCACTACACGACATCCCTCGGCTGGCTGGGCGTCGGCTGCTGCCAGCTCACGCTGAACGTCGTCGCGCTCGTCACCGGCGATCCCGCGCTGCGGCACGCGGCGCACGAGATCACCCACATGTTCGACCGGTACCTGCTGATCGCGCTCGCGGTCGGGTCGATCACCAGCGGGGTGCTGCTGGGGATGAAGACGAAGTGGGGGCTCGTCCGGTACTGGTGGGTGCTGGTGAAGCTGGTGCTCTGCGTCGCGATGCTGATCTTCACGCCGATCTGGATGGGCGGCTGGATCGGCGACGCGGTGGCGCTGACCGCCGACCCGTCGGCGCTCGCCGACCCGGAGTACCTCGTCGTGCGACGGAGCCTGTTCACCGGCTCGGTCAGCATCGTCACGACCTTGCTGCTGATCACGGTGATCTCCGTGGTGCGGCCGTGGGGGCGGGTCCGCCCGAACCGGCGACCGCCGGTGCTGACACGGGGCCGGATCGCTGCGTAAGGTCGAACGTGGTTCTGGAATTCGTCGTTCACGGGGGGTAGCGATGACGCAGACGGCCGACACCGGGCTCGGGTTCGACCCCGACGCACTGCGCGCCAAGTACCGCGAAGAGCGCGAACGCCGCCTGCGCCCCGACGGCAACGACCAGTACCGCGAGCCGGACGGCGAGCTGGCGCGCTACCTGGACGACCCGCACGCCGACCCGACGTTCGAGCGCGAGCCGCTCACCGACCGCGTGGACGTGATCGTGATCGGCGGCGGCTTCGGCGGCCTGCTGACCGCGGCGCGGCTGCGCGAAGCGGGCGTCGCCGACGTCCGGATCATCGAGAAGGGCAGCGACTTCGGCGGTACCTGGTACTGGAACCGCTACCCCGGCGCCGCCTGCGACATCGAGTCCTACATCTACCTGCCGCTGCTGGAGGAGACCGGCTACCTCCCCGTCGAGAAGTACTCCCGCGGGCCGGAGATCCTCGCCTACAGCCGGATGATCGGCGAGCGGTTCGACCTCTACCGCCTAGCGTGCTTCCAGACCGAGGCCGTCGAGATGCGCTGGGACGAGGCCGGCGCCGAGTGGACGGTCACGACCAACCGCGGCGACCGCATGCGGGCCCGGTTCGTCGTGACGGCGGGCGGGCCGCTGCACCGGCCGAAGCTGCCCGGCGTGCCGGGCCTGGAGACGTTCGGCGGGCACAGCTTCCACACCAGCCGCTGGGACTACGACTACACCGGCAGCGCCGAGGACGGGCTGCCCGGACTCGCCGGCAAGCGGGTCGGCATCATCGGCACCGGCGCCACCGCCGTCCAGTGCGTCCCGCACCTCGGCGCGGCGGCCGGCGAGCTGTACGTCTTCCAGCGCACGCCGTCGTCGATCGACGTGCGCAACAACCGGCCGACCGACCCGCAGTGGGCGGCGCAGCTCGAACCCGGCTGGCAGAAGCGGCGGATGGAGAACTTCAACATCCTCGTCTCCGGCGGCCAGCAGGACGAGGACCTGGTCGGCGACGGCTGGACCGACATCATCCGGAACCTGTCGTTGATCGCGGTCCGCAAGGCGGGCGGCGACACCGACGCCGCGGAGCTCGTCCAGCTCGCCGACTTCACCAAGATGGAGCAGATCAGGTCCCGGGTCGACGCGGTGATCAGCGACCCGGCGACGGCCGCCGCGCTCAAGCCGTACTACAACCAGTTCTGCAAGCGGCCCTGCTTCCACGACGAGTACCTCGACACGTTCAACCGGCCGTCCGTCACGCTCGTGGACACCCGCGGGCAGGGCGTCGACCGGATCACCGAGCGCGGGGTCGTCGTCAGTGACCGCGAGTACGAGCTCGACGTGCTGATCTACGCGACCGGGTTCGAGGTGGGCACCGGGTACACCCGCCGGACCGGCCTCGAGGTGCACGGGCGCGACGGGCTCGTGCTCGGCGAGAAGTGGGCGGACGGGCCGGAGACGCTCCACGGCATGCACAGCCACGGGTTCCCGAACTACTTCATCGTGAGCGTCACGCAGTCGGGCCTCGCGCCGAACTTCCCGCACATGCTCGCCGAGCAGGCGGTGCACATCGCCTACATCGTGCGGCACTGCGCCGAGCACGACGTGCGGACGGTCGAGGCGACCGCGGAGGCCGAGGCGGAGTGGGTGGCGACGATCGTGCGGCTCGGCGAGCTGCGCAGGTCGTTCCAGGAGGAGTGCACGCCCGGCTACTACAACAACGAGGGCAAGGCGTCGCCGTCGGCGGCGAAGAACTCGCCGTTCGGCGCCGGCTCGGTGCGGTTCATCGAGATGCTGGAGAGCTGGCGGGCCGACGGCTCGCTAGCCGGTCTGCAGCTGCGCTGAAGGCGGCACCTGGGCGCTACTGATGGCCGCGCGCCGCGCCGCGCCCGGTGCGACGCCGATGACCCGCTTGAACGCTCTGCTGAAGGCCGCTTCCGAGCGGTAGCCGAGCCGCCCGGAGATCTCGCCGACCGTCATGGTGTCGTCGGCGAGCCAGGTCATCGCCGTGTGCATGCGCCAGCGGGTGACGTAGTGCATCGCGGCCTCGCCGACCAGTTCGGTGAACCGCGCGGCGAACGCCGAGCGCGACATCGACGTCTCCGCGGCCAGCGCGGCGACCGTCCACTCGCGGGCCGGGTCACGGTGGATCAGCGTCAGCGCCCGGCCGATCTGCGGGTCCTGCAGCGCGCCGAGCCAGCCGGTGCGGGCCGCCGGGTCGCTCTCGATCCATGCCCTGATCGCCTGGATGACGACGATGTCCGACAGCCGGGTGATCACCGCCTCCCCGCCGGGCCGCAGCTGCGTGACCTCGGCGGCGAGCAGGCCGAGCGTGCCCGACAACCACTCTGCTCCTGCGTTTTCGGTGGCGCCGATCCGGATCACCGGGGGCAGCAGCGCCACGAGCGCGCGGGCGGCCGGGTGGTCGAAGCGGACGGCCCCGCACACCATCGTCGAGCGTTCGCCGCCGCCGCCGTGGCGGAGCACGGCGTACCGCTCGGAGAGGAAGTCGTGCGGGATGTGGGAGGCGGAATGCATCGGAGCATCCGGGGCGCTGCGCAAGCCGTGGCCGGCGCCGTGCGGGACGAGCGCCAGCCCGCCGGGGGCGAGCGGGACGTCCTGCTCCCCGGTCGGTGGGAGCACGATGGCCGCGCTGCCGTGAGTCACGACGTGGAACCAGAGGGTGTCGGGCATCGGTGGGATCTCGATGCCCCACGGCTCGGAGAACTCGGCCCGGAAGTAGAACGTGCCGGTCATCCGCAGCAGGTGCAGCGCCTCACCCATCGGGTCGGACCAGGTCCAGAGCTCCGAGGCGGGCAGCATGCGGAGAGTCGAACACGGGAACCCCCAGACGTCCAGCACAGTGCGTCCGGCACCGGACGTCCAGCACGCCGGTACGATGCGGCACCTTTCCGACGGGAGACGACGTGCGAGCAGACGAAGGGCAGCCGGACGGCCCGCAGTACCCCGGCAGCGGCCGCGGGTCGTGGACCTGGAGCCGCACGGCCGAGACCCGCCGCGTGATCCTGGACGCGGCCCGCGACGTCTTCGCGGAGGTGGGGTTCGCCGACGCCAGCGTCGCGCGGGTCGTGGAGAAGGCCGGGTCGAGCGTCGGGAGCCTCTACCACCACTTCGGTGGGAAGGCGGAGCTGTTCCTAGCGCTGTACGAGGAGTGGCAGGGCAGCCAGGAGCACCGTGCGGCGTCGGCCGTCGCGCAGGCGAGACACGAGGGTGAGACGCGTCCGCTCGCGCTGTTCATCACCGGCGCGCGGGCCTTCCTCGCCGGCTCGTGGGAGGGCCGCGGCCTGGCCGACCTGTTCCTGGAGAAGGACGGGCCGCCCGGCTTTGAGCTGATGCGGCGCACCCGCGCGCACGCGTGGCTGCGACAGAACTCGCTGCTGCTGGAGGTGGACGACGACCCCATCGGCCGGGTCACCGTCGCCGTCCTGACCACGATCATCGGGGAGGCCAGCCGCGAGATCGTCACGAGCACGACCCGCGACGACGCCGACCGGATCACCGACGCCGCCGTCGCGATGATCGAGCGCCTGGGCGTCTTCGACACGGCGTAGGAGTTCCCCACCGTTTTGTGCACCTGCGCGCTCCCAGAGCGCGCAAATGCACAAAACGGTGGGGAAGTTCGGGGTCAGTCGCCGGCGACGGGGGTGGCTGTCGCCGGAGTGGTGGCCGGGATGCGCCGCCAGGGGCCCTTGAAGAACACGATCGCGATGCCGAACGCCGCGAGGCACACCATCGTCACGACGAGCCAGCCGTCCCAGCCGACCGCCGCGACGACGTGCGGCGAGACCAGCAGCACGCCCACTGCGATGATCTTGGTGGCGAACGAGAACAGCCCCCACGCCGTGCCCTGCAGCCGCGGGTCGATGTCCTCGGCGTTCTCCGAGTAGTTCGCCATCCACGGCGCGTAAGCCATCGCCAGCGCGCCGCCGAGCAGGCTGCCGGTGATCATGAGCGCGGGCACGGACGTGCTCTGCGGGTTCGCGGTCATCCAGATCAGCACGGCCAGCACCAGCAGCCCGAGAGCGGTACCCGCCACGGCGAACGGCTTGCGCAGCTGCAGGCGGTCGGAGATCCGCCCGATGACGATCAGCATGACCAGGTCGAGGATCCAGAACGCCATCATGATCTGCGACGCCTCGGCGGGCGTCACGCCGAACGTCGCCACGAGCATCGTCTGCCCGAACACCAGCAGCGTGATGTACAGGACCAGCCAGGACGAGATGCCGAGCAGGTGTGCCCAGACGACCGGGCTGCGCAGCAGGTCGGACATCCGCGCCGGCCGCGCGACGTCCGCCTCGCCGACGGCGTGCTGCTCGGTCTGGCGGATCGTCGCCTGCAGCGCTGGGGAGAGCTCGGCGATGTTGAACGCGATCACGATCGAGATGACCAGCGACAGCGTCCCCATGATGATGAACTGGGACTGCCACGTGCCGAAGTACGCCAGCGTCGCGCCGGCGATGGCAGCGGAGAGGAAGTTCGCGCCGACCGGGCCCCACGTCCAGAACCCGAACGCCGTCGCACGGCCCATGCGCGGCGAGAAGTCGCGCACCAGCGGCGCGGTGGCGGCCACCGCGATCCCGTCGACGAACGACAGCACGATCCGGGTGGCGAGCAGCTGCCCCGGGGAGTCCACGAACGCCATCGCGAAGCACAGCAGCGACGTGATCAGCATCGTCGGGACCAGCAGCCGGACCCGTCCGACCTTGTCGGTCCAGCGGCCCGCGATGATGCCGGCGATCGCGCCGGAGAGCGCCGAGGCGGCCGAGATCGCGCCGTACGTCGGTAGTGTCATGCCCAGGTCGGGGAGCAGCAGCGGGACAACCGGCGCGATGGCGGCCTCGTAGTTGATGATGAGGCTGGCCAGCACGGCCATCCCGAGCAGGAACGTCCTGCGCCGGCCCGTCGGGTATTCGTCGAGCTCTCGGACGTAGGACAGCTTCACGTCGCCTCCCGGGAAGTCGTCGTCGACCTGCTGAGGATGTGACCTACGTCTTAGAACGCTTTTCTAAGATCCAAGGCGCTGGTGGAGAAGTCAAGAGGAGTTGGAGATCGCATGGCACGGGTCGTCGGGCTCGTCACGTACCCGGTCAAGGGGTGCGCAGGCGTGCCGCTCACGGAGGCCGACCTGACCGAGGGCGGGCTGGTCGACGACCGGACGTTCATGGTCGTCGACGACGGCTACGTGTTCCGCACCCAGCGTCGCGACCCGACGCTCGCGGTGATCCGCCCGCGGGTCGAGGACGGCGGGGAGATCCTCGTGCTCGACGTCGCGGGACACGACCCGGTGACGGTCGAGGTCGACACCGACGGGCCCCGCCGCGACGTGCAGCTCTTCAACAACCAGTACCGCGGGATCGACCAGGGCGAGCCGGTGGCGCAGTGGCTCACCGCCGTGCTCGGCGTGCCGTCGCGGCTGGTCAGGGTGCCGTCCGAGCACCACCGCGTGATGCCGGGCCACGTCCCGGCTCGCTGCGGCTACGCCGACAGCGGCGCGACGCTCGTGATATCGGTGTCATCGCTGGAGGAGCTGAACACCCGCATCCCCGCGGGCGGGCTGCCGATGGACCGGTTCCGGCCGAACGTGATCGTCGACGGCTGGCCGGAGGCGCACACCGAGGACCGCGCCCGCACCATGACCATCGGCAACGCCGAGCTCGGCTACCAGAAGCTGGCGATCCGCTGCGCCGTGACCCGCGTTGACCAGTCGGCCGGCGTCGTCGCGGGCCCCGAACCGATCCGGACCCTCGCCTCCTACCGCCGCGCCGCCGAGGGTGGTGTGGCCTTCGGCGCGAAGTTCTCCGTGCTGCGGACGGGCAAGCTCGCCGTCGGCGACGACGTGACGGTGACGGAGTGGGCGGCGTCGGAGCTCTAGACCGGGGCGGGCCAGGTCGAGAGTGCCGGGAAAGCCACTTTCCCGGCCGGTGGCGCTGGGAAAGTGGCTTTCCAGGCAACGTATGCGTCGCGCACCTACTCCGAGCGGGCCGCGCGCCCCCTCACCCGCCCGCGAACACCGTCCGGTGCCAGCTCTTGCGCGCCTCGCCCGTGTTGTCGCTCATCACGTGCTTGACGGAGGTGTACTCCTCCAGCGCGTAGCTCGACATGTCCTTCCCGTACCCGGACGCCTTGACGCCACCGTGCGGCATCTCGCTGACGATCGGGATGTGGTCGTTGATCCAGACGCAGCCGGCGGCCAGCTCGCGCGACGCCCGGCCGGCCCGGTAGACGTCGCGCGTCCAGGCCGAGGCGGCGAGGCCGTAGCGGGTGTCGTTGGCCAGCGCGAGCCCGTCGTCGTCGCTGTCGAACGGCAGCACCACCAGCACGGGCCCGAACACCTCGTCGCGCACGATCTCCGCGTCCTGCGCGGCGCCGACGACGAGCGTGGGCTCGTGGAACGCACCCTCCGGCGCCCGGCCGCCCACGATCCGCGCCCCGGCGGTGGCCGCCCTGCTCACGAAGCCGTGCACCCGCTCGGCCTGCGCGCGGGAGATCAGTGAGCCGAGGTCGGTCGCCGGGTCCTCCGGGTCGCCCATCCGGACCGTGCCGAACAGGTCGGCGACCCCGTCGACGAACGCGTCGTAGAGCGGGCGCTGCACGTAGGCGCGGGTGGCCGCGGTGCAGTCCTGCCCGCCGTTGATCAGCGCGCCCGCAACCGCGCCGTGCATGGCGGCTTCGAGGTCGGCGTCGTCGAACACGACGAACGGCGCCTTGCCGCCCAGCTCCAGGTGGACGCGCTTCGGGGCCTGCGCGGCGAGCTGCGCCACCCGCTTCCCGACGGCGGTCGAGCCGGTGAACGACACCATGTCGATGCCGGGATGGCTCACGAGCGCCTCGCCCGCGACGGGCCCGGTGCCGACGAGCACCGTCAGCACGCCGTCGGGCAGGCCCGCTTCCGCGCACAGCTCGGCGAGACGCAGCGTGGTCAACGGCGTGATCTCGGCCGGTTTGATCACCACGGCGTTCCCGGTGGCCAAGGCCGGGAAGAGCTTCCAGCCCGCCATCTGCAGCGGGTAGTTCCACGGCGCGATCGACCCGACGACGCCCACCGGGTCGCGCCGGATCGCCGAGGTGTGGTCGGCCGAGTACTCGGCGGCCGCCTTGCCCTCCATCGCGCGTGACGCGCCGGCGAAGAAGGCGGCGTTGTCGGCCGTCCCGGGCACGTCGAACTCGCGGGAGAGCCGGATCGGTTTGCCGCACTGGCGGGTCTCGGTGAGCGCGAGCTCCTCGGCGTGCGCCTCGATGAGCGCCGCCACCCGCAGCAGGACGGCCGCCCGCTCCCCGGGCGCCGTCGCGCCCCACTCGCGCTGCGCCTTGCGGGCGCGGCCGACGGCGGTGTCCACGTCGGCCGCGGTGGCCGCCGGCAGCTCGGCGAGGACGTCGCCGGTTGCAGGGCCGGTGACGGTCAGCAGCTCGGTCATGCCGGCGATGCTGTCAGCCCGAGCGGTGGTTCTCAACAGTTTCCTCAGTCTCAACCGCTTCAGGCAACGGAAAAGGTTGTTCCTGGACGAGCGCCGTGCGATAAAGGGAGTGTCGCGCCGTCGCATCGAGTGGAGAGTCCTGTGACCGACCCCCAGACCGCCCTCTGGCCGCACTTCTCGAAGCTGGCGGCGATGCGCAACGGCTCGCTGCCGGTGATCACCCGCGGCGAGGGCGCGTACATCTACGACGAGACGGGCCGGCGCTACCTCGACGGCCTCGCCGGGCTCTTCGTCGTGCAGGCGGGGCACGGCCGCGAGGAGCTTGCCGAGGCGGCGGCGCGCCAGACGCGCGAGCTCGCCTACTTCCCGCTCTGGTCGCACGTCCACCCGGCCGCCGTCGAGCTGGCCGAGCGGATCGCCGCGACCGCGCCGGGCGACCTGAACAAGGTCTTCTTCACCACCAGCGGCTCGGAGGCCGTCGAGACGGCGTGGAAGCTCGCGAAGCAGTACTTCAAGCTCACCGGGAAGCCGGGCAAGTACAAGGTCGTCAGCCGCGCCAGCGCGTACCACGGCACGACGCACGGCGCGCTGACGATCAACGGTGTTGCGCCCTACCGCGCGCCCTTCGAGCCGCTCGTCCCCGGCGGGATCAAGGTCGCGAACACCAACTTCTACCGCGCTCCGGAGCACGGCGACGATCCCGCGGCGTTCGGCGTGTGGGCCGCCGACCAGATCGAGGCCGCGATCCTCGCCGAGGGCGCCGACACCGTCGCGGCCGTGTTCCTCGAGCCGGTGCAGAACTCCGGTGGCTGCCTCACCCCGCCGCCCGGCTACTTCCAGCGGGTCAGGGAGATCTGCGACCGCCACGACGTCCTGCTCGTCTCCGACGAGGTGATCTGCGCGTGGGGCCGCCTCGGGTACGCGTTCGGCGCGCAGCGCTACGGCTACCAGCCCGACATCATCACCTGCGCCAAGGGCCTGACCTCGGGGTACGCGCCGCTCGGTGCCGCGATCATCAGCGACCGGCTGGCCGAGCCGTTCCAGGCCGAGGACGCCGTCTTCCTGCACGGGTACACGTTCGGCGGTCACCCGGTCGCGTGCGCCGTCGCGCTCGCCAACCTCGACATCTTCGACCGCGAGGACCTCTACGGCGCCGTGCGCAGCCGCGAGGGCGCGTTCCGGTCGACGCTGGAGAAGCTCTCCGACATCCCGATCGTCGGCGACGTCCGCGGCGACGGCTTCTTCTTCGCCGTCGAGCTGGTGAAGGACAAGGTCACGAAGGAGTCGTTCACCGAGGAGGAGTCCGAGCGCGTGCTCAGCGGGTTCGTCTCGGCGGCGATCTTCGAGGCCGGGTTGTACTGCCGGACCGACGATCGCGCCGATCCCGTCATCCAGTTCGCGCCGCCGCTCATCTGCGGGCAGCGCGAGTTCGACGAGATCGAGAGCATCCTGCGTGACGTTCTCTCGAAGGCGCACGCGATGCTGTGACCCGAGCCGGTCCCGCGCGGGGGCCGCGCGGTGTCCGACACAGGGAAGTGGCGTTATGACCGGAGCAGCGCGCCAGCGGACCGACGACCAACGCGGGTCGCGCGGTCTCGACGGCACCGACCGCACGCTGATCTCGCTCCTGCAGCGGGACGGTCGGGCGTCGTTCACCACGCTGTCCAGAGCCGTCGGGCTGTCCGAAGGCGCGGTGCGCCAGCGCGTGCAGCGGCTGCTCCGCGACGGGACGATGCAGATCGTCGCGGTCACCGACCCGCTCGACGTCGACCTCGCCCGTCAGGCGATGATCGGCATCAAGGTCTCCGGCGACGTGCACGCCGTCGCCGAACGGCTCGGCGAGCTGCCCGAAGTGTGTTACCTCGTGCTCTGCGCGGGCCGGTTCGACCTGCTCGCCGAGGTCACGTGCAAGGACGACGCGCAGCTGCTGCGGGTGCTGAACGACAGCGTCCGGGGCATCGAGGGCATCACGAGCGCCGAGACGTTCATGTACCTCAAGTTGGCCAAGCAGACCTACGCCTGGGGGACGTTGACGGAGTGATCAGCGTCGGCCTGGCGTTCTGGCCGATCGCTCGTCGACATCGTTCCCGGTGCGCTGGGCCGGGACCTGGAGCGCAGGAGCCAGCGCCGGTGTGAGCTGCGGCGCGTGTCCCCGCCGGCGCCGTTCGAGGTGCGCACCCGCTGCGCGCAGCATCGGGCGGCCGAGCCGCCGCGCGAGCCGGCGGGGCGGGCTGACCAGCGTCAACCAGTCGCGGGCCGCACGTACGCGCTGCTTGATCCCGCTGTCGTGCACGCTGCGGTACGCCACCAGCCCGTACCCGAGCCCGCCCACCGAGACGAAGCCCGCGCGCCGCAGCTCGTAGGTCGCGCGCAGGTCGTCGTCCTGCAGGTGCCAGACGGTCTCCGGGGCCTCTTCGCGGATGTCGAAGTTGGCGATCAGCACCCCGCCGGGGCGAAGCGCGGCGTGCAGCTCGCGGCCCGTGCTCGCCAGGTCGGGGACGTGCGCGAGCGTGTCGATCGCGGTGATCACGTCGTACCGGTCGTTCGGCAGCGCCTCGGTGCCGAGATCGAGGTAGGAGGCGCTGACGCCGCGGCGTTCCAAGCGGAAGCGGGCGAAGCCGAGCAGGGTCGAGGAGAGGTCGGCGAGGGTGGTCTCGTAGCCGCAATCGGCGAAGAGCTGGCTCGTGACGCCCACACCGGAGCCGAAGTCGAGGTGCTTGCGGCTGTCCAGCGAGTAGTCGGTGTGCTGCCGCAGCCAGCGCAGCGCGATGACGTGCGAGGGGTCGGCGTGCCCCGTGGCTTGCAGATATGCCCACCACAGCAGGTCGAAGCCCCAGGACTGCATCGTGCGGTAGAACGCGACGGGGTCCTCCACGGCGGCCCATTCGGCGAGGCTGTCCTGCTCCCAGTCGAGGCAGCGGGCGCGGGCCTCCTCCGGGGTGATCCCGTGGAAGGTGGCGAGGTCGTCGAGCACCGAGGCGCGCACGTCGCGGTCGTCGAGCCGCAGGCCGGCGCGGAACGTCTCCATCTCCGGGCTCTCGATGGCCGCGGTGCACGTGGCCCCCCACGCGGACGGGTCGGGCGCGGGCTCGTCGATCGGGTCGATGTGCCGCCCCTGTTCGGCCTGCGGGACGGCTGCGGCGATGGCTGTCCGCAGCTTCCGGCGCAGTGTCGTGGTTACCCCCATACCACGAACGCTACGGTCAGCATAGTTATCAGAGCCGCTCGAAAAGGCAAGCTGATGGCAAAACATTTGCGCTTGCCTTGACGCCGGCGGCAAGGTTCTAGCGTCGCGGCATGTCGACCCGACCCGATGCCGCGATACCGGCCCCCACCAGCGGATCCGTCCCGCTTTGGCTCGGCTGCCTCGCCCTGCTGACCTTCGCCATCGGCACCGACGATTTCGTGATCGCGGGTGTGCTGCCGGCCCTCGCGACGGATCTTGCCGTCACCGAGCCGGCCGCAGGGCAGCTCGTCACGGCGTTCTCGCTGACGTACGCGCTGAGCGCTCCGGTGATGGCGGTGGTGACGGCCGGGCTGCCGCGCCGCGCGGTGCTGATCGGCGGGATGGCGGTGTTCACGGTGTTGAACGTCGCCGCGGCGCTCGCGCCGACCTACCCGCTGCTCATGGCGATCCGCGTGCTTGCGGCCGCCACGGCGGCGATGATGACGCCCGCCGCCTTCGCCACCGCGGCAACGCTCGCCCCGCCGGGCCGCACCGGCCGCAGCATCGGGGTGCTCACCGTCGGGCTGACGCTCTCGCTGGTCGCCGGCGTTCCGGCCGGCACGTGGCTCGGAGGCACGGTCGGCTGGCGCTCGACGATGGTCTTCGTGGCGGCGATCGCCGTGCTGGTGACCGTCGGGCTCGCGGTGTCGATGCCCGCGCTCGAACGGGCACCGCGCCAGACCGTCCGGGCGCGGCTGGCGCCGTTGCGGCAGCCCACGGTGCTGATCGGGCTGGTGGCGATGACGGTCGGTGCGGCCGGTGGGTTGATGCCGTTCGTCTACATCGCGCCGATCGCGGCCGCTCTGTCGGGCGCGGGCCCCGCGGAGCTGGCGGTGCTCATCGGCATCGCTGGTGTGGCCGGGTTCGCCGGCGCGCTGCTCGGTGGCCGCGGCACCGACCGGTTCGGTGCGGAACGCCTGCTCGTTGGCGCACTGGGCGGTCAGACCGCGGTCGTGGCTGCGCTGGCCGTCGCGGGCTGGGCGTGGAGCGGCGCCGTCCCGATCGTCGTGATCGGCGCGCTGATCGGTGGGTGGGGCGTCTGCGGCTGGGCGTTCAACCCGCCGAGCCAGGCCCGGCTGATGGCGGTCGCGGGCGAGTCGGCGACCGAGGCGATCGCGCTGAACACGAGTGCGATGTACCTGGGCATCTCCGTCGCCGGTGCGGCCGGTGGCGCGGCACTCGCGTGGTTCGGCGCGGCCGGCGTGCTCACCGCGAGCGCGGTGCTCGGGCTGGTGTCGCTGGCGATCTTCCTGGTGTCGTTCCGGGTGGGTGGGCGACGATGACGGACATGCGCATCGGCGAGCTCGCCCGTCGGACCGGCACGACGACCCGGGCGCTGCGGTACTACGAGGAGCAGGGCCTCCTGCACTCCGCGCGGGCGGCCAACGGCTACCGCGACTACGCGCCGGAGGCCGAGACGCAGGTCGCGAACATCAGGATGCTGCTGGCTGCCGGCCTGACCTCGGACGACATCCGCAGCGTCAGCGGGTGCCTCGCACACGACCTGGCCGGCGAGCCGGCGTGCGCCGAAGCCGTCGAGCTCTACGCGCGCCGGCTCGACGCGGTCGAGGACCGCGTGGCGGCGCTCCTGCACGTCCGCGGCCGGCTCCGGGCCGAGCTGCGCCGCCTGCAGGACGCCGATCAGACGTCCGCGAGTGCCCGGACCGGGGCCTCCACCGCGTCGGCGACGTAACGCAGGAAGCCGCCCGCGGTGCCGCCGTCGCACACGCGGTGGTCGAAGACGAGCGACAGCTGCGTGATGTGCCGCGGCACGATCGTGCCCTCGACGACCCATGGGCGCTCGATGATCCGGCCGATCCCGAGTATCGCGACCTCCGGGTGGTTGATGATCGCCGCGCTGCCGTCGACGCCGAGCACGCCGTAGTTGTTGAGCGTGAACGAGCCGCCGGACAGGTCGGTGGCGGTGGCGCTGCCGTCCCTGGCCGCGGCCGTCAGCCTGCGGATCTCGGCGTCGAGCCCACGGATGCTGAGCTCGTGGGCGCCGCGGATCGAGGGCACGAGCAGGCCGCGGTCGGTCTGTGCCGCGATGCCGAGGTTGACCCCGTCGAGGTGCTGGATCTCCTCGCGCTCGGTGTCGACGCGGGAGTTCAGCTCGGGGAAGCGGGCCAGCCCGGCGACGACGAACCGCGCGAGGATCGCCAGCATGCCCGGCGGCCGCTCGTCGCCGACCGCCATCGCGGCGCGCATCTCCAGCAGTGCGGTCGCGTCGACGTCGACCCAGGTCGTCGCCTCCGGGATCTCCGAACGGCTGCGGGCGAGCGTCTGCGTGACCGCCTTGCGGACGCCGCGCACCGCCACCCGTTCCTTGATCGGCAGGCCGGTGCGGGCATCGGTGGACGTGTTGGCCGGGGGTGTCTCCGGCGTCGCAGCGCGCTCGACGTCCGCCCTGGTGATGAGGCCGTCCGGGCCCGTTCCGGGCAGCGTCGCGAGGTCGATGCCGTGCTTGCGGGCCAGCTGGCGGACCAGCGGCGAGCGCACCCGGGGACGTTCCGCGCCCGCGGGCCGGGCCGGTGCGTCCGCGCGGCGGGCGCGGCGGCCCCGTCGGCCGGCGGGGGGCGCCGACGTCCCGTAGCCGATGAGGACGTTGCCGGAACCGGCCCGCTCCTCCTCGACGTAGGTCGCGGCAGCGGTGTCGGTGTCAGCTGCGACCGAGATCAGCGGCGCGCCGACGTCGATCGTCGAGCCCTCGGTGCCGTGCAGCTCGACGACCACACCGGCGAACGGTGTCGGCACCTCGACGCTCGCCTTGGCCGTCTCGACCTCCGCGACCACCTCGTCGATGGCCACGGTGTCGCCGACCTTCACCAGCCAGCGGACCAGCTCTGCCTCGGAGAGGCCTTCGCCGAGGTCGGGCAGCGTGAAGACCTGCGGGCTCACGATTCCTCCCACTGCAGGTCGTCGACGGCGTCGAGGATCCGGTCGACACCAGGCAGCTGGTGGCGCTCCAGCTTCGGAGCGGGGAACGGGATGTCGAACCCGGTGACCCTGCGCACCGGCGCCTCCAGGTGGTGGAAGCAGCGCTCGGTGACCCGCGCGGCGATCTCCGAAGCGACCGAGGCGAACCCCGGCGCCTCCGCGACCACCACCGCACGGCCTGTTGCGCGTACGGCCGCGCAGACCGTCTCGTCGTCGAAGGGGACGATCGAGCGCACGTCGACGACACCCACGTCGCGGCCTTCCGCCGCGGCCTGCTCCGCCGCGGCGAGCGCGACCGGCACCGAAGGGCCGTAGGTGATCAGTGTGGCGTCGCGGCCCTCGCGCCGGACTACCGCGCGTCCGATCGGCGGGACGGGGGCGGTGACGTCGACCTCCTCCTTGCTGAAGTACTGCTTCTTCGGCTCGAGGAAGATCACCGGGTCGGGGCTGTCGATGGCCGCGCGGAGCAGGCCGTACGCGTCGGCGTTCGTCGCCGGTGTGACGACGAGCAGGCCGGGCGTGTGCGCGTAATAGGCCTCCGACGAGTCGCAGTGGTGCTCGACCCCGCCGACCCCGCCCGCGTAGGGCACCCGGATCACCATCGGCAGCCGGACCTTGCCGCGCGTGCGGTTGGCCATCTTGGCCACGTGGCTGACGATCTGCTCGAACGCCGGGAACGCGAACGCGTCGAACTGCATTTCGATGACCGGGCGCATGCCGTTCATCGCCATCCCGATCGCCATGCCGACGATCCCGGACTCCGCCAACGGCGTGTCGAAGCAGCGGTCCTCGCCGAACGACGCGGTGAGCCCGTCGGTCACGCGGAAGACGCCGCCGAGCGGGCCGACGTCCTCGCCGAAGACGACGACGCGGTCGTCGGCGGTCATGGCGTCGCGCAAGGCGGTGTTGATGGCCTGCGCCATAGTGATCTTGGGGGTGAGCGTCGTCGTGCTCATCGGGCCGCCTCCAGGTCCGCCGTCAGCTCGGCTGCGAGCAGCTCGGACTGCTCCCGCAGCTGCGGTGTCGGCTCCGCGAACACGTGCCGGAACAGCTCGCTCGGATCGGCCGTCCCCTCGCCGGCCGATCCGGCCCTGACGTGCGCCGCCATCTCCTCGGCGACCTGCGCGAACGCGGCCTCCCGCTCGGCGTCGAGCACACCCTGCGCGGTCAAGTAGGCCTTGAGCCGCAGCAGCGGATCGCGGGGCAGCCACTTCGCGACCTCGTCGTCGTTGCGGTAGCGGCTGGCGTCGTCGGCGTTCGTGTGCGCCTGGATGCGATAGGTGTCGGCCTCGACGAGCGTCGGGCCGCCGCCGCTGCGGGCACGTTCGACGGCGGCCGCGAGCACGCTGGTGAGCGCGGCGAGGTCGTTGCCGTCGACCAGCTCGGCGGGGACGCCGTAGCCGACCCCCTTCGCGGCGAGCGACGGCGCGGCCGACTGCCGGGCCAGCGGCACCGAGATCGCGTACTTGTTGTTCTGCACGAGGAAGACAACGGGCGCGCGGAACACCGCGGCGAAGTTGAGCGCCTCGTGGAAGTCGCCCTCGCTCGTCGCGCCGTCGCCGCAGAGCGCCATGACCACGGTGTCCTCGCCCTTCAGGCGGGCCGCGTGCGCCACGCCGACGGCGTGCGGCAGCTGCGTCGCGAGCGGCGTGCACTGCGGCGCGACGCGCGTCGCGACCGGGTCGTAGCCGCAGTGCCACTCGCCCGCCAGCAGCGTCAGCACCTCGACGGGGTCGACGCCGCGGGTGACGACCGCGGCGCAGTCGCGGTAGGTCGGGAACAGCCAGTCGTGCTCGCCGAGCACGGTCGCCGCGGCGACCTGGCAGGCCTCCTGGCCGTGCGAGGAGGGGTAGACCGCGAGCCGACCCTGCCGGACCAGCGCGCTCGCCTGGTCGTTGAACCGCCTCGCGACGACCAGCGCGCGGTAGCCGTCGAGCAGGTCGGCGAGCGGGGGGAGCGTCGCCGGGTCGACGCCCTCGACGACGTTGCCGTGCTCGTCCAGCATCCGGGACAGCGAGTCGCTCACGGCTACCTCCTCGATGAAGACATCAGGAGCAAATAGTCCGCCGGATGCGGCAGTTCGACCAACATCCACATGGAAGATGAGATGGTTGTCGTGAAGCTGTGCTGGGTGCGTGCAGGATGTCCACCGTCGAGTGGATGCGGGTGTGAGGAGCGAGACAGATGGCCGACGTGCTGGACGACATCGACCGGCGGATGCTCGCCGAGCTCCAGGTGGACGGGCGGATGTCGGTGCGGACGCTGGCGGAGCGGGTGCGCGTCTCGCGGGCCAACGCGTATGCGCGGCTCGACCGGCTGGCCGCCGCCGGCGTGATCGTCGGCTACACGGTGATCGTCGATCCGGTGAAGGCGGGCCTCGCCACCTCGGCCTACGTGTCGCTCTCGATCCAGCAGAGCTCGTGGCGGCGGCTGCGCGAGCGGCTCAAGGGGATCGAGGAGGTGCGGCACATGGCGCTCGTCGGTGGCGACTTCGACGTGATGCTGCTGGTCCGCGCGGCCGACAACGCCGCCCTGCGGAGGGTGGTGCTCGACCAGCTCCCCGCGATCCCCGAGGTCATCGCCAGCCGCACGTCCCTGATCTTCGAGGACCACGAGAACAGGTGAGTCGCGCACTCCAGAGCGGTGAGTCGCGCGCCGCAGCACGCGAGTCCCACGTCTCAGCGGGCGAGTCCCCCGTTTCGGCGGGCGAGTCCCCCGTTCCAGCGGGCGAGTCCCGCGTTTCGGTGGGCGAGTTCTCCGTTTCCGCGGGCGAGTCCCACTTCCTGGGAGCCGTAACGGAGACTGGTGCCGTGCGTGTGGACCTCCCGATCACCGACGCGCGGCGCGAGTTGCGCGCCGACTGCGAGCGCTGCTTCGGGCTCTGCTGCGTGGCGCCGGCGTTCGCGGCGTCGTCGGACTTCGCGATCGACAAGCCCGCCGGTCAGCCCTGCCACAAACTGCAGGACGACTTCCGCTGCGGCATCCACAGCCGGCTGCGCGAGAGCGGCTTCGCCGGGTGCACGGTGTTCGACTGCTTCGGCGCGGGCCAGCACGTCGCGCAGCGGACGTTCGGCGGGCGCAGCTGGCGCGACGAGCCGGCTACGGCGCCGCAGATGTTCGCGGTGTTCGCGGTGGCCCGCCAGCTCGCGGAGATCCGCTGGTACCTCGTCGAGGCGATCGAGCTCCCGGCGGCCGCGGCGCTGCGTCCCGAACTGCAGGCAGCCGCCGCCGAGAACCGCAGGCTGCTCGATCTCGCGGCGGGCG
The DNA here is from genome assembly GCF_021245725.1 of Pseudonocardia sp. TRM90224. Classification (GTDB taxonomy): domain Bacteria; phylum Actinomycetota; class Actinomycetes; order Mycobacteriales; family Pseudonocardiaceae; genus Pseudonocardia. The sequence continues at coordinate 26,928 of NZ_JAJGSX010000019.1, read as the reverse complement.
AGCTCGTCGACGTCGACGTGGACGAGCACCGTTCCGAGATCAACACCCTGCTCCTGCGCACCAGCGAGCTGGTGCGGGCCGGCGCCCCGCGCGAGGGCGTCGACCGCAGGGGCGCCGACCTGATCGGCAAGCGGATGCGCCGCGCCGACCTGCGCGGGGCGAACCTGCGCGGCGCCTACCTCATCGGCGCCGACCTGCGTGAGGCCGACCTCCGCATGGCCGACGTCATCGGTGCCGACCTGCGCGGCGCCGATCTGCGTGGCGCGCGGCTCGACGGTGCCGTCTTCCTCACGCAGTTCCAGGTCAACGCGGCACGCGGGGACTCCCGCACCACGCTGCCCGCCGCACTGCTCCGCCCGCCGCACTGGGCGTGACGGAACACGCCACTCGCCCGGGAGAACGCGGGACTCGCGCACCGAGACGTGGGACTCGCCCGTTGAGACGTGGGACTCGCGCGCTGGAACGTGGGACTCGCCGCTGGCGCCTTACGTGCTCGGGTGGGTTGCGTGGATGCGTTCCTGCAGGAACTCCTGCTCGGCCGCGTTGCCGGAGAGGTCGAGGGCCGCGCGGTAGGCGCGGACGGCTTCGGTGTCGCGCCCGAGGCGGTGCAGCAGCTCGGCCTTCGTGGCGTGCAGGTACCGGTAGCCGCTGAGCCGGCCGTCGGCTTCGAGCGCCTCGACGGCGACGAGCGCGGCGGCCGGCCCGTCGACCTCGGCGACGGCGACGGCCCGGTTCAGCGCCACCACGGGCGACGCCCAGACCTTCAGCAGCTCGTCGTACAACACGAGGATCTGCGGCCAGTCGGTCTCGGCGTAGCTCGGCGCCTGCGCGTGCAGCGCCGCGATCGCCGCCTGCAGCGTGAACCGGCCGGGCGGGCCGGCGCGCAGCGCGGCGACGACGAGCCGGTCGGCCTCGGCGATCAGGTCGCCGTCCCACCGCGAACGGTCCTGGTCCTGCAGCCGCAGCAGCCGGCCCTCCGGATCGGTGCGGGTGGCCCGCCGCGCGTGGTGGACGAGCAGCAGCGCCAGCAGGCCGCCGGTGTCGAGCACCCCGGGCAGCAGCTGGTGCAGCATGCGGGCCAGGTCGAGCGCGCGGCCGGTCAGCTCGTCGCGCACCAGCTCGGCGCCGCTGTGCGCGGTGTGCCCGGCCGCGTAGAGCAGATGGATCACGGTCAGCGCCGCGTCCACCCGCGCGGGGAGGTCGGCGGCGTCCGGCACCACGTACGGGATGCGCGCCGTCGCGATCTTCTTCTTGGCCCTCGTGATCCGCGCGGCCATCGTCGTCTCGGTGACGAGAAATGCTTGCGCGATGTCGGGCGTCGCCACCCCGCAGACGAGCCGCAGCGTGAGCGCGACCTGCGCCTCCTCCGCCAACGCCGGGTGGCAGCATGTGAAGATCAACCGGAGCCGGTCGTCCTGGATCTCCGCCGCGGGCTCCGGTTCGAGCGCCTCCTCCGGCTCCAGCAGCAGGGGCAGCTTGCGCTCCAGCGTCCGCCTGCTGCGCAGCACGTTCAGCGCCCCGCGGCGCGCGACCGTGGTCAGCCACGCGCCGGGACGCTCCGGCACCCCGTCGCGGGCCCACGTGCGCAACGCCTGGAGGTAGGCGTCCTGGACGACCTCCTCGGCCTCGTCGAGGTCGCGGGTGATCCGCGCGGTCGCGGCGAGCACGAACGCCCACTCGCTTCGGTGCGCCTCCGCGACCGCGCTCTCGACGCCCGGGACCTCGACGGGCCCGGTCATTCGTCCGGCGTGACGTGGAAGCCCACGAGCGGCCGCACCTCGACGCCGCCGCTGACGATCGGCGTCAGCTTGGCGAGCGCCAGCGCGTGGTCGAGGTCGCGCGCCTCCAGCACGAACACCCCGGCGAGCGCCTCCTTCGTCTCGATGAACGGGCCGTCGGTGATCACGTCGCCGCGCAGCGATGTCGCCGTCGCGTTCGGTTCGAGCGCCATGCCTGCGACGATGCGGCCGCCGCGCTCGGCGACCCGCGCGGGCAGGTCCATGTGCGCCTGCAGAACCTCCGGCGGCAGGTCGGGCGCACCGTCGGCCGTCTCGCGCTCGAAGATGAGCACCGCGTACTGGGCCATCACGCCATCCTCCCGTCGGCGAAGACGCCGGCCAGCCACTGCGACCAGCCCTTGCCGTCGGTGCCGTCGTACAGGTGGTGCGCGACACCGGCCGGCCACCCCCAGTGGTCGCGGCCGTAGAAACGGTAGAGCGCGTTCGCGCTGCGCACGCCGAGGAAGACGGGCGTGGCGTAGTCGACCACACCGTCGATCGGTTCCATGCCCTCGGGGGTCAGCCGCACGGTGTCGCCGACGGCGGCACCGTCCGGGACGCCCAGTGCCCGCCGCATCTCGGCGAACCCGCCCTGCGCCGACGACTCCGGCCCGTCCGCCGCGACGTACGTGGCGCTGCGCCCCGCGAAGTGGCGCACGTACTCGCCGAGCGAGTGGTAGTAGAAGTCGGTGTGCTGCTTGCAGGCGTCGAGGTTCGTCTCGAAGTCGGTGGCGAACACCCCGCGGTGCGTGTAGCGCAGGTACGTGCCGCCGTTGCGCGGTTCGAGCACGTAGTCGAGCTCGTTGGTGCCGTCCGGCTCCGCCGAGCTGGTGGTGAAGTGCTGCTCGGGCTCCCACACCGTGACGGTGCCGGGCTGTCCGCCGAGCCCGTGTTCCGTGCCGCCCTCCCGCGGTTCGAACTCGATCGGCCACAGCCATCCGTCGGACCGCTCGGTGATCGCCGTCCACACCTCCCGCGGTGTCGCCGCGAGCTGCCTGTCCCACCGGATCTCGAACTTCTCGGCCATCTCAGCCTCCGTGTTGTCGTCGACCCTTCTACCGGGCCTTCTACTGGGCCGACACGCCACACCGACGGGAATCGACAACCCCGGCAGAAAAATCTCAGCGGGGCGGGCCGGCGTCGACGACCGCCAGCGACAGCTCGAGCGGGTCGAAGTGGATCAGCGACTCCAGCCACCACGTCATGCCGGCCTCGACGAGCCCGGCGAGGTCGACGTCGATCGGCTCGTTCCACGCGGGGCTGGCGTTGCCCCGTACCGCGACGTCGAGCGGCGATCCGGCCGGGCGACCGGCGGCGTGCACGGCCGCGACGGCGGTCGCCACCTCGTCCGGCGTGAGCACGTGGTCCTCGGGGTTGGGGAAGATCCCGTCGCACCCTGCCGCCCGGCGCGCGCCGGAGGCGCTCGGCACGCTGCTGCCGCACCAGATCGGGATCGGGTGCGGTTCCGGCGGCGCGGCGGCCAGTTCGACGTCGTAGCGGCCGCGGTGCCGACCAGGAGCCCCTGACCACATCGCCTTGACCAGCCCGATCCCCTCGTCGAGCAACACAGCGCGCTCGGCGACGGCGGCCGGCTCGCCGAAGCGGCTGAAGTCGCCCGACTCGTCGGATCCGAGGCCGACGCCGAGCACGAGCCGCCCACCGGAGAGGCGGCTCACCGTCGAGGCCTGCCGGGCGACTACCCACGGCCGTCGCCGGGGCAGTGGGGTGACCATCGGACCGATCGTGATGCGACTGGTGGCCTGCGTGATCGCGGCGAGCACCGACCACGAGTCGACGATCGGCAGGGCCGTCGTGACGACGTGGTCCCACAGGAACAGCCCGTCCCAACCCGCCGCCTCCGCGCGGACCGCGAGATCGACGAGCCCGGCCGGGTCGCCGAACGGCCCGAACGGGGGCAGGTAGAGGCCGTACCGGAGACCGTCGTCGGGCATGCGGCGGATGCTGCCAGCCGCCGCCCGACGCCTGTGAATTGGCCGGTCATGCCGGCAGCAGCCCGATCGCCTCGCGAGCCAGCGCAACCTTCGCGCCGGCCAGCTCCCGCGCCCGTTGCGCACCCGCGCGCAGCACGTCGCGGACGAGATCGGGCTTCTCCGCCAGCTCGAGACAGCGCTGCCGCACCGGCTCGACCACGTCGACGACGGCATCGGCGACCGCGGCCTTCAGCTCGCCGTACCGGTCGAACGACCGCGCCAGCCCGTGCGGGTCCGCGCCGGTGCACGCGCCCAGCACGGCCAGCAGGTTCGAGACGCCCGGCCGCCGCTCCGGGTCGAACACGACCTCGCCGGAGTCGTCGGTGACCGCCCGCATGACCTTCCGGCGCAGTACGGCGGGCTCGTCGAGCAGCCGCAGCGACCCGGCCGCCGAAGCCGTCGACTTGCTCATCTTCGCCGTCGGCGTCGCCAGGTCCATGATCCGCGCGGCGACGGGCGGGTTCACCGCGGTCGGCAACGTGAACGTCTCGCCGTAGCGGCTGTTGAACCGCGCGGCGATGTCCCGCGCGAGCTCGACGTGCTGGCGCTGGTCGGCCCCGACCGGCACCTCGTCGGTGTCGTAGATCAGGATGTCGGCCGCCATCAGGATCGGGTACGTCAGCAGCGACATGCGCACGTGCTGCTGCTGCCCGGCCTTCTCCTTGAACTGGATCATGCGTTGGGCCTCGCCGAAGCCGGTGGCGCATTCGAGCAGGTAGTGCAGCTCGGTGTGCTGCGGGACGTGCGACTGCACGAGGAACAGGCACGCGTCGGGGTCGGCGCCCGCCGCGAGCAGCAGCGTCGCGAACTCGGTCGTGCGCCGTCGGACCTCGGCGGGGTCGTGGTCGAGCGTCAACGCGTGCAGGTCGGAGACGAAGACGACGGTGTCGGCGGTGTGCTGGCGCTCGACGATCGGGCGGATCGCGCCGACGTAGTTGCCGAGGTGCAGGCTGCCGGAGGGGGTGAACCCGGTCAGCCGGCGAGTGGTTCGTGCGGACATGGAGGTGCTCCCTGGTGGTGCAGGAGCCGCCCCGGGCCGGGCGAAGGTGCGCGAACGCGAACGGCCGCCCGGTGGGGGCGGCCGCGTGGTGGATCGAGCAGTGGATCGAGACGCGGATGTGTGGTGCCGCCCGTCAGGGGCGCCACCAGCCGAGAGGTGCACCGGTCATCCGCATGCCACGAAAGTACCAGCGTCAGGCGTCGAGGCGCGCCGCTCTTTCGTTGAGGAAGCGCTGGTGTCGCAGGCTCGTCGTCAGCCGCGCGGCGGCGCGGTAGGCGTCCTGCGCGGCCGCGTGCGCGCCGGAACGTTCGAGCAGGTGCGCGCGTGCGGCGTGCAGCCGGTGCCCGCCGGCGAGCCGCTGGTCGCCGGCCAGCCCGTCGAGCAGCGCCAACCCGGCGGCGGGGCCGTCGACCATCGCGACGGCGACGGCGTGGTTGAGCGCGACCACCGGGTTGTCGCTGATGCTGCGCAGCACCTCGTAAAGCGCGCGGATCTGCGGCCAGTCGGTCGCGTCGGCGGTCGGCGCCTCGTCGTGCACGGCGGCGATCGCGGCCTGCAGCTGGTACGGCCCGGTCGTGCCGTGCGGGAGTACCGCGGAGATCAGTGCGATCCCTTCCTCGATGGCCGCGCCGTCCCAGCGACCGCGGTCCTGCTCGGCCATCGGCACGAGCTCGCCCGCGGGGCCGATCCGCGCCGCCCGGCGCGCGTCGGTGAGCAGCATGAGCGCGAGCAGGCCGGCCGCCTCGCCGTCACCGGGCAGCAGTCGGTGCAGCGTGCGGGCCAGCCGGATCGCCTCGGCGCACAGCTCGGCGCGATCGAGGCTCGTGTAGCCCTCCGTGAAGATCAGGTAGAGGACGTGCAGCACGGCCCCGAGCCGTGCCTCCCGCTCCTCGGCAGGCGGCATCCGGAACGGCACGCCGCTGTCCTTCACCGCCTGCTTCGCCCTGGTGACGCGCCGGGTCATCGTTGCTTCCGGCACCAGGAACGAGCGCGCGATCTGCGCCGTCGTGAGTCCGCCGACCGCCCGGAGGGTCAGCGCGATCTGCGACGCGGGGGAGAGCGCGGGGTGGCAGCACAGGAACAGCAGGACGAGGGTGTCGTCCTGCGCCACCGGCCGGTCGGCGGGCGGTGCGAGCCGGTTCTCCGGGAGCGTCCACTGCGTGACGGTGTCCTCGCGACGGCGCCGCGCCTGCTCGCTGCGAAGCAGGTCGGTGAGCCGCCGGGAGGCGACGGTGATCAGCCACGCACGCGGGTCGTCCGGCACGCCGTCGACGGGCCAGTGGGTCGCGGCGGCGAGCAGCGCCTCCTGGGTGGCGTCCTCGGCGGAGTCGAAGTGCCCGTACCGCCGCACGACCGCACCGAGCACCTGCGGCGCCAGACGGCGCAGCAGGTGCTCGACGGACGTCTCGCGGTTCACTCCTCGAACTCGGGAGCACCCTCGGCGATCGGACGGATGTCGACGTACAGCTCGTGGGTGAACTTCGCGCCCTCGGGATGCGGCTCGTTCGCCAGCTGCGCCGCGATGTCGGTCGCGCGGTCGAAGCTCTCGCACTCGACGATCGTGTAGCCGACGAGCACCTCCTCCGTCTCCGGGTAGGGCCCGTCGGTCACGACGGGCACACCCCCGCGCAGGGTCACCCGGCGTGCGTGCGCCGGTGCGCTCAGCCCGCGGGCCTCGACGAACTCGCCGGAGTCGACGAGCGCCTGGTTCCACGCACCCATGAACTCGTGCAGCTTCGCGGCAGCCTCCGCGGTCCACACCTGGTCCGGGGCGCCGTGGGCGGTCAGCGCGTCGATGTCCTGCTGCGATCCGTAGAGCATGATCATGTACTTCACGGCTGGTCCCTTCTGTCGGTCGTTGCACAGGAGACGACGGAGCCGGTGGTCGAACCCGGACACGAGTCGGGGGCCAATTGTGCGCTCGGTGGCCGGGGGAGGTCAGGAAAGCCACTTTCATGCAACGACGTTGCATGAAAGTGGCTTTCCTGACCCTGCCGTGCGCCCTCAGGAGGGCAGCGGCGCCTCCTTCGGCTGCGTGAGCCGCCAGTGGTTGCCGAACGGGTCGCGGAAGGCGGCGTCGATCCCGTAGAACCGCTCCTCCGGTTCCTCGATGAACTCGACGCCCTTCGCGGCCAGGTCCTTGTACGTCGCCCAGCAGTCGTCGGTGCGCATCGCGCCCGGCCCGAGCAGGCCGGTCGCGACGAGCGAGCGCATCTGCTCGCCCGTGGCCTCGTCGGTCACCGGCGGCCCGGGGACCACCAGCATCAGCGGCGTCTCCGGCTGGGCCGGCGGATAGACGACGAGCCAGCGGAACCCGTCGCGCACCATGTCGATGCTGACCTCGAAACCGAGCTTCCCGACGTAGAAGTCCTTCGCCTCGTCGAGGTCGAGCACGTTCACGCACACCAGCGCAAATCCGGTGATCATGGGATCTCCTCCGTTCAGAGCCAGCGAGGCCGGGAACCCGAGGCACACGGGTCTCAGCCGGTCAGGAAATCGCGGACGGCCGGCGCAAGCACGTCGCCCGCGACGTTGTGGTCCTGCCCTTCGAGCACATCGAACTGCGCGCCGGGGATCACGCCTGCAACGGCCTGCGCCGCTTCGCGCATCCACGCGGGGCTGGACGAGCCCGCCAAGAGCAGAGTCGGGGCGGAGATGGTTGCGAACAGGTCGGTCGGGACGGTTGCGTCGCCCATCACGGCGGCGTCGTAGGCGAGGGTCGGCGCGAGCCGTTCGCCGAGCGCCCAATACGGCGAGTGCCGCATGCCTTCGATCATCTCGTCGGGCAGTCCGACCCGCCGCATGAAGTGCTCGACGGCGTCGCCGTACCGCCCTTGCGCCAGCAGCGTGTGCAGTTGCTGCGTGTACTCCTTCGTCTCCCGCGCGCTGTCGGGATCGAGCACGAAGGGCGGCTCCCACAGCACGAGCGCGCTGATCGGCAGCCCGGCCGTGGCGGCGTGCGCGGCCAGTGCCGCACCGGACGAGAGCCCGAGCACGACGGCCGAGCCGCCGGCGGCGTCCAGGAGTGCCGCGATGTCCTCGATCTCCCGCTCGACGGCGAACGGCAGCGTGTTGCCGCTGTCGCCGCGTCCCCGACGGTCGTAGTTGAGCACCGTGAAGTGCTCGGCGAGCCCCTGGGCGATCGGCGCGTCGACGCCGCGGTCGCACGACGCCCCCGCCACCAGCACCAGCGGCGGGCCGGCCCCGATCTGGTCGAACGCGATGGTCGTCCCGTCCTGTGAAAGCACCGTTCGCATGTCCTCGCTCCTTCGCTCGATCTGCTGAGCAGGACGCTATTGCCGCAGGTGGGGCGGATGCTTCTCGAAAACTGATCAGCCGAGCGGGCGGGTCCACCGGCGCACGTAGCAGCCGGGGAGCAGCGCGAGGTCGGCGTGCCCGTCGCGCGCGCGGTAGGTGCTCGGGCTCTCGCCGACGAACCGGCGGAACTGCGTGCTGAACGATCCGAGGCTGCTGAACCCGACGGCCATGCAGACGTCGGTGACCGACAGCTCGCCGGCCCGCAGCAACGCCTTCGCCCGCTCCATCCGCCTGCTCATGACGTACTGGTGCGGCGTCTCGCCGAACGCGGCCTTGAAGCTGCGGCTGAAGTAGGCGGGCGAGACCGCGGCGCTGCGGGCGAGCGCGGCGATGTCGAGCTGCTCCGCGTAGGCGCGGTCGATCAGATCGCGCACGCGCAGCAGGTGCCGCGAGAGCGGGATCGCCGGACGGTGCACGCTGTCATCATCGCTGTTCCGACGGGGGCGGGGAGGGCAGGAAAGCCACTTTCCTGCCCTCACAGGGGCCTGAAAGTGGCTTTCCTGCCCTCCCGGCGGAGCCGGGAGCGCCACCACCTCAGGCCCGCCGCCCGGCCGTGCTCTCCCGCACCTCCAGCACGAACGGCGTCTGGATGAACGCCGACTCGTGCGGCAGCCCGGTGTCGATGCGTGTCGTGAGCCGCTCGACGGCGCGCTCGGCGATGGCGGCCTTGTCCGGCGCGATCGAGGTGAGCGTCGGGGTCGAGTAGGCGCCTTCCTCGCTCCCGTCGAACCCGACGACGGCGAGGTCGGCGGGCACCTGCACCCCACGTTCGGCCGCCGCGCGCAGGGCGCCGACGGCGAGCATGTCGTTGAAGCAGAACACCGCGTCGGGCGGGTCGGGCAGCTCCAGCAGTGCACGCATCGCCTCGGCGCCGTCGCGGCGGTGGTAGTTGACCGCAGGCGCGACCAGCTCGGCATCGGCCGGCATCCCGGCGTCGGCGAGCGCCTCGCGGTAGCCCTGCAGCCGCATCGCGGACGTGCCGCGGCGCGGGTTCTCACCGATGCACGCGATCCGGCGCCGGCCCAGCCGCACGAGGTGCTCGACGGCGGTGCGCGCGGCGAGCACGTTGTCGATGGCGACCCGGTCCAGCCGCGCCTCGACGGCGTGCTCACCCACCATCAGCACCGGCACGTCGGGCCCGAGCAGCGCGAAGTCCTCCGCCTCCAGGGCCTCCGGGCTGAGGATCGCGCCGTCGACGAGGTGCGGGCCGAGCGACGCGAGCGTCGACCGTTCGAGGTCGCGCTGGCCCCACGTCTGCTCGATCAGCACGTTGCGGTCGCGCTCGTGGGCCGCCGTGATGATCATCGCGGCCAGCTCGCCGAAGTACGGGATGCCCAGCTCGGGGACCATCAGCGCGAAGAACCCAGTGCGGCCGCGGCGCAGGTTGCGCGCGCCGATGTTGGGCCGGTAGCCGGTGGCGACCAGCGCGTCCTCGACGAGCTTGCGGTTGGCCGGCTTGACGAAGCTGTATCCGTTCACGACGTTCGAAACGGTCTTCACCGACACGCCGGCGAGCGCGGCGACGTCCTTCAGCGTGACGGCCATGCGATTCCTCTCTTGGCGAGCGCCGCACCGGCGTGGGGCGGGAGTGTAGCTAGCACGCACTTGCCTTTACAACGTTGCTCCAACGATGTAAGAAGTGGCGTCCGGGTCGCGCAGTGACCGTCGTCACGCCGACCGGGCTGCTGCAGCATCGGCCGAAGGAGTCCCATGTCCCTGCATCCACCGGCGCCGTCGAACCTCTTGATCCCGCGGGCGCGACGACGTGCCCGGGCCACCGTGCTCGCGGCGGCATCGCTGGCTGCCGTGCTCGCGGGCTGCGCGAACCCGGAGAGCGCGCCGAGCGCCCCCAGCGGATCGGGTCCGGCCGCGACCGCCGCCGCCGACCAGGCCGGCGGCCCGACGTGCAACCTCTCCCGCACCGGCTACGCCAAGGTCGACCTCTCCACCGCGATCGTCGGGTTCTCGCAGTCGGAGAAGGAGGGCAACCCGTTCCGGATCGCGGAGACCCAGTCGATCAGGGACGAGGCCGCCAAGCTCGGCATCCCGGCCGAGCGGCTGCTCGTCACGAACGCGCAGAGCGACCTGAACAAGCAGGTCAGCGACATCAAGTCGATGCTCGCGCAGGGCGCGCAGCTGCTGATCGTCGCGCCGCTCAACTCCGACGGCCTGCAGCCCGCGCTCGATGCGGCGCGCGAGAAGAAGGTCCCGGTCGTGACGATCGACCGCAAGGTCACCTCCACGCCGTGCACCGACTACCTGACCTTCATCGGCTCCGACTTCGTCGAGCAGGGCAAGCGCGCCGGCGCGGAGATGATCAGGGTGACGGGCGGCACCGGGAAGGTCGCGATCCTGCTCGGCTCGTCCGGCAACAACGTGACGACCGACCGCACCAAGGGCTTCAAGGACGCCATCGCCGGCACCCCGGGCCTCACCGTCGTCGCCGAGCAAACCGGCGAGTTCGAGCGCGCCAAGGGCCAGTCGGTGATGGAGCAGCTCATCCAGGCCAACCCGGACATCAGCGCCGTCTACGCCGAGAACGACGAGATGGGCATCGGCGCGGTCAACGCGCTCAAGGCCGCGGGCAAGAACCCCGGCACGGACGTCAAGATCGTCTCGATCGACGGCACCCGCAACGCCGTCCAGCTCGTGGCCGACGGCAGTTTCAACGCCGTGATCGAGTCGAACCCGCGGTTCGGCCCGCTCGCGTTCGAGACGCTGAAGAAGTTCGGCGACGGCCAGGAAATCCCGGCCTCGGTGATCATCTCCGACGACCAGTACAACGAGACCAACGCGACGCAGAAGATCGGCAACGCGTACTGACATGAACGCACCGGTACTGGAGCTCGTCGACGGGACGAAGCAGTTCCTCGGGACCCGCGCGCTCGACGACGTGTCGTTCGCGCTGCGCCCCGGTGAGGTGCACGCGCTCGTCGGCGAGAACGGTGCCGGGAAGTCGACCCTGATCAAGGTGCTGACCGGGGTGTACCGGCCCGACGGTGGCGAGCTGCGCCACCGCGGGTCGCCGGTGGTGTTCCAGCGTCCGGTGCAGGCGCAGCAGGCCGGGATCTCCACGATCTACCAGGAGGTCAACCTCGTCCCGCTGCGCAGCATCGCGAGCAACGTCTACCTCGGGCGCGAGCCGCGCCGGCTCGGCCTGATCGACTGGCGGCGCACCAACGCCATGGCCGCCGAGCTGCTCGCCGGCTACGGGATCCACACGGACGTGCGGCGCCCGCTCGGGACGCTGGGGATCGGCTCGCAGCAGATGGTCGCGCTCGCCAGGGCGGCCTCGACGGCGGCCGACGTCGTGATCATGGACGAGCCGACGTCGTCGCTGGAGCCGCGTGAGGTCGAGACGCTGTTCTCGGTGATCGAGCGCATGCACGAGGACGGCGTCGCGATCCTCTACGTGAGCCACCGGATGGACGAGCTCTACCGCATCTGCGACCGGGTGACCGTCCTGCGTGACGGCAAGCTCGTGCACACCGGGCCGCTCGCCGAACTGCCCCGCATCGAGCTGGTCTCGAAGATGCTCGGGCGCAGCGTCGGCGACCTGCGCGCGCACGGCGCGACCGAGTTCAGTGGCAATCACTTCGGGGGCGACCACACCGCCGCCGCCGAGCCGCTGCTGCGCGCCGAGCACCTGACCAGCACGCCGCGGCTCAGCGACGTGTCGCTCGACATCCGGCCCGGCGAGGTCGTCGGGCTGGCGGGGCTGCTCGGCTCGGGTCGGAGCGAGACGGCCCGCGCGATCATCGGCGCCTTCCCGCTGGACGGGGGCACGGTCCTGCTCGCCGGCAAGCCGGTGCCGACGAGCGTGCCGGGTGCGGTGCGCGCCGGGATCAGCATGCTCGCCGAGGACCGCAAGGCCGACGGCATCATCCCGGCCCTCTCGGTGCGCGAGAACATCGTGCTCGCCGCGCTGCCGCGGCTGTCCCGTTTCGGCGTGGTCAGCAGGGCGCGGCAGGACCGCGTTGTGGCGACGTTCATGGAGCGGCTGCGGATCAAGGCGTCGAGCCCCGACCAGCCCGTCGCGGAGCTCTCCGGCGGCAACCAGCAGAAGGTGCTGCTGGCCAGGTGGCTGTGCACCGAGCCGAAGGTGCTGCTGCTCGACGAGCCGACCCGCGGCATCGACGTCGGCGCGAAGGCCGAGGTGCAGGCGTTGATCGACGAGCTGGCCACCGACGGGCTCGGCGTGCTGCTGATCTCGTCGGACATGGAGGAGCTGATCGACGGCTCCGACCGCGTGGTCGTCCTGCGCGATGGCGCGGTGGTGGGCGAGCTGTCGGGCGACCAGGTGAACGAGGACGCGGTGCTGGCCGCGATCGCGGCGGTGGACGAGGGGGAAGCACCATGAACTCCACCGTCGCGGTGGTCGAGGGGTGCCGGGAAAGCCACGTTGCCGGCGCCAGCCGCCGGGAAAGTGGCTTTCCCGGCGAACGGGGGTGGGCGCTGTGAGCGTCCTCCCGGCTCGGCGGGTGGAGCGCGCCGTTGCCGCCCGGTGGCTGCAGGACTACGGCGTCTACGTCGCCGTTGCCGTGCTGGTGCTGTTCAACGTGCTGTTCACGGCCAACTTCGTGTCCGGTGCGAACCTGCGCACGCAGCTCATCCAGGCGGCGCCGGTGCTGATCGTCGCGCTCGGGATGGCGCTGGTGATCGGCACCGAGGGCGTCGACCTGTCGGTCGGCTCGCTGATGGCGCTCTCGGCGGCGCTCGTGCCGCTCTACCTCGGCTACGGCGCGCTGCCGGCGGTTGTGGTTGCGCTGGTCGTCGGGCTGGCTGCGGGCGCGTTCAGCGGCGTGCTCGTGGCCTACGTCGGCATCCAACCGATCGTCGCGACGCTTGCGCTGCTCGTCGGCGGCCGCGGGCTGGCGCTGGTGATCGCGCAGGGGCAGCTGCGCGACATCCGCGACCCGGCGTTCCTCGTGATCGGCACCGGCGACCTGCTCGGCATCCCGATCGGGGTGCTGCTGGCCGCGGTGCTCGCCGCGGTGATCGGGCTGGTGGTGCAGCGCACGGCGTTCGGGCGGCGGATCGTCGCGATCGGGGGGAACCGGCAGGCCAGCACGCTCGCCGGGCTGCCGGTGCGGCGCGTGCTGGTGGGCGTCTACGCGATCAGCGGGGTGCTCGCGGCCACCGCCGGCGTGCTCGCGACGGCGCGGCTCGGCGCGGGCGACCCGGCCAACACCGGCCTGCTGATGGAGCTCTCCGCGATCACCGCGGTGGTCGTGGGCGGCACGCCGCTCTCCGGCGGGCGGGTGCGCATCCTCGGCACCGTCATGGGCGTGGTGCTGATGCAGCTCGTCCGCGCCACGCTGATCAAGAACAACCTGCCGGACTCGACGGCGCAGATGATCCAAGCGGTGATCATCATCGTCGCCGTCTACGCGGCGCGCGATCGGAGCGGGCGATGACGATCACCAGAGCCGACGCTCCCGACCAGCCGGCGGCTGCGGCGCCGGAGGTCCGCCGCCAGCTGCTCGCGAGCGTCGTCCAGCGGCAGGGGGCCGCGGTCGTGCTGGCGCTGGTCGTGCTCGTCGCATGGCTGGTGCTCCCGCGGTTCGGCTCGGTCGAGAACCTGCGCGACATCGCGCTGCAGTCGTCGTTCCTCGCAGTGATCGCACTCGGCATGACGTTCGTGATCATCACCGGCGGGATCGACCTCTCCGTGGGCTCGGTGTACGCCCTCGGCGGGGTGCTCGCGGCCTACGGCGCGCAGTACGGGTTCGCCGTCGCGCTGCTGCTGCCGCTCGCGGTGTGCGGCCTGATCGGGCTGGTCAACGGGCTGCTGGTGGCCAGGACCGGGTTGGCGCCCTTCATCGTGACGCTCGCGTCGCTGCTGTTCGCGCGCGGGCTGCTGCTCGCGCTGACGGTCGAGGGCTCGCGCACCTACACGATCAGCGACCCCGCGTTCCTCGCGCTGGGCCGCGGCTCGTTCCTCGGCATCGGGACGCCCGTGTGGATCGCCGCTGCGCTGTTCGTCGTCGGCGCGGTGGTGCTGCGGCGCACGCGGTTCGGCCAGACCGTCTTCGCCGTCGGCGGCGCGGAGAGCTCGGCGCTGCTGATGGGTCTCCCGGTGGCGCGGACGAAGGTGCTCGTCTACACCGCGAGCGGGCTGCTCGCCGGGTTCGCGGGCGCGCTGACCGCGGCCTACCTGCAATCGGGTGTCACCGTGATCGGCTTCGGCACCGAGCTGGACGCCATCGCGGCCGTCGTCATCGGCGGCACCCTGCTGACCGGCGGCGCCGGCACGATCGCCGGCACCGCCGTCGGGGTGCTGCTGCGCAACGTCATCCAGAACGTGATCAACCAGGTCGGTGGGCTCGACAGCAACGTGCAGTCCGTGATCAGCGGAGCGTTCCTGCTGGTCGTCGTGGTGCTGCAGCGGACGCTGTCGGGTCGCGGACGGTCGGGACGCGGACGGTCGGGACGCGGACGGTCGGGACGCGGACGGTAGAGATGCGGACGGCGGCGGCCACCGGCCCCGGGCCTACGCTGTGATCGTGGTGGAGGTCCGGACGCAGAAGGTCATGGCGTGCACCCCCGACGAGTTCCTGGAATTCGCGATGGACATCGGGCGCTACGCCGATGTCGACGACAAGCTCGGCCCGTTCGACTGGGTGCGCCGCGACGGGGACCACGTCCGGTTCAAGTTCCGCCCCACGATGCCCGGACTGCCGGGACCGGCCCCGAAGATGGTGGCACAGGGGGTCCTCACGCCGGGGGAGCGAATCGATGTCAGCCTCCTCGCGTTGCCGCAGAACAAGGTGTGGAACCGCCTCATGACGTTCAGGGCGAGCTTCGCCTGCGAACGCGTCGGCGAGAACACCCTGGTGACCAGGACGATGGCGGTTCAGCTCAACCCGGCGGTGCGGTGGCTGGTCGAGCCGATCCTGCGGCGCACCCTGCCTGCGAACATCGAGATCGAGATCGAGCGGGCCAAGGCGTATGTCGAGGACCTCGGCGAGCGGACCTGACCCAGCGTCGGGACGCCGGCGCCGGGCGGCCGCTCGGCGAGGTGCCAGCGTCGTTGAACACGCTGGTCGGACGGCTCAGGCGTCGGCCTCGATCGTGAGGTCGCGCCCCCGCGTCTCCGGCATCCGGATCGCCGTGACCAGCGTGATCAACATGATCGACATCATGTACACAACGGCGCCGATCCAGCCTGCGAACCAGGTGACCAGCAGCCCGGAGACGAACGGCGCGATCCCGCCGCCGAGCACCGCCGAGAACTCGCGGCCCAGTGCCACACCGGCGTACCGGTAGCGGGAGCCGGCGAGCTCGGCGAAGGCGGCGGCCTGCGATCCGACCGTTCCGTAGGCTGCGAACACGAAGCCCAAGACGATCACGATGATGATCAGTGCCGGGTTCCCGGTGTCGAGCAGCAAGAATGCGGGAGCGGGAAAGACGACGAGGAACGACGCCACCGCGATGATGACCGGCCGGCGTCCGAAGCGGTCGGTCAGCAATCCGGTCACGAATGCCGATGCGCAGCCGAACAACGCGCCGATGAGCAGTGCCTGCGGGACGAGCCGAGGGTCGACGCGGACCGTCTCGATCAAGTAGCTGCCCATGAACACCTGGAATATGTACGAGTGCGCGTTCCCGCCGATGTTGAGCGCGAACGTGCGGAAGAACGGGCGTCGCCCGACCGTGAAAACGCTCTTGATCGGCGAGTCGACGACCTTGCTCTCCGCTTCCTGTTCCTTGCGTGCCTGCTCGAAGACCGGCGACTCGCGCAGCCTCCTGCGCAGGATGTAGGCGGCGAGCGTCACGAAGGCGCTGGAGAAGAACACCGCGCGCCAGCCCCACGCGTGCAGCTGGTCGGGCGGGAGCAGCTGCGCGAGGATCCACACGACCGCGCCGAGCGCGGTGCCGGCTGCCGCGCCGACGAAGACGAGTGAGGCGTACCGGCCGCGTTGCTCCCGCGGCGCCACCTCGGTGAGCAGCACGACCCCACCGGCCTGTTCGGCGCCGGCGCCGAAGCCCTGCAGCACCCGCAGCAGCACGAGCAGCACCGGCGCGAGCGCCCCGGCCTGCTCGTACGTCGGCAGCGCGCCGATGAGGAACGTCGAGATGCCCATCAGGAACAGTGTCGTGACCAGCACGAACTTGCGGCCGAGCCGGTCGCCGTAGCGGGAGAAGAACAGCCCGCCGACGGGGCGGGCGAAGAATCCGACCGCATACGTGGCGAACCCGGCGAGGATGCCGACAGCGGGGTCGAACTTCGGGAAGAAGATCGTGGTGAAGATGATCGAAGTCGCCGTGCCGTAGATGACGAAGTCGTACTGCTCGAGCGCGGTGCCGACCAGTCCACCCCACGTGGCGGTTCGCAGGTTCTTCCGGTCGACCTGTTGTCCGGACCCGTCAACCCGTTCCATCGCGGCCTCCTCGTCGAAGGCCATGATCGTAAGTCCGGCATGGGGCTTTTGCGCTCCGGGAGGACTCCCCGAGGACGGGGTGAGCATCGGTTTTGTGACATCACAACCCGGTCCGCGGCCCGACGCCGCTCCCACTCATCGCCTCGCACCGCACGATCCCCGCTCGGCAGCCCAGGCGGCCGCGCGGATCGCGGAACTGCGCAAGGAGGCAGCAGCTGTGGTCGCCGAGGTGGCCGCGTTGCTGGCCGCTCCGCAGGCCGGCGCAATGGATGCGTGGCGCGTCGGTCGGCGCGCCCGCAAGCTCGGGCGCGCGTTGGCGAACCTCGAGCGCCGCTTCCACGGCGGGCCCGGCGTCAGCACGGCCGCGACGCTGGCCACCACGCTCGGACAGCAGGTGCCGGCACTGGCCGACCCGCTGGCGTGGTACTCGCTGCACTGGTGGGTCGGTTCGCCGGCCGGGCTGCGTGGTCGGGTGGAGCTGTTATGCACCAACCTCGTGCGGCACGTGCACCTGATCACCGTCGACGACCGGCGGAAGACGGCGCGGCGTGATCGGCTTCGGTAGCCGGACGCGCAACCGCCACCAGCTGAGCAACCCGGACCACATGGAAGGGCAGCGCCGGTCGTCGACGACGGGCGCGTTCGGCGTCGCGGAGTCCACCCCCGCTTGGCGGCGCCATTCCTCGACCTGGACGCGCAGCAACGGGTGCATGTAGTGCTGACCTGGTTCGCTCATGGCAACAACGCTAAGTGCGATCGGACTGCTGGTAGCGTCCAATCCTGTGCCAGAATCCCAGACCAATCAGGCCTGGGACGTCTTGCTCGACGTGCAGGCCGCCCGCGGTGGCCCGCTGCACGAGCGGCTCACCGCCGCGCTGCGCGAGGCGATCCGCACGCGGCGGATCGCCGCGGGTGATCTCCTGCCGCCGAGCCGGTCGCTGGCCGCCGACCTCGGCTGCTCGCGCTGGGCCGTGACGGAGGCCTTCAGCCAGCTGATCGCCGAGGGCTACCTCGAGGCCCGGACGGGCTCCGGCACGCGGGTGCGCTGGTCGGGGGACGACGGGCCGGCGAGCGAACGGGCGCCCGTGCCGGCACCCCACGTCGACCCGCCGCAGTTCGACCTGGCTCCGGGTCTGCCGGATCTCCGGGCGTTCCCGCGACGCGCGTGGGCGAACGCCGTCCAGTCGCAGGTGGGTGCGGTCGCATTCACCGAGCTCGGCCACCCGCTGCCCGAAGGTCATCCACGCCTGCGGGAGCTCCTGACGGCGTACCTGCGGCGTTCGCGGCAGGCTGTGACAACGGCGCAGAACGTGACGTTGTGCAGCAGCGTCACCGACGCCGTCCGGAGGCTGTGCCGGGCACTCGCCGCAGAGGGCATCACCGCGATCGGCTGCGAGGAACCCGGCTGGACGCGCCTGCGCACCGTCATCCGCTCGGCCGGGCTGGAGACGGTGCCCATCCGAACCGATGAGCACGGCCTGCGGGTGACGGACCTCGCCGACCATCCCGGGCTGCGGGCCGTGCTGGTGACACCGGCGCACCAGTTCCCCCGGGGCACGGTGCTCGCGCCGGAGCGTCGTGCCGCGCTGCTGCGGTGGGCCCGGGAGACGGACGGGGTGGTGCTGGAGGACGACTACGACGCGGAGTTCCGGTACGACCGGCGCCCGATCGGGACGCTGCAAGGGATGGACCCGGCGCGGGTGGTCCTGCTGAAGTCGCTCAGCAAGACGTTGTCGCCCGCGCTCGGGATCGGGTGGATCGTCGCCCCGCAACGCTGGACCGCCCACCTGCGCGCGTACCCGGGGACCGCGCCGCCGGTGCTCGACCAGCTGGCGTTCGCGGGCATGCTGCAGGCCGGCGACTACGACCGCCACCTCCGCCGCCTGCGGCAGCGCTACCACCGCAGGCGCGACGCGCTGGTCGCCGAGATCCATCGCGCGCTGCCCGACCTGCGGGTCTCCGGTATCGCCGCCGGGATCCACCTCGTGCTCCGGCTGCCCGATCAGGTCGACAGCGCCGACGTGATGACCGCGGCGGTGTCGTTGCGGCTGGCGGACCTGCGCGGCTACCACGCCACCGACGATCCGGCGGCGAACGGGCTGGTGCTGGGATACGGCAACCTCGCCGACCCCGCCGTCGGCGACGCGGTCCGGGCGCTTCGCGACGCGTTGCGCAGCGCGGGTCTCCGGTGACATTCATGCGAGCGGAGCCGGGTCGTGGTACGCGGCGGCCTGCAGGGTGAACATCTCGGCGTAACCGCCGCCGGCGGCCAGCAGCTCGTCGTGGGTGCCGCTCTCGGTGAGCTGGCCGTGGTGCAGCACCGCGATGAGGTCGGCGTGGCGGACGTTGGCGAGCCGGTGGGTGATCAACACGGTGATCCGCTCGCCGGTGCCCTCGCCACCGTCGTCGTGGTTGGCGAGCTCGTGCAGCTGGGTGAACACCCGGTGTTCGGCCCGCGCGTCCATGGCGGCCGTCGGTTCGTCGGCGACGACGAGCGGCGCGTTGCGGTAGAGGCCGCGGGCGACGCTGATGCGTTGCCACTGCCCACCGGAGAGGTCGCGGCCGGTCTGGAAGTGCCGCGACAGCATGGTGTCCCAGCCGTTCGGGAGCTCCTCGGCGACGATGTCGGCACCGGAGCGCGCCGCGACGTCGAGCAGGCGGCGCCGCTCGGGGTCGTCGAGGTGGATGTTGCCGATGCGGATGTTGTCGGCGGCGGTCATGGGCCATTCCGTGGGGTTCTGCATGACGACGGCGACGCGGTCGTGAAGGGCGCGGGCCTCGACCGCGGCGATGTCGGTGCCGTCCCACCTGATCGTGCCGGTGTCGGGCAGGTAGAGCCCGGTGATCAGCTTGGCGAGGGTGGACTTGCCCGATCCGTTCTCCCCGACCAGCGCGACCGTCTGCCCGGCGCGCAGGGTGAGCGTGAGCCCGGCTATGGCTGGTTCGGGCTGATCGGGGTAGGTGAACCCGACGTCGCGCAGCTCGATGACCCGCGGCGCGCCGGCCGGGAGCGCAGCGTCGGCGGGGCGGGTGCGGGTGGTGGCGTCGAGCAGGCAGCGCTCGAAGAGCTCGAGGTAGAAGCTGGATTCGTACAGCCGGTTCGCGGAGTAGACGCTGGTGGAGACCGCGGAGGTGGCGGTGCGCAACGCGAGTGCCGCGGCGCCGGCGAGCGCGAGCGGCAGGGTGCCGGCGTAGATGAGAAGCCCGAGCACGAGGTAGGCACCGCCGGTGCCGAACCCGGCGAGGGAACGGCCGGTGAGGCGCACAGCGGCGGCGCGACGCTGGACGGTGATCGCCTCGGCGGTGAGCTGGTCGGTGATGCGGCGGTGCTCGCCGAGCAGGACGTCCTGCGTCGTGAAGGCGCGTACCTCCGCCGCGTCGGAACGGCTGGTGATCAGGCCCGCGGTGACGCCGAGACGACGCACGCGGGAGGTCATCTTGAGGAACGACGAGTACTGGATCTTCGCGACGCGGATGCTGGCCCAGCCCTGCGGAACGACGGAGAACAGCACGACGGGAGCAAGCGCGGGGTGCAGCAACCCCGCGGTGGTCATCGCGGCGGCCACGGAGACCAGGGACGCGAGCAGGTCGGCCGACGTGGTCGTGACCGAGCGCAGCTGGGAGAGGCCCGTCCCGGCGGCGCGCTGGACGAGCTCGGTGAAATCGGCGTCGTCGTGGGCGACGAGGTCGACCCCGATCAGCGCCGTGTAGAGGTCCGTCTGCGCGTCGCGCTCGACCCGGGGCGTCAGCGTGGCCTGCACGAGCCCGGTCGCCGTGTCGAGCAGGCCCGCCGCGGCGTAGGAGGCGGTGACCAGCGCGAGCGCCGGCAGCGCCGCGACGAGCCGGTCGGGGGTGGGCCCGGTGGTGAGCAGCGTGGTGAAGACCTGCGCGGTGGAGAGCAGCCCGAACGCGGTGACCGCCCCGGACAGCAGCTCGAGCAGGATCGTCGTGGCAGTGAGGACGGGCGCGGCCTGCCATGCCCTGCGGGTCGTCGTGGCGAGCACGCGGGGGATCGTCGCGAGCATGCGGCGGGTGGTGGCGGTGGCGACTCGCTCGTCGACCTGGGCCCAGTAGGGCGTGACGATGTCGTCGACGCCGATCAGCCCGGTCGGCGGCTCGTTCGACTTGCTCTGTTGCCTCGGGTGCCTCGGTAATGCAGGGCGGGTGGGTGAGGCGGTGTGGCGGGTCCGCATGCCTCGACGGTGCCTCGGCCCACCGACAGTTCGCGGGCCGTTCCGGCGGTCCGTGGCGGAATCAGCCGGACGGCGCAGCGAAGCGACCACGGACTGTCGGTCATCTGCTTGCCAAGCGGCAACCCCTGGCCGTGATCGGCGGTGCGCCGGCCTGTGTGAGCATGCGCGTCCATGCGAGCAAGCCCGCCGGTCGTCGTACGACCCGCTGATCATGCGGACAGCGTTGTCATCGCGCAGACGATCCGTGGTGCCTTCGCCGAGTACCGAGCCAACCTCGTCCCGGAGTCGGCGGCACTGCGCGAGACCCCGGAATCGATCTCGACGGAGCTGCGGGGCCGATCCGATGCGCTGCTGGCCGAGCGGGCGCGTGAGGTGCTCGGCTGCGTCATGGTGAAGCCGGTGGACTGCGACCTGTACTTCGGCCGGCTGGCCGTCCGGACTTCTGCTCGCGGGCAAGGAGTTGGGCGACTGCTCGTCGCGGCCGTCGAGGATCTCGCACGGCGGAGCGGACGCGCAGGCGTGCGGTTGGAAGTCCGCTTGCAGCTCGTTTCGAACCAGCGCTTCTTCTCCGCACTGGGGTACCGGGAGGTTTCCCGGTCGGCGCACGAGGGATTCAGCTACCCGACGTCCATGACGATGCGGAAGGCGCTGATGGACTCCTGAACCGGGGCACCCTGCCCTTGGTGTAAGCCTCGTGAAGTTGTCGTGTAACCGCGCCGACCCATCCTGGACGTGTTCGGTAGGACGGAGCCGGGGGGCGGCCCACGGAGACGATCGGCGAAGGCGGGCCCGAGTGTGGGGTGGCGGCTTTTCGGTGACGTCGCTGGTGGTCGTGGCTCCTGGATGTGCGCATCGGCCGAACCGGTTGCGGCTCCCTCGGCGGGCTCGGGTGTGTCGGGGGAGCTGCACCTGGATCGTCCGAACGGAGCGTCGAAGAATCGGGCTGGGCCGGTGAGAATGGTTTGGTAGCCGATCCCGGGACCGGATCATGAAATCGGACCTCGCCTTCACCGCGCTTCGGCGGGCCGGGGTGCGCATCCTGGTCTGCGCGCTCGTGCTCGCGTTGGTCGGGTTGGTCGGGTTGGTGACCGCGCAGACCGTGTCGTGGTTCATGGGAGGCGCCGGGCTGTTCGGCGGCGATCGCTGCGGCGTCGTGGGTGACGATTCGTTGCTCGCGACCGGCGGTGCTGCCGGGGCGACCGACGAGCAGCGCATCAACGCGTCCGTGATCGTCGGCGTCGGCCTGCGGATGCAGGTACCGGAGCGCGGCCAGTGGGTCGCGCTGGCCACCGCGATGCAGGAATCAGGGCTCCGGAACATCGCCTACGGAGATCGTGACTCGCTGGGGCTCTTCCAGCAGCGCCCTTCACAGGGGTGGGGGTCGCCGGCGCAGGTGATGGACCCGAGCTATGCCGCGACGCAGTTCTACAGCCGCCTGCTGGCCGTTCCCGGCTGGGTCGAGATGCCATTGTGGAAGGCCGCTCAGACGGTGCAGCGCTCGGCATTTCCCACCGCGTACAGCAAATGGGAGCAGGCCGCCGCGAAACTGCTCGCGGAGGTCGGCGACGACGTCTCTTTGGCAACCACGGACGTCTGCATGCCCCGCGGTGGCACCGGCGGGCCGGCAGCCGTCCCGTACGGCGGGCCGCCCACCGGGTGCGCCCTCGACGACCCCACCACCGCCGGATGCCTGACCGGTGCGACCCGGCACGCCTTGGACGAGGTGAGCCGCGTCTTCGGCGGCTACCGCGCAGGCGCCCTCCTGCAGGCGACGAGCTGCTGGGACCAGCACGCGTGGAACCCGAGCAGCGACCACCCGCGTGGTCGTGCCTGCGACTTCTTCCCCGGCACGGCCGGCCGGTTCGCCGCCGGCGACGACCTGGAGGCCGGCTGGCAGATCGCCGAATGGTTCCGGGCGAACGCCGACGCGCTGCGCGTCTCCTACGTGATCTGGCAAGGCCGCATCTGGACCGCGGGCGGCCACGACACCCCGTCCGGTTGGGGGCGGCCCTACGGCGGTGGCGGCATCTACGACCCCCACGAGGCCACCGGCGGCCACTTCGACCACCTCCACGTCAGCTTCACCCAATGATCGCCGAACCCCTGGATGCTGCAGCTGGCCCCATGATCGGTCCGGGGGCGCACCGTCTCGTTCGCGTCGCCCCGCCCGACGATCCTGGCGTCCATGAAGATCTTCCGGTGGGCGGCGGCCGCGACGGTGGTCGCGCTCGGTGTCGCGCTCGCAGCGTGCGGCATGGTCGTGGACAGCCGCGAGGGGCCTGACCAGGCCGGGCTCCAGCGGGACGCCGACGCCGTCCGCGACGTCGGGGTCACCGGCGTCCAGGCTCGCCTGATCACCGAGGACGGCACCAACATCGTTGCGACGAGCGGCGTCGGCGACACCACAACCGGCGCGCCGGTCGACGGCAACGGCTACTTCCGGATCGGCAGCGACACGAAGCCCTTCGTCGCCGCGGTGGTGCTGCAGCTCGCCGGTGAGGGCGCACTCTCCCTGGACGACACCGTGGAACGGCTCCTGCCGGGAGTGGTCGCCGGCAACGGCAACGACGGGAACACGATCACCGTCCGGCACCTCCTGCAGCACACCGGCGGCATCCACGACGACGACCCCGGTCTCGACACCGCGCAGCTCTACCTCGAGCGCCGCTTCCGCCCCTACCCGCCCGCGGAGCTGGTCGCTCGGGCGATGAGCCACCCGCCGGACTTCGCGCCGGGCACGGCGTGGGCGTACAGCAACACGGGCTACCTGTTGCTCGGCATGATCGTCGAGAAGGTCACCGACCGGCCGTGGTTCGAGGAGGCCGACGCGCGGATCCTGCAGCCGCTCGAGCTGGAGCACACGGTCTGGCCGGGCGACGCTCCGGGCCTCCCCGAGCCGCACGCGCGCGGCTACCAGCGGTTCGCGCCGGAGAGCCCGCTGCTTGACGTCACCGAGCTGGTCGAGGCGAACGCCGCGCACGGCATGGTCTCCACCACCGCTGACCTCAACCGGTTCTACCGCTCCCTCCTCGACGGCACCCTGGTCGATCCGGCGCAGCTGGCGCAGGCCCAGCTGACCGTTCCGGTGAGCGAGGAGGTCGAGCGGTTCTGGCCGGGCGGTCGCTACGGGTTGGGCCTGCGGATGCGGCCGCTGTCGTGCGGCGGCGTCTACTGGGGCCACAGCGGCGGGGTGACTGGCTTCATGACCGAGGGCGGTGTCACACCCGACGGTCGCCGCAGCGTCATCGTCTCGATGTCCAGTGCGCTCGCCGACTCGCTCGAGAGCGCCGAACGGCAACAGCAGGCTGTCGACCGGCTGGTCGACAACGCCTTGTGCGTCGGATGACTCCCGTCCTGGAGCGCACGTATCTCACCCGCCACCACACCCTCGCCGCGACGCTTTCCGCACCGTAGAGCCTGCCCACCACGAGTGCGCTATCCGGTTCGGGCGGCTGATGCCGGCCTTGGCCGGCCCGCGCCGGGCGAGATCGTGCGGAGCCGGGGGAGACCCGCCACGACGAGCCCGGGGCCCACACGACGCCGATCCCGGTGCCGGCCCGCTGACGCCGACTCGCTGATTCCGGCCGTCCAGACCGGTCAGGCGCCTTCGCTCACCTCAGCGCGAGCAGCCCGTGCGCACCTGCGGCGCCCGCACCGACGAACGTGATCCCCGCGATCTCGGCCACGACGGCTCCGGCGCCCAACGCGGCCGTGGTGTGCGTGTCGACGCGGTAGCTGCAGCCCTTGTGCATCGACCGCGAGCGAGGCCAGTTCACGATATTTCTTCGGACTGCGTCGCCGTCACGGAATGCGGCGTCGTGCAGCACCACGAATGCGCCGAACTCGGGGCGCGTGTACTCGCCCATTGCCGGCACCCGGTTCAGGTCGGACCGTTGTTGGTAGCACATGCACATATCGCAGCGCTTTCCAGCGGCAGCCGTCCGAGACCGTTTTCGTGGATGCCCTAGTTCCACGGTATCGTCGCAGCGTTGACCTGCGGCGGCTGCGCTACTTCTTCGCGGTTGCGGAGGAAGGCAACGTCGCCCGCGCCGCCCGTCGGCTGCACATGTCCCAGCCGCCGCTGAGCAGGTGCATCCGCGAGCTGGAGGCCGACCTGGGCTGCACGCTCTTCGACCGCACGCCGCAGGGCGTGCGGACGACCCCGCCGGCGTCGTCTTCCTCGCCGATGCCCGCGAGCTGATCACAAGCTCGACCAGGGCAGGGGAGCGGATCAGGGCCGCCGCCGGGTGGTCCAGCCGGCGCGTCGGAGTGCTCGGCCCCGGCGACGCCGCGATGTCGGGACGGGTACTGCGCGAGGAACAGTGCTTCCTCGCCGTCAGTGCCGCCGATCTGCTGGCCTGCCGCGCGATGATCACCCGTGCTGACCTGACCGCCGCCCGCTCCGTCCGGCTGCCCGACGACGACCCGCTCGCCGGAGCGCCGGTCGGCCGGCTTGTCATCGCTCGGCGGAGGGGCGACCGCTCGCCACTCATCAACACCTACGTCGACTGTCTCGCCGAGCGCCTGCCCGCAATCCGCCTGATCAGTTTCGTCATGCCGCATGACGGAAAGACATATACCTATTGCCTTCATTTTTGGTGAGAGCGCTCTCTTGACAATACGCTGACTACCGGCTTAAATGCGGCCCGCGCAGATGGTTACTGCCGGTCCTCGGCATCCATCTGCCGTTCCTCTGGCTCCGAATCAATTACCGAGAGTCGGGCAGAAACGCAGCCAGGTCCGTCGTCGAACACTGGAGCAGGGCAATGAGCAGTTCTCCGTCACCATCCGAGTCTGTGACTACCGCCGGAGCGGCGGCTCAGCTGATCCCGTCGGCGGTCGATTCTCCGGCCGGGCGCCCCGGCGTCGAACCGCCGACGGGGAAGGTCGGACCGGTATTCGTCACGGCATTCGCGATCGCCCAGCTCACGCTGTTCATCGCGTTGCTCGGTCCGGTGATGGTGAGCATGGCTCTCAAGGTCACCGCGCTCGTCGGTCCGTCCGAAGCCCCGACGGCGACCGGCTTGATCCTGGGTGTCGGCGCGATCGCAGCACTCATCGGGAACCCGCTGTTCGGGTGGATGTCCGACCGCACCACATCGCGCTGGGGGCGCCGGCGCCCTTGGCTGATCGGTGGCAGCATCGGCCTGGCCGTCTGCTTGTTCGCGATCGCCGTCGCCCCGAGCGTCCCGGTGCTGGTGGCTGCCTGGTTCGGTGCGCAGCTCGCCGCGAACGGTGCGTTCGCGGCCTATCTCGCAACCGTCGCCGACCAGGTCCCGCCCAAGCAGTCCGCCACGGTCACCGCTCTCGCAGGCGTCATGCAGAGCGTCGGCATCCTGCTCGCAGTGCAGCTCGTCAGCGTGCTCAGCCAGGACATGATCGGCATGTTCATGATCCCGGCCGCGATCGGCGTCGTCGGTATGACCGTCTACGCGCTGGTGCTGCCCGACAAGCGGCTGCCGGCCCGTCCGCCGTCCGGTGGCTGGCGCGCGATCGGGCAGATGTTCTGGCTCAGCCCGCGCCGGTACCCCGACTTCGCCTGGGCCTGGGTCTCGCGGTGCCTGCTCATCCTCGGCTCGTTCCTGTTCACCACGTTCCGCCTCTTCTGGATGATCGACGAGCTGGCACTGAACGAGACCGACGCGACCGCAGCCGTCGCGACGGGTGTGCTGATCTACACCGTCGTCCTCGTCGTCGTCGGCCAGGTCGCCGGGTACGTCTCCGACCGACTCGGCCGCCGCAAGGTGCTGGTGTTCGCCTCGACGGCGCTGTTCGCCCTCGGGCTCGGGCTGCTGCCGATGGTCCACACCGTGGGTGGCTTCTACATGATCGAGGTGATCCTCGGGGCGGCGTACGGCATCTACATGGGCGTCGATCTGGCGCTCGTCCTCGCGGTGCTTCCCAACCCGGAGAACGCCGCGAAGGACCTTGGCGTCTTCAACATCGCGAACGCGGCGCCCCAGTCGCTCGCACCGTTCCTCGGGGCAGGCCTGCTCTCGATCGGCGGCGGCCACAACTACACCCTCCTGTACCTGACCGCCGCCGTGCTCGTCTTCGTCGGGGCGCTCACGATCATCCCGGTGAAGCAGGTCCGGTGAGCTGGTCCCGTCCTACCCGCTGATAGCGGACGCCATCCAGGCCATCCCCTTTCGGACCGCCGACCTGGCTTCCTCGGGGTGCTTGCCGTCCTCGAACCCGTGGTCGGCGCCGGCGATCTCGATGACGTCGAGCGCCGCGCCCTGCTCCTTCGCCGTCGCGACGAAC
>NZ_JAJGSX010000018.1 GCF_021245725.1 Pseudonocardia sp. TRM90224 | reverse complement strand
ACCATGACTCTGCTCACCGCCCGCCCCACCGACCGCAACCTAGCCACACCCGCGCTGATCACGGCATGATCTGAACCGCAGAGCCTCCGCGAAGTGGAGTTACACCACTCCTGGGGACGTCACCCACTTTTTCCTGCCCTCACAGGGCAGGAAAGTGGCTTTCCTGCCCACGTGTGCAGAACGCACATATCGCTACCGCGCGTGCGCGGAGTCTCGGGCGTGGCGTCCGCTCTCAGCCGCAGGCGGCGGCCAGGGACGTCGGGGCCGTGGAGCTCGGCTCGGGGGTTTCGGTCGAGCTCGGCTTCGCCGACGTCGTCGGCCGCTGCGTCGGGGTGCTCGCGGTGGGCGGCGGTGCGGCGGGGCGCCCGCTGACGGTGTCCTGGACGACCTTGCGCATCAGGTCGAAGTTCGGGTCGCCGGTGTTGAAGTGGCCGTCGTCCTGGTCGGGGTCCGGCAGCGACGGGTCGAACGACACGCTCTCCAGCGCCACGCTGTCCTTGCCGGCCAGCGACACCAGCGCCGGCAGCACCTGCTGCGGGATGTTGGTGGAGACGCTGTTCTTCGTGGCGGCGGCGACGGCCTGGAAGTTCGTCAGGATGTCGGCCGGGCTCTTCTGCGTCAGCAGGGTCTGCAGGAGGCAGCGTTGGCGGCCCATGCGCGCGTAGTCGGACGAGTTGGTGCGGGCTCGCGCGAACGCCAGCGCGAGCCGCCCGTCGAGCTTCTGCACGCCCGGCTCGATGTACCCGGTCGGCTTGATCTTCTCGCCGTGCGGTCCGATGCCGCCGATGGCCAGCCGCTCGGGCCCGACGTCGAGCGTCACGCCGCCGACCGCGTCGATGATCGACTCGAAGCCGTGCATGTCGACCTCGATGAAGTAGTCGAGCTTCAGGCCGAGCATCGTCTCGATCGACTGGTGCAGGAGGTTCAGACCGGGGTCCTGCGTCGGGCCCTGCGGCGTGTCCTGGGGGTGGTCGCGGCCCCACGCGTAGACGGCGTTGAGGAAGTAGTCGCCCGCGCCCGGGTTGCCCTTTTCGCGGAACCCGTCGGGGAACTTCTCACCCATCGGGGTGTTCTCCGGGAACTGCGCGCGCTCGATGTTGCGCGGCAGCGAGAACAGCGTGGTGCGCCCGGTCTTCGTGTCGAGGCTCGCGACCATCATCGTGTCGGTGCGGGCGCCCCGGCGGTCCGGGCCCGCGTCGCTGCCGACGAGCAGGATGTTGAGGCGCGGTTTCGCGATCGCCTCGGCGGCGTCGGTGCCTCCACCGCCGGTGAAGAGCGTGTCGAGCAGGCTGCGCTGCGAGTTGGCGAGGTTCGCCCCGAAGCCGAACGGTGCCGCGATCACCATGCAGAGCGCCGCCACGACACCCACGCCGATCGCCTGCCTGGCCAGGCCGAGACCGCGCGGGCGCGCCAGCACGTAGGTCCGCACGATGACCGCCATCCACGAGATGGCGGCGATCAGGGCGCCGACGGTGGCGAGCACCAGTACGCGGGTCGAGAGCGCGTTCTCCAGCAGCGTCGTGCGGTCGGCCGTCATGACGAGCAGCACGACCGAGACGACGACCAGCAGGAACACGCCGAGGATCACCGCGCCGGTGCGGCGGCGGTGCAGCAGCAGGTGGCCGGCGCCGGGCGCGACGGTGGCGGCGGCGGTGGCGATCAACGCGCGGCCGAGCGAGCGCTCCGGCCCGCGGCGGGCCGTGCGGCGCTGCGCCGGCTCAACGGGTTCGTCGTAATCGCCGTAGTCGTCGTAATCGCCGTAGCCGTCGTCGAGCGCCGGCTCCTCGACGATCTCCGCATCGGTCGGCTCGATCCGCTCGGTCTCCGCGGTGTGCCGCTCGTCGTGGTTGCGGGTGTCGCCGATGCCGCCGCGGCGCGGCGGGGTGGGCCCGACGGGCCTGGTCGGCGGGTCCTGGTCGACGGGCTCGCGGACCTTCGGGATCTTGTTGGTGCTGGCCTCGTCGTCGCGGCCGGGGCGCGCGCCCGGCCGGCGCCGGGCGGGGACCTGGCGCAGCGCCGTGGTGTTCGCCGCCTCCACCTCGGGCTTGGCGGCCCGGCCGCGCTTGCCGACCTGGGGGATCGCGGTGGTGCTCGGCTCGCCCCGTTGCGTGGGCGCCGCGCGGAACGCGCTCGTCATCGGCTCGGCGGGCGGCTCGGCGCGTTCGGTGGGCGTCGCGCGGAACGCGCTGGTCATCGGCTCGGCCGGAGGCTCGACGGGACGGCGGTTGTTGGGCCGGCCACCGCTGCCGCGCGGCTCGCCCGCCGGGCGCCGGTCGTTCACCGCCCGCACGCGTGCCGTCCGCTGCTGGCCGGGACCCTGCTCGCGCTCGGCGCGCCGCGGCCACGGCTCCTGCGGCTGCCCGGTGGGGGGACGACGGCGACCGGCACGTGTGCCGTCGCTTTCTCCCCCGCTCACCGATTGCCCTCCACTGCTCCGAAACAGACGCCGACCGGCGATGAAACCGGTCGGAGCCTACTGCGAGTGACGATCATTACTATGCCGTGGCCCGTCAGTTACGCGTATGGGCGACATCGATGGTGATCCCTGTGAGCGACTCGGATTCCCTCCAGAGTCCCTCTTGCAGGTCACGGTCGTGTGACTGGGCGCTCGACCCGACCGGTCGCGGACGACCCCATGCCTCGCCCGGTCCATCGGGCCCGATGAAGGAGCCGCCGGGCAGGTCGGTGACGGTCGCGGCGTGCAGGAGCGGCAGCGCGCCGGCCGCCGCGGGCTGGCTGATGAATCGGTTCATGAAGGACATGAACAGCAATTCCGCGCGAACCGGCGAATTCGACTGCAGGTTCGTCGCCGAATATCCGGGATGCGCCGCCATCGAGCGCAGCGTCGAACCCGCGGCGACGAGCCTGCGCTGGAGCGTGTAGGCGAACATCAGGTTCGCGAGCTTCGAGCGGCTGTACGCCGACCACCGTTCGTACCGCCGGTGTTCCCAGTTGAGGTCGTCGAGCCGGATTCGCCCGATCCGGTGAAGCGCACTCGTCAGGGTGACAACCCGATCTCGCACCCGGTCGAGGAGCAAGCCGGTGAGCGCGAAGTGGCCGAGGTGGTTCGTCCCGAGGTGGGTCTCGAAGCCGTCGACGGTGCGGCCCAGTGGCACCGCCATCACGCCGGCGTTGTTGACCAGCACGTCGATGGGCGTGGTGATCGAATCGGCGAACTTGTGCACCGAGCCGAGATCGGCGAGGTCGAGCTGGCGGACCTCGACGGAGCCGTCGACGGTCGCGGCCGCCGCCTCGCCCTTCTCCACGTTGCGGCACGCCATCACGACATGGGCGCCCGCGGCGGCCAGCTCGTGGGCGGCGACCAGCCCGAGACCGCTGTTCGCGCCGGTGATGACCACCGAGCGGCCGTCCTGCGCCGGCATGTCGGCGACGTTCCATCGGGACGCGCTCATCCTTCGACGATACGGATCGTTGGCGGGAGGCGTCCGACCCACCACCTGTATGCATGCAGACTGTCGTGTGTGTCCCTCTCCGCGCATGCCGCCGCGATCGTGCTCGCGGGGGGCAGCGGCACCCGGCTGGGTGCCGCGCGCAACAAGGTCTACCTGCCGCTCGCCGGGCGCATGGTCATCGTGTGGTCGCTCGTGGCGATGGCGCAGCACCCCGATGTCGGGCCGGTTGTGCTCGTCGTGCGCGAGGGCGACCCGCACGTCGACGAGGCGCTGCGCGCGGCCGTCGACGCGGCCTGTCCCGGCGTCGAGATAGTGACCGGCGGCGCGACCCGTCAGGAGTCGGAGCTGGCGGGGCTGCGCAAGCTCGCGAGCCGGATCGAGGGGGCCCGGATCGACGAGGGCGGGATCGACGTCGTGCTCATCCACGACGGCGCGCGACCCATGGCCGACGCGCCGCTGGTCGACGCGGTGCTCACGGCCGCGCGGACCCACGGCGGGGCGGTGCCGGGGCTGCGCCGCGATGACGTCGTCGCGGTGACCGCCGACGGCCTGGGGCTCGCCGGGCCGGCGCCGGCCGGGCTCGTCGCGGTGCAGACGCCGCAGGCGTTCGTCGCCGACCGGTTGCTCGCCGCGTACGAGGAGGCCGCGCGGGTCGGCTTCGCCGGCACCGACACGGCGTCCTGCATCGCCCGCTTCGCCCCCGACGTGCACGTGCGCTGGGTACCGGGCGACGAGCGCAACTTCAAGATCACCTACGCCGGCGACCTGGAGCGGGCGGAACACGTGATGGCCGACCGCCCGTAGAAGTTCCCCACCGTTTTGTGCATCCGCGCGCCAAATCGGCGCGCAAGTGCACAAAACGGTGGGGAACTTCAGGGGCGGGGGAGGCCGACGGTCGACTCCCGGACGACGAGGCGGTGCTGCCGCGTGACGGTGTGCGGCGCGCCCGGTGGGCGGTCGCCGCTGATCCGGCTCTGCAGCAGCCCGACGGCGGCGCGCGCGACGCCGTCGAGGTCGGGCGCGACGGTCGTGAGGCTCGGGGTGCTGAACCGCGCCTCCTCGACGTCGTCGAACCCGACCAGCGCGACGTCCTCCGGCACCCGGACGCCCGAGCGCAGCAGCTCGCGCAGCGCCCCGACGGCGAGCATGTCGTTGAAGCAGAACACCGCGTCGGGCCGCGGGTCGCGGGCGAGCAACGCCCGCATGCACGCCGCGCCGTTCTCGCGGTGCCACGGCCCGGTGTCGCCGAGCAGCTCACGCCGCAGCGGCAGCCCGGCGCCGGTCAGCGCCTCGGCGTAGCCGCGGAAGCGCTGCTCCGCGGTGCCGATGCGCTCGTCGGGGTGCAGCCCGATCGCCGCGATCCGCCGCCGCCCGATCCGCAGCAGGTGCGTCACCGCCTCCCGCGCGGCCGCGACGTTGTCGATCGAGACGTGGTCGAGCGGTCCACCGGCCGCCACCCGCTCGCCCAGCAGCACGATCGGCAGGCCGGCCGGTGCGGTCGCGAGGTCGTCGGGGCCCAGCTCCAGCGGGCTGAAGATCACTCCGTCGACGAGCCGGTTGCGCGCGCCGGAGAGCACGTCGAGCTCGCGTTGCCGGCTCTGCAGGGTCTGCTCGATCAGGACGACCAGGCCGCGCTCCTCGGCGTGCTGCATCACGGCACCGGCCAGCTCGGAGAAGTACGACGACTGGCGCAGCTCGGGCACGGCGAGCGCGATGATCCCGGTGCGCCCCGCGCGCAGGCTGCGGGCCGACAGGTTGACCTGGTAGCCGAGCCGGTCGAGCGCCTCCTGCACGCGGGCCCTGGTGTCCGGGCTGACGTGCCGGAACCCGTTGACGACGTTCGAGACGGTCTTGACCGAGACCCCGGCGTGGTCGGCGACGTCCCTCAAGGTCACGGGCACCGGGGGATCCTATTGGCCGCCCAGGCCGGTCGTCGCGACGCTGCGCACGATCTGGCGCTGGAACAGCATGAACACGATCAGCAGCGGCAGCGCGGCGATGACGACACCGGCCATCGTCAGCGCCCACTGGAGCCCGGCGGGGCTCTTCACGATCGCGAGCCCGACGGGCAGCGTCATCAGCTCGGCGTCGGTGGTCACCACGAACGGCCAGAGGAAGTTGTTCCACGCGGCGATGAACACGAAGATCGACACCGCCGCGACGACGGGCCGGGAGAGCGGCAGCACGATCGTCCAGAAGATCCGCCACGGCCCGGCGCCGTCGATGCGTGCCGCCTCCTCCAGCTCCAGCGGCACGGCGTCGAAGAACTTCTTCAGGATGTAGACCATCACCGGCGCCACGACCTGCGGCGCGATGATGCCCGCGAGGGTGTCGACGAGGTTCAGGGCGAGCATCTCCCGGAACAGCGGCACGATCAGGATCTGCGGTGGGACGACGATCGCGGCGATCGTCACCGCGTACATGCACCGCCGCCCGCGGAACAGCGTGCGCGAGAAGCCGTAGCCCGCCATTGCGGATACGGCCACCGTCAGCACCGTCACCAGCGTGGCGACGACGAGGCTGTTGACCAGCCACGTCACGACGTCCCCGGCGGCGAACAGGTTCGCGTAGCTCTCGAAGGTGAATCCGCTCTCCGGCAGGAACGTCGCCGGCACCGCGGCGGCGTCGGTCTCCGACTTGAGCGAGGTGACGAGCGCCCACGCGAGCGGGAGCAGCCAGAGTGCGGCCATGAGCGCGAGCGCGACGAACGCGATGGCCCGCGGCACCCGAGGACGGGCCGTCGGCGCGCTGCGCCGCCGCTCGGCGACGCGGGTGGCCTGCCGCGGTGGGGTCAGCGTCGGGGCTGCCATCTCATCCCTCCCTGTTCCGCAGCAGCCGCAGCTGCGCGACGGAGATCACCGCGATGACCACGAAGAACACGTAGGCGATGGCGGAGGCGTAGCCGAGCCGGTAGCCGGTGAAGCCGGTGTCGTAGATGTACTGGATCACCGAGCGCGTCGAGTCGTCCGGCCCGCCGGTGGTCATCAGGTAGATCTGGTCGAACACCTTCAGCGACGCCAGCACCTGCAGCACCGCCACCAGCACGAGCGTGCGGCGCAGCTGGGGCAGCGTCACCGACCACGTCTGGCGCCACCCGCCCGCACCGTCGAGCGCAGCTGCCTCATACAGCTGCTGCGGGATCGCCTGCAGGCCGGCGAGCAGCAGCAGGAAGTTGAACCCGACCGTCCACCAGACGGTGGTCGCTGCCACCGCGGCCATGGCGACGCCCTTGGTGGTCAGCCACGGCACGGCCGCCGCGCCGAAGCCGGCGAGGAAGTTGTTGATCAGCCCGAGCTCCGGCTGGTAGAGGAACTGCCAGAGCAGCGCCACCGCCGCCACCGGCAGCAGGTACGGCGCGAAGAACGCGAGGCGCCACAGCCACCGCCCCGGCAGGCCGAGATCGACGAGCAGCGCCATCACCAGCGCGATGACGACCAGCGGCACCGTACTGATCACCGTGAACCACAGCGTGTTGAGCAGAGTGGTCCAGACCAGCGGGTCGGTGAACGCCTCCACGTAGTTGTCCAGCCCGACCAGGCCGCCGCGCCCGGTGAGGCTCTCCCCGGTGAAGCTCATCCACAGGCCGTAGAGCAGCGGGAACGCCAGGAACGCCACGAAGAGCACACCGAACGGCGCCACGAACCAGAACCCGGACGACGACCACGGCCGGCCGGTGTCGGCGCGCCCGGTGCCTGCGCGCACCGCTTCGCGGGCGGTCATGCCGGGTTCGGCTTCGAGGCGAAGGTGTCCAGCTCGCGTTGCAGCGTCCGGACCGTCTCGGCGGTGCCCGGCCCGCCGCTCCAGGCCGCGCTCAACGCCTGCGACATGCGCGTCTGGAACGTCGAGCCGGCACCGGTGAACCACGCCTGCGGGTCGAGCGCGACGGCGTCCTGCGCCGCCGTGTAGTGCGATTGCGGCATGAGGTCGGCGTAGCCGGCCGACTTGGTCACGGGCTGGTACGCCGGGATGTGCCCGGCGCGCGCCCACGCCAGCGACTCCTTCAGCAGCGCCGCCGCGTACCGGTGCGTCGCCTCCCGCGCCGCCGGGTCGACGACGCTGCGGCGGGGGAGCACGAACACGTGCGAATCGGCGGCCGCTGCCGGGACGTCGAAGACGGTGGGGAACGGTGCCATGTCGAAGTCCATCTCCAGCTCCTGGAAGGACACCAGCTCCCACTCGCCGCAGAAGTAGATGCCGCTGCGGCCCGCGCCGAACGACGCGATGGCGGACGCGTAGCTGTCGTTGCCGGTGGCGAGGGTGCCGTCGAAGAGCCGCTTCCCGAAGTCGACGGCCCTGGCCGCGGCGTCGGGGTCCATCCGGGCCGGTGCGTCGGCGAGCTCCATGGTCGCGCCGGTCTGCCGGTAGAGCGTCCAGAACAGGCGCCACGCCTGCGACGCGTCGGAGAGGAAGCCGTACGCGGCGCCGTACGAGCCGGTCACCTTCTGCACCTCGGCGAGCGCCTCGAAGAACCGGTCGGCGCCCGCCAGCTCGACGATCCGCCGGTCGGGGCCGAGCAGCCCGGCCCGCTCCAGCACCGGCGGGGCGTAGAACATCACGAACGGGTGGGTGTCGAGCGGCAACGCGAACAGCTCGCCCGCCTGCTGGCTGCTCCGCAGCACCGAC
Source organism: Pseudonocardia sp. TRM90224 (assembly GCF_021245725.1). Classification (GTDB taxonomy): domain Bacteria; phylum Actinomycetota; class Actinomycetes; order Mycobacteriales; family Pseudonocardiaceae; genus Pseudonocardia. The sequence goes on along the minus strand of NZ_JAJGSX010000018.1, from coordinate 136,791 downwards.
TGCGGGAACGCGTCGAGCGGCGCGCCCAGCTCGCCGAGCAGGTCGACGTCCCAGGCGTCGAGCAGGCCGCCGGGTGCGTACCCGGGCAGGCGGGAGAGGTGCAGGACGGCCATGTCGGGCGCGCGCCCGCCGGCGGAGGCCATCGCGAGCTTCGTGTAGTACAGCGCGCCCCAGGCCAGCACGGTGGTGTTGATGCGCACGCCGGTCGAAGCCGCGGCGGCGGCCTGCATCTTCTGCATGATCTTGCCGTCGCCGCCGGTCATGAGGTGCCAGAACCGCAGCTCCTGGGCTGCGGGAACGCCGCCGCACGCGCTGAGCGCACCGGCGCCGAGCAGCCCGAGCAGCACGCTCCTGCGGCTGATGGACCCGGCCTCGCCGTCGAGACCCACGTGCGCCACCCCCTCGCGTGTACAACGTTGTTTACAACGATGTATGTGACGTCGGCCTCATGGTTGCGGGTGCCGAGCGTTCCGGTCAAGGGGTGGGACGAACTTCTTTACATCGTTGGAAGTCGCAAGGTAGAACGGGCCCATGACGCCGATCGCCGATGTCGTGCTGGATTCCTCCTTTCGCGTCGGGCCGGTGCCGCGACGGCTCTTCGGGTCGTTCGTCGAGCACATGGGCCGATGCGTCTACGGGGGCATCCACGAGCCGGAGCACCCCACGGCCGACGAGGACGGCTTCCGCGGCGACGTGCTGGAGCTGACCCGCGAGCTGGGCGCCACCGTGATCCGCTACCCGGGCGGCAACTTCGTCTCGGGCTACCGCTGGGAGGACGGCGTCGGCCCGCGCAACGAGCGGCCGGTGCGGCTGGAGCGCGCGTGGAAGGCGCTGGAGACCAACCAGGTCGGCACCGACGAGTTCCTCGGCTGGGCGCGGCGACTCGGCGCCGAGCCGATGATGGCGGTCAACCTCGGCACCCGCGGCATGCAGGAGGCCTGCGAGCTGCTGGAGTACTGCAACTTCCCGTCGGGCACGGCGCTGTCCGACCTGCGGATCAAGAACGGCACCCGCGAGCCGCACGACGTCCGGCTGTGGTGCCTGGGCAACGAGATGGACGGGCCGTGGCAGATGGGCCACAAGTCGGCCGCCGAGTACGGCCGGCTCGCGGCGGAGACGGCGCGTGGGATGCGCCGGCTCGACCCGGACATCGAGCTGGTGGCCTGCGGCAGCTCGCACAGCCGGATGGCGACGTTCGGCGCGTGGGAGGCGGAGGTGCTCGAGCACACCTACGAGCTCGTCGACCACGTCTCGCTGCACGCCTATTACCAGGAGCACGACGGCGACACGGCCAGCTTCCTCGCCAGCGCGGCCGACATGGACCGGCAGATCGAGGCCGTTGTCGCGACCGCCGACGCGGTGGGTGCGCGGCTGCGCAGCCGCAAGAAGCTGACGCTGTCGTTCGACGAGTGGAACGTCTGGTACCAGTCGCGGTTCGTCGGTGAGAACGCGATGGCGTTCCCCGAGGCCGGCTCGACACCGCGGCCGCTGATCGAGGACAACTACAGCGCGCTCGACGCCGTCGTGGTCGGTGACCTGATGCTGAGCCTGCTGCGGCACGCCGACCGGGTGGCGATCGCGTGCCAGGCGCAGCTCGTGAACGTGATCGCACCGATCCGGACCGAGCCCGGTGGGCCGGCGTGGCGGCAGAGCATCTTCGACCCGTTCGCGCTCACCGCCCGGCACGCGCGCGGGCAGGTGCTGCGGGCCGCCGTCACGGCGCCGGTGCTCTCGACGAAGCGGCACGACGACGTCGACCAGCTCGCCGTCTCCGCGACGCTGGACGAGGAATCGGGCGAGCTTGCGGTGTTCATGGTGAACCGCTCGCCGCAGGAGGTGCTGCCCGCCAGGGTGCGGCTGCCGCGCGGTTCGTGGCGCCCGGTCGCGCACGAGGGCATCGCCTCCGACGGCACGACGCGAGCCAACAGCGCGGGCGAGCCGGACGCGGTGCGGGTCGGGGGACGGCCGCTGCCCACCGTCGCCGACGGCTCCGTCGAGCTGGAGCTCCCGGCGGCGTCGTGGACCGTGCTGAGGTTCGCAGCTGAGCGCTGATACAAAAAGAGAGCACCGCTCTTGACGAACTGCTTCAGCTGTGTGACTGTTGACCGCAAGCGAGAGCACTGCTCTCGACACGGAGCGGAAGAGGCACATGATGAGCGAGCGGGTGCTGGTGACGGGCGCGACGGGCAACACGGGATCGGCGCTGCTCGACCTGCTGGTCGAGCGGGGCGTGCCGGTGGTGGCGATGGTGCGCAGCGAGTCGGGCCGGGCGAAGGTCCGCGCCGACGTACCCGTGGTGGTGGCCGACTTCGACGATCCCGAGGCCGTGGCCGCCGCGCTGACCGGCGTGCGCGCGGCGTACCTGGTGACGCCGTCGTCGGAGCGGGCGCAGGAGCAGCAGGAGAGGTTCGCCGAGCTGGCGGCGGCGGCCGGCGTGCGACACCTGGTGAAGCTCTCCCAGCTCGCGGCGGCCGAGGACTCGCCGGTGCGGTTCCTGCGCTACCACGCCGCCGTCGAGCGTCGGATCCGCGAGCTCGGGATCGGCTACACGTTCCTGCGCCCCAACCTGTACTTCCAGGGGCTGCTGAACTTCAGCGGGTCGATCGCGGCGCAGGGCACGTTCTTCGCGCCGATCGGCGACGCGAAGATCAGCGCGGTCGACGTGCGCGACATCGCCGCGGTCGCCGCCGTCGCGCTCACCGAGCCGGGCCACGAAGGCCGCACCTACACGATCACCGGACCGGCCGCCCTCACCCACGCCGAGATGGCGGCCGAGATCGGTGCCGCGACGGGCCGGCAGGTCACGTTCGTCGACGTCGCGCCGGCGGCGTTCGCCGAGGCGCTGCGCGGGATGCTGCCCGACTGGCAGGCCGAGGGCCTCGTGGAGGACTACGCGCACTACGCCCGCGGCGAGGCGGCGGCCGTCGATCCTTCCGTCGCCGAGGTCACGGGCCGGGCGCCCCGCGGATTCGCCGAGTTCGCGAAGGACCACGCCGCCGCGTTCACGGGGTGACCGACGTTCTTGCTGTCGAGAGTGCTCCCGAAACGCAACAACGTCGTTGTCGACGCGGTGTCGGGGCACGCCTCTAGGCTGTGCCCGACGTCGGAGATCCGGGGGGACCATGAGCGTCGAGACGCGCACGGACGTACCGCCGGGCACCGCTGCCCCGGCCGAGGCGAGGCGGATGCTGCGGACACTCGCGCGCGGGACGGCGACGCCCGACCGGCTGCGGAGGGTCGGCGCGGTGCTCGTCGTCGGGTGTGTGGTGTTCGCGCTGGTAAGCCTGTTCGACGGGCTCGCGCGCTCCGGCGACGTCCGCGACGCGGGCCAGCGGATCGCCGTCGTGCGGGCCGACGCCGCGGAGCTGTACCGCTCGCTGGCCGATTCCGACGCGATGGCGACCAGCGGTTACGTCGCCGGCGGCATCGAGCCGGCCGACGTGCGGGCGCGGTACGACGCCGACATCGCCAGCGCGGCCGATCGGATCGTGCATGCGGCCGGTCTGCTCCCGGCCGACGACCCCGCCGCCGAGCACATCAAGACGATCTCCCAGCAGCTGCCCGTCTACAACGGGCTGATCGAGACGGCGCGGGTCTACAACCGGCAAGGGCTGCCGCTGGGCCAGTCCTACCTCGACAGCGGCTCGAAGCTGATGCGCTCGACGATCCTGCCGGCCGTCGACAAGCTGCGGATGCTGGAGAACGAGGCGCTCAGCAGGGCCTACGGCGAGGGCATCGCGTTCCCGTTCATCGTGCTGGTGCTCGGCATCGCGGTGCTGGCCGGGCTGGTCGACGTCACGTTGCGCGAGCAGCGCCGCACCAACCGGACGCTGAACCTCGGCCTCGCCGGTGCAGCCGTCGCGATGGTGCTGGCATTGCTGTGGTGGTCGGTCGCGCTGCTCGTCGGCGCCGCCCAGATCAGCCAGGCCAGCACGCACCGGACCGCGGCGACGGCACTCGACGACGCCCGGATCCAGGTGCTCCAAGCACGGAGCAACGAGAGCCTCGTGCTGGTTGCGCGCGGTGGTGGCAGCGCCGACTCGGAGTTCACGAAGCTGCTCGAAAAGGTGCTGGGCCCGAACGACAACGGGGGCCTGCTGGCCGACGCGCAGCAGGCGGGGGTGCAGGTCGAGAGCATCAGGTCGGCTGCGATCGGCTGGCGGGAGGCGCACCGGAAGGTGCGCGAGGCCGACGACAACGGCAACTTCCCCGAGGCCGTGAAACTCGCGGTCGGGCCGGACCCGACCGGGTCGGGGGCGACGTTCGAACGGCTCGACGCCGCCCTCGGATTGGCGCTCGACACCCAGCGGAAGGCGTTCGACGACAACGCCGGCGCGGCGAGCGCGGCGCTCGCCGGCCTGATGGCCGGCCCGACGGTGCTGGCGCTGATCGCCGCGGGCGCCGTGATCGGCGGAGTGGCACGCAGGGTGGGGGAGTACCGGTGAACACCGTCAACGCCAGGCGCCCGTTCGTCTACCTGTGCATCGCGGGGGTGCTCGCGCTGGGCAGCGCGGTGATCACGGGGCTGACGCCGCCCCCGGCCCCGCCGTCGACGGCGACGCAGGAGGCCCCGCCGCCGGCGCCGGCCGCAGGCTGCGAGCAGCAGAAGGTCGACAGCCTGCGCCCGGAGGGGCCGCTCCCGCCGCCCGGTCAGATGCCGCCAGGCTCCACGATGGACACGATCCTCAAGCGGGACAGGCTCATCGCGGGCGTCGACCAGGGCAAGTACCGCCTCGGGTTCCGCAACCCGACCAACGGCGAGCTCGAAGGTTCCGACATCGACGTCGTCAAGATGATCGCGCAGGCGATCTTCGGCGACCCCAACAAGGTCCAGTACGTCGTGCTCAACATCGCCGACCGCGCACAGGCAGCGGCCGACGGCAGGGTCGACGTCGTGGTCAACAGCTTCACCGTCACGTGCGAGCGGCAGAAGCTCGTCGAGTTCTCCACCGCCTACGTCGCGGCGGCGCAGAAGATCCTCGTGCCGACCGCGAGCGGGGTCACCGACGTCAAGCAGCTCGCCGGCCAGCGCGTCTGCACCTCACGCGGCTCGACGACCGAGGTCGTGCTGCGCAAGCCGGAGTACAACCTCGACGTCGTGACGTACCCGAACCTGCCCGACTGCGTCCTCGACCTGCAACGCGGGCGGGTCGCCGCGGTGTCCAGCGACGACATCATCCTCGCCGGCCTCGCCGCGCAGGACCCGCAGACGCGGGTCGTCGGCGGCGCGCTCGACGAGGCGAGATACGCCGTGGGGATGAACAAGTCGCAGCCCGACCTCGTCCGCTTCGTCAACGCCGTGCTGGAGAAGGGCCGCGACGACGGATCGCTGCTGGCGAGCAACCAGAAGTGGATGGGCCAGCAGCTCCAGGTCGTCCCGCGCCCCGCCGAAGCGGCCTACCGCGACTGACCCGAACTTCCCCACCGTTTTGCCAACCTGCATGGCGTTTCGGGCGTGCAAGTAGGCAAAACGGTGGGGAACTTTACGTTGGGGTGGCGCGGATCGTGATCGTCGTCCAGGCGCCGAGGCGGATGCGATCTCCGTCGGAGAGCGGGATCGGCGTGTTGGGCGCGATGGTGCTGCTCGTATCGCCGATCGTGGTGCCGTTGGTCGAGTTGAGGTCGACGATCTCCCAGCCGCCGCCGTCGCGGGCCTGCAGCAGCGCGTGCAACGTCGAGACGCCCGGGTCGAGCGGCGGCCCGGTGAGGTCGATCTCCGGGAAGATGCCGCGCGACCGGCTGCGCCGCCCGATGGTCAGCCGGCCGCCGGTCAGCTCGAACCGGCGCTCCGGGCAGAACGGCGGGAACTCCAGCCCGCCTGCGTCGGGCCCGTTGCGCTTGCGCACCTCCTCGTACCAGGCACGATCGGCCTCGACGGTTGCGCTCCAGCTCTGCGGCACGGCGGCGGCCGGGGCAGCCGTCGGCTCCGGCGGAGGGGTCGACGCGGCCGGCTTGACGGGGTTGACCACCTCGACGGCCCCGTCGTGCCCGCACACTTCGCAGAACCGGCCGTCGCGGCGCGCGCCGCAGTTGGCGCAGACGTTCGCGGCGGGTGCCGCGGCCGGTGGGGCCGGCGGGAGCTGGGCCGTGCTCGTGGCGCTGCCGGCGGCACCGCCGGTGGTGTCCGGGCTTGCACCGATCTGCGCCGCCCCGATCTGCCGCCCGCAGACGTCGCAGTAGTCGGTGGTGGTCGATTCGTGCCCGACCGGGCAGGTCGCCGTCACTGCTCCGCTCCCCGCACCCGGACGGTCTTGGTCGAACGCGTGTCGAGCGTCATCTCGTCGGCGTCCGACACCGAACGGCGCAGCGTCACCGTGCCCGACGGCGCGTCGATGACGTCGACGACCCGCTCCAGCAGCCGTGCGGTGTCGGAGTTGCCCGATTCCGCGGCCAGCGCGACGGCCCGACCCAACCGCGCCGTCGCGGTCGCCACATCGCCCGCCTTGCGGGCCGCGAGGCCCTCCTGGATCGCCTCCGCCAGCTCCGCCTGGCCCGTGTAGTGGGCGACCCCGCGCGCGATGCGCGTGGAGAGCGCGGTGTCGTCGGTCCAGGTGACCGGGACGAGCAGCTGGCCGAGCACGTCGTCGGAGCCCGCGGTGACGAGGCTGATGCGCGCGGCGAGCACGTCCTCGTCGATGCTGCCGGCCTCGATGTCGATCGCAACGTGGTACTCGCGGCTCTCCGCGCCCCACGAGCCCAACGGGTAGTCGCCGCGCTGCGGCCCCGACTCGTTGCGGCGGCCCGTCAGGTCCTCCACCGTCGGCGAGACCTGTTTGACGAACCGGATGGACGCGCCGCGCGGGGTCCAGAGCCGCAACGCGACGTCTGCCATGCTCTTGCCCATCGCCGCGCCCATGATCGCCTGGAAGTCGGCGGCGAGGTCGGCCGGATCGGCCACGATGTCGACGCTGCCGAGCAGCGCCGAGGAGATCGTGCGCAGCTCGTCGACCCGCCAGTCGGTGCCGACACCCCGGCAGTCGCACGTGAACTTGCCGACGACCGACCGCAGCGCGGCGTCGAAGTGCACGGCACGCTCGCCGTTCTGCCCGTCGGTGAGCAGGATCGCGTGCTTGAGCGGTCCGGCGAACCCGTCGGCGATCTGCCCGGTCAGCTTGAGCCAGCTGCCGATGCCGGTGCCGCCGTTGGCCGCCAACCGCTCGACGTAGGTCGTCGCCTCGGCGCGCGTGCGCGCGTCGGCGCGGGCGACCCCGCGGTCGGGGTAGAGCTGCCTGGCGTCCTGCGTACCGACGACGACGGCGAACGCCACGCCGTCGCGCAGCTCGGCGATCGCGGCCGCGGTGGCCTGCCGCGCGGAACGGATCTTGTTGCCGCTCATCGACGTCGAGCAGTCGATGATGATCACTTCGAGGGCGTCGCTCGTCGCCGCCGGCGCATCGCCGGTCGCGGTGACGGTGACGATCGCATCGACGCTGGTGGCGTCGATGGCGAGATAGCGGTTGTAGTCGACCTCGACGGTGAACCGGGGCGGCTCGGTCATGCAGTGCTCCTCGGGAGGTCGGGGGATACGGGGATGACGACCACGGTGATGTTGTCGCGGCCACCGGCCTCGATGGCGATGCCGGTGAGCTCGGTCGCCGCCGCGATCGGGCCCTCCTCCGCCACCGTCGGCAGCGTGAGGCCGGCGAGCTCGTCGGCGTCGGGCACGTAGTTCCACAAGCCGTCGGTGCAGAGCAGGAGCACGCCGGGCGTCTGCGGGGTGAACGTCATGACGTCGGGCTCGGCGGGCCCGTCGGCCCCGATCCAGCGGGTGATCGCGTGCGCCATCGGCGCGGACATCGCGGTCTCCTCGTCGAGGACGCCGGCCGCGATCTGCTCGGCCGCCCACGAGTGGTCGTGCGTGAGCAGCCGTGAGCCCGCGTCGGAGAGCCAGTAGGCCCTGCTGTCGCCGACCCATCCGACGGAGATCGCGGCGGTGCCGTCGTCGGAGCGTTCGACCAGCCCGCAGACCAGCGTGCACGACGGCGCGTCGCGCAGGCTGCTGCCGGCGAGCGTGGCGACCGCCTTCGCCGCGGTCGCGACGGAGGACCTGATGAGCTCATCGCTGGACCCAGACCCGGACCCGGCGCCGAGCAGGCCGGTCAGCGTGGTCTCGGCGGCGCTGCGGGAGGCCAGCTGCGGGTCGCGCACCGAGGAGACCCCGTCGCAGACGACGGCCGCGATCACCTCCGTGCCCCTGGCCAGCTTGCCCAGCGCCATCGCGTCCTCGTTGCGGCGGTGCACGAGCCCGCGGTCGCTCACCCCGGCGAGCACGGCGAGGTCGATCTCGACGTGGTCGGTGCCATCGTTCCTGCGCAATCCACACCCCGAGCAGTAGTCGGACTCGCCGTCGGCCGGAGTGCCGCAACGCACGCACGGCTCGGGCGACGCCGTGGCGCGGGTGGCGTCGCGATCGAGCCGCAGATCGCGCCCGCAGCTCTCGCAGAACAGGTCGTCGGCGTGCACGGGCTCCGCGCAATCAGGACACATCACGGCGCGCAGCATGCATCAGATCCACGTTCGGGGCCGAGCGGCGTTGGCTTTGTCGACGAGCTCGACCCGTTCGCGCGCATCCGAGGTGAGCCGCGCCGAGGTGCGGAGGCAGCGTTCGAGCGAGAGCCGCAGCTCCCGCTCGTTCCACTGCGTGCCCAGGAAATACGGCCCGTTCGCCGGGGTCAGCTCGACGGCCGCGGTGAACAGCGACGCGCTCACCTGGTGGCTGGTGGCGGGGTCGAGCTGGAGCCGCTCGACCCTGGCCGCCGCCGCTCGCAGCTCCGGCTCGCCGACCCGCTCCCCGGAGCGGCGCAGCAGCGTGGCCTGCACCGCGGCGAGCTGAGCCGCGACGTAGCGGCTCGAGCTCTCCGGGATCGTGTCGAGCGCGGCCAGCGCGCGACCCCGGTCGCCCGCCCGCAGAAGCACCCTGGCCAGCCCGAACGAGGCATCGGCGACGCTCGGGTCGGGTCGGCCGGCGAGCGCGTAGTAGCGCCCGGCCAGGGCGTCCTCCCGCGCGCACTCCGCGGCCGCCGCGAGCGCGAGCTTCGGCGCGGTCTCGCCGGGCAGCGTGGAGTAGACGGTGTCGAACTCCGCGCACGCGCTCGCAAAATCGCCTTCGATCAGCGCCGCGATGCCGCCGTACCAGTCGAGCCGCCAGTCGTCGGGCTCCATGGCGGCGATGTCGGCGAGCCCACCACGCGCCGCACGCGCGTCGCCGTCGTCGAGGTAGGCCCGGACCAGCCGCAGCCGTAGTTCGACGCTCGGGTTGCGCGTGGAGAAGACGATCCGCTCGACCTCGCCGCGGTCCGTCGTCGCCAGCGAGGCCAGCAACCCGGCGGCGGGATCGGCGGTGTTGACCAGCGGCACCGGGAGCGCGGCGGCCACCCGGTGGGGCGCGGGCCGGCCGGCCTCGCTGCCCTGGGCGAGCAGCCCTGGCGCGAACGTGCCGCGCGGCTGCGCGAACACCGACGACACCGCGGGCCGCGGCTTGCCGTCGTCGGTGGAGAGCACCTCGCGCAGCACGCCGGCGAGCTGCTCGGCCATCTCGTCGGTCGACTCGAAGCGGCACAGCGGGTCGGGGTCGGTCGCGCGCAGCAGCGCGCGGTGGAACGACTCGTGGCGGGCGAGGATCGGCTCCTCGGCGGGGTCGGGCAGCATCGCGGGCCGGCCGCGGCGGGCCGGCACCATGCCCAGCGCGAGCACGGCGAGCGTGCGCCCGACGGTGTGCACGTCGGAGGCCGGCGACGGGCCGTCGGCCGCGATCTCCGGGGCCTGGTAGCCGATCGTCCCGTAGATCGCGCTGAGCTGGTCGTCCATGCGGATCACGGCGCCGAGGTCGATCAGCTTGAGCTGGCGGTCGTACTGGATCACGTTCTCGGGCTTGAAGTCGCAGTACGCGAGCCCGAGCGAGTGCAGGTGGCCGAGCGCGGGCAGCATCTCCAGCGCATACGCGATGGCCTGGGCGACCGGTAGGGGATCGATGGTGCGGTCGGGCAGCCTGCGCGCCTCCAGCAGCTGCTTGAGCGACGAGCCGCCGACGTACTCCATGACGATGTAGCCCACCTCGGAGCCGTCGTCGTCGGGGTGCTCGACGAAGTTGAAGATCGAGACGATGTTCGGGTGGCTGACCTGCGCGAGGAACCGCTTCTCCGCGACGGCGGCGGCCATCGCGTCGGTGTCGCCCGCGTTGAGCAGGCCCTTCAGCACGACCCACCGGTCGTCGACGTTGCGGTCGACGGCGAGGTAGATCCAGCCGAGCCCACCGTGCGCGAGGCACCCGCGCACCTCGTACTGGCCCGCGACGAGCGTGCCCGGCCGCAGCTTCGGCTCGAAGTTGTACGGGTGGCCGTCGTTCGGGCAGAAGCCGGCGGTCCGGCCGGGGCGGTCCTCCCGGGCCCGGCCGACCGGCTGGTTGCACTTGCCGCAGAAGCGCTTCTCCTCCGGCACCTTCGGGTCGGCCAGCAGGGCGCTGGACGGGTCGATCCGCGGCACCGGCGGGACGTCGACGAGGCCCGCGCCGAGCCTGCTGCGGGCGGTGCCGGTGCGCATGGTGCGGCCGGAGCCGCGTCGGGTCGGGCGGGAGCCGCCGGTGCCGGTGCTCCCGCTGCCCCAGCTGCCCGGGCCGGTCCGGCCGCTGCCGGTGCTCCCGCTGAAGTGCCCGGCCGCGGTCGGGACCGTGAGGTCGGGCCGGCCGGCCGCGGTGCGGACGCTCGCCTCCACCGCTGCGCCGGCATGGCCGCAGACGTTGCAGAAGCCGTCCTCGATCTGGCCATCGCATCCGGGGCGTTGGCAACGTGCAGCCGTCATGCGGTGCGTCCTTGCTGATCAGTGGGGTTGGGTGCGTGCAGGTGGCGCTGGTAGGCGGCGAGCGCGCGGGTGGCGGCGGCGAGGTCGCACGGGCGGCTCCACAACAGCTCGCGCAGCTCGCTGTCGAGCGCCAGCAGCTCGGGGCGCTCGGCGTGGCCGAGCCGGGTGGCCTTGGCGCGGAACGCCTCCAGCCGCCCGCGGAGCTCGGCGCGCCGCTCCAGCAGGCCGGTGGCGAGCTGGTGGGCCGTGCGCAGCTCGCCGGCCGCCTCGGCCACGGAGATCCGCAGCCGCTCGGCGGCCGCCGCCCGGGCCTGCCAGGGCCCCGGCGCCTGGAGCTCGGCGAGCTGCCGGCCCAGCGCGGCCGTCCGATCGGGCGGGACCTCGGGGACGGGGCCGACGATCCGCTCGGCGGCGTGCTGCCACGCGTCGAGCGCCGCGGAGCGCAGCGGACCGAGCGCGGCGATGCCGGACGTGAGCGCCGCGATCGTGTCGTCCCATCCGGCCCGCGCGGCGGCGTGCTCGGCCAGCGCGGCCGACGCGGCGCCCAGCTCGGCGTCGAGCTCCGCGAGCCGGGCCGCGAGCACGCCGTCGGCGAGCGAGAGCGGGTCGGAAGTGCCCTCGCTGTCGAGCGCCGCGATCCGCGCCGTGACCGCCGTGAGGTCCTCGCCCAGCTCGTGCGCCAGCACGCGGGCGGCGTTGGCCCGCTCCGCGAGCGGTGTGAGGCCGGCGAGCAGCTGGGCGTGCAGCGCGCCGCACGTCTCGACCAGCTCGTCGACGAGCTTGAACGCGCTCTCCATCCGCTCGGCGAGATCCGGCAACGTGATCGTCTCGACATCGACGACATCGCCGCTCAACCGGCGCTCGACGACCGTGCGCCGCTCTTCGATCGACGCCTCGACCAACAACCGGCGCAGCTCGGCCAGCTCGGGCTCGCCGGGACGGGCCTTGCGCGCCCGCACCGCCTCGGCGTCGGCGACGATCCGCTGGTGGGTCGCGAAATCGCGCCACAACCCGGCGAGCGCGGCGGACGCGGCGGCCCAACGCTCGGCCGTGCGCCCGGTGAGGGTCGCGGTGCTCAGCAGGATGTGGCCGGGGTGGCGTTCGAGCTCGACGAGGGCCGCCGCGATGCGGCCTTCAGCCGCCGCCCGGCGCTCCAGCTCGGACAGCACGTCGACGTTGCTCATCACCGTCGCACCACCCCCCTCGGCCGCTGCTCGGTGACGGGAGGGTAGCGCGGACGGGCGACAGGAAGCGCCGTCCGTGACCTCGTCGTGGCCGGCGCAGCGGCCCGGCGTATGCGTCGCGCAACCCCCCGCGCTCGTCGCGGGCGGGCGGGGTGGGTGCAGCGGGTTACCTTGCCGCGATCGCTGCCGCGAACGTCCGGGCGCGGGCGGTGATCTCCGCCCACTCCCCGGCCTCGACGACCGCCGGCGGCACGACGCTCGTCCCGGCGCTGACGGCGAGGGCGCCTGCGGCGAGGTACTCCGCGGCGTTGTCGGCCGACAGCCCGCCCGAGGGGACCAGCCCGATGCCCGGGTAGGGCCCGCGCAGGTCGGAGAGGTACTTCGGGCCGAGCCGTCCGGCCGGGAAGATCTTGACGGCGGCCGCGCCCAGGTCGAGGGCCGTCGCGACCTCGGTCGGGGTGAAGGCGCCGAGGAATACCGGCACGCCCGCGGCGACGGCGACCTCGGCGACCGCGGGCCGCAGGCCCGGCGTGACGAGGAACCGGGCCCCGGAGTCGATCGCGGCACGGGCCTGCTCGTCCGACATGACCGTGCCGGCGCCGATGAGCACACCGGCGCCCGCCGCCTTCGTGATGTGGTCGAGCACCCCCGGCGTCGTGAACGTCAGCTCGACGGTGCGGATGCCGCCCTCGGCGAGCGCGATCGAGAGCGCGACCGGGTCGGGGATCCGGTCGGCGCGCACAACGGTCAGCGCGCGGTCGGTGCGCAGCACGTCCATCACGTGCATCGGGTCGAGCGGGTTCACGCGACCGACCCGTCCGCTCGGCGGCGCAGCGCCTTCCCGGCCAGCGCGCTGGTGCGGCGTCCGTCGTCCATGGCGAGTTCTCCGTTCACGAACACGTAAGGGATACCGGTCGCCGCCTGGCGGGGGTCGGGGTAGGTGGCGGTGTCGGCGATCGTCGCCGGGTCGAACAGCACGAGGTCGGCGGCGTAGCCGGTGCGGACGAGCCCGCGGTCGTGCAGCCGCAGCCGCGCGGCGGCGCGTCCGGTGAGGTGCCCGACGCACTCCTCCAGCGAGAAGACGCCCAGGTCGCGGCTGTAGTGCCCGAGGTAGCGCGGGAACGTCCCCCAAGCGCGGGGATGCGGCTTCGCGCCGACGAGGATCCCGTCGCTCCCGCCGGTGTGCCGGGAGTGCCGCATGATCGTCCGGACGTTCTCCTCGTGCCCGATGTGGTGCAGGATCCCGGTGCCGAGGTCGTCGCGGACCAGCAGGTCGACGAACGCGTCGAACGGCGCCTTGCCGTGGTCGTGGGCGAGCTGTGCGACGGTCCGGCCGACGGCGCCGTCGAGGTCGGGGTTGGTCACGCCGCTGATCTCGATCATGTCCCAGTCGACGACCACACCGTGGTGCCCGTCGGACCCGCGGACCTCCAGGTCGTCCTTGATCCGCGCGAGCGCCGACGGGTCGTGCAACCGCCGCAGCGTCTCGTCCAGCCCACCCGACGACGACCAGCTCGGCAGCACGGCCGAGAGCGTCGTCGCGCCGGGCAGGTAGGGGTAGGTGTCGAGCGTGATGTCGGCGCCGCGGGCGATCGCCCCGTCCAGCAGCTCGACGAGCTCCGCGCCCCGGCCCTTGTTCGGGCTGAAGTTCATGCACGCGTGCGCGAGGTGCAGCGGGCAGCCCGCCCGCGTGGTGAGGTCGATCATCTCGGCGTAGGCGTCGAGCGCGCCCTTGCCGTACGAGCGGTGGTGCGGTGCGAAGAACCCGCCGAGCTCGCCCACCGTGCGGCAGAGCGCGATCAGCTCGGCCGACCCGGCGTACATGCCCGGCGTGTACGTCAGCCCGGCGGACATCCCGACGGCGCCCTCGGCCATCGCGACGCGCACGATCTCCTGCATGGCGGCGATGTCGGCGTCGGTGGCCGGCACGTCGTCCCAGCCGCAGACGAGCGCGCGCACCACTCCGTGCGGCACGAGGTAGGCCGCGTTGCCCGCTACGCCCTGGTCGAGCCGGTCGAGGTACTGCCCGACGCTGCGCCAGGTGAACGTCTCGGGGCCCGGGTCGGAGTTCCAGCCGGCGATCTTGCGGCGCAGCATCGCGAGCGCGGCGTCGTCCACCGGTGCGTAGGAGAGGCCGTCCTGCCCGAACACTTCCGTGGTGCAGCCCTGGCTGATCTTCGCGAGGTGCTCGGTGTCGAGCAGGATCTGCAGGTCGGAGTGGGAGTGCATGTCGATGAAGCCGGGGGAGAGCACCAGCCCGTCGGCGTCGATCACACGGTCGGCCGATTCGCGGACCGTCCCGATCGCGGCGATCCGTCCGCCGTCGACGAGCACGTCGGCGGTGTACCGGTCGGACTCGGTGCCGTCGACGACAGCGGCGTGCCGGACGAGGGTCCGCATCAGAAGTACGTCCTGACCAGCTCCGTGACCACCGGGTCGGCGACGTCCTCCTCGTCGATCACGGGGATCCAGCGCCACTTGTCGAACGCCGTGCAGGGGTGCGAGAGACCCAGCCGGACCACTTGCCCGACCCGCACCACCGTGGCGGGGTCGTAGCGGAGGTACGCGTGCTGGTCGTTGACGGCCGTGATCTCGCCCTCCAGTGGCATGGCGGGCGCGCCCAGCTGGTCGGCGATCAGCTGTGGCACCGGGAGGCCCTCGTCGTACGGGACGTCGCGCTTGCCGGCGTCGAGCAGCGCCAGCCCCGGCTCCGGCTGCGAGATCACCCGTGCCCACGCGTGCATCGCCGAGCGGAACGGCGCGTCGCCGTCGCGGCTGAACGGTGAGATGCGCCGGTAGAAGCCGTCGTCGTGGATCATGTAGGCGCCCGAGCGCAGCACCACCTCGGTGCCGGGGGCCGCCAGCGGGGCGAGCACCTCGGTGACGACGTCGAAGAACGAGCTGCCGCCCGCGGTGATGATCGAGTCGCCGTCGACGGCGAGCGATCCGTGCAGCTCGGCGAGGTCCTGCAGGTAGCGACGGACGATCGCGAGCGAGGCGTCCGTCGCGTCGTGCGCGAGCGAGCCCTCGTAACCCGCCGTGCCGGCCAGCCGCAGGTACGGGCTCGCGTCGACCGCGGCGGCGACGGCCTGCGCGGTCGCGACGTCCCGCGCGCCGGTGCGCGCGTTCGGCGCGCCCAGCTCGACGAGCACATCGATCGGGTGCGACGGCGCGGCCGTGGCCAGTGCAGCGTCCATCGCGGCGACCGTGCCGGTCGAGTCGACCCAGGTCAGCACCTGCAGGCCGGCGTCGGCCCGCTGGACGTCGGCGAGCCAGGCCAGCGCGACCGGGTCGACCAGCGCGTTCGCGTGGATGATCCGCCGCACGCCGAACGTGACCGCGACCCGCAGCTGCGCCGCGTTCGCGATCGTGATGCCCCACGCCCCCGCCCGGAGCATCCGGTCCCAGAGCGCCGGCGCCATCGTGGTCTTGCCATGGGGTGCGAGCGCGAGTCCGTGCTCGGCGCAGTGCGCCGCCATCCGGTCGAGGTTCGCGTCCATCGCGGGTGAGCTGAGCACCAGCAGGGGTGTGCTGAAGGTCGAGAGTCGTGGTTTCGTCGCTACGAAGTCGGTTGCCGCCATGCCGTCCGCCGCGGCGGGCAGGGACTTGTCCCACGCGTGCAGCCCGGATGTGCCGTCCATGCACCCTCTTCTCGGTTGCGTCTCACGCAACCATCGTTGCGTATGTCGCTACGGCGGTTGTAGCATCGCCGCGCCGAACGCGTCAATCAGGAGGGCGGGGCCAGTGCCTGCTGCCGTGGTCTGTCTCGGCGAGGCGCTCGCCCTCCTCCCCGCACTGTCCGACGGCCCGCCCGATCCAGCGACGGCCCTGATTGCTTCGGCCCTGCCGGCGGGCGCCGAGCTCAACGTGGCCATGGGGCTCGCGGCCGCCGACGTCGACGTGGCGTGGGTGGGCCGGGTCGGAGACGACCCGCTCGGCACGTTCCTCGTCGGCCAGCTGCGCGACCACGGCGTCGATACCGGCGGCATCGAGGTCGACCCCGAGCATCCGACCGGCTGCTACGCCAAGGCGAGCGACGTCGACGCCGACGGGCAGCCGGCGACTCGCATGCTCTACCGGCGCGCCGGGTCGGCGGCCTCCGCGATGGGGCCGGCGTTCCTCGACGTGCCCGCCGTGCGGGAGCGGATGGCCTCGGCGCGAGTGGTGCACACGAGCGGCATCACCGCGGCGATCTCGGCGACGTCGGCGGCGATGATGCGGGAGCTGCTGATCGCCCGTCGCGTCGAGGGGCCGCTGACCAGCTTCGACATCAACTGGCGCGAGCAGATGTGGCCCGACGGCGACCCGGCCGTCGTCGTCGAACTGGCCGGCGCGGCCGACATCGTGCTCGTCGGCGCCGACGAGGCCCGGCGCGTGTTCGGTGCCGATTCGCCCGCCGCCCTGCGTTCGTTGCTCCCCGGGCCGCGGCTCGTCGTCGTCAAGGACGGGGCGCGGGAGGCGTACGCCGTCGACCGGGCCGGCGACGTCGTCGTGCAGCCCGCGCTCGCCGTGGACGTCGTGGAGCCCGTCGGGGCCGGCGACGCCTTTGCCGCGGGCCTGCTGACCGGCGTGTTGCGCGACGAGCCGGTGCAGCGCTGCCTGCGCCGCGGCCACCTCGGCGCGGCGGCCGTCCTGATGATCGAGGGCGATTCCGCGCCGCCGCTCGCCGCGGCGCTGCTCGACGTCTCCGAGCGAGAGTGGGCGGAGATGCACGTCAGGAACGCTGATGAGCCAGTCGCTCGGTAAGGCGCTGCAGATCCTGACCAGGCTGGGTGCCGGGCCCGCGACGCTCGACGAGCTGGCCGCGGCCGTCGGCGTGCACAAGACCACGGTGCTGCGGCTGCTGCGCACGCTCGCGGACGAGCACTTCGTCTTCCGCGACGGTAGCCATCGCTACCACCTCGGCGCGCGCATCCACGAGCTGTCGTCGCGCGGGCTCGACCAGCGCGAGGTGCGCGGGATCGCGGCGCCGCACCTCACCACGTTCAACCGTGCGCACGGCCGCACGACGCACCTGTCGGAGCTGGCCGGCACCGAGGTCGTCTACATCGACAAGCTGGAGTCGCACGACCACGTCCGGATGGCGTCGCGGATCGGGCTGCGGGCGCCGGTGCACTCGACGGCGGCGGGCAAGGTGCTGGTGGCCGACCTGCCGGTGGGTGAGCTCGACGTGCTGCTCGACGCGCTGACCTTCGCGAAGGCGACCCCGAACACGATCACCGACCGGGCGGCGTTCCGCGCCGAGCTCACGCGGGTCCGTGCGCAGGGCTGGGCGCGCGACCGCGAGGAGAACGAGCCGTCGATCAACTGCGTCGGCGCGCCCGTCCGCGACGCGTCGGGCCGCGCGGTTGCCGCCGTCTCGGTGTCCGTGCCCGACATCGTCATGACCTACGACCGGCTGCTGGACCTGCTGCCGGCCCTGCTCTCCGTCACCGAGCGCATCTCCCGTGACTGCGGGTGGCGACCTGTCGAACCGAGGAAGGGACATCCCGCATGACCGGCAAGATCGTCGTCAGCACGACCGCGGCACCCGCACCTGCCCACACCTACAGCCAGGGCCTGCGCAAGGGCGGCCTGCTGCAGGTGTCGGGGCAGGGCCCGATGGACCCGGCGACCAGCACCTACATCGGCGAGGGCGACGTCCGGGAGCAGACGCTGCGCACGCTGGAGAACGTCCGGGCGATCATCGAGGCCGGCGGCGCGACGCTGGAGGACGTGATCATGATGCGGGTGTACCTCACCACCCGCGCCGACTTCCCGGCGATGAACGAGGTCTACGCCGCGTACATGGCCGAGCACGTGCCGAGCGGCGAGCTGCCCTGCCGGACGACCGTGTTCGTCGACCTCCCCCACGAAGTGATGCTGGTGGAGATCGACGCCCTTGCGGCGGTATAGCCGGCTTTACCCGTACCCTCCACAGACATCCGATGTTCAGGAGGGCTGAGTGCCGGTCACCGACGAAGCGATCGAGAAGATCAAGGCGATGATCGTCTCGGGCGAGCTGGGGCCGGGCGCGCGCCTGCCCCGCGAGGCGGATCTCGCCGAACGGCTCGGGCTCTCGCGCAACTCGCTGCGCGAGGCGGTCAAGGCGCTGTCCCTGATCAGGGTGCTCGACGTGCGGCAGGGCGACGGCACGTACGTCACCAGCCTCGACCCCGACCTGCTGCTCGACGCCATGACGTTCGTCGTCGACTTCCACCGTGACGACACCGTGCTGGAGTTCTTCGAGGTGCGCCGGATCCTGGAGCCTGCGGCGACGGCGATGGCGGCGCTGACGATGCCGGCCGAAGACGTCGCAGGCCTGCGCGAGGTGCTGGCCGAGCTCGACCCCGACCCCGACGTCGAAGCGCTCGTCGCGAACGACCTGGAGTTCCACCGCAGGGTCGCCGCGGGTAGCGGCAACGCCGTGCTCTGCTCGCTGATCGAAGGGCTCTCCGGCCCGACGACCCGCGCGCGGATCTGGCGCGGCCTCACCCAGGAGGGCGCGGTCGCACGGACCATCGAGCAGCACACCGCGATCTGCGACGCCATCGAGGCCCGCCAGCCAGACGTCGCCCGTTCCTGGGCCACCGTCCACATCGCCGACGTCGAGAAGTGGCTCCGCAGCGCGCTGGTCGAACAGTAAACTTCCCCACCGTTTTGCCAACCTGCACACCCTCGAGGGCGTGCAGGTAGGCAAAACGGTGGGCAAGTTCGCCGATCTCCCCACCGTTTTGGGTGGATGCGCGCCGCCTGAGCGCGCATGTGCCCAAAACGGTGGGGAAGTTGGCGTCAGGGCAGCGCGTAGGCGCGCCGGGCCGTCCCGGATCGGACGGCGGTGCGTTCCGCCTCCGACAGGCCGGCGAGGAACTCCTGCGTGCTCGCCCACACCGCCGGGTAGCCGCCGGCCAGCTCGCACACCGGCCAGTCGGAGCCGTAGAGCACGCGGTCGGGGCCGAAGGCGCCCAGGACGTGCTCCGCGTACGGGCGCAAGGTGGTGACGTCCTGCTTGCCCGGCGCGGCCTCGGTCAGCAGTCCCGAGAGCTTGCAGTCGACGTTCGGGAAGGCGGCCAGCTCGGTCAGCCAGCTCGCCCAGCCGTCCCACTCGCCGTCGCCGATGCCCGGCTTGCCGGCGTGGTCGAGCACCAGCCGCACGTCGGGGACGGCCCGCGCGAGCTCCAGCGCCGCCGCTCGTTGGGGCGCGCGCACCAGCACGTCGTAGGTCAACCCGCGCCGGCCGAGCTCGGCCACCCCGCGTGCGACGTCCTCGCGGGCCAGCCAGCGGGGGTCGGGCTCGTCCTGCGCGAGGTGCCGGATGCCCACGACCTTCGTGCCGCCGGGCTGGGCGGCAAGCCGGTCGAGCTGGGCACCGACGTCGGCGCTGGTCAGATCGACCCACGCGACCACACCCGCGACGAGCGCCGAGCCCGCCGCCGCGGCGAGCAGCCGCTCGGTCTCCGCTGTGGAGTTCAGCGTCTGCACCAGCACGGTCGCTTCGACGTCGGCGGGTGCGACGGCGCGCAGGTCGTCGAGCGTGTACGCCCGGTTGATCCCTTCGAGGCCGGGCGAGTCCAGCCACTGGTTGTCGCCGGTCGCCGGGTCCCACAGGTGGTGGTGCGCGTCGACGACGCTCATGCGGCGATCAGACCTTCCGCGGCGAGGTCGGCCCACAGCGCTTCCGGGATCTCCGCGGTGGCCGAGACGGCGTTGCTGCGGATCTCGTCGGGGGTCCGGGCCCCGATCAGGACGGTCGCGACCTCGGGCCGCCTCGCGACGAACGCGATCGCCGCCGCAGGAACGGACACGCCGTGGCGGCGGCACACCGCGCCGATCCGCAGCGCGCGCTCGCGGATCTCCGTCGCTGCGGGCGCGTAGTTGTAGGTGGCGTTCTCCGGCGGGTCGTCGGTCGCCAGCACACCGCTGTTGAACACCCCGGCCGCGATCACCGAGACACCGCGCTCGGCGCAGGCCGGCAGCAGGTCGGCCTCCGCCGACTGGTCGAGCAGCGTGTAGCGACCGGCCATGAGCACGGCGTCGATCTCGGTTTCCCGGACGAACCGGGTGAGCATCGCCGACTGGTTCATCCCGGCCCCGATCGCGCCGATCACGCCCTGGGCGCGCAGCTCGTGCAGCGCGGGGTAGGCCTCGCCGACCGCCTGCTCCCAGTGGTCGTCGGGATCGTGGATCAGCAGCAGGTCGACCCGGTCGAGCCCGAGCCGCGCCAGGCTGTCGTCGAGGCTGCGACGCACGCCGTCGGCGGAGAAGTCCCACACCCGCCGGTGGTCGGCGGGCACGGCGAAGCCGCCCTCCTCGTCCTGCCGGCCGGCTCCTCCCGGGACGGGTACGAGCAGCCGCCCGATCTTGGTGGAGATCGTGTACTCGTCGCGGGGACGGCCCGCGAGCGCGGCCCCGATCCTGCGCTCCGACAGGCCGAGGCCGTAGTGCGGAGCGGTGTCGAAGAAGCGGGTGCCGGCGTCCCATGCCGCGTCGATCGTCGCGCGCGCATCCGCCTCGCTCACCTCGCTGTAGAGGTTGCCGAGCGCGGCGCCGCCGAACCCGATCGGGCTCACCTCAACGCTGCTCCTGCCGAGTGGCGCCATGAGTTCCATCGCCTTTCCGGATCATGTTCGGCTCGCACCCCACCACAGATGCCGCGGGACGGCATGGGCTGGGTGTAGCATTCGATTTTGCACGACTAGAGGTCGGATGTCTCTGCAGGTCACGTCTCTCTCACGCCCGGCCGAACAGTCTTGACCGGGGAGAGATCGGATGTCTACGGTACCGCCCGTGAGCGTGGTCACGTGACCCCCCTGCTCGAAGCACGCGGGGTCAGCAAGGGATTCCCCGGTGTGCAGGCACTGGCCGGGATGCACATCGAGCTGCGTCGCGGCGAGGTGCTCGCCGTCGTGGGCGAGAACGGTGCCGGCAAGTCGACGCTGATGAAGCTGCTGACCGGCATCCACCAGCCCGACGAGGGAGAGTTCTTCCTCGACGGGCGCCCGCTGCAGGTCAACGGCCCGCGCGACGCGCTGGCGCAAGGGTTGAGCATCATCCACCAGGAGTTCAACCTGATGCCCGACCTGACGGTCGCGCAGAACATCTTCATCGGCCGCGAGCCGCGGGTCCTCGGCGGGTTCCTCTCCGACAACGCGCTCACCGCGCGTGCTCGCGAGCTCATCGACCGGCTGCACCTCCCGCTGGAGCCCGGCGAGATCGTCGGCAACCTGACCGTCGCCCGCCAGCAGATGGTGGAGATCGCCAAGGCGCTGTCGTACGACGCCAAGGTCCTGATCATGGACGAGCCGACGGCCGCGCTGAACGACGCCGAGGTCGAGGTGCTGCACGACCTGATCCGCCGCTTCCGCAGCCCCGAGACCGGCGTCATCTACATCTCGCACCGCATGGACGAGCTGAAGCGCATCGCCGACCGCATCACGGTGATCCGCGACGGGCGCTACGTCGACACGCTCGACGCCGACGGCACGACGGTCCGTGACGTCGTGGTCCGGATGGTCGGTCGGGAGATCGCGGCCGGCGCCGGCCCTGAGGGCGTGCGCGACGATCGGCCCGCCGTGCTCTCCGTGCGCGGGCTCACCACGAAGACGCTGCTGCGGGACGTCTCCTTCGAGCTGCGCGAGGGCGAGATCCTCGGTGTCGCCGGATTGATGGGCGCGGGGCGGACGGAGGTGGCGCGCGCGATCGTCGGTGCCGACCCCGTCGTATCGGGGGAGGTCGCGCTGCGCGGCAAGCCCGTGCACATCACGAACCCCGCGGAAGCGGCCCGGTTGGGCATCGGCTACCTGTCGGAGGACCGCAAGCACCTCGGCCTCTTGCTGGAGCAGGACGTCACCGCGAACGTCGCGCTCAGCTCCGTGCGCGACCTCTTCCAGTCGTGGGGGTTCGTGCGCCGCGGCGCGATGCGGGCGAAGGCCACCGAGATGGTCGGGGCGCTCGGCATCCGCACGCCGTCGGTCGATCAGACGGTCAAGCACCTCTCCGGCGGCAACCAGCAGAAGGTGGTGCTGGCGAAGTGGCTGGTCAAGGACTGTGACGTGCTGATCGTCGACGAGCCGACCCGTGGCATCGACGTCGGTGCGAAGGAGGAGATCTACCGGCTGCTCAACGAGCTGGCCGCTCAGGGCAAGTCGATCGTCATGATCTCCTCGGAACTGCCGGAGGTACTGCGCATGTCCCATCGCGTCATCGTGATGAGCGAGGGTCGGGTCACCGGGGAGCTGGCCGCGGCACAAGCGACCCAGGAGTCCGTCATGGAGCTCGCCACCCTGCGACCGGAGGCCGCGCAGACATGAGCACGTCGATGACCAAGAGCGAGACGGCGGCGCCGGCACCCGCCCTGCGTGCCGCGCGCGGCCGCATCCAGCAGTTCCTCGCGTTCGCCGGTCTGATCATCATCTTCGCGTTCTTCTCGGTGGTCAGCCCCAACTTCTTCAACTACGGCAACGTCACGAACATCCTGTTCTCGACCGTCGTGATCGGGCTGCTCGCGCTCGGCACCACGTTCGTGATCATCACCGGCGGCATCGACCTGTCGATCGGCACCGGGATGGCGCTCTGCGCCGTCATGTCCGGGAAGTTCATCGTCGACTTCGGCATCCCGCTACCACTCGGCGTGCTGCTGGCGATCCTGTTCGGCGGCCTGCTCGGGCTGATCAACGGTGTGAACGTCGCTGTGCTGCGGTTGCCACCGTTCATTGCGACGCTCGCGATGATGCTGGTGGCGCAAGGGCTCGCGCTGGTCGTCTCGCGCAGCACGCCGATCTACTTCAGCGATCACCCCGCCTACATCGACCTCTCGATCGGCAGCCTCGTGCCGGGTTCGAACTTCCCCAACGCCGTGCTCGTGCTGGCGTTCGCGGCCGTCGTCGCGGGGGTGCTGCTGAACAAGACGGTGCTGGGCCGCTACACGTACTCGATCGGCAGCAACGAGGAGGCGACCGCGCTCTCCGGCATCGACGTCGGCCGCTGGAAGATCGCCATCTACACGCTCGCCGGCCTCTTCACCGGCCTGGCCGGCGTGATGATCTCGGCCCGCCTCGGATCGGCGCAGCCGGCCACCGGGATGGGCTACGAGCTGCAGGCAATCGCCGCGGTCGTCATCGGCGGCACGTCGCTCTCGGGCGGCAAAGGCACGATCGTCGGCACCGTGATCGGCGCGCTGATCATCTCGGTGCTCAACAACGGGCTGCAGATCATGTCGATCCCGCAGGAGTGGCAGAACGTGATCCTCGGGATCGTGATCCTGCTCGCGGTGTACGTCGACATGGCGCGCAGGCGCGCCACCACAACCACCTGACCTGGACCTCGACCAAGGGAGCTCGACATGCGGATCACACGAGTGGCTGCGGGGCTGGCCGCAGCCGCGCTGGCCCTGACGGCCGCGGCCTGCGGTGGTGGCGGCCCGGCCGCCGGTGGTGGTGGTGGCGACCAGCCCTACATCGCGATCATCTCGAAGGGTTTCCAGCACCAGTTCTGGCAGGCGGTCAAGAAGGGCGCGGAGCAGGAAGCGGCCAAGCAAAAGGTGCAGATCACCTTCGACGGCCCTTCGAAGGAGACCGAGATCGAAGCGCAGGTGACGATGTTGACGAACGCGTTGGGCAAGCAGCCCAGCGTGATCGGCATCGCCGCGCTCGACTCGCGCGCCCTCGCGCCGCAGCTGCAGCAGGCCAAGAGCCGCAACATCCCGGTGATCGCGTTCGACTCCGGCGTCGACAGCGACGTCCCGCTCACCACCGCCGCGACCGACAACAAGGCGGCAGCGGGCGAGGCGGCCAAGCACATGTCCGAGGCGCTCGGCGGCACCGGCAAGGTCGCGCTGGTCGTGCACGACCAGACCAGCCGCACCGGCATCGACCGCCGAGACGGGTTCGTCGACTGGATGCAGAAGAACGCGCCGGGCATCCAGCTGCTCCCGCCGCAGTACGGCGACGGCGACCAGGCCAAGTCGGCCGACATCACCAAGTCGATCATCGCGTCGAACCCGGACGTGAAGGGCATCTACGGCGCGAACGAGGGCTCGGCCGTCGGGGTCATCCGCGGCATCGCCGAGAGCGGCGCCACCGGGATCAAGGTCATCGGGTTCGACTCCGGCAAGGCCCAGCTGGACGCCATCCGATCCGGTGCGATGATCGGCGCGATCACGCAGAACCCGGTCGGCATGGGCGAGCAGCTCGTCTCGGCGGCGGTGAAGGCGTTGAACAAGGAGCAGCTGCCGAAGGTCATCGACACCGGCTACTTCTGGTACGACAAGTCCAACATCGACAGCCCGGAGATCAAGGCCGTCCTCTACGAGTGACCGAAGTTCCCCACCGTTTTGCCTACTTGCACGCCCTCACGGCTGTGCAGGTTGGCAAAACGGTGGGGAAGTTTCGCCCCCGGTACCCGAAGTTCCCCACCGTTTTGGGTGGATGCGCGCCGCAACGGCGCGCATGTGCCCAAAACGGTGGGGAAGTTCTACGTGCGGGGGCGCAGGCGCAGGCCCTGCATCCCACCGTCGACGGCCAGGGCCGTGCCCGTTGTCGAAGCCGAGAGCGGGCTGGCGAGGTAGGCGATCGCGGCGGCGACCTCGGCCGCCGACACGAGCCGGCCCATCGGCTGGCGGGCCTCCAGCGCGGCCCGTTCGGCGGCCGGGTCGGCGGCGGAGTCGAGCAGCCGGCCCACCCACGGGGTGTCGGCGGTCCCGGGGTTCACGCAGTTGACCCGCACCCCGTCGGCGACGTGGTCGGCGGCCATCGCGAGCGTCAACGACTGCACCGCACCCTTGCTCGCGCTGTAGAGCGCACGCTGCGGCAGGCCGGCGGTCGCCGCGATCGAGCAGGTGTTGACGATCGCGGCGGCGTTCGACCTGCGCAGGTGCGGCAGCGCCGCCCGGGAGAGCCGCACCATGCCGAGCACGTTGACGTCGAACACCCGCTGCCACTCGTCGATCGGGTTGGTCTCGACGGTGCCCTGCGCGCCGATGCCGGCGTTGTTGACCACGATGTCGATCCCGCCGAACCGCTCGACGACACCGGCCACCGCCGCGTCGACCGAGGCCTCGTCGGTGACGTCGGCCCTGATCCCGACGAGCGGCTCCGGCACCTCCGACGGGTCGAGGTCGAGGCAGGCCACCCGCGCGCCGCGCTCGGCGAGCAGCTGCGCCGCGGCCAGCCCGATGCCGGAGCCGCCGCCGCTGACGACGGCGACGAGCCCTGCGAAGTCCGTCATGCCTGCCCCTCCGCCCACTCTGCGCCGTCGGGGAAGCGGAACCGCGCCAGCGTCGCCTCGTGCATCTCGGCGCCCGCTCCCGGCCCGGTCGGTGCGCGGTAGGCGCCGCGCTCCATGACGACCGGCTCGACGAAGTGCTCGTGCAGGTGGTCGACGTACTCGATCACGCGGTCGTCCAGCAAACCGGAGACGGCCACGAAGTCGAACATCGACAGGTGCTGCACCAGCTCGCACAGCCCGACCCCGCCCGCGTGCGGGCAGACCGGCACTCCGAACTTCGCCGCGAGCAGCAGGTTCGCGATGTTCTCGTTCACCCCGGCGACCCTGGTCGCGTCGATCTGCATGTACGCGATCGCCTCGGCCTGCAGGAGCTGCTTGAACACCACCCGGTTCGCCACGTGCTCCCCGGTCGCCACCTTGATCGGCGCGATGCCGCGGGCGATCGCGGCGTGCCCGAGCACGTCGTCGGGGCTGGTCGGCTCCTCGACCCACCACGGTTCGAACTCGGCGAGCGCCTGCACCCACTCGATGGCGGGCCCGACGTCCCAGCGCTGGTTGGCGTCGATCGCGATGCGGATGTCGGGGCCGACGGTGTCGCGCGCGATCCGCATGCGGCGCTTGTCGTCGTCGAGGTCGGCGCCGACCTTGAGCTTGATCTGCGTGAACCCGTCGTCGACGGCCTCGCGGCACAGCCTGGCGAGCTTCTCGTCGTCGTAGCCGAGCCATCCCGGCGAGGTCGTGTAGCCCGGGTAGCCCCGTTCACGCAGCACGCGTTCGCGCTCGGCCCGGCCGGGTTCGGCCGCGCGCAGGATCGCCAGCGCCTCGTCCCTGGTCAGCGCATCGGTCAGGTAGCGGAAGTCGACGAGGTCGACCAGCTCCTCCGGGGAGAGGTCCGACAGCAGCTTCCACAGCGGCTGGCCGGCGCGCTTGGCGCGCAGGTCCCACAGCGCGTTGACGACCGCGGCGACCGCCATGTGGATGACGCCCTTCTCCGGACCGAGCCAGCGCAGCTGCGAATCGTGCACCAGCTCGGTCCACACCGCGCCGAGCCCGTCGAGCGTCTCCGCGAGCGGGCGTCCGACGAGCCACGATCCGATCGTGTCGATCGCGGCGGTCTGCACCTCGTTCCCGCGCCCGATCGTGAACGCGAATCCGTGGCCCTCGAGGCCGTCGCCCGCGTCGGTGGAGATCACGACGTAGGCGGCCGAGTAGTCCGGGTCGGGGTTCATCGCGTCGGAGCCGTCGAGCTCGCGCGATGTCGGGAACCGGACGTCGAGGGTGCGGACGGCGGTGATCCGCTGTCCAACGCTCATAGGGCGACCCTTCATAGACATCGGATGTATTGCGGATGAGGTTATACGACGTTCGGCCGCTGCTCCACTACGACGCGACACGTCCGAACAGCGACCCGTGCAGCTCGGTCGCGGCCGCTCCGCGGACCCCTCCCGCCAGCGCGGCGAGCCACGCCGCGGCCAGCCCACAGTCGCCGGCGACCCGGACGCATCCCGGCCACCCGGCATCCAGCTCGGCCCGCAGGAGCGCGGCGACCGGGGTGCGGCCGCCGGCGACCGAGCCGGCGAGCACGATCGGCGTCCGCTCGTCGGGGGCGCGGATCGCCGAGACATTGCTGACCAGCGCGCTAGCCGCTGCGGCGACGATGCGCTCGGCCACCGGGTCGCCCTCGGCCGCGGCCACGCTCACCAGCGGAGCCAGCCGGGCCAGCGCGATCGGCGCCTGCGCCGTGACGGCTTCCACGATCCGCTCGCGCAGCCACAGGCCGGATGCCGGCGAGCCGGGCTTCGCGGTCGGGGCGCCGAGCAGCGCGGCGGTCACCGCGGGCAGCAGGGTGGTCGCCTCCCGGCGGGTGTCGAGCGCCGCCAGCGCAGCCTGAACGCCCTTGCGGCCGAGCCAGAACGCAGATCCGATGTCTCCGAGCAGCCATCCGTCGCCGTCGATGCCGTCGGTCCACGCCCGTCCGGTCATCCGCACGGTGGCGGCGCCGGTCCCGGCGATCACCACGACACCGTCGGGCTCCGGGGTGCCGGCGGCGAACGCGGTGACGGCGTCGCCGACCACCTCCGGCGTGCACGTGATCCCGACGGTGCCGGCGACCGTCGCCAGCTCGCTCGCGAGCACATCGGCCGGCACCGAACCGCTGCCCGCCATCCCGACCACCATCGCCCGTACCGAACGAACGGATCCGGCGGCGAGCCCGGCGACCGCGGTGCCCAGCGTGTCGGCCAGCACGCCGAACGCGGTGGATCGGGGATGCGTGATCGGGTTGCCGCCCGCGCCGAGCGCGCTGCCCAGCACCCGCCCATCGGCGTCGACGACGGCCACGCGGGTGCCCGTCCCGCCCACGTCGATGCCCAGGAACAGGTCCATCCGGTGCTCCTTCGTCACGAGCCGGTCAAAATCTGTTACCGCGGTATTGACACTTCACCCGTCCTGGTGGAAATTTTCACCACCTTCCGCCGGGCTGAAAGGATGATCCATGGGTGTGGCCGCAGGCTCCGACTCCGCCCTCGAGGCGGGCGCGAGCGGACTTCTGGTCCATCTGCGGAACCTCGTACCCAGTCTGACCGGCGCTCTTCGGCAAGTGGCTGCGGTGATCCTCGAGGATCCCGGATGGGCTTCGCGCGCGACGATCGTCGAGCTGGGGGAGCGCAGCGGCACCTCACCGGCAACCGTCACGCGTTTCTGCCGCACGCTCGGTGTGGCCGGCTACACCGAGCTGCGGGTCGGGATCGCCACCGACGTCGGCCGCGCCGACCAGGCCGGCTGGGAGCTGGGCATCGGCGCCGACGTGCTGCCGACCGACCCGCTCGCCCGGGTGCTCAAGACGCTCGTCGCGGTCGACCTGCAGGCGATGCACGAGACGGCCGCCGTGCTCGACGTCGCCGCGGTCGACGCGGTCGCCGACGCCATCGCGAGCGCGAGGCGCGTCGACTTCTACGCCATCGGCGGCAGC
This sequence comes from Pseudonocardia sp. TRM90224, assembly GCF_021245725.1. Classification (GTDB taxonomy): domain Bacteria; phylum Actinomycetota; class Actinomycetes; order Mycobacteriales; family Pseudonocardiaceae; genus Pseudonocardia. The sequence continues at coordinate 108,636 of NZ_JAJGSX010000018.1, read as the reverse complement.
GCCGCGGTGGTGCTCGACATGCAGCTGCGCATGCACCGGGTCGGCATCGCCAGCTGGATGTGGTCCGACGTGCACAACGGGCTGACCAGCGCTGCGCTGCTGCGGCCCGGCGACGTCGCCATCGCGCTCTCGCACAGCGGGCGCACCACCGAGACGATCGAGATGCTGGCGCAGGCCCGCGCTTGCGGCGCGCTGACGGTCGCGCTCACCAACTTCACCTCCTCCCCGATCGCCGACGTCGCCGACCACGTGCTGGGCACGTCGGTGCGCGAGGCCTCCTTCCGCTCGGGTGCGATGTCGGCGCGCCACTCCCAGATCCTCGTGCTCGACCTGCTCTACCTCGCGGTGGCGCAGCGCACCCACGAGAGCGCTACGACGGCCTTCGCCCGCACCGCGGACGCCGTCGCGGGGCATCGGATGCCGCCTGAGCCGCGCCCGACCTCGGGGAGCGCGCTGCTGTCGCCCGCGCCCCCAGCCCGACCGACCGACGACGAAGGAGAGTGATGGCTCCGGTGGAGGTGTCCGCGGCGGCGTTCGCCGCTGCGGCAGAGGAAGCGGTCCGGCGGGTCGCCGCCGAGCAGGCAGCAGGTGTGGCCGAAGCCGCGAAGCTGGTCGTCGAAGGGCTGCGCGCGGGAGGGGTCGTGCAGGCCTTCGGGACCGGCCACTCGCAAGCGCTGGCCATGGAGATAGCCGGTCGTGCCGGCGGGCTCGTCCCGACGAACATGATCGCGCTGCGGGACCTGGTGCTGCTCGGTGGCGACCCACCGGACGTGCTCTACTCCGAGCACCTCGAACGCGACCCGGCCGTCGCGCGCCGGCTCTACGAGCTCAACGCGCCCCACCCGGCGGACGTGTTCGTGATGGCGTCCAACTCCGGTGGCAACGGCTCCGTCGTGGAGCTCGCGCAGATGGTGAAGGAGCGCGGCCACCAGCTGATCGCGATCACGTCGATGGCGCACACCACCCGCGTCACATCGCGGCACCCTTCGGGGAAAAGACTTTTCGAGATCGCGGATGTGGTGCTGGACAACGGCGCCCCCTACGGTGACGCGATGCTCACGGCGGGCGACATCCAGGTCTGCGCCATCTCCTCGATCACCGCGGCGCTGCTCGCGCAGATGATCGTGGCCGAGGTCGTGCGGACCATGGTCGACGCCGACGAGACGCCGCCCGTCTACATCTCGGCGAACGTGCCGGAGGGCGACGTGCACAACGACGCACTGGAAGCCCGCTACGCAGGCCGGATCCGGCGCCCAGCATGAACCGTTCCCCCGCCCGCCGTCGTCAGCCAGGACGCCGGCCGTTCGAAGTCGAGGAGATTCAATGACGAGCTCTGGCTTGGACCGCAGACAGTTCCTGCAGCGTCTTGCTGCAGCGGGACTGCTGGCCGTCCCTGGTGCCGGACTGCTGTCCGCGTGCGCGACCGGTGGTGGCGGCGGTGGCGGTGGGACCACGGCCGCGCAAGGTGAGAAGACGGCGACCAACCCGCTCGGCGTGCCGGCCGACCTCGGCCTCGAGGTCGTCATCTTCAAGGGTGGCTACGGCGACGACTACGCCAAGGCGCACGAAGCGCTGTACACGAAGAGCTTCCCCAACGCGAAGATCACCCACCTCGCGACGACACAGATCGCGCAGGAAATGCAGCCCCGGTTCGTCGGTGGGAACCCGCCGGACGTGCTCGACGACGCCGGCGCGCAGAAGATCGACTACGCGACGCTCGCCGCCGAGGGTCAGTGCGCCGACCTCACGCCGCTGCTCGACGCGCCGTCGGTCGACGACCCGAACGTCAAGGTGCGCGACACGCTGCTGCCCGGTGTGATCGAGCAGGGCACCTACGACGGCAAGTTCCTCATGCTCAACTATGTCTACGCGGGCTATCCGATGTGGTACTCGAAGCCGCTGTTCGAGAAGAACGGCTGGCAGGTGCCCACCACGCTCGACCAGATGATGGCGCTCTGCGAGACCATCAAGGCCACCGGCATCTCGCCCTGGGCCTACGGCGGCACGAACGCGGCCGACTACATCTTCGACCTCTCGCTCGGAATGGCGATCAAGCAGGGCGGCCCGGACGTCGCCAAGAAGATCGACAACCTGGAGCCGGACGCCTGGAAGCAGGACACCGTCGTCGCCGGGGTGAAGGCGCTCGAGGAGATGGTCCGCAAGGGCTACTTCATGCCGGGCAGCGAGGGCCTCAAGCACACCGAGGCGCAGACGGCGTGGGTGCAGGGCAAGGCCGCCTTCTACGTCTCCGGCTCATGGCTGGAGAACGAGATGAAGGGGATCGCGCCGGACGACTTCACGATGACCGCGGCGCCCGTCCCCGTGCTCGGCCCGGGCTCGGCGCTGCCCGTCGAGGCCGTGCACACCCAGCCCACCGAGGCGTTCCTCGTGCCGGCCAAGGCCAAGAACGTCTACGGCGGCATGGAGTACCTGCGGATCATGCTCTCCAAGGCGGGCGCTGCGCAGTTCGCCGAGCTCACCGCGTCGGTCCCCGGCGTGAAGGGTGCGACGGAGGGCGCGAAGAAGACCCCGGGCCTGGAGTCCATGTCGGCCGTGCTCGACAAGGCGGGGTCGAACGTCTTCAGCTGGAAGATCAACACCTGGTACGTGAACTTCTGGAAGTCGGTGCTGCAGGCCCAGCTGGGCAACCTGCTGGCCGGCCGGATCGACGCCAACGGGTTCATCACCACGGTGCAGGCCGAAGCCGACAAGCTGGCCAAGGACCCGAACGTCCCCAAGTACACCCGCTGAGACGGCGTCATGGGCTACGGAAAGTACCGGTTCATCGCGAGCTTCCTCGCTCTCCCGCTCCTGCTGTACGTCGTCTTCGTGGTGAGCCCGTACGTGCAGGCTTTCTACATCTCGATGACCGACTGGCGAGGGTTCTCGGCCAACCAGAAGTTCATCGGCCTCGACAACTTCGTCGAGCTCGCCGGTGATCAGCTGTTCTGGAAGGCGATGTGGCACAACCTGCTGCTGCTGATCATCGTCCCGGTCGTGACGCTCGGAATCGCGCTCTTCCTGGCGACCATGACGTCATTGGGTGGGCGCCGCGGCCTCCTCGCCAGGGGCGGGGTGCGGGGGTCGCGGTTCTACCAGGTGGTCTTCTTCTTCCCGCACGTCGTGCCAGTGGTGCTCGCCGGTGTGCTGTTCACGTTCTTCTACAACCCCGAGGCGGGCCTGCTCAACGCGTTGCTCCGGGTGATCGGCCTGGACTGGGCGGTCCGCCCTTGGCTCGGCGACACGACGTTCGCGTTGCCCGCGCTCACGGTGGTGCTGATCTGGGGCGCGGTCGGCTTCTACTACGTGCTGTTCAGCGCGGCCATGAAGTCGGTGCCGACCGACGTGTTCGAGGCCGCCACGCTGGACGGCGCGGGGCGGATGCGGACGTTCTTCTCGATCACCTTGCCGATGATCTGGGACAGCATCCAGGTGTCCTACATCTACCTGGGCATCACGATGCTGGACGGGTTCACCCTGTTCCAGGCGATGTTGCCGGAGGGTGGCCCGGACAACTCCACGCTGATCGTGTCGCAGTACCTCTACCGCAAGGCGTTCGTCGAGGGCCGGTTCGGCTACGCGACGGCCATCGGCGTTGCGCTGTGCCTGGTGTTCATCGTGCTGGCGGTCGTCGCGTTGCGGGCAACCCGGCGAGAGCGGATCGAGTTCTGACATGAACCAGACGGACGCAGGTGTGATCGAGACGCGCGAGCGGGCATCGACCCTCCCCACCACGACCGAACGGTCTGGGAACGCGGAGGGGCCGACGGCAGGCGAGCGGACGCTGAACCTCTTCTCCACGGGCTTCCTCGTGGTGTGGGCGTTGATCTCGCTGGTGCCGCTGGTCTGGGCGGTGCTGACGGCGTTCAAGACCGACCGGGAGATCTTCACCTCACCGTGGGGGCTGCCGGGCGAGTGGCGCTTCGACAACTTCGTGCGCGCGTGGACGAACGCCGAGATCGGCAAGTACTTCATCAACAGCACGATCGTCGTCGTGGCGTCAGTGGTGCTGGTGATGCTGTTCGGGGCGATGGTGGCCTACGTGCTCGCCCGCTACGAGTTCCCCGGGCGCAACATCATCTACTACGCCTTCGTGGGCGGGATGACCTTCCCGATCTTCCTCGCGCTGGTGCCGCTCTTCTTCATCGTCCAGAACCTGGGCATGATCGACACCTACTACGGGTTGATCCTCGTCTACACCGCGTACGCGCTGCCGTTCACGGTCTTCTTCCTCACCAGCTTCTTCCGCACCCTGCCGGGGGCGCTGGCCGAGGCGGCGATGCTGGACGGCTGCTCGCACGCGGGCGCGTTCTTCCGGATCATGCTGCCGCTGGCGAAGCCGGGGCTGATCAGCGTGGCGATCTTCAACTTCCTCGGGTTGTGGAACCAGTTCCTGCTGCCCTTGGCGATCATGAAGTCGACCGACTACAAGGTGCTGTCGCAGGGGCTCACGCTGCTGGCGTCGGACACCGGGTACCGCAGCGACTGGAGCGCGCTGTTCGCCGGTCTGGTGATCGCGTTGCTGCCGGTTGTCGTGGTCTACGCGGCCTTCCAGCGAAAGATCCAGGACGGCTTGAGCGTAGGCGCCTTGAAGTAGTTAGCTTAGGATCACCTAATCCATGATGAGGGGTGATCCGTGAGCGAACTGTCCTACTCCGAGGTGTACGTGATCTCGTCCGAGCTGGTCACGCCGCACATGCGGCGGATCACGTTCGGCGGGCCGGGGCTCGCGGGCTTCCGCCCGCTCGCGCCCGACCAGCAGGTCAAACTGTTCTTCTCGCGCGACGGGGGGCGGCCGGAGGTTCCGCTCCCGCCCCCCGACGGCGACAAGATGCGCTGGTACCAGAGCTTCATGGCGGTCCCGGAGGAGCGCAGGCCGTGGATGCGCACGTACTCGGTGCGCCGGCACCTCGCCGACCGGCAGCAGGTCGAGATCGACTTCGTGATGCACGGCGAGAACGGCGGCGACGGGCCGGCGTCGAGCTGGGCCGCCGCCGCGCGGGCCGGCGCGATGATCGGCCTGCTCGGGCCCGCGATCAGCCATTTCCGGACGGCCGAACCGGGCACGTCCAAGCTGTTCGTGGGGGACGAGACGGCGCTGCCGGCCATGGCGGCTTGGGTGGAGTCGCTCCCGGCGGGGGAGCGGGCCGTCGTGTTCGCCGAGGTCGTCGACGCCAGGGAGGAGCAGTCCTGGGAGCCGCTCGCCGACGTCACGGTCAACTGGGTGCACCGCGGCGACCGGCCGCACGGCCCCGACCTGCTGGTCGAGGCGGTCCGCGCCGCCGAGCTGCCGCCGGGACCGGTGTTCGCGTGGCTGGCGGGTGAGGCGTCCACCGTCCGCGCGCTGCGCCGGCACCTCGTCGACGAACGTGGCCTGGAGAAGCGTTCGGTGGCGTTCACCGGCTACTGGCGCGCCAACATGACGCAGGACGAGCCGCCGACGGCTGCCGAGCTGGAGGACCACGCCGACGTGCTGCCGTGACCGAATCTTGAGGATCTTGCCAGCTCGGATGTGGCTGAATGGGGGGCGTGGCGGGCAACGGCGCAACGGCTGCACTCCAGGCGCTGGACGCACTGGAGCGCCGTGATCCCCTCCTGCACGCGTTCGTCGACGAGCCGGCGCGGCGCGAGCGGCTGACCGCGCAGGTCGCGGCGCTGCCCGCGGGGCCGCTGCACGGCGTGCCCGTCGGGATCAAGGACATCTTCAGCGTCGAAGGGTTGCCGACCGGTGCGGGCACGGCGTTGCCGCACGCGCTCTTCGACGGTCCGGAGGCGAGCGCGGTGAGCCGCCTGCGGGCGGCCGGTGCCGTCGTGCTCGGCAAGACGGTCACCACCGAGTTCGCGTTCAGCGCGCCCGGGCCGACGCGCAACCCGCGCAACCCCGCGCACACCCCGGGCGGGTCGAGCTCCGGTTCGGCCGCCGCCGTCGCGGCCGGGATCGTCCCGCTCGCGATCGGCACGCAGACGGTCGGCTCGGTGCTGCGCCCGGCGGCCTTCTGCGGGGTGGCGGCGTTCAAGCCCACATACGGGCGGATCCCGACCGACGGTGTGATCGCGAACGCGCCGACGTTCGACACGGTGGGTGCGTTCGCGGCCGACCTGGACGTGCTGGAGACGGCGATGGCGGTGCTCTGCGACACCTGGGCGCCCGCGCGTGCCGATCGCGGCGCGGTGCTGGGCGTGCCCGCCGGGCCCTTCCTCGCGCAGGTCGAGCCGGCCGCGCTCGCGGTCTTCGAGGAGCGGGTCGGCAAGCTCGTCGCGGCCGGTCACACCGTCCTGCGGGTCCCGATGTTGCCCGACATCGTCGAGGCGCGGATGCGGCACTACCGGATCAACCTGTTCGAGTTCGCCCGTGGCCACGCGCAGTGGTTCGACGTGCACCTCGGCAGCTACCGGCCGGCGACCGTGGAACTGATCCGGGACGGTCGGGCCGTCTCCGACGCGGACTACCGCGCTGCGCTGGAGCAGCGGGAGGTCTTCGCGCGGCAGCTCGCCGAGCGCAGCCGCGCGGAAGGCGTCGACGTGTGGGTGTCGCCGTCTGCGCTGGGGCCCGCGCCGGCCGGCCTGGCGTCGACCGGCGACGCCGGGATGAACCTGCCGTGGACGCAGGCCCGGATGCCGGTGCTCGGGCTGCCCGCTGGGGAGCTGCGCGGGCTGCCGCTCGGGATGCAGTTCGCCGGGGACGTCGGCACGGACGAGCAGCTCGTGGGCTGGTCGAGGCAGTGGCGGGAGGCGCTCGGGTAGGCGCCGTCATCGGTGGAGGGGAACGTTGGCAGGAAAGCTCGACGGCAGGCTCGATGGCAAGGTGGCGCTGGTCTCCGGCGCGGCGCGGGGGCAGGGACGCTCGATCGCGGTGCGGCTGGCGCAGGAGGGCGCAGCCGTCGTCGCGTTCGACGTCTGCCAGCAGCTCGCGTCCGTGCCGTACCCGATGGCGACGCCGGAGGACCTGAAGGAGACGACGCGGCTCGTCGAGGAGGTCGGCGGGCAGATCCTGGCCCGCGAGGCCGACGCACGGGAAGGTGACGCGCTGCGCGCGCTGGTAGCGGAGGCGGTCGCCGAGTTCGGCCGGATCGACATCGTCTGCGCCAACGCCGGGATCGTGTCGTACGCCGCGAACACGTGGTCGATGCCCGACGAGACGTGGCAGGAGATGGTCGACGTCAACCTGACCGGCGTGTGGCGCACGGTCAGTGCGGCCATCCCGGCGATGATCGAGGCCGGCAACGGCGGCTCGATCGTGATCACCAGCTCGATCGCGGGGCTCAAGGGCATGCGCGGGGTCGCGCACTACAGCGCCGCGAAGCACGGGGTCGTCGGCCTCGCCCGCTCGCTCGCGGTCGAGCTGGCGCCGCACTCGATCAGGGTGAACACCGTCCACCCCACGGGCGTGAACACGCCCATGGTCGTGAACGATGCGTTCGCTGCGGTGATGGCGCAGAGCGACGCGGACTTCGATCTGGGCAACCTGCTCCCCGTCGCCATGGTGGAGCCGGAGGACGTCGCCGCCGCCGTCGCCTGGCTCGTCTCGGCGGACGCCCGCTACGTGACGGGCATAGCGCTCCCCGTCGACGCGGGTGTGCTGCAGAAGTAACGCCCTCGGGGGATCGCCGCCGAGAGGTTGGTGGCGGGGGAGGGCAGGAAAGCCACTTTCCGGCCCTCACAGGGCAGGAAAGTGGCTTTCCTGCCCTGTCGTGCGGAAGGCGGGCGTGCGGCGGGCACTCACCAGGGCCCGGTGATGGCGAACGTGGTCCCGGGGTTGTAGACGTTCACGAAGAGCGTGCGGGCGTCGGGGCTGAAGGTCACGCCGGCGAACTCGCCGAACTCCGGCTCCTCCGCCGAGCCGGTGTTCTGACGGTTGCGGGCGAGCGGGTGCACCTGCCCCTTCCGGTCGACGCCGTAGACGTGCTGGCCGCCGGACCCGTCCTCGCAGACGAAGAGGCCGCCGTGCGGGGAGAGCGCGATGTTGTCGGGTGACTCGCCGGGCAGCTCCGGGTCGATCTTCGGTCCGAAGACGATCTCCAGCGTCAGCGTGTTGAGCTTCGGGTTGTAGTGCCAGACCTGCCCGTTGTGCTCGGCGGCCGAGCCCTCGGCGGCCCGCGCGAAGCTCGACACGAAGTACACCCCGTTGTTGCCCCAGTAGTTGCCTTCGAGCTTCTGGGCGTGGGTGATGCCGCCGGGGCCGAAGTCCTGCAGGCGGATCGGGGTCTCCTGCGCGAGCGGGTCGGGCACCGGCACCCACTCGATCCCCTCGAAGTGCGTCCCGGGCTCCTGGACGACCGAGAGGTCGGGCACGCCGGGCACGCGCATCGCCTGCAGCTCCCCGCCGGCGAGCAGGCTGCGCCACTTGCCGCGCGGCTTCGTCGGCAGGAAGCGGTAGTAGAGCCCGAACGGCTTCTCGAACGCGTCCTCGGTCTCGTAGACGATGCCCGTGCCCGGGTCGATCGCGACGGCCTCGTGCTGGAACCGTCCCATCGCCTTCAACGGCTGCGGGTTGCGGTTGCGCGTCATGTTGTGGGGGTCGACCTCGAACACGAACCCGTGGTCGCGGGTGTAGCCGTTCTTCCCGGCCTTGTCCTCCGACTCCTCGCAGGTCAGCCACGTGCGCCAGGGTGTGGGGCCGCCGGCGCAGTTCACGGCCGTCCCGGCGATCACGACCTGCTCGGAGACCAGCGCCCGCGAGTGGTCCAGCTCGAGCGCCGTGCAGCCGCCCTTCGCGGCCGGGTCGTAGGTGAAGTCCGGGAGCGGCGGGACGCCGATCGGTGCGTCGGGACGGCACTCGTGGTTGCGCACGAGCGTCACGCCGCGCCGGTGACCGGGGAACGCCGCCATCCCGTCGTGCCTGCTCGGCACCTTGCCCTGGCCCGATCGCAGGTCGTCGCCCTCGCGGCTGATCACGGTGTAGCTGAAGCCGGCCGGCAGGTCGAGCAGCCCGGCCGGGTCGGGGACCAGTGGGCCCCACCCGCCCGGCTCGGCGATCGCAGCCGCCGCTGCGTTGCCGGCGAACAGCGCGTCGACGCTGCCCAGCACTGCCGCACCCGCACCGACCGCACCCGCGCGGGCGAGCAGCGATCGCCGGTTCATCCCACCAGTCATCAGACCCCCAACATGAACTGAAGATGGACCAGAGGGGTCTAACACGTGAACGACGATCAAGGCCAGGCGAAGGCGCACCCAAAGTTCCCCACCGTTTTGTGCACTTGCGCGCCGAATCGGCGCGCGGATGCACAAAACGGTGGGGAAGTTCGCGTCAGAACGAGCGCGGCATGCCCAGCACGTGCTCCCCGACGAACGACAGGACGAGGTTCGTCGAGATCGGCGCCACCTGGTAGAGCCGGGTCTCGCGGAACTTGCGCTCGATGTCGTACTCGGCGGCGAAGCCGTAGCCGCCGTGCGTCTGCAGCGCCGCCTCCGCCGCCTCCCACGAGGCATCGGCGGCGAGCATCTTGGCCATGTTCGCCTCGGCGCCGCACGGCTCCCCGGCGTCGAAGAGGTCGGCCGCCTTCCAGCGCATCAGGTCGGCGGCCTCGACGTGCACGTGCGCGCGGGCGATCGGGAACTGCACACCCTGGTTCTGGCCGATCGGCCGCCCGAAGACCTTGCGCTCGCCCGCGTACCGGCTCGCCCGCTCGACGAACCACCGCCCGTCGCCGATGCACTCGGCCGCGATGAGGATCCGCTCGGCGTTCATCCCGTCCAGCACGTAGCGGAAGCCCCTGCCCTCCTCGCCGAGCAGCGCGTCGGCGGGGATGTGGGCGTCGGTGAAGAACACCTCGTTCGTCTCGTGGTTCATCATCGTGCGCAGCGGCCGCACGTCGATGCCCTTCGTCTCGCGCAGGTCGACGATGAACATCGACATCCCGTCGGACTTGCGCTCGACCTCGTCGCGCGGGGTGGTGCGGGCGAGCAGCAGCATGAGGTCGGAGTGCTGCACGCGGGAGATGAACACCTTCTGCCCGTTGAGGACGTACCCGTCGTCGGTGCGCGTGGCCGTCGTGCTGATGCTGGTGGTGTCCGTGCCGGCCGTCGGTTCCGTGACGCCGAACGCCTGCAGCCGGATCTCGCCGGACGCGATGCCTGGCAGGTACCGCCGCTTCTGCTCCTCGCTGCCGTGCCGCAGCACCGAGCCCATGGTGTACATCTGCGCGTGCACGGCGCCGGCGTTGCCGCCGTTGGCGTTGATGCCCTCCAGGAGCACGGTGGCGTCGCCGAGGCCGAGCCCGAGCCCGCCGTACTCCTCGGGGACGAGCGCGCCGAGGCAGCCGGTGCCGGTCAGCGCGGCGACGAACTCGTCGGGGTAGCTGCGCGTCTCGTCCAGACCGCGCCAGTAGGCGTCGGGGAAGTCCGAGCAGATCCGGTCGATGAGCCCGCGCAGATCGCGGCGCAGCTCGTTGTCGATGACGACCTCCGGATCTATAGGGGACGCGAGGTCACACTCGGCGACCGATTTGGTCGTGTCAAGCGGTGGTCACGTGACCCCATCGGGGGGACCGGGCCCCGATCTTGATCACGACGGGGTGAAACGTGCCCTGTGACGTGCACAAAAAGGCAGAGGTGCTCCTACCGTTCTCACATGACGACAGGCGAGCGGGGGCCCGCGACTGCGATGTTCTCCGTCGTGCGCAAGGGCTACGACCACGAAGAGGTGACTCAACACCTCAGTCGGCTCGATGCCGAGATGAAGATCCTTGCGACTGACGGCGCCGCCGCGGTGGCCCAGGCCAACCAGCTGACCATGCAGCTCGACGCGACGATGAAGGAGCTCGAGGCGTCGCGGGCGGAGGTCGAGCGGCTGAAGGCCGACCTGCGGATCATGGGCGGCCCTGCCGACACCGTCGAGCGGATGAGCGAGCGGCTGCAGGTGCTGCTGCGGCTCTCGCAGGACGAGTTCGGCGAGAAGCGCGCCGAGGTGTCCGCGCAGGCGGCCGCGCACGCCGCGGAGATCATCGCGGCCGTCGGGGACGAGGACCTCGCCCGACCGCTGCAGACGGCTCTCGACTCGCAGTCCGCCGGCTACAACTGGGCCGAACCCGACGCGATGCGCGAGATCGAGCGCATGCGCATCGCGGCCGCGGAGGAGCGGGCGCGGCTCGACGAGGAGGCGATCGTCGCGCGCGGCCAGGCGGAGGAGGAGTTCCGCCGGACGCTCGCGCTGCGTTGCCGCGAGGCGATGGCGCAGTTCGCCGCCATGCACTCGGAGGCGAAGCGCACTGCGCAGGCCGTGCTCGACGAGGCCGACGAGCGGGCGAAGTCCATGCTGTCCGAGGCCGGCCAGGCGGTGAACCACCGCGTCGACGAGGCCCGTCGTGAGGTCGGTGTGCTGCACACGCTGCGCACGCGCCTCACCCAGCAGCTCGACGCCACCCGCAAGCTGCTCAACGGCGCGATCCCCGGCGACTCCGGTCCCGACGAGATCGCCGCGCCGGGCGCGAGCGACATCGTCGTCCCGGCGCCGTCGAACGCGCACGAGGCGGAGTCGTACCCGCCGCCGCAGCAGCAGCAGCCCCAGCACGTCCAGCCGCAGCAGCCGGAGCCCGCGATGAGCCTGCCGGCGCAGACGCCCGCCCAGACGCCGGCGCTGCACGCGGTGCCCGCCTACCCCGGCCCGACCGCCATGCCGCCGAGCCACGCCGCACCGCCGCCCGCGGAGCAGCAGTGGAACGGCAACGGCAGCGCCCCCACGACGTGACGTAGAAGTTCCCCACCGTTTTGCCTACTTGCACGCCGTTTTGGGTGTGCAGGTTGGCAAAACGGTGGGGAAGTTCGTCAGGTGGTTGTGGTGAGGCCGCCGTCGACCGGGATGACGGCGCCCGTGACGTAGGCGCCGGCGCGGCTCGACAGGAAGACCGCGATGCCCGCCATGTCGTCGTCGCGGCCGATCCGGCCCAGCGGTGAGAGCGACGCGGCCTGGTCCTTGTCGAGCGACGACACCATCTTCGTGTCGAACGGGCCCGGCGCGATCGCGTTGACGGTGATGTTGCGCGGTCCGAGCTCGCGGGCGAGCACCCGCGTGAGCTGGTGGACCCCTGCCTTGCTCGCCGAGTATGAGTACGTCGGGAGCGACGGGGTGCGCAGCCCGTCGATGCTGCCGATGTTGATCACCCGGGCCGGGTCGTCGGCGCTCGCCGCCGCCTCCAGCACCGGCAGCAGCGCGCGGGTCAGGTAGAACGGCGACTTGAGGTTCAGGTCGAGCACCTTGTCCCAGCCCAGCGCCGGGAACTGCTCCAGCGGCGCGCCCCACGCCGCCCCCGCGTTGTTGACGAGCACGTGCACGCGGTCGGTCAGTGCCGCGACCTCGGCCGCCAGCCGCACGCATTCGTCCTCCCGCGACAGGTCGGCCGGGATCGAGACGGCCTTGCCGTACGGCGCCAGCTCCCGCACTGCGGCCTCGCCGGCGTCGGCCTTGCGCGAGCTCACGACGACCTGATCGGCGCCGGCCCGCAGCAGCCCCTTCGCGATCATGAGGCCGATCCCGCGGGTGCCGCCGGTGACGACGGCGGTCTTGCCGTCCAACGTGAAGAGATCCACTTCGGCAACCTACCTCGACAGAATAAAAATATGGAGGTACGTTTATTCTTGTTCTTGAACAGCTGGCCAACGAAGAGGGTGTGACATGACCGGCGCGGCCGTCCGCGGCGTGGGGGCCAACCAGCTCCTGCCGCCGAGCACGTACTTCGAGCAGGAGTGGTACGAGCGCGAGCAGACCGAGCTGTTCAGCCGCACCTGGCGCTACCTCGGGCCGACCGACGAGTTCGGCAGGCCCGGCTCATACCGCTCGGTCCAGGTCGGCCGCCATCCGCTGGTCGTCGTGCGCGACCACGACGGCACGCTGCGCGCCTTCCACAACGTCTGCCGCCACCGGGGCGCAGCCGTGCTGCCGGGGGACGGTCGGGTCGAGCGGCAGATCGTCTGCCCGTTCCACAACTGGACCTACGGGCTCGACGGCTGCCTGCTCGCCGTCACCCAGCGCAACGAGATCGGCAAGCAGCTCGACCGCTCGAAGCTGGGCCTGCACCGCGCATCGCTCGCGGTGTGGCGCGGGCTGGTGTTCGTCCACCCCGACCCCGACGCGCAGCCGTTCAGCGAGTGGCTCGGCGAGCTGCCGGCGCACCTCGCGCCCTACGGCGACATCACCCGGCTCGTCGAGCCGGCCGCCGGCGAGAAGCACGACGTGAAGTGCAACTGGAAGGTGTTCATGGAGGGCGCGCTCGACAACTACCACCTCGGGTACGTGCACGCGGAGAACCTCGCGAGCATGGACCACAAGCGCCAGGAGCAGCGCGCGTGCGCGCCCCGGCACTGGTTCTTCTACGAGCCGCCGAAGCTGCCGGGGCAGCTGCCGCCGGACGACGTCAGGAGCGGCATGCGACCGCTGTTCGACGATCCCCGCTGGTACGGGTCGTCGTACGGGCTGATCTTCCCGAACCTGTTCGTGCTGACCGGGGCCACCTACTGGGCGTCGGCCGAGATCGTGCCGACCGGCCCGGAGACCACGACGTTCGAGCTGCGCGCCAGGGTCGCGCCCGGCACCAGCACGAAGATGGTGCTCTCGGCGATGCGCGGGCTCGTCGGGCGGACGGCCGCCCGGGTCAAGGACGCCGCGGTCGACGTCACCGCGAGCGTGCGCGCCGGTGATCGCGACTCAGCGTCGCTGATGGCGGCGCTGCGCAAGGGCAAGAAGATGACCGTCCCGGAGGAGGACGTCTTCTGCGCGGAGTCGGTGCAGCGCGGCCTGCGCTCGCCGAAGTTCTCGGTCGGCCCGATCGCGCACCGCTACGAGCACGGCATCCAGGACTTCCAGCGCAACGTGATGGCGTACGTCCCGCTCGAAGGGCCGGCCACGTGATCCGGGTGGACGTGCCCGGCGGCACGGTCGCGGTGACGGTGCACGGCGACGGCCCGGGCACGCCGTTGCTGTTCCTACATGGGCTGAACAGCGCTGGGAGCGTGTGGTCGCGGATCGTGCCCATGTTCGACGGCCGCCCGGTCGCCACCGTCGACCTGCGTGGGCACGGCGCGTCGACCCGGGCGCTCCCGCTCGGCAGCGCACGCCAGGTCACCGACGTCGTCGCCGTGCTCGACCGGCTCGGCTGGGCGCACCCGCACGTCGTCGGTTCGTCCTTCGGCGGGGCGGTCGGCATCGCGCTGGCGGCCGCGCACCCCGGCCGGGTCGAGTCGCTGACCGCCGTCGGCACCGCACTGGACCCGGCGCCCGCGATGCGCGACCAGGCGCTCGGCTACCTGCGCGAGGTCGGTGTCCACGCGTTCTTCGCGGCAATCGGCCCGGAGTGGACGTTCGCGCCCGGCGCCGATCCGGAGTGGATCGCGGAGGCCGACCGGGTGGCGTTGGACAACACCGAGGACACCGTCGCCGAGCTGATCATCGCCGGGTTCTCGGAGGACTTCCGCCCGGCCGCGGAGCGGACTCTCTGCCCCGTGCTCGTCGCCCGCGGGCAGCACGACCGCACGTGCTCGGCGGAAGCGGCGCAGCAGGCGGCGGCCGCGTTGGGCACGAACCTCCAGGTCGTACCCGGCGCGGGGCACCTCCCGATGGTCGAGGCGCCGGCCGCGCTCGCCCGAATGATCGGTTCGTTCATCGCGACGGAGGAGAGCAGCCGTGTCTGATGTGATCGAGATCGGCGTCACCAGCGACGTCGGACGGCTGCGTGAGGTCGTCGTCGGGATCGTGAAACCGGCGACCGAGGCCGACTTCCGCAGGGTGGTCCAGCCCAGCGCGGCCCATGACCGGCTCGCGGCGCACAACCGGATGGAACTGCAGGACGCCGCCGTTGCCGCCGAGCAGTTCGCGGTGTTCGTCGACGTCCTGCGCGGCTTCGACGTCGTGGTGCACACCGTCGAGGACGTCCCCGACGTCCCGCTGCAGCTCTACCCGCGCGACCTGGCGGTCGTCGTCGACGACGTGCTGATCCGCACCCGCTCCCGGGAGGCCTGGCGCCGGGCGGAGCAGGCCGGCATGCGGCACGTGTACGACCGCGTGCGGCGGGTGCTCACGCTGCCGAGCGGGACGATCGAGGGCGGCGATGTCATCGTCACCGACACCGACGTGCTGGTCGGGCTCGGCGAGGAGACCGACGAGCAGGGGGTCGCCGCGTTCCGGACGGCGCTGGCAGATGCCGGCATCGAGCGTGCGGTCGTGCCCATCGAGTTCGCGCACGGCGGGGTGATGCACCTCGACACGAAGTTCACGATGGCCTCCCCGTCGATCGGGATCTTCTCGCCATCGGCGTTCACTCCGGCGGCCCGCAAGGAGCTCGAGAAGCGCTTCGACCTCATCGAGGCGACCGCGGAAGAAGCGCGTGACGTGCAGGTCAACACCGTGGCGCTCGGCCCCGACACCATCGTCGTCAGCGAAAGTGCGCACCGGCTCGCCGGGCTGCTCGACGACCGCGGCATCACCCCGATCCCGATCGACGTCTCCGAGATCACCACGCTGCCGGGCTCGTTCCGGTGCGCCACGATGCCGCTCGTCCGCGGATGAGCGGGCCGTCAGCGATAGCGCTCGATCGCCTTGTCGACGGTTGCGACGAGCCGCTGCGCCGGGTAGTCCGCCGGCGCCATCACGGCGTGCAGCGTGAGGCCGTCGGCCAGCGCGACGAGCGCGTCGGCGATCTCGCCGGGGGTCTGCTCCGCGGTCATCTCGCCGGCAGCGACGGCGGCGGCGACCAGCAGCCGCACCGTGTCGCGCCACTCCCGGAAGCTCGTGTACCGGCGGGTGCGCTGGGCCTCGTCGGTGACCATCGCGCCCCACGACGCGACGAGCACCTCCACCTCCGGGCGGTTGTCGCCGATCGGGAGCGCGGCCAGGAGCGTCTCGCGAACGGCGGCGACCCCGGTCAGATCGCTGATCCTGGCGACGAGCTGCTCGGCCGCGACGACGTACGCGCGGTCGAGCGCGGCCTCCAGCATCGCGTTCTTGTCGGCGAAGTAGTACGCGAGCAGCCCGTGCGCGATGCCGGCTTCCTTCGCGATCTCGCGGGTGGTCGCGCCGGCGATGCCGAGCTTGCGGATCGTCCGCCAGGTGGCCGTGATCAGCTCTTCGCGGCGTTCGTCGTGGTCGACGATCTTCGGCACGGCCGCACACGTTACGGCAACCGACGGTGACGGCCGGCGAGCTCGGCGGGGCCGGCGGGGTCGTGGCGCAGCCGGCCGAGCGGGTCGGAGTCCGGTTCCGCATCGGGTTCGTGGCGGCGTCGGTTGGGACGATGACGGCGTTGCTGGCGCCGCTGCAGTTCCTGCTGCCGCTGCAGTCGTCCCTGCTCTCGGGGGAGAGCAGGGCCACCACGCTGGCGGTCGTCTCGACGGTGGGTGGGCTGGCGGCGATCGTCACGACGCCGCTGGTCGGGATGGCGTCGGACCGCACCCGTTCGCGGTGGGGGCGGCGCCGGCCGTGGGCCGCCGCGAGCGGGCTGGCCGCCGCCGTGGGACTGACCGTCTCGGGCGCGGCCGCCGACATCGCGACGTTGATGCTGGGGTTCAGCCTCCTGCAGGTCGGGATCGCCGGGCTGGTGGCGGCGTCGCTCGCGCTGGTCGCCGACCAGGTGCCGACGGCCAAGCGCGGCACCGTCACGGGTCTGGTGGGCATCGCGGCGGCACTGGGGCCGGCGCTCGGCACGTGGATGATCAGCGCGGCCGGCGGCGCGGTGCTGGAGTCCTACCTCGCGATCGCCACCCTGCTCGTGCTCACGACGCTCGTCATGCTGGTGCTGATCAAGGAGCCGCCGACGCGGACCGGTACGGCGCGCGCGTGGGACTGGCGGGAGTTGACGGCCTGCATATGGGTCGACCCGCGCCGCCATCCCGACGTCGGGTGGGCGTGGGCGACCCGGTTCCTGGTCTTCCTCGGCACCGCGTTGTCGCTCGGGTTCGTCCTGTACTGGGCACAGCAGGTGCTCGGGTTCGGCGACGGCGACGCGGCCGAGCTGGCCACCCGGATGGCCGAGATGACCACCTACTACGCGGCCGCGATGATGATCTCCTCGGTGCTGGCCGGCGTGCTGTCGGACCGGCTCGGCTTCCGCAAGGCGTTCATCGTCTACGCCGCGCTCGCGCTCGCCGCGCTCAGCGTCGTCAACCTGGTGTGGTCCTCGTGGACGGGGATCCTCGTCACCGGCCTGCTCGCCGGCACCGCCTTCGGCATCTACTCGACGATCGACCTCGTGGTCGCGACGGACGTCCTGCCGAGCGACTCGGACCGGGCCCGCGTGCTCGGTGTGCTGCAGGGCGCCAACTCCTTCCCCAGCCTGGCCGGGCCCGCGCTCGGCGCCGTGATCCTCAACGTGGGTGGTGGCTTCACCGGCCTCTTCATCGCGTCGGCCGTGTTCCTCGCGGCCGCCGCATTCACCGTCACCCGGATCCGTGTGATCCGGTGAAAGGACGATCGTCGTGCGACTGAGTCTCAGTTTCAGCGGGTTCGGCCCGCTCGATGCCACCTTGCGATCGGCGACGGCGGCGGAGGACGCCGAGCTCGACGGCGTGTGGATGTGCGAGCACCTCGGGTTCACCGACGCTGTGGTGCCGGCGGCAGCCGCGCTGTCGAGCACCTCGGGGATCGAGGTGGGGATCGTCGGGTCCGCGCCGGTCAGCCGGCACCCCGCGCTGTTCGCGATGGAGCTCGCCGACCTCGCGACCATCGCGCCGGGTCGGGTGCGGGTGCAGGTGGGTCTCGGCGACGCCCTGATGGTCGCGACGCTGGGCGCCGACCACCGTCGCGGCCTGCGCACCGCGGAGGAGTTCGTGGCGGTGTTGCGCCGCCTGCTCGCGGGTGAGGTGGTGGACGGCGAGTACGCGGGGCACCGGTTCGTCGACTTCCGGCTGTTCGCGCCGCCGCCGGTGGCGCCGCCGATCGATCTCATGGCAGTCCGGCCGCGGATGCTCGAGCTGGCCGCGCGGG
Organism: Pseudonocardia sp. TRM90224; assembly: GCF_021245725.1. Lineage (GTDB taxonomy): Bacteria > Actinomycetota > Actinomycetes > Mycobacteriales > Pseudonocardiaceae > Pseudonocardia. The sequence continues at coordinate 90,728 of NZ_JAJGSX010000018.1, read as the reverse complement.
TCGCCGACGGCGTCTCGCTGACTGCGGGCGCGTCGCTGGAGTACCTGGCCTCGACGGTCGACTCGGTGGTGAAGACGCTCGTCGACGCCGGCCGCGACCGGTCGTCGTTCCGGATCTCCGCGACGGTGCTCGGCGCGGTCGCGGCGGACGAGGACACCGCCGCGGCGATGATCGCGCCGATCCTCGCGGGGTTCGCCCCGGCCGGGTTCGCCACCACTGCTCCCGATGTCTTCACCGAGGCCGAGCTGGCCCGCGGCGCGCTCCCGATGACCACGGCGAAGGTGTCGGCGCTCGCGCTGGTCGCCACCCCGGAGACGTTCGCGGACGTGCTCGGCCGCTTCGCTGCGACCGGCATCGACGAGGTCGCGCTCGGGCTGGTCAACCCCCCGGAGGAGATCCCGGCGCTGCTGCGCGGCCTGCGGGTGCGCCCGTGACGACGGCCTCGGTACCCACCGCCGACGTCGGGATCGTCGACCTGGCCGGCGAGGACCCGTACCCGCTCTACCGCAAGCTGCGTGAGCAGTCGCCGGTGCTGCTGGGCAACGACGGCCTGTGGCTCGTCACGGGCTACCAGGAGCTGCGAGCGGTCAACCTCGACCCGCGGGCCAGCAGCAACCCGGCCGCCCGGCCCGACTACGAGCAGTTCGCCGAGGAGCACCTCGACGGCGTCGACGGGCCGCTCGCCAGGATGCAGCGCAGCATGTTCGTCTTCATGGACGACCCGGAGCACCGGCGGCTGCGCCAGCTGTTCCAAATGGCGTTCACACCGGCGTCGGTGACGGCGCTGCGACCTGGGCTGGAGGCGAAGGCGAAGGCGCTGGTCGCCGCCGCGGGCGACGAGATGGACGTGGTGGCGGACCTCGCGCTGCCGCTGACCAGCTCGCTGATCGGTGAGCTGCTCGGGGTGCCGGAGGCCGATCGGGCCGCGGCCGTCCGGCGCGCGGAGATGATGGGCGCCACCGGGGCGCCGGTGGTGACACCGGAGGTGCTCGCGGCCGCGACCGCTGCGCTCGCCGAATCCACCGAACACCTCCTCGGGCTCGTCGAGGAGCGGCGCAGGGTGCCGAAGCCCGACCTGCTCACCGCGCTCGCGCAAGCCGAGTCCGGCGGCGACCGGATGACCGACGACGAGATCGTGTCGAGCGCGTTGCTGCTGTTCAACGCCGGCTACGAGACGACGACGGCGCTGATCGCCAACGCCGTCGCGACGCTGCTGGGCAACCCGGCGGAGCTGGCCGAGCTGCGCGCCCGACCGGAGCTGATGCCGGCCGCCGTCGAGGAGGTCCTGCGGTACGAGCCGTCGTTCCAGTACGGCGTCGAGATCACGACGGAGCCGATGGTGGTCGGCGGGGTGCCGGTGCCGGCGGGGGAGGCAGTGGTGCTCATCGGGGGCGCGGCGAACCGGGATCCCGCCGAGTTCCCCGATCCGGAGCGGTTCTCGATCACCAGGACGGGCGCGCGGCACCTCGCGTTCGGCATCGGCATGCACCACTGCCTCGGCGCGCCGCTCGCCCGGCTCGAAGGGCAGGTCGGGCTGGCGGCGCTGCTCGCCGCGTGGCCGGAGTTCGAGCTGGGGCCCGGTGGGGTGGAGCGGGCGGTGGGGTCCTCACTGCGCCGCGTCGACCGCCTACCGATCCGCCGCCCATGAACGCGCCGAGCACCCAGCCCGTGCTGGTCGTTGCATCGAGCCACGCCGGCGGGGCGGTCCACGAACGCGGCCGCGAGTGCTACGAGCAGCACCTCGCCGGGGGCGGCGACAGCGCGACGGGCTGGACGACGGTCGCGATCATGGCGGCGCTGTGGGCCACCGACCTGCGTGGTCGCGGCGGTGCCGGCTTCCCGGTCCTGACGAAGGTCAAGGCTGTCGCGGCGGAGACCGGTCCGCGCGTGCTCGTCGCCAACGGCGAAGAGGGCGAGCCGGCGAGCGTCAAGGACCGGTACCTCATGCGGACCCGGCCGCACCTCGTGCTGGAGGGAATGTTGCTGGCCAGGCGTGCGGCCGGCGCGGAGCGGATGGTGCTCTACGCCTCCGACGAGGTCTCGCTGGCGTCGATGCGGGCCGCGGTCGCCGAACGTGGGGCGCCGGTCGAGATCTTCGCGGCGGAGCCGGGCTTCGTCTCCGGCGAGGAGACGGCGGTCGTGCGCGCGATCGACGGCGGCCCGGCGAAGCCGACCGCCAAGCCGCCGCGCCCGTTCGAGCGCGGGGTCGGCGGCCGCCCGACGCTCGTGCTCAACGTCGAGTCGCTGGCCAGGATCGCGCTGGTCACCCGCTCGCCGCGGACCGACGTCATGGTGACGCTCTCCGGTGGGGCGACCCGACCGGTGCTCACCGAGGCCGAGCCGACCACACGGCTCGGGCAGCTGTGCGAGCGGTTCGGGCTCGACGCCACCCGTGGGTTCCTCGCCGGCGGCTTCTCCGGTGGGTTGCTGCCGCCGAGCGCGGCCGAGCTGCCGCTGCTGGACACCCGCCTGCGCGAGTCCGGCAGCATGCTGGGCTGCGCCGCGTTCATCGCGCTCGGCGCGGACGACTGCCCCGTCGACGCCGCTGCCGACGTGCTCGCGTTCTTCGACCGTTCCAACGCAGGGCAGTGCGGCAGCTGCGTCAAGGGGACCGGTGCGATGGCCGGCGTCGTCGCACGGCTGCGCACCGCCGAGGCCGATCCCGACCAGCTGGATCGGCTCGCGCAGTGGTCGCAGCACCTCCGCGGCCGTGGCGCCTGCGGAACCCTCGACGCCGCCGCGACGGCCGCGGGGAGCCTGCTGGCCCACTTCTCCGGCGAGGTCGAGGCCCACCTCGCCGCGCCGTGCCCGCGTTGCGCGCGGCTGCCCCGCGCCGACGGCACCACCCGGTTCCGGGTGTGCCCACCAGATGGAAGGGAGAGCTGACATGCGTGTGGACGTCGACGGCACCCGATGTGCCGCCTACGCGCTCTGCTACGACCTCGCGCCCGACGTCTTCGACCTCGACGACTTCGGCTACGCGGTGGCAACGAAGGACGACGTCCCGGCCGATCGGGTGCCCGTGACCGAGGAGGCCATCGAGGCCTGCCCGGCACAGGCCATCCGCAGGCTGGCGTGAAGGGAGACCGGGAATGACGACAGCAACCACCCGCGAGGCCGACCTGCGGCGCATCGAGGAGCTGCACCGCGGCTGGGTCGACGCGAACGCCGTCGGCGACATCGCCTGGCTGCGCGCGAACATCGCGCCCGGTGGGCCCGACGACTTCGTCATGTGGAACACGATGGGCAGCAACTTCTTCGGCGTCGACGGCATCGTCGACCTCTGGGAGCGGCTGACCGTGATGGCGGCGGACGTGCCGACACAGGAGACCGTCTCGACGGCGTGGGACGAGCGGTACGAGCTGAGCGGCGATCTCGCCGTCGTCTCCTACATGTGCCGGCTCGTGATCGACTTCGGCCCTGCCGGCGCCGAGGCCGGCGGCAACCTCGACCAGACCTACCGCAGCACCGAGGTCTACCAGCGCCGCGACGGCGACTGGAAGATGGTCCACTACCACGGCTCGCCGCACCAGCCGGGCGTCATGGGCGGGTCATGACGTTCTCGATCGCCGCCCGGTGCGACCGCACCGGGCAGCTGGGGGTGGCGGTCGCGTCGCACGCGTTCGCCGTGGGCGCGGCGGCGCCGTGGGCCGTCGCGGGGGTCGGGGCCGGCGTCACGCAGTCGATCCCCGGAGCGGCGCACTCGGCCGAGCTGACCGCCATGCTGGTGGCCGGGGTCGCGCCGCCGGACGCGGTGCGGCGGCTGCTGGGCGCCGACGACCAGGCGCCGCTGCGGCAGGTCGGCCTGGTCGACACCCGCGGTGCCGCGGCCGGCCGGACGGGCACCGCGTGCGTCCCGTTCGCCGGCACCGCCACCGGCGACGGGGTGGTGGCGCAGGGCAACATGCTCGCCGCCGACGGCATCTGGACGGCGATGGCCGAGCGGTTCGGTCTTTCCACAGGCGACCTCGCGTCCCGGCTGCTCGACGCGTTGCGGGCCGGCGAGAAGCTCGGCGGTGACGTACGCGGCAGGCAGTCGGCCGCGCTGCTCGTCGTCGATGGTGAGCCGGGCGGTGAGCGGCTCGTCGACGTCCGGGTCGACGACCATCATCAGCCGCTGGTCGAGCTGGGGCGGCTGGCCGCACTCCAGCACGCCGACCGGCGCATGCGGGCCGCGATCCAGGGGATCGTCGCTGGGACCAGTCTCGACGCGGTGGTCGCGGACCTGCGTGAGATCCAGCGGGGGTTCGGCGACAACCCGGAACCGACGTTCTGGGCGTGCGTCGCGGGTGCACTCGCCGGGCGCCCGGACCACGAGCGTCTGTCTGTGCTCGATGCCCACCCGGGTTGGGCGCGGCTCTACGAGCGGATCCTTGCAGTCCGGGCTGCGCCGTGATCGATGTCGTCGAGGTGCGGAGGGTGCTGCACCGGCGGCCCGAGATCGGGCTGCTCAACCCGTACGCGCAATCGGTTGTGCTCGCCGCGCTCGCTGGTCTCGAGCTGGAGGTCCGCACCGGCGAGCGGCTGACCTCGGTCGTCGCGACGCTGGAGGGCGCGCGGCCCGGCCCGACGGTGTTGTTGCGCGCCGACACCGACGCGCTGCCGGTGTGGGAGGAGACCGGGCTGGCCTTCGCGTCGGAGGTACCCGGCGCCATGCACGCCTGCGGTCACGACGCGCACACGGCGATGCTGCTCGGTGCCGCGCACGTGCTGGCCGCGCAGCGCAACGAGCTGGCCGGCCGCGTGGTGTTCGCGTTCCAGCCGGGGGAGGAGGGCGCGGGCGGGGCCGCGGCGATGGTCGAGGAGGGCCTGCTCGACGGCGTCGACGCCGCGTTCGCCCTGCACGTCACCCCGCAGCTGCCGACCGGCTCGGTGGCGCTGCGGGCAGGCCCGCTGATGGCCTCCGCGGACGTCTTCACGATCGTCGTGCGCGGTTCGGGCGGGCATGGCTCCGTCCCGCACGAGGCCGTCGACCCGATCACCGTGGCCTGCGCGATCGTCGGCCAGCTGGCGACGGTCGTGCCCGCGACGGCCGACGCGTGGGATCCCGCGGTGCTCACCGTCGGCCGGATCAAGGCCGGCGACGCGCCCAACGTCCTGCCGAGCACGGCGGAGCTCGCGGGGACCGTCCGCGCGGTCTCGGAGCCGACCCGGGCCGCGGTGCGCACGCGGCTCGACAGCGTCGTGGCCGGCATCGCGGCCGCGCACGACGCCGATGCCGCGGTGCTCTGGAGCAACCCGTGCGGCGTGACGGTCAACGACGCCGCCGTCGCCGCGCACGTCGGGGCCGCCGCGCGGGAGTACCTCATGGTGCACGAGCTGCCCACTCCGGTGATGGCCTCGGAGGACTTCTCCGCGGTGCTCGCTGGGGTGCCCGGCGCGATGGCCTTCCTCGGCGCGGGGGCCGCGCACCTTCCGTCCGGCCCGGTGCACTCGCCGCGCCTGCTCATCGACGAGCAGGCGCTGGAGCACGGGGTCGCACTGCACACCGCCGTCACGAGGCGGCTGCTGGCAAGCATCACGACGAACGGAGAGACATGAGCGGATCGACCATCGAGATCGGCGTCAGCAGCGACGTGGGGGAGCTGCGCGAGGTGCTGCTCGGGCCGCACAAGCCCTTCACACTGAAGGAGATCCTCGGCGAGGAGCCCGCGGAGCTGGACGAGTTCACCGCCGACTTCATCAGCCGGTTCCGCCTCGAGGAGCCCGACGCGGAGGTCGCGGCGAAGCAGCACGCCGGGCTGGTGACCCTGCTCGAGGCGCACGGCGTGACCGTGCACTGGGCCGACGACGTCGACTGCGCGCTGCAGCTCTACACGCGGGACATGGGGTTCGCCGTCGACGACACGTTCTTCCTCGCCCGACCGGCGACGGAGTTCCGGCGCGGCGAGCAGAAGGGGCTGGCGTCGCTGCTGCCGCGGCTGTCGAAGGTGCACGAGCTGGAGAGCGGCACCATCGAGGGCGGCGACGTGCTCGTCACGAAGGACGACGTGCTGGTGGGGCGCGGGGAGAGCACCGACGAAGCCGGCGTCGAGTCGTTCCGCGCGGCGCTGGTGGCGGCCGGCATCAGGCGCGACGTCGTTGCGCTGGAGTTCGACCAGCTCGCCGTCGTGCACCTCGACGTGCACTTCACGCTGGCCTCGCCGGAGGTCGGGCTCTACAACCCGGCGGCGTTCACCGCGAAGAGCCGCGAGTACCTGGAGTCGCGCTTCGACCTGATCGAGGTCACCGCGGAAGAGGTGCGCGGGCTAGCGGTGAACACCGTCGCGCTCGGACCCGACCGGCTCGTCGTCCAGCACACGGACGAGCGCATCGCCGAGGAGCTGCGCCGCCGCGGCATCACGCCCGTGATGGTCGACTTCTCCGAGATCACCCGCTTCCCCGGCGGGCTGCACTGCGCGACGCTGCCCCTCGTCCGCCGGTAGCAACCGACCTGGCCGGCGCCTTCGGGTGGTCGTGGTCAGCTTCCGAAGATCGCTGCGGGGGTGGCCCCCAGTTCTCGCCGGAACGCCGCTACGAACGCGCTCGACGTCCCGTAGCCGACCCGGTTCGCGACCGCCCCCACCGGCACGCCCGTGGCCAGCAGTTCCAGCGCGTGGCGCACCCTGAGCCGGGTGCGCCACCGGCCGGGGCCGAACCCGGTCTCCTGCTGGAACAGCCGGGTGAGGGTGCGCTCGCTGGTGCCGGCCATGCGGGCGAGCGCAGCGGTGTCGCGCTGGTCGGTGGGGTCGGCCGCGAGGGCGTCGGCGACCGCCCGCGCCCGGCCGTCGACCGGCCACACCAGCTCGACGGACGCGACCGGCGCCGGCGCGAGCTGGTCGAGCAGCACCTCCTCGGCGCGGGCCCGTTCCGCGTCGCCGAGGTCGACCGTGCACAGGTGGTCGATCAACGCCGCGAGCAGCGGGCCGACCGCGAGCACCGTCGGCTCCGTCCAGCGGTCGGGGCAGCGCTCGCGACGCAGGTAGATGCTCTGCAGCGAGGTCGGGGTCGGGGCGGATGTGCGGTGCGGCACGTCGGCGGGGATCCACAGCGCGCGGCTCGGTGGCAGCACCCACGTGGTCGGGCCGATCGAGATGCGCAGCACGCCCGTGCGTGCCCACGCGATCTGGTGCAGCCCGACGTGCGCGTGCTCGTGCCCCGTCGCGCTCCTCCCGAGCGCGATGGTGGCGACGAGCGCCGCACCCATCGGCGGCTGCACGATCCGCAGCAGCTGGCCGGAAATCGACACGGGAGCCAAGCGTACGCGGGAAGCGTCAACCGAGCACGGCCGTCAGGTACGCGTCGAACGTCGCGAGCGCCTCGTCGGCGGTGTAGTGCTCGACGAGGACGTTGACGCCGAGCCCGTCGGCCAGCGCGAGCAGCCCTGTGGCGATGTGGCCCGCGTCGAGGGCGGCGGTGGTCGTCCCCGCCGCCTGCTCGGTCCGGATCCGCTCGGCGAGGTACGTCCGGAGCTGGTCGGCGTTCTCGCGCAGCAGCGCCGCGATGGTCGGGTTGTTCGTGGCGTGCGCGTGGAACGCCAGCAGCACGCGGCCCTCGATCCGCCGCTGCTCGTCGAAGGGCAGCAGCTCGATCACGAGCGCCCGGATCATCGCGGCGGGCGTCTCCGCCACGGGCTGGCCGGCCATCCGGGCCATGACGTTCTCGGCGACCACCGCCAGCGCGAACGTCATCATCTCGTCCTTGGTGCGGAAGTAGTGCTGCACCATCCCGGACGAGACGCCGGCCTCGGTGGCGACGTGCCGCAGGCTGACCGCCTCGATCCCGCGGTCGGCGGCGACCTGGAGCAGCGCGGCGGCGATCCGGGTGCGGCGTTCGTGGTGGTCGACCACCTTCGGCATGGGGCCATGCTTTCACAGTGCACCTGCATTGAAAAACCGCCGCATCTGTTTTACATTGCGACTGCAACGTAAAACGAAAGGTGCTGACGATGACCAGGACCCTCCCGCTCGATCTCCCCGAGCCGCTCCAACCACCACCGGCCTACGCCGAGCTGCGGGCCGAGGCTCCGGTGGCCGCCGTGACCACCGCCGACGGTCGCCCGGCCTGGCTGGTGACCTCGTACGACGCGGTCGCGGCCGTGCTCGGCGACCCGCGGTTCGGCGTCGCGGCGCCGGGCACGGGCGGCGAAGGCGGCGCGACCCTGCTGCAGGACGGCGAACCGCACTCGCGGTTGCGGCGCCTGGTCGGCAAGGCGTTCACACCGCGCCGGGTAGAGGCGCTGCGGCCCCGCGTCGAGGAGCTGGCGGCCGAGCTCGCCGCCGGGGTCGAGGACACCGGGCCGCCCGCCGACCTGGTCGCCGACTTCGCCGCGCCGCTCTCGATCGGGGTGATCGCGGAGCTGCTCGGGGTGGTGCCGACCGACCGGGAGCGGTTCCGCGCGCTCGCCGACGCGGCGAGCCGGGCCGACTTCGTCGCCGGCGCCGCCGAAGCAGGTGTGCAGCAGGCGTGGGCGGAGTTCGGCGCGTATGTCGCGGGACTGGTCGCGGCCAAACGCGGGTCGCTCGGCGACGATCTGCTCAGCGCGTTGATCACCGTGCGCGACACCGACGACGGGCGCTTGGACGACGCCGAGCTGACCACGCTCGCGCTCACCGTGCTGGCGTCCGGCTACCTCACCGCGACCAATGCGATCGCCGTCGGCGCGACCCTGCTCGTCACGGAGGGGCGGTTCGCGAAGGTCGGCATCGCGCCGCCGGACGAGCTGGCTGCAACCGTCGAGGAGGTCGCGCGGATGCAGATCGGGTTGATCGGCGAGGTCTTCCCGCGGTGGGCGCACGCCGATGTCGAGCTGGCCGGGGTCCGGATCCGGGCGGGTGACCTGGTGCTCGCCCGGCTCGGTGCGGCTGCCCGCGACCCGGAGCACTTCGCCGATCCCGACCGGTTCGACCCCGGCCGTTTCCAGCGGGAGGTGGACCGCCAGCTCGCCTTCGGCCGCGGCCCGCACCACTGCCTCGGGGCGGCGTTGGCCAGGCTGGAGCTCGGGGTGGCCCTGGCCGCGTTGTCGCGACAGCTCCCGGACCTGCGGCTGGTCGGCTCCGTGCACGACATCGAGTGGGTCCGTGCCCACGCCGACACCGGCCCGGTGGCCGTCCACGTCACCTGGTGACGCCGGTTTGGCCGGAACGCGATACGGCTTGGCTGCGTACGCGGTTCGAGTCAGCGAGGGGCTGCATAGCGTTCTCGCCGAGTTCGTTCGGCAGGGAGGTATGCAGGGTGCGTTCGACGCCGTCAACCGAGCCCGTCACGCCGCGGGCGCGAGCCGTGCTCGGGCTGGTCGCCATCGGCAGCGGGCTGGTCGTGATCGACCTGACCATCGTCACGATCGGCCTGCCCGCGATCCACGCCGATCTCGGCGGTCCGCTCGCGGGCGTGCAGTGGGTCGTCGTCGCCTACGTCATCACGATGGGCGCGGTGAACCAGGCCGTCGGCAGCCTCTCCGACCGCTGGGGCCGGCGCCGGGTCCACCTCGGGGGCCTCGCACTCTTCACGCTCGCGTCGCTGGCGTGCGGTCTCGCCGGTGACATCGTGCAGCTCGACGCCGCCCGCGCGGTGCAGGGCATCGGCGGCGCGATCCTGATGGTGAACGCGTTGCCGCTGATCAGCCACGCGTACGAGGGCAGCGCGCGGGCGATGGCGATCGCCAAGTGGGGCTCGCTGGCCAGCGCCGCCGGGCTGGTCGCGCCGCTGCTCGGCGGCGTGCTGGTGGACACGCTGGGCTGGCGGTCGATGTTCCTGATCAACATCCCGTTCGGGATCGGCGCGCTGGTGCTGGCGTGGCGGGTGCTGCCGTCCGACGTCTGCTCGCCCGACCCGAAGCCGCTGGACCGGGCCGGGACGCTGCTGCTCATCGGGTCGCTCGGGCTGCTGACGTACGGGCTGCTGCGCGGTGGCGAGCAGGGCTGGACGTCCGCGGCGACGCTCGTCCAGCTCGGGGTCGCGGGCACCGGCATCGTCTGCTTCCTCGTGCTCCAGCGCAGGGTCGCAGCGCCGACGCTCGACCTGGACCTCTTCCGGGTGCCGGCCTTCACCGGCGCCGCGGTGGCGATCTTCCTCTCCCGCGTGCTGACCATCGGCGGCACCGTCTACCTGGTGCAGTTCCTCGACGGTTCGCTGCACCTGGCGCCGACGCAGACCGGGCTGCTGCTCGCGCCGGTATTCCTCGCCCAGATCGGCATGGGGTTGGTCGGGGGCAAGCTGCAGGCCCGGATGGCGCCCGGCCACCTCATCGCCGCCGGCTACGGGATCAAGGCGGCCGGGGCGGTCTGGGCCGCGGTGGTGATCTCACCCGCCGTGCACCCGCTCGCGCTGCTGCCGGCGCTCCTGCTCTGGGGCCTGGGCGGCGGGCTCGCCGGCTCGCCGGTCTTCACGGTGGCCATGAACGTCACCGCGAAGTCGCGTGCCGGGATGGTCGCCGGCACGGTCACCAGCCTCGCGTCGCTCGGCGCGGGCATCGGCACCGCCGCGCTCGGCGCGCTGTTCACCGCGCGGCTCGTCGGGACGGCCGGGCCCGCCGAGCAGGGCTACGCGACGGCCGCGACAACGGTGCTGCTGGTCTCGGCGGGGCTCGCGGGGGTGGCGGCGTTGACGGCCCTGACGCTCGTCAGCAGCCGGCGGGTACCGAAGCCGGCGTAGCCAGCCCGCGGGCGGGCAGCTGGTCCGTCGGTTCGGCCAGGCCCGGGATCGGACCCCCTCCGCGCAGCTCACCGGAGGTTGGGGGAGGGCAGGAAAGCCACTTTCCTGCCCTGTGGGGGCCGGAAAGTGGCTTTCCTGCCCTCGCGTGCGGAAGGCCGTTCACACCACGTCGAAGTTGGCCATCATCATCATGTCCTCGTGCTCCAGGTTGTGGCAGTGCAGCACGTACCGGCCGCGGTGGCCGTCGAAGCGGACCAGCAGGTCGGCGTGATCGCCGTTGTCGAGGTTGACGGTGTCCTTCCAGCCGCCGTCGAACCGGCCGGGGCCCTGCCCGCCCTTGCCGAGCACCTGGAACTGCGCGAGGTGGATGTGGAACGGGTGCTCGACGTTCAACGCGCGCACCCGCCACAGCTCGACCGATCCGAGCCGGGGGTCGGCGTGCGAGAAGGCGGGGTCGAACGGCTGGTCGTTCACCGTCCACAGCGTCATGCCGTGCGCCTCGGCGCCACCGCGCGCGAAGACGAACGAGCGCCGCACCATCGTGTCCGACGGCGTCAGCAGGCGGACGTCGGCGAGGCGCTGCGGGATCCGGCTGCCGTCGGGCGCGCGGCGGGCCACCCGGAACCGCATGACGTACGCGGCGCCGCCGGAGCCGTACCGGTTGACCAGCGTCACCTCGTCGCCGACGGCGTACCGCGAGAAGTCGATCACGATGTCGAACCGCTCCGCCTGCGCGATGTCGATCCGCTCGTGCGCGACCGGTGCTGCGAGCAGTCCGAGGTCGCTCCCGACCTGCACCATCGGCGCCGGCGGGTCGAGCTCCAGCTGGTAGCGCCGCGCGTTCGACGCGTTGAGCAGCCGGAACCGATACCGCGCGGCGTCGACCTCCAGCACGGGCCACGGCGCACCGTTGACCAAGATGCAGTCGCCCAGCACACCGCTCATGTACTCGGCGGTGACTCCCGGCGTCCCGGTCAGCGACGGGTCCACCGAGGGGTAGGCGAACGAGCCGTCGGCGGCGAACGCCCGATCGGTGATCATCAGTGGGATGTCGCGATCGCTCGCCGGCAGGCCGAGCGCGTCCTCGGCGTCGTCGTGGACGAGGTGGAAGCCGGCCAGCCCGCGGTAGACCTGCGGGCCCGTGAAGTCCATGCGGTGGTCGTGGTACCAGAGCGTCGCCGCGGGCTGGTCCATCGGATAGACGTAGGCCCGGCTGCCCGTCGCCGACATCCCGCCCATCTGATGGCCGTGATCCGCACCGCCGACCGGAAGGATCATGTCGGTCGGGTAGCCGTCGTGCTCGGCGGGAGTGCGCCCGCCGTGCAGGTGCACCACAACCGGCACCGGCAGCTCGTTCCGATGGGTGACGATCGTCGGCCGGCCGCGCTGCGACACGATCGTCGGGCCGGGGAACGTGCCGTTGTAGCCCCAGACCTCGGTGGGGAGCCCCGGCAGGAGCTCCGCCTGCGCCGCGCGTTGGGTGATCTCGTAGTGATCGCCCTCGGCGTCGCTGCGCACCGGGGCGAGCACGTCGGGGATCGGCAGCGGGCGGGTGAAGGGCGCCGGCAGCGGCGCTGCGCTGCTCAGCTCGCTGCCCGCGCTGCCCTGCGCCGAGTTGTTGCCGGCGGACAGCCCACCGAGGCGCACGCCGCAGCCCGCGGCTGCCGGAAGCAGCAGACCGGCCGCGCCGAGCCGGACGAACGAACGCCGCGAGATTGTCATCGCGCCCGCCGCTTCCGGTCGATGGTGATCGCCACGACCACACCGACGACGGCACAGCCGGGTGTCAGCCAGCCCAGCAAGAGCAGCAGCCACAGCGAGTCGGGCAGCTTCCCGCTGGCCGCACCGGCGGCGACGGCGATGACATCCGTCAGCACGAAGCCGAGCAGCAGGCCGCTGAACAGTCCGAGCACGGCGATCCCGAGCGTCCTCATGGCGAGGGACCGTATGGAGCGACCGGCGTGGAGACGTCGTGCCTGAATCGCGACCTCGGTACGTCGAGAAGCGACATGCGGTGACGCATCCGGTTGATGTCGCATCGCGCAACAGCTGAATACGCTCGTTCCATGGCGAGCCTGGCGGAGCGGCTGACGAGCGGCCGGACGGCCGTTGCGGTCGACGTCGCACTGGGCGTCACAGTCGCGGTGGTCGTCTCGCTCGCGATCTACGTGAACCTCGGCGGCGAGCGCCGGCCCGACCTCACCGCGTACATGTTCGCGGTGGGGCTGGGCGCGTTGATGCTGGTGCGCCGCTCGTATCCACTGCTGACGCTGCTGGCGAGCGCCATCGGGATCATCGCCTACTACGCGGCCGGCTACCCGATGATCGGCCTCGCGGTGCCGGTGGCGTTGGCGCTCTACAGCGCGGCGGAGGCCGGCTTGACCTGGTGGGCGGTGCTGACGATCGCCGGGCTGATCGTGATCTCGACCGTCGCCCGGCTGGCGGAGGGCGACGACCCGCGGTTCGTCTTCGGGTACGAGCTCGCCACCAGCATCTCGACGATGGCCGCCGCCGTCGCGCTCGGCGCCGGCACCCGGGCGCGTCGCATGTGGCGCTCCGAGCAGCGCCGGCGCGAGCGGCAGCTGCTGCACGAGCGTGAGCTGGAGACGGCGCGCAGGGTGGAGGAGGAGCGGCTGCGGATCGCCCGCGAGGTGCACGACGTCCTCGCGCACACCGTCTCGGTGATATCCCTGCACGCCGGTGTCGCGGCCGAGGCCGTCGAGGACGACCCGGAAGGCGCGAAGGTCGCGCTCGGGCACGTCCGCACCGCGAGCGAGCAGGCGATGCGCGAGATTCGCAGCACCGTCGGCCTGCTGCGCGACCCCGACGACCCCGACCGCTCGGCGCCCGTCGGCGGGCTGGACCAGCTCGACCGGGTGGTCGCCTCCGCGACCGCGGGCGGGCTGCCCGTGACGCTGCGGGTCGAGGGGGAGCGCGAGCCGCTGCCCGCGGCCGTCGACTCGACGGCGTACCGGATCGTCCAGGAGGCCCTGACCAACACCATCCGCCACGCCGGCGCGACCGCGGCGGAGGTGTGCATCCGCTACGGCGACACACGGCTCGCGATCCGGGTGACCGACGACGGGCGGGGTGGCGCCGGCGGGTCCGGTGAGCACGGCGGGCACGGCATCTCCGGGATGCGGGAACGGGCCGCGCTGCTCGGCGGTACCGTCAGCGCCGGCACGCTGCCCGGCGGTGGGTTCGAGGTCAGTGCCACCCTCCCCGTGGAGCTGTCGTGATCAGGGTTGCCGTCGTGGACGACCAGCACCTCGTCCGGGCCGGGCTGCGTGCGCTGCTCGAACGCGCGCCCGACATCGAGGTGATCGGGGAAGCCGCCGACGGGCACGCCGCGCTGTCTCTCGTGCGCCGCGACGTCCCCGATGTCGTGCTGATGGACGTGCGGATGCCGGGCCTCGACGGCATCGGGGCCACCAAGGCGATCATGGCCGACGAGCGGCTCGCGTCCGTGCACGTGCTCGTGCTGACGACGTTCGACACGGACGAGCACGTCTTCGACGCGATCCGTGCGGGCGCGGCCGGCTTCCTGCTCAAGACGACGGACCCCGACGAGCTGCGCGCCGCCGTACGCGCTGTGGCGAAGGGCGAGGCGACGCTGTCGGCCTCGGTGACCCGGCGACTCATGGACGCGACCCGCGACCAGGTGCGGCCCCGGCCGTCCCCCGAGCTCGAGCGGCTGACCGAGCGGGAGCGCGAGGTGCTCGTGCTCGTCGCGGGCGGGCTGTCGAACGACGAGATCGCGCGCGAGCTGACGATCAGCCCCGCGACCTCGCGCACCTACGTCAGCCGCCTGCTCACGAAACTGCACGCCCGCGACCGCGCCCAGCTCGTCGTGATCGCCTACCGCGCGGGCATCGTGCCGCCCGAGTAGCGAACTTCCCCACCGTTTTGCCAACCTGCACGGCCCCGCAGGTCTGCAAGTTGGCAAAACGGTGGGCAAGTTGCGAGGCCGGACCCCGAAGTTTGGTGCAGCGTGATGACTTCTGGCGCCTGGGCCCGTCCTACCGACCGGGCAGGCGTCCGCTTGCCCGCTCGATCGTCGGTAGGAGCATCAACGTGAGCGGATCTCGTCAGCCGGTGGACGTCGCTGTGCGGTTCATCGAAGCGTTCGGGCGGGGCGACATGGAGACCGTCTCGGCGTGCCTCGCGCAGGACGTCGTGTTCGAGAGCCCGCGGGTGTCGTTGGCCGGGGTCGGGCCCGTGGTGGCGGCGATGGCCGAGTTCGCCCAGGTCGTCGTCGGTGTGAAGGTGGTTGCGGCACTCGGCGACGCCGAGCAGGCCGTCGTCGTCTACGAGATGGCGACGGGCCCGTTCGGCACGATCCGCGCTGTCGACCACGTCGCCGTGCGCGACGGGCGGATCGCCTCCGACACGCTGGTGTTCGACACGGCCGTTCTCAGCGGGTAGTCCTGTGCGGTGCTGCTGCGACAGTTGGAGTACCTGAGCGCGCTCGCGCGCGAGCGGCATTTCGGCCGCGCCGCGAAGTCGTGCCACGTCTCGCAGCCCGCGCTGTCGGAGGGGATCCGCAGGCTGGAGGCCGAGCTGGGTGTGCAGATCGTGCTCCGCGGGCGCAGTTTCGAAGGCTTCACTCCGGAGGGCGAGCGGGCGGTCGTCTGGGCGCAGCGGATCGTCGCCGACCAGGACGCCCTGCGCGGCGACATCTCCAGCATGCGCGAGGGTCTGTCCGGCGTGCTGCGGGTCGGTGCGATCCCGACGGCGCTGGCCGCGGTCACGCTGCTGACGACCGCGTTCTGCGCGCAGCACCCGCAGGTGCGGCTCTCGATCGAGTCGCTGTCGAGCCGGGAGATCGTCAACCGGCTCGCGGAGTTCGACCTGGACGTCGGGCTGACCTACGTCGACGGCGAGCCGCTCGGCGCGGTGCGCACGGTCCCGCTCTACCGCGAGCGCTACCTCCTGCTCACCGACGCCGACGGCCCGTTCGCCGAGCACCGGGCCGTCGGATGGGCGGAGCTGGTGGACACGCCGATGTGCCTGCTCTCGCCCGTCATGCAGAACCGGCGGATCATCGACCGCTACTGCGCCGCGGCCGGCGTCGAGCTGACGCCCTCGGTCGAGGCCGACACCGTCTCGGCGCTCTACGCGCACGTGGCGACCCGCCGGTGGTCGACGGTCGTCGCGCACGCGTGGCTGCACCTGTTCGGCGTGCCTGACGGCATGCGGGTGATCCCGGTGGACGGGCCGGCCCGCACCCATCGGATAGGGCTGGTGCTCACCGAGCGCGAGCCGCAGCCGATGCTGGCTCGTGCGCTGGTGGACGTTGCTGGGATGGTGGACGTGAGCGGCGCGCTCGGTGAGCTGCTTGCTCGGCACCTCAATGGGTAATTGTGCGGACGTGAGGGGATTCACCCGCAGGTTCGCACTTGGTAGATCGTATGCTGTAACCAGTAGACACTCCGACTGCATGGAGCTGAACAGATGCGAGCGGCGCACGACGTACCCGGGCGGCGCATCGCGCGGCCGGTCCCGCTGCGCGAGAGCGCGTACGAGGCGATCCTCGAGATGATCGTGAGCCGGAGCCTGCGGCCCGGCCAACACCTCGTCGAGAACGAGCTCGCGGTGACGCTCGGCGTATCGCGCCAGCCCGTGCGGGAGGCGCTGCAGGCGCTCAGCAACGACGGTTGGGTGAACCTGCGCCCCGGCCACGGTGCGTTCGTGCACAACCCCAGCGACGAGGAGGCCGACCAGCTGCTCGCCGTGCGTGGGCTGCTGGAGGCGGAGTCGGCGCGGCTGGCTGCCCTGCACGCGTCCGAGGACGGTGTCGCCCAGCTGCGTGAGGTGTGCGAGCGCGGCACCGCGGCGTGGACGGGGCAGGACATCCCGGCCGTCGTCGCGGCGAACGCGGAGCTGCACGCGCTCGTCATGCGACTGGCCGGCAACACCGTGCTGCTGGAGCTCGCGGCGCAGGTCGACCGCAGGGTGCAGTGGTACTACACGCCCGTCGCCCGGCACCGCGGCGCGCAGTCGTGGAAGGAGCACGCCGAGCTCATCGACGCGATCGCAGCCGGCGATGCCGAGAAGGCCGGCGCCGTGATGCGGGCGCACACCGAGCACACCCGCACCTCGTACTTCGAGAAGAAGGCCGCCGGCGAGCTGAGCGACGTCCCGGAGCAGCTCGACGGCGACGCCGCCGGCTGACGCGCCGCCACAACGACGAAGTTCCCCACCGTTTTGCCAACCTGCACACCCGAAACGGCGTGCAAGTCGGCAAAACGGTGGGGAAGTTTCGGGTCCCTGGGGTCAGCCGGCCGGCATCGGGCGGTGCAGGGGCAGCAGGCTGCGCAGGCCGGGACGCTGCAGGGCGCCGGTCGCCCACGCCGAGCCGAGCGAGACGCAGGCGGCGAGCAGGAACGTCCCGGTGAAGCCCCAGGCCACGACGGCCGAGGCGGCGAGCCCGATCCCGAGCAGACCGCCACCGGCCTTGGCGCTGTAGACCACGGCATGCACGGTCAGCGCGTTGCGCTCGCCGAAGAACTCCCTGGCCAGGCTCGCGAACAGCGGGTAGAAGCCGCCGCCGCCCATCCCGGCGACACACGCTCCCAGCACCAGGACCAGCACGGCCGCTGAACCGGACGCCGAAGCCGCCGCGAGCAGTGCCTGCCCGAGCGCCTGCACGAGCAGCACCACCGCGATCGTCCGGCAGCGGCCGCGACGCTCCGAGATCCCGACGGCCACCGCGCGGCTCGCACCGCCGACCCCGACGAGCAGGCCCGCGGCGAGCGCCACGGCCGCCGTTCCCGCGCCGATGCCCGCGGCGAACACGACGACGAACGCCGCGTTGAACAGCGCCACCGCGCCGGCGCACAGCAGGATCGCCCACATCACCGGCAGCGCGCGGGTGCGCAGGGCCTGCTGCGCCGAGTAGTCCCGGACGGCCGGCGGGTTGCTGCGCCGCGCGAGCGCCCACGCCCGCGGGTCGACGTCGGCGGGCCACCAGTTCGCCGGCGGCTCCTGCAGGCCGGCACCGGGCACCAGCACCAGCAGCACGACGAGCACGGCGACGACGTCGAGCGCGATCGGCAGGGTCGCGGCGTCCAGCCCGATCACCGCGGCGATGACGAGCGGCGCGGACCCGTACGCGAACGCGCCGGTCACGAGCCCGACCTTGGCCGCCATCCGGTCCGGGTACCACTTCGCGACGGTCGAGGTGCACGCCGCGTAGACCAGCCCGGCGCCCGTCCCGCCCAGCACGGAGTACCCGAGCAGCACGACGACGAGATCGGTCCCGTGGGCGAGGCTGAGCACCCCGATCCCGCACAGCACGGCGCCGGCGACCATCACCGATCGCGATCCGAGCCGTCCGCGCTCGCGCAGGTGCGCGACGGGGAACCCGGCGCCGGCCTGGAACACCACCCACACCGCGAGCAGCCAGAACGTCTCGACGAGTGACCAGCCGTTGCGCTCGGTCAGCGCGGGCACGGCCGCGCCGAATCCGTACTGCAGCACCCCGACCGCGGCCATCGCCGCCCAGGCGTTGCGGAGCACGGCCGAGCGCGGTCGCCCGATGAGCTCCTCCGGCTGCTCGCCGACGCGGTAGGTGCGGCCGTTCCAGTCGCGGACCTCAGTCATGACGGCTCCTTCCATACTGTATGCGGAATGGTGAACCTGAGTGACGTGGAGCACAAGGCCTCTGGACAGATTTCTGCATACTGCATACGGTCGACACTGCGACGAGACGGGAGAGAACAACGTGGATCTCTACGAACATCAGGCGCGCGACCTCTTTGCGGCACACGGCGTTGCCGTACCGCGCGGGCGCGTTGCCTCCAGTGCCGAGCAGGCAGAGCAGATCGCCGGCGAGCTCGGCACAGCCGTGGTCGTCAAAGCGCAGGTCAAGACCGGTGGGCGAGGCAAGGCCGGCGGTGTGAAGCTCGCCCGCACACCCGAGGAAGCGGCCGTCGCGGCCGAGGCGATCCTCGGCATGGACATCAAGGGCCACACCGTCCACCGCGTGCTCGTCGTCGAGGCGTCCGACATCGCGCGCGAGTTCTACGTGTCGTTCCTGCTCGACCGCGCGAACCGCTCGTTCCTCGCCATGGCCTCCGCCGAGGGCGGCATGGAGATCGAGCAGCTCGCCGTCGAACGTCCCGACGCGCTCGCCAAGATCCCGGTCGACGCGCTGACCGGCTGCGACGAGGCCAAGGCCAAGGAGATCGCCGCCGCGGCGCTGCTCCCGCCGGACGCCGCGGACGTGCTCGTCGCGCTGTGGGACGCGTTCGTCGCGGAGGACGCCACGCTGGTCGAGGTCAACCCGCTCGCCGCCGACAGCCAGGGCCGGATCACCGCGCTCGACGGCAAGGTGACCCTCGACGGCAACGCCGCCTTCCGCCACCCCGACCACGCCGAGCTCGACGACCCCGCCACCCGCGACCCGCTCGAGACCGCCGCGGCGGAGCGTGGCCTCAACTACGTCAAGCTCGACGGCCAGGTCGGCGTGATCGGCAACGGCGCCGGGCTGGTGATGGCCACGCTCGACGTCGTCGCGCTGGCCGGGCAGGCCCACGGCGTGGGCCCGGCGAACTTCCTCGACATCGGCGGCGGCGCGAACGCGCAGGTCATGGCCGACGGCCTGGACATCATCCTGCGCGACCCCGACGTGCGCTCTGTGTTCGTGAACGTCTTCGGCGGCATCACCGCCTGCGACCAGGTGGCCGACGGGATCGTCGCGGCGCTGGGCATCCTCGGCGCGAGTGCGACCAAGCCGATCGTCGTGCGGCTCGACGGCAACAACGTCGATGCCGGGATCGCGATCCTCGATGCGGCGACACACCCGCTGGTCAGAGTGGTGGACACGATGGATGCGGCCGCGCAGCTCGCTGCCGAGCTCGCGAGTGAGGGGCGTTCCTGATGGCGATCTTCCTGACCGAGAAGTCGCGGGTGCTCGTGCAGGGCATGACCGGCTCGGAGGGCCTCAAGCACACCACGCGGATGCTCGCGGCCGGCACGACCGTCGTCGGCGGGGTGACCCCCGGCAAGGGCGGCCAGAGCGTCGGGATCGGCGACGTCGAGCTGCCGGTCTTCGGGTCCGTCGAGGAGGGGATCGCGGCGACCGGAGCCGACACGACCGTCGTGTTCGTGCCGCCGCGGTTCGCCAAGGGCGCGGTGGTCGAGGCGATCGACGCCGGCGTCGGGCTGGCCGTCGTGATCACCGAGGGCATCCCGGTGCACGACTCGGCCTACTTCTGGGCGCACGCCGTCGCGAACGGCGGCACGACCCGGATCATCGGTCCCAACTGCCCGGGGATCATCTCGCCGGGGAAGTCGAACGCCGGCATCATCCCGTCGGACATCACCGGTGCCGGGCGGATCGGGCTCGTCTCGAAGTCGGGCACCCTGACCTACCAGCTGATGCACGAGCTGCGTGACATCGGCTTCTCCACGTGCGTCGGCATCGGCGGCGACCCGGTCGTCGGCACGACGCACATCGACTGCCTGCGCGCCTTCCAGGACGACGACGAGACCGACGCGATCGTCATGATCGGTGAGATCGGCGGCGACGCGGAGGAGCGCGCGGCCGAGTTCATCCACGCCGAGGTCGGCAAACCCGTCGTCGGGTACGTCGCGGGGTTCACCGCTCCGGAGGGCAAGACGATGGGCCACGCCGGCGCGATCGTCTCCGGCTCGGCAGGCACCGCGGAGGCCAAGGCGAAGGCGCTCGAGGCCGTCGGCGTGCGGGTCGGGCGGACGCCGAGCGAGACCGCGTCGCTGCTGCGTGCGCTGCTGGTGGCTGCGGCATGACACTCTCCTCCCAACTGAGTCTGCGATTCGGCGTCAACCTGTCCATCCTGTTCACCGAGCTGCCCCTGCTGCAGCGCCCGGCCGCCGCTGCGGAGGCCGGGTTCGACGCCGTCGAGATGTGGTGGCCGTTCGACGGTCCCGAGCCGTCCGACAAGGAGCTCGACGCGCTGGCCGGCGCGATCACCGATGCCGGGACGCAGCTCGTCGGGCTCAACTTCGACGCCGGCGACATGGCGGCGGGCAACCGCGGGCTGCTCTCGCGGCCCGGTGACAGCGCCCGGTTCCTCGCCAACATCGACGTCGCGACCGGGTTCGCCGGCCAGATGGGCACCACCGTGCTCAACGCGCTCTACGGCAACCGCGACCCGGAGGTCGGCGCGCAGGCGCAGGAGGAGCTGGCGACGGAGAACCTCGTGCTGGCCGCGCAGGCGGCGCAGCGGGTCGGGGCCACGGTCGTGATCGAGGCGCTCAACTCGTTCGAGAGCCCGAACTACCCGGTCACGACGTCGAAGTACGCGAACTACCTCGTCGAGCGGGTCCGCAGCTCCGGCCAGCAGAACGTCGGCTTCCTCGCCGACCTCTACCACCTCGCGCGCATGGGGGAGCCCGTGCAGCGGCTGGTCGAGGCCGAGGGCGCGACGTTCGGGCACGTCCAGATCGCGGACACGCCCGGCCGCGGGCAGCCCGGCACCGGCGAGCTCGACTGGCCCGCGCTGCTCGGCGGGCTCGACGCAAGTGGCTACAGCGGGCACGTCGGGCTGGAGTACCGGCCCGTCGGCCCCAGCGCGGCCAGCTTCGGCTGGCTCTCGACCCTGAAGGAGGCTGCGTGAACGAGCTTGCGAGTTCACCGTTCGGCACAGCAGCGCAGCGAATGCGGCCGACGAGCGACAGCGAGGAGGCGGCATGAGCGACGCCAGCGAGCGAAGCGGTTCGGGCACGACCATCGGATTCGTCGGTCTCGGGATCATGGGCAGCCCGATGGCGGCGAACCTCGCCGCCGCCGGGTACCGCGTGCTCGGCTACGACGTCAGCGCCGAGCGCGTCGAGCAGCTCGTGACCGCGGGCGGGATGGCGGCGCCGAACATCGCGGCCGCCGCCAAGGCCCAGATCGTCATCACGATGCTTCCGGACTCGCCGCAGGTCGAGGAGGTTGTGCTCGGGCCGGGCGGAGTGCTGGAGAACGCCGTCGACGGCGCGCTGCTCATCGACATGAGCACGATCCGGCCCGAGACCTCACGCGCCGTCGCGGAGCGGGCCGCCGTCCAGGGCGTGCGCGCGCTGGACGCGCCGGTGAGCGGCGGGGAGAAGGGCGCGATCGACGGCGTGCTCTCGATCATGGTCGGTGGCGACGAGGCCGCGTTCGCCGCGGCGCTGCCGGTGCTCAAGGTGCTCGGGACGACGGTCGTGCACGTCGGGGCGAGCGGCGCGGGCCAGACCGTCAAGGCCGCGAACCAGCTGGTCGTCGCCGGCACGTACGCGCTGGTCGCCGAGGCGATCGTGCTGCTGGAGGCGTCCGGCGTCGACGCGTCCGCCGGGCTCGACGTGCTTGCTGGCGGGCTCGCCGGCAGCCGGATCCTGGAGCTCAAGCGGCAGTCGATGGTCGAGCGGCGGTTCGCGCCCGGGTTCCGCATCGACCTGCACCACAAGGACATGGGCATCGCGCTCGCCGCCGCGCGGGAGGCCGACGTCGCGCTCCCGGTGACGGGGCTTGTCGCCCAGCTCGTCGCCGCGGCTCGCGGGCAGGGCTACGGCGGGCAGGACCACTCGGTGCTGCTGAAGGTGCTGGAGAACGTCTCGGGAAGGGCAACCACATGACCGCAACCAGGATCCCCTGCATGGAAGCGGTTGCCTCGGTGCTCCGCTCCGAGGGCGTCGACACCGTCTTCGGCATACCGGGCGCCGCGATCCTCCCGCTCTACGCCGCGCTGCAGCACAGCGGCATCAAGCACCTCACGGTTCGCCACGAGGAGGGCGGGACGCACTCCGCCGACGGGTGGGCGCGCGCGACCGGCAAGGTCGGGGTGTCGATCGGGACGTCCGGCCCGGCCGGCACCAACATGATCACCGGGTTGTACACGGCGCTCGCCGACTCGATCCCGATCATCTGCATCACCGGCCAGGCAGCACGCTCGAAGCTGCACCAGGAGGCGTTCCAAGCGGTCGACATCGTCGAGATCGCCAAACCCGTCACCAAATGGGCCGTCCAGCTCAAGGAGCCGGCGCAGGCGCCGTGGGTGTTCCGCGAGGCGTTCCGCATCGCCAGGTCGGGCCGGCCCGGGCCGGTGCTGATCGACCTCCCGATCGACGTCCAGCGCGGGACGTGCCTCTACGACGCCGCGATCGACGCGCCCCTGCCCATCGACGTCCCGCAGCCGCGTCCGGAACCGGTCGCGGCTGCGGTCGACATGCTCCTCGAAGCGCAGCGACCGATGATCCTCGCCGGTGGCGGTGTGATCGTCGGGGAGGCGTGGGACGAGCTGCGGGAGCTGGCCGAGCACCTGCAGGTGCCGGTGCAGGTCACCCTCATGGGCAAGGGGGCCTTCCCGGAGGACCACGCGCTGTTCGCCGGCATGGCCGGCATCCAGACCTCCACGCGGTGGGGGAACGCGGCGTTCCTGGAGAGCGACCTCGTGCTCGCGATCGGCGCGCGGTTCGGCGACCGGCACACCGGCGACCTGGAGACCTACCGGCGCGGTCGGCAGTTCATCCACGTCGACATCGAGCCGACGCAGATCGGCAAGGTGTTCGAGCCCGACCTCGGCATCGTCGGGCACGCGAAGCCGACCCTCGCGGCGCTCACCGAGCAGGCGAAGAAGGTGGCGCCCGTCGCGGCGGCGGGGGAGTGGCCCGCCCGGGTGGCGGAGCTGCGCGGCACGCTGCTGCGCCGCGACGACTTCGACGACATCCCGATCAAGCCACCGCGCGTCTACCGGGAGATCAACGAGGCGTTCGGGCCGGACACGACGTTCGTCACGGCGATCGGGCTCTACCAGATCTGGTCGGGGCAGTTCCAGCAGACGTTCAAGCCGCGCCACTACCTGGTGTGCGGGCAGGCGGGGCCGCTCGGCTGGGAGATCCCGGCCGCGATCGGGGTGAAGTGCGCCTACCCCGACCGGAAGGTCGTCGCCGTCGTCGGCGACTACTCCTTCCAGTTCCTCATGGAGGAGATCGCCGTCGCGGCGCAGTACAAGATCCCGTTCGTCATCGTGATGGTCAACAACGAGTACCTCGGGCTGATCCGCCAGGCCGAGCTGCCCTACGACATGAACTACGCCGTCGACCTGCACTACGGCGAGGGCGGCATCGACCACGTCAAGCTCATGGAGGCGTTCGGCTGCCCGGCCAGGCGGGTCGAGGACCCCGCCGACCTCGCCGACGCCCTCAGCTGGGCGACGCTCGAGTCGGAGGCGGCGCAGCTGCCCGTCCTCGTCGAGGTGATGGTGGAGCGGGAGGCCAACGCGGCGATGGGGCCCTCCCTCGACGCCGTCAAGGAGTTCGAGCCCGTCCCCGAGCTCCTGGAGGCCGGCGAGCGCGGCTGACCGCCAACTTCCCCACCGTTTTGGGCACATGCGCGCCCTGCGAGCGCGCATCCACCCAAAACGGTGGGGAACTTCGTGGCCGACCCCCGAACTTCCCCACCGTTTTGCCAACCTGCACACCCTCGGGCCTGTGTAAGTAGGCAAAACGGTGGGGAAGTTTCTTTGTCCTTACGTCATGGGGCCTCCGCACAGCGTCGTCGATGTGCGGAGACCCCACGACATGCGCGAACGGCACCCCCGCCGAGTTGGTCGGGGGTGCCGTTCGTCGCGGTGGGGAGCGGCTGAGGCGCTACGCCACGTTCTCGCTGAGCAGGTCGGCGACGGCGGCGATGGTGCGCAGGGTCGGTGCCTCGGCACCGGTCAGGTCGGCGAGCTCGACGCACGCGGTGATGAGGACGTCCAGCTCCATCGGGCGGCCGCGTTCGAGGTCCTGCAGCGTCGAGGTCTTGTGCTCCCCGGCGCGTTCGGCGCCCGCGAGGCGACGTTCCACCGAGATCTGCGGGTTCGCGCCGACCCGCCGCGCCACGTCGACGGTCTCCTCCATCATCTGGGCGACGATCCCGCGTGTGCCGGGGTGCCGGCAGATCCCGGCCATGGTCGCCCGCGTGAGCGCGCTGATCGGGTTGAAGGCGATGTTGCCCATCAGCTTGACCCAGATGTCGTTGCGCAGGTCGGGCTCGACAGGGCACTTGAGGCCGCCGGCGGCCATCGCGTCGGCGAACTCGGTGCAGCGGGTGGAGATGCTGCCGTCGGGCTCGCCGATGGAGAAGCGGGTGCCCTCCAGGTGCTGGACGACGCCGGGCGACTCGATCTCGGTGGCCGCGTAGACGACGCAGCCGATCGCCCGCTCGAGCGGCAACGCGGCCGTGACGGCACCGCCCGGGTCGACGCTCTCGATCCGGTGGTCCTCGTACTGGCCCTTCAGCTTGTGGAAGTACCACCACGGGATGCCGTTCTGCGCGGCGATCAGCGTGGTCTTCTCGTGCAGCAGGGGAGCGACCATGTCGCGGGCCGCCGCGTAGGCGTTGGCCTTGAGCCCCAGGAAGACGTGGTCGACGGGGCCGATCTCGGCCGGGTCGTCGGTGGCGTGCGGGTGGGCGACCCAGTCGCCGCGCGGGCTGTGCACGATCACGCCCGACTTGCGCATGGCCGCCAGGTGCGGGCCTCTGGCCACGAGGTGGACCTCGACACCCGCCCGGCACAAGGCCGCTCCCACGTATGCGCCGATCGCACCGGCGCCCAGTACCGCAACCTTCACGTCGCACCCCTTCGGTCGATTGTATGCAGTATGCAGTAAGCACGACTTCTTCAGAAGGCCTGGACGTGGAACCTCTCATGAGGTAGGAATCCACCATACGGTATGCAGTATGGGGTGATCGGCATCAACGCTGGTCATCACCCCCGTTGGGCTGCCGGGCAGTGCCGGTGGTCGAGCTAACGAGCCAGGAGATGACGCTGACGATGACGCAGACAATCCCCGACGGCACCGCCCTCAACGGGGCGGATGCGCCGGCAGTACCGGAGACCATCTCGGGTGGCCACCTGGTGGCGAAGGCGCTGAAGGCGGAGGGCGTCGACACGATCTTCACCCTCTGCGGCGGCCACATCATCGACATCTACGACGGGTGCGTCGACGAGGGAATCCAGGTCATCGACGTCCGCCACGAGCAGGTGGCGGCGCACGCGGCCGACGGTTACGCCCGGATCACCGGACGCCCCGGCTGCGCGGTCGTGACCGCGGGTCCCGGCACCAGCGACGCCGTGACCGGTGTCGCCAACGCGTTGCGCGCCGAGAGCCCGATGCTGCTGATCGGCGGCCAGGGTGCCCTCTCGCAGCACAAGATGGGTTCGCTGCAGGACCTCCCGCACGTCGACATGATGACCCCGATCAGCAAGTTCGCCGCGACCGTCCCGCACACCGCGCGCGTCGCCGACCTCGTCTCGATGGCGTTCCGCGAGTGCTACAACGGCGCCCCCGGCCCCGCGTTCCTCGAGATCCCGCGCGACGTGCTCGACGCCAAGGTCCCCGCGGAGCAGGCCCGGATCCCCACGGCCGGTGCCTACCGCGCCTCGACGAAGTCGATCGGCGATCCCGCCTCGATCGAGAAGCTCGCCGAGCTGGTCTCCCGCGCGGAGAAGCCGTGCGTGCTGCTGGGCAGCCAGGTCTGGACGTGCCGCGCCACCGACGCGGCCATCGAGTTCGTGCGCGCGCTCGAGGTCCCCGCGTTCATGAACGGTGCCGGCCGCGGCACGCTCCCGCCCGGCGACCCGATGCACTTCCAGCTCGCCCGCCGGCACGCGTTCAACGAGGCCGACCTGATCATCATCGTCGGCACCCCGTTCGACTTCCGGATGGGCTACGGCCGCCGACTCTCCCCGACCGCGAAGGTCGTGCAGATCGACCTCGACTACCGCACGGTCGGCAAGAACCGCGACATCGACCTCGGCATCGTCGGCGATGCGGGCGCAGTGCTCGCCGCCGTGACGGCCGCGGCGTCGGGCCGCCAGCACCCCAACCGCTCCAACTGGGTCGCCGAGCTGCGCGCCGTGGAGACCGCCGCCGTCGAGAAGCGGCTGCCCCGCCAGCACTCCGACGCCTCGCCGATCGACCCGTACCGGCTGGTGCACGAGATCAACGAGTTCCTGACCGAGGACTCGATCTACATCGGGGACGGCGGCGACATCGTCACCTTCTCCGGGCAGGTCGTGCAGCCGAAGTCGCCCGGCCACTGGATGGACCCGGGTCCGCTCGGCACGCTCGGCGTCGGCGTCCCGTTCGTGCTCGCCGCGAAGCTCGCGCGGCCGGACAAGGAGGTCGTCGCGCTCTTCGGTGACGGCGCCTTCAGCCTCACCGGCTGGGACTTCGAGACGCTCGTGCGCTACAACCTCCCGTTCGTCGGGATCGTCGGCAACAACTCGTCGATGAACCAGATCCGCTACGGCCAGATCGCCAAGTACGGCGAGGACCGCGGCCGGGTCGGGAACACGCTCGGCGACGTCCATTACGACAAGTTCGCCCAGATGCTGGGCGGCTACGGCGAAGAGGTGCGCGACCCGGCCGACATCGGCCCGGCATTGCAGCGCGCCCGCGAGTCCGGCAAGCCGTCCTTGATCAACGTCTGGGTCGATCCCGACGTGTACGCGCCCGGAACCATGAACCAGACGATGTACAAGTGAGGTGACGATCATGAGCGACGGCAACGGTGCACTCGCAGGGGTCCGCGTCCTCGACATGACCCACGTCCAGTCCGGTCCCTCCGCAACCCAGATCCTCGCCTGGTTGGGCGCGGACGTCGTCAAGCTGGAGGCCCCGAGCGGGGACATCACGCGCAAGCAGCTGCGCGACCTCCCCGACGTCGACTCCCTCTACTTCACGATGCTCAACTGCAACAAGCGCAGCATCACGCTGAACATGAAGAGCGACGAGGGCAAGGAGCTCTTCACGCAGATGGTGAAGGAGTCCGACGTACTCGTCGAGAACTTCGGACCCGGCGCCGTCGACCGCATGGGCTTCACGTGGGACCGGCTGCAGGAGCTCAACCCCAAGCTGATCTACGCGTCGATCAAGGGTTTCGGCGAGGGCCCGTACACGCACTACAAGGCGTACGAGGTCGTCGCGCAGGCCATGGGCGGCTCGATGAGCACCACCGGGTTCGAGGACGGCCCGCCGGTGGCCACCGGTTCGCAGATCGGTGACTCCGGCACCGGCATGCACGCCGTCGCGGGCATCCTCGCGGCGCTGGTGCAGCGCAACTCGACCGGTCGCGGGCAGCGGGTCTCCGTCGCGATGCAGCATGCGGTGCTCAACCTGTGCCGCGTGAAGCTGCGCGACCAGCAGCGGCTCGCGCACGGCCCGCTCGCCGAGTACCCGAACGAGGACTTCGGCGAGGAGGTGCCGCGCTCCGGCAACGCGTCGGGCGGCGGGCAGCCGGGGTGGGCGGTCAAGTGCGCTCCCGGTGGCCCGAACGACTACATCTACGTGATCGTCCAGCCACCGGGGTGGGCGCCGATCAGCCAGCTCATCGGCCGTCCCGACCTCACGGAGGACCCGGAGTGGGCCACCCCGGAGGCGCGCCTGCCCAAGCTCGGCAAGATGTTCCAGCTCATCGAGGAATGGTCGATGCACCTGGACAAGTGGGAGGTGTTGGCGCAGCTCAACGCGCACAACATCCCCTGCGGCCCGATCCTCTCCACCAAGGAGCTGATCGAGGACGCGTCGCTCGCCGAGAACAACATGATCGTGACGGTCGAGCACCCCGAGCGGGGCTCGTTCACGACCGTCGGTTGCCCCATCAAGCTCTCCGACTCCCCGGTGAAGATCGAGACCTCGCCGCTGCTCGGACAGCACAACAAGGACGTCTTCGTGGACGAGTTGGGGCTGGACCCCGAGCGTTTCGCGCAATTGCAGGAAGCAGGGGTGATCTGAGGTGGCGTACGACCGCGACGTGGTCCGCGAGGCGCTCGGCAAGGCGCGCGCAGAGGGCCGCGACTCGCTGACCGCGCCGGAAGGACGGCTGATCTGCGAGGCCTACGGGATCCCGGTACCCGGGGAGGGTCTCGCCACAACGGCCGACGATGCTGTACGCCTAGCCGATGACCTGGGCGGACCGGTCGCGATGAAGATCGTTTCACGCGACATCCTGCACAAGACGGAGGCCGGCGGCGTCAAGATCGGCGTCGAGGGTGCCGACGCGGTGAAGGCTGCCTTCGACGAGATCATCGCCAACGCCAAGGCGTACGACGCCGACGCCGACATCGACGGCGTGCAGGTGCAGCAGATGCTCTCCGGCGGGCACGAGGTGATCATCGGGGCGACCACCGACCCGACCTTCGGCAAGGTCGTCGTCTTCGGGCTCGGCGGCGTGCTCGTCGAGGTCACGAAGGACGTCACGTTCCGGCTCGCCCCGATGGACCTCGACACCGCGCGGTCGATGCTCGACTCGATCGCCGCCGCCGAGGTGCTCAAGGGCGCTCGCGGTGCGGAGCTGGCCGACGCCGGCGCGCTCGCCGACGTCATCGTGCGGGTCTCGGACCTGGTCAGCGACTTCCCCGAGATCCGGGAGATCGACCTCAACCCGGTCTTCGCCCGGCCAGACGGCGCGTCGGCCGCGGACGTCCGGATCCTGCTGGAGACCGAGGAGACCGTCGCACCGGTGCAGCACTCGCCCGAGGAGATCCTCGCGGTGATGAACCGGCTGATGCACCCGCGGGCCGTCGCGGTGATCGGCGCGTCCAACGAGACGGGCAAGATCGGCAACTCGGTGATGCGCAACCTCGTCGACGGCGGGTACGCCGGCGAGATCTACCCGATCAACCCCAAGGCCGACGAGGTGTTGGGCCGCAAGGCCTACGCGAAGATCGGGGACGTGCCCGGTGACGTGGACGTCGCGGTGTTCGCGGTGCCGGCGAAGTTCGTCGTCGGCGCGGTGCGCGAGGTCGGCGCCAAAGGTGTGCCGGTAGCGGTGCTGATCCCCTCCGGGTTCGCCGAGACCGGCAACGTCGAGCTGCAGGAAGAGCTCGTGACCGCGGCCCGCGAATCCGGGGTGCGGCTGCTCGGCCCCAACATCTACGGCTACTACTCCACGCACGACAACCTGTGCGCGACCTTCTGCACGCCGTTCGACGTCAAGGGCGGGGTCGCGCTGACCTCGCAGAGCGGCGGCATCGGCATGGCGATCCTCGGCTTCGCCCGCAGCACCAACACCGGTGTGTCGGCGATCGTCGGGCTGGGCAACAAGTCCGACATCGACGAGGACGACCTGCTCACGTTCTTCGCGACCGACGACAACACCACGTGTGTCGCGATGCACCTCGAGGACCTCAAAGACGGGAGGGCATTCGTCGCAGCAGCACAGCGCACGACCAAGGAGAAGCCGGTCGTCGTGCTGAAGGCCGGCCGGACGGCGTCGGGAGCGCGGGCAGCCAGCTCGCACACCGGGGCGCTCGCCGGCGACGACAAGGTCTACGACGACATCCTCCGGCAGGCGGGCGTCGTGCGGGCGTACGGCCTGAACGACATGTTGGAGTACGCACGAGGGCTGCCGGTGCTGCCGACACCCAAGGGCGAGAACGTCGTCATCATCACCGGCGCAGGTGGTTCCGGTGTGCTGCTCTCCGACGCCTGCGAGGCGAACGGGCTGCAGCTGATGACGATCCCGCAGGACCTCGACGAGGCCTTCCGGGCGTTCATCCCGCCGTTCGGTGCGGCCGGCAACCCGGTCGACATCACCGGTGGTGAGCCGCCGAGCACGTACGAGGCGACGATCCGCCTCGGGCTGCAGGACCCCCGGATCCACGCGCTGATCCTGGGTTACTGGCACACCATCGTCACGCCGCCGATGGTCTTCGCCGAGCTGGTGGCGAAGGTCGCCGCCGAGGCGAGGGCAGCGGGGATCGACAAGCCGATCGTGGCATCGCTCGCCGGCGACACCGAGGTCGAGCAGGCGAGCCAGTACCTCTACGAGCACGGGGTCGTCGCCTACCCCTACACGACCGAGAAGCCGGTTGCCGTGCTCGGCGCCAAGTACCGATGGGCCCGCGCTGCAGGCCTGATCTGAGGAACCACAGCACGTATTGCAGCAGGAAAGAGGCCGCACTCCCCGCGCACTTGTCCGTCAAAGGAGACGTCGAGCGTGACCACCACAGCACAGCCGTACCGCGAGGTAGTTGACGCCAACGGCCGGATATACCGGCTTGGCGAGACCGACATCGACATCATGGGTTGCAAGCGCAAGTGGATGGTCATCCTGCCGTGGATCGGCATGATGGGCATCAGTTCGGCCGAGTACGCGTTCGCCTCGGCCGAGGAGACGCTGCATATCGCGCACAGCTGGAGCAGCCTGCACATCTTCTGGATGCTCGGGGTGTGGGTGTTCTTCCAGGCCGCGGTGGCCTTCCCGGCCGGGAAACTGAGGGAGAGCGGCAAGCTGCCGGCTCGCTGGGCGATGATGCTCGGTGCGGTCGGCACGTTGATCGGGTACCTGTCGCTCGCGTACGCGCCGCACGTCGTCGTCGCGTACATCGGGTTCGGCGCGTTCTCCGGTATGGGTGCCGGCATGGTCTACGCAACCTGCGTGAACATGGTCGGCAAGTGGTATCCGGAACGGAAGGGCGGGAAGACCGGGTTCGTCAACGGCGGCTTCGCCTACGGTTCGGTGCCGTTCGTGTTCCTCTTCACCGGCTACATGGACCTGACGAACTTCAAGTGGGTCCTGGTCGCCGTCGGTCTGTTCCTGGCTGCGACGGTTGCGGTGTCGGGTTACTTCTTCCAGGACCCGCCGAAGAACTGGTGGCCCGCGGACGTCGACCCGCTGGCTCCGTCGAACGACCCGCGCGCCCAGCGCGCGCTCAAGATGAACCCGCCCGCGGTCCGGCAGTACACCCCGCGTGAGGCATGGCAGACCGGCCGTGTCGCGCTCATGTGGTTCTGCCTGCTCTGCACCTCCGGCGTGAACATCTTCGGCATCGCGTTCCAGGTGGAGATCGGGCAGGAAGCCGGGTTCGCGGGCGGGATCGTCGCAACGGCGATGTCGCTCAAGGCCATCGTCAACGGCACCGGGCGCGGTGTCATCGGCTGGCTGTCCGACAGGTACGGGCGCAAGCGGTGCTTGATCTTCGTCTGCATCGTCCTGGGGTTGTCGCAGTACGGCATCCTCTGGTCGGCGAACGAGAAGAGCCTGCTGTTCTTCCTGATCTTCTCCAGCATCTCCGGCTTCGGTGGTGGCGCGATCTTCCCGATGTTCGCGGCGATGACGGCGGACTACTTCGGCGAGAACAACAACGCCTCCAACTACGGCCTCGTCTACAGCTCCAAGCTGGTGTCCGGCCTCGCCGGCTCCGGTATGGGCGCCGTGGTGGTCGGCACGTGGGGCCACGCGGGTGCGTTCACGCTCGCCGGCTCGATCTCGCTCTTCGCAGCGTTCGTGGCGCTGTTCCTGACCCAGCCGGGTCGTCCCAAGTCGACAACCAGCACGGGCGACCCCGTGCCGATCGGCAAGGGCACGGACTCGTAGCAAGGAGGGTCCTGGGCAACTCCGGCCCGCGCAGCAGGTCGGAGTTGCTCAGGGCGTTCCTTGGGTCCGAGGGACTGCGGGGGCGCGGTGTGGTCGCGCCTCCGCAGTCCTCGTTTGTAGGGGAAGGACAGCCGTTGAGCATCGACGACATGGTGCGCCGCCACGACGCGATCGGTGATCGCCTCGCGGCGATGGCGCCGGGGTTGCCCGCCGTACCGGTCCTGCGTTCGGTCGTGGTGACCTGCATGGACACCCGGATCGACGTGCTGACGCTCTTCGGGCTCGAGCTCGGGGAGGTGCACGTCGTCCGCAACGCGGGCGGGGTCGTCACCGACGACGTCGTCCGCTCGCTGACGATCAGCCAGCGCAAGTTGGGCACCCGCAACGTCGTGCTGCTGCAGCACCTCGGCTGCGGCATGGCGAGCTTCACCGACGACGAGTTCACCGAGGAGCTGGCCGCGGAGGTCGGCATGCGCCCGCAGTGGCGCACGCACGCCTTCGCCGACCCGGTGGTGGACGTCCGCCGCGGGATGGCCCGCCTGCGGCACGACCCGTTCCTGCTGCCCGACACGGTGGTCCGCGGGTTCGTGCTCGACGCGGGGAGCTTCACGATCACCGAGGTGGAGAGCACACAGCCGTGATAGGCCGCGATTATCACCCCATCCAAAACCGTGCTTTGACCTGCGGTTCCTCGATTGCGAAAGTGCCAGCATGACCAGTGTCTCGCCGCACGTGCGCTCGCCGAAGGAGTGTGCGCTCGCCGCAGCGCGGGCCCACGACGGCGAGCGCGGTGCGCTGCTGCCGATCCTGCACGACATCCAGGCCGAGCTCGGCTACGTCGACCCCGAGGTCGTCCCGGTGCTCGCCGACGCCCTCAACCTCTCGATCGCCGAAGTGCACGGCGTCGTGACGTTCTACCGCGACTTCCGCAGCACCCCGCCGGGCCGCACCACCGTCCGGATCTGCCGCGCGGAGGCGTGCCAGTCGGTCGGCGCGGAAGCGCTCGTCGAGCACGCGAAGGCCGCGCTCGGCGTCGGCTTCGGGGAGACCACCGCCGACGGCGCGGTGACCCTGGACGAGGTGTTCTGCCTCGGCAACTGCGCGTTGGGGCCTGCGGTGC
Source organism: Pseudonocardia sp. TRM90224 (assembly GCF_021245725.1). Lineage (GTDB taxonomy): Bacteria > Actinomycetota > Actinomycetes > Mycobacteriales > Pseudonocardiaceae > Pseudonocardia. The sequence continues at coordinate 57,651 of NZ_JAJGSX010000018.1, read as the reverse complement.
AGGTCGGCGACCGCTTGCACGGCCGGGTCGCACCCGCCCGATTCGACGCGCTGCTGGGAGATGCCCGATGAAGGTGTACGTCCCGCGCGACTCCGCGGCCCGCTCCGTGGGGGCCGACGAGGTCGCCGAGCGGATCGCCGCGATCGCCGGGCCCGGCGTCGAGATCGTCCGGACCGGCTCGCGCGGCATGCTCTGGCTCGAACCGCTGGTGGAGGTCGAGACCGCGGCCGGCCGGGTCGGGTACGGCCCCGTCGCGCCGGAGGAGGTCGACGGGCTGCTCGCCGCGGGCCTGCTCGACGGCACCGCGGCGGGCCTCGGGCTCGTCGAGGAGCTGCCGTGGATGCGCCGCCAGCAGCGGCTCACCTTCGAGCGCGTCGGGATCATCGACCCGCTCTCGGTGGACGACTACGAGTTGCACGGCGGCATGGCCGGGCTGCGCGCGGCGCTGACCCGGACGCCGGCCGAGGTCGTCGAGGAGGTCACCGCGTCGGGCCTGCGCGGCCGCGGCGGCGCGGGCTTCCCCACCGGCATCAAGTGGAAGACGGTGCTGGGCGCGGTCGCCGACGAGAAGTTCATCTGCTGCAACGCCGACGAGGGCGACAGCGGCACCTTCGCCGACCGCATGCTCATGGAGGGCGACCCGTTCACCCTGATCGAGGGCATGGTCATCGCGGGGTACGCGGTCGGGGCCACCGAGGGCTACATCTACGTGCGCTCGGAGTACCCCGACGCCGTCGCGACGCTGGAGGCCGCGCTCGAGCTCGCCTGGGGCAACGCGTGGCTGGGCGAGAACATCCTGGGGTCCGGCTACTCCTTCGACATCACGGTCCGGGTCGGCGCAGGCGCGTACATCTGCGGCGAGGAGACCTCCATGCTGGAGAGCCTCGAAGGCAAGCGCGGCACGGTCCGCGCCAAGCCGCCGATCCCCGCGTTCGAGGGCCTGTTCGGCAAGCCGACCGTGGTCAACAACGTGCTCTCGCTCGGCTCGGTGCCGTGGATCATGGCGAGGGGCGCGGCCGAGTACGCCGCGCTCGGCGTCGGCCGCTCGCGCGGCACGAGCGTGTTCCAGCTGGGCGGCAACATCGCTCGCGGCGGCATCCTGGAGACGGCCTTCGGGATCACGCTCGGCGAGCTGGTGGACGACTTCGGGGGTGGCGCCGCGTCGGGTCGGCCGGTGCGTGCGGTGCAGGTCGGCGGCCCGCTCGGGGCCTACCTCCCGGCATCGCAGTTCGAGCTGCCGATGGACTACGAGGCGTTCGCCGCGGCGGGCGCGATGCTCGGGCACGGCGGGATCGTCGTCTTCGACGACACCGTCGACATGAGCGCGATGGCCCGGTTCGCGATGGAGTTCTGCGCCGAGGAGTCGTGCGGGAAGTGCACGCCGTGCCGCGTGGGGGCGGTCCGCGGCGTGGAGACGATCGACCGGATCAGGGCGGGGCAGGACCGCAAGCTCAACCTCGTGCTGCTCGACGACCTGTGCGACCTGATGACCGACGGATCGCTGTGCGCGATGGGCGGGCTGACACCGATGCCGGTCCGCAGTGCGGTGAAGCATTTTGGAGAGGACTTCGGGGAATGAGCCTGCTCAAGGAACCCGACTACGGGACGCCGCAGCGCGAAGGCGCAGCGACCGTCGAGGTGACGATCGACGGGATGGCCGTCGCCGTCCCGCCCGGCACGTCCGTGATGCGCGCCGCCAAGCACGCCGGCGTCGACATCCCGAAGCTGTGCGCCACCGACAGCCTGGAGGCCTTCGGGTCGTGCCGGCTGTGCGTCGTCGAGATCGACGGGGCGCGCGGCACGCCGGCATCCTGCACGACCCCCGTCGCGCCGGGGATGGTGGTGCGCACGCAGACCGAGAAGGTCGCGAAGCTGCGCCGCGGTGTGATGGAGCTCTACATCTCCGACCACCCGCTCGACTGCCTCACCTGCTCCGCCAACGGCGACTGCGAGCTGCAGGACATGGCGGGCGTGACCGGGCTGCGCGAGGTGCGCTACGGCTCGGGCGTCGACGCCGGCGCGAACCACATGGACCTGCTGAAGGACACGTCCAACCCCTACTTCGACTTCGAGCCCTCCAAGTGCATCGCGTGTTCGCGCTGCGTGCGGGCGTGTGACGAGGTGCAGGGCACGCTCGCGCTGACGATCGAGGGCCGTGGCTTCGATTCAAAGGTCTCGCCCGGCGGTACGGACTTCCTCTCCTCGGAGTGCGTCTCCTGCGGCGCGTGCGTGCAGGCCTGCCCGACCGCGACGCTGCAGGAGAAGTCGGTCGTCGAGCTCGGCATGCCGACCCGCTCGGTGATCACCACCTGCGCGTACTGCGGTGTCGGCTGCTCGTTCAAGGCCGAGATGCGCGGCGACGAGCTGGTCCGGATGGTCCCGTACAAGGACGGCGGCGCGAACGAGGGCCACTCGTGCGTCAAGGGCCGGTTCGCGTTCGGCTACGCCTCGCACCCCGACCGCGTGATGAGCCCGATGGTCCGCGACTCGATCGCCGACGAGTGGCGCCAGGTCTCGTGGGAGGAGGCGATCGGGTTCACCGCGCGGCGGCTGCTGGAGATCCAGGCCGAGCACGGCACCGGCTCGATCGGCGCGATCACCTCGTCGCGGTGCACGAACGAAGAGGTCTACGTCGTCCAGAAGATGGTGCGCGCGGCGTTCGGCAACAACAACGTCGACACCTGCGCGCGGGTCTGCCACTCGCCGACCGGTTATGGGCTCAAGCAGACGTTCGGCACGTCGGCCGGCACGCAGGACTTCAAGTCGGTCGCGAAGGCCGACGTGATCATGGTGATCGGCGCCAACCCGACCGACGGCCACCCGGTGTTCGCGTCGCGGATGAAGCGGCGGCTGCGCCAGGGCGCCAAGCTGATCGTCGTCGACCCGCGGCGCATCGACCTCGTCCGCTCCCCGCACATCGAGGCCGATTTCCACCTGCAGCTCGCGCCGAGCACGAACGTTGCCGTCGTCAACGCGATGTCGCACGTGATCGTCACGGAAGGGCTGGCGGACCGGGCGTTCGTCGAGGAGCGCTGCGAGGGCTTCGAGGAGTGGGAGGCGTTCATCTCCCGCCCCGAGCACAGCCCGGAGGCGGTCGAGTCGATCACCGGCGTGCCGGCGGCCGACCTGCGCGCCGCGGCGCGGCTGTACGCGACGGCGCCGAACGGGGCGATCTACTACGGCCTCGGCGTCACCGAGCACAGCCAGGGCTCGACGATGGTCATGGGCATGGCGAACCTGTCGATGCTCACCGGCAACATCGGGCGCGACGGCGTCGGCGTCAACCCGCTGCGCGGCCAGAACAACGTGCAGGGCTCCTGCGACATGGGGTCGTTCCCGCACGAGCTGCCCGGCTACCGGCACGTCTCCGACGAGTCTGTCCGCGACATCTACAACGAGCTGTGGGGCGTGTCGCTCGACGACGAACCCGGCTTGCGCATCCCGAACATGTTCGATTCGGCGATCGACGGCTCCTTCCGGGCGCTGTTCGTGCAGGGTGAGGACATCGCGCAGTCCGACCCCAACACCAGCCACGTGCACGCGGCGCTCGCCGCCCTCGACCTGCTGGTCGTGCAGGACCTCTTCGTCAACGAGACGGCGAAGTTCGCGCACGTGCTGCTGCCCGGCACGTCGTTCCTGGAGAAGGACGGCACGTTCACCAACGCCGAGCGGCGGATCAACCGCGTGCGGCCGGTGATGGCGCCCAAGACCGGCAAGCAGGAGTGGCAGATCGTCGCCGAGATCGCCCAGGCGATGGGCTACCCGATGCACTACGACTCGGCCGCGCAGATCATGGACGAGATCGCCCTGACCACGCCGACGTTCGCCGGTGTCTCGTTCGGGTACTTGGACGAGGTGGGCAGTGTGCAGTGGCCGTGCAACGCCGCGGCGCCCGAGGGCACGCCGATCATGCACGCGGACGGGTTCGTGCGCGGCAAGGGCCGGTTCGTCGAGACCACCTACGTCCCGACGGCCGAGCGCAGCAACCGCAAGTTCCCGCTGATCCTCACCACCGGCCGGATCCTGTCGCAGTACAACGTCGGCGCCCAGACCCGGCGCACGGCGAACGTCGCCTGGCACCCCGAGGACGTGCTCGAACTGCACCCGCACGACGCCGAAGTGCGCGGCATCCACGACGGCGACATGGTCTCGCTCGCCAGCCGGGTCGGGCAGACCATGCTGCGGGCGCAGATCGCCGACCGGATGCCCGTGGGGGTCTGCTACACCACCTTCCACCACCCGGTGACCGGCGCGAACGTCGTCACGACCGACCAGTCCGACTGGGCGACCAACTGCCCGGAGTACAAGGTCACGGCCGTACAGGTGGCGATCGCGACGGCAAAGGCGGACGCTCGTAGTGAGCGTGGGGAGTTGGTGGCAGGTCAATGAGCAGTACGACGCTTCCGTCGTTCGTCCGGCTGGCGAACGACATCGCGGTGCAGTTCGCGCACCGACCGGTCGAGGAGGCCGCGTCGGAGATCGCCGGGCACGTGCGGGCGTTCTGGGACCCGCGGATGCGCCGCGACCTGTACGCCTTCGTGGAGCGTGGTGACGAGGGGCTGGAGCCCGCCGCCGTCCGAGCCGTCGAGATCCTGCGAGGTGCGTGATGGGGCGGCTGACGGCACGGCGTCCGGTGCTGCGGATCGGGCCTACGGGCTCGTCCAGCCGCCCCGACACGCTCGCCGTCGAGGAGCCCCTCGAACTGCGGGTCGACGGCACCGCGCTCGCGGTGACCATGCGCACGCCCGGCCACGACGTCGAGCTGGCGCACGGGTTCCTGCTCACCGAGGGTGTCGTCTCCGGGATCGCCGACGTGCAGAGCGCCCGCTACTGCGACTCCGTCGACGACAGCGGGCGCAACACCTACAACGTGCTCGACGTGCAGCTCGCACCCGGTGTCGCGCCACCGCAGGTCGGGGTGGAGCGCAACTTCTACACGACCTCGTCCTGCGGGGTGTGCGGCAAGGCGTCGCTCGACGCAGTGCGGTTGCGCACGCAGCACCCGCCGGCCGCCGACCCGCTCAAGGTTGCGTCCAGCTTGCTCGCCGAGCTGCCCGATCGGCTGCGCGCCGAGCAGAAGGTGTTCGACCGGACCGGCGGGCTGCACGCGGCGGGGCTCTTCACCGCCGACGGTGAGCCGCTGGTGGTCCGGGAGGACGTCGGGCGGCACAACGCGGTCGACAAGGTGTTCGGCTGGGCGCTGCTGAACGGGCGGGTGCCGGCCAAGGAGACCGTGCTGGTCGTGTCCGGACGGGCGTCGTTCGAGCTGGTGCAGAAGGCCGTGATGGCGGGTGCGCCGGTGCTCGCGGCCGTCTCCGCCCCGTCGTCGCTCGCGGCCGAGCTGGCCGACGAGTCCGGGCTGACGCTCGCCGGGTTCGTCCGGGGCGGCTCGATGAACGTCTACACCCACCCTCACCGGATCGGGTGAAGACACCCAGAGTTGGACGTCTCGGGCCGAATCGGGACACTGCACGCGTGACGGCACCTCCGCCCCCCGGTGGCAACCCCTACAACCCGCAACGAGGGCCGTACCCCGGGCAGCAACCGGGCCAGCAGCCGGTCCAACAGGGACAGTGGCCCGGGCAGCCGCAGCAATTGCCGCAGCCGCAGCCGCAGCAACCGGCGCCGGGATACGGGCAGCAGCCGCCGCCCGGCTACGGGCAGCCGCCACCCCAGCCGGGGTACGGCCAGCCGCAGCCGCAGCCGGGGTACGGGCCGCCGCCGCAATCCCAGCCGGGGTACGGCCAGCAGCAACCCCGGCCGGGGTACGGGCAGCCGCCGGCGGGGCTCGGCCACCCCGGGCCGGGGGTCGGCCAGGGGCCGCAGGGGCCGATCCGCCCGCGACTGCTCTGGATCCCCGTGCTCTGGGGCGTCTTCGTCGTGGCGCTCGTGATCGGGATCGTCGTCTTCGGCAACGGGCTGAGCAGCGCCGTCGGCGGGGCGGCGCCGACGACGACGTTCAAGAGCGGCGAGACCGCGCAGCTCAGCCTCGACCCCGTCGACAAGCCGGCGGTCTACATCTCCTCCGACGGCCCGGTCAGCATCGACTGCGAGATCGTCGGCGACTCGGCGAGCCAGGGTCTCAAGCTGGTCCAGGCGCCGGGTACGACGAGCCTCACGTCCGGCGGCCGCGAATGGGGCCTGGTGTTCCTCATCGACGTGCCGCGCAAGGGCCAGTACGAGCTCACGTGCGACGCTCCGGGCGCGCTGCTCGGCGTCGGCAAGGACCTGCCGGCCGGCGCCCTCGCCACCCCGATCCTGGTGCTCGTCCTGCTGCCCGGCGTGACCTTCGTCGCCGCGGTGGTGACGACGATCGTCGTGCTCGTGCGCCGCAGCGGCGCCAAGAAGGTGGCCTGGGGCTGACGCAAACTTCCCCACCGTTTTGGGCACATGCGCGCTTCTGGAGCGCGCATCCACCCAAAACGATGGGGACGTTCGACGTCGGGTGGAGCGAGCGCCCGAAACTTCCCCACCGTTTTGCCTACTTGCACACGCAAAACGGCGTGCAGGTTGGCAAAACGGTGGGGAAGTTCGGGTTACTGCTGCGGGACGTCGAGGAGGTAGTCGCCCGTGTCCTCGTCCCACTCCATGCCGATGAGGTCGCGGGCGCGGGCGGCCTTGGCGAACGACAGGAACGTGTTGAAGCCGTAGCGCTTCTCGCTGAAGCTGGGCTGCCGCTTGCGCAGCTGGTTCTTCAGCCCGCTGAGCTGCGGACGCGCGCCGCCGGTGGCCCGCAGCTGCGAGACGACGTCGACGAGCAATCGGAAGGCGTCGTCCTCGGCCGACTCGTCCTGCGGGAACGACACCTCCGGGTCGCCCTGCGCCGAGCCCTCGCCCAGCTGCACCACCCGCTGGCTCTCCAGGTTGCGCAGCAGCTCGCCGAAGCCGCGGAAGCCGAGGTCGGCCTCGTCGAACGTCGGGTCCTTGCGCAGGATCGCGCGCTTCAGCCGCGAGGCGAGCACCGGCCCGTCGGCGTGCCGGAGCAGCCCCGCCAACGTGCGCGTGACCATCGGCCCGACGTCGCCGTCGCCATCGGCCTTGGTGGCGACGGGTTCCGGCTCGGCCGCGGCCGGGACGTCGACCACCACCTCCGCGGGCGCGGCCGCGGGCTGCCGCGTGCGGCTCTTCGGCTTCTCGGGCCGTTTGGGCTCGACACCGGGCAGCCGGTCGTAGAACAGGAACTCGTCGCAGGCGGGCGGCAGCAGCGCCGACGTCGACGACTGCACGCCGATGCCGATCACCCGCTTGTCCAGCTCGCGCAGCTTGTGCACGAGCGGTGTGAAGTCGGAGTCGCCGGTGCCGATCGCGAACGTCGTGATGAAGCCGCGTTCGTAGGCCATCTCGATCGCGTCGACGGCCATCTTGATGTCGGCGGCGTTCTTCCGCGAGCCGCCGATGCGCTGCGGGATCTCGATCAGCTCGACCTGTGCGCGGGCGAGCAGCCTGCGGTCGTCGCCGAAGGCCGACCAGTCGGCGTACGCCCGCCGTGCCACCACCCGGCCGCGTTCGGCGAGCGCGTCGGCGACGGGTCCGAAGTCGAACGGGGTCACGCCCAGCCCGTCGCGCGCGCCGATCGCCAGGTTCTCGTAGTCGAGGAACAGGGCGATGCGCTCGTCGTCATTGGTCATGCGTGCTCTCCTGTCACCCGGCCTTGCCCGCCTTGCAACGCCCGTGGAACGGGCGTGCAATCGAGCCGCCGGACAGTTGTGCCGTCGCCGTTCGAGATCGAGGTGTCATGGTCCTCTACGACAAGCCGCCGGTGGAGATCGACCTTCCGCTGCGCAGCGGAATCGTCCACGCGCAGCGCTACGGCCCGCCCGACGCGCCGCTGACGCTGTGCGTGCACGGCCTCTCCGCGAACATGCACGCGCTCGACTTCATCGCGGAACGGATCGCCCGAGCCGACCGGCAGATCGTTTCGGTCGACCTGCGCGGGCGCGGATCGAGCGAGATCACCCCGCCCGGGACGTACGGCCTCGCCGCGCACGCCGAGGACGTGCTGGAGATCGCGACCGCGCTGGGCGCTGAGCGGTTCGACTACGTCGGCTGGTCGCTGGGCGGGCTCATCGGCGTCACGGCCGCGGGCCTGGCGCCGCACCGCGTGCGCTCGCTGTCGGTCGTGGATCACGCCAACCGGGAGGAGGAGCCGGCCTACCAGGCCGTCCGGGCCGGTCTGGGCAGGCTCGACGCGGTCGTCGACCGCCCGGAGCTCTACCTCGCTGCCGTCCGCGGCGCCGGCTCCGTCACGCCGTGGAACGAGTACTGGGACCGCGTCTACCGCTACGAGCTGCGGCCGGTGGGGGAGCGGTTCAGCCCGGTCACCGACCGGGACGCGTGCGTGGAGGACCTCGACCACCCCGACCGCCTCGCTGTGCCGTCGTACTGGCCGAAGATCACGATGCCGGCTGTGCTGGTGCGCGCGACGGTGCCGCTCGCCGGCGGCCTCGTCGTGCCCGAGCGCGACCGCGACGAGCTGCTCCGCGTGGCCCCCACCGTCGAGCTGGTGGAGCTGGACCGCAACCACTTCGGCGTGATGACCGACCCGAGAACGGCGGAAGCGATCAACCGCACCCTCGCGACGTAGCGTCGACAACGACGAAATGGCTGTTGTTAGCGCTCACAAACAGCCATAACGTCGTTGTCGACGGTCACTCCGGGTGCCAGCCGCCCGCGCCGGCCCAGCCGGCCGCGGCGAACTCGGCCTCCAGGTCGCGGGGCCAGCCCTGCACGCCCGGGCGGCGCTGCCAGGGCAGCGGGCCGTCGAGCGGGCGGTACTCGACACCGACCGCATCGAGCCGCGGCAGGTGGTGCTCGACGAGCCTGCGGCGGAAGTCCGCGAGGTCGCGGCGCTCCGGGGTCGTCCACACCGCCTCGGCGAACGCTGCGAGCCGGGGGAACGCGGCGAAGTCGACGCGTCGGCCCGAGTCGAGGTGTTCCGTCCACAGCTGGGCCTGCGCGCCGAGCACGCGGCCCGGGGCGCCGTCGGCCAGCGCCTCCTGCACCGGCGGCGGCTCGATGTCGAACCCGTAGACGTCGTCGACCGTGCGGACGAACCCGACCGGCACGGGCTCGTCGGGCCCGTCGCCGGCCCGGTGATCCAGGTAGACGAACTGCTCCGGCGCCAGCACGACGTCCCGGCCCGCCCGCATCGCGTCGGCGCCCTGCGCGACCCCGCGCCACGAGCAGACGACCGCGTCGGCCGGCAGCAGCGGGCCCGACGCCTCGTCCCACACGCTCGCGCGCCGCCCGCGCTCGGCGAGGTGGCGCGCCAGCTGAGCGACGAACCAGACGTGCAGCTCGTCGACGCCGCCGAGGCCCAGCTCCGCGGCCTGCGCTTCCAGCTCGGCGCTGCCGTGCCACGGCGTGGTCGGCACCTCGTCGCCGCCGAGGCAGATCACCGGCGAGTCGAAGATCTCCAGCACCTCGTCGAGCACCTCGGCGAAGAACGCGACCGTGGCCGGGGTCGGTCGCACGACACCGTCGCTGATGCCCCAGCTCTGCCGGACCTCGCGTGCCGCGCCGGGCATGCCCAGCTCCGGGTACGCCGCGATCGCGGCCTGGCAGTGGCCCGGCACGTCGATCTCGGGCACGACGGTGACCCCGCGGGCCGCCGCGTAGCGGACGATCTCGCGCAGGTCGTCCTGCGTGTAGAAGCCGCCGTGCGGGGTCTCGTCCACCCGCTCGGCGCGCCACGTCCCCACCCCGGAGCCGGTCCGCCACGCGCCGACCTGCGTGAGCAGCGGCTTCGAGCGGATCTCGATGCGCCAGCCCTGGTCGTCGGTCAGGTGCAGCTGCAGGACGTTCAGCTTGTGCGCCGCCGCGAGGTCGATCATGCGCAGCACGCCGTCCTTCGGCATGAAGTGGCGGCTCACGTCGAGCAGCAGGCCGCGCCACGAGCAGCGTGGTTCGTCATCGATCCGCACGGCGGGGACAGCCACTGCACCGGCGCCCGCCCTGCGGTACGCGGCCGGCCCCAGCAGCTGCCGCAACGTCTGCGCCGCGGCATGCGCGCCCGCGGCGTCAGCCGCGGTGACGGTGATGGTGCTGCCCTCGGCATCGACCGTGTAACCGCCGGCCGGCAGCTGCCCGTCCAGGACGAAGACCGTGCCCGTGCCCGTGCCCGTGCCTGTGCCAGTGCCAATGCCGGCCCCGACGCGGAGGTCCCACGTGACACCGAACGCGTCCTCGCAGGTCCGCCGCCACCACCGGGCGGCCGCGGTCAGCTCGGGGTCGCTCCAGACCGTCGCGTCGGCGCCGAGCACGACGTGGCCGTGGCGCGGCTCCACCTCGCGCGGCTGCGGGACGAGCCCGACGGCCGGGTGTGCAGTCATTCCGTGAACCCCCCACGTAGGTGTCTTGCGGCCCGGGTCGAGTATCGCCCGCTGCCGTCTTCGTGAAAGGTCGGTGAAGCGCCGGTGTGAGTTGCCTGCACCACACTCCTGGGTGTGGCCACGATGAGCACCTCACTGGAGCGGTCGCTGCGCAGCCTCGTGCGCGGCGGCGTCCACGCCCGCGGCGATGTCGGCTACGAGACGGCGTGCGCGCTGCACAACGGGGCGGCGCAAGGCGACCCCGCGGTCGTCGTGCGGCCGTGCGACGTCACCGACGTCCAGAACACGCTCCTGTTCGCCCGCTCCTCCGGGCTGGTGCCGAGCGTCCGCGGCGGCGGGCACGGTGTTGTCGGGCACGCGACCAAGGGCGACGTGGTGATCGACCTCTCCGGGATGCGCCGCGTGCAGGTGGACGCCGACGCGCGCACCGCCGTCGTGCAGGGCGGCGCGCTCTGGGGCGACGTCGACATCGCGACCCAGGTGCACGGCCTGGCCGTGCCGGGAGGGCGGATCAGCCACACCGGCGTCGGCGGCCTGACGCTCGGTGGCGGGGAGGGCTGGCTCTCGTGCCGGCACGGGCTCACGTCCGACAACCTGATCTCCGTCGACCTCGTGACGGCCGACGGGCGGGTGGTGGTCGCGAGCGCCGAGCGCAACCCCGAGCTGTTCTGGGCGCTGCGTGGCGGCGGGGGCAACTTCGGCGTGGCGACGTCGTTCACGTTCCGCGTGCACCCGATCGGGCCGCGGGTGCTCGGCGGGATGCTCGCCTTCCCGCTCGCGGCGGCGTCGCGGGTGTTCGAGCTGGTGGAGCAGCTCTTCGCCCGCGGTTCCGACGACTTCGCGGGAGCGGTCGGCTACAAGACCGCCCCACCGGCGCCGTTCGTGCCGGGGCATCTCGTCGGGCGGCCGATGCTCGTCGTGATCCCGGCCTGGTTCGGCGACGTCGAGGACGGCGAGCGGTTCATCGCGCCCTTGCGGGACCGCGTCGTCCCGCTGATCGACGCGGTCTCGCCGATGCCGTACACGATGCTGCAGTCGATGCTCGACCCCGGCAGCCCACGCGGGCTGCGCAACCGGTGGACGAGCGGGTTCGTCCCGTCCGTCATGCCCGGGCTCGTCGAGGCGATGGAGGACGCTGCGTGCGCGATGCCGAGCGCCTTCTCCCAGATCTTGCTGGTGAAGTTGCCGGAGGCGGTGCGCAGGATCCCCGACGACGCGACGGCGTTCCCGTCGCGGTCGGGTCGTTGGCTCGTGCATCCGGTGGGGGCGTGGTCGGACCCGGCCGGCGACGCCGCGGGCGAGGCGTGGGTCGCGGGGCTCGGCGCCGCGATCCGCGCGAGCGGTGAGACCGGCACCTACTTGAACGTCGATCAGGCCGGCGCCGACCGCATGCGGTGGGCGCTCGGCGAGCAGCGCTACCGGCGCCTACAGGAAGTGAAACGCACATGGGACCCCGGCGACACGTTCCGCCACTGCGCACATATCCCGCCCGCCTGACCCCGGACCTCCCCACCGTTTTGGGCACATGCGCGCCCGCAGAGCGCGCATCCGCCCAAAACGGTGGGGAAGTTTTCCGAGGTGCCGCCGTGTCCATCGGCGCTTCCGAGCGCACGTCATAGACTGGGCCGATCATGGGGACGTCGAGACGGTCCTACGGCGGGCGGACCGTGGAAGAGCGCCGGGCCGACCGGCGTGATCGCATGCTCGCCGCCGGGCTCGAGCTGTTCGGCACCGAGGGGCGCAACGGCACATCGATCGAGCGGGTGTGCCAGGTCGCGTCGGTGTCGATCCGCAACTTCTACGAGGAGTTCACCAGCCGCGACGCGCTGCTGGTCGAGGTGCACAAGCGGATCATGGAGGCCTCGACGCAGGCCGCGAACGCGGCGTGCGCCAGCGCGGGCGAGGTAACCCTCGAGGAGCGGCTGCGCATCAACTTCACCGTGGGTCTCGGGACGATCTTCGCCGATCCGCGTGCGGTGCGCGTCGCCTACACGGAGGTGCTCGGCGGCGGTTCCGAGGTGCAGGAGTACTGGCTGGCCTGGCGGGCGAACCTCGCCGGCGTCTTCCGGCGCTACCGGGCAGAAGAGGTCGAACGCGGCCGTGCCGAGGATGGCGACAGCACGATGCCGGCGCTGATGGCGGTCGGGGCGATCCACGAACTGGCGCACGCCGCGTCCCAACGGCCGAGCGAGGTGCCGCTGCGGGCACTCGTCGACGAGCTCGTCCGCTTCACACTCGCCGCCATCGGCGGGTCGGCCGCGGTAAGCCGCTGAGCAGCAACTGGTTGGAGTCAAATGTTTCGGGCGCGTCGTGATCGGTCGAGCGGACCCGATGCTGTTCACGCCGGTACACTCGATCGCGCGATGGACGGTGCTGAGCGGTCGTACGGCGGCCGAACCCCCAGTGAACGGCGGGCCGAACGGCGTGACCGGATCCTCGGCGCGGGCCTCGAACTGTTCGGCACCGAGGGATACCGCGCCACGTCGATCGAGAAGCTGTGCGCGGCAGCGGGTGTCTCGACCCGGAACTTCTACGAGGAGTTCTCCGGCCGCGACGCGCTGCTGATCGCCGTGCACGACAAGGTGATGACCGCGATCAGCGACGCATCGGCCGCCGCGTTCGAGGCCGAGCAGGATCGCCCGTCGAGCGAGGCCGCGGAGTCGGCGCTCACCGCATACATCTCGACCGCCTTCGCTGACCCGCGCTGGGCGCGGATCGCGTTCGTCGAGGTGCTGGGCGTCGGGCCGGCGGTCGAGGAGCACCGGTTGGCTTGGCGCGACAAGCGCTGCGCCGCCTTCCTCGCGATGGTCCGCCGGTTCGTCGAGCGCGGCGACGCCATCGACCGCGATTACGGCCTCACCGCGATCGCGTTCGTCGGAGCGTTCAACGAGCTCGTCTACGAGTGGGCGCTGCGCGGCTCGGACATGCCGATCGACACCGTCGTCGCCGAGTTGCGCCGCTTGCTGGGTGCTCTCGTCGCCTGATCGTTCTGCGCTGAATAAGGTGGGGGCGTGCGCACTCCCAAGCCACTCGTCGTGGCGCTGCTCGCTGTCGGGGCCGTTTCCGGTGCCGTGATCTGGTGGCTTCGGCGCAACTGGGTGGTGATCACCGTAGAGGGCCCGAGCATGGAGCCGACGTTCTACGCGGGCGACCGGGTCGCGGTGCGCCGCACACCCCGGTTCAAGGTCTCCACCGGCGACGTCGTGGTCACCCGCCAGGTCAACGGCCCTCCTGGACGGGAGCGGCCGGGCAGCCGCACCGTCGCCGGCAGCTGGATGATCAAGCGCGTCGGCGCCATGAGCGGCGAACCGGTGCCGGCCGGGATCCCCGTTCCCGACGAGGTGGTGCCGCCCGGGAAGCTCGTGCTGCTGGGCGACAACTCCAACGCCAGCTTCGACTCGCGGGTCAACGGCTACTTCCCGGAGGCGGATCTCCTCGGCGGGGTGGTCCGGAAGATGAGCCGGGCCTGAACCGGTCGGAACCGGCCTGATCGACGACGTTCGACAATCGCGTCGTAAGAAAACCACTGTTCGGTCAGATCCTTGACCGCTCGCCGAAACATCCGATCTACTGTGCCGCGCCGATGGGGGTTGTCGCAGGGGGTGCGATGAAGCGGATGTGGGCGTTGACGGCGTCGATCATGGCTGGATCGCTGGTCATGACCGCGTGCACGGTGGGAGAACCAGTCTCGCAGGCGCCGCCGGGCGTGGGCGAAACGGTCAAAATCAGCTTTTTGACGTTCGAAACGCCCAACCTGACACCCGATGTCTGGGACGCTTCGATCAAGCGGGCGCTTGATGCGAACCCTGGGATCCAGGTGGAGAAGCTGGTCGCGCCTACGCAGGACCGCACGACGTACGCGCAGCAGCTGCTGACGTCGGGGCAGTTCCCCGACGTGATGATCGCCGTCGCGCCGGGCGGCTTCGCCGAAGGCGGTCACCTGTACGCCTGGCAGCCCGACGAGCTCGCCGACTTCGTCTGCCCGCAGTGCGGTGCGATCGGCGGCAAGGTGTACCAGCTGCCGGCGAACACGCAGGCGATCCCGCTCGTCTACTACAACAAGGACCTCTTCGCGAAGGCCGGGATCACGGCCGCGCCGAAGACGTACCCCGAGCTGCTCGCCGCCGCGGAGAAGCTCAAGGCGGCAGGCATCACGCCGTTCGTCGTCGGGGGCGGGCACGACGCGCTCGGCCCGACGTGGAGCGCGCTGCTCGCCACCGACCTCTTCGCGAAGAACCGCACGTGGATGGCCGATCGGCGCAGCGGCAAGGTCGCCTTCACCGATCCCGGGTTCATCAGCAGCGCGACCAAACTGGCCGATCTGGCCGCCAAGGGCTACATCGACAAGTCGCAGCTCTCGCTCGACTACACGGCCGCCCAGCAGGCGTTCCTCGCGGGCAAGGGCGCGATGTACGCGATGGGCAACTGGTTCGCGTCGGCGGCCGACAGCCCGTCGACCAAGCCGGCGTTCGGCATCGGGCAGTTCTTCTGGCCCTCCGACGACGGCACGCTCGTCGCACCCGGGTTCACCGGCGGCGGGCTGCTGGTCAACGCGAACTCGCCGAACATCGAGGCGGCCAAGAAGTTCGCGCTCTCGTTCCAGCTCGACAAGGCCAACCTCGACGCGTCGGTCAAGAACGACGGCCTGATCCCCGCGATCAAGGGCTACGCACCGCCCGCCGACGCCGGGCCGGCGTTCCAGGAGGGCTACGAGCTGTGGCAGGAGGCCGTCGCGAAGGACGCTGTCGTCGAGTCGTTCGGCTTCGCGGTCGGTGACGCGGGGATGCCACCGGGTGTCGTGCCCGACTGGGACTCCTCGGCGCAGGACCTCGTGAGCGGCGGCAAGACTCCGGCCGAGGTGGCGGCGTTCCTCGACGACGAGTGGAAGAAGGAATCCTGACCGGGCGTCGGATCTGGCACTTCGCGACGTTCGCAGGACCGGGGCTGCTTGCGTACGGCTGCTTCGTGCTCGCGCCGATCGTGCTGAGCGTCGGGTACAGCCTCACCAACTACAACCCGCTGCGGCCGTCGACGCGGTTCGTCGGGTTCGAGAACTACGCGGCGCTCGTGACGGACCAGCAGTTCCTGGCGTCGCTGCGCGTCACCACGATCATGACGCTGATCGTGGTGATCGTCCCGAACGTCGTGGGGCTCGCGGTGGCGGTGATGCTGGACCGGCGCGGCGCGCTGTACAACGCGCTGCGCAGCGTCTTCTTCACGCCGATGGTGCTCAGCTCGGTGGTCGTCAGCGTGATCTGGACACGGTTGCTCGCGAGCGATGGGCTGGTCAACCAGGTGCTCGGTTGGTTCGGGGTGACCGAACCGCCGGGCTGGCTCTCCGACCCGAACCTCGCGCTGTACTCGCTGTCGAGCGTCATCTGCTGGCAGATGCTCGGGTTCTGCGTCGTCGTCTACCTGGCCGGCCTCCAAGGGGTGCCGCAGGAGCTGCAGGAGGCGGCGGCCATCGACGGGGCCGGGCCGCTGCTGCGCTTCCGCGAGGTGACGTGGCCGCTGCTCGCCCCGGCGCTGACGATCAACACCGTGGTGCTGCTGATCTCCGCCTTCAAGATCTTCGACCACGTGCAGGTGATCACGAACGGCGGGCCGGGCACCGGGACGACGGCGACGGTGGCGTTCACCGTCCTGCAGACCGGGTTCGTGGCGAACCGGCAGGGCTACGCCTCGGCGATGGCGATCGTGATGCTGGTGATCATCGC
Source organism: Pseudonocardia sp. TRM90224 (assembly GCF_021245725.1). Taxonomy (GTDB): domain Bacteria; phylum Actinomycetota; class Actinomycetes; order Mycobacteriales; family Pseudonocardiaceae; genus Pseudonocardia. The sequence continues at coordinate 41,603 of NZ_JAJGSX010000018.1, read as the reverse complement.
CGTGGCGTCGGCGCTGGTCCTGAAAGTGCTGCAACGCCGGGAGGTGCAGCTGTGAGGGGCTGGGCTGTGCACGGCAGGGACGGCACCGTGCTGCGGCCGCTCGTCGCGCTCGTCGTCAGCGCGGTGTTCTTCGTGCCGCTGTACTTCGTGCTGGTCAACGTTTTCAAGCCGGGCCCGGAGATCGCGTCGAACCCGGCGGCCTTCCCGCTCCCGCCGACGCTGGACAACATCGTTGCGCTGCTCACCCGCTCCGACCGGTTGTTCTGGGCGAGCCTGGTCAACAGCGTCCTGGTGACCGCGCTGTCGGTGGTCGTGCTGATCGTGTTCTCGGCGATGCTCGGCCACTACGTCGCCCGCAGCCGTTCGGGATGGGTGCGCTGGCTGACGCTCGTGCTGCTCTCGGGGCTGATGATCCCGCCACAGGTGATCCTGCTGCCGATCACGCGGGTGCTGCGGCTGTTCGACCTGATGGCGACGATGCAGGGGCTGATCCTGTTCAACGTCGGGTACTACGTGCCGTTCGGGGTGTTCGTGTTCACGGGGTTCCTCCGGCAGGTGCCTCGCGAGCTGGAGGAGGCCGCTGCGATCGACGGCGCCAGCCGGATGCAGATCTTCTGGAAGATCGTGTTCCCGCTCCTGCGGCCCGCGTCGGCCAGTGTGATGATCTTCCTCGGCGTCTGGATCTGGAACGACTTCCTGAACCCGCTGATCATCCTCGGGCCGGGCAAGGGCACCACGATCACCACGGGGATCTACCGTGCGATCGGGCAGTACCAGGCCGACTTCGGCCAGGTCTTCGCGCTGATGTTCATGGCGACGCTGCCCGTGCTGATCTTCTACCTGCTCCTGCAGAAGGACTTCGTCAAAGGCCTCACCGGCGGCGCGACCAAAGGCTGAAGTTCCCCACCGTTTTGCCAACTTGCACACCCCGCAGGGTCTGTAGGTTGGCAAAACGGTGGGGAGGTTCGTCAGGTGGCGGCGCGGGCCTCTTCGAGGCCCTTCACGGCGAGGCGGTCGGCGCGCTCGTTCTCCGGGTGCCCGGCGTGGCCCTTGACCCACAGCCACTCGACGGAATGGCGCGCGGCGGCGGTGTCGAGGCGTTGCCACAGGTCGGCGTTCTTGACGGGGGTCTTCGCCGAGGTCGTCCAGCCGTTGGCCTTCCACCGCGGCAGCCAGCTGAGGATGCCGTTGCGGACGTAGGTGCTGTCGGTGTAGAGCCGCACGGTGACCGGCCGCTTCAGGCTCTCGAGCGCCATGATCGGCGCGGTCAGCTCCATGCGGTTGTTCGTCGTCGAGGTGGCCTCGCCGCCGCAGATCTCCTTCTCGACGGTGCCGTAGCGCAGCACCGCGCCCCAGCCGCCAGGGCCGGGGTTGCCGCTGCAGGCCCCGTCGGTGTAGATCTCGACGACCCGCTCTTCCTGCGACACGCGGGGCAGCCTATCGACCGGCGAGCAGGTCCCTCGTGCGTGCCAGTGTCTCGCGCAGGTTCTCCTCCGCCGTCAGCTCGATCGCCTCGGCGAACCCCAGCCAGCGCAGCGGCGCGTCGGATCGTTCCGGGGAAGCCGAGTCGGGCATCCCGGTCGCGAGGACGAAACGCAGGTCGGCGTGCTCGTGCGCGGCCTCGTTGCCCTTCGCCGGGACGGGGACGATCACGACGTGCCGCAGCTCGGCGTCCGGCCACGGCTCGAGGTCGGCCAGCCCGGTCTCCTCCCAGCCCTCGCGCAGCGCGACGGCGATCGGGGCGGTCTCGCCGGGATCGCCGTGCCCGCCCACCTGCAGCCAGGCGTTCTGGCGGGCGTGCCAGCGCAGCAGCACCCGTTCGCTCGGCGGGTGCACGATCAGCGCCGACGCCGTGACGTGCAGCGGGATCTCGCGAGTCCACGGGTCGGAGGTGCTGGTGAGGAGCGTCCTGACCCGCTCGACGTCGGCGGCCTCCACCTCGCCGCGCGTGGTGTAGGAGTCGAGGAGCGAGCTGATGGTCACCGTTGCATTCTGGCCCTCGTACCGGCCGCGACGATCATCGGCATCGCGACGAACAGCCGGTCGCGGCCTGCTCGGTCGTACTGGTCGGCGAGCCACCGCTCGACCTCCTGTGGCGTGACCGCACCCGCCCGGGCGGCGGATCCGGCCACGGCGGCCAGCGCCGGCAGCGCGTGCTCGGGGGTGGTGAGGACGGTGGCGTGGATCTCGCAGGTGACCTCCCGGAAGTCGGCGTCCAGCAGCCGGTTCCGGTAGGCGCGCCCCGCGCGCGGGTTCGGCAGGGTGTCGGCGTTGGCCGCGATGATCCGCCGGGTCAGCGCCGGATCGTCGGCATCGACCGCAGTGAAGTCCCAGTCCTGCCCGACCAGCACGATCCGGCCCCCGGGCCGCAGCACGCGCCGCGCCTCCGCCAGCGCGTCGGCGGGGTCGGCGAGCGAGTGGAGCAGCTTCTCCGCCCGGTAGCCGTCGACCGACCCGTCGGGGAAAGGCAGCCGCTCGGCCGGTGCTTCGACGAACGTGCCGGCCGGTTCGAGGGCCCGGGCCGCCGCGACGACGTCGGGATCGATGTCGACCCCGACGGCGTCGACACCGCGGGCGGTCAGCTCCCCGACAGCCGTCCCACCTCCGCAGCCGACGTCGACCACCCGGCAGCGCGGCGCGGCGGCCAGCAGGTGGTACGAGCGTTTGCGCAGCTGCACGAAGAACGGGTCGCGGTCGAGAGAACGCAGGCGCTCGACGAACTCGGCGGTGGAGGTGACCATGCCGCCGAAGGTGCCACTTCAGGTGAACCTGAAGTCAAGCGTGCGCGTTGACAACGACGTTCTGGCGGTTGTTAGCGCTCACAAACAGCCAGAACGTCGTTGTCGACGGTCAGGCGGGGCGGAAGGTCAGCTCGAACGTCGTCGGCTTGGCGTGCAGCTCGTACTTGGGCAGCACGCCGGGGCCGCAGGAGTTCGAGCCGAGGCCGGTCTGCGCGACGTCCAGGTTGAGGTGGATCAGCTCGCCGGGCACGAGGTCGACCGTGTGCTTGGCGGCGTCGAGGTCCTCGGTGGTCCACCGCCGCGCGGTCAGCTCGAACGTCGGGGAACCCTCGATCCGCAGCCCTCGCCCGTCCGCGCCGGTCAGCGTCGCCCACCGCACATCCGTGCGGTTCCCGTTCTCCTGGGGGTGCACGTACGGCGTCTGCAGCGCGTCGACGGATGCGCTGAACCGGCCCACCCGCGCGGCCTGTCGGGAGTCGGCGTACGCCTCCCCTGGCCCGCGCCCGAACCACTCGACCTGGTCGAGCGTGCCGGGCAGGGCCATCCGCAGGCCGAGGCGCGGCAGCACGCCCGGCCACCGGCCGTCGGGCTCGACGTCGAGCCGCAGCCGCAGCGCGTCGGGCGACGCGCTCCAGCGGTAGGTCGCGAACATCCCGATGGCGAGTGCCGGCGGCGCCACCCTGGCGCGGACGACGAGCTCGTCGTCGCCCCGCCGCACGTCGATGACGCTGTGCTGCAGGCGGTGCAGGCCGATGCCCCGCCAATGCTTCTCGATCTCGGGGTGGTCGTTGTCGGTCGGCGCCCGCCAGAGGTCGAGCCGCGGTGTGGCGACGGGGACGCCGAAGATCTCGGCCGCGCCACCGTCTGAGGAGGGCAGGAAAGCCACTTTCCGGTCCTCAGAGGGCAGGAAAGTGGCTTTCCTGCCCTCCCCGGCCGGGGCTGGGGCTGGGGCCGGGGCGGGGGCGATCGGCACCTGGCCCCAGGCGACGGTGTGGCCGGCCGGCGCCCACGGGGTCGCTTCGGTGAGGGCCGCTCGAACCGTCAGCCACGATTCGCCGGTTGTCTCCGGCAGCTTCGGCATCGCCACCTGCACGGATTCGCCGGGCCGCACGGCCGGCACGTCGAGCGTCCCGGTCTCGACCTCGACGCCCTCCTCTTCGAGCACCCAGGTGAACGTCAGGTGGTCGAGACCGCTGAAGTCGTAGTGGTTGGTGATCGTGAGCCCGGCATCGATCCGGACCGGCTCGATGATCTTGGCGAACTCGACGAGCCCCGGAGACGGCGTCCGGTCGGGGAAGATCAGCCCGTCGGTGATGAAGTTGCCGTCGTGGATCGGCTCGCCGAAGTCGCCGCCGTAGGCGAAGAACTCACGGCCCTGCTCGTCGTGCTGGCGGATGCCGTGGTCGATCCACTCCCAGATGAACCCGCCCTGCAGGTTCGGGTACTTCTCGTACAGCTCCCGGTACTCCAGCAGGCCGCCTGGCCCGTTGCCCATCGCGTGCGCGTACTCGCACTGGATGTACGGCATCCGGTTGGCCCGACCGATCGCCTCGACGTCCTTGTGGGAGGCGTACATCGTGCTGTGCACGTCGACGTACACGCAGTCGTAATCGCCCTCGTAGTGCACTGGGCGGGTGGCGTCGCGACCGCGCACCCAGTGCGCCATGTCCGCGAGGTTCTTGCCGGTGTGCGACTCGTTGCCGAGCGACCACATGATCACGCTGGGCCGGTTCTTGTCGCGTTCGACGGTGCGGGTGATCCGGTCGAGGTACGCCTCGCGCCACTCCGGCACAGCGGAGGGGTTGCGGTCCCAGTCGACGAGGTGGAAGCCGTGCGTCTCGAGGTCGCACTCGTCGATCACCCAGAGCCCGAGCTCGTCGCACAGCTCCAGGAAGGCGGGGTGCGGCGGGTAGTGGCTGGTCCGCACGGCGTTGATGTTGTGCCGCTTCATCAGCAGCACGTCCTCGCGCGCCGTCCCGTGCGGGACGGCGCGGCCGAGGTCGGGGTGGAACTCGTGGCGGTTGACGCCCTTGAACATGATCGGGCTGCCGTTCACGGTGATCTGTTTGTCGACGATCGCGACGGTGCGGAACCCGATGCGAACGGGCACCCGCTCGGTGTCGGTGGCGAGCGTGCCGTCGTAGAGCCGCGGCGATTCCGCGCTCCACGGCTCGACGGGGCCCGCGTCGATCGGACGGCTCACGGGGCTGTCGACGATGCCCAGCTCCGGGACGCTGAGCCGGGCTGCCGCGGTGGTCTCCACCCTGAGCAGCCCGGTGCCGGTGACGTGGTCGTAGTCGGCGCGCAGCCAGAAGTCGTCGATGCCGCCTTCGGGCCTGGCGAGCAGCGTGACGTCGCGGAAGATGCCCGACAGCCACCACATGTCCTGGTCTTCGAGGTAGCTGCCCGACGACCACTGGTGCACCCGCACCGCAAGCACGTTGCGACCGGTGCGCAGCACGTCGCTGACGTCGAATTCGGTCGGCAGCCTGCTGGCGCGGGTCACACCGAGCTCGGTGCCGTTCAGCCAGACCCGCCCGCAGGAGTCGATCCCGTCGAACCGCAGCACGGCCGGCAGCCCGGCCCAGGTGTCGGGCACCTCGAACGCGAGCCGGTGGTCGCCGGTCGGGTTCTCGGACGGCACGTTCGGTGGGTCGATCGGGAACGGGTAGACGACGTTGGTGTAGGCGGGCTTGCCGTGTCCGTGCATCTGCCAGTTCGAGGGCACCGGCAGCGTCGACCACCCGGAGTCGTCGAAGTCGGGGGCTTCGATGCCTTCAGGCGCCGCCGCCGCGCTCGGTGAGAGGTGGAACCGCCACTCCCCGCCGAGGTCGATGACGGGGGCGTCCGACCGGAACGCGGCACGGGCTGGTCGGGCGCCGCTACCGGGGGTGACGTCGGTGATGTACGACATGTGTGCTGGTGAGCCTCTCGGACGAGGTGCCGTGACCGTTCACGGAAGTGTGCGAGAGGCCGCTGCGGGAGTCAACACCCATGTCTCGCCTTCAGCCCTTCACAGCCCCCGCGGCGACGTTCTTGATGAAGTGCCGGGCCCCGAGCAGGAAGATCACCAGCAGCGGGACGACCGCGACCAGTGTCCCGGCCATGATCACGGCGTAGTCCGACGAGTAGAGGCCCTTCAGCAAGGAGAGCGCCACCTGCAGCGTCGTGTGCCTCGGGTCGACCAGGATGATCAGCGGCCACACGTAGTCGTTCCACACGCCGATGAACGTGAAGATGCCGAGGAACGCGAGCGCCGGCCGCAGCGCGGGCAGCCCCACGTGCCAGTAGGTGCGCAGGAAGCCGCACCCGTCCATCCTCGCCGCTTCGAGGAGCTCGTCCGGCAGCGCGCCGCCGCTGAGGTACTGGCGCATCCAGAAGATCCCGAACGCGTTGGCGGCAGCCGGGATGATCAACGCCTTCAGGTCGCCGACCCACCCGAGCTTGGCCATGATCAGGAACTGCGGGATCGCCGCCATCTGCATCGGGATGACGAACGTCGCGAGCAGGATCCCGAACAGCACGTTGCGCCCGGGGAACTGGTATTTGGCGAACGTGAACGCCGCGAGCGAGTCGAAGAACAGCACGAGCAGCGTTGTCACGACGGCGACGATGACCGTGTTGAGCAGCGCGCCGAAGAAGTCGATCCGCTCCAGCATCGTCGTGATGTTCGCGACGAGCTCGGGCCCGAACGTCAGCTTCGGCGGCGTCTTGTAGATGTCGGCCGTCGTGTTGGTCGCCATCACGACGAGCCAGTAGAAGGGGAAGATCGTGAGGATCGCGCCGAGGGCCATCAACACCCCGCCGAACACCTTCACCCGCAGGCTGGGGCTCATCGCGCCGCCCCGTCCCGCTGCGGGCGCTGCACCAGCCGCCAGTTGATCAGCGCGAAGAGCAGGACCACGATCACGATCCCCCACGCGATGGCGGCGCCGTAGCCGAAGTCGTTCTGCTGGAAGGCTCGCTCGTAGAAGTACAGCACCATCGTCCTGCCGGCGTTCTCCACGCCTCCGCTGACACCCACCAGGATCTGCGGCTCGACGAACACCTGCATCCCGCCGATCGCCGACATCAGGACGGAGAACAGCAGCACGGGCCGCAACAGCGGGAGCGTGACCTTGGTGAAGGTCTGCCACGCGTTCGCGCCGTCGATCTTGGCGGCCTCGATCACCTCGGGTGATATCGCCTGCAGGCCGGCCAGGAAGATGATCGCGTTGTACCCGACCCAGCGCCAGATGATCATCGCGGAGATCGTGACCTTGATGCCCCACGGGTCGGAGAGCCACCCGACCGGGTCCAGTCCGATCGCCGTGAGCAGGGCGTTGACGATGCCGAACTCCTCGGAGAACACCGAGCCGAAGACGATCGCCATGGCGACGATCGACGTCACGTTCGGGGTGAAGTAGGCGAGCCGGTAGACGCCCTTGAACCGGATCGCGGAGTTCAGGCCGAGCGCGACGAGCAGTGCGAGCACGATCATCGGCACCGTCGACATGACCCAGATGACGAGCGTGTTGATGATCGCGTCCCAGAACTCGCCGTCGGTGAGGAGGAACGTGAAGTTCTCCAGGCCCGCCCATTCCATCGGACCGATCCCGTCCCAGCGCTGCAGGGCGAGGTAGGCGGCGAAGAAGATCGGGTAAATGCCGAACACCGCGAACAGGATGTAGAAGGGCGAGATCGCGAGGTACTGCGGGAGGAACGAGAACCACGGCCGGGAGGTCTTGGTCGCGGGCGACTCGGCGGGCGCATCCACACGTGGCAGCACGTCTGTCATCGCTCCACTCCTGACTGCTTGAGCAGGCGGTAGATCAGCGTCTGTGCGTCGTTCCACGCCTGGTCGGGGTCCTTTCCGGCCTGCTCGACGTTCTTGATCTCGGTCTGGAAGTACGTCCTGATCCCGATGTCCATGTAGCTGAACGCCGTCTGCGGCACCCCGCGCGCTGATTCGGCGAAGACGTCGACGACGGTCTGGCCGCCGAAGAACGAGTCGGGCACGCGGACGGCCGGGTCGGTGAGCGCGTCGAGCGCGGAGGGGAACAGTCCCGCGTCGAGGTAGTGCCGGGCCTGGTTGGCCGGCGAGAGGATCCAGCTGACGGCGTCGAAGGCGGACTGCGGGTCGGGGCAGTACCGCGTGATCGCGATGAACGAGCCTCCGGCGTTGCTGGGGCCGCCGGGGCTGCGGCACACCCGCCAGTTGCCGGCCGTCGACGGTGCCGCCTTCTTGACGTCGTTGCTGGTGTAGGTCGGGCTGATGAACGCGGGCTGGACGCCGCTGTTCCACGCGGCCTGCCGGTCGGTCGAGTTGACGAAGGCGCCGCTCAACCCGAGCCGTGCGACGCGGACCCCGAGGTCCCAGGCCCGCCGCACGTGGTCCTGGTCGCCGATGTAGCGCCCGTCGACGTCGAGGTACTTCTTGGGGCCTTGGGCCAGCGCGTATTGGAAGATCTCGTTGGAGTCGGTGGCGATGACGGCGCCCGGCTGGGTCTTCTGCAACTCCTTCCCGAACGCGAAGAAGTCCTCCCACGTGTGGACGGCGGCGGCCACGTCGTCGGGCTCGCTAGGCAGCCCGGCCTTCGCGAAGAGGTCGGCGCGGTAGTAGAGGGCCGCGGGACCGGTGTCGATGGGGAACCCCATGAGCCGCCCGTCCGGGGTGGTACCGGCCTTCCACTTCCACGGCAGGTACTCGCCCTCGAAGCGGGCGGCGCCGAGGGTGTTGAGGTCGACGAACTGGTCGGCGTCGCCGAAGTACCGGGCGATGTCGTCGCTCAGCATGGTCATGTCGGGGATGTACGCGCCGCCGGAGAGCGTTGCGAGCAGCCGGCCGCGGAGGTTGTCGAAGCCGACGTTCACGGGTTCGAGCCCGGCGGCGGCGAACCGGGCGGCGGCATCGGTGAGGACCGTCGTGGCGAGCCCGCCGGTCCAGTACCAGAGGGTGAGCCGGCCTGGTGTCGCGGTGACCGGGCTCGCGCACCCGGCCGCCGCGAGCCCGAGCGCTGCGGCTGTCCCGGCTAGGAACCTGCGCCTGTTGATGGTCGTCATCGCGCCCCCGACAGCATTGTCGTGAACGGTCACGTGACCGCTCGCGCGAGAGTCTGTGAGCGGGCGCACAGAAAGTCAAGGCTGGGGGTCAGGTGCTTCTTGTCGTCAGGCGGAGCCGCGGACGTGCAGAGCCGGCGTCACCGTCGCCAGGCCCGCCGGTTCGCCGGCGAGCAGCTTGGCGACCTGCTCGATCGCCAGCGCGCCGAGCTGCCGGGTGTCGATCCGGATGCTGGTCAGCTGCGGCTCGACGATCTCGCCGAGGCTCAGCCCGTCGAAGCCGATCACGGCGCAGTCCTGCGGCACCCGCCGGCCCAGCTGCACCGCCCGCCGGATCGCGCCGATCGCGATCACGTCGTTGTAGGTGAGCAGCCCGTCGAGGTCCGGATGGGCCTCGAGCATCGAGGCCATGGCGCGCGCGCCGCCGTCGATCGACTGGTCGGCGCCGACCGCCACGCCGGTCAGGCCGTGCTCGCGCATCGCGTCGAGGAACCACCGTCGCCGCGAGCTCGGTGGGCGGTTGCCGCCGTGGTCGAGCATCCCGATCCGGTGCCGCCCGTCCGCGACCAGGTGCGCGACCGCCGCGCGGATGCCCGGCCCGCCGTCGATGTGGATCGAGGTGAACGTGGCCCCCGCCCGATCCCGGCCGATGTAGACGGTCGGCATTCCGTGCACGACCTTCTCGATGATCTCGACCGGCTCGTAGAAGTAGCCGACCACCGCGTCGACCTGCGAGCCGATCACACCCAGTGCGTCGAGCTCCAGCTCCCTGTCGTCGGCCGTGTCGTAGAGGAGCACGTGCCAGCCGCGCTGCCTGGCGGCGTCGAGCGCGGCGGCGGCGACCTCGGTGAAGAACGGGTTGAGCAGGTCGGGGATCACCAGCCCGATCGACGTCGTGTCCTGGCGGACCAGCCCGCGGGCGAACCGGCTCGGCCGGTACCCCAGCTCCCGCGCTGACTCCATGACGCGCCGCTTGGTGTCGCCGTTGATCTCGCCCTTGTCGTTGAACGCCCGCGACACGGTCTGGTACGAGACGCCCGCCGCCCTGGCCACGTCCCGGATGGTCACGCGCTTGCCGGCCATCGAGCCTCCTCCTGCGAAGGACGAAGCTAGCAGCGGTCGTTCTTCATCCGGTCCGACGCCCGAGGTGACCGTCGACAACGACGTTCTGGCTGTTTGTGAGCGCTAACAATAGCCAAAACGTCGTTGTCGACGCCTCAGCGGCCGCCCAGCCCGCTCATCGAGATGCCCTGGACGAACCAGCGCTGGGTGAGGAAGAAGATCACGATCAGCGGCACCGTGGTGATCGTCGCGGCCATCAGGAGCAGGTTCCACTGCGTGCCGTTGGTGTCCTGGAAGAACTGCAGGCCGACGGCGACGGTGCGGGTGGCGTCGCTGTTGGAGATGATCAGCGGCCAGAGCAGGTTGTTCCACTGCCCGATGAACTTGAAGACCGCGAGCGTCGCGATCGCCGGCACCGCGAGCGGGAGGATCACCTTGGTGAACGCCTGCCAGCGGTTGGCGCCGTCGAGCCTGGCGGCTTCCTCGTAGTCGCGCGGGATGCCCAGGAAGAACTGCCGCAGCAGGAACACCCCGATCGCGGTGAAGGCGTGCGGGAGGATCATGCCGGGCCAGGTGTCGATCCCGCCCAGCTTCGCGACCAGCACGAACTGCGGCACCAACGTCACCTGTGTCGGGATCATCAGGGTGGCGAGGTAGATCCCGAACAGCCAAGTGCGGCCGGGGAACTCCAGCCTGGCGAACGCGTACGCGGCGAGTGCCGCGGTGGCCGTCTCCAGGAGCGTCGTGCCGCCCGCGAAGATCACCGTGTTGAGCAGGAAGCGGCCGAGCGGGACCAGGTCGAAAGCTCTCGTCAGGTTCTCGGGGTGCCAGCTGCCGGGCCAGAATGACGGCTGCGCCGCCATCGACTCCGCGTCGGACTGGAAGGCGACCAGCACCATCATCACGATCGGGATCATCGTGACGGCCGTGACCAGGAAGCAGGTGAAGACGACCAACCTTCGCTTCGCGTCAGTTGTCATAGTGGACGAGCCTCCGCTGCAGGCGGAACTGGGCCGCGGTGATCACCACGATGAACGCGAACAGGACGAGCGACTGCGCGGCGGCGTAGCCCTGGTCGTAGTTCTCGAACCCGGTCCGGTAGATGTACATGACGAGCGTGGTCGTGCGGGTGCCAGGACCGCCGTCGGTCATGATCAGTGCCTGGTCGAACACCTGGAACGAGCCGATGATCGACGTCACGACCACGAAGAACATCGCGGGCGAGAGCATCGGCAGCGTGACGTTGCGGAACGACTGCCACGCGCTGCTGCCGTCGATCCGCGCGGCCTCGTAGAGCTGCTGCGGGATCGCCTGCAGCCCGGCGAGGAACACGACCATGCCGAACCCGAAGCTCTTCCAGACGCTCATCACGATCAGCGCCGGCATCGCCCAGGTGTCGGAGACCAGCCACGCCGGCCCGTCGATGCCGATCCAGCCGAGCGCCGTGTTGACCATCCCGCCGTGCGGGATGTACAGCCAGATCCAGACGAACGCGACGGCGACGGTGATCGTCGCGTAGGGGAGCAGGAGCAGCGAGCGGAACGCTGCGACCCGGCGCAGCCCCTGGTTGAGCAGCAGCGCGAGCGCGAGGCTCACGACGATCGTCAGCGGGACGCTCACGAGGGTGAAGTACGCGGTGTTCACCAGCGCCGACCAGAACGTGGGGTCGCCGCCGAGCCGCGCGAAGTTCTCCAGCCCCGTGAACTCAGGCGGGCTGAACAGGTTCCAGTCGAGCAGCGAGATCACGCCGGCCGCCACGACCGGCCCGGCCGTGAAGATCACGAACCCGATGAAGCTCGGGGCGAGGAAGAGCCACGCGGTGAGCGTCTGCTTGTCGCGCTCGCGCCATCGGGACCGCCTCGGCGGCGGTGCGCTGCGGGTCTCCGGCGGGACCGGAGCGGTCTGAAGGGCCACGACGACCTCCTGGGTGCGCGTCGAGCGGGGTCAGCGGCTGCGCTCTGTCGCCTGCCGCACCTTGTCCTGGTGCTGCGCCATCAGCGCGTCGAGCCGCGGGGTGATGCCGTCGACCGCCTCGCGCACCGACACCTGCCCCAGGAAGCTGCGGGGCAGGTCCTGCCCGAGCAGCTGGCGCACCTGGTTCCAGTTGGTCGTCACCTCGTAGTGGTGCCCGCCGGCGACCTCGCCGGCGAGGATGCGCTGGACGATCCCGAGGTTGGCCGGTGGTGGCAGGAACGCGGAGCCCGCGGAGAACCGCGCCGGGTTGTTGCGGCCCGCCTTGGCGTAGATGTCGAGCGCTGCGGTGCTGGTCAGCGCCTTGAGCAGGGTCCAGGCGAGCGGGAGATCGCGCTCGGACGTCCCGGCCGGGATCGCAAAACCGGAGCCGGACACCCGGGGTGTGCTGCCGGCCGGCCCCGCGGGGAACGGCACGATGTCCCACTCGAACTCGGCCTTGCGCGCGTTGACGACCTGCCACGGCCCGTTCTGCATCATCGCGACGTTGCCCTCGAGGAAGTTGGCGAGCGCGTTGACGGTGACGAGGTTGCTGATGGGTGGGGTGGCCTGGTCGCGGACGAACAGGTCGGCCACGAACTCCAGCGCCGCGAGGCTCTCCGGGCTGCCCAGCGCGCTCGCCGTCGCGCCCTCGTTCATGACGTTGCCGCCGCCGCAGTAGAGCCACGAGACCAGGTCGTCGATCGCGGGGGCGCAGGAGAAGCCGTACTGGTCGGCGGGTCGGCTGAACTCGATGGCCAGCTCGCGGAACTGCGCCCAGCTCATCGGCTCGGTCGCCGACGGCATCGGGATGCCGTGCTTGTCGAAGATCGTCTTGTTGCAGTAGAGGACGGTCGGGGCGACGTCGAACCCGATCGCGTAGGTGCGGCCGTCGAACGAGGAGATCTTGCGGATGTCGGGGTAGAAGTCCTCGATGTCGAACTCGGGGTCGTTCGCGATGAGGTCGTCGAGCGGGCGGTGCGCGCCGCGCGCCGCATAGGTGGGCAGCATCCAGCCGTTCAGCGCGGTCACGAGGCTCGCCGTGCCGCTGACCAGCTGCAGGTCGAGCTTCGTGACGTACCCGTTGGACGAGGTGAGCGTCGGGATCGACGGCACCCCCATCTGCTGCTCGACGAAGGTGCTGAAGTCGGCCCACACCTTCCCCTCGGCGGGGCTGCTGGACCACATCGACCATGTGGCGGCGCCGGCCGGGCGGGACGCGCACCCGGCGAGCAGCGCGGCGGCGCCGCCCACACCGGCCCACCGCAACAGGTCGCGGCGTGAGAGCGAGGGGGACATCGTTGTCTCCTGGGTTGTCCGGAGGGGATCAGACGAACACGAGTTCCTGCGCTTCGGAGCGGATGCGTTCCTCGTCGACCTCGACGCCGAGACCCGGAGCGGTCGGCACGGTCGCGACGGCCTTGGTGATCGCCAACCCGTCGACGTAGAGGTCGGCCAGCAGCTCCGGCCCGTTCAACTCGGCCGGCAGGGCGAGCTCAAGCTGGGCGAACAGGTGCAGCGCGGCGGCGAAGCCGACACCGCAGTCGGTGAGGCCGCTCGCCAGCAGCTCCAGGCCGCTCGCCGTCGCGACCTGCGCGGTCTTGAGCGCCTGCCGGATCCCGCCCGCCTTGCAGATCTTGACGACGACCAGGTCGGCGGCGTCGAGCGCCACGGTCCGCGCGAGGTCGCGCGCGGTGAAGCTGCCCTCGTCGATCGCGACCGGAAGATCGATCATCGAACGGACCCTGCGCATCGCGAGCACGTCGGTGCCGTCGACGGGCTGCTCGACGCAGTGGATCGCCGGCACCTCCGAGACGGCGTCGAGCAGCCTGCGCAGCGAGCTCGGGCGGTAGGACTGGTTCGCGTCGAGCCAGAGCGGCTTCCCGCCTGCCGCCTCGCCGGCGGCGGTGACGGCGGCGATGTCGGCGTCGAGCTCACCACCGATCTTCACCTTGTAGGCGGCGTAGTCCGACGACTGCTGCACCCGCTCGCGCACCTCCTGCGGCCCGTCGACGCCGATCGCGGAGCAGAGCGGGATCTCGTCGCGGAGCCGGCCGCCGAGCAGGGCGTGCACAGGAAGCCCGGCGATCTTGCCGGCAGCATCGTGCATCGCGATGTCGACGGCGGCGCGGGCGAACGGGAACCCGTTCGACACGGCGGGGGACAGCCGCCGGGCCGCGCGGGTGTGGAACAGCTCGACGTCGAACGGGGTGAGCTCCAGCAGGATCGGTTCGAGGTGGCGCTTGATCACCACGGCGATCGTCTCCGCGGTCTCGTAGCTCCAGCTCGGCAGCGCGCGCTGCTCGCCCCAGCCGACGACCCCGTCCTCCGTCGTGATCTTCACGAAGATCACCGAGCCGGCTCGCTCCGGTGTGCCGACCGCGCCGCTGCCCAGCACGAAACCCTTGGCGAACGGGACGGCGACGGCGAAGACATCAACCGATCTGATGCGCGACATGTGCCCGTCCCTCAGGCCGCGATCGACCACGAGGCCGGGTCGACGAAGCTGGGCCCGCGCTGCCCGCTCTCGAGGTAGCGCAGGACGTCGGCCATGACGTAGCCGGCCAGCGCGAGGTGCCCCTCGGCGGTGTCGCCCGCGATGTGCGGGGTGAGCAGCAGGTTCGGCGAGGCGAGCACGTCGGCCGGCAGGCTCGGCGGTTCGGGGTCGTAGACGTCGAGCGCGGCGAGCAGGCGCCCGGCCAGCAGGTGTTCGAGCAACGCGGCCTGGTCGACGGCGGGGCCGCGCGCGGAGTTCACGATCACCGAGCCGTCGGGGATCAGCTCGACGTGCTTGCGGCTGACCAGCCCGCGCGTCGCCGGCACGTCCGGGACGTGCAGCGATACGAACGCGCAGCCGAGCGCCTCCTCGAGCGAACCGGTCCGCACGCCGAGCGCGGCAGCCCGGTCGGCGTCGAGGTAGGGGTCGTAGACCACGACGTCGCAACCGAACGGCGCCAGCAGCGTGATCAACGCCCGAGCGGTGGAGCTGGCGCCGAGCAGCCCGACCGTCGCGCCCGCGAGCTCGTGCCCACGCAGATGCGGCTGCTTCCAGGCGCCGCTGCGGACGCCGTCGTCGAGCTGGGGGAGCCGGCGCGCCAGCGTCAGCATCGCGGCGAGGCAGTACTCGCCGACTGACCATGCGATCCGCCCACCGGCCGAGAAGACGGCGACGCCGTGCTCGAAGACGGCCGGATCGACCAGTCGCTTCACCGAGCCGGCGGCGTGCGCAACGACCTTCGGACCATCGCCGTCCGCCCAGATCGAGGCGGCGAGCGGCGGGGTGCCCCAGCTGGTCAGGACGACGTCGGCGCCCGCGGCCATGCCGGCCAGGTCCTGGCCCGGTGCTGCCCAGGTGACGGTGAACCGGTCTTCGAGGAGCTCCTTCGTCTGCGCGCTGCATACGTCGGCAGCACGCTCGGGGGTCATGGCGACGGCGAGCTTCGGCATGCGAAGGACGGTAGGTGCGTGCTGTTATGCGCGTCCAAGCCCAATTCCGCATGAACCGATACCTTTCGGAGCATGGAACTCTCGCTGGCGCAGCTCCGCGGGTTCGTCGCGGTCGCGGAGGAGCAGCACTTCGGCCGGGCCGCCGCGCGGCTCAACCTCACGCAACCGCCGCTGAGCCGCCAGGTGCAGGCCGTCGAGTCGGCGCTCGGCGTGAGCCTGTTCGACCGCACCGGCCGCGGCGTGCGGCTGACCTCGGCGGGCGAGGTGTTCCTCGCGCACTGCCGCCGGGTCCTCGCGCTGCTGGAGGCCGCGCCCGTGGCGACCCGGCGGGCAGCGGAAGGCCGCACCGGGACGTTGCGGCTCGCGTTCACCGCGATCGGCGCGTACGCGGTGCTCGCCGACTTCCTCGCGATGGTGAACGCGCGGGTGCCCGCCGTGAGCGTCGCGCTGACGGAGCTGGTCAGCCCCGCGCAGTTCGCCGGGCTCGCCGACATGGAGATCGACCTCGGGCTGGTGCGCCCGCCGATCCCCGACCGCTTCGAGTCGGTGCTGGTGCACTCGGAGGACCTCGTCGTCGCGGTGCCGGCCGAGCACCCACTGGCGGGCTCACCCGGGCCCGTCGCGCTGACCGACGTCACCGACGACTACATCGGGTACAGCCCGGAGGGCTCGCGCTACCTGCACGACATCTGCGCCGCCATGATCGGCATGAACCGGTACGCCGTGAGCCAGCTGGCCTCCCAGGTGCCGACGATGCTGGCGCTGGTCAGGGCCGGGCTGGGCAGCGCGCTCGTGCCGCGCTCGATCATGGGGATGCGGGTGGACGGCGTGCGCTACCTCGAGCTGGCGGCGGCCGACGCGCACTCCGTGACGCTGCACGCGTGCTGGAGCCCGGACAACCCGAACCCCGCCCTGCACAGGGTCGTGGAGTCGCTCGACCGCGTGGCGGTGGGCGCGCCGTAGCGCAGCTCACCGGGTTCTGGGGAGGGCAGGAAAGCCACTTTCCGGCCCTCACAGGGCAGGAAAGTGGCTTTCCTGCCCTCGCGTTCGCAACGCTGCGCGCCCTGTTCGTGCACCCACCTCGTCCACGGCGGCGCACCCGAACCGCACCCGGTACGGATTCCCATCCCTCGTGGCGGCCGGGAGTGCCAGGAAAGTGGCTTTCCTGGCATCACAGGACAGGAAAGTGGCTTTCCTGGCACACGCCGGCCTCGCGGCGTGGTCTCGTCGGCGGCGTGCGCTGCGATCTGCATGACTCCGCCGTTCAGGGGGCGTGCGGGCCGGGATAAGGTCCCGGCCAGTAACTCTCCGGAGGTGTCGCATGGCTGGTCGGCTACGCAGGGTGCAGTGGGCGGCGCTGGCCGCCGCGGGCCTCGTCGCGCTCGCGGCGTGCGGGGGCGGCGGCGGTGGCGGTGGCGGGGATGCCACGGGCGGCGGCGCGAAGGACACGTTGGTGGTCGACACCGCGTTCCTGCTCAAGAGCGCCGACCCGGCCAGGTCGTTCGAGACGACCGGCAGCATCATCGACCACGTCATGTACGACACGCTGCTGACGTTCGACGGCAGCGACGCGACGAACCCGAAGCCGCTGGTCGCCGAGAAGTTCGAGGCCAGCGCCGACGGCAAGACCTTCACCTTCACGCTGCGTGACGACGTGACGTTCGGTGACGGCACCAAGCTCACGTCGAAGGACGTCGTCTACTCGTACAACCGGGTCAAGAACGTCAAGGGCAACCCGAGCTTCCTGCTCGAAGGCGTCACCACCACCGCGCCGGACGCCAAGACGGTCGTGCTGACCTCGGAGAAGCCCAACCCGGGGCTGCCCTACATCATCCCGAACCCCGCGCTCGGGATCGTCAACTCCGCCAAGGTTGCGGCTGCGGGAGGCAACGACCAGCCCGGCGCCGATCAGGCGGACAAGGCCGAGGCGGCGCTGAACAAGGAGTCGATGGGAACCGGGCCGTACAAGCTCGAGAGCTACGACGTGCAGAGCGAGGTCGTGCTCGCGGCCAACCCGACGTACTGGGGCCCGAACAAGCCGACCTACCAGCGGATCGTCATCCGCAACACCGACGCGTCGGTGCAGAAGGTGAACGTGCAGAAGGGCGACGCGCAGCTGGTGCTCGACCTCTCGGCCGACCAGTCGCAGGGCCTCGCCTCCGATTCGGTCAAGGTCGACGCGACGGCCTCGAAGACGCTGTTCTACCTGGCGGTCAACGCCAACCCGGAGGTCTCGGCGACCACGTCGAACAAGGACTTCCTCGAGGCGGTGCGCTACGGGATCGACTACGACGGGCTCGTCCAGCTCGGCGGCACCGGTTCCCAGCAGTCCGCCGGTGTTGTCCCCGACGGCTTCCTCGGGGCGCTGGCCAAGGACAAGGCGGTCAAGCGGGACGTCGCCCGCGCGAAGGCGGCGCTGGCCCGCTCCGGCGTCGCCAACCCGTCCATCAAGATCAGCTACGCGAGCGACCTCCCGGTTGCCGGCATCGCGATCGGCGACCTCGCCACGCGCGTGCAGGAGAACCTCAAGGAGGTCGGCATCACCGTCGAGCTGGCGCCGTCACCGGCGGCGACCTCGCTCGACGCGTTCCGCAGCGGCAAGGAGCAGGGCGCGCTCTGGTTCTGGTACCCGGACTACCCGGACCCCAGCGACTACCTCGTCTACCTGCCCGGCGGCAACCTCGGCAAGCGCGCCGGCTGGAACGAGGGCGCCGACGCCGGCCTCACCGAGCTGGGCGCGCAGGCCGCGAGCGAGATGGACAAGGACAAGCGCGCCGCGCTCTACCAGCAGCTGCAGCAGCAGCTGAACGAGCGCGGGCCGTTCCTTCCGCTGTTCAACCCCTCGCAGGTGTTCGCGTACTCGAGCTCGGTGAGCGGCGTGGCCTACCACTCGGCGTGGACGATCGACCTGGCGGACCTCCGCTGAGCGGGCCCCCGAACACGACGCCCCCGACCCCGGCGCCCCCGACGCCTCCGGTCACACCGGGGCCGGCGGCGGCCGGGGGCGGCCGCCGGCACCGCGTGCTGCTCCGGTTCGTCCTGCGGCGGTTGCTCGCCGGCGTGCTCCTGTGCGTCGGCGTGACGCTCGTGTCGTTCCTCCTGACGAACGCGGTGCCGGGCGACCCGGTGACGGCGAACCTCGGCCAGCGCGCCGTCGAGGACCCGGCTGCCGTGGCGGCCTTCCGTGAGGCGCACGGGCTCGACAAGCCGCTGCCCCAGCAGTACGTGATCTACCTGGGCAACCTGCTGACCGGCGACTTCGGCGAGTCGCAGCAGACGCACCGGCCGGTCGCGACCGACCTGGGCGACAAGGTGCCGGCGACGCTTGAGCTCGCGCTCACCGCGATCGTGATCACGCTGGTGGTCGGGGTGGGCCTCGGGGTCGTCGCGGCGCTCGCCCGCGACCGGTGGCCCGACCAGGTGCTGCGGGTGGTCAGCCTGTTCGGGGTGTCGATGCCGACGTTCTGGCTCGCGCTCGTCGGCTACTACTTCATCTCGTTCCAGCTCGACCTGCTCCCGGCGGGCGGGCGGCTGCCGCCCGGCACCCGGCCGCCCACAGCCATCACCGGGATGTACACGCTCGACGCGCTGCTCACCGGGAACTGGACGGCGTTCGGAGCGGCGTTCAGCAGGCTGCTGCTGCCGGCGCTCGTGCTGGCGGCGTTCACGGTGGGCGTGATGCTGCGGTTCACCCGCGCCGCGGTGCTGGAGGTGCTGGGCAACGACTACGTGCGCGCCGCGCGGGCGAAGGGCCTGCCGGAATCGACGGTGGTGCGCCGGCACGTGCTGCGGCCGGCGCTGGTCTCGGTGATCACCGTGGCCGGGGTGGCGTTCGCGAACCTGCTCTCCGGCACGGTCCTCGTCGAGAAGATCTTCAGCTGGCGCGGGGTCGGCGAGTACGCGTTCACCAGCGCGCTCGCGCTCGACCTGCCGGCGATCATGGGCGTGAGCCTGGTGGTCGCGGTGGTGTACGTGCTGGTCAACCTGGTCGTGGACGTCACGTACGGGCTCGTCGACCCGCGGATCAGGCAGTCGTGAGCACACCGGCCGAGCCCACCGCCGACCCAACTGTCGACACAGCCACCGACGCGCGCGCGATCGGTGTGCTGACCCGCTCGCCGTGGCGCCAGCCGCTTGCAGTGATCGGCATCGTGGTGATCGTCGGATGGCTGCTCGTCGCGGTCCTCGCCCCGATGATCGCGCCGGCCGATCCGCTCGCGCAGACGTTCGGGAAGCTCAGCCCGCCCTCGGCGGAGCACCCGTTCGGCACCGACAACCTCAACCGCGACGTCCTCAGCAGGGTCCTGCACGGCGCCCGGATCTCGATCCCGCTGGCGATGCTGCTCGTCGTGCTCTCCGCGGTGGTCGGCGCGATCATGGGCGGGATCGCCGGCTACTTCGGCGGCTGGGTCGACGCCGCGATCATGCGGGTCACCGACCTGGTGTTCGCCTTCCCGGCGATCATCCTGGCGATGGCGGTCTCGGCTGCGCTCGGCCCCGGGCTGAGCAACGCCGTGCTCGCGCTGACGATCGTGCTGTGGCCCGGCTACGCGCGGGTGATCCGGGGGCTCGTGCTCTCGGCGGGGCAGCAGGAGTACGTGCAGGCCAGCCGGCTGCTCGGCTCGTCGGCGCTGCGCACGCTCACCGTCGAGCTCGGCCCGTCGGTGGCCGGGCCGGTGCTCGTGCTCGTCGCGCTCGATGTCGGCAACGCGATCCTGCTGCTCTCGGGGCTGTCGTTCCTCGGGTTGGGCGCGCAGCCGCCGGCGGCGGAGTGGGGCGCGATGGTCTCGGCGGGGACGGCCGTCTTCGACAGCTGGTGGGTCGGCCTCTTCCCCGGGCTCGCGATCCTCACGGTCGTGCTGGGCTTCAACTTCCTCGGCGACACGATCCGCGACGCACTCGACCCGCGCACCGCGCGCGCGATCAGGAGCTGACGATGGCCCTGCTGGAGGTGACGGGCCTGCGGGTGCGGCTGCCGCGCCGCGGCGGCTGGACCAGCGTCGTCGACGGGATCGACCTCGCCGTCGACGCCGGTGAGGTGCTCGGTGTCGCAGGCGAGTCGGGCAGCGGCAAGACGATGTCCGCGCTGGCGCTGCTCGGGCTGCTGCCGCACGGCGCGCGCACGGAGGGGTCCGCGCGCTTCGCCGGCCGCGAGCTGGTCGGCATGGGCGAGCAGCAGCTGCGCGACGTGCGCGGCAAGGAGATCGCGATGGTCTTCCAGGACCCCGCGACCGCTCTCCACCCGATGCTGCCGGTGCGTACCCTGCTCACCGAACACGCCCGCCACCACCTCGGCATCAGCAAGCAGGACGCCGGGAAGCGCGCGCTGGAGTTGCTGGAGCAGGTGCGGATCCCGGATCCTGCCCGGACGCTGCACGCCTACCCCCACGAGCTCTCGGGTGGCATGCGGCAGCGGGTCGCGATCGCGGCCGCGCTGGCCTGCGGGCCGAAGCTGCTGCTCGCCGACGAGCCGACGACGGCGCTGGACGTCACCGTGCAGGCCGGGATCCTCCGGCTGCTGGACCGCTTGCGTCGTGAGACCGGGCTCGCCGTCATCGTGATCACGCACGACCTCGGGGTGATCTCGGCGCTCGCCGACCGGGTGGTCGTGATGCGTGGCGGTGTGGTCGTCGAGGACGGGCGCACGTCCGAGGTCCTGACCTCGCCGACGCACGAGTACACGCGGTCGCTGCTGGAGGCGTTGCCACCTGCGCACCGGGGGAGCGCGTCGTGAGCGAGCTGGAGCTGCGCGGGGTCGAGGTGACCTACCGGCGGGACGGCCGTGCCGTGCGTGCGGTGGACGGCGTCGACCTCTCGGTCGCGCCCGGCGAGGTCGTCGGGCTGGTCGGCGAGAGCGGCTGCGGTAAGTCGAGCCTGGCCAGGGCCGCGGTCGGGCTGCTCGCGCCGAGCGCCGGCGAGGTGCTGCTGGACGGGCACGCGGTGGCGCCGCTGCGGCGCCGCGCCCGCCCGGCCGCGCAACGCAGGCTGCAGCTGGTGTTCCAGGACCCCTACTCGTCGCTGAACCCGCGGCGGCGGGTCGGGCGCCAGCTCTCCGACGCCGTTCGGCTCGCGACCGGCACGACCGCCGGATCGGCGCGGGTGGCGGAGCTGCTCGAACTGGTGGGGCTCGACCCCGCGATGGCGCAGCGGTACCCGCACGAGCTCTCCGGTGGGCAGCGGCAGCGGATCGCAGTCGCGAGGGCGCTGGCCGCCGAGCCGGTGCAGCTGGTGGCCGACGAGCCGATCTCGGCGCTCGACGCGTCGGCGCAGGCGCAGGTGGCCGACCTGTTCGTGACGCTCGCCCGCAAACTGGGCATCGGCGTGCTGTTCATCTCGCACGACCTCGCGATCGTGCGGGAGATCGCCGACCGGATCGCGGTTATGTACCTCGGGCGGGTCGTCGAGATCGGCCCGACCGCGCAGGTGTGGGACCGGCCGCGACACCCTTACACGGCGGCACTGACCGCCGCGGTGCCGCGCGCCGACGGGGCCGGCACGCTCCCTCAGGACCTGCCGGGCGACGTGCCCGATCCCGCCGCGCCGCCCTCGGGCTGCCACTTCCACCCGCGCTGCCCGCTGGCGATCGACGACTGCTCGACCCGCGACCCGCGCCTGCTCGACCTCACCCCCGACCACGCGGCGGCGTGCATCCTGCTGGAGGACGAACCCGCGGTACCAGGCCGCTGACGGGGTCGGGGCCGCGCGCCGTCGCTTTCCTGAACCCACCCCGCACGGGTGGGGGCCACAGAGGGTGACGGGTGCCGTCAGCCCTCGAAGATCAGGGCGTTGACCATGCGGGTGATCTCCTCGATGAGCGCGTCGACGGGGACGTTCGTGCCGTTGAGCGCCCAGTCGTAGACCAGCTCGTTGAACGCGCCGATGAACGCGATCGCCGCGAGCGAGTAGTCGCGGTCGGGGGCCTCGCCGGCATCGACGGCCGCGCGCACGGTGGCCTCGATCGTCGCGGCCCGCCTGCGGCGCCACCCCAGTCGGTGCTCCTCCACGGCCGGGCTGACGCCGAGCATCTCGACGAACGCGATCCGCGCCCGCTTGGGGTCGCCGAAGACGTGGTCGAGGAAGGCTCGGATCGACCGGTCCACCCGCTCGGGTGTCGGCAGCTCCATCGCGCCGGCCAGCGCGCCGGCCGTGGCCTTTGCCGCCCCCGTCATCACCTCGTCGTACACCGCGATGAGGATGTCCTCCCGGCCGCGGAACTCCTCGTAGAAGTTGCGCGTCGAGATCCCCGCCGAGGCGCACAGCTTCTCGATGGAGGTGGCCCGGTATCCGTCGGTGCCGAACAGGTCGAGCGCGGCGGTGAGCATGCGCTCACGGCGGTCGGCACGTCGCTGCTGTGGGCTCCGCCCGCTGTAAGGTCGCTCGCTCCCGTCCATTGCCGCGCGAGTCTACGGTTCGCCGCTCAGAGGTGTCCCCTCAGCGCCTCGGAACGGCGCGTCCGCCTCGCACGACGTGTGTTGCGGGGCCCTCTCCGCCGCCCTCGCGCAGGAACGTCAGCCACGGGGATCCGTGCGGTTCCCGTGGCGACGCGAACCGGAACGTCGTGCCTCCGGCGGGGGTGAGCGGCGCCTGGAACGGCGGCGAGCTCGCCCGCTTGGAGAAGCCCGGGCGGTACGTGCCGTGCAGGCGCCCGTCCGATGTCAGTTCGACCGTGATCTCCATGTCGGCCCCGCCGAACGTGCCGACGGCGTCGGCGGGCTCGATCGTCCCGGCGCCGAACTGCGCGGCTCCGATGCGGGGTGCCAGCGTGTCCGCGACGCCGGTCAGCTGCTCGATCACCTCGGAGATCATCGTTGTGGCCACGTCGTAGCCGGGGTCGCCGACGGTCAGCACGCACAGCGCGATCTGCAGGTCCGGGACGAGCACCAACTGGCTCTCCTGCCCGTTCACCGCGCCGCGGCTGCGCATGACGAGCGGGCCGGCCGAGCGGATGATCTCCCAGCCGAGCCCCCACGTCGCACCGGAGTCGGGATCGGCGACGGCGGTCTGCGGCTCGCGCATCACGCGTGCCGACGCGGGGCTGAGCAGGTAGCGGCCGTCGGGCCCGCGCCCGTCGCGCAGGTGCAGCTGGGCGAACGCCAGCAGGTCGGCGACGCTGGTCGCCATGGTGCCTCCGGCCGGCCCGGCCGACTGCGGGAGCAGCCACTCGTCCACCGGCACGAGATCGGTCCGGCCGGGACGTCGCAGGTGCCCGACGGCGAGCCTGTGCACCATCGCCTGCTCCGGCTGCGTGAACGTGCGGCGCAGCCCGAGCGGCTCGATCAGCCGATCGCCCAGCGCCTGCGCCCACGTCGTGCCGGTCAGGCACTCGATGAGCCTGCCCAGCACGACGTACCCGGCGGGGCAGTAGGAATGCATGCTGCCCGGTCGGTGCATCTGCTGCAGCTCGTCGAACCCCGCAACCGTGCGCTCCAACGCGTCCCGGCCGCTGAACGGCGGCGGTTCGGCGTCGCCGTAGAAGCCGCCCGTGTGGGACAGCAGCTGGCGTGCGGTCACGGAGTCGGCGACGGCCTCGTCGGCAAGGCGCAGCTCGGGCATCAGGTACGCGTTGACGGGCACGTCGAGTTCGAGACGGCCCATGTCGACGAGCTGCATGACCATCGTCGCCGTCCAGGTCGTCGCGACCGGGCCGGCGAGGAAAAGGGTGTCGGTCGTGACCGGGACGCCGTCGACGCCCAGCTTCGTCACGCCGCTCGTCGTGGTGGTCACAGCGCCGTCGACGAGCAGCCCGAGCGCCGCGCCAGGCACTCCGTGCAGCGCACACAGCTCGTCGAGCCTGCCGGTCAGACTGCCTGTCGCGGGCACTGCGACATCCGCTTCGGCGGTCATGGTGGTCCCCCCTCGGTCCCAGTTCCGCGTATGCACGAAGTACAGGACATCAGAGGGCATCGGCGAGGCGTCACGACGGATCTGGTCAGGATACAGTTTCGATATGCAGGATCCGGTCCTTGACGCGTTGGACCGCGCTGTGGTGAACGCCCTCCAGATCCATCCGCGCGGCTCGTGGACGCAGATCGCGAGCGTGCTCGGCAGCGACCCCGTCACGGTGGCGCGCAGGTGGGAGCGGCTGCATTCGGCAGGGTTGGTGTGGGTGACGGCGTATCCAGCCGGAGTCCAGCTGATGCCCGCCGCGCTGGTCGAGATCGAGTCGGACGGGCGCTCGCTCGCGCACGTCGAGCAGCTGATGAGCGACGAGGAGTACCTGACCATCGAGGTGGTCTCCGGGTCGCGCGACCTGCTCGTCCACGTCAACGCGGCCGACGATGCCGCGCTCACCGACTACATCCTCGTGCGGATCGCGGCGCTGCCGTCGCTGCGCGGCATCCGCACGCACCTGATCTCGACCGTCTACAAGGAGGCCGCCCAATGGCGGCTCAACGTGCTCGGCGAGCAGCAGTCCGCGCGGCTCGCCACGATGGCGCCACCCAAGCGGTGGCCCGTCGAGCGCGCCCCGCTCGCGCCCGTCGAGATCGCCGTCGCCGAGGCGCTGCGCGAGGACGGCCGGATGAAGTCGACGGACATCGCCGAGCGGGCGGGCATCCCGGTGCGGCGAGCCCGGGACATCGTCACCAACCTGCTCGCCACCGGCTGGGTGGTGCTCCGCACGGACATGGGGCGGGTCGTCGCGGGGCACCCGGTCGGCTGCTGGTACTTCCTGCGAGTGCCCGCGCCGGGCCTGGAACGGACCGCGGCGCAGATCGTGGCGATGCCGGAGACGCGAGCCGTGCTGGGCACGACCGGCCCGCACAACCTCATGGTCTCGGTGTGGCAGCCGCAGCTCACCGACGTCGCGCGGTTGGAGGCGGCCTTCGAGGCGATCCCGGGGGTGCGGGTGATGGACCGGTGCGTGTCGTTGCGCGCGATCAAGCGGGCGGGCGTCCGCCTCGACGTCTCCGGGTTCAGGACGACACCTGTGCCGCAGCGGTAGCGCCCCTTGTGCAGACGGGCGGGGTGTAGGCGGGCGGCCCTCGGGTACCCGCAGGCGTGCCGACAACCAGCCCGACCGACGAACTGCGACGGCTGAGCCGCGACGCCGGCGCGTGTACCGCGTGCGAGCTGCACGTGGACGCCACGCAGACCGTCTTCGGCGAGGGGCCGGCCGGCGCCTGGCTGATGCTCGTCGGGGAGCAGCCCGGCGACCGTGAGGACAGGGAGGGCGCCCCTTTCGTCGGGCCTGCGGGGCGGCTGCTCGACAAGGCGCTCGACGAGGCCGGAATCCACCGCGACGAGGTCTACGTGACCAACGCCGTCAAGCACTTCCGCTTCGAGACCAGTGGGAACCGCAGGTTGCACAAGACACCAGCCGCGGGTCACGTGCGGGCCTGCCGGCCGTGGCTCGACGGCGAGCTCGCGGCGGTGCGGCCCGCCGTTGTCGGCACGCTCGGCGCGACGGCGGCGAAGGCGCTGCTCGGCTCCTCGTTCCGGATCACGGCCGAACGCGGCCGCCCACGGGACTGGGAGGGGCACCGGCTGGTCGCGACCGCGCACCCGTCGGCGGTGCTGCGCATGCCGTCGGACCGGCGCGGCGAGGCGTTCGACGCGCTCGTGGCCGACCTCGCCGTCATGGCAGGCGAACATCCAGGACGAAGGAAGAGGTGACCGGATGGGCGAGGACCAGTTCACCCAGCAGGATCCGACGAAGCAGCACGAGCGGCCGGGCAGCGGCAGCCGCACCGTCGAGCATCCGGGCCGGACGGCCGACATGGACGTCGTCCCCGACCACGGTGAGCAGACCTACCGCGGATCCGGGCGGCTGGAGGGCCGCAAGACGGTGGTCACCGGCGGCGACTCCGGCATCGGGCGGGCGGTGGCCATCGCGTTCGCGCGCGAGGGCGCCGATGTGCTGATCACCCACCTCGATGCCGAGGCGCAGGACGCCGCGGAGACCGCGAAGTGGGTCACCGAGGCCGGCCGCACCGCCGTGACGGTGCCGGCCGACCTGACCGACGAGCAGACGTGCCGTGACGTCGTCGCCCGTGCGGTCGAGGAGTTCGGACACATCGACGTGCTGGTCAGCAACGCCGCGTACCAGATGTCGCAGCCCGGCGGGATCGTCGACATCACCGCTGAGCAGTTCGACAGGGTGATGAAGACGAACGTGTACGCGCTGTTCTGGCTGGTCAAGGCCGCAGTGGAGCACATGCCGGCCGGCGCGTCGGTGATCACGACGTCGTCGGTGCAAGCGTTCCAGCCCTCGCCGCACCTGCTGGACTACGCGACCTCGAAGGCTGCGATCGTCAACTTCACGAAGGCGCTGGGGCACGACCTGCTCCCGCGCGGCATCCGGGCCAACTCCGTCGCGCCGGGCCCGGTCTGGACGCCCCTCATCCCCGCGACCATGGCCGAGGACAAGCTCGAGTCGTTCGGTGAACAGGCGCCGATGGGGCGGGCGGCACAGCCCGCGGAGCTGGCGCCGTTCTTCGTCTTCCTCGCCTCGCAGGAGTCGAGCTACATGACGTCCGAGGTGCTGGGCGTGACGGGCGGGTCCCCGATCACCTGACGATCGGACATGCGGTGAGATGAACCGCAGTGCCTTCCGGTCCTGTCCGGAGGGCGCTGCGGTTCACCTGCGCTGCGGTTCACCAGCCGTGGTTCTTCATCGAGCTCTCCTTCCTTCGGACCCTTGCCGAAGCATTCGTCTTGACACCTGGATTGGTTACATGCGCACTAATGCATGGCCTTTGCTTCTCTGTGCCCCACCCTCCGTCATCGGAGCGTGCGGTCGATGGACGACGGTGACCCTGATCGGTCGTTTCGGTTAGGCTACGTGTGCGGAGAGCGACGACCAGAGAGTGGTGATGGCGACTGCGGGGGGAGCTTCCGAGGTTGCCGATCGCCATGTCCGCCTGTGGCACATGCGCGAATGGCCGCTCTGGAGGCTCCCGCCGCGGCTGATCGCACCGATGTTGCTGATGGAGGCGACCGCGCTCACGCTCGTGGTGGTCGGCGTACTCGGCGGCGTTCCGACCCACGCACAGCTCGTCAAAGGCGCCATCGTCGTGGTGGCCGGACTGCTCCATGCCGAAGCCGCGCTCCGCATCGAGCGGGTCCGGCGCAGGATCAGCGAGGGCAACCACGTCGACCTCTCATCCGTTTGGACGTTCGCAGGCTCCCTGCTGCTTCCCTCGGCCTACGCCGCGATCGGCGCCGGCGTCATCTGGACCCACCTGTGGATGCGGACGTGGCGTCACCGTCGGCCCGTGTTCCGCGAGATCTTCACCACCGCCACGGTGGCACTCGCCTCGTACACCGCCGCGACGGTCATGCAACACATGACGGGCGGGCCGCTCGGCACATCGACGGGCTCATCCACGCTGCCCGCGATCCTCGCCGCGCTGCTGCTCTACACGACCGTCAACAGCTGCCTCATCGCCGGCGCCATCGCGATGAGCTCCACATCGAAACCCGATCTCGCGACGGTGTTCGCGCCGTGGGACGAGAACCTGCTGGAGATCGCGACACTCGCTCTGGGTGCCCTGACCGCCGCGGCGCTGGTCATAAACCCATGGCTGATCGGGCTGCTGATCCCGCCGATGTTCGTACTGCACCTCAGTGCGCTCGTGCGCCAGTTGAGGGTTGCAGCGACCCTCGACTCCAAGACGGGGCTGCTCAACGCCGCGGCGTGGCATACCCGAGCCGCGGCCGCCGTCGGGCGCAACGGAAACACCTCCGGAGTGCTCGTGATCGACCTCGACCACTTCAAGGCGGTCAACGACACGTTCGGCCACCCGGCAGGCGACGCCGTGCTGAGCGCGGTCGCCGACCAGCTGCGGGCGGAGACGCGGGAGCAGGACGTCGTCGGGCGGTTCGGCGGCGAGGAGTTCGTCGTGCTGCTCGGTGGCGTGACCGGCGGCGTGCGTGAGCTGGGCAGCATCGCTGAGCGGATCCGCCGCCGGATCGCCGCGATGGAGCTAGAACTGCAGATGAACGGGGGCACGAAGCAGTTCGCGGGGCTCACGGCCTCGATCGGGGGCGCGTTGCAGACGGGAGACTGCGCCGAGCTCGCCGACCTCCTGCGGCTCGCCGACACCGCCCTCTACGCCGCCAAGAACGCCGGCCGCAACACCGTCCGGCTGGGGTCGATCGGGCCGCGCGGGACGACGGCGCCCGGCATCGAGCCACCGCAGTCCGGAATGCCGCTGCCGCCAATGCGGGCGTTCAAGCCGTCGCCGGAGGCGTAGGAGACGTACCTCAGCCTCACCTGCTCGCCAGGGGAGGGCAGGAAAGTGGCTGTCAGGTGAATCGCCGCAGCCACCGCGGTGGACCGCCACCCCGGATCCAGGCACTGGCTGACCGAGAGTGTGCTCAGGGCTGTCGCGGCAGCCCTGAGCACACTCAACTCACGACCACGCCCACTCGGCGACAGCCGGGATGTGCGCGAACGGCACTTTCAGGCCAACCTATCGTTCGAAAGTGCCGTTCGCGCAGCTCACCCGGGGGTCGGGGAGGGCAGGAAAGCCACTTTCCTGCCCTGTGAGGACCGGAAAGTGGCTTTCCTGCCCTCGTGTGCGCAACGCACACACCCTGGCCGGCCACCACAGCCCGCCCCTGGCCGCGGGTCGCTCGTGCACAGGTTCACCTCCCAGTGCACAGGTTCGAACGTGTGCACGGCGGCACCAACCTGTGCACGAGCGCCCTGCGCGCCCTGTTCGTGCACCCACCCCGGTCTGCGGTCGCGCACCCGGGCACCCGGGCACCCGGGCACGGATTCTCATCCCTCGTGGCGACCCGGAGGGCCATGACGGACTTTCCTGCCCTCGTGTGCGGAACGCACGCGTCCCCGGGTCGGTCCCGAGAAGTTTCCGCGCGCTCGTGTCGATCCGGGCGGTCGCCGATTGTCGTACTGCCATGGATGCTCAGACGATCGATGTGGACCGGTCCCGGACGTCGAGCCGGACCTGGGTGCTGGTGCTGGCCTCGGTGGCGTCGTTCATGTGCGCGCTCGACACGCTTGTAGTCGCGTCGGCGCTCACCACGATCCAGCGCGACCTCGGGGCGACCGTCGAGGAGCTGAACTGGACGGTCAACGCCTTCAACCTCGCGCTCGCGGTGCTGATGATGCCGGCGGCGGCGATCGGCGACCGGTTCGGGCGGCGCAAGGTGTTCGGGATCGGCCTGGCGCTGTTCTCCGTCGCGTCCGCCGTGTGCGCGATCGCGCCGCACGTCGAGGTACTGGTGGTGGCGCGGGCCGTGCAGGGTGCCGGGGCGGCCGTCGTGACGTCGCTGGGGCTCACGCTCGTCGGGGCGGCGTACCCGGCCGAGCGGCGCGGCACGGCGATCGGGATCCTGCAAGGGATCAGCGGGCTCGCCGTGCTGGCCGGGCCCGGTCTCGGCGGGGCGGTCACGACTGGGGTCGGCTGGGAGTGGATCTTCTGGTTGAACGTCCCGATCGGGCTCGCCGTGATCCCGTTGGTGTTCGTGAAGGTCAGGGAGAGCCGGGGTGACGACACCGCGCTCGATCTGCGTGGTGTCGTCCTGATCGCCGCCGCCGCGCTCGCGCTGGTGTGGACGCTCTCGCGGGGCAACGACATCGGGTGGTCCAGCGCGGAGGTCGTCCTCGGGTTCGCCGCGGCCGTGCTGCTCACCGCCGGCTTCGTCAGGGTGCAGCGCCGGGTGCGGGAGCCGTTGCTGCCCGCCCGCCTCTTCCGTGCATCCGGCTTCATCGCCGGCAACATCGCCACCATCGGGCTGTTCGCCGGGATCTTCGGAGGGGTCTTCTTCTTCGCGCAGTTCCTGCAGGTCGGGCTCGGGTTCACGGCGTTGCAGGCCGGCCTCGGGCTGATGCCGTGGACCTCACCGCTCTTCGTGATCGGGCCGCTCTGCGGGATGCTGGCCGACCGCATCGGCAACCGTCCGCTGCTCGTCGCCGGTGTCACCCTCAAAGCGCTCGGATTCGGGTGGATCGCGCTCATCGCCGCGCCCGGCATGTCGTACGGCGAGCTGGTGGTGCCGCTGTTCGTCGCCGGTGTCGGCGGGTCGATGGCGCTGCCCGCCGCGGCGAACGCCGTCGTCGGTGCCGTGGCGCACGCGGACGTCGGCAAGGCCGCCGGATCCAACAGCATGCTGCGCGAGCTCGGCGGCGTGCTGGGGCTGGCGGTGATGGTCGCGGTGTTCTCCGGCGCGGGCGACGTCACGTCGCCGGGGTCGTTCGTCGCG
Source organism: Pseudonocardia sp. TRM90224 (assembly GCF_021245725.1). Taxonomy (GTDB): domain Bacteria; phylum Actinomycetota; class Actinomycetes; order Mycobacteriales; family Pseudonocardiaceae; genus Pseudonocardia. The sequence continues at coordinate 11,193 of NZ_JAJGSX010000018.1, read as the reverse complement.
GGGTTCGCACCGGCGCTGGGCTTTTGCACAGCACTAGTCGCCTGCGGCGCGATCGCTGCCGCCTTCGTACCCCGCCACGGCGGCCCGGCGGCGGCCCACTAACGAAGTTCCCCACCGTTTTGCCAACCTGCACACCCGAGAAGGCGTGCAGGTTGGCAAAACGGTGGGGAAGTCTTACGACTGGAAGGCGCCGATGTCGATCTTGCCGCCGGTACGGGGGGCGCCGGTGATGTCGAACGCCGGCGCGCTGTCGGCGTTGCCGGCACCGGCGCCCGGCGACCCGGCGCTGAGCCGCAGGTCGTCGGTCGAGGGGCTGACGAAGGACACGTCGCCGGAGATCACGTTCTGGCCGATCCCGGCGGTCTGGAAGACGTTGGTGTCGGCGGCGAACGCGCTCGCGTCGCCGGAGACGTCCTTGCCGTTGCGGGCGAAGATGTTGTTGCGCAGCACGTTCGTGCCGTCGAAGGACGGCGAGGCGATGTCGAGCCCGCCGCCGGCGTTGTCGAGGATCGTGTTGTTGATGATGTGGATGTCGGCGAAGGTGCCCTCCGACTCGATCCAGAACCCGATCCCGCCGCCCGCGTTCGACTGGATGACGTTGTTGTAGACGGACACGGCGTACGCGGTGCGGTCCTCCGAGATGTCCTCGATCGAGATCGAGATGCCGGCCTTGGCGGGCCCGTTCGCGCCGGTCACCGTGTTGTTGAAGACCTCGATGGTGTTGGCGGAGTCGATGTAGATGTTGGGCCCGCGGTTGCCGCTGACCGTGTTGTCGTGGATCTTGCCGTTGGTCGCGTCGTACTTCGCGTCGATGCCCTCTTCGCCGTTGTTGCTGACGTCGTTGAAGCCGGCGTCGAAGCCCTTGACGTTGTTGAAGGTGAGGCCTTCGTGCGCGCCGGCGAGCCCGCCGCGCGCGTTGTTGGCGGTGATCGTGAGGTGCTGCGCGGAGACGTCGCTGCCCCGGTCGAACACGACCCCGCCGTCCTGCGAGCCGGAGACGTCGCAGTCCTGCAGCACGATGTTGCTCGACCGCTCCACGTGGATCCCGTGCCGCTCCGAGCCCCGGACGTCGAAGCCGATGATCCTGATCCAGGACCGGTCCTCGATGTTGATCACACCTTTGGTCTCGAGCTCGCCCTGCACCACCACGTTGGCGTTGGGAGCGGCCTGCACCGTGATGTACGCGTTCTCGTCGCCGTCGTTGTTCATGTCGAACGGCGCGTACTCGCCCGCGGCGACCACGACGGTGTCGCCGGGGCCCGCCGCGTCGACCGCCTCCTGGATCGTCGGGTAGTCGCCGCCGCTCGTCGCGACGTTGATGACCCGGCCGGACGTCTCCACTACCGCGGTGACCGGTCGCTGACCGTGCTGCGTCTCCGGAACGGGCGCGGCCGTTCCTCCGGGGGTCCCGGTAATGGGTGCTGCCCGGAGAACGACCACGAGCACGATCACGAGAACGACCAGCAGCGCGCCACCCGCGCCCAGGGCGATGACCGCTCGCCGGTTGTTCAGCAGGCTCGGCCGGTTTGCGTTCATGGGTGCGGGACCCTCCTGGTGCAACTTCTCGCGACGATGTGGTCGCGAGAATATCGAAAGCCTCGATGGCGGTTTACCGGTCCCGCAGTGAAGTTGCGGTACGGGAGGTGGTAGGCCTCATCGACGGTAGCCCATCGCCTGACCTCACGTTACGCACTCGTTGTGCGCGCAGCGTAACGGGAAAGTTGCCCACCGGAACCGACCCTGATGAGTGGACCAGGCAACGTCGCCGGCAACGTGCGAATTTACCGTTAATTTGCGAATAGGCACTCGGTCACATACGCCGATTGGCGCAGTGCGAGCGCAACGATGGTGAGTGTCGGATTGGCGGCGGCTCCCGTGGGGAACACCGAGCCGTCGGATATGAACAGGTTCGGGATGTCGTGCGCGCGGCCGAACTCATTGACGACTCCGGCGTCCGGTTCGGCGCTCATCCGCGCGGTGCCCAGGTTGTGCCCGGACGGCATGGCGGGCGACCTCCGCATGGTCGTCGCGCCCACGGCGCGGAAGACGGCCTCGGCACGCGTGTACGCGTGCTCGCGCATGGCGATGTCGTTGGGGTGGTCGTCGTAGTGGACCTCGGGAGCGGGCAGCCCGAGCCGGTCGGTGAGCGTCGTGCTCAGCGTGACCCGGTTGCGGCTCTGGGGCATGTCCTCCCCGCAGATCCAGACGGATGCCGTGTGCGTGTACCGCTCGATGAACTCCGTGTATGCCCGACCCCACCCGCCGGGCTGGACGAACGTCACGAACGACGGGAGGCCCTGCGAGATCATCTCCAGGTAGTAGCCGCCTGCGAAGCCGCGGGCCGGGTCGTGCCGCGACTCGTCGCTGACCACGCCGGCCATGTTCTCGCCGCGGTAGTGGTGCACGGGCTCGGGGAACTGCGCGTGCACGACGCCGGTGGTGTGGCGCATGTAGTTGCGGCCGAGCTGTCCCGACGAGTTCGCCAGGCCATTGGGGTGGCGCGCCTCGGCGGACAGCAGCAACAGCCGAGGCGTCTCGATGGCGTTGCCGGCAACCACGACGGCCCGCGCACGCTGGCGGTGCAGCGTCCCCTGCGCGTCGGCGTAGACGACGGCGTCGGCGCGGCCGTCCGCACCGAGCATGATCTGCACGGCCTGGCTGTTCGCCCGCACCTCGACGTTGCCCGTGGCCACTGCGCGGGGGATCTCGCGGACCAGGGGGCTCCACTTGGAGCCGTGCTTGTCGCCCTGGGAGTTGAAGCCGTCCTGCACGGTCGCGGGACGCCCGTCGTACGGCTCGGCGTTGCCCGCGTACGGGCCCGTCGCCACGTGCCGGTAGCCGACGCGTCGCGCCCCTTCCGCGAGCACCTTGTAGTTGTTGTTGGCCGGCAGCGGCGGCTTGCCGTGGCGGTGCGTGACGCCGATGGCCCGCTCCGCCTCGGTGTAGAACACGTCGAGCTCGGTGAGGCCGACGGGCCAGTCGGCGAGCGTCGTGCCGGGGACGTCGCCGTAGGTGGTGCGCGTGGCGAACTCGTGGGCCTTGAAGCGCGGGCACACACCCGTCCACAGGACGGCCGTGCCGCCGACGCACCGGCCGTTCCAGGCGGGGAGCGTCGGGAAGTCGTCGGCCAGCGTCCAGCTGCCGGTGGCCAGGCGCGGGTCGAGCCAGCTGAGCTGCTCGAACGCGGCGTGGTCGTCGTTCACGAACTCGTCGTTGGTGATCCACGGCCCCGCTTCGAGCACAACCACCCGGACGCCGCGACCGCCGAGCTCGTGGGCGAGCGTCGCGCCGCCGGGGCCGGAGCCCACCACTACGACAACGGAGTCGTCGTCGTCATCGAACGTCCTCATGAGACGGTCACGTCATGGGTCGCGTCCAGCGGGTAGGGGAGCGGGCCGATCTCGACGAGCGGTTCGTCCGGCTCGTCGATCCGGGGTTCCGGGAGCCAGCGCAGGTCGTCGAAGCCGCGGTGGAGGTAGCCGCCCTCGGCGTACGAGGCGCCGGGATAGCCGATGTGCGCGCGCGTCTCGGGATCGTCGTAGAGGTGCCACGCGACCAGCGGGAGCAGGGTGCGGAAGAACTCCGTGCGCTCGATCCGGCGCAGGCGTGCTTCGAAGGCGGGCTGCCCGATCCCGCAGTTGTCGAGGATCCAAGGGGAGAGATCGTCGATGCCCGTGCGCAGCGTCTCGGCGAGGTCAGGCGCTGCCGCCGCCTGTTCGGTGATCTTCTCGATGACGCGGCGGTACGGTGCCTCGGCGAGCCCGGGATGCGGATAGAGCCCTTTCGCCACCACGACGAGGAGCGCGCTCTGCCGCTCGGAGAAGACGGTCTCGCTGCCCACGGCATCCTCCGCTCGAACGTGCAACCGCAGCGCTGCCGTCGCAGCGTAGGAACGGCCGAGATCATGTGTCAAGCATTATCGATAACGTACGATGTGCGAACCATGTCCAGCCGACTGCCTCGCATCACGCTCGCCGATCAGGTGCGCGACCACATCGTGATGGAGATCGCCCAGGGGCGGCTGGCCCCTGGTGCCCCGGTGCGTGAGCTGGAGATCGCCGAGCGGCTCGGCACGAGCCAGACCCCGGTGCGGGAGGCGTTCCGCAAGCTCGCCGCCGTCGGGTTGCTGGAGACGCGCATCCACGTCGGCACGCGCGTCCGCGACCTGACCGAGAAGGACCTCACCGACGCCGTGCCGGTGCGCGCGGCGCTGGAGGGCATCGCCGGACGGCTCATCGCCGAGGGCGGGCTCACCGCCGACGACGAGCTGCTCGACCAGATGGAGCAGATGGAGAGCGTCGCGCGGGGCGGCAACCGGATCGCCCTCGCCACCGCGTGCACGGCCTTCCACCGTCGGATCATCACGCTGGCCGGGAACGACTCGCTGAGCAGGGCGTGGGAGTCGCTCGGCATCGAGGTGATGACGTTGATGGCGCTCGCGCACACCGAGATCGACGCCGTGCAGGCGGCACTGAGCCACCTGCCCGTCTACGCCGCGCTGACCTCCGGCGACCCGGTGCTGGCGGAGCGAGAGCTCTCCGCCCACCAGTTCGCCTTCGTGCCGTCGAGCGAGGGGCCGCCCGTCGCGGACGTCGCGGGGTAGGGCGATGCGTGCGTTCCGCACGTGTTGCCTGGAAAGCCACTTTCCCGGCCTGTGGCGCTGGGAAAGTGGCTTTCCAGGCATATCCCGGGTGTTCCGTTTGCGGGGTCAGGGGCGTCCTCCCGTTGCCGTTCGGCGGACGACCTGGAGGAGGTACTCCTCGCGGTCGAGAGGGTTGTGGTCGGTGCGGGGGCGGTCCGGCACCGGGCCGGTGACGGGGACGTACCGCTCGAACGCACTCTCCAGCACCCCTTCCCCGCGGGTCAGGGACGGGAGCTGCAGCTGCAGGACGTGCACCATGGCCGCCGGCACCTCGCCCTCGACGACGCAGGCCGAGCCGCGCCACGTGGTCTCGCGCGGCACCGCACGCATGCGGGCCAGCACGGGCGTGACCGGTCCGAGCAGGTCCGCGGGCAGCTCGAGCGTGAAACGGTTCATCGGCTCGTGCACGACCGTGCCGGCCTCGGCGAGCGCGGCCATCAGCACCAGCGGGGTGAGGTTGCGGAAGTCGCCCGCCGTGCTCGACATGCTCTTGTCGAACGTGCCGTGCGAGTGGCTCTGCCTGGCGTAGTAGCCCGAGTGCGTCATCGTGACCACGCAGTCGGTCACCCGCCAACCGTGCAGGCCCTGCTGCAGCGTCTCGGCGACGGTCTCGCGCACCGCGGTGAAGAACGCCATGGGCATCGACCCCAGCTCGACGCCCAGCCGGAACTCCACACCCGAGTCGAGCGGGCCCGGCTCGACCCGCAGCCCGACGCTGGCGAGGAACGGGTTGGGCGCCTTCGAGATGATCTCGACGGCGGCGCCGGGGCCGGCGGGGCGCTCGACGCAGATCGTGGTTGTCTCGCGGAATGTGACGTCGATGCCGTACTCGGTCGCGAGCGTCTCCTGGACGACCTCCTTCTGCACTTCCCCGTAGAGCGAGACGGACACCTCGCCGCGCACGTCGTCCTGCCGCAGGTCGATGAGCGGGTCCTGCTCCGTCAGCTGGCTCAGCGCGGCGTGCAGCGCGCCGAGCGCGCCGTTGCGAACCGGCAGCACGACGGTCTCCAGCGTCGGCGGCGCGAAGTGGTGCGCGGGCGCGTCGGGTGCCGGAGAGCCGATCGTGTCGCCGATCCGGACGCCGGTGAGGCCCCACAGCTTGCCGATCCGCCCGGCCGGAAGGGTGGACGCCGGCACGGCAGCGCCGCGGTCGAACAGGCTGATCGCGGTGACCTTGCCCGCCGCCGGTTCCGCGACGGCGGGCTGGTGCAGCGGGACGCGGTCGCGCACCTGAACCGTCCCGGACGCCATTCGGACGTACGCGATCTTGTCGCCGGCCGGGCCGCGCTCGACCTTGAACACGACACCCGACACCGGGCCGTCCGGGTCGGCATCGGCGCGCGGCAGGAGCTCCGTGATGCCGTCGACCAGCGCGTCGACGCCCGTCCCGGTGATGGCCGAACCGAAGAAGACCGGGTGCACGCGCGTCTCGCGCACCTGCGCGACAAGCCGTTTCCGCAGCTCGAAAGGCCCGAGAGGGCGGCCGTCGACGTAGGCCGCGAGCACTTCGTCGTCGTGCTGGGCGAGCACGTCCGTCAGCGCGTCGACGAGGTCGTGCGCCGGCTCGGCGACCGCGTCGCGCGTGCCGGCCCCGGTCACCGAGCCCATGGCGACGACAGACGGGGTGAGCCGCCCCTTGATCGAACCGAACACGGCGGCCGGGTCGGCCAGCGAGCGGTCGACCTTGTTGACGAAGATCAGCGTCGGGATGCGGAGGCGCTGCAGCGTGCGCATGAGCACCCGCGTCTGCGCCTGCACACCCTCGACGGCCGAGACGACGAGCACCGCGCCGTCGAGCACGTTCAGCACGCGCTCGACCTCGGCGATGAAGTCCGGGTGACCGGGGGTGTCGATCAGGTTGACGGTGGCGCCGCCGACCTCGAACGAGACGACGGCCGACTTGATCGTGATCCCGCGCCGGCGCTCGAGCGCCAGCGAGTCGGTCTGCGTGCTGCCGCCGTCGACGCTGCCGATCTCGTCGATGACCCCGGCGGTGTGCAGCAGCCGCTCGGTCAGGCTGGTCTTACCGGCGTCGACATGCGCGAGGATGCCCAGGTTGAGGGTGGTCACGGAACGTCATGTCCTTCGGGTTGGTGGTCAGTCCCTTCTGGTTGGACATGAACGTTGCTCGCATGACGATCCCCCGTCGGTCGGCTGGTGACGGCAGTGCACCAGCCGGGCGACCGGGCGGCAAACGGATTTACGGGGTGACGTTCGGGCCGGCGGGAGTCGCGCTGCGAAGGCGTTGGGTGCGTTCCGCACGCGAGGGCAGCAAAGCCACTTTCCGGCCCTCACAGGGCAGGAAAGTGGCTTTCCTGCCCTCCCCAGCGCGCTACCCGGCGGCCCGGAGCGCCGTCCGCAGCCACAGCCGCCGGACGTCGCGCCCGAACGACCAGCACAGCGCCGCGAGCGCGGCCCCGACCAGCACGGCCGTCCAGGGCGGCGTGAGCAGCTGCGACGCCGCGACGACCAGCACGATCCCCTGCAGCGCGGCCACCGTCTTCGCCGCGTAGTTGGGCGGCAGCGAGCCGCGCAGCCAGGGGAACACCCAGCTCGCCGCGACGAACAGGTAGCGCATCAGGCCGATCGCGAGCACCCACGGCCCGAGGCTCAGCGCGACGTGCACGCTCAGCACCAGCACCAGGAACGCGTCGACCTCCATGTCGAACCGGGCGCCCAGCGACGAAACCGTGCCGCTGCGGCGGGCCACCTTGCCGTCGACGGCGTCGAGCGCGAGCGCCACGGACGCGACCGCGACGAGCACGAGCACCGGGGTCGTCCCGGTGACCATGCCCTCGACGACCAGCGCCGTCACCGCGCCCACCAAGAGCGCCCTCGCGAGCGTCACGACGTCGGCCGGGCCGAGCGCCTGCCGGCGGGCCGCGCGCATCGCCTTGCCGAGCAGCGCCAGCAGCGCGGCGGCGTACGCGGCGCCTGCGAGCAGGCCGACAGCGCCGGTCCCGGCGCCTGCCGCGAGCCCTGCGAGCATGACCAGCTGGGCGAGCGCGGCGGTCGCCAGTTCCACCCCAGCGGTGGGTGCCGGTCGGGCTATGGTGATCATCGAAGCTCCGTGTCCACGTCCATCAGCACGTATCCCGTGCCGCGTGGGTTCACACGTGAGGAGGAGACGTGGACCGCACCGCGCGCTCGTTCTGGCTCCGCGCACCGGGTGAAGGTGAGATCCGGACCGCTCCGCTGCCCCCGCCGGGTCCGGACGACGTGCTGGTCAGGACGCTGTTCTCCGGGGTGAGCCGGGGGACGGAGACGCTCGTGTTCCGCGGGGGCGTTCCCGAGAGCCAGCGCTCCGCGATGCGGGCGCCGTTCCAGGAGGGCGAGTTCCCGGCGCCCGTCAAGTACGGGTACCTGAACGTGGGCGTCGTCGAACAGGGGCCCGGCGAGCTCGCCGGACGCACCGTGTTCTGCCTCTACCCGCACCAGACCGAGTATGTGGTCCCGGCGTCCGCCGTGACGCCGTTGCCGGCCGACGTCACTCCCGCGCGCGCTGTGCTTGCGGGCACAGTGGAGACGGCCGTGAACGCTTTGTGGGACGCCGCGCCGCTGGTCGGCGACCGCATCGCCGTGGTCGGCGGCGGCATGGTGGGCTGCAGCGTCGCCGCCGTGGCCGCGGGCATCCCAGGCGCGCGGGTCCAGCTGGTCGACCCGGACCCGAGCCGGGCGGCCGTGGCCGCTGCGCTCGGCGTCACCCACGTGACACCGGAAGCGGCCGACGGCGACTGCGACCTCGTCGTGCACGCGAGCGCCACTGAAGCGGGGCTCGCGCGGTCGCTGGAACTGGTCGGCGTCGAGGGCGAGATCCTCGAGCTGAGCTGGTACGGCGACCGGCGGGTCAGCATCCCGCTCGGTGAGGCCTTCCACTCCCGGCGGCTGGTGATCCGCAGCAGCCAGGTCGGGATGGTCTCGCCCGCGCGCCGCGCCCGTCGCTCCTACTCCGATCGGATGGCGGTCGCGCTGCGCCTGCTCGCCGACGACCGGTTCGACGCCCTGGTCACGGGCGAGTGCGCCTTCGACGACCTCCCTGTGCTCCTGCACACACTCGCAACGGGTGAACCGACCGCGCTGTGCGTCCGTGTCACGTACGAAGAAGGACCGTGATCGCCCGGCAATCCCAGCGGAGGCCCGACTTGTTCACCATCACCGTCCGCGACCACGTGATGGTCGCGCACAGCTTCCGCGGCGAGGTCTTCGGACCTGCGCAGAAGCTGCACGGAGCGACGTTCGTGGTGGACGCGAGCTTCCGCAGGGCCGAGCTCGACGCCGACAACATCGTCGTCGACATCGGGCTGGCGACCACGCAGCTCGGGGAGGTTCTCGCGGACCTCAACTACCGCAACCTCGACGACGAGCCCGCGTTCGCCGGCATCAACACCTCCACGGAGTTCCTCGCGAAGGTGATCGCCGACCAGCTGGCCGACCGGGTGCACGCCGGCGCGCTCGGCGAAGGCGCCCACGGGCTCGCCGGCATCACCGTGACGCTGCACGAGTCGCACGTCGCCTGGGCCGCGTACGAGCGTGAGCTGTGACCCTGCCGACGACGCCGCCGGTGCACGTCGTCGTCCCCGGTGACATCGACGACCCGGAGCTGCCCAGCGGCGGCAACGTCTACGACCGCCGGATCTGCCTCGGGCTGCCCGCAGCGGGACGTCCGGTGCGCCGGATCCCCGTCGACGGCGCGTGGCCGCGGCCCGACACCGCGGCGCGCACCGAGCTGGGCGACCGGCTCGCGGCGCTCCCCGACGGCGCGGTCGTGCTCCTCGACGGGCTGGTCGCCTGCGGGGTCCCCGACGTCATCACCCCGCACGCCGAGCGGCTGCGGCTGGTCGTGCTGGTGCACCTGCCGCTCGCCGACGAGCGTGGGCTCGCGCCGGCGCTCGCCGCCGAGCTCGCGGCGGCCGAGAAGGCGACGCTGACCTCGGCCGCTGCGATCGTGACGACCAGCCCGTGGGCGGCCCGCCGCCTGGCCGAGGTGCACGACATCCCCGCCGACCGCGTGCACGTCGTGACCCCCGGCGCCGATCCCGCGCCACTCGCGAGCGCGGCGGGCTCGACGCGGCTGCTGTGCGTCGGGTCGGTCACCCCGACGAAGGGCCAGGACCTGCTCGTCGAGGCGCTCGCGGCGGTGGCCGACCTCGAATGGAGCTGCCTGCTCGTCGGGCCGCTGCGGCGCGACCCGGCGCACGTCGAGACCGTGCAGCGGCTCATCGACGCGCACGGCCTGGGCGAGCGCGTGCTGCTTGCGGGCCCGCTGGTCGGCGAGCGGCTCGCGAGCACGTTCGCCGCTGCCGACCTGCTGGTCGTCCCGTCGCGCGCGGAGTCGTACGGGATGGTGGTGATCGAGGCGCTCGCGCGCGGCCTCCCGGTGCTCGCCGCCGACGTCGACGGCGTGCCGGACGCGCTCGGCCACACCCCTGACGGCCAGGTGCCCGGAATCGTCGTGCGGCCCTCCGACGTCACCGCGCTCGCCGAGGGCCTGCGCCGCTGGCTCACCCAGCGCGACCTGCGCCGCTCCCTGCGCAACGCCGCCCGCGCGCGGCGCGCCACCGTCACCGGCTGGGAGGTGACCTCCCGATGCCTGGCCAGAGTCCTGACCCCGTGACGCCGGAGTGGGCGGCCCGCCACAGCGTCCCCGGCTCCCCGATCTGCGCGCCCGAGTGGCTCGCGCTGCGTGAGCCCGCCGACGCCGCGGCGCGCGCGACGCAGCTGGTCGACGTCCTGCGCGAGCACCTCGGCGGTGGCCCGCTCACCGTCCGCGACCTCGGTTGCGGGACCGGCTCGATGGGGCGCTGGCTCGCCCCGCAGCTCGACGGTCCGCAGGAGTGGGTGCTGCACGACCGCGACACCGACCTGCTGGCGCTCGCTGCGGCGAACATGCCGGCCGTCGGGGCGGACGGGCGGCCGGTCGGCGCGACCACGCACGCCGGTGACCTCGGCGGCCTCTCCACGACCGACCTCGCCGGGACGTCGCTGGTGACGGCGTCGGCGCTGCTGGACATCCTCACCGGCGAGGAGGTCGACGCGCTCGCGTCGATCTGCGCCGAGACCGGGACGCCCGCGCTGCTGACGCTGTCGGTCGCCGGCCGGGTCGCGTTCGCGCCGGGTGACGCGCTCGACGCCGAGTTCGCTTCGGCGTTCGACGAGCACCAGCGCCGGACCGTCGACGGGCGACGCCTGCTCGGCCCGGACGCGCCGGAGTTCGCGGCGACGGCGTTCCGCTCGCGCGGTATGCGGCTGCACGCCGCGTCGAGCCCCTGGACGCTCGGGCGGGCCAACCCGGCGCTGCTGGAGGAGTGGCTGCGTGGATGGATCGACGCCGCCTGCGAGCAGCGGCCGGTGCTCGCCCCCTATGCGGGCGCGTACCTGCAGCGCAAGCTCGCCACCCACGCGGAAGGTGGGCTGCGGGCGACCGTCGGGCACACCGATCTGCTCGCACTGCCGGGAGCCCTGCGATGAAGGGCGCTGCGATGAAGGGCGCTGCGATGAAGGGCGCTGCGATGAAGGGCGCTGCGATGAAGGGCGCTGCGATGAAGGGCGCT
>NZ_JAJGSX010000017.1 GCF_021245725.1 Pseudonocardia sp. TRM90224 | reverse complement strand
GCGATGAAGCCGTTCTGGCCGTGGCTGCGCCTGCTCGGCGGGCTGGCGATCGTCGTCGCGCTCGCCTGGCGGCTCGGCGCCGACGCGTTCGTCGCCGGGCTCGCGGCGGTGGACGCGCTGTCGGTGATGCTCGCCCTCCTGATCGGCGTGGCGACGACGGTGTGCAGCGCGTGGCGCTGGTGCATCGTCGCGCGCGGCCTCGGGATGCGGCTCGCCCTGCCCGGTGCCGTCGCCGACTGCTACCAGGCGCTCTTCCTGAACTCCGTGCTCCCCGCCGGGATCCTCGGCGACGTCCAGCGCGCGCTGAGCCACGGGCGGCGGGCGGGTGACATCGGCAACGGGGTGCGGGCGGTCGTGCTGGAGCGGTTCGCGGGCCTTGCGGTGCTGTTCGCCGTCGGTGCAGCGACCCTGTTCAGCCGGCCCGCGCTGCTGCCGACCGTCGCGGGCGACTGGCTCCCGACCGCCGGCCTGGCCGGGCTCGGCGTCGCCGCCATGGCCTGGTGGACGGCCCGCGCGCGCAGCGCCGCCAGGGTGCGCGCGGTGTTGGGTGCGACATGGGGCGAGGCCCGCGCGACGACGAGGGCCGTCGGGAACTGGCCGGCCGTCGTGCTGCTCTCCGCCGCCGCGCTCGTCGGCTATCTGCTGCTCTTCGTGGTCGCGGCGCGTGCCGCCGGGGCGCAGGCGCCGATCGGCGAGCTGCTGCCGCTGCTGGTGCTCTCGCTGCTCGCGATGGCCGTGCCGATCAACCTCGGCGGCTGGGGGCCGCGCGAGGCGGTCACCGCGGTGGGTTTCGGCGCGGTGGGTTTCGGTGCGGCGCAGGGCTTCACGGCGGCCGTCGTCTACGGGGTGCTCAGCCTGATCTCGTGCCTGCCGGGCGTCGTGGTGCTGGTGGCGCGCAGGGTCGCGGCGATCACAGCAGCTCGGCGAACGACTCCACGAGACCTGCCAGCAGCGCTCGTCCCTTCTCAGCGGACGCCAGCGACGGCAGCCCGATCACACCTGAGGTCGTGTACGCCTGCATACCGCGGGTCAGCAGATGTCGTCGATCATCCGCTCGATGATCACCTGTCGCGTATCCCGGCCTGACCAGGTGAGGATGCGCATGGAGCAGGATCGACGTTTCCAGCTCGCCGGCGTGCATGTCGGCGACCATGGAGGACCCGAGGCCGGCCGCGTCGCGGGCTGCCGACCACTCGGCCTCGCCGGGGAACAACGCCATCCACGGCTCGTCGACGGTCGCCTCCTGCACGATGTTGCCGAGCACGTAGTTGCCGCCGTGGCCGTTCACGAGCACCAGCTTCGTGACCCCGGCCCGGCGCACCGAATCGCCGATGTCGCGCACGACCGCAGCGAGCGTGGTCGCGCTGATGCTCACGGTTCCAGGCCAGGCGGCATGCTCGTGCGAGCAGGAGATCGTGATCGGGGGCAGACGCCTCACCCGGTGTTTCTCGGCGACAGCGCGCACGATGGTGCAGGCGATGACCGTGTCGGTCGCCAATGGGAGGTGCGCGCCGTGTTGTTCGAAGCTCCCGATCGGGAGCAGCGCGACGGGGCTCGCGCTTTCGCGCTCGTCGACCGTCGTGCCCAGAGGCAGGAACGTGCCGTCGGAGAGATCGCCGGTCATCGCCGGACTTTCTCACACCGCAGCGGCAGAGGGTGTGCGACGAGAGGGGCGACGGATGCCTGAGCAGAAGATCGGTACGGCACTGGCGGAGATCGCCGAGTCGGAGCTGGTGACGAGGAGGGGCCGGTTCCGGGCCGTCGCGTTCCGCGACCGGTTCGACGAGCACGAACACCTCGCGCTGGTGCACGGGGACGTCCTGGCGACGCCGTCGGTGCTGGTCAGGGTGCACTCGGAGTGCATGACCGGGGACGTCTTCGGGGCGCTGCGCTGCGAGTGCGGCGACCAGCTCGACGCCGCGCTCGACATGATCGTGCGGGAAGGCGCCGGCGTGTTCGTCTACATGCGCGGGCACGAGGGGCGCGGGATCGGGCTCGTCGCGAAGACCCGCACGCACGTCCTGCAGGACGAGCAGGGCCTCGACACCGTCGACTCCGCGACCGCGCTCGGGTTGCCCGTCGACGTGCGCGACTTCGGCGCCGCCGCGCGGGTGCTGAACCACATCGGCGTCCGCTCGGTGCGGCTGATGTCGAACAACCCCGAGAAGATCCGCGCGCTCGAGGAGCACGGCATCGAGGTGGCCGAGCGCGTCCCGCTGTTGGCGCAGGTCGACCAGCACAACGTCCGCTATCTGACGGCCAAGCGCGACCGGCTGGGGCACGCCCTGCCGCACATCGACGACGAGCGCGCGAGTGGGACGTTCCCGCGGTAGCGGGACGGGGGTGCGGCGCCGGGGTGTGCCAGGAAAGTGGCTTTCCTGTCCTGTGGTGCCAGGAAAGTGGCTTTCCTGGCACTGCCGCAACCACCTGCGGTGCCCTCGCCCTGCCTCGTGCGTTCAGCGTGCGGCGGTCACGAACTCGAGCACCAGCGGGCTCGCGGTCGCGCGGAACTCCTCGAAGTAGGCGTGCCGCGCGCCCGGGACCAGGTGCATCCAGGCGCCGGGGATGCGGTCGGCGATGAGGGCGGCGTTGGCGGTCGGGTTGAACCGGTCGTCGGCGCCGTGGACGACGAGCGTCGGCGCCGCGATCGCCGGAAGCACGTCCCACGCGTCGTGCTGCGCGCTCGCGGTGAGGTGGCGGCGCCGCGCGTACGCGGGCATCCCCGGGTCGCCGAGCACCGCGTGCGGTCCGGGGTGCTCGGCCAGCCAGGCCGGCGTGAACATCAGCTCGGCGAGCGCCCGGTCGGCCGCCGCGCGGTCGGCCTGCGCGAGCGACCTGCGCACGTCCTGCCCGCGCTCGACGGCGTGCATCCCGCCTGGTGACGTGCAGCCGAGCACGAGCGTGCGGACCAGGTGCGGGTGCTTCACGGCGACCCACTGTGCGATCCGGCCGCCCATCGAGGTGCCGTAGAGGTCGACCCGGTCGGCGTCGAGCTCGCCGATCACCGCGGCGTTGATCACGGCGGCGACGTCGTCCGCGAACATCTCGGTGCTGTACGGGACGTCCGGCTTGTCGCTGTCGCCCGTGCCGCGGTGGTCGAGCGTGACCGTCGTGAAGGTGCTCTCGAAGTCGGCCCGCACGGCGTCCCACCAGCGGTGGGAGTTGGACTGGCCGGAGAGCAGCACGAGCGGTGGGCCGCTCCCGCGCACCTGGAACGCGATCCGGGTGCCGTCGGCAGCGGTCGCGTACCCGTCCACCTCAGATGCCCCGCTGGCTGGTGACCTTCTCGACCGCGATCGTCGCCGCGAACCGTTGGGCGCCGGGCGGCTCGATGTCGACGTGCTCGCCGGTGTACTTCACCGCGATGCGCCGCTCGAGATCCATGGTCTCGTCGAGCACCAGCTCGGCGACCTGCCCGCGCAGCTCCACGTAGTACGTCGGGCGCGCGGGGTCGACGACGGCGAGCGAGATCCGCGGGTCGCGGCGGAGGTTGCGCAGCTTCTGCCGGCCCTCCACGAGGCTGATCCGCACGTGCTCGCCGTCGCGGAGGAACCATAGCGGCGTGATCTGCGGCTCGCCCGCCTTGCCGATCGTCGAGACGAAGGCGACGGCGGTCGAGTCGAGGAGGTCGTGGAAGGGGGCGAGGAGCGACACCGCACAGGTATACCGCGGGGCTCGCGCCCGCCCGGGATGGCATGGTGAGGCATGCCGGACGACATGCCCGACCTCGACGGGGTGCTCGACGCCGTCGGTCCCCGCCTCCGCGAGTTGCGCAGGCAACGCGGGACGACGCTCGCGCGGCTGGCCGAGAGCACCGGGATCTCGGTCAGCACGCTCTCGCGCCTCGAGTCGGGCGGCCGCAAGCCGACGCTGGAGCTGCTGCTGCGGCTCGCGCGGGCGCACCAGGTGCAGCTCGACGAGCTGGTCGGGGCCCCGCCGACCGGCGACCCGCGCGTCCACGCCCGGCCGATCAGCCGCAACGGCACGACGTTCGTCCCGCTCACCCGTCGCCCCGGCGGGGTGCAGGCGTTCAAGCAGATCATCCCGGCGGGCTGGCCCGGTGCGGAGCCCGAACCGAAGGTGCACGAGGGGTACGACTGGTGCTACGTGCTCTCCGGGCAGCTGCGGCTGCAGCTCGGGGAGCACGACATGCTGCTGCGGCCGGGCGAGGCCGTCGAGTTCGACTGCCACACCCCGCACGCCTTCAGCAACCCCGGGCCGGGGCCGACGGAGGTGCTCACGCTCTTCGGCCCGCAGGGCGAGCGACTGCACCTCAGGGCCCGTCCGACCAGGTGAAAGACGAACATCGTGTTCGCCCGATTTCTGGTAGACCGAGCACATGTTCCCTGGGACGCACGCCGCCGTGACACCCGACAAGCTCGCGGTCGTCATGGCCGGTTCCGGCCAGCAGCTGACCTACCGCGAGCTGGAGGAGGGGTCGGCGCGGCTGGCCCGCCACCTCCTCGATGCCGGGCTCGAACGGGGCGACGTCGTCGCGCTGATCTCGGACAACGACCCGCGCGTCTTCGAGGTCTACTGGGCGACCCGGCGCAGCGGCCTCTACATCACGGTCGTGAACCACCACCTCACACCGGATGAGGCCGCCTACATCGTGCGCGACTCGGGCGCGAAGGCGGTCGTCGTGTCGGCGGCGGTCGGGGAGCTCGCCGCAGCCGTCGGCGCGCAGGTGCCGGCCGTGCCGGTCCGGCTCGCGTTCGGCGGGCCGGTCGCGGGCTTCGCCGATTACGACACCGAGCTGGCAGGCGTCTCCTCCGCGCCGCTCGCCGACCAGCCGTGCGGCGAGGACATGCTCTATTCGTCGGGCACGACCGGACGGCCGAAGGGGGTGCGGCCGCGGCTGCCGAAGCGGCAGGTCGACGAGCCGGGCGACATGGCAGGCGTCGTCGTCAGCACGATGTACGGGTTCGACGCCGACACCGTCTACCTCTCGCCCGCGCCGCTCTACCATGCGGCGCCGTTGCGGTTCAGCGCTCGCGTGCAACAGCTCGGCGGCACGGTCGTCGTCATGGAGCGGTTCGAGCCCGTCGCGGCCCTGGCGGCGATCGAGCGCCACCGCGCGACGCACAGCCAGTGGGTGCCGACGATGCTGATCCGGCTGCTCAAGCTGCCGGCGCAGGTAAAGGCGCAGCACGACCTCTCTTCGCACCGCGTCGCGATCCACGCGGCCGCGCCGTGCCCGGTCGACGTCAAGCGGTCGATGATCGAGTGGTGGGGCCCGATCGTGCACGAGTACTACTCGTCGACGGAGGGCGCCGGCATCACGTTCGTCAACCCGACGGAGGCGGCGCAACGGCCGGGCACCGTCGGGAAGGCGCTGGTCGGCACGATCCACATCTGTGACGACACCGGCGCGGAGGTGGGGCAGGGCGAGGTCGGCACGATCTTCTTCGAGCGCGACGCCGCGACCTTCGAGTACCACAACGACCCGGAGAAGACGCGCGGCTCGCGGCACCCCCAGCACGACAACTGGGCGACGTGCGGCGACCTCGGCCACGTCGACGCCGACGGCTATCTCTACCTCGTCGACCGCAAGGGCTTCACGATCATCTCCGGTGGCGTGAACATCTACCCGCGCGAGATCGAGGACGTCCTCGCGCTGCACCCCGCCGTGCTGGACGTCGCCGTGATCGGCGAGCCCGACGGCGAGATGGGCGAGTCGGTGCTCGCGGTGGTGCAGCCGGCGGCGACGGCACAGCCTGGGCCGGAGCTGGCCGAGGAGCTGATCGCGCACGTGCGGGGCAGCATCGCGACCTTCAAGGCGCCGCGGCGCGTCGAGTTCACCGACGACCTGCCGCGCACCCCGACGGGCAAGCTGGTGAAGCAGAAGCTGCGGGAGCGGTACGCCACAACGTCCGGATAAAAATATCGACGTACTCTTTGTGGGTGCCGAGAGTTGCCGACCACGCCCAACGCCGGCGTCAGGTCGTGGAAGCCACCACGCGCGTCATGGCCGCACAGGGCATGGACGGCCCGACCGTCGCCGAGGTCGCTGCGGAGGCCGGCGTGTCGGTCGGCTTGGTGCAGCGGTACTTCCGCACCAAGGACGACATGCTCCTCATGACGTTCGAGCACCACGTCGCCGACCTGATGGACCGGCTCAACGCCTCGTGGGAGTCCGGCGGCTCGATCAAGGAGCGGCTACGCCGATGCCTGCTCGAGTTCCTCCCGCTGGACGGGCCGCGCACGGCGGAGGTGCGCGTCTACCTGGCGTTCTGCGGCCACGCGGTGAGCAGTGAGCCGTTGCGCAGGGTGCAGGCCGCGGCGAGCGCCATGGCGCGCGCGAGCCTCGAGAACGCCATCGCGGAGGCGCGGGAGCTCGGCGAGGTGCCGGTCGACCGCGACCCCGCCACGGAGGCCATGGCGATCTGGGTGCTCGTCGACGGGCTGACCATGCAGACCTACGCCGACCCGCGGACCATGACGGAGGCAGCAGCCGAGCGCCTCATCGACCTGCACCTCGACCGGGTCTTCAGCTGAGCCGTCCTGCAGATGGTCGGTGGGGTGGTGGGGTTGCCAGGAAAGCCACCTTCCTGTCCTGTGGCGCCAGGAAAGTGGCTTTCCTGGCAACGCGTGCGGGACGCACGCATCCCCGTCCCCAGTGCGCGGCCCGCGTCGGCTGACCCCCTGGCAGGGCCGCTACGGCTGCGCCAAGCCGGTGATCCCGGCACTGGACTGCGGACGTGCGGCACGTCCGTCGGGTAGGAGTGGGTGGACCCGTCCGTCCCCGAGCGCGCAGGTGCCCTCATGTATCCCGCTCCCACCCGCACGCGCGTGGCGCGGCGCTGGGGCGTGCTCGGACTGTCGATCGCGGTCGCCGCGGGTGCCGTGGTGCTGGCACGGCCGGAGGTCATGGGCGTGCTGTACGTCCCCGACACGACGGCCGCGCCCGCCGGGCTCGCTGCGGCCGCCGTCGCCGCGGCCCAGGGCGCGACGGGCCCGGCGACCGAGCTGGGTGTTGCGGTGCTGGACCGGGCGACGGGTGAGATCGCCACCGGTCGGCTCGGCGAGCAGCCGTTCTACGCGGCGTCCGTCGCGAAGCTCGTGGTCGCCGCGGACGTGCTCGACCGCAGGCGGAGCGATGGTCTCGCCGTCGGCGACGCCGACCTGGAGCTGGTCCGCCACGCGCTCGGGCCCAGCGACGACAATGCGATGAACCAGCTGTGGACCCGCTTCGACGGCCCCGGCGCCGCGGGCCGCACCGCCGTCCGGCTCGGGTTGACGGGCACCGGCGGCCCATCGGCCCGATCGCAGTGGGGCGAGATGCTCGCCCCGGCGGTCGACGTCGTCCGGATCTGGGCGCACGTGCTCGACGAGCTGCCCGCCGCCGACCGGGACACCCTGCTCGTCCCGATGAACACCGCACCGCCGCGCGCGGCCGACGGCTTCGACCAGCAGTTCGGGCTGCGCTCGACCACCGTCGACGGCCCGGGCGCACCGGGTGCGATAGCCAAGCAGGGCTGGATGTGCTGCGTCTCCGACATGTACTACCTGCACAGCACCGGGGTGGTCGGCCAGGACCAGCGGTTCGTCATCGCCTTGCTCACGAGGATGCCGCGCGGCGAGGGCTGGACGGCCGCGCGCGGCGAGCTGGACACCATCGCCGCGGCAGCTGTGGACGCCCTGCACCCCACCCGACTGTCGTAGCGCCTTGGACTTCGGCGCCGTGGAATGTCATCGCTGTGGAAGGTCAGCGCCGTGGAAGGTCAGCGCCCCGCGATCCGCGCCGTCGTGCCCGGCTCGCCGCGCACCGTCAGCACCCCGCCGACGGTGTGGCGCAGCCACCCGAGCAGCGTCACGTCGTCGAACGTCAGCTGCACCGGCGGTCCCGACCACACCAGGCGCGCGGTCGGGTTGTTGACGATCGCGTCCTGCAGCGCCGCCGCCAGCTCGGGCGTTGCCAGCACGGTGACGCCCTTGTGGGTGACCGCTTTCGCGCCGGGAACGGGCGCAGCGGCGTCGGCGCCGGTGCGCAGGACGTACCCGCAGCCGTGCCTGTCGTCGAACCCTGTTACGACCATGGCGCTCCGTAGCTCGACGTTGCTCGGCGGAAGGAAGTCGACCGCGGGACCTGCGCAGCCGTACAGCAGTGGATACCACGGGATCGTGCCGCGGTGGAGGGTTCGCCGTGAGAAGGTTCACCCCCACGCGACGTTTGTCCGGTGCTTACCGCCTGGTAACAATTGCTAGCACGGCCACCCGCCGCGCCGATGCGGGGCAGCGGTGGCAGAGTCGGCTAGATGTCTAAGGGCGATCCGACGCCCACACGATCCGAGGGCGGCCTGGCCGCACCGGCAGGAGGTCGAAGAGGTCCGATGAACATCGTCGTGCTGGTCAAGCAGGTGCCGGACACCTACTCGGAGCGGAAGCTCAACCCGTCCGACGGCACCCTGGATCGGGACGCCACCGACGCGGTGCTCGACGAGATCAACGAGCGCGCCGTCGAAGCGGCCCTCCAGCTGAAGGAAGCCAACGACGGCTCCGAGGTCACGGTGCTGACCATGGGCCCGGACCGCGCGACCGACGCGATCCGCAAAGCGCTGTCGATGGGCGCCGACAAGGCGGTGCACCTCTCCGACGAGGCGCTGCGCGGCTCCGACGTCGTGCAGACAGCACGCGCGCTGGCGAAGGCGATCGGCACGGTCGAGGGCTACGACCTCGTCGTCGCGGGCAACGAGGCGTCCGACGGTCGCTCGGCCGCCGTTCCCGCGATGGTTGCCGACCTGCTCGGCGTACCCGCGCTGACGCACGCCCGCGAGATCACCGTCGACGGCTCGACGATCACCGTCAAGCGCGAGACCGACGACGGCGTCACGCACCTCACGGCCGAGCTGCCCGCCGTGGTGTCGGTCGGCGAGAAGATCAACGAGCCGCGGTACCCGTCCTTCAAGGGGATCATGGCGGCGAAGAAGAAGCCCGTCGCGTCGATCACGCTCGCCGATGCCGGCATCGACGCCTCCGAGGTCGGGCTGGCCAACGCGCTCAGCACCGTCACCACCTCGTCGCCGAAGCCGCCGAAGAGCGCCGGCGAGAAGGTCGAGGACGAGGGCGACGGCGGCTCGCGGATCGCGGCGTACCTCGTCGCGCAGAAGCTCATCTGAGAACGATCGACGGGAAGGGAAGAAAACTCATGGCTGAGGTTCTGGTACTCGTCGACCACGTCGAGGGTGAGATCAAGAAGTCGACCTACGAGCTGCTGACGGCCGCCCGCGCGGTCGGCGAGCCCTCCGCGGTCGTCGTCGGCCCCGCCGGCACGGCCGGCAAGCTCGGTGAAGGGCTCAAGGCGCATGGCGCCGAGAAGATCTACGTCGCGGAGAGCGGCGACGAGGCGTTCCTCACCCCCGAGGTGGACGTGCTCGCCGCGCTCATCGAGTCGGCGTCGCCCGCCTCGGTGCTCATCAGCGCGACCGCCGACGGCAAGGAGATCGCCGGTCGGCTCGCGGCTCGCACGAACTCTGCGCTGCTCACCGACGTCGTCGGCGTCAGCGCCGACGGTGCGACGCACTCCATCTTCGGTGGCGCCTACATCGCCGAGGCGAAGTCCAACACCGCGCACCCGGTGATCACGCTGCGGCCGGGCTCCGTCGAGATCGAGGAGTCGGCGGGCGCGGGGGCCGAGGAGCCGGTTGCGGTGCCGTCGTCCGACGCGCGCTCCGCGAAGGTCACGTCGCGCGAGCCGATCACCGGGGGTGACCGGCCCGAGCTGACCGAGGCGAGCGTCGTCGTCTCCGGCGGCCGAGGCGTCGGCTCCGCCGAGGACTTCAACGTCGTCGAGGAGCTCGCCGACGCGCTGGGCGGCGCCGTGGGTGCCTCGCGGGCCGCGGTCGACTCCGGCTACTACCCGCACCAGTTCCAGGTGGGGCAGACCGGCAAGACCGTCTCGCCGCAGCTCTACATCGCGCTGGGCATCTCGGGCGCGATCCAGCACCGCGCCGGGATGCAGACGTCGAAGACGATCATCGCGGTGAACAAGGACCCCGAGGCGCCGATCTTCGAGATCGCCGACTTCGGTGTCGTGGGCGACCTGTTCAAGGTCGCGCCGCAGCTGAAGGACGAGATCGCCAAGCGAAAGGGCTGATCAGCCCCGCGCCGGAGCGCGTTGTCGGGGAAGCCACCTTCCAGACGTCTGACGTCGGGGAGGTGGCTTCCCCGTCGTCATCTCCCGGGTGCTGTTCACCGGAGCGTCAGCCCCGCTTCCGCGTCGCCGTCACCGCGCGTTGCTTGCGGCACGTACCAACAGCGCGTGACCTCCTCGCAGGTGCTCGTCCAGACGCCGCAGGCTGCCGCGTCCCGCTACTCACTCCTGCTCACCACCGACGCCGCCGAGGTGCGGGCCGCCCAGCGGTTGCGCCACGACGTGTTCGCCGGTGAGCTCGGCGCCACCCTGCACAGCCTCGAGCAGGGCATCGACGCCGACCGGTTCGACGCCTTCTGCGACCACATCGTGGTCCGCGAGGACGCGACCGCCGAGATCGTCGGCACCTACCGCATGCTGCCGCCGGACCGGGCCCGCGCGGCAGGCGCGCTCTACGCCGAAGGCGAGTTCGTCGTCGACTCGCTCGCGCCGCTGCGCGACTCGCTCGTCGAGACGGGCCGCTCGTGCGTGCACCGCGACCACCGCAACGGCGCCGTCGTCGGGCTCGTGTGGGCCGGCATCGCCCGGTACATGCTGCTGACCGGCAACCGCTGGCTGGCCGGCTGCGCGAGCGTCCCGCTGGCCGACGGGGGAGCGCTCGCGGCGAGCGTGCACGACCAGGTGCTCACAAAGCACCTCGCGCCGGAGAGCTACCGCGCGGCGCCGTACGTGCCGTGGAACCCCGCCGGCATCGAACGGCCCGGCCGGGCCGCGCTGCCGCCGCTGCTGAAGGGCTACCTGCGCCTCGGCGCATGGGTGTGCGGCCCGCCCGCGTTCGACGCCGACTTCGACTGCGCCGACTTCCTCGTGCTGCTCGGGCTCGATCACACCGACCCGCGGTACCTGCGGTTCTTCCTCGGCGAGGGCTGACGATGCATCCCGTGCTCGCGTGGAGCGGCTGGGCGCCGGCCTCGCCGTGCACTCCCGACTGCCTGCCCGCGGAGTCGTCGCCGCAGGTGGGGCGGCTGCAGGTGATCATGCGGACCGTCCGGCTCGCGGCCGCGCTCCTGGTGACCGTCGCCGGGGTGCCGTTCCTCCCGCGGCGGGCGCGGGAGCGGTGGCTGCGGGCCGGCAGCCGAGCAGTGCTGCAGGCGGCGGGCGTGCGGCTGCGGATCACCGGTGCCGCGGAGTACGCGGCACCCGGCCGCGGCGCGCTCGTCGTCGCGAACCACATGTCGTGGATCGACATCCTCGCCGTCGACGCCGTCTCGCCCGTGCGCATGCTCGCCAAGCGCGAGGTGCGGGAGTGGCCGGTGATCGGCTGGGTCGCCGAGCGCTCCGGCGCGCTCTTCGTCGACCGGGCGGGCCTGCACGCGCTGCCGGCGACGGTGGCCGCGACCGCCGACGTCCTGCGCGACGGTGGGGTGGTCGGCGTCTTCCCCGAGGGCACGACGTGGTGCGGCTCGGCCGCGGGCACGTTCCGGCGCGCGGCGTTCCAGGCCGCGATCGACGCCGGGGTGCCCGTGCGGCCGGTCGCGCTGAGGTTCAGCACGCAGGACCCGGCCTTCGTCGGCGATCAGACACTGCTCGACTCCCTCATGCGGGTCGTGCGCATGCGGGGCGTCGAGTGCGAGCTGACCGTGCTGCCACCGATCCCGCCGGGCTCCGACCGGCGCGAGCTCGCCGCGCGGGCGGGCGAGGCGATCGCGTGGGTGACCGGCGTCCGGCACGGCGCTGCGCCAGTCCCCGCCGAACCCGCATTCACCCCAGCAGTGGCCGCCTGACCCCGAACTTCCCCACCGTTTTGCCAACCTGCAGACCCGAAAGCCCGTGCAGGTTGGCAAAACGGTGGGGAAGTCGGGGCGGCGGGGACGGCGTCTACCCTGGATGCCGGAACTTTCCGACCGGTACGGGTGACAGGGATCGCGGGCGTGAACATGCAAGGTGCCACTTACCTCGATCATGCCGCCACCACCCCGATGCTGGAGTCCGCGGTGGCGGCGATGACCGACGCGCTGCGGCGCACGGGCAACGCGTCGTCCCTCCACGGAGCGGGCCGCCGGGCGCGGCGCGCGGTGGAGGAGTCGCGCGAGCGGATCGCCGCCGCTGTCGGCGCGCGGCCGTCCGAGGTCGTGCTGACCACCGGCGGCACCGAGAGCGACAACCTCGCCGTCAAGGGCCTCTACTGGGCCCGCCACAGCGCCGACGACCGCCGCCGGCGGGTGCTCGTCTCCGCGATCGAGCACCACGCCGTGCTCGACTCGGCGGAGTGGCTCGCCACGCACGAGGGCGCCGAGGTCGAGCTGCTGGAGGTCGACCACGAGGGCCGGGTGCGTCCCGAGGTGCTGCGCGCGGCGCTGGCGCGCGAGCCGGAGCGGGTCGCGCTCGTCTCCGTGATGTGGGCGAACAACGAGGTCGGCACGGTCAACCCGATCAGGGAACTGGCCGCGATCGCCCACGAGTTCGACGTCCCGCTGCACACCGACGCCGTGCAGGCCGTCGGGATCCTCCCGGTCGACTTCGCGGCTTGCGGGGTCGACGCGCTCACGCTCACGGGCCACAAGCTGGGCGGGCCGATCGGTGCGGGCGCGCTGCTGCTCGGCCGCGAGGTGGCGCTCACCCCGCTGCTGCACGGCGGCGGCCAGGAGCGCGACGTGCGCTCCGGCACCCTCGACACCCCCGGCGTCGTCGGGCTGGCCGCGGCGGTCGAGCAGTCCGTGGCCGATGGGCCGCGGCGCGCGACGCAGCTGGCCGGGCTGCGCGACGACCTCGTCGGCAAGATCCGCGCCACCGTCCCCGACGCCACCCTCAACGGCGATCCGGGCACGGGCGTCGTCGAGGGCGGCCCGTCCCGCCTGCCCGGCAACGCGCACCTGTCGTTCCCCGGCTGCGAGGGCGACAGCCTGCTGATGCTGCTCGATGCGCACGGCATCGAGTGCTCCACCGGCTCGGCCTGCACCGCAGGTGTAGCGCAGCCCAGCCACGTGCTGCTCGCGATGGGCGCGGGGGATGCCACTGCGCGTGGCTCGCTGCGCTTCTCGCTCGGGCACACCACCACCGCGGCCGACGTCGACGCCGTGGCCGCCGTGATCGGGCAGGTCGTGGAGCGGGCGCGGAAGGCCGGTGCGCGATGAGGGTGCTCGCGGCCATGAGCGGTGGGGTCGACTCCGCCGTCGCCGCCGCGCGTGCGGTCGACGCGGGACACGACGTCGTCGGGGTGCACCTCGCGCTCTCCGAGACCCCGGCGGCGCTGCGCGCGGGCTCGCGGGGCTGTTGCTCCAAGGAGGACGCGGGTGATGCGCGCCGCGCCGCCGACGTGCTCGACATCCCGTTCTACGTGTGGGACTTCGCCGCGCAGTTCAGCGAGGGTGTTGTCGACGACTTCGTCGCCGCCTACGCCGCCGGGCAGACGCCGAACCCGTGCCTGAGCTGCAACGAGAAGATCAAGTTCGCGGCCCTGCTCGACCGCGCGCTCGCGCTCGGCTTCGACGCCGTCTGCACGGGCCACTACGCGCGGCTCGTCGATGGTGAGCTGCGCCGCGCGGTCGACGCCGACAAGGACCAGTCGTACGTGCTGGCCGTGCTCACGCAGCACCAGCTGGCGCACGCGATGTTCCCCATCGGCGACACCCCGAAGTCCGCGGTGCGGGCCGAGGCCGCCGCGCGCGGGCTGCGGGTCGCGGACAAGCCCGACAGCCACGACATCTGCTTCATCCCGTCGGGCGACACCCGCGCGTTCCTGAGCGCCCGGATCGGTGCCAGGCCGGGCGCCGTGATCGACGACGCCACCGGCACCGAGCTGGGCCGCCACGACGGCGTCCACGGCTTCACCGTCGGCCAGCGCAAGGGCCTCGGCATCGACGCCCCTGCCGCCGACGGCCGCCCGCGCTACGTGCTCGGGATCGAGCCGGTCAGCGGCACCGTGCGGGTCGGCCCGGCGTCGGCGCTCGACGTGCGCAGGATCGAGGCCGGCCGTCCGATCTGGAGCACCGGCCACTCACCGGGCGACCGGTTCAGGTGCGTCGTGCAGGTCCGCGCGCACGGCGGCCTGGCCGCGGCCACCGCCGTGCCGACGCCCGACTCGCTGGTCGTCGAGCTGGAGGAGCCGCTGCGCGGGGTGGCGCCGGGCCAGGCCGTCGCGCTGTACCGGCCCGACGCCGACGGCGGCGACGTCGTGCTCGGCAGCGCCCGCATCACGTCCACCGGCTGAGACCCGGCCGGCCTCAGCGGCCTGCGGGACCGGTGGTAGACACCGCGGGTGAGCACTGACGACGCACTGGCCGCAGCTCTGGCCGCGGCCGGGCTGGGGAACGTCCGGCCGGGGGAGCCCGCGCCGATCGTCGTGGCGGCGCAGGACGAACCCGAGGAAGAGCCGGCCCAGCCGCAGGAGCGGTGGCCGGCCGGCGCCGCGACGGCGATCGGCTCGTTGCCCGGGACCGACCCGCGGGAGGCCGCCGCGACCGTCGTGGGGGAGCTGCCGCTGCTGCCGTACCTGCCCGAGCTGCCGGCCCGCGGCGTCGGGGCGGACATCGTCGGGCGCACGGCGTCGCTGCTGGTGGACATCGCGGTAGAGGTGCGGCCGTCGGGCTACCGGGTGGCCGATCGGCCGGGCCGTGACCACCGGATCGCCGTCGACCTGCTCAGGGGCGACATGGACGCGTTCGACGAAGCCTGCGACCCGGTGCGGCCGGCGTGGGTGAAGGTGCAGGCGGCCGGACCGTGGTCGCTGGCGGCGACGGTGGAGCTGCACACGGGACATCGGGTGCTGACCGACCACGGCGCGGTCCGCGAGTTCACCGCGAGCCTCACGGAGGGGCTGCGGCAGCACGTCGCCGAGGTGGCCGCGCGGACCGGCGCGAGCGTCGTGCTGCAGCTCGACGAGCCGGCGCTGCCCGCGGTGATCGCCGGGCAGATTCCGACCCCCTCGGGGTACGGGACGGTGCGGGCGGTCGCGGAGACCGACGCGCAAGACGCGCTGCGGGACCTGATCACCGCGCTCGGCGTCCCCGTCGTGGTGCACTGCTGCGCCGACGAGCCGCCCGTGCGGCTGCTCAACGGCATCGGCGCGGCCGGGATCAGCATCGACGCCACCCGGCCCGCGGTCTCCGGCCGCACCGCCCTCCCCGCGGCGCTCGACGCGCTCGGCGAGACGTGGGATGCGGGGACGCCGCTGCTGCTCGGGATCGTCCCGACCCACGACCCCGGGCGGCCCGTCGCCGCGCCCGCGCTCGCGAAGCGCGTGTTCGAGCTGGCCGACCGGCTCGGCTTCGACAGGCACCGCCTCACCGAGCTCACCGTCCCCACCCCCGCCTGCGGCCTCGCCGGCGCGACGCCCAACTGGGCGCGGCGGGCGATGGCGCTGTGCGCAGAGCTCGCGAAGGCGTTCGGGGACCCGGACGAGTAGGGGGCGCGTGCGTTCCGCACGGGAGGGCAGCAAAGCCACTTTCCGGCCCTCACAGGGCAGGAAAGTGGCTTTCCTGCCCTCCCAGGGGACCCGCCCGGCCGACGACCTCTTGCAGTCGGCCCGGCGGGCGAACGGCAGGAGGAGCGGGGAATCGGGATCCACCGGCACGCTGCAGGCCGCTGCACGTCCGGGGCGGAAGGTCAGGAAAGTCCGCCATGGCCTTCGGGCGCCACGAGGGATGAGGGTCCGTGCTGGGCGCGGCTCGGGTCCGCGGCCGTCGGTAGGTCGAGGCCGAGAGTGGTGACCTCGTGCACGCTCACCGGTCCACACGTTGATCAGATCGCAGTCGTTCACGCTGACACGTGAGCCAGTGCGCGTTGACCGTGCCCCGTCCGCGTCGTGGAACCTTGTGGCGGTCGTGCAACGTTGTAGAGCAGCCACAGGGTTCCATGTGGCGCCAGGGGAGCCCGCTGGCGCCCGACCTGGGCGGCCGACCGCGTACACGTGGCTGATCAGGGGTGTTTTGTCGGTCGGCATCGGTAATCTGCCCTCGTGACGGATGAAGATCCCAAGGTGCGCCACGCCAACCTCGCAGCCGAGGTGGCCGATCACCAGTTCCGCTACTACGTCGATGCGCCGATCATCTCCGACGGGCAGTTCGACGAGCTGTGGCGCGAGTTGCTGGCGCTGGAGGCGGAGCACCCGGAGCTGGTGACGCCGGATTCGCCGACGCAGAAGGTCGGCAGCGGGTTCAGCACGGAGTTCGTCGCGCACGACCACCTCGAGCGCATGCTCAGCCTCGACAACGCGTTCACGGCCGACGACCTGCGCGGCTGGGCCGAGCGGGTGGCCCGCGACATCGGGTCGGAGCAGGTGCACTACCTCTGCGAGCTGAAGATCGACGGGCTGGCGGTCAACCTCCTGTACGAGAACGGCATGCTCACCCGGGCCCTCACCCGAGGCGACGGGCGCACGGGCGAGGACATCACGCTCAACATGCGCACGCTGGAGGAGGTGCCGGAGCAGCTCACCGGCACGCCGGAGTTCCCGGTGCCCGCGCTGGTCGAGGTGCGCGGGGAGGTCTACTTCCGGCTGGAGGACTTCGAGGCGCTCAACGCGCAGATGGTCGAGGCCGGCAAGCCCGTCTACGCCAACCCGCGCAACACCGCGGCCGGGTCGCTGCGGCAGAAGGACCCGCGGATCACCGCGGCGCGCAAGCTGCGGCTCATCTGCCACGGCTTCGGCAAACGCGACGGGTTCGCGCTCGAACGGCAGTCGCAGGGCTACGACGCGTTGCGTGCGTGGGGGCTGCCGGTCTCCGAGCGCACGGTCGTCGTCACCGGCGTCGACGAGGTGATCGCCCACACCGAGTACTGGGGCGAGCACCGCCACGACATCGAGCACGAGATCGACGGCATCGTCGTCAAGGTCGACGAGGTCGCGCTGCAGCGCCGGATGGGCTCGACGTCGCGGGCTCCCCGCTGGGCGATCGCGTACAAGTACCCGCCGGAGGAGGCCACCACCAAGCTCCTCGACATCCAGGTCAACGTCGGCCGCACCGGGCGGGTCACCCCGTTCGCGCAGATGGAGCCGGTGGTCATCGCCGGCTCGACGGTCGGGCTCGCCACCCTGCACAACGCCGACGAGGTGCGGCGCAAGGGTGTGCTCATCGGCGACCGCGTGGTGATCCGCAAGGCCGGCGACGTCATCCCCGAGGTGCTCGGGCCGGTCGTGGAGCTGCGCGACGGCAGCGAGCGCGAGTTCGTGATGCCCACGCACTGCCCCGAGTGCGGCACCGCGCTCGTCCAGCAGAAGGCCGGCGACGTCGACCGGCGCTGCCCCAACGCGCGCTCCTGCCCTGCGCAGCTGCGCGAGCGGGTGTTCCACCTGGCCGGTCGGGGCGCCTTCGACATCGAGGGGCTCGGCTACGAGGCCGCTGTTGCGCTGCTCAAGTCGGGTGTCGTCAACGACGAGGGCGACGTCTTCTCGCTCGACGAGGAGAAGCTGCTGCAGGTCGAGCTGTTCCGCACGAAGGCGGGGGAGCTCTCGGCCAACGGGCGCAAGCTGCTCGCCAACCTGGAGGCGGTGAAGGAGCGTCCGCTGTGGCGGGTGCTGGTCGGTCTGTCGATCCGCCACGTCGGGCCGACGGCGGCGCAGGCCGTCGCGCGCGAGTTCACCTCGATGGAGGCGATCGAGACCGCTGCCGAGGCGGCTGCCGCTGCCACCGCGGCGGCCGGGCTCGTGATCACGTCCGACGGCTCTTCCGCCGAGGCGGAGGAGGAGAAGCCCGGCGAGCCGGTCGCCGTCGACGGCAGCGTCGACGCCGAGGAGGTTGCGCAGCTCTCGGAGGAGGAGCGGGCCGCGGCTGCGGAGAAGGCGGCACGCGCGGCCACCCGTGCCCAGAGCAAGGCGCTCGCCGAGGCACTCGCCCCGATCGCCGGTGTCGAAGGCGTCGGCCCGACGATCGCGGCGGCGCTGCGCGACTGGTTCAGCGTCGATTGGCACCGCGAGGTCGTCGAGAAGTGGCGGGCCGCAGGCGTCCGCATGATCGACGAGGTCGACCGATCGATACCGCGCACGCTCGATGGCATGTCGATCGTCATCACCGGCTCGATGGACGCCTACTCCCGTGACGAGGCCAAGGAGGCCATCACCGCGCGTGGTGGCAGAGCGGCGAGCTCGGTCTCGAAGAACACCGCTTTTGTCGTCGCGGGCGAGGCGCCGGGCTCGAAGTACGACAAGGCCATCGAGCTCCGCGTGCCCGTGCTCGACGAGTCGGGCTTCCGGGTCCTGCTGGAGCGTGGTCCGGATGCCGCGAGGGAGGTGGCCACGATCGGCGAGTGAGAGCCGGTCGTGGCCGGTCGCCCTGCGCAACACTATGATCAACTCGATTGAGGTCTCCGTTCGGAGGAGGCGGAGCCTCTTGTTGATGACGCACTATCCTTCTGGCGTGGGGGTGATGCAGTGCTGCAAGCGGTTCTGAACGGGTCGCGTCCCGAGGACGCGCACCCTGCGCTGCCTGTGCTCGCCCGGCACCTCGCGCGCGACGCCCGCGCGGTCGCGCGGGAAGGCATCACTGCGGTCCACGTCCACCCCCGCGGGCCCAACGCGCAGGAGACGCTCGACCCCATGCACGTCGGCGATGCCGTCGCCGCGATCAGGGCCGAGGTCCCCGGCATGGAGATCGGCGTCACCACCGGCCGCTGGATCCAGCCCGATCCCACCAAGCGCATCGAGGCGGTGCTGGCGTGGGGCCACCTCGGCGTCGGCAAGCCCGACGTCTGCTCGGTGAACGTCCACGAGAAGGGCTGGGTCGACGTCTGCGCGGCCGCGGCCTCCGTCGGCATCGGCGTCGAGCTCGGGGTGTGGACGAGCGGCGACGCCGTCACCCTCCGCACCAATGGCGTCCCGCCCGGCACCACCCGCGTGCTGGCGGAGTCCACCGTCTCCGATCCCGAGACCGCCGTCGCCGAGGGTGTGCGGATCATGCGCGCGCTCGGGAACGAGCTCGGTGTGCCCGTGCTCCTCCACGGCGAAGAGGGCGGCGCGTGGCCCGTCCTCGAGTACGCCATGCGGATGGAGCTCGATACGCGCATCGGGTTCGAGGACGTGCTGGTGCTGCCCAACGGGTGGCTCGCGACCGGCAACGAGCACCTCGTCGCGACGGCCTTCGAGATCGAGAAGAAGCAGAGCTGGCAGTCACCGGGCCGATCCCGGATCGGGCGGCGCGCGCCCAACTGAACGGGCCTGCGGCAGGGCAAGTCGGAGCCCTGGCGGCGACACCATAGGGCTAACCCCCATATCCATCCGGGATCCGCAAGCAATTTTGGCTCCCGCAACAGATTCACCGCCCGCAGCGTGCTCACGAGCGTGGCCTTTTGTGGGAAGCGCGCAATACCGTTGTCTGCATGGGAGTTCTCCGTGCGATCGGACGTCGGGCGCGTGACGCCGCAGCCTTGCTCACGACCCCCGTCGTGCCTGACGATCTCCTCGGCACGATGAACCCGATGTGGTCCACGCGTGAACCCCACGCGCGGGTCATCGGGCTCCGCCGCGAGACCGCCGACACCACGACGCTCGTGCTGCGGCCGGGCGCCGGCTACCGGAAGCACGTGCCGGGCCAGTTCGTCGGGATCGGCATTCGGATCAACGGTGTGTGGCAGTGGCGCACCTACTCGGCGACGTCGTGCCCGTCCGACCCGCTGCTCTCGATCACCGTGACGGTGGTGCCCGGCGGCACCGTCTCCGGCAAGCTCGCGCACGGCACGCCCGTCGGCACGCTCGTCCGGCTCGGTCCGCCGGCGGGCGAGTTCGTGCTCGGCGAGCCCACCCCCGAGAAGCTGCTCTTCCTGGCGGCCGGCAGCGGCATCACGCCGATCATGTCGATGCTGCGCACGCTGTCCAAGGAGCGTCCGGAAGAGCTCGACGGCGCGGTGCTCGTGCACTGCGACCGCACCCCGCGCGACCTCGTGTTCGGTGCCCAGCTGCGTTCGATCGCAGCCGCGACCGGCATGCGGTTCGTCGAGCGGCACACCGCGCTCGAAGGCCGGCTCACCGCCGACGCGCTCACCGACACCGTGCCCGACTGGGCGGCGCGGAAGACGTGGGCGTGCGGCCCGGCCGGCATGCTCGACATGCTCACCGAGCACTGGGACCGTGCAGGCGACCCCGATGCCCTGCACGTCGAACGATTCACCCCGCCCGCGACGGTCGCCGACGGCGTCCCCGGTGGGCGCGTCCACTTCACCACCAGCGACATCGTGGCCGACGCCGGACCGGGCACCCCGCTCATGGTCGCCGGCGAGGCCGCGGGCGCGCTGCTGCCCAACGGTTGCCGGATGGGCATCTGCCACACGTGCGTCGGGAAGCTGCGCTCCGGCGCGGTCCGCGACCTGCGCACCGGCGACGTGCATGACACCCCCGGCGTCCCCGTCCGCACCTGTGTATCCGGTGCCGCCGGCGACGTCGAGATCGAGCTGTGAGGAGCAAAATGCCTACCGCTACCGCAAGCGCAACTCAGACGACGACGATCAGCGCCGCCGCGCACCTGACCGACGAGCAGATCGAGGCGCTCGGCGCCGAGCTCGACGCGATCCGCGAAGAGGTCGTCTCCAGCCTCGGCGAGGCCGACGCCCGCTACATCCACAGGGTGATCGCGGTGCAGCGCGCGCTGGAGATCGGCGGCCGTGCTGCCCTGATCTTCTCCCGGTTCCCGCCGGCGTGGGTGCTGGGGACGGCGGCGCTCTCCGTCGCGAAGATCCTCGACAACATGGAGATCGGGCACAACGTCCTGCACGGTCAGTGGGACTGGATGCGCGACCCGCGGATCCACTCGACGACGTGGGAGTGGGACCACGCGACCCCGGCCGAGGCCTGGAAGCGCACCCACAACTACGAGCACCACACGTTCACGAACGTGCGCGGCAAGGACCGTGACCTCGGCTACACGGTCATGCGGATCACGCCGGAGCAGGAGTGGAAGCCCTCCAACCTGATCCAGCCGCTCACCAACATCGGCCTCTCGCTGATCTTCGAGTGGGGTATCGCGCTCTACGACCTCGACTTCGACAAGTACCGCGACGGCACGAAGTCGAAGGCCGAGATGAAGGCCGACCTGAGGGCGTTCTGGCGCAAGGTCCGCAAGCAGCTCGCCAAGGACTACGTGATCTTCCCCGCGCTGTCGGGCCCCGGCTTCCTGCACACGGCGGCCGCGAACCTCACCGCGAACGTCATCCGCAACATCTGGTCGCACGCCGTGATCTTCTGCGGGCACTTCCCCGAGGGCACCGAGACGTTCGAGGAGGAGCGCCTCGAAGGCGAGACCAAGGGCGAGTGGTACGTGCGGCAGATGCTCGGCTCGGCGAACCTCACCGGCAGCAAGCTGTTCCACATCATGACCGGGAACCTGAGCCACCAGATCGAGCACCACCTGTTCCCGGACATCCCGAGCAACCGCTACGCCGAGATCGCGCCGCGCGTCCGCGAGATCTGCGCGCGCTACGGTCTCACCTACACCGCCGGCCCGTTGCCGAAGCAGTACGGCAAGGTGTTCCTGAAGATCGCCCGCCTGGCGTTCCCCGGCGGCGGCCCGAAGGGCTCGGTCACCGCGCTGCCCAAGGCGCGCAAGACCAACGGCGCCCCGGTCCGCCTGGCCGGCTGACAGCAATCTTCGTCACGCCACAGGCAAGCCTCACCTAAGCTACAGTCCTGTCCTGGGTCGGGCACTCAGGAGGAGGCGGCGCATGCCGGCGAGCGGGTACGGACGTGCGTTGTGCGCACTTGTGGCATCGGCGGCGTTGCTGCTCGCGGGCTGTGGCGGCGGGGCGGGGGAGACCGGCGTCGCGCCGCCGCCGGCCGCGTCGGGCAGCGCTGACGCGTTCCCGGTGACCATCGAGCACAAGTACGGCTCGACGACGATCCCGGCAGAGCCGAAGCGGATCGTCGCGATCGGCTACCAGGAGCACGACTTCATCTACGCGCTCGGCAGCAAGCCGGTCGCGGTCCGCTGGTGGTACGGGTCGGAGACCGACGTGATCCACCCGTGGACCGAGCCGAAGGCGGCCGGGGAGAGCCCGCAGATCCTCAAGATGGACACGATCGAGCTGGAGAAGATCGCCGCGCTCGACCCCGACCTGATCCTCGGCCTGTACTCCGGGATCAGCCAGGACGAGTACACGAAGCTCACCAACATCGCCCCGACGATCACGCAGTCGGGCAAGTACGTCGACTACGGGTCGCCGTGGCAGGAGACGACCAGGACGATCGGGCGGGCGCTCGGCAAGAGCGCGGAGGCCGAGAAGCTGGTCAACGACCTCGACGGCCGGTTCGCCGCGATCAAGGCGGCGCACCCCGAGTTCGCCGGCAAGTCGATCGTGGTGGCCAGCTTCGGCCCGGAGAACATCGGGTTCTTCGCGTCGCAGGACCCGCGGTCGCGGTTCTTCACGTCGCTCGGCTTCACCGTGCCGAAGGAGTTCGACGACATCGCGGGCAAGGAGTTCTACGGGACCCTCAGCTACGAGCAGACCAACCTGCTCGACCGCGACGTGCTCGTCTGGGACCAGC
The DNA here is from genome assembly GCF_021245725.1 of Pseudonocardia sp. TRM90224. Classification (GTDB taxonomy): domain Bacteria; phylum Actinomycetota; class Actinomycetes; order Mycobacteriales; family Pseudonocardiaceae; genus Pseudonocardia. The sequence goes on along the minus strand of NZ_JAJGSX010000017.1, from coordinate 23,041 downwards.
TCTCGTTCACCCCCGGCGGGCGTGCGACGGTCGAGCAGAACGCGCTGGTGCAGCGGATGGCCGTCAGCAAGGAGCAGCGGTCGATCTTCCTCGAGGGCGACGTCGAGGCGGCGTTCGGCTGGAACACCGTGCTGAGCCTGCCGTTCGTGCTCGACGTGCTGGAGCGCGAACTCACGCGGGTCGTCCGGCCGCAGGGGTAGGGCTTTGCGGGGAGGGCAGGAAAGCCACTTTCCTGCCCACGCGTGCGGAACGCACACGATGCCGGGAAAGCCACCTTCCCAGCCCCACGCGCCGGGAAAGCCACATTCCCGGCACTCCGCCACGGCGGCGCCCCGGTCCGGCGCGCACCTGTCATGCGCCGAGTCCTGCCGTCGCTACGCACCGTGATGCAAACCGGCAATATGTGACGTTCTGCTTGTACAAATCTGTGTGACGGAGCACACTCCGTTCAATTTCACTCAGATTGGAACGAACCAGTGCCGCTGCAGCACGGTGCCATGGGCGACTGGAACGAGTACCTCGTCCTGGACCACATCCGGCAAGCCGGGCCGACCACCCGCCCGCAGGTCGCGGGCGCCTTGGGGCTCTCGGCGGCGTCGGTGAGCCGGATCGCCACCCGCCTGCTCGCGCGCGGCCTGCTCGCCGAGACGTTCGGCGAGGCCCGCACCGCGGGCCGGCCCGCGCGGGTGCTGACGTTCAATGCGCTCGCAGGCACCGTCGTCGGCATCGACCTCGGCGGCACACGCTGCCGCGGGGTCCTCGCCGACCTGCTCGGCGAGCCGCTCGCCGAGCACCAGATCACCGTCGCGGAGGCGGGTGGCGGGTTCGCTGCACTCACCGCTGTCTGGCAGCGGATGGCCGGCCTCGCGGCGGAACGCGAGCTCGCGCCGCAGGCGCTGGCCGTCGGCGTCCCCGCCGTGATCGACCCGCGCACCTCGCTCGCCACCCGCGGCCCGAACGTCGGTTGGGAGGGGTTCGACATCGTCGGCAAGCTCGGCGAGCTGGTCGACGTCGAGTTCGCCGTCGAGAACGACGTGAACCTCGCGGCCCGCGGCGAGGCGTCGCGCGGCGCCGCGAAGGGGGTCGCGAACTTCGCAGTGCTGTCGGTCGGCACCGGCCTCGGCAGCGCGATCGTGAGCGACGGTCAGCTCGTGCGCGGCGGCCACAACGCCGCAGGTGAGATCGGGACCCTCGTCACCGGCTTCGAGCAGCTCGGCGAGCGCCGGGTCGGGCGGATCGGTGGCATGGAGAGCGTGGTGTGCGGCCCGGCGATCGCGTTCGAGGCGGCCCGGCTCGCCGCGGGCTCGACGGAGGCGCGCGCCGAGCTGGGCGAGCGGCCGTCGGCGTCCGACGTGTTCGCCGCTGCGGCCGCGGGCGGCCGGCACGCCACCGGGATCGTCGGGCACGTGCTCGACGGCATCGCGCTCTGCGTGCTGGCGCTCGGCGCGGTGGCCGATCCCGAGCTGGTGCTGCTCGGCGGCAGCGTCGGGCGTGCCGTGGAGCCGTTCCTCGGCGCGCTCACCGAGCGGGTCGAGCGGCATTCGCCTGCGCCACCCCGGATCGTCGTCACCGGTCTCGGGTCGAGCGCCACCGCGCTCGGCGCCGTCGACGCCGCCGTGGCGCTCACCCGCGACGCCGTCGCCGCTCCCTTGCTCGCGCAGCTTGGACAAGGAGCCCAGCGCTCATGACCGGAGTGCTCTCCCGCAACGTCCTCGTCATCGTCTTCGCGCTGCTGGTCGTCGTGCTGGCGATCGTCTCGCCGACGTTCCGCGACGTGGACAACCTGCTCAACGTCCTCGAACAGAACGCGATCATCGGCATCGTCGCCTGCGGGATGCTGCTGATGATCCTGCTCGGCGGGTTCGACCTCTCCGTCGGCGCGGTCGGCGCGCTCTCGTCCTGCTCGCTGCCTGGACGATGGCGCAGCTGGGCGTCACGCTCGGGGTGCTGGTCGCGGTTGCGGCCGGGTTCGCCGTCGGTGTGGTGAACGGCCTGCTCATCGCGAAGGTCGGGATCAACCCGTTCGTCGCGACGCTCGGTGTGCAGGTGCTGGTGACGGGCCTGCTGTTCGTCTCGACCGACGCCAAGCCGGTCTACGGCGTGCCCGATTCGTGGAGCGTGATCGGGCTGGGGCGGGTCAACGGCGTGGTGCCGGTCGCGGCGCTGCTCTTCGCCGCGGTGGCCGTGCTGACCTGGCTGCTGCTCCGGTTCACGACGTTCGGCCAGCTCGCGGTCATCACCAGCCCCTGCCTCTTGCGGTTCTCCGGCACGAGGACCACTGCTGGCAGACGAGGCGGCGGGCGGCCGGCGGGTGGCCGACCTGCTGGACTACAAGTCCGGGGTGATCTGACCACTTCCGCTCGGATCCGGACATCTCCGCGCGTCGGGTCTTGCCGGCGGGCGGCACCGGCACAACGGTGTCGGCGTGCACCCCGTGAACATCCACACCGACGAGCCGGTCAGCTCGTGGTCCGGTGCGCTGCGCCGCTGGTGGCCCTCGCTGATCGCGCTTGCGCTCTCGCTGGTCGTCGCGGGCCTGCAGCGCCCGTTCGAGCACGACGACCCGCCGCTGTGGGTGCTCCCCCTGCTCGGGGTGATCTATCTGGCCTTCGGTGCGATGCGGGGCACGCTGCGCCGCCCGGGGGTGCTTGCGCTGCAGGTCGGCGTGCTGGTGGCGCTCGTCGTGCTCACGGTGGTCGCCTTGCTGGTCGCGCCGCCCGTCGCCCGCTACATCGTCGCGTTCGGCTGGCTAGCACACGCGTTCTGGGATCTGGCGCACCACCGCGGCATCGCGAAGCACGCCTCCGTCGGCACCGTTCCCCGCTGGTACGCCGAGGCGTGCGCGATCGTCGACCTCGTCATCGGGGTGGCGCTGCTGGCCGCGTGAGGCCGCCCTGGCCGAACGGGCCGGGAGCTGCGCGACCACCAGCGCGCCGAGGACGATCAGCGCGCCGATGACCTGCATGGGCGACAGGTCCTGCCCCAGCACCAGCCAGCCGAGCGTGGTGGCGACCACCGGGCTGAGCAGCCCGAGGAACGTGACGTGCGTAGGCGTCAGCGCGCGGATCCCGCGGAACCACAGCGCGTACGCGACGGCGGCGCCGATGATCGAGAGGTAGGCGTAGCCGGCGAGGTTCGGGCCGGTCAACGCGACCGGCGGCGGGCCTTCGACCAGCAGCGCGACGGGCAGCAGCACGAGCCCGCCGGCGACCAGCTGCCAGCCCGTCGTCGCGAGCAGCGGCGCGGGGGAGACCCAGCGCTTGCTGAGCACGATGCCCAGGCCCATCACCGCGGCGCCGCCGAGCGCCGCGGCGAGGCCGACGGCGTCGAGCTGCGCATCGGCGCGCAGGACCAGCAGGCTCACGCCGGCGACACCGGCCACGGCGGCGAGCGTCGTGCGCAGCGTCATCCGCTGGCCGAGCAGGCCCGCGGAGAGGCCGACGACGAGCAGCGGCTGCAGTGCCCCGACCGTCGCGGCGACCCCGCCCGGCAGGCGGTAGGCGGCGACGAAGAGGAGCGCGAAGAACGCGCCGATGTTGAGCGTGCCGAGCACGGCCGCGCGCCACCACCAGATGCCGCTGGGCAGCCGCCGCGTGATCGCGACGAGCAGCAGGCCGGCCGGCAGTGCGCGGATCAGCGCCGCGAGCAGCGGGCGGTCCGGCGGGAGGAACTCGGTGGTGACGAGGTAGGTCGAGCCCCAGACAGCCGGGGCCAGCGCAGTGATGAGGATGAGGGCCGTCCGGTCTCTTAGCACTAAACGACTATAACTTAGCGCTAAAGGATTTGCTAGGGTGCTGTATGCCCGATCACGTCGACCGCATCCTGGAGCAGTGGCGCACGGAGCGTCCCGACCTCGACACCTCGCCGATGGGGGTGATCGGCCGCCTGTCCAGGCTGAGCCGGCTAGTCGACACGGCGCTGGGGGAGACGTTCGCGAGCCACGGGCTCGACCGGGCGTCGTTCGACGTGCTCGCGACGCTGCGGCGCAGCGGCCGCCCGTACCTCACGCCGGCGGAGCTGACCCGCTCGTCGATGGTCACCTCCGGCGCGATCACCCAGCGGCTCGATCGGCTGGAGGCGCGGGAGCTGGTGGGGCGCACCCGCAGCCCGTCCGACGGGCGTGAGGTGCATGTCGCGCTGACCCCGGCCGGCCTCGCGCTCGTCGACCGGACCCTGCCCGACCATCTCGCCACGGAGAACCGCCTGCTCGCGGCGCTTTCACCCGACGAGCGCGCGGCGCTGGCCGACACGCTGCGCAACGTGCTGGAGTCGCTCGGCGACGCGCCGCCGGCGTAGAAGTTCCCCACCGTTTTGCCAACTTGCAGACCCTCAGGCTCGTGCAGATTGGCAAAACGGTGGGGAAGTTGGGCGGGAGTTCAGGGGGCGCGCAGGGCGAGAGCCAGTTCGAGGCGGCCGGTGGGGGTGTCGAGGCGCTCGCCGAACGTCTCGCGGAGGCCGGCGAGGCGGTAGCGCACGGTCTGCGGGTGGACGTGCAGCGCGGCGGCGGTCTCGGTGATGTCGCCGTGCGCGTCGAGCCACGCCCGCAACGTCTCCTCGGCGCGGGCGGCGCCGCCGGCCGGCAGGTCCTGCAACGGCCGCAGCGCGCGCTCGCAGAGATCGGCCGCGAGGTCGGGCTGGGCGGCGAGCAGGAGGGTGAGCAGGTGGTCGTCGGCGCGCACGAGCACGTCCGGCGCGCCGAGTCGGCCGGCGAGGTGCAGCGGCCACGCCGCTTGGGCCAGCGCGATCGACCGGTGCGCCGACGGCGGCTCGACGACCGGGCCGAGCACAGCCGGCCGGTCCCGCAAGGCAGCCCGGACGACGTCGGCCCACCCCGGCTTCTCCGGCCACGGCAGCAGGACGACCCCGACCGGGTCGAGGTCGGCGCCGACCGAGCCGGGCAGCCGGGTCGCGACGCCGACGGCGTCCTCGACGACGAGCGCGGCCATCCGCGGGGGCAGCTTCCACCCGGCCGCGGCGGCAACCGGCTCCACCTCACCCGGCACGGCCGGCGGCTGGCGGGTCAGCAGCTCGACGAGCGCGTGCCGGCGCGTCTGCAGCGACCCCGCGCGGCTCGACTCCTCGGTCGTCCAGCCCGCGACCGACGCGGCCGATAGCTCCTCGATGTAGGTGAACAGCGCCTCGGCCAGCCAGAAGATCACGTCGGGCGGCAGCTGGCGGGCCGTCGCGCTCGCGCCGAGCCGCCGCCACAGCGTCCGGCTGCCGACCTGGTACGCCGACTGCAGCGCGGCCAGCGTGCGGCCCTCGCGGTGCTCCACCTGGCCGAGCGAGCGGTAGACCTGCATGTCGATGATCGGGACGTCGCGGCCGAGCAGCTCGAGGAACTGCGAGAGCGCGACCGTCACCCCCTCGGTGATCCGCATGCCGAACCGGCCCGTCATCGGGCGGGCGAAGTCGGGCACCTCGGCGCGCACGGCCGCGATGATCTCGTCGGTCGAGCCGGCCAGCTCCGGGCGCAGCGCCGGGCCGACCCAGCTCGGCACCCGCGCCCACGGTCGGTCCAGCGAGCCCCCACCCGCGGTCGTCGTCACCATGCAACCGTCACCATGCACTCATTGTCACCGCCCGAACTTCCCCACCGTTTTGGGCACATGCGCGCCGATTTGGCGCGCATCCACCCAAAACGGTGGGGAAGTCGGCGCCGCCTCGGGGTGTCAGTTGCCCAGCACCGTCGTGACGATGCCCGTGAGGTGGGCCAGGCGCGCCAGTTCGGACGGGCGGAAGGCGGGCCCGCCCGGCCGGCCGACGACGAGCGCCTGCGCGTCGGTGCCGTAGGGCGCCGCGGCCAGCTCGGTGTCCAGGGCGCGCCACGGTTCGGGCACCCAGTGCAGCTCCGGGTCGAGCACAGTGGCCCGTTTGAGCGGCAGCCACGGCAGGTCGCCCGAGATCGTCTCCGGCGCGGCCGCGCTCTCGGCGATCCGGTAGGCGCGGTCGGCGTCGCGGGTGACGATCACCGCCCAGCCCGCACGGAAGATCCGCGGAACGCCGGCCGCGAGCAGCGTGAGCCCGCCGCCGGGATCGCCGGTGATCTCCTCGATCAGCTCCAGCTCACGATGGGTGTCCAACCGGCCCGAGTGCGGACGCACCGACTCGACCTCGACGCCGGGCACCGACTCGGCCGCCGTGATGAGCACGTCCGGTGGCCGGCCCGGCGGCAGCTCGACCGCCAGGTCGTCGACGGCGTTGCCGTGCGCACGCTCGACGACGTCGACGCCGAGTATGTCGGCACCGGCGTTGCCCAGCGCCGTCGCAACGGCCCCGAGGCTGCCAGGTTGGTCCGGCAGCACGACCCGGAGCAGGAACGACACTCCTTCACCGCCCTCTCGCCGATATCCCCGACCGCGCGGCGAACTCCGGCGCCGCGCGGGCGGGCCGACGCGGCATCCGGAGCGATTCTGTCAGGCCTGGCGCCCTTCGGCACGGCGACAGGCGCACGGGTCCGCCCGCCGCCGAAACTCGGTGGTGGCCGCACTACACTCGGTATCGATGCCGCGCCGGCCGGCCCGTCGCCCGGGCCGTACCAGAGCGCATATTCACCGCTCCGTCGCCGCATCGTCGCAGCCGCTGCAATTCGCTCTGGAGGGACATGTCCGCCGATCCCGCTGGCTTGAGCCGCGACGAGGTCGCGCACCTCGCCAGGCTGGCCAGGCTCGCCGTCACCGATGCGGAGCTCGACGTGTTCGCGGGCCAGCTCGACGTGATCCTCGGCTCGGTCGCCCGCGTCGGCGAGGTCGCAGCCGACGACATCCCGCCGACGTCGCACGCCGTCCCGTTGCAGAACGTGTTCCGGCCCGACGAGCTGCGCCCGGGGTTGACGCAGCAGCAGGCGCTCGCCGGCGCCCCCGCCGCGGAGGACGGCCGCTTCCGCGTGCCGCAGATCCTGGGGGAGGAAGCATGAACGAGCTGACCAGGCTCAACGCCTCCGAGCTGGCCGGGAAGATCCATTCCCGTGAGGTCTCGGCCGTCGAGGTCGCGCAGGCGCACCTCGACCGCATCGCGGAGGTCGACGGCACCGTCCACGCGTTCCTGCACGTCGCGGCGGAGGCCGCGCTGGAGTCCGCCGGGCTGGTCGACGCGAGCATCGCGGCCGGCAGCGCGCCGGCGTCGCCGCTGGCAGGCGTCCCGCTCGCGCTGAAGGACGTCTTCACGACGTCCGACATGCCCACGACCGCGGGTTCGCGGATCCTGGAGGGCTGGCGCCCGCCGTACGACGCCACGGTGGCGACCCGCCTGCGCGAGGCCGGCATCACGATCCTCGGCAAGACCAACATGGACGAGTTCGCGATGGGCTCCTCCACGGAGCACTCCGCGTACGGCGTCACCCGCAACCCGTGGGACACCGGGCGCGTCCCCGGCGGCTCCGGCGGCGGTTCCGCCGCGGCGCTCGCCGCGTTCGAGGCCCCGCTCGCGATCGGCACCGACACCGGCGGCTCGATCCGCCAGCCGGCCGCGTTCACCGGGACGGTCGGGGTCAAGCCAACCTACGGCGGCGTCTCCCGCTACGGGCTGATCGCCTGCGCGTCGTCGCTCGACCAGGGCGGGCCGTGCGCGCGCACGGTGCTCGACGCCGCGCTGCTGCACGAGGTGATCGGCGGGCACGACCCGCTCGACTCGACGTCGATCGACCAGCCCGTGCCGAGCGTCGTTGACGCCACCCGCATCGGGGCGGCCGGCGACCTGTCCGGCGTGCGCGTCGGCGTCGTCCGCGAGCTGGGCGGCGAGGGCTACCAGCCCGGCGTCCGCGCCAGCTTCGACGAGGCGCTCGCGCAGCTGGAGAAGCTCGGCGCCGAGCTCGTCGAGGTCAGCTGCCCGCACTTCGAGTACGGGCTGGCGGCGTACTACCTGATCCTGCCCAGCGAGGTGTCGTCGAACCTCGCGCGGTTCGACGCGATGCGTTACGGCCTGCGGGTCGAGAAGGGCGCCTCGGCGGAGGAGGTCATGGCCGCGACCCGCGAGGCCGGTTTCGGGCCCGAGGTGAAGCGCCGCATCATCCTCGGCACCTACGCGCTCTCGTCGGGCTACTACGACGCCTACTACGGCCAGGCGCAGAAGGTGCGCACGCTGATCAGCCGCGACTTCACCGCGGCGTTCGCGCAGGCCGACGTGCTCGTCTCGCCCACGACGCCGACCACGGCGTTCCCGATCGGTGACAAGGTCGACGACCCGCTCGCGATGTACCTGAACGACCTCGCGACGATCCCGACCAACCTGGCCGGCACCGCAGCGATGTCCGTGCCGTCGGGGCTCGCCGAGGGCCTGCCCGTCGGGCTGCAGGTGATGGCGCCCGCGCTCGGCGAGGCGATCATGTACCGCGTCGGCGCCGCCTACGAGGCCGCCCGCGACGACGAGGCCGGCAGCCCGCTGATCAACGGTGTTCCGGAGGTGACCCGATGACCGCTCCCACATTGGTGGAGTTCGACGAGGTCGTCGAGCGTTTCGACCCGATGCTCGGGCTCGAGGTGCACGTCGAGCTGAACACCCAGACCAAGATGTTCTGCGGCTGCCCGACGACGTTCGGTGCCGAGCCGAACACGCAGGTCTGCCCGACGTGCCTCGGACTGCCGGGTTCGCTCCCGGTGGTCAACCGCGCCGCCGTCGAGTCGGCGATGCGGATCGGACTGGCGCTGAACTGCGACATCGCCCCGTGGGGCCGGTTCGCGCGCAAGAACTACTTCTACCCCGACATGCCGAAGAACTTCCAGACGTCCCAGTACGACGAGCCGATCGCGGTCAACGGACACCTCGACGTCGTGCTCGACGACGGCTCGACGTTCCGCGTCGAGATCGAGCGGGCGCACATGGAGGAGGACACCGGCAAGTCGCTGCACGTCGGCGGCGCGACCGGGCGGATCCACGGCGCGGAGTACTCGCTGCTCGACTACAACCGGGCCGGCGTGCCGCTGATCGAGATCGTCACGAAGATGATCCCCGGCACGCGCGAGCGGGCGCCGGAGGTGGCGCGTGCGTACGTCACCGCGCTGCGCGACCTGATCAAGGCGCTCGGCGTCTCGGACGTCCGGATGGACCAGGGCTCGATGCGGTGCGACGTGAACCTGTCGCTGTCGCCGCGCGACTCCGGTGTGCTCGGCACGCGAAGCGAGACGAAGAACGTCAACTCGCTGCGGTCGGTCGAGCGGGCCGTCCGCTACGAGATGAGCCGGCAGGCGGGTGTGCTTCTCGGCGGTGGCACCGTCGTGCAGGAGACCAGGCACTTCGAGGAGCAGTCCGGCTCCACCCGCGCGGGGCGGCGCAAGGAGACCTCCGAGGACTACCGGTACTTCCCCGAGCCCGACCTCGTCCCGATCGCGCCTCCCGCGGAATGGGTCGACGAGCTGCGCGGCACCCTGCCCGAGCTGCCGTGGCAGCGGCGGGCCCGGCTGCAGGCCGACTGGTCGCTCACCAACGAGGAGCTGCGCGACCTCGTCAACGCGGGCGCGCTCGACCTGATCGAGGCCACCGTCGCCGCCGGGGCGCCGGCCGGCGAGGCCCGCTCGTGGTGGGTCGCGTACCTGACCCAGCAGGCCAACAGCCAGGGTGTGCCGCTCGACGAGCTGCCGATCACGCCGGAGCAGGTCGCGCGCGTGATCGCGCTCGTGGCGTCCGGTGAGCTGAACAACAAGCTGGCCCGCCAGGTCGTCGACGGCGTGCTCGCCGGCGAGGGCTCGCCCGACGACGTCGTCGCCGCCCGCGGCCTCGCCGTCGTCTCCGACGAGGGCGAGCTGATCGCCGCCGTCGACGAGGCGCTCGCCGCGCAGCCCGACGTCGTCGAGAAGATCCGCGGCGGCAAGGTGCAGGCCGCGGGTGCGATCGTCGGGGCCGTCATGAAGGCGACGGGCGGCAAGGCCGACGCCAAGCGCGTCCGCGAGCTGATCCTGGAGCGCAGCGCGGGTTAACGACGCCAACTTCCCCACCGTTTTGCCAACCTGCACGCCTTTTCGGGTGTGCAAGTCGGCAAAACGGTGGGGAACTTCGTCAGGCGGAGCGGACGAGGTGCACCGCGTCGCGCAGCGACAGGCCGGCATGGCGCCTGCGCAACGCCCGGACGGCCGCGATCTCGCCGGTGGTGTCCCGTTCGGCGCGAATCGTCGCAAGGTCGTCGGGTGTGAGCTGCGGGATGGCGGATCCGGTGAAGCGGGCCCGGATCTCGATCCCGAGAGCGGCGGCGAAGCTCAGGACCGCAGCGATCGCGCCGAGCCATACCGGTCCGGTGAGCGCGAGCACGACGGCAAGGATCAACAGCGCGGCCGGGACGATCCACAGCGCCCAGAACGGTAAACGCCTATCTGTGTCATTCATTCTACACGTCTCCTCTGTGAGTGTCGGGTTCACCAGAAGCAGTTTTCGAGTATGCCCTTGATTCCTGTAAGTTCCCCCACGAGCGCACCGAGAGTGATGGCGAGAGCCTCAGCCTTCTCTGCAGCGTTGCCGGCACCGATCAGTAGTCGGGTGGCGTCGTAAACCCCACCCAGCTCCTTTATGAGAGTCTTGATCTTCAGGAGCTTTGCTGCCGGAACCAACGTGCTGACGAGTACGGCACCTACGGATGCAATGCATCCTACGACGTTCCCGGCGCGAGTGGGCAACGGGCCGAAGGCGGCACGACTCGCCGGGGAGTTTCTCCTGAGCCAGTCGTTTGTGGCCTTGTCGCCACGCCGCAGCACTGACTCCGGGATCCTGCTGATGTCTTCAAGCAGCCGCGTGAAGGCTGCACGGGCTTCCCCGGGTGCGCACCGTCGTACGAAGCACATCGATCCGTCAGGAGCGGCGTACTGATGGCTGGGCGCTGATGTGGCGGCTGCCCAGTGGTCGGACTGCGTCGATGAGATTGCTGCGGCTGATGCGGATCCGCAGAGGAGCGTGGTGGCTACGGCTGATGTGATCAACAGAATAAGAAACGTGCGAAAGACCCTTGTCATGCCTTCTCCCTGTGAGTTCACCGACCCGGTTTGGGGCGTATTTGCAATCATGGCGACAATGGGCGTGCGGGCGTGTCGCCTTAAGGGAGATTTGAGCTGGATCGTTCACTAGTGTGAACGTTGTGTCTTGCAATAGATGTGGACGTATAGAGGTTGCCTTCCGGACGTCGCAGGATCTCGGACGGGACGTCGGGGTGAGATGTGCACGTGCGAGTTCGTGCCGGCGGTGGCGAGATTAACCGCAGCGTCTTTTGATCAAGCTTGGACGACACTGAGGTACATCTCGACGTCGAGGCGATCGGCAGCACCACGAGGCTCCGCCGATCCGGCGGGGACTCGTGCACCCGACACCCCACCAACTTCCCCACCGTTTTGGGCACTTGCGCGCTGAAATGGCGCGCATCCACCCAAAACGGTGGGGAAGTTCGGGGGCGCTACGCCCAGCTTGCCCCGCCACCGGCGGGGGGTTGGATGCGCAGCACCCGGTCGTCGCTGGAGACGGGCTTCCCGCCGGCCTTGTTGACGGTGCCGAGCCAGAGGAGGCCGTCGGGGGCGAGGGCGGCCGCGGACAGCCGGCCGTAGGTGTCCTTCAGCAGCACCTCCGGCTCGCCGGTGAAGCCGCCGGTCTCGGTGGGGCGCAGCACGAACAGCGACGCGGAGCCGGCCTGCGCGATCGCGACCACGCCGGGTTGCGCCATGCAGCCTGCGACGCCCGGCCGGTCGGGCCAGGTCCAGGCGGGCGCCGGCAGCGGGCCGGGGACGACGAGGTGCAGGGCGTCCTGGACGCCGGTGTGGTCGGTGACCCAGGCCAGCGTGGTGATCGGGTCGACGCAGATCCCGCCGGGCGAGCGCAAGCCCGAGCTCAGCACGGCCGACGACGGGTCGGGGTTGCCCTTGGCCGGACGGCCGAGCGTGTCGATCCGCAGGATCTTGCCGGCGAGCGACGTGGGGCTGTCCGGCCCGCCGGCGTCGCCGGTGGCGACCAGCAGCGAGCCGTCGATGTCGACGCCCAATGCGCCGGCGTTGTTCGTGGCACCCCTCGGGATGCCGGTGAACACCGGCTTGGGCGGCTCACCTGCGGCGATGCGCACCACCCTGTTGTCCGACGGCGTGGTGACGTAGGCGTAGACGAGCTGGTCCTCATCGTAGGAGTGGGAGAGGACGAGCCCGGTGAGGCCGCCCCCGCCGGTTGCGGCGACGGGGACGGTCGCGATGAGCTCCGGCTCGACGTCCTTCTTCACCTTCAGCACGCGGCCCGTCGCACGCTCCGCGACCAGAGCCGTCTCCGCGTCGGGCAGCACGGCGATCGCGCCGATCGGTTCGAGGCAGGTCGCGACGACGAGCGGGTCGGGGTCGACGCAGCCGTTCGGTGCCGGCGGCTCGTCGCCGGGCTCCGACTGCCCACCGCCCTGCGCCGGCGGCTGTCTGGGATCGGTCGGCTCCGGGATCGTCGGCGGGCCGCCGAGCTCGCCCTGCCCCTCGATCTTCTCCCGCCAATCGCGCGGGCCGTCGTCGGGGAACGTCGCGCACCCGGCCAGCAGCAACCCGAGCAGCACAGCAGCCACCCCGCGTCGCAGACGTCCCACCACGAGACCCAGGTTAGGCGCGACGGGGTGAGCAGCCGGTGAGTACGGTCGGTGCCATGGTCGACATCCGGGTGCTGGTGCCGCAGGAGGAAGGGATGGCCGCGTTCGCCGGCGTCGATGGCGTCACCGCCGTCCGGTACGACGGCGCGGCGGAGCTCCCACCGGAGGCCGCCGACGCGACGGTGCTGATCCCGCCGTTCCTCACCACCGCCGTCGACATCGCGCAACGGATGCCGAAGCTGCAGCTCGTCCAGCTGCTCACCGCCGGCGCCGAGGCGTGGATCGGCAAGCTCCCCGAGTCCGTTGCGCTCTCCGACTGCCGCGGCGCGCATGGCGGGGCCACCGCGGAGTGGGTCGTTATGACGCTGCTGGCCGTCTACCGGCACGTCCCGCAGTTCGTCCGCGCGCAGGACGGCGCGCGGTGGGAGTACCACCAGACCGAGGAGCTGGCCGGGAAGCGCGTGCTGATCGTCGGCGCCGGTGACGTCGCGGAGCAGTTGGTGCGCAGGCTCGACCCGTTCGACGTGTCGACGACGCTCGTCGGGCGGCGGGCGCGGGCCGGCGTGCACGGCATCGACGAGGTGCACGGTCTGCTGCCGCACCACGACGCGTGTGTGGTGGTCGTCCCGCTCACCGACGAGACCCGCGGCCTGGTCGACGCCGAGTTCCTGACGGCCATGCCGGACAGATCGGTGCTGGTCAACGGCGCGCGCGGGCCGGTGGCCGACACCGACGCGCTGGTCGCGGAGCTGGCTTCCGGGCGGCTGCGCGCGGCGCTCGACGTCACCGAGCCGGAGCCGCTGCCACCCGGGCACCCGCTGTGGAACGTGCCCGGTCTCCTGCTCACGCCGCACGTCGGCGCGAGCGTTCCCGACGGGCTGCGGCGCGCCTATACCGTCGCCGCGCAGCAGGTCGCGGCGTTCGCCCGCGGCGAAGAACCCTCCAACCTGGTACGGAACGGTTATTGAGAACAACGCCGGGATTGGGCCGTCCGGGCTACTCTCCGAAGCCATGAGCGAGGAGCCCACCGGGGTCATCACGGGGATCGGCAGCGGGTACGGCGACAGCGACCCGTCCAAGACCCGGCCGAACATCCGCCCGCTCACGTGGAACGCCGGCGCCGACATCGGGATGCTGCTCCTGCGCTTCGGCGTGGGTGGCACGTTCTTCGCGCACGGCATGCAGAAGGTGTTCGGGCTGTGGGGTGGACCCGGCATCGAGGGCACCATCCGGATGCTGGAGGGCTTCGGCTTCCAGCAAGCGCCGACGCTGGCCTGGGTGCACGGCATCACCGAGCTGGTCGCGGGCGCGTTCGTCGTGCTCGGGGTGCTCACCCCGCTGGCGGCCGCGGGCCTGCTGGCCATCATGATCAACGCCGTGTTGCTGAAGTGGGGCAACGGGTTCTTCATCGCGTCGCCCGCCGGTCCCAACTCGATCGAGCTGGAGACCGTGCTCGGGCTGGCGGCTGCCGCGATCGTGTTCGTCGGGCCGGGCCGCATCGCGCTCGACAACGGGCGTCCGTGGCACCGCAGGCCGACGTCCTGGGGCTTGCTCTCGCTGATCGTCGGCGTCGCCGCGGCCGTGCTGGTGTTCATCTTGTTGCGCAGGTCGCCCTGAGCGACACCGACGGCGCCTGGTTGAAGCCGACGGGGCGCGCGCTCGGCGGGGAAGCCCGGATCGTCACGCGCGCACCGCTGGAGGGTGGGTACAGCTCGCCCGAGATCGAACGGATAGAGCTCGACGTCGCCGGCCGGTCCGTGACCGTCGTGCGCAAGAACGCCGACTCGGCGGAGATCGCGGCGATGCGGGCGATCGCCGTCGTGCCGGGCGTCGAGCGGCCGCGCCTGCTGGCGGCCGGCGGCAACTGGCTGGTCATGCCCTTCCTCGACGCGACGCCGCTCACCTTCGGCGATCCCGTCCCCGCCGACGTGTGGGAAAGCCTCGCGCGGGTGCACGCCCACTGGCTGCGCAACCGGCCCAGAGGGCTGCCCGTCGTCGACGCCAGGTGGTGGGCGCACCTGTGCGACTACACCCTGATCGCCGTCCGTGGCGGGATCGCGCGCACCGGCGAGGAGCCCTACGTCGAGGCGGAGGCGCGGCTGCTGGAGTGGCGCACGGACGAGCGGATCAAGGCCGCGCTCGCGGTGCTGCCGCGCACCCTCACGCACAGCGACCCGCACCTGGGCAACGTGCTCGTCGACGACGCCGGTGCGGTGTTGATCGACTGGGGCAGCTCGCGGATCGCGCCGGCGGGGGTCGACCTCGCGGTGCTCAGCGCGCAGGGCAACGCGGTCCCGACGCCGTACGAGGAGCTCTTCGCGCAGCTCACCGGCGGTGCGGACCGGCTGCGCGCGATCGAGGAGCCGTGGGCGGACGTGCACGTCAACGTCCAGTACCTGACGTTCGCGGCCGACCACCTCGGCGCCGAGCGCGTCGCGGCGATGGTCACGACCGCCGCCGAAGCGCTCCACCGCCTCGGCGCCGCCCTCCGCTAGCGAAGTTCCCCACCGTTTTGCCTACTTGCACGCCGTTTCGGGTGTGCAGGTTGGCAAAACGGTGGGGAAGTCGGGTTGGGAGGGTCACAGCGCGGCTTCCGCGTTGGTGCGTAAGGATGACACCCTCGCTCGGCCACTCCCGTCCCGCAAAGGAATGCCCATGCTCGCTACCACCAGAGGACTGCGGACGCTGGTCACCGCGATCGTCGGGATCTCGGTACTGGTGCTCGCCGGCTGCGGCGACGCCGGCCGCCGGGACGCCGCGCCGAGCGGGCCGGGCGCCTCCACGGCGCCGAAGCTGGCGATCGTCTACTCCCCGCAGTTCAAGGACGGTTCGTGGGGCGAGGCCGCGATCACCGGGGCGCAGAAGCTCAAGGACAGCGGCGTGATCTCCGACTTCGCGGCGCAGGAGAACATCAACCCCGGCCCCGACGCCGAGCGGGCGCTGCGCAGCTTCGCGGAGCAGGGCTACAACCCGATCGTCGCGCACTCCTTCAACTACGGCGACAACATCAAGAAGGTCGCGAAGGAGTTCCCGAACACGATCTTCGCCTACCCGGGCGGCTTCGGTGACGTCTCGGAGAACGTCGCCGACTACTCGCAGCCGTTCCACGAGGCGACGTACCTGGAAGGCATCCTCGCCGCGGGGGTCACCCCTGGTGGGACGGTCGCCGGCGCCGGCGGCTTCGACATCCCGGTCTGCCGTGCGATGTACAACGCCTACCTCGAGGGCGCGAAGCTGGTGCGGCCCGCGACGACCGGCACGTTCGTCGCCGTCGGCGACTGGTCGGACGTGCAGAAGGCCAAGGAGGCCGCGCTCGCGCAGGCCGACCAGGGCGCCACGATGTTCGTCGGCTGCGGCCAGGGCCCGACGTTCGGCCAGATCCAGGCCGCGGCCGAGCGCAAGGCCGTCGCCTCGGGCTACTCCGGCGACATGTCCGGCCTCTCGCCGGCGGTGCTCGCGTCGTTCACCTGGAACCTCGACAAGATCTTCGGCGAGATGGTCGGCGACGTCGCGGCCGGCAAGGTCAACCCGACCCGCTACTTCGAGGTCGGGATGGCCAAGGGCGGGCTGAGCGTCGTGATCAGCCCGGAGTGGCAGGCGAAGGTGCCGGCCGAGGTCAAGGCGACCTTCGACAAGAAGACCGCCGAGATCACGAGCGGTGCATTCGTCGTTCCGCTCAACGACAAGTGACGTGACCGCCGCCGTTCTCTCCGGGATCGAGCGCCGCTTCGGCGAGGGTCCCCCGGCACTCGACGGTGTCGACCTGGAGGTCGTGCCCGGCGAGGTGCATGCGCTGCTCGGCGAGAACGGCGCGGGCAAGACCACGCTCATGCGGATCCTCGCCGGGCTGGACCGGCCCGACGCCGGGTCGGTCGCCGTCGCGGGCGAGGAGATCACCACTTTCACGCCGAGGGCGCTGCGCGAGCACGGCGTCGCGATGGTGCAGCAGCACTTCACGCTGGTCCCGACGCTGACGGCCGGGGAGAACCTCGCGCTGGCCCGGCCCGAGGGCGCGCTGCGACCGTCCGCACGGCAGGTGCAGCGGCGGGTGGAGGAGCTGGTGGAGCGCTTCCGGCTGCCGGTGCGGCCGGACGTGCCGGTCGCCGAGCTCTCCGTCGGGGAGCAGCAGCGCTTGGAGATCCTGCGCGCCCTCGACGCCGACGCCCGGCTGCTGATCCTCGACGAGCCGACGGCCGTGCTCGTCGACGACGAGGCCGACGCGCTGCTCGACGTGTGCCGTGGGCTGGCCGCCGACGACCGCGCGGTCGTGATCATCACCCACCGGCTGCGTGAGGTGTTCGCCGGAGCCGACCGCGTGACGGTGCTGCGCCGCGGCGCCGTCGTCTGCGCCGGTGAGCCGGTGGCCGACCACGACCGGGCGAGCTTGGCGAACCTGATGGTCGGCGCCAACGCGACCAACGGGACGGCTCGGCCTGCTCGCCACGTCGAGGGCTCGCGGTTGCGCGTCGAGGGCGCCGCACTGCGCCGGCTGCGGCCGCTGGACCTCCAGGTCGGCGCGGGTGAGGTGCTCGGCATCGCCGGGGTCGACGGCAACGGGCAGGCCGAGCTGGAGGAGCTGCTCGCGGGTGTGACGGCCCCGGACCGCGGCACGGTGACCGTCGACGGCGTGCCGGTGCCGGTCGGAGCGCCGCGGGAGCGGATCGCTCGGCACATCGCGTACGTGCCGTCCGACCGGTACCGCTACGCGCTCGCCGGCCCGCTCTCGTTGGCCGACAACCTGGAGCTGGGACGCGGCCCGTCGCGGCGCCCGACCCGCGCCCGGCGCTGGGAACTCGCCCAGCCGGTGCTCGCGGAGTGGGACGTGCGCGGCGCGGGACCGGAGCTGGCCGCGGGCCGACTCTCCGGGGGCAACGCGCAGAAGCTGGTGCTCGCGAGGGAGCTCGCCGGCACCCCGAAGCTGGTCGTCGCCGCCCACCCGACCCGGGGCCTCGACCCGGAGGCCGCGCGGATGGTGACCCGCCGCATCCTCGACGCGGCCGCCGGCGGGGCTGCCGTCGTGTGGTTCGGCGCGGAGCTGGACGAGCTGTTCGACATCGCCGACCGGCTGGTGGTGCTCGCGGGTGGGCACGCGGCGGGCCCGTTCGAGCCGCCGTACGACCGCGCCGCGATCGGCATAGCCATGGCGGGCGGGGGTGGCTCGTGACGGGCACGCACGCTCACGGGGTTGCCTGGAAAGCCACTTTCCCGGCACCAGGCGCCTGCAAAGTGGCTTTCCAGGCAACCCCCGCCGCGCCGGATGGGGGTGCGTGGTGGCGGTGACGGATCGGGAGGCCGGCGTGCGCGGGCCCGACCGGCTCGTCGGGCGCCTGCTCGGCGGCCGGGACGGGCGTTCGCGGGCAGCGCGGGTCGCCGTCCCGGTGCTGGCCGTGCTCGGTGCGCTCGTGGTCGGCGGGGTGCTGATGGCGCTCGAAGGGGTCGCGCCGCTATCCGCGTACGGCGAGGTGGTCAGCGGCGTCCTCGGCCGCACGCGCGGGCTGGCCGACACAGCCGTCGTCGCGACGCCACTGATCCTGCTGGCGCTCGGCATCACCGTGGCCTACCGCGCCCGGGTGTTCACGATCGGGGCGGAAGGCCAGTACGTCACCGGTGCGCTCGCGGGCACCGCGCTCGCCACGGTCGGGCCGCTGAGCGGGCTTCCCGGTCCGCTATTGGTCATCGTTGCGCTCCTCGCCGCCGTGCTTGCCGGCGCGGCGCTCGCAGCGCTGACGGGCTGGTTGCAGGACCGCTTCGGCGCCAGCGTGGTGATCACCAGCCTGCTGCTGAACTACGTTGCCGCCGCCGCGCTCGCCTGGGCCGTGCGGGTCGGCATCCGCGATCCCGGCTCGTTCACGCCGCAGAGCCGGGCCGTCGGCGCCGCCGGGCTGCCCACGCTGCCCGGCACCGGCCTGCACCTCGGGTTCCTGTTCGCGTTGATCGCGGTGCCGGTGCTGGCCGTGGTGCTGCGCCGCACCCGGTTCGGCCTGCGCGTCGAGGTGCTCGGCGCGAATCCCGACGTCCTCGCGGTCAACGAGGCCCGCCCCGCCGCGGTCCGGCTGGCCGTGCTGATCGTCGCCGGCTCGCTGGCGGGCTTCGCGGGGTTCGTCGAGGTGGCCGGCGTGACCGACCGCCTGACCCCGGCGTTCGCCACCGGGTACGGCTTCACCGCGATCATCGTGGCGTTGCTGGGTCGGCTGCGGCCGCTCGGCGTGCTGGTCGCCGCGCTGCTGCTCGCCGGCCTCTCGGTCGGGTTCGACGAGGCCGAGCGCGCGTTCATCATCCCGTCGTCGACGGTCGGTGTGATCCAGGCGCTCATCGTGGTGTTCTTCGTCGCGGGCGAAGCGCTGAGCCGGCGAAAGGGACGCTGACGTGGACACCTTGTTCACCCTCGCCACGCTCGCCGCCGCGATCCGGCTGGCGGTGCCCGTCGCGATGGCCGCGCTCGGCGAGGTGATCGCCGAGCGCTCGGGGGTGCTCAACCTCGGGCTCGAAGGCACGATGCTCTTCGGGGCGCTGGCCGGCTACCTCGGCACGACCGCAACCGGCACACCGTGGCTCGGCCTCGGCTCCGGTCTGCTCGCCGGCACGGCGTGCGGGGTCGTGCTCGCGCTGCTCATGGTCGTGGCCCGCGCCGACCAGATCGTCACCGGCCTCGCGTTCACGCTGTTCGCGATCTCGGCGACGACGTACCTGTTCGAGCTGTCCTACACGATCGGTGAGCCGCCGCCGCGGATCCCGAGCATCGACATGCTCGAGCTGGTCGTGATCGTCATCGTGGTGCTGGCCGCCGTCTGGTTCCTGCTCGCGCGGACGTCCGTCGGGCTGGTGCTCTCCGCGGCCGGCGACGCGCCGGGTGCGGTCGACGCGCTCGGCTACCGGGTGACGAACGTGCGCGGCGCGGCCACCGTCGCGGGCAACGCGCTGGCCGGGCTGGCCGGGGCGATGCTGGTCTGCGGACCGCTCGGGCTCTTCGTGCAGAACGTCACCGCCGGCCGCGGTTGGGTTGCGCTCGCGCTCGTGGTGTTCGCGCGGTGGCGGCCGGGCCGCGCAGTTGCCGGCGCGTTGCTCTTCGGTCTTTGCGACGCGTTGCAGCTTCGGCTGCAGGGCACCGCGACCGCGATCCCGTACGAGATCTTCCTCGCGCTCCCGTACCTGGTCACGCTCGTCGCGCTGATGGTGCGGGCGAAGCGGTCGGCGACCCCGGCGGCGCTGGCCGTCCCGTTCGTGAGAGGCAGATCGTGACCGACGTGCGGATCGGACCGGCGCTCGTGGTGCCGGTCGATGCGCCGCCGTTCACCGGGTATGTCGAGGTCACCGGCGGCGCCATCAGCCACCTCGGCGAGGCGCCGACCGCCGCGGCCGCCGCCGAGACCGTCGGGGCGACGGGCCGGATCGTCGTGCCGGGGTTCGTCAACACGCACTGCCACACGAGCCAGCAGCTCGGCCGCGGGCTCGGCGACGACGTCGACCTGCTGACCTGGCTGCACGAGCGGATCTGGCCCTACGAGCTGGCGCTCACCGAGGCCGACGCCGAGCTCTCGGCGCTGGTGTGCGCGATCGAGCAGATTCGCAACGGCACGACGCTCATCGCCGACCCCGGTGGCCGGCACGTCGACGGGATGGCCCGCGGGATCGCCGCGGCCGGGATCAGGGCGCTGCTCGGCCGCAGCTCGATGGACTCGGGCGACGGGCGCCCGAAGGGCGATCGCGAGTCGACGGCCGAGGTGCTCGCCGCGCAGGACGACCTCGCGGCGCGCTGGCACGGGAACGGCCGCCTACGGTTCTCCTACACGCTGCGGACGATCTTCAACTGTTCCGACGACCTGATCACCGCAACGGTGGAGCGGGCCCGCGCGCTCGGCTCCGTCGTGCAGATGCACGTCGCGGAGATCCCCGAGGAGAACGCGCACACCGTCGCGACCAGGGGTGCGACGACCGTCCGGCACCTCGCCCGGCTCGGCGCGCTCGGCCCCGACCTGCTCGCAGTGCACGCCGTCTGGCTCGACGACGACGAGATCGAGCTGCTCGCCAGCAGCGGCTGCCCGGTCTCGCACAACGCCGCGTCGAACTACAAGATCCTCGGCAGCCCGCGGATCGCCGACATGCTCGACGCCGGTGTGCTCGTCGGGCTCGGCACCGACGGCGCGCCGTCCAACAACCGGATGAGCATGATCGACGAGATGTGGCTCGCCGCGATCGCGCAGAAGGGCCTGCGCCGCGACCCGACGGTGCTGCCGGCCGCCGCCGTGCTGCGGATGGCGACGCTCGACGGCGCGCGGGCGCTGGGCATGGCCGGGCTCGTCGGCTCGCTCGCCCTCGGCAAGCGGGCCGACCTCGTGCTGCTCGACCCGTTCACCGCCAACTTCGCGACCGCAGCCGACCCGGTATCGGCGCTGGTCACGGCGCTGAAGTCGGAGAACGTCGAATCCGTCATGTGCGACGGAGAATGGCTGATGCGCGACCGCCGCCTTACGCGGATCGATGAGGGAGCGGTGCTGGCCGAGGCCGCTGCTCGTGCGGCGGCCGTCCGGCGAAGGGCAGGGATGACGTGACGCAGGAACCGGAGGAGACACCAATGCCGAGCGAGCAGCCGAGATCACTGCCCACCGTCGATGTCAGCCCGTTCGCCACCGGTGCGGCGCCGAGCGCCGCGCAGGACGAGGTGGCCGCCGAGCTCGACCGGATCTGCCGAGAGATCGGGTTCTTCCTGATCAGCGGACACGGCGTCGAACCCGCCGTCAAGGACGACATGATGGAGGCGATGCGGCGCTTCTTCGCGCTGCCGGAGGCGGAGAAGCTCGAGCTGGCGATCGACCGCTCGCCCTGCCACCGCGGCTACGTCGCGATCGCGTCGGAGACCCTCGACGACGCCAAGAAGACCGCGGGTGACCTCAAGGAGTCGCTCGACACCGGCGGCGAGCACGGGCCCGACCACCCCGAGGTGGTGGCCGGGACGCCGCTGTTCGGGCCGAACCAGTTCCCGGCCGACCCCGGCTTCCGCGCCGCGTGGGACGCCTACCGGGCGCAGGTGATCGAGGCCGCGCAGCGCGTGCAGCGGGCCATGGCACGAGCGCTGGGCATGCACGACGAGTTCCTCCTCGACCGGGAGGGCGGCGAGGTCATGTACCACCTGCGCCACCTGCACTACCCGCCGCAGGACACCGTCGTGCCGGGCCCCGACCAGCTGGGCTGCGGAGCGCACACCGACTACGGCAGCCTCACGCTGCTCGCCGACGACGGCATCGGCGGGCTGCAGGTGATGCGCCGCGACGGGGTGTGGATGGACGTCGCGGTGCCGTCGGATCGGCTGGTCGTCAACCTCGGCGACCTGATGGCGATCTGGACCAACGACCGCTGGGTCTCCAACCCGCACCGCGTGGTCAACCCGCCGCACAGCGACCGCTACTCGATGCCGCTGTTCGTCCACCCGCCGTACCACGCGCAGATCACGTGCCTGCCCACTTGCCTCGAACCCGGCGAGGAGCCGCGTTACGAGCCCCAGGGCGCCGGCGACTACCTGATGATGCGGCTCGACGCCACACACAGCTACCGCAACCCGTTGCTCGCAGGCTGAGCACCTGCGCTCGGACGAGAAGGACCCCATGACCGAAGACGCCCGGCTACCGGCAGTGCTCGACACGACCATCCCGCACTCCGCGCGCACCTGGAACTACTGGATGGGCGGCAAGGACAACTACGCCTCCGACCGCGCCGCGGGCGACGCTTTCGCCAGGATGTACCCCGGCATCTGGGCGCTCGCGAAGCACTCGCGGCGGTTCCTGATCAGGGCGGTGCACCACCTGGCGGCCGACGCCGGGGTGCGGCAGTTCCTCGACATCGGCACCGGCTTGCCGACGATGGACAACACCCACGAGGTAGCGCAGCGGGCGGCCCCCGAGTCGCGCATCGTTTACGTCGACAACGACCCACTGGTGCTGGCGCACGCCCGCGCGCTGCTGGTCAACACCACTCCCGAGGGGGTCACCGCGTACGTCGAGGCCGACCTGCACGACCCCGACCTCATCGTCTCCGACGCCAAGAACGTCCTCAACATCACGAAGCCGGTCGCCGTGATGTTCATGGGCGTTCTCGGGCACGTCGCCGACTACGAGGAAGCGCGCTCGATCGTCTCGTACCTCATGGCGGCCGTGCCCTCCGGCAGCTACCTGGTGCTGTGGGACGGCACCGACAGCGAGTCGCTGAGCGCGGCCAACGAGGACTACCGCTCCACCGGCGGCGTGCCGTACCTCCCGCGCAGCGAGGCGGAGATCGGCGGGTTCTTCGAGGGGCTGGAGATGGTGGGGCCGGGCCTGGTCTCGATCGCGGAATGGCAGCCCGAGGGCATCGAGGCCGACAACGCCGAGCCGGTGGACGGGGTCGGGGCGGTGGCCAGGAAACCATGACGCCCGAGCCGTGACGCCGAGCGCAGGTGTGCGAACCCGGGGTCGGGAAGGGCAGGAAAGCCACTTTCCTGCCCTGTGAGGGCCGGAAAGTGGCTTTCCTGCCCTCGCGTGCGGAACGCAC
>NZ_JAJGSX010000016.1 GCF_021245725.1 Pseudonocardia sp. TRM90224 | reverse complement strand
AGAACTTCGAGCAGGGCAGACTGGTCCAGGGCCATCGCGTGGCACCTCTCTACGAGTTCCTTGGCGGGATCACGCAGAGACTCACGCGATGGCTTCTCCCATGCGCTGCGACGCGCGGGACGACCGGGACTTACACCACCAGCGGGGACGTCACCGGAAAGTGGCTTTGCTGCCCTCCCCCGGCCACCACGCGGCGGCCGTGGAGTCGCTACCGGACCCCGCCCTCCCGCCACAGGTACTCGGTCTGCGGCCGCCCGGTGCCCCCGTAGCGGGCGCGCCGCACCCCCAGCCCCGTCTCGACGAGGTACTCCAGGTACCGCCGGGCCGTCACCCGGGACGCGCCGAGCGTCCCGGCGACCTCAGCCGCCGTGAGCCCGACGTCCCGCCCCGCCGCCTGCAGCGCGGCCGAGACGGCGTCGAGCGACTCCTTCGTGACCCCCTTGGGCAGCCCGGACGCCACGACCCGCCCGCGGAGCGAGCTGAAGAGCTCGTCGACGTCGCCCTGCGCGACGAGCGCCTCGTTGCGCAGCCGCTCCCGGTACTCCAGGTAGCCGGCGAGCTTCGCCCGCACCGAGCTGAACGTGAACGGTTTGACGAGGTACTGGGTGGCGCCGAAGGAGATGGCAGCGTGCACGACGGCGAGGTCGCGGGCCCGCGTCACCATGATCACATCGGTGGTGTGGCCCGCCGCCCGCATCCGGCGCAGCACCTCCAGCCCGCTGGTGTCGGGGAGGTGCACGTCGAGCAGCACGAGGTCGATCTGCGTCGTCGTGACGGCCCGCAGGGCGTCCGCGCCGTTCATGGCCGTCGCGACGACCTCGAACCCGGGCACCCGCCCGACGTAGGCGGCGTGCGCGGCAGCGGCGACGGGGTCGTCCTCGACCACCAGCGTGCGGATCATGCGGCGATCGGCACCGGCAGGTGGACGGCGAACACGGCCCCGGTCTCGCCGCGACGCACCTCGACGCGGCCCGCGTGCCGGTGCGCCGCCTGCCTGACCAGCGCGAGTCCCAGCCCACGCCCGAGCCCCGGCGCGTGCTCCTTGGTGCTCCAGCCGCGGGTGAACGCGCGCTCGGCATCGGCGGGGTCGAGCCCCGGCCCGCTGTCGGCGACGGTCAGCACGACCTCGCCGTCGAGCACCCGTGAGCCCAGCACCACCCGGCGTGGGCCCGGCGCCTCCAACGCGGCGTCGATCGCGTTGTCGACGAGGTTGCCGACGATCGTGATGAGGTCGCGCGGGTCCGCGATGCCTGCCGGTAGCACCGCGCCATCCTCCACCTGCAGCTCCACGCCCCGCTCCGCGGCTTCCGACGCCTTGCCGACGACCAGCGCGGCGAGCTCCGGCACGGCGATCGCGGCGAGCACGGCGTCGGTCAGGTGCTGCGCGACGGCGAGCTCGCCCGTCGCGTACTCGAGCGCCTCGTCGGCGCGGCCCAGCTCGATCAGGGAGATCACCGTGTGCAGCTGGTTGGCGGCCTCGTGCGCCTGCGCGTTGAGCGAGTCGGCGAAGCCGCGGATCGTCTCCAGCTCGCTTACCAGCGCGCGCAGCTCGGTATGGTCGCGCAAGGTCACGACCGTGCCCAGGCGCCGCCCGGCCCACCGCGCGGCCCGCTGGTTGACGACCACCACCCCGTCACCCGTCAGGTGGATCTCGTCGTGGCGGGCCTCGCCGGTCACGAGCACGGCACCCAGCGCCGGCGGCAGCCCGATCTCGTCGACCTTGCTGCCGACGACGTCGGCCGGCAGCTGCAGGAGCCGGCGCGCCTCGTCGTTCACCATCTGCACGCGGTGCTGCCGGTCGAGCAGCAGCAGTCCCTCGCGGACGGCGTGCAGGACAGCGTCGTAGTACTCGTACATGCGGGAGAGCTCGGCCGGGCCGAGGTCGTGCGTCGTGCGCCGCAACCAGCGGCTGACCAGCCACGACCCGGCGGCGGCCAGCAGCAGCGCGCCGCCTGCCGCGCCGAGCACGAGCGGCACCTGCGCCGCGAGGTCGCGGGAGACGGCCGAGACGGTGCGCCCGACGGACACCAGCGCGACCACCTTGCCGCCGTCGAAGACGGGCACGACGGCGCGCACCGACGGTCCCAGCGTGCCGGTGTAGGTCTCGGTGATCGACTCGCCGCGCGCGGCGGGCGCGATGGTGCCGATGAAGGTCCGCCCGATCACGCTCGCGTCGGGATGCGAGAAGCGCGTGCCGTCGACCGTCATGACGACGACGAAGTCGGTATCGGTGTCATGCCGGACCCGTTCGGCGAGGGGCTGCAACGCGACCGTCGGCGCAGGGTCGTCGAGCGCCGCGAGCACGGACGGGGAATCGGCGAGGGTGTGCGCGATCCCGAGCATCTCGTCGGCTGTCGCGTCCCTGTTCGCCCCGTCGAGCTGCAGGTAGGCGGCCACGGTCATACCAGAGAGAACGATCATGACGACGACCGCCTGCAACGCGAACAACTGCCGCGCCAGGCTCCACTTGCGCACGTACGAAATGAACGAAACAGTGATCGCAACCACACCTCCCCTCATTCTTCCCGGCGAAGGTTGCCGGTTCAGGTGAAAACCGCGCAACACCGCCGTCGTCGTCGGCCTCACGGAGGACCAGTGTCAACACAAACGGATGCGCCCCCCAGGAAGGACCGCACCCACTTCCTGTACATCGCCGTCATCGTCGCGGTGGTGCTCGGGATCCTGGTCGGCTTCCTGTTCCCGGATCTGGGCAAGGGTCTCAAGCCGCTCGGCACCGCCTTCGTCAACCTGATCAAGATGATGATCAGCCCGATCATCTTCTGCACGATCGTGTTGGGCATCGGGTCCATCCGGCAGGCGGCGAAGGTCGGCAAGGTCGGCGGGCTCGCGCTCGTCTACTTCCTCGTGATGTCGACGTTCGCGCTGATCATCGGGCTGGTCGTGGGGAACCTCCTGCACCCGGGCGAGGGCCTCGCGCTCGCCGGGATCGACGGGAAGGTGCCCGGCGGCGAGGTGAAGACGACAACCGAGTTCCTCCTCGGAATCATCCCGACGACGTTGTTCTCCCCGCTGGTCGGCGACAGCGTGCTCTCGACGCTGTTCGTCGCGCTGCTCGTCGGGTTCGGCGTGCAGGCGCTGGGGAGCAACGGCGAGCCGATCATGCGCGGGCTCAAGCACGTCGAGCGGCTCGTCTTCCGGGTCCTCGCGATGATCATGTGGGCGGCGCCGATCGGTGCGTTCGGCGCGATCGCCGGGGTCGTGGCCGACACCGGCTGGGCAGCGCTCGCCGCCCTCGGGCAGATCATGCTCGGCTTCTACATCACCTGCGCGTTGTTCGTGTTCGGCGTGCTCGGGATCGTGCTGAAGCTCGGCGCCGGGGTCAACATCTTCCAGCTGCTGCGCTACCTGGGCAGGGAGTTCCTGCTGATCCTCTCGACGTCGTCGTCGGAGTCGGCGCTGCCCCGCCTGATCGCGAAGATGGAGCACGCCGGGATCTCGCGCCCGGTCGTCGGGATCACGGTGCCCACCGGGTACTCGTTCAACCTCGACGGCACCGCGATCTACCTGACGATGGCCTCGATCTTCATCGCGGAAGCGCTCGGCAAGCCGCTGGCCCTCGGCGAGCAGATCGGCCTGCTGCTGTTCATGATCATCGCGTCGAAGGGCGCCGCCGGGGTCACCGGCGCGGGGCTCGCGACGCTGGCGGGCGGCCTGCAGTCGCACCGTCCCGACCTGGTCGACGGCGTCGGGCTCATCGTCGGCATCGACCGGTTCATGTCCGAGGCCCGCGCGCTCACCAACTTCGCCGGCAACGCGGTCGCGACCGTGCTCATCGGCAACTGGGTCGGCGAGTTCGACCGGGCCAAGGCCGAGCGGGTGCTCAGCGGCCAGGAGCCGTTCGACGAGGCGCGGATGATCGACGAGGACGCCGAGGAGGACTCCGCCGGCGAGCCGCCCTCGCTCGACAAGAGCCCCGCCGGCGCTCAGACCTGATCCCATTCAGGCGTGAGGCAACGCCCCCGACCCGTGATGGGTCGGGGGCGTTGTGCGTCCCGGGCGACACCCCGATCGAGGTGCGCCCGCTGATGATCTTCGGCTCGATTTGCGGCACCAGGTGCCCGATTGCAGGAGAACGCCTTGACCTGGCGATTTGTTGAAGTCGACCACGGATCGTGACCATTCAGGACGGACCTGTGACCGAGTCTCTGACCAGCGGTTTCTGCGCCCGTTCAGGGCGTGATCTGCGGTTTTCCGGGGGGTTGCCCGCGTGGCGCGAAGGCGTTCTGCCACGCTTGACGTGAAGATGACCTGCGTAGACACCCGTCCGGGGTGCACGCATGGAGAGGAGAAGGACGACATGGCACTGCCCACGCTCACCCCCGAGCAGCGCGCCGAGGCTCTGAAGAAGGCCGCGGCCGCCCGCACCGCCCGCAAGGAGCTGCGTGACGCGATCGCGCGCGGCGAGCAGACGATCCCCGCCGTGCTCGACCGTGCGAAGTCCGACCAGATCGTCGGCAAGACCAAGGTCGCCGACCTGCTCAAGAGCCTCCCCGGCTACGGCCCGGCGAAGGTCTCCGCGCTTCTGGAGGCCACCGGCATCGACGCTTCCCGCCGTGCCGCCGGTCTTGGCGAGCGCCAGCGCAAGGCGCTTCTCGACGCACTGAAGTAGGTCGCCGACCCCGCCGCCCGGCACCTGGGGAAACCCGGTGCCGGGCGGGGTGGGGTGCGGCACACCCTCCCGGTTCGACAGCGTCCTGGAGCACCGGGCAGGCTGAGGCCGTGGAACGCTACGTCGACGTCGCACCGGGTGTGCGCATCTGGGCCGAGGACATCTCCCCGACCGGCCCCAATCCCGGCGAGCCTCTGCTGCTCGTGATGGGAGCCAACGCATCGGCGTTCACCTGGCCGCAGGAGCTGGTCGACCGCCTCGCCGAGCACCACCGCGTCATCCGCTACGACCACCGCGACACCGGGCTCAGCAGCAAGGTCATCGATGACCAGCCCTACGGCATCACCGACCTCGCAGCCGACGCCGTCGCCGTGCTCGACGCGTTCGACGTCCCGCGCGCGCACGTCGTCGGGATGTCCATGGGCGGGTTCATCGTCCAGCTGCTCCTGCTCGACCACGCCGACCGGCTCGCGTCGGCCACCCTCTTCTGCACCGGCGCGATGGCCGTGCCCGGCGCACCGGTGATGCCGGGGCCGGAGGAGGCCCTGCTGCGGCTCTGGGGCGAGATGGACGACCCGCGCGACCCTGAGGGCGAGCTGCGCTGGCGCGTCGCGCACTGGCGGGCGCTCAACGGCACCGGCACGCCCTTCGACCCCGCGGAGTTCCGCGCTCTCGAGGAGCGGGTCATCGAGCACGCCGGTTCGTCGGAGCCGACCACCGCACACGCGCGGATGGCCACCGAGGGCCTGGAGCGCGGTGGCGAGCTCGCGGCCGTCGAGGTCCCGACGCTGATCATCGAGGCGCCGGAGGACCCCGCCTTCCCGCCGCCCAACGCCGGCCACCTCGCCCGCTCGATCGGCAGCGGCCGCCTCGTCCGCATCCCGGGTATGGGGCACGCCATCAACCGCACGGTGCTCTCCCCGCTCGTCGCCGCGATCCTGACCCAGACGACAGCCGCCGCCACCCCAGCCTGAGCCCGAACTTCCCCACCGTTTTGCCAACTTGCACCCCCTTTTGGGTGTGCAGGTTGGCAAAACGGTGGGGAACTTTCAGCCCGTCCAGCGGTAGCGGCGTTCCGGACGGCCGGTGCCGCCGTAGCGCAGGCGCACCGTCACCGTGCCCTGCTGGACGAAGTGCTCCAGGTAGCGCCGCGCGCTCACCCGCGACAGCTCGGCCCGCTCCGCGCACTCCGACGCCGAGAGGTCGCCGTCGTGCCCGCGCAGCACCTCCTCGACGAGCTGCGCGGTGGGCGCGGTCAGCCCCTTCGGCAGCCGGGCGGCACCGGCGGGGCGCCCGCCGAAGAACGCGTCGATGTCCTCCTGCCCGGCTCGATCCAGGCCGGCGAGCCGCCCGCGCACCTTGATCACCCGCTCGACCTGCTCCTGCAGCGCCTTCGACTCGAACGGCTTGACCAGGTAGTGCGCCGCGCCGCCGTGCAGTGCCGCGGTGACCGTCGCGGTGTCGTCAGCGGCCGTGATGACCAGCACGAACGGGTCGTCGGGCGCGCCGGTGCGCAGTCGCCGCAGGACGTCGATGCCGGACATGTCGGGCAGGTAGACGTCCAGCAGCACCAGGTCGGGGCGCAGCGCGGCGGCCTGCTCCAGTGCATCGACGCCGGAGTGCGCCACACCCACGACCGTGCAGCCGGGGATGCGCTGGACGTAGCCGCTGTGCACGCGGGCGACCATGAAGTCGTCGTCGACGACGAGCACCCGCATCAGACCGCGACCTCCGCATCGATCGGAGCGTCGACCAGCGGCAGCACCGCGGTGAAGACGGCGCCGGAGTCATTGTGGACGGTGATGCTGCCGCCGCGGCGCAGGCACACCTGCCGCGTGAGCGCGAGCCCGAGCCCACGCCCGCCGGGCTCGTCGGCCGCCTTGGTGGTGAAGCCGTGCCGGAAGACCTCCTCGGCCAGCTCCGACGCCACCCCCGGTCCCGAGTCGCGGACGGTGACCCGCACGGCGCCGCTGTCCGGTCCCTCGATCCCGATCTCGACCCAACGCGGCGGGACGCCCGCGGCCACGGCGTCGAGGGCGTTGTCGACGAGGTTGCCGACGACCGTCACCAGGTCCGCCGAGAGCGCCGGGTCGTGGTGGGCGCCCAGCGTCGTGCCCGGGACGAGCCGCAGCTCGACGTTGCGTTCCGTAGCGAGACTCGCCTTCGCGACCAGCAGCGCAGCCGCCGCGGCGTCGGCGACCCTGGCGGTGACGTCGCGGCGCCACTGGTCGCTCCCGGCGACGATGTCGGCGACGAACCGGCGCACCTCGTCGTGCTCGCCCAGCTCGGTGAGCCCGGCGATGGTGTGCAGGCGGTTGGTGAACTCGTGCGTCTGCGCGCGCAGCGTGTCGGTGACGTGCCGCGACGCGTCCAGGCGGTGTTCTAGCGTCGCGAGCTCGGTGCGATCGCGCAGTGTGACGACGGCACCGACCTGCTCGCCGTGCACGACCACCGGCATCCGGTTCAGCACGAGCACCGTCGAGCCGCGCAGCACCAGCTGGTCCTCGCCGACCGAGGCGCCGATCAGCACGTCGCGCAGCCGCTCGTCCAGCCCTGCGGTCGCGACGTCGGCGCCGACCTCGATCGGGCCGAGCAGGTCGCGCGCGGCCTGGTTGAGCAGCGTGACCCGGTGCGCCCGGTCCAGCCCGACCACACCCTCCTTCACCCCGAGCAGCATCGCTTCACGACGCTGGACCAGCTCGACGATCTCGGCGGGCTCCAGTCCGAGCGTCTGCCGCCGGACGTGCCTGGCCAGCAGCAGCGAGCCGACCACCCCGAGCACGAGCGCCACCCCCAGCAACGCGACCGTCGGCCCGGGCGCGGCCGCGAGCCCGTCCAGCAGCGAGGGTGCCTGCGCGCTGACCGCCACGATCCCGATCAGGCTCTGGGTCTCCTGCGACATCACCGGGACGTGCGCGATGACGGTCCGCCCGTCCGGGTTGCCCGTCCACGACCTGCCCTGCAGCGCCGTGCTGTCGCCCAGGTCGTAGCGGGTGCCGACGAGCGCGGGGTCGTCGGCGGTGCGGGCGATGCCGTCGGAGTCGACGATGACGACCTCGTCGGCGCCGGAGATGTTGCGCGCGCTGGTGGCGAGCCCCGGTAGCGGGTCGAAGTGGCGACGCTCGAGGCTCTCGCGGACGGCGATCATCGACGCGACGTCCTCCGCGACCGACAGCACCCGTCGGCCCTGCGTCTCCCGGAACGCGGCGTTCTGCTGCACGACGGCGACGACCGCCACCGCGCCGAGCAGCAGCACGACCACGGCCAGCTGCCAGACGAGGAACTGCCGAGCCAGCGTACGAGCCACCGCGGCAGCGTGGCACCACCGAAGCGCCAGTTCAACGCGGCAGCGAGACGGCGACCTGCCCAGACGCAAGAACGGACGCGGGAAGAGCACGCCGGTGCAACACGACCATTACGACCACAACGACCGTTGTGCGTCGAACGCAGACAACCGCGCGCCCCGGCCGCATCATGACCGGCACCACACCTCGACGAGGAGGCCGCCATGGTCACCCGGACCGAACCCGAGCGGGCGGCGCCCAAGCGCGGCGCCCGGGCGTGGACCGCGATCGTCGCGGCGATCGCCGCGCTGCTGCTGATCCCGCCGCTGATCGGGAGCCTCTCCGGGGGCACCGACGGCACCCAGCTGCGCGGCCTGCGCTTCCTCGTCCCCAACGCGCCCGGCGGCGGCTACGACATCACCGCTCGCACGGCGGCGAAGGCGATGGAGGATTCGGGGGTCAGCGGCTCGATCGAGGTGTTCAACCTGCCGGGCGCGGGCGGCACGGTCGGGCTCGGCCGGACGGTGAACGAGTCGGGCAACGATCGGCTGGTCATGTCGATGGGCCTCGGTGTCGTCGGCAGCGTCTACACCAACGACTCGCCCGCGACCCTCGCCGACGTCACGCCCATCGCGCGGCTGACCCAGGAGTCGGAGATCGTCGTCGTCGGCAAGGACTCCCAGTTCAAGACCATCGACCAGCTGATCGCCGCGTGGAAGGCGAACCCCGGCGGCGTGCCGGTCGGCGGCGGGTCGTCCCCCGGCGGCCCCGACCACCTGGCCCCGATGCTGTTCGCGAAGGCGGCCGGCATCGAGCCGAAGGCCGTCAACTACATCCCCTACGACGGCGGCGGCGAGCTGCTCGCCGCGGTGCTCGGCAACAAGGTCGCGTTCGGCACGTCCGGCATCTCCGAGTACCGCGACCAGATCGAGGCCGGTGAGCTGCGCGTGCTGGCCGTCACCGCACCGGAGCGGGTCGAAGGCATCGACGCCCCGACGCTCAAGGAATCGGGCGTCGACATGGAGTTCACCAACTGGCGCGGCATCGTCGCGCCTCCGGGCCTCGACGCGAACCAGACCCGTGAGCTCGTCGACGCGTTCGTCGCGCTGCACGACACCCCGGAGTGGAAGGAGGCGCTCGAGCGCAACGGCTGGACCGACGCGTTCCTGCCCGCCGACCGGTTCGGGACGTTCCTCGCGGCGGAGAACGACCGCGTCGCCAAGATCCTCCGAGAGCTGGGGCTGGCCTGATGAGCGCACCGATCGACAGGACATGGCTGAAGGACCACTCCGAGCTGGGCATCTCGGCGTTCCTGTTCGCCGCAGGCGCCCTCGTGCTCGGCAACACGCTGTTGGAGACCCGCGGCGGCGGCTCGTCGTCCGACCCGCTCGGGCCGCACGCCGTCCCGCTCGGCGTCGGGATGCTCCTGCTGCTGCTCGCCGTGCTGCTGACGCTCGACGTGCTGCGCGGCGGCAAGGGTGAGGCCGAGAGCGGCGACGACATCGACCTGACCCACCCGAGCGACAAGCGCACGGTGCTGATGCTGGCCGGCGTGCTGGTGGCCACCGCCGTGCTGATCCCGCTGATCGGCTGGCCGCTCGCCGGCATGGCGCTGTTCTGGGGGGCGACCTACTCGCTCGGCTCCCGCGAGATCCCGCGCGACCCGCTGATCGCCGCGGGCGTCTCGCTGGTCACGTGGTTCGTGTTCGACACGCTGCTCGGCGTCGACCTCCCCGGCGGCCCGCTGATGGGACTGATCTGACATGGACACGTTCAGCTCGCTGATGGACGGGTTCGGCCACGCGCTGACACCCACCAACCTGCTGTTCGCCGCGATCGGCGTGCTGCTCGGCACGGCGATCGGCGTGCTGCCCGGCATCGGGCCGGCGATGGCGCTGGCGCTGCTGCTGCCGGTCACGTACGCGTTCGACCCCACCGGGGCGTTCATCATGTTCGCCGGCATCTACTTCGGCGGCATGTTCGGCGGCTCGACGACGTCGATCCTGCTCAACACGCCCGGTGAGAGCGCGGCGGTGGTGGCCGCGATCGAGGGCAACCCGATGGCGAGATCGGGGCGTGGGCCGCAGGCGCTCGCCGCGGCCGCGATCGGGCACTTCGTCGGCGGCATGATCGGCACGATCCTGCTGGTGCTGCTCGCGCCGCTGGTCGCGGGCCTCGCCGTCGGCATCGGCGCGCCCGACTACTTCGCCGTGATGGTGCTGGCGTTCGTCGCCGTGACGTCGGTGCTGGGCAGCTCGCGGGTGCGCGGGTTCGCGTCGCTCGCGATCGGGCTCGCGATCGGGTTGGTCGGGCTCGACCCCCTGACCGGGTCGCAGCGGCTCACGTTCGGCATCCCGCAGCTCGCCGACGGCATCGACGTCGTGATCGTCGCGGTCGGCATCTTCGCCGTCGGCGAGGCGCTGTGGGTGGCCGCGCACCTGCGGCGCACCGAGCAGGAGGTCATCCCGGTCGGCCAGCCCTGGCTCGGCTCCGACGACCTGCGGCGCACCTGGAAGCCGTGGCTGCGCGGGCCGCTCATCGGGTTCCCGTTCGGCGCGATCCCCGCCGGTGGCGCGGAGATCCCGACGTTCCTGTCGTACGTGCTCGAGCGGCGGCTCTCGCGCCGTCGCGACGAGTTCGGCAAGGGCGCGATCGAGGGGGTGGCCGGACCGGAGTCGGCGTCCAGCGCGTCCTCGGCGGGCACGCTCACCGCGATGCTGACGATCGGCCTGCCGACGACGGCGACGGCCGCGGTGATGCTGGCGGCGTTCCAGCAGTTCGGCATCCAGCCGGGCCCGCTGCTGTTCCAGCGCGAGTCGCAGCTGGTGTGGACGCTGATCGCGAGCCTGTTCATCGGGCTGGTGCTGCTGCTCGTGCTCAACCTGCCGCTCGCGCCGGTCTGGGCGAAGCTGCTGCGCATCCCGCGGCCGTACCTGTACGCGGGGATCCTGTTCTTCGCCTGCGTCGGGGCGTACGCGGTCAGCGGGCAGCCGGTCGACCTGATCGTGCTGCTGGTGATCGGCGTGATCGGGTTCTTCATGCGCCGCTACGGGCTGCCGGTGCTGCCCGCGGTGCTCGGGGTGATCCTCGGCCCGGACGCCGAGCTGCAGCTGCGCCGTGCGCTGCAGATCGCCGACGGCGACTGGCTCACGCTCGTCTCCACGCCGCTGGCGGTGATCGTCTACCTCGCGATCCTCGTGCTGCTGCTCGTCCCGATCGCGCGCAAGTTCGTGAAGCGGCCGGAGAAGGAACGCGAGCCCGCCGACCACTGACCGGCCACCCGAGCCCGCACCCCCTCCCCCGGCGGGGTCGGCGTGGTCAGGAAGGCCACTTTCCTGCAACGTCGTTGCAGGAAAGTGGCTTTCCTGACGTCCACCGCGCCGGCCCCGACGCAGGGCAGGCCGGGCCCCAAGCAGTGCCAGGAAGGTCCGTCATGGCCCTCCGGGTCGCCACGAGGGATGAGAATCCGTACTGGGTGCGGCGCTCGGGTGTGCGGCCGCGGTGGGGTCGGTGAACGAACGGCAGCGGCAGGCGGGGACTCGACGCCGAAGGGGGTGCCGGGAAAGTGGCTTTCCCGGCGCGTGGGGCCGGGAACGTGGCTTTCCCGGCAACGTGTGCGTTCCGCACCCATCCGGGGTGCACCTGGGTGGCTTCCACGCACATCACCCCGGCTCGACCGGCAGGGCGAACCAGCGCAGCAGGATGGGTCGGACCGGGGCTGCCGTTCGTCGGCGCCGCCTCCTACGCCGGACTGGTCGCGCTCGTCACGTGGCAGGCGCTGCGCGGCCAGCCCCTGCTGGCGCCCGACGCCGCGACGCTGACCGGGCTCGCCGTACTGGTCGCGGCCACCGTCGCCGGCGTCGTGGGCGTCCTGCGCGCGCACCAACGCACCGAGTTCGCGTCGATGTCACTCTGATGTCGAGTGCCAGGCAGGTGTGAGCGGCACCCGCGACGGGCACACTCCATCCCATGGGCATCGAAGATCCCGACGCCGACGTGGCCGAGCAGCAGGTCCCCACCGGACCGGAGGAGGCCGAGGAGCTCGACGCGGCCGACCTCCCGCTGGAGGCCGACGAGGCCGACGTCGCGGAGCAACGCACGCACGTCCCCGACTACGAGGACGACCGCTCGCGCTGACCCCTTAGCCGAACTGGCCGGCGCGGCGACCCCCGCCTGGCGCGCCGGCAAATGCCTGGGCGATGCCCAGCCACTCGTCCGCGATCGGGCCGTTCGCCTCCAGCGCCGTGTCGTCGCGATGGCGGCGCTGCGTGACGAGCAGGCAGAAGTCGAGCGCGGGGCCGGTGACGCGGTCAGCGGCGTCGTCGGGGCCCCACGTCCAGGTCCCCCCTCCCGGCGCCACCAGCTCCACGCGCACCGGCGTGGACGGCGGCTCCTTGCCGCGCAGCGCGTAGCTGAACGGGCGGGCGCGCACACCGATGTGGGCGACGTGCCGCAGGCGGTCGGTCGGCTCCCGCGTGACGCCCACGGTGTCGGCGACGTCCTGTCCGTGCGCCCACGTCTCCATGATCCGCGCGGTGAGCGACGACGCTGCGCTCATCGGCGGGCCGTACCAGGGCACACGCAGGGCGGGGTCGAGTGCGCGGAAGACCTCCAGCAGGCGGGTGCGCGACTCGTCGAACCACGAGAGCACCGCCTCCGGCGGCAGCCCGCGGTAGCGTGCGGCGATCTCGTCGGGGTCCGTTCCGCCTTCCGCCAGCACAGCGGCGAGCTCCGCCGAGAACGCCTCGGGCTCGACGGCGGACCGCACCGCGGCGTCGTCGAAGTGGGCGAGGTGGCCCATCTGGTCGTGCACCGACCAACCGGCGGCGGGAGTTGGCGCCGCCCACCCGTCGGCGTCGAGGTCGACGACGAGCGCGCGCAGCACGGCCGTCTCGGCAGCCAGGTCGTCGGCGAGATCGTCCATGGAGGGCGGCATGCCCCTCAGGATGGCGGCCGATCGCGCGGCCTGATCACCCGATGGAGTGAATTCACCAAACTGATACTCGGACGAGTGAAGTCTGGATGGGCCACCCGGGCGGAGACAAACACACCTTGGCGTAACCGCCTCGTTATCTCACTCTGCACAGTCACCACTCGAACCCCGCCACAAGGTCCAAACCGGTGCCGAACAGGCCCGATATGCCCCCTCGACGCCCCTGAGCGGGGGATGCGGCGCGCCTCGACCTCAGTGCCGGGGTGGTTCACCCGTATGGCATCGTTCGGCCCGCGTCATGGGAGGGAGAACGGTGAAGGTCGTCGCGATCATCAATCACAAGGGCGGCGTGGGTAAGACCACCCTGACCGCCAACCTCGGCGCCGGACTCGCGGCACGAGGCCAGAAGGTCCTGCTCGTCGATCTCGACGCTCAGGCCAGCCTCACCGTCTCGTTCTTCACGCAGAGCGAGTGGACGGCCGAACTGCTGCCCTCCAGAACCATCAAGCACTGGTACGACGGCGTGGGCACGCCGGCTGCGATGGACAGCCCGATGGGCCTCATCGCGTCACCGCCGCGCGTGCACGACAAGCTCTCACGCAGCCGTGGCCACCTCGATCTCATCGCGGCCCACCGCGACCTCTCGGACATCGAGACCGCCCTGGCCGCGAAGTTGATCTCCGACGAGAAACTTTTCGGAGATCTTCACAGCCGATTGCGTGACGGATTGCAGCACGAAGCGTTTGCCGACTATGACGTTGTACTCATCGACTGCGCGCCCAACTTCGGCCTCATCGCCAAGAACGCTGTTGCGGCGAGCGACCTCCTCCTGATCCCCACGAAGCCCGACTACCTGTCGACCAACGGGATCGACTCGCTCGGGCTGAAGATCAAGGAGTTCATCGAGCAGTACAACGACTGCGGGGCGGGGCCGATCGAACGCCCGCCCGCCGCGGTGGTGTTCACCATGGTGCAGAACCAGAACGGTGCCCCCATCGAGGCCCAGCGCAGCGTCATCAGCCGGATCGAGGCACGGGAGGTGCCCACGTTCGTGACGACCATGCGGGATAGCAAGGCGGTCTACGGACCGGCCCCGGAACACGGGGTACCGGTCATCCTCGGAGGTACGGGCCGCGCACAGACGCGCGAGCTCCGTGACATGGTTTCTGAGCTGTCGGGCAAGCTCGAGGGGATTGCAGCGTGACGACCGAAGTTCCAGCTCCATCACCGTTGGCGGCCGCGCTGCAGCAGGCCACCGCGATACTCGAGTCCCTCACGCCCTCGCAGCTTGAGGATCTTGCTACCGGACGCGGCCGACTCGAGTTCCGGCCGGCCCGCTCCGCCCGCCGCCCGGTCGCGAAACCTCCCATCCCGGCAGGGGTGGACGTCGCGGCCGCGGTCGCGGAGATCAACCGCCTCTCGACGCCCGCAGACGTCGCCGACTTCCTGATCCGCAACGACAGCCTCTTCACCGTCCCGGTGCTCAAGGAGATCGCGAAGGCCCTCGGCCCGACCGTCGCCGGCACCGGCCGCAACAAGGCGGAGATCCGCCGCGACATCGTCGCCGGCACCGCGGGCTTCCGCGTGCGATCGGCCGCGATGTCGGGTGGGGCCTGGTCGAAGTAGCACGAACTTCCCCACCGTTTTGCCAACCCGCACACGGCTCAGCCCGTGCAAGTAGGCAAAACGGTGGGGAAGTTTGCGTTCAGCTCCGGTCCGGCCGCAGCGGGCTGCGCTCCCCTGCCTCGACGGCCACGCTCAGCACGTTCCCTTCCGGCGGGAGCGGGCAGGTGGCGTAGTCCGTGAAGGCGCAGGGCAGGTTGGTGAGGCGGTTGAGGTCGATCTTCACGCTGCCGTCCGCCGCGGGGTCGGCGGTGCGCACCGAGCGGCCGCCCGGGTAGGTCGAGACCCCCGCCGTCGCGTCGCGGAAGTGCAGCGAGAGCCCGCCGTCCTTGCCCGGCAGCGCGACGAGCTGGTGCTGCTCGCCATCGATCGTGAAGCGGACGACGCCGACGGCAGTGAGGTGGTGGTTGAGCCCCTCGACCAGGGCCCCGACGGTGATCGGGCGCGGCTCGGCGTAGGGCTCGAAGGTGGCGTCGACGACCCACCGCTCCTCGACGGGGAAAGCGGGCACGCCGGTGAAGGCCGTCCTGGTGATCGCGTGCGGGTCGCGGACCCTGATGGCGTGCGAGTCGGTGCGGCGAACGACCTCGATCAGGAGGTCGCCCGCCTCGACGAGGCTGCCGGGCAGGCCGTCGACGGGGTGCAGCGTGACGGTGCCGTCGACGAGCCGCGGCTCGGTGACCGTGCGGACGACGAGCCCGTCGGCGGCGGTCGCGGTGATCACCACGCCGTCGGGGGTGGCGCTCCACGTCCCCGGCAGGCCGTCGAACGAGGTGGGCTCGGTGTCGAGCCAGTGCAACGCGGTGAGGCTGAGCCAGCCGTGCGGGGTGCTGAGCTCCGCTTCCCGCTCGGCGTGCCACACGTTCCACGATTCCTGCAGATCCGGCACAACCGGGCCGGACAGGGTGCTGGTCATGATTGGTGCAACACGATCGGGCCCGTGAACATGCCCGGCTCAGCCCACCCGCTGGTGGTGGCGGCTGGGGAAGCGAGGCGGCGGCGCCTCGGGCAGCTTGGGCAGGAACCGCCCGGTGCGGGCGGTGTACTCGGCGTACGACTCCCCGTGCAGCCGCGCCAGCACCGGCTCCCGCACGGCACGCGCCTGGATCTGCACCGCGACGACGAGCAGCACGGCCGCGAGCACCCCGACGAGCGTCGGCACCATCACCATCGTCCCCGCGGTCGCGAGGACCATCCCGGTGAGCCCGGGGTTGCGGATGCGCGCGTGCAGCCCGCGGGTCGCCATCGCCGTGCCGGCGCTGCGGCTCGCCTGCGAGGCCAGCACCAGCACGACGCCGAGCAGGGCGAGCCCCGCACCGATCACGACGATGCCGGGATCGTCGAACACCGTGATCGGGTCGATGACGTCCACCCCGACGAGCAGCGGGGCGCCGAGGCCGAGCAGCGTCGCCAGCACGAAGAGCACCCTCGCCGTCCACGCGGGCGCGGTCGGTGCCCCCCGCAGCCGGCGCCGTCCCACGACGGCTAGAACGGTCGCCGTCACGCCGATGGCGAGCGCGATCCATCCCGCGGCGTGGTGGTCCAGCAGCTCCGCAACGGCCGTCCAGGTGGGCCGACCGGAGAGCACACCGACCGCGTCGACCGCGAGCCAGCCGCCGAACACGAAGAACAGGACCGAAGAACCGATCTTCACGGCGCGCTCGGGGAGGCGCCGACCGAGCTGGCGGCCGACGACGATCGCCAGCGCGTCGGCGGCGACCATGCCGATCGTCGAGCCCACCCAGACGCCGAACCAGCCGTGCTGGGTGGCGAGCGTGATGGTCGCGAGCATCGTCTTGTCGCCGAGCTCCGCGAGGAAGAACGCCACCGACGCCGCGACCACGGCCGAGCCGCTCGACCGTTCCGCCTTGCGGCGTTCGGAGTCGGTCAGCTCGTCACCGCGTAGCGTCCACGCGCCGAACCCGACGAATGCGACGGCGGCGGCCAGCGCGATCCAGCCGGTCGGGAGCGCCGCGCCCAGCCCGTGCCCGACGGCGACGGAGAGCAGGTGCACCACTGCCGTGGCGATGGTGATGCCGGCGAGCACCGGCAGCGCGCGGTAGCGCGTGGCGAACGTGAGCGCCATCAGCTGGGACTTGTCGCCGAGCTCGGCGACGAAGACCACCCCGAAGCTGACGGCGAACGCCAGCAGGAAACCTTCCATGACCACGGACCACCTCGATCTCGGACCGGATCGAGGTTGGCGAGCAACTCCGACCCGGTGCGTTCACCGGATCGAAGGTCTCGCTCGCCTGGTGGTGCAGGCCGTGCGGCCGGGCACTCCCAGCTTTCGGGTGGCGCCAGTATGTCGACCGCGACGTTGGGAGCTACTCCCCTTCGCGCCCGTCACCATACTCCAGATGCCACCGGCGGGCTGGTGTGGCGTAGCGCACGGACATACGGTCGGGTGAACCCGCGTGAGGAGCCCGCCATGCCAGAGGCCGTCATCGTCGACGCCGTCCGCACCCCCATCGGCAAGCGGAACGGCTCGCTGGCCGGCGTCCATCCGGTTGATCTCTCGGCTGCGGTCCTACGAGCGATCGCCGAACGGAACGGCCTCGACCCCGAGCTCGTCGACGACGTCGTCTGGGGGTGCGTCAACCAGGTGGGTGACCAGGCCGCGCAGATCGGGCGCTACGCCGTGCTGGCCGCGGGGTGGCCGGAGACCGTGCCGGGCGTGACCGTGAACCGGGCGTGCGGATCGAGCCAGTCGGCGCTCGACTTCGCGGCCGGGATGGTGCTGGCCGGCCAGTACGACCTGGTCGTGGCCGGCGGGGTGGAGTCGATGACCCGCGTGCCGCTCGGCGCGGGCCGCGAGCTGGGCAGCCCGTACGGCCCGCTCGTGCGCGAGCGGTACGCCGAGCCGCTCGCCGACTTCCCCGGCAACAACTTCAACCAGGGTGTCGGCGCCGAGCTGATCGCGGCGAAGTGGGGGTTCTCGCGTGGTGAGCTCGACGGGTTCGCGTCGCGGTCGCACGCGCTCGCGGCCGCCGCGATCGACGCCGGCGCGTTCGACGACCAGCTCGTCGCGGTGCCGGGCGCGCCCGACCTCGTCGCCGACGAGGGGCTGCGCCGGGGCACGACACCGGAGACGCTCGCGAGGCTCAAGCCCTCGTTCCGGGCCGACGGGGTGATCCACGCCGGCAACGCGTCGCAGATCTCCGACGGTGCGTCGGCCCTGCTGGTGGCGAGCCCGGAGCGGGCCGCCGAGCTGGGGCTGACGCCGATCGCCCGCTACCACAGCGGCGCGGTCAGCGGCGCCGACCCGATCATGATGCTGACCGGCCCGATCCCGGCGACGGCCAAGGTGCTCAAGCGCTCGGGGCTGGCGATCTCCGACATCGGAGCGTTCGAGGTCAACGAGGCCTTCGCCCCCGTACCGCTGGCTTGGCTGCGCGAGACCGGGGCCGACGTCGACGCGCTCAACCCGCTGGGCGGCGCGATCGCCGTCGGGCACCCGCTCGGCGCGTCCGGCACGGTCCTCATGACCCGCCTCGTGCACCACATGCGCGACCGCGGCATCCGCTACGGGCTGCAGACGATGTGCGAGGGCGGCGGGACGGCCAACGCCACCATCCTGGAGCTGGTCCAGTAGGCCCGGCCCGAAGTTCCCCACCGTTTTGTGCACTTGCGCGCCGTTTTGGCGCGCATCCACCCAAAACGATGGGGAAGTTCGGGCGGGCTCACGTCACGTGGGGTCGCGGTGCCAGTCGCCGGCGCGGTTGAGGAGGCCGTCGACCTTGCGGGCCCAGCGCTCGTGTGCCGATTGCCGCGTGATGCCCGCCGCGTGCGCGATCTGCTCCCACGTCGCGCCGTGGTTGCGCAGGCCGATGACGGTCGGCACGGTGTCGACGCCCGCGGCGAGCCCGATGCGCAGCTGGAGCAGCTGCCACGCCCGCTCGCGTTGAACGGGCAGGTCGGTGCCCTCCTCGGCGTGCCACTCGATGCTGCCCGGGATCGGTGCCGGCCCGAGGAGCGCATCGGCCTGCCGGCCGGCCTCGGTCACAGCGGCCACCTGGACGGCCTGCCCGGCCGCCGTCACGTCGACGGTCAAGGCGAGTTCCACGAGATCGTTCATGCCGTCAGGATAACCCTGACAGCAAGTGAGTTTCTGGCTTCAGATCGGTCCGCTGGTGTACCAATGGCCCATGACGGCGAGCACGACGGAGACCGACAAGCAGCGTTGGTTGCGCGCTCGACTCGGCGAGCTGATCGCCGCCATGGCCCCCGGCGAGCCCCTCCCAGCCGAGCGCGACCTCGCCCGCGAGCTGGGCGTCGCCCGCATGACGCTGCGCCGCGCGGTCGACGGGATGATCGCCGAATCGCTGCTGGTCCGCAGGCAGGGCGCCGGTACGTTCGTCGCTCCGGCGAAGGTCGCGCACCGCCTCGCCGCGAACTCGTTCTCCGCCGACATGCGCGCCCGAGGCCTGCACCCGGGCAGCCGCACGCTCTCGACCAGTGTGATGCCGGCGGGCGTCATGCTGGCCGCACTGCTGGAGGTGGCGCCGGGCGCGCAGATCCTGCACGTCCGACGCTTGCGGCTGGCCGACGGCGAGCCGATGGCCGTCGAGGACCTGCACGTCCCGGTGGAGCTGGTACCCGGCCTCACCGGCGACGACCTGGAGAACCGCTCGTACTACGAGCTGCTCGCGCAGCGCTTCGGACACCGCATCGCCTCCGGCACCCAGACCGCGGAAGCCGCCCTGACCAGCCCGGACGACGCCGCGGCGCTCGGCATCGAGGCCGGCACCCCTGCGTTCTGCTTCGAGCGCACGTGCCGGGTCGAGGACGGCC
Source organism: Pseudonocardia sp. TRM90224 (assembly GCF_021245725.1). Lineage (GTDB taxonomy): Bacteria > Actinomycetota > Actinomycetes > Mycobacteriales > Pseudonocardiaceae > Pseudonocardia. The sequence goes on along the minus strand of NZ_JAJGSX010000016.1, from coordinate 173,161 downwards.
GGGTGGCGGAGTTCGTCCGTTCGGTCTATCGGGGCGACCGCTACCGGATCATGGTCGACATCTTCCCTTCCTGAGGGTTTGCCCGAACCTTGACGTAGCCCCGCCCGGTTGGTCTAGTCTTCGCCGGACTAGACCTCTGGTCTTAATGAGCGGTCTGCCGAGAGGGGATCCCCCGCATGTCGAGAACGGGCTCACGAGGGGTGCGGCGCATCGGCGTCGCGGTGTTGGCCGCGGCGGCGCTCGCCGTCGCCGGCTGCAGCAGCGGCGGCGGTGATCAGGCGCCGGCCGGCGGAGGCCCGGTGAACGGCGCCGGCCAGACCCTCCGGATGTGGATCATGGAGGGCACCAACCCCGACCCCAAGCCGTACGTCGACGAGCTCTCGGCGGCGTTCGAGAAGCAGACCGGCGCGAAGCTCGAGGTCGAGTTCCTCCAGTGGAAGACCGGCCACGACAAGTTCACGACCGCGATCGCCGGCGGCACGACACCGGACGTCGCCGAGGTCGGCACCACCTGGCTGAGCGAGTTCGGCACGGCAGGCGCGTTCGCCGATCTGACGCAGCGGGTCGAGAGCGCCGGGCTCGGCGACGGCCTGGTCAAGGGCCTCGAGGAGGCCGGCCGCATCGACGGCTCGCTCTACGGCCTGCCCTGGTACGCGGGGGTGCGCTCGGTCGTCTACCGCAAGGACGTCTTCGCCGAGCTCGGCATCAACCCGCCGACCACATGGGCCGAGATCGTCGCCGCCGGCCAGAAGATCAAGGCCGCGAAGCCGGACATGCTGCCGTTCCCGATCGCGGGCGACAACGAGTTCGCCGTCTACCCGTTCGTCTGGGCCGCCGGCGGTGACATCGCCACCAAGAACGGCGACAAGTGGGTCGCGGCGCTCGACACGCCGCAGGCCCGCGCCGGCATCCAGTTCTACGCCGACCTCGCCCTCAAGAACGGCTTCTCCACCCCGGCCGCGGCGACGTGGCGGGAGACCGACCTGCGCGACGCGTTCACCAAGGGCCAGGCCGCGATGATCATCTCGGGCAACTGGACGCCGAAGGCGCTGGTCGAGGCCGCTCCGGAGCTCCAAGGCAAGATCGGGGCCTTCTCGCTGCCCGGCGAGAACGGCGGGCTCGCGCCGGCCGTGCTCGGCGGCTCGCTGCTCTCGGTCTTCGAGGGCAGCAAGAACCAGGACCTCGCGTGGGAGCTGGTCAAGCTGATGGGCACCGGCGAGTTCGCGGAGAAGTGGAGCACGTCGTCGGGCTACTTCCCCGGCACCACCGCGCTGCTGCAGCAGGCGGCGCAGTCCACCGACCCGCTGGTCGCGCCGTTCGCGAAGCAGATGGTCGACGCGGGCCGCGCCGTCCCCGTCTCGCCCGCCTTCGGCCAGATCCAGGCCAAGAAGACGGTCGCGACGATGATGCGGTCGATCCTGACCGGCGAGCAAACGGTCGAGCAGGCCACAACGGCGGCGACCGCCGAGATGAACACCCTCTTCAGCAGCTCGTGACCACCGTCGCGAACCGCTCGAAGGCGGGCCGGGCCGGGGATGCTCCCCCGGCCCGGCCCACCCGGCGCCGCACCCGGCCCGGCACGGGCACTTCCCGGCCGTGGCTGCTGCTCCTGCCGGCGCTCGTCGTCATGGCGGGGCTCCTGCTCTGGCCGATGGTGCAGGTCGTGCTGCTCTCGCTGCAGAACTTCGGGCTGCGCGAGCTGGTCACGGGACGCACCCGCTGGATCGGGCTCGACAACTACACGGCACTGCTGAGCGATCCCAACCTCTGGCAGATCGTCCTGCCCAACACGGTGGTCTTCGCGATCGTCGCCGTGCTGGCGACGGTTGTGGTCGGCACGCTCGTCGCGTTGCTGCTCAACCGGCTGGGCACGGTGTCGCGGGGCCTGGTGACCACCGCGATCCTGGTCGCGTGGGCGCTGCCGGCGGTCACCGGCACCTACGTGTGGGTCTTCCTCTTCACCCCGGGCGACGGCATCGCCGTGCAGGCGCTCGACGCGATCGGCCTCCTCGACGCCACGACGGCGAACCCGTTCGCCGATCGCGTCTCGTTCTACGTGATCGCGCTGCTCAACGTGGTGCACCACGGCTTCCCGTTCGTCGCGCTGACCGTGCTCGCCGGGCTGATGACCATCCCGAACGAGCTGAACGAGGCCGCGGTGATCGACGGCGCGGGCGCGTGGCGCCGGTTCTGGTCGCTGACGTTCCCCACGCTGCGCCCGGTGTTCGCCGTGGTCACGGTGCTCTCGACGATCTGGGACTTCAAGGTGTTCACCCAGATCTACCTCATGCCCGGCGGCGACGGGGTCAACCGCAGCGTGCTCAACCTGGGCACGTGGTCGTACGTGGAGTCGTTCGCGCAGAACAAGTACGGGCTCGGCGCGGCCATCGCGGTGCTGCTGACCGTCGTGCTGCTCGTGATCACGATGGGCTACCTGAGGCTGCTGTTCAAGGAGGACGAGCTGTGAGGGCCGGCAGTTTCGGCAAGGGCGTCGGCGTTGCGGCCGTGCTGCTGTTCACGCTGTTCCCGGTGTGGTTGATGATCTCCACCGCGCTGAACGGGCGGGCGAACGCGGGGTCGCGCACGTTCCTGCCGGAGGAGTGGACGCTCGCCAACTTCGCGTTCGTGTTCGGCGAGGGCGGCTTCGGCCGGTACCTGCTCAACTCGCTCATCGTCGCGATGGGGACCGTGCTCGCCGGTGCGCTGCTGGCGCTGCTCGCTGCCGTCGCGGTGGCCAGGTTCCGGTTCCGGTTCCGCACGTCGGTGCTCGTGATGATCCTGATCATCCAGATGGTGCCGATCGAGGCGCTGGTCATCCCGCTGTTCATCCAGGCGAAGAGCCTGCAGCTGCTGAACACGCTGATCGGGCTGGTCGTGGTCTACCTGGCGTTCTCGCTGCCGTTCGCGATCTGGACGATGCGCGGGTTCGTCGCCGCCGTGCCCGTCGAGCTGGAGGAGGCCGCGTACCTCGACGGCGCGTCGTGGGGGCGGATGTTCCGCTCGGTGCTGCTGCCGCTCGTTGCGCCCGGGCTCGTGGCGACCAGCGTGTTCTCGTTCATCACGGCTTGGAACGAGTTCATCTTCGCCCTGACGTTCATGTCGCAGGAGACCAACTACACCGCGGCGGTCGGCCTGCGCGGCTTCTTCGGACAGCACGCGACCGACTGGGGCGCGGTGATGGCGGCATCGACCATCATCACGGTGCCGGTGATGATCTTCTTTGTGATCGCGCAGCGGCGGCTCACGTCAGGGCTGGTCGCGGGGGCGGTCAAGGGATGACCTCGACCGATCCCGCGCTCGTGCGGCTGGCCGAGGGGGTGCTGCTGCCGGGCTTCACCGGCACGACGGTGCCCGGCTGGCTGGCCCGGGCGATCGACCGCGGGCTCGCCGGCGTCTGCGTGTTCGCGCCGAACGTCGACGCCGAGTTCGGCGAGCTCACGCGCACGCTGCACGGGCTGCGCGACGGGTTCGTCGTCGCATCCGACGAGGAGGGCGGCACCGTCACCCGCCTCGAACAGGCGAGCGGCTCGTCGTGGCCGAGCGCCGCCGCGCTGGGCAGGCTCGACGACGTCGCCGCGACGGAGGCCGTGGCCGCCGGCATCGGGCACATGTGCCGGGCCGCGGGGATCGACCTCGCGCTCGCCCCGGTCGCCGACGTCAACGCCGAGCCGGACAACCCCGTGATCGGCATCCGCTCGTTCGGCGCCACGCCGGAGCTGGTCGGCTGGCACACCGCGGCGTTCGTGCGGGGGCTGCAGGGCGCCGGGGTGGCGGCGAGCGCCAAGCACTTCCCGGGGCACGGCTCGACCACCGTCGACTCGCACCGCGCACTGCCCACGGTCGACGCCGACGCCACGACGCTGCGGGAACGCGACATCGCGCCGTTCGCCGCTGCCGTCGAGGCCGGGGTGCGCAGCGTGCTCACCGCACACGTCCGCTTCCCCGCGATCGACGCCGGCGCGCCCGCAACGATGAGCCCGGCGCTGCTGGGCATCCTCCGCTCGGAGCTCGGCTTCGACGGCGTCGTGATCAGCGACGCGCTCGACATGCACGCCATCGCGCACGGGGTCGGCCGCGGGCCGGGCGGGGTCGCCGCGCTCGCCGCCGGCGTCGACCTGCTCTGCACGGGCAACCCGTCGTTCCCGCACCCGTACGACGACGAGCAGGGCTATCACGAGGTGCGCGACGCCGTCGTGGCCGCGCTCGCCGACGGCACGCTCTCACGCGACCGGGTCGCGGACGCCGGGCGTCGGGTCGCGGAGATGGCGGCGTGGGTGGCGACCCGGTCGGCCGGTGTTGCGCCACCTGCTGGCGCGGGGCTCGACGCGGCGCGGCGGGTGCTCGATGTTCTCGGGGACGTGCGGATCGGGCGCGGAGCCCACGTCCTCGACCTGACGTCCGGGCCGGGTATCGCGGCGGGGAAGCACGATACCCGGCTCGTGACGGCGCTCGCGCGGCTCGACACGGGCGTGACCTCGACGGCTGTCGCCGAGCTCGCCGATGTCGACGCGGCGCTCGCCGTCGCCGCGGGGCGGCCGGTGGTCGGCGTGGTCGACGGGCCGCGGCCGGTCGTCGACGCCGTGCGGGCCTCACGGCCGGACGCCGTGCTCGTCCACGTCGGGCTGCCGGACGCCAGGTGGGTGCCGTCCGCGCCGTCCGTGACGGTGTGGGGCGACGGGATGGTGCATGCGCAAGCGGCCGCGGAGGTCCTGACCCGCCCGTAGTTTCCAGACCGCATTCCCAGCCAGCACTCAGCTGGTTCCCAGACTCCGGGCGCAACTTGGAGTCATGAGCGACGAGCAGAGGGAGCTGGGCCGGGACGCAAGCGCCTCGACCGTCGGCACCGATCAGCAGCACGAGCAGCACCGCATTCCGGCCTTCGCGGGGGCACCTGCACCCGACGCGCCGGAGGCAACCCCTAGCCGAACGCCGTTCGCGCCCTATCCTGGCGGGTACCAGAACCCCGGGCCGGCGGCTCCCCCCGCCGCCGGCCCGGCCTGGTCGGCAGGCGGCCCGCCGAACGGTGGTTGGCCCCCCGACCGGACATACGCACCACCGCAGCAGCCGCGGGCGCCGCGCACGATGAAAGGGATCGTGGCGGCTGCCCTCATCGCCGGCGTCATCGGCGGTGGCGCCGGGTTCGGCGGCGCGTACGCGCTGCTCGGCAACGGCAGCGGTAACCCGCAGCTCACGGCGGCTCCCGGGTCGTCGAGCTCCGCGAGCCTCGTGCCGGGGTCGGTGGCCGCCGCCGCGGCGAAGGCCACGCCGAGCACCGTCGACATCAGGGTCGCGCTGAACGGCGGCGCGGCGGAGGGCAGCGGCGTCGTCCTCACCGCCGACGGCAACGTGCTCACCAACAACCACGTCGTCGCCGGCTCGACGGGCGACATCACCGTCACGCTCGCGGACGGCAGCACGCACAGCGCACGGGTCGTCGGCACCTCGCCGAGCTACGACCTGGCCGTCATCAAGATCGAGGGGGCGTCCGGGCTCACCCCCGCGGCGCTCGGCCAGAGCGCGGGTCTGCAGGTCGGGCAGCCGGTCGTCGCGATCGGCTCGCCGCAGGGCCTCACCGGCACCGTCACCACCGGCATCGTGAGCGCGTTCAACCGGACCGTCCAGGTGCAGGGCGAGGACGGCCAGGCCGTCGTCTACAACGGGCTGCAGACGGACACGCCGATCAACCCCGGCAACTCCGGTGGCCCGCTGGTGAACCTCGACGGGCAGGTGGTCGGCATCAACTCCGCCATCGCTTCGCAGGGCAGCACCGGCCTCGGCTTCTCGATCCCGATCGACCAGGCGCGCCGGATCGCGCAGGAGATCATGGACACGGGCACGGCCACCAAGCCCGTGCTGGGCGTGACCGGGCGGTCGACGTCGACCGGGACGGGCGGCGCGGGCGCGCAGCTCGCGACCGTGCAGGAGGGCTCGCCCGCGGCGCAGGCCGGACTGGTGGCAGGCGACGTCATCACGAAGGTCGGCGACGCGACGATCGAGGATTTCGCCGACCTCATCGCCCGCATCGGCTCCTACGCCCCCGGCCAGCAGATCAGCCTCACCGTCGGCAGCGGCAGCACCACCCGCACCGTCCAGGTCACGCTCGGCAGCCAGCCCGACCGCGCGGCCACCACCACCGGCGGGCAGACCCCGTCGTCCACACCGTTCGGCGGCAGCAGCCCCTTCGGGAACTGACTGACGCCCTGCCTGCCAGAGCCGCGACGGAGATCAGGCCGTCGCGGCTCCGGCACGTCCAGCCGAGTCGACACCCCAAGCACGGCGAGTCCCCCGTTTCAACACGCGAGTCCCACGTCCCAGCGGGCGAGTCTCACGTCCCACCGCGCGAGTCCCACGTCCCAGCGGGCGAGTCCCACGTTTCCGCGCGCGAATGCCACATTTCCGCGCGCGAGTCCCACGCCCCAGCGGTCAGTCGACACCTCCAGCACGGTGAGTCGACACTTGCAGCACGGTGCGCCACCGCGCCAGGACGTGCGATCCGCCGTGCCAGAGGTGGCGACTCACCGTGCCAGAGGTGGCGACTCACCGTGCCAGAAGTGACAACTCACCGTGCCAAAAGTGACAACTCACCGTGCCGGAGGTGGCGACTCACCGTGCCAAGAGCGGCGACTCACCGCTCCCGAACGCGCGACTCATTGGTCCTGGAGCCAGGCGCGGACGGCGTCGCCGTCGGCGCCCAGGGCCGGTGGTTTGCGGCGATAGGAGGGTGGGGTGGCGGAGTAGCTGACGGGGTTGCGGATGCTGGGTACGCCGTCGGGCTCGACAACGGGGTCGAGGCCGAGCTTGCCGGCCAGTTCGATGCCCTTGTCGATGGTGTTGATCGGGCCGCACGGCACCCCGGCCGCGCTGAGCACGTCGAACCACTCCTGCGCCGAGCGCGTCGCGAGCCGTTCCAGAAGCAGCGGGCGCAGCTGGTCGCGGTTGGCGTTGCGGTCGGCCATCGATCCGAAGCGCGGGTCGTCGAGCAGCTCGGGCGCGCCGATGGCGGTCGCGAGTTTGCGGAACTGCCCGTCGTTGGCCGCGATGACGATCAGGTCTCCGTCGCCGGTCGGCAGCGGCTCGTACGGGAACAGGCTCAGGTGCGCGTTGCCCATCCGCCCCGGCACGACGCCGCCCGCCAGGTACGCCGACGTCTGGTTGACCAGCCCGGACAGGGCCGCCGAGAGTAGGTTCGTCTCGACGTGCTGACCCTCGCCGGTGATCTCGCGGTGCCGCAGCGCCGCGAGGATCGCGACCGCGGCGTGCAGGCCCGTGATCACGTCGAAGACGGCGACCCCGGCCCGCAACGGAGGCCCGTCGGCCTCCCCGGTCAGGCTCATCAGCCCGGACGTCGCCTGCACGAGCAGGTCGTACCCCGGCAGCGCCGCCCCCTCGGCCGGCCCGAACCCGCTGATGGAGCAGTAGACGACGCCGGGATTCGTCTCCGCGACCGATGGGTGGTCGAGCCCGAAACGCACCAGCCCGCCCGGCTTGAAGTTCTCGATCATGACGTCGGCCTGCGCCGCGAGCGTGCGCGCGACGTCGAGGTCGCCGGGATCACGCAGGTCGAGCACGATCGAGTGCTTGTTCCGATTGATCGACAGGTAGTACGTGGCCGTGCCGTCATCAGCGCGTGGCGGCGTCCAGGTGCGGGTGTCGTCGCCGGTCCCCGGCCCCTCGACCTTGATCACGGTGGCGCCTAGGTCGGCGAGCAGCATGGTCGCGTACGGGCCGGCGAGGATGCGGGAGAAGTCGGCGACGACCACCCCGGCCAGCGGTCCGGTGGCCGGCGTGGTGTCGAGCATGCCCCGATTACAGCAGTTCGAGGATGGTGGCGTTCGCCTGGCCGCCGCCTTCGCACATCGTCTGCAGGCCGTACCGGATGCCGTTGTCGCGCATGTGGTGCACCAGCGTGGTCGCGAGCCGCGCCCCGGAGCCGCCGAGCGGGTGGCCGAGCGCGATCGCACCGCCGTTGGGGTTGAGCGCCTTCGCGTCGGCCCCGAGCTCGGCCAGCCACGCCAGCGGCACCGGCGCGAAGGCCTCGTTGACCTCGAAGGCCCCGATCTCGTCGATCCCGAGGCCGCTCTTGGCCAGCGCCTTCTGCGTCGCCGGGATGGGCGCGGTCAGCATGATCACCGGGTCGGCCCCGGCCAGCACGGCGGTGTGCACGCGGGCGATCGGCGTGAGCCCCAGCTCACGTGCCTTCTCCGACGTCATCATCAGCAGCGCGGCCGAGCCGTCCGAGATCTGCGACGAGTTGCCGGCGGTGATCGCCCCGCCCTCCGGCTTGAAGACGGTCTTCAGCCCGGCGAGCGTCTCCACGCTGGTGCCGCGGCGGACGCCTTCGTCCTTGCTGACGACGGTGCCGTCGGGGGTCGTGACGGGCGCGATCTGGGCGTCGAAGCGACCCTCGTCCTGCGCCGCGGCGGCCTTCTCGTGCGAGCCGACGGAGAACTCGTCGACCTGCGTGCGCGAGAGGCCCCACCGCTCGACGATCATCTCGGCGCCGACGCCCTGGTTGGGCCGCACGCCGCCGTAGCGGGCCGCGAACTCCGGCCCCAACGGGTCGGCGCCCTGCGACGACGCCCCCATCGGCACGCGGCTCATCGACTCGACGCCGCCAGCGACCACGACGTCGTACTGTCCCGCGATCAGCCCGGCCGCCGCGAAGTGCAGCGACTGCTGGCTGGAGCCGCACTGGCGGTCGATGGTCACGCCGGTGACGGTCTCGGGCCACCCGGCCGCGAGCACGGCGTTGCGCCCGATGTCGAAGGTCTGCTCGCCGACCTGCGAGACGCAACCCCAGATCACGTCGTCGACGACGGCGGGGTCGACGCCGGTGCGCTCCGCGAGCGCCTTCAGCACGTGCGCCGAGAGGCTGACCGGGTGCACTCCCGACAGCCCGCCATTTCGCTTCCCGACGGGCGTCCGGACGGCTTCCACGATCACGGCATCTCGCATGACGAACTCCTCCGCTGCAGTTCCAGTCAGTGCTGCCTGTTTCAGGATAGGCTCGGATCGTGGCCGACAGCGCAGCGAGCCACGTCACACTTCGAGGAGGCCATGTGTCCGACGAGGTCCTGACCGAGCGCCACGGCGCCGTGCTGGTGATCACCATGAACCGGCCGCAAGCGCGCAACGCCATCAACGGGGCGTTGGCCCACGGAGTCGCCGAAGCGCTGGACGAGCTCGACGGCAACAACGAGATCAGCGTCGGCATCCTCGCCGGCGCCGGTGGGACGTTCAGCGCGGGCATGGACCTCAAGGCCTTCCTCGTCGGCGAGGTCCCCAGCCTCCCCGGCCGCGGGCTCGCGGGGATCACCATCGCGCCGCCGCAGAAGCCGATCATCGCGGCCGTCGAGGGGTACGCGCTGGCCGGTGGCTGCGAGGTCGCGCTGGCCTGCGACATGATCATCGCGTCGCGCGAGGCGAAGTTCGGACTGCCCGAGGCCAAACGTTCGCTCGTCGCGGGCGCGGGCGGGCTGTTCCGGCTGCCGCAGCGCATCCCGCGGGCGCTCGCGATGGAGTACGCGCTCACCGGCGAGTTCTTCAGCGCGGAGGACGCCCACCGCTGGGGAATGGTGAACCGGCTGACCGAGCCGGGTGACGCGCTCACCGCCGCGGTCGCGCTGGCCACCAAGATCACCGAGAGCGGGCCGCTCGCGATCCGGGCGACCAAGAAGATCATTACGGAGTCCCCCGACTGGCCCGCCGACGAGCGGTGGTCGCGCCAGAACGCGATCATGGGGCCGGTGTTCGCCTCGGCCGACGCCAAGGAGGGCGCCACCGCGTTCGCGGAGAAGCGCCCTCCCGTCTGGCGAGGCGAGTGACCGCTACCGCCGGCGCAGCAGCCCGACCGTCAGCCCGACGGAGGCCAGCACCAGCACGGTGCTGATGGCGAAGGCCAGCTGGAAGCCACCGGCGAGCGCCGGGAGCTCGGCGACCCCGCCGGCCCGCAACCCCGCGGTGTGCGCCGCCGCGATCGCGGCCAGCACGGCGATGCCGAGCGCCGCGCCGACCTGCTGGCTGGTGTTCGCCAGCCCGGACGCGAGCCCGGCATTGCCCGGCGTCGCGTCGGCCATCATCACGGTGCTGACCGCAGGGAGCGTGAGCCCGCCGCCGATGCCGAGCAGGATCATCGACGGCAGCACGCCGACGACGTATCCACTGGTGGAGGGCCCGAACGCCAGCAGGCCGAGGCCGAGCACGAGCACCGCCTCACCGACGATCAGCACGCGGCCGGGCCTGAACCGCCCGATCAGCGGGCCCGCGATGCCGATCGAGACCACGGCGATGACGACCGGCACGGGCAGCAGCGCGAGCCCGGCCTGTCCCGGCGTGAAGCCCAGCGCCTGCTGCAGGAACAGCGCGGCGGTGAACTGGAAGCCCATCATCCCGGCGACGAAGAGCAGCTGGACGACGTTCCCGACGGACACCCCACGCGACCGGAAGATCGACAGGTCCACGAGCGGCTCGGCGATGCGTCGCTGCCGGATCACGAACCCGACGAGCAACAGCACGGCGAGCACGCCAGTGGCGACCCGGAACGCGAGCCCCGACTCGTCGACGATCGTGTAGACCGCGAGCACGAGCCCGGCCGTCACCAGCACCCCGCCGAGCACGTCCGGCCGCGCGCCGGTGGGCGCCCCGCCATCACGCTGCACAACCCACATCGCGAGCACGACGGCCACAACCCCGATCGGCACGTTGACCAGGAAGATCCACCGCCAGCCGACGGTCTCCGTGAGCAGCCCGCCGAGGATCACCCCGGCCGAGGCGCCGGCAGCGCCGACGAACGAGTAGACGCCCATCGCCTTCGCCCGCTCGACCGGCTCAGGGAAGAGCTCCACGATCATGCCGAGCACAACGGCCGAGGCCATCGCAGCCGCAACACCCTGGACGAACCGGGCGCCGATCAGCATCTCGGGGCTGATCGCGAGCCCGCACAGCAGCGAGGCGAGCACGAAGAGCGTCAGGCCCGTGACGAGCATCCGGCGGCGGCCGAGCAGGTCGCCGAGGCGGCCGGCGAGCAGCAGCAGCCCACCGAGCGGCACGAGGTAGGCGTTCACCGTCCAGGCCAACCCGGTCGCCGTGAAGCCGAGGCTCTCCTGGATCGCCGGAAGCGCGACGCTGACGATCGTGCCGTCGAGAATGATCATGAGCATGCCGCCGCAGAGCACGGCGAGCGCGAGCCAGCGCGACCTCGCGGCCCGCGGGGCGGCCTGCTGGGTGGGTACAGCCATCGGAACCTCCTGGTGAGAACTACCAAGAAGGACCGTATCAGATAGTTCTGTTCGGAACTATCCCGAGTTTTACTAGACCGTGCGGGACGACTTCGTCGGCGCTGCTGCAGTGTCCGATAGCGGCCCGCCCACGCCGACCAGCCGCACCATGGCGTCGAGGAAGGTCTCGCGCAGCGCGTCCGGCAGGACGGAGAGCACCTCGTCGAAAACCTGTTTCGTGATCGCCTGCGCCTTCACGGCCAGCTCGGCGCCCTCGCTCGTCGCCTCGACGATCCGGGCCCGGCGATCGTGCGGCGAGGGCGTCCGCCGGGCGAGGCCCGCGTTCTCGAGCTTGTCCATGGTCACGACCATGGTCGTCTTGTCGAGCAAGGCGATCTCGGCGATCTCGCCCTGCGTGAGGTGGCCGGGAACGGCCTTCGACAGCACGCAGTACTCCCTCGCGGTGAGCCCCACCTCGGCCAGCGCCGCCGCAACCCGCGCGGCGAGGCGCTGGCTGCCCTTGTCGAACAGGAAGCTCAGGTCGCCGCGGATCTCCTCGTCAGGCCGCATGTCCATTAGGTCAGGATACCAACTGTTCAGAGCGGGATCGTCTCGTCGCAGAACGATGGACGGGCTAATCTCAGAACATGGTTCTGGCGATCAGCGACGACCACCGGACTCTCGCCGAGGTGGCGCGCTCCTTCCTCTCCGGGAAGCGGACGGCGGCCCGCGAGCTCCTCCCCGACCGCGCCGGCACGCCTGCCGCCGAGACGCTGCCCGCCTTCTGGAAGGAGCTGGCCTCGCTCGGCTGGCTCGGGCTGCACGTTCCCGAGGAGCACGGCGGGGAGGGCGCCGGGATCCCCGAGCTCGCCGTCGTGCTCGAGGAGCTGGGCCGAGTGGTCGCGCCCGGGCCGTTCCTCCCGACCGTGCTCGCGTCCGCGGTGATCGCCGAATCGGCATCGGCCGAGGTGGCCGCGGCGCTGTTGCCGGGGCTCGCCGACGGGTCGCGGATCGGCGCTGTCGGCCTGCGCGCAACGCTCGACGGCGCCACCGTGCAGGACGATCTCGTGCTCGGCGGCGGCCTTGCCGACGTCATCCTGCTGGCCGCCGGCGACGACATGCTGGTCTTCGAGGCGGCGGTGCTGCGGCAGGCGGCGGCGAACCCGCTCGACCCGACGCGCCGACCGGTCGCGGTGACCGCCGAGGCGTCCGCCGCACTGGCGACGATCCCCGGTGCCGCGGCCGTCGCACGCCGGCTGGCCAGGACGCTCGCGGCGACCGAAGCGTCCGGGAGCGCGCACGCGTGCCTCGACATGGCGCTCGCCTACGCCAAGGAGCGCCAGCAGTTCGGCCGCACGATCGGCACGTTCCAGGCCGTCAAGCACCATTGCGCGAACCTCCTGCTCGACGCCGAGCTGGCGACCGCTGCAGCCTGGGACGCCGCCCGCGCGGGAGCCGGCAGCCCCGAGGCGGACCTCGCGGCAGCGGTCGCCGCCGCGCGGGCCGTCCCCGCCGGCGTCCGCGCCGCCGAGATGAACATCCAGCTGCACGGCGGCATCGGCTTCACGTGGGAGCACGACGCACACCTCTACCTGCGGCGTGCGTTGACGCTCTCGGCGTTCGTCGCGCGGGCGGGCGACGCCGAGCGCGACGTCGCGACGCTGGTGGGCGCCGGCGTCAAGCGGACGCCCGACCTCGACCTCCCACCGGAGGCCGAGGACTACCGGGCCGACGCACGGGCGTTCGTCGCCTCGCTCGCCGGCAAGGACGCCGCGGCCAGGCGGGCGGCGCTCGTCGAGGCCGGGTACCTGGTGCCGCACTGGCCGCCGCCGTGGGGCCGATCGGCCTCCGCCGCGGAGCAGCTGGTGATCGAGGAGGAATTCCGCGGCGTCGACGTGCCCAACCTCGGCATCACCGCGTGGGTGATCCAGACGATCAGCCAGCGCGGGTCCCCCGAGCAGTTGGAACGGTGGGTGCGCCCGACCCTGCTCGGCGGGATCGAGTGGTGCCAGCTCTTCTCCGAGCCCGGCGCGGGCTCCGACGCCGCCGCGATCTCGACGCGCGGCACCAGGGTCGACGGCGGCTGGCGGGTCACCGGGCAGAAGGTGTGGACGACCCGCGCGCACCGGTCCGACTGGGGCTTCGCGACCGTGCGCACCGACTCGTCCGGCACGAAGCACTCGGGCATCACGATGATGGCGATCGATCTGCGGGCGGAGGGCGTCGACGTGCGGCCGCTGCGCGAGCTCACCGGCGACGCGCTGTTCAACGAGGTGTTCTTCGATGACGTGTTCGTGCCCGACGAGGACGTCGTCGGCGAGGTCGGGCAGGGCTGGCGGGTCGCGCGCGCGACGCTGGGCAACGAGCGGGTCTCCATCGGCGGCGGCACGGCGGGGGCGTTGCCGATCCGGGCACGGGACCTGCTGCCGCTCGCTGCCGCCGCGGCCGACCCGGCGGCCGCAGAGCGGGAGGTGGGCACGCTGATCGTCGACGAGCTGGCGATGCGGCTCATGCTGCTGCGCCAGGCCGCGCGGGCGGTCGGCGGCAACGAGCCGGGCCCGGAGGGCAACCTCTCGAAGCTCTTCTCCAGCGAGCACGCGCAGCGGGTGGCCGGGCTCGGCGTCCGGCTCGCCGGCGCCGCGGCCGTCAGCGGCGGGAACGAGCTGGTGATGCGCTCGTACCTCTGGTCGCGCTGCCTCACGATCGCGGGCGGCACGTCGGAGATCGCCCGCAACCAGGTCGCGGAGCGCATCCTCGGCCTGCCGCGCGACCCGCTGATCAACTGACCCGAACTTGCCCACCGTTTTGCCAACCTGCACAGGCCGGACGGCGTGCAGGTTGGCAAAACGGTGGGGAGGTCGGTCGTCACAGCGCGTCGCGCAGCGACGTTAACGTACGCTAACGTCCACGGCATGCGTCGCTCGCTGTTCGAAGATGATCACGAAGCGTTCCGGGACTCGTTCCGGAGGTTCCTCGAAGCCGAGGTCGTCCCGCATGTCGACGAGTGGGACGCCGCCGGGATCGTGCCGCGCGAGCTGTTCGCGACCGCCGGGAAGTCCGGCTTCCTCGGGATGGAGATCCCCGAGGAGCTCGGCGGCGGCGGGGTGCGCGACTTCCGGTTCAACGCGGTGATCGCCGAGGAGGTCATGCGGGCCAACGCGGCCGCTGCCGGCCTCGGCCTGACCCTGCACAACGACATCTGCCTGCCGTACTTCATGGCCTACTGCTCGGATGAGCAGCGGCAACGCTGGCTGCCCGGCATCGCGTCCGGCGAGCTGATCACGGCGATCGCGATGACGGAACCGGGCATCGGCTCCGACCTCGCGTCGATGAGCACGACCGCACGCCGCGACGGCGACATCTACGTCGTCAACGGCGCGAAGACGTTCATCACCAACGGCATCAACGCCGACCTGGTGATCACCGCGGTCAAGACCGACCCCGCGGAGAAGCACAAGGGCATGAGCCTGCTCGTGGTCGAGCGCGGGATGCCCGGTTTCGAACGGGGGCGCAACCTCGACAAGCTCGGCCAGCACGCGCAGGACACCGCCGAGCTGTCGTTCACCGACGTCAGGGTGCCGGTGGCGAACCTGCTCGGCTCCGAGGAGGGGCACGGCTTCACGCAGCTGGTGACGAAGCTGCCGCAGGAACGGCTGTCCATCGCCGTCTCCGCGGTCGCCGCGGCGCGCACCGCGCTGGACATGACGCTCGATTACGTCAAGGAGCGGAAGGCGTTCGGGAAGCCGATCGGCTCGTTCCAGAACTCGAAGTTCGTGCTCGCCGAGCTGGCCACCGAGATCGACATCGCCGAGCACTACACCGACGACTGCATCCGGGCCCTCGACGCCGGCGAGCTCACCGCCGTCGACGCCTCGAAGGCGAAGTGGTGGTGCACCGAACTGCAGGGCAAGGTCGTCGACAAGTGCCTGCAGCTGCACGGCGGGTACGGGTACATGAACGAGTACCCGATCGCCCGCGCCTACGCCGACGCGCGCATCACCCGTATCTACGGTGGCACGACCGAGATCATGAAAGAGGTCATCGGGCGCTCGATGGGGCTGTAGAACTTCCCCACCGTTTTGGGTGGATGCGCGCCGAAATCGCGCGCAAGTGCCCAAAACAGTGGGGAAGTTTCGGGCTCAGCCGGCGGCTTCGAGGTTCAGGCGCACCAGAACTCGCCGTCGTCGCCCATCGTCACGCAGGCCTTCAGCTCGCCGAGCCTGCCATAGGTCGGATCGGTCTCCTCGTGCGCCCACTCGTCGCTCGGCCCGTCGACGGCGCCGGGGACCTGACCCCTGCCGTCGACGTAGTACAGGTGGACGTAGCTGCCGACCGGCACGTCGTTCATGACCGCGAAGTACGAGTAGTGGTCGGCGAGGTCGGACGGGCAGCGGCGGAGGGCCAGGTTGGCGCCTCGGTAGTCGCGAACCTTCTCCTTGACGCTGGGACTGCAATGCGTCGGATCCGCGGAAGCGGGCCCCACGGTCAATGCCATGACGGCGGCACAACTGGCCAGCACAGCGACAACACGGAACTTCACGTGCATTCCCCCCGAGATCAGCTGAAAGACCAACTCGGTCGGACTATAGCGATCATCATCGACCACGCAAGATCTGCAGCGGCAATTTCGATAAAGCAGAAATATGGTTCGAATTCGCGTCAGACGAACCGGACCGGCTGTCCCGTCGACTCCAGCACCGCCAGCCACAGGTCGCCGTGCGGGTCGACCTGGTTGCGCCGGCTCACCGCCGCAGCCATCGGGACGTGGACGAACCGGCGGCGGTAGCGGCCCACGACCATCTGGGTGCGCCCCGACATCGCGGCGTGCACCGCCGCCTGCGAGAGCCGCACGCAGTAGACGCTGTCGTAGGGGTTGGCCGGCACGCTGCGGATGGCGTAGCTGGGGTCGATGTAGCGGATCGAGGTCTCGATGCCGGCGTCGGCGAAGTGGTCGCCGATCCGGCGCCGCAGGTACGGCCCGATGTCCTGGAGCCTCGTGTTGCCGGAGGCGTCGTGGCCCTCGGAGCTCGCCAGCAACTCCTGGCCCGCGCCTTCGGCAGCGACGACGACGGCGTGCCCGCGCTCGGTGACCCGCCGCCGCAGGTGCGCGAGCAGCCCGCCCTCCCCTTCCAACGCGAACGGGACCTCGGGGATGAGCACCACGTCGGCGCCGGACCGGGCGAGGGCGGCGTAGCTTGCGATGAAGCCGGAGTGCCGACCCATCAGCTTCACCAGACCGATGCCGTTCGCGGTCGACTTCGCCTCGACCTGCGCCGCCCTGATCGCGTCGCTCGCGTGGCTGAAGGCGGTCTGGAAGCCGAAGCTCTGGTCGATGTATGGGATGTCGTTGTCGATCGTCTTCGGGACGCCGACGACCGCGATGAACAGCCCGCGCTGCGCGACCGTCTCCGCGATCTGCATCGCGCCGCGCATCGACCCGTCGCCGCCGACCACGAACAGGACGTTGACGTGCAGGCGTTCGAGGCAGTCGACGATCTCGTCGGGGTCCTGCGGGCCGCGTGACGTGCCGAGCACGGTGCCGCCGTCGGTGGCGATGTCGCGCACCGACTCGGGGGTCAGCTCGACGACGTCGTGCCCGTAACCGGCGACGAACCCCTGGTAACCGTTGCGGATACCGATCACGCGGCGCACCCGGTAGTGGTAGGTCAACGTGCGGACGAGCCCGGCGATCACGTCGTTGAGGCCGGGACACAGCCCACCGCACGTGACGATCGCGGCACGCGTCTTCGCCGGGTCGAAGAAGATCTTCCGGCGAGGGCCGCACGGTTCCATGCCCGGCAGCTCGCTCGGCGGGACGCCGCGGGAGGAGATCCCGGCCAGCGTGTCGTCGAGGAGCACGCGGTCGTGCTCGTCGACGTAGTGCTCGCTGGTCCCGCGGGCATCGAGCAGCGGGCTCATCGGCGACTCGATGCGGCACGGCCCGAGCGAGGTGATGGTGAGGTCGGGAGAGGGCTGGGAACGGGGCAGCGCCACCACGTTGCCGTGGTCGTCACCCGTGGTGGGGTCCCCGAGAGCGAAGCTCACGACAGCGCTCCAACTTCGGCTCTGAACTGCGCGAAAGCCACCCCACACCGTTGGGGTCGATGGCACTTGACCGTTCCAGTATGCAATTCGCCGGGCGACCTGAACAGCCCAGGGCGTGCCTTTACGAACTTGCCAATGGCAACTACCGCGTGGTCACCTGATCGGGTGGCCGACCCCGCTCCCCGTCCCGCGCTCGTCATCACCGTGCTGGCATCGTGCGGGCTCGGCGTCTCGCTGAACCAGACCATGGTCGTCCCGCTGCTCCCGCAGTTCCCCCAACTGCTCTCGGCGTCGACCGCCACGGTCGCGTGGCTGGTCACCGCGACGCTCGTGGCCGGCGCCGTCTGCGCGCCGATGCTGGGGCGCCTCGGCGACATGTACGGCAAGAGGCGCATGCTGCTCGTCGCGCTCGGGCTGGTCGCCGTCGGCTCGGCGCTGGGCGCAGCATCGCCGGACATCGGGGTACTCATCGTCGCCCGGGTGCTCCAGGGCGCCTCTCTCGGCGTCGTGCCGCTGGGGATCAGCATCATGCGCGAGATCCTCCCGGCGGGCCGGGTGGGCAGCGGGATCGCGCTCATGAGCTCGTCGCTGGGGATCGGCGGCGCCGTCGGGTTGCCGGTGACGGGGCTCGTGGCGCAGCACGCGAGCTGGCGGTGGCTGTTCGCCGGCGCGGCCGTGCTGGGCATCGTCCAGATCACGCTGGTGTTCCGGCTGGTCAAGGAGTCGTCGCTGCGCTCGGGGGGCCGGTTCGACGTGCTCGGCGCCGCCGGGCTCGGTGCCGCGCTCGTGTGCCTGCTGCTGGCCGTCTCGAAGGGCAACGAGTGGGGCTGGGGCAGCACGCTCGTGATCGGTCTGTTCGTGGCGGCCGGTGTCCTGTTCGCGGCGTGGGGGCGCTACGAACTGCGGACGCGATCGCCGCTGGTCGACCTGCGGGTCACCGCGCGGCCCGCGGTGCTCTGGACGAACATCGCGTCGGTGCTGATCGGCTTCGGCATGTTCGCGGGCTTCCTCGTGACGACGCAGATCCTGCAGGCGCCGATCGCCACCGGGTACGGGTTCGGGCTGTCGCTGCTGGTCGCGGGCATCGTGATGCTGCCGACCGGCGGCGCGATGACGATCTTCTCCCCGGTCTCGGCGCGGGTGTCGCGGCGATGGGGCGCGCGCACGACGCTCGTCACCGGCACGGCCGTGCTGACCGTCGGCAACGTGTCGATGTCGCTGCTGCCTGCGTCGGTGCCGCTGGTGATGCTGGCGGCATCGGTCTCGGCGATCGGCGCGGCGCTCTCGTACTCCGCGCTGCCGCTGCTGATCATGGACGCGGTGCCGCCGACCGAGACCGCCGCGGCGAACAGCCTCAACACCCTTATGCGGATGCTCGGGACGTCGTCCTGCAGCGCGGTGGTCGCGGCCGTGGCGAGCGGGCTCGTCACGCAGGTCGACGGGCACGTCCTGCCCTCGGCGAGCGCCTACACGGTGGTGTTCGTGGCGGCCGCCGTCGCCGCGCTCGGCGGCGGGGTGATCGCGGCACTCACCCCCCGCTCGCCCCTCGACCCCGCCCTCGCCGGCATCCCCGCCGCCCGCAGCGCCGCGTGACCTTCCGTAGCCGCCCCCGCGAGCGGGGAGGTTCAGGAAAGCCACTTTCCTGTCCTGTGGGTTCAGGAAAGTGGCTTTCCTGAACCCGCGCGCAGCGCGGGGGCGCTACTGAGGGTGACGGCGGCCCGTGCCGCGCCGACGACCACGCCGCAGATCGCCGCCCCGACCCCGCCCAACGCCATGACGGCCCACGCGGTGCGGAAGGCGTCGGCGTCCGGGCCTGCTGTGCCGAGCCAGGAGAGCAGCAGCGCGATGCCGAGCACGGCGCCGATCTGGCGCGCGCAGTTGCCGACGGCGCTGCCCGTCGCGTAGCGGGCGGGCGGCAGCTGCGCGACGGCGGCCGCACTGAGTCCGGAGAAGATGCTGCCGACGCCGATCCCGGTCAGCAGCGTCGCCGGCAGGAACGCCGTGAGGTAGTGCGGCTCCGGGCCGATCGCGGTCGCGAATATCGTGCAGCCCGCCGCGAAGAGCAGGCCGCCCGGCAGCACCACGGCACGCAGGCCGAACCGGTCGACCAGCCGGCCGCCGACGACGGACGAGACGGCCGCCATGATCGGTCCGGGCGTCACGGCGAGCCCGGCGAGCAGCACGTCGACCTGCCAGACGCCGGTCAGGAACAGCACGTTCGCCAGCAGCAGCGCGAAGAACGCCGAGGAGAACACGAAGTAGCCCACCGTCGCGCCGGCGAATGCGCGCAGCCGGAACAGCCCGAGTTCGACGAGCGGGTTCGACACCCGCATGCTGCGCAGCACGAACCCGCCGAGCAGCGCGACGCCGAGCACGAGGGGCCCCGCGACCCCGAGCGACGTCCACGCGCCGCCCTCACCGTTCACGATCCCCAGCGAGAGCATCGCCACGCCGAGCCCGAGCAGCCCGACGCTCACGAGGTCGGGGATACCGGCCCGGCTGTCGCGCGACTCCGTCAGCAACACCCTGCCCGCGAGCACCACCACGACCACCAGCGGCACGTTCACGAAGAACACCGAGCGCCAGCCGAGCGCGTCGACGAGCAGCCCACCAAGCGCCGGGCCGGTCGCGGCGGCAACCGCGCTCGTCGCGCCCCACATCCCGACGGCGGCGCCGCGCCTTTCGGGCGGGAACGCCGGGAGGAGCAGGGCGAGCGACGACGGCGCGATCGCGGCAGCAGCCACCGCCTGCACCACCCGCGCGGCGACCAGCACGGGAACGTTCGGCGCCCACGCGCACGCCGCGGAGGCGAGCCCGAACAGCGTGAGCCCGGCGAGGAACACCCTGCGGTGGCCGAGCTGGTCGGCGAGCCGCCCGGCCGGGATCAGCAACGCCGCGAAGACGATGTTGTAGGCCGTGATCACCCACGAGAGGTCGGCGAGCGACGAGCCGGAGAACTCACTGGTGATCGCCGGGAAGGCGATGTTGACGATCGTGACGTCGAGGAACGCCACGAAGGCGCCGAGTGCCGTCACGGCGAGGACCAGACCGGGTCGCGCCGGCTGAGTTGTCACAAGAGACGCAGAGTAGAGATCTGAGTTTCTCTGCGCAACTCAGCGGGTATGCTCTCGACCATGGATCGGAAGGCGCTCGGCTCTGTCAGATGTTCAGTCGCACGCACGGCGGCCGTGGTCGGCGACGCGTGGACGATGCTCGTGCTGCGCGACATCTTCCGCGGCAGGCGTCGCTTCGACGACCTCGCCGAGAGCCTGGGCATCGCCCGCAACGTGCTCACCAACCGGCTCACGACGCTCATCGACGAGGAGATCGTCGTGCGCGTCCCCTACCGGGAGGGCGGCAGCCGCGAGCGGCACGAGTACCAGCTCACCGAGGCCGGCCGCGACCTGCGACCGGTGATCCAGGCGATGCTGGCGTGGGGCGACACCCACCGCCCCGGGCCCGGCGGCCCGCCGGTCCGGGTCGAGCACGACGGGTGCGGCGAGCCGGTGCGGGTCGAGCTGCGCTGCGCCGCCGACCACCTGATCACGCGCGACGAACCGTTGCGCTCGGTGCACACCGGCGCGTAACCGGCCGAGCCGCGATGCGTGCGTTCCGCACGCGTGGGCAGGAAAACCACTTTCCGGCCCTCACAGGGCAGGAAAGTGGCTTTCCTGCCCTCCCCGCGGCCCCCGCAGGCCCAGTCCTAGTACGAGCGCGGCAACCCCAGCACGTGCTCGGCGACGTAGTTGAGCACCATCTCCTGCGAAACGGGCGCGATCTGCATGAGCCGCGACTCCTTCCAGTACCGCTCCACGTCGTACTCGCACGCGTAGCCGAATCCGCCGTGCGTCTGCATCGCGCGGTCGGCCGCGAAGTGCCCCGCCTCCGCGGCCATGAACTTCGCGGTGTTGGCCTGCTCGCCGCAGGGCAGCCCGGCGTCGTACCGGGCGGCCGCCTCGCGCACCAGCACGGCCGCCGCCTCCAGCCGCATGTGCGCCTCGGCCAGCGGGAACGCGATGCCCTGGTTCTGCCCGATGGCCCGGCCGAACACCCGCCGCTCCTTCGCGTAGGCGACGGCCCTGCGCAGCGCGACCCGGCCGATGCCGAGCGCCTCCGCCGCGATCAGGATCCGCTCGGGGTTGAGCCCGTCGAGCAGGTACCGGAAGCCCTTGCCCTCCTCCCCCACCCGGTCGGCGACCGGCACCGGGAGGTCGTCGTAGCGCACCTCGCACGACGCCACCGCGTTGCGGCCGGCCTTGGCGATGGGCCGGATGTCGACCTCGGGTCGTTGCAGGTCGGCGAGCAGCAGCGTCATGCCGTCGGTGCGCCGAGCGCATTCCTCCAGCGGGGTCGTGCGCACCAGCAGCAGGACCTTCTGGCACTCCTGCGCCTTCGACGTCCAGACCTTGCGGCCGCGCACGACGTAGTGATCGCCGGAGCGGCGGGCCCGGGTGGTGATCGCGGTGGTGTCGCTGCCGGAGTCCGGCTCTGTGACCCCGAACGCGACGTGCAGCTCGCCGCTCGCGACCCGCGGCAGGTAGCGCCGTCGCAGCTCGTCGGCGCCGTGCCGGACGACCGGGTTCATCCCGAAGATCGAGAGGTGGATCGCGCTGGCGCCGTTCATCGCCGCGCCGGACGCCGCCACCTCCTCCAGCACGGCCGCCGCCTCGGTGATGCCGCGCCCGCCGCCGCCGTACTCCTCGGGGATGGCGATCCCGATCCAGCCGCCCTCGGCGAGCGCGCGGTAGAACTCCCACGGGAAGCGGTGCTCGGCGTCGCAGGCGCGCCAGTACGCGTCGTCGAACGCGGAGCAGACGTCGCGGACGCCCTGGCGGATCAGCTGGTCGTCGGTCACGAGCCGATAGTGCACGGCCGGGGTCTCCGCGGAGCGTTCGCTCCACGAAGACCCCGGCCGGGACCCGCAGGTGTCAGGCAGCGACAGCGGTTCGCCGGACGCGTCCGAGCGTCCCGACGACCAGCAGCCCGGCCACCGCGAGCACAGTGACGAGCCACAGGGCAGGCCGGTAGCTGTCGAGCACCTCGACGGGCGCGGTGGCGTGCCCGCCGCCGATCAGCGCCGTCACGACGGCGAGGCTGATCGCCCCGCCGACCTGGAACGACGTCTGCACGAGCCCGGAGGCCAGGCCCTGCTCGCCGTCGACGACCCCCGTCGTCGCCTGGATGTTGAGCGCTGGGAACGCGAGCGCGAACCCGACGCCGATCAGGATCATGCTGGGCAGGATCACGGCCGGGTAGTCGGGCACCAGCGCCACCCGCAGGTACAGCGCGTACCCGACGGCGAAGGCGACCAGCCCCGCGATGACGACGGGTCCGGAGCCGAACCGGTTGACCAGCGCGCCGGTGCGCGGCCCGCCGAACGCGACGATCAGACCGGCCGGCAGGAACGCGAGCGCCATGCCGAGCGGCGACCAGCCCAGCAGCGACTGCATGTACAGCGCCCCGATGAACTGGAAGCCGATGTAGGAGCCGAAGACGGCCATCGCGGCGAGGTTCGCGGCGAGGACGTTGGGGTTGCGCAGGATCCCCAGGCGCAGCAGCGGGAACGCAACCCGCCGCTCGATCAGCACGAACGCGACGCCGAGCGCGATCACCGCCGCGAACGAGCCGAGCGTGCGCAGGCTCGTCCAGCCGGCCGTCTCGGCCGACACAACGGTGAACACCAGCAGCAACAACGCGGCGGTACTGGTCAGCGCGCCGCCGATGTCGTAGCTGCGGTGCGAGAGGTCGACGTGCGGGCTGCGCGGGATCAGCTTGATGCCCAGCGCGAGCACGAGCACCGCGATCGGGAACGGGAGCAGGAAGGTCGCGCGCCAGCCGACCTCCGTCATGAGGCCGCCGAGGATCAGACCCGACGAGAAGCCGCTGGCACCGAACGCGGTGTAGATGCTCAGGGCGCGGTTGCGCGCCGGGCCTTCCGCGAACGTCGTCGTGATGATCGAGAGGCCGGCGGGGGCGGTGAACGCGGCGCTCACGCCCTTGATGAAACGGGCCGCGATGAGCAGCGCGGGATCGTCGACGATCCCGCCGAGCAGCGACGCCAGCGCGAACACGCCGAGCGCGACGAGCAGGACGGTGCGGCGGCCGATGAGGTCGGCGATGCGCCCGCCGAGCAGCAGGAAGCCGCCGTAGCCGAGTACGTAGCCGCTGACGACCCACTGCAGCGACGAGGTGGACATGCCCAGATCAGCGCCGATGGACGGGAGCGCGACGCCGACCATCGAGACGTCGAGCCCATCGAGGAACAGCACCCCGCAGAGGAGGAACAGGCCCGCCCAGGTACGAGCGGACCAGCGAGTCTCCGCGGCGGGTGCGAGGACAGGTGTTGCCGTTGTGGTCACGAGGAGGAAGCATATACATGCAGCTGCATCTAATGCGAGAGCATTTAATGCAGAGGAATTCTATGCAGGCGCATGGTAGGATGCGGCTCGTGACCGAGGACGAGCTCGTCGCGGGCTGGCGCGACCTACTGGCCGAGTACCACTCGACGTGGTGCGCTCTCGACCGTGCCCTGAGAGACGGCCACGACCTCGGTGCCAGCGAGTTCGAGGTGCTCGACCAGCTCGTCGAGGCCCCCAAGAAGGAGGCCGGGCTGCGGATGCAGGAGCTCGGCGCGAGCACCCACCTCAGCCAGAGCGCCCTGTCGCGGGTGATCGCCCGGCTCGATGCAGAGGGCCTCGTCACACGTGCGATGTGCGACACCGACCGGCGCGGCGTGTGCGTCCAGCTGACCGCCGCCGGTCGCGAGCGGCACGCGCAGGCCATCGGCACGCACCGCGGGGTGCTCGCGAAGACGATGGTCGGCCGCAAGAGCGTCCAGCCCGTCTAAACGGCGAACTTCCCCACCGTTTTGCCGATCTGCACACCCCGCAGCCCGTGCAGGTTGGCAAAACGGTGGGGAACTTTCGTCGCGCCGACGGCTCCGGGATCGGCGAGCCGTGAGTTCCCCCGCTCGCCGCTTGTGCTCCCCCATGCCCACTCGATTGGGTGGGGCTGAGCGGCCGGAGATCCCGGCCGGTGGGGGTGCCGTGCAACCGAACGTCGGGCGCCGTACTGGCCGGTTGCGGTCGGCGGCGGCACAGGCCCCCGCCACGTGCGAGTATTCCCGCCAGGGTTCGGCGCCGAGGCTGTCGGCCAGCAGCGACGACGCCCGCGTGGCGTCCGGGGAGTGAGAGAGTGACAGGGGCGAACTCAGTGGCATTTCCGCAGGTCGCGTTCACGCGTGTGGCCATCGTCAACCGCGGCGAACCCGCGATGCGATTGATCAACGCCGTGCGGGAGTGGAACGCGGAGGGCCGCAGGCAGCTGCGGACGATCGCGGTCCACACCGCGGTCGACCGGCACGCGATGTTCGTCCGCGAGGCCGACGAGTCGGTGCTGATCGGCCCGGACGACCCGGACCAGGCGTTCGCCGCCTCGCCGTACCTCGATTACAACGAGCTGGAGCACGCGCTGCAGGTCTCCCGGGCCGATGCCGTGTGGCCGGGCTGGGGCTTCGTCTCGGAGAAGGCCGAGTTCGCGCGCCTGTGCCGCAAGCTGGGGATCGTCTTCATCGGCCCGTCGCCCGAGGTCATGGAGCGGCTCGGCGACAAGATCGCGGCGAAGAAGCTCGCCGAGGAGGTCGGCGTCCCGCTCGCGGCATGGAGCCACGGGCCGGTCGCGGACGTCGCGGCGGCCCGCACGCACGCCGACCGCATCGGCTACCCGCTGATGGTCAAGGCGACGGCCGGCGGCGGTGGGCGCGGCATCCGCAAGGTCGAGCTGGCCGCCGACCTCGAGGAGTCGTTCGAGCGCGCGAGCTCCGAGGCGGCCAAGACCGCCGGCGACGCGACCGTCTTCCTGGAGCGCGCGATCCGCGGCGGGCGCCACGTCGAGGTGCAGGTCATCGCCGACAGCAGCGGTGACGTCTGGACGCTCGGCATCCGCGACTGCTCGGTGCAGCGGCGCAACCAGAAGGTCATCGAGGAGTCGGCGTCGACCGCGCTCGACCCCGAGCAGGAGCAGCTGCTGCGCACGTCGGCCGCGGCGCTCGCACGGGCCGCCGGGTACGTCAACGCCGGCACCGTCGAGTTCCTGTACGAGCCGAAGGAGCGGCTGCTGTCGTTCCTGGAGGTCAACACCCGGTTGCAGGTGGAGCACCCGGTCACCGAGGCGACCACCGGCGTCGACATCGTCAAGCTGCAGCTGCACGTGGCGGGGGGCGGCAAGCTCGCCGACATCGCGCCGGAGGCGCCCGCCGCGCGCGGGCACGCCATCGAGGCGCGGCTCACCGCGGAGGACCCCGAGCAGGGCTTCGCGCCCGCACCCGGCCGGATCGAGCACCTCGCGTTGCCGAGCGGGCCCGGGATCCGCGTCGACACGGGCGTGGCGACCGGCGACCTCATCCCGCCGCAGTTCGACTCCATGATCGCCAAGGTGATCGCATGGGGCCGCGACCGCGCCGAGGCCCGGGCGCGGCTCTCACGCGCGTTGCGCCAGACCGCCGCCGTGATCGACGGCGGCACCACGAACAAGGCGTTCCTGCTCGACCTGCTCGACCGCCCCGAGGTGCGCTCCGGCGAGACGGACACCACCTGGCTCGACGGCATGATGGCCGAGGGCTACACGCCGCCGCGGCGCCTCGACGTCGCGCTGCTCGCCACCGCGGTCGAGGCGCAGGACGCGCACGTCGCCCGCCAGCGCGAGCGGCTCTTCGTCTCGGCGGAACGCGGCCGACCGGAGGTCGGGCACGAGACCTGGCACCAGGTCGACGTCCGCGCCGCGGGCCAGACCTACCGGCTGCGGGTCGCGCAGCCGCGCGGCAACCGCTACCGCGTCGAGCTCGACGGGCAGGCGCTCGACGTCGATGCCGAACGCACCGGCCGGTTCGAGCGCAAGCTCACCGTCGGCGGGCAGTCCTACACGGTGCTCTCCGTGCCGCAGGGCTCCGACTACCTCATCGAGGTCGACGGCGCCGTCCACCGCATCTCCGGCGGCGAGGCCGGGCTGGTCCGCGCGCCGGCCCCCGCGATGGTCGTCTCGATCCCGATCGCGCCCGGCGATGTGGTCGAGGCCGGCGACGTCGTGGTCGTCGTCGAGAGCATGAAGCTGGAGACGGCGCTGCGCGCGCCCGTCGCCGGTCGCGTCCAGGAGATCCTGGTAGCGGCGAACACGCAGGTCGAGGGCGGCACGAAGCTCGTGCGGCTGGCCCCGGACGCCGACGGCGACACCGCGGAGGCCGGTGAGCGGGTCGACCTGGCGTCCCTCGTCACCACCTCGACGAAACGCCCCGGCCCGGCGAGCGTCGCCGCGGAGGCGCTCAACTCCCTGCGTCACCTGGTGCTCGGCTTCGACATCGACGAGCGCGACGCGCGGCCGTTGCTCACGGCGTTGCGCGACGCGCGCGACGAGCTGGCTCCGGACGACATCCGCGTGCTGACCGGCGAGATCGCCGCGTTCCGGATCTTCGCGGACCTCTGCGCGCTCTCCCGCAACCGGCGCGGCCCGGAGGACGAGTCGCAGCAGATCGACCCCGCGGGCGAAGAGGCGCGCAACCCGCAGGAGTACCTCTACGCCTACCTGCGCTCCCGCGACGCCGAGGCGGAGGGGCTGCCCGAGTCGTTCCTGCAGAAGCTGCGCAGCGCGCTCGCGCACTACGGGGTGCCCGACCTCGAACCGTCCGATGCGCTGTCCAGTGCGCTCTACCGGATGTTCCTCGCGCACCGCAGGTCCGCCGCGCACGTGCCGGTGATCCTCGACCTGCTGCAGTGGCGCCTGCGCCACCCCGACTCGCTGCCCCCGAGCGCCCGTGAGGAGTACCAGCGGGTGCTCGACCAGCTCGTCACCGCCACCCAGCTGCGCCACCCCGTCGTCGGCGGGCTGGCCAGGCGGGTGCGCTACACGTGCTTCGACGCGCCGCTCATCGCGGCCGAGCGGGCCCGCGGGCAGCGTGCGGTCCGCGCCGAGCTGGACCGGCTCTCCGACGACCCGGCCACCCGTTCCGCACAGATCGACACGATCGTCTCGGCCGCCGAGCCGATCCTCGGCGTTTTCGGCGCCAAGCACCACGCCGCGATGCTCGAAGTCATGACCCGCCGCTACTACCGGGTCCGCACACTCACCGGCGTCACGCTGGAGGACCGCGGCGGCCGCCCGCTGCTGCGGGCCACCTACACGCACAGCGGGCGCGAGAACGTCGTGCTCGCGACCACCGTGCACACCGCCCCCGACGCGCCGCCCGCCGGCGACCCGATGGCCGTGCAGGGCGACCTGCGGCGGATCATCGCGCAGCTGCCGGAGGGCCCGGTCGCGCTGCTCGACCTGTACGTCATCGCAGGTGAGGCGCCCGACTCCGACCCGGAGCGGTCCGCCGAGAAGATCAGCGCGATGCTCGGGCGGCTGCCCGACCGGCTCGCCAGGGTCGCCGTCGCCGTGCGCAGGCCCGGCGGCGACGAGCGCTCGGCGTGGTTCACGTTCACCGCGGGACCGGACCGCCGGCCCGTCGAGGACCGGACGCTGCGCGGCCTGCACCCGATGGTCGCCGAGCGGCTCGGCCTCTGGCGGCTCTCCGAGTTCGAGCTGACCCGCCTGCCCTCCCCTGTCGACGTGCACCTGTTCCGGGCGACCGGCAAGAACGTGCCCGACGACAAGCGGCTCATCGTGCTCTCCGACGTCCGCGACCTCACCGTCCTGCGCGACAAGAAGGGCCGGATCAGGGCGCTGCCGCAGCTGGAGCAGGTGCTCGACTCCTGCCTCGACGCCTTGCGCTCCACACGCGCGACCGACCGCGGCGACGCGAAGCTCGAGTGGAACCGCGTGCTGCTCTACGTCTGGCCGGTCGTGGACGTGCCGCTCGACGACCTCGACTCGATCGTGCGGGTGCTCGCGCCGCGTTCGGTCGGGATGGGGCTGGAGCAGGTGCTCGTCCAGTTCCGGCACGTCGGCGACGGCACCGGAGAACCGCGCGAGTTCATGCTGCGCATGTCCCGCCCGCCGGGCGCCGGGCTGACCGTGCGGATCACCGAGCCGCCCACGGCCCCGCTGCGCGAGCTGGACGCGTACGACCAGAAGGTGATCCGGGCCCGTCGACGCGGCGCGGTGTACCCGTACGAGCTGGTGCCGATGCTGCTGCGCAGCCCCGACCGCAACGGTCATCAGGGGGTGTTCACCGAGTACGACCTCGACGGCGAGGGCGTCGCGGTGCCCGTCGAGCGCGCGCCCGGCGGCAACACCGCCAACATCGTGCTGGGCACCGTCACGACGCGGACCGAGCGCTACCCGGAAGGCATGACGCGGGTCGTGCTGATCAGCGACCCGACCAAGGCGCTGGGTTCGCTCGCCGAGGCGGAGTGCGCGCGCGTGATCGCCGGGATCGAGCTGGCCGCGCGGCTCGACGCGCCGATCGAGTGGTTCGCCGTCTCGTCCGGCGCGCGGATCTCGATGGACTCCGGCACCGAGAACATGGACTGGATCTCCCGGGCGCTGCGCTCGATCGTCCGGTTCACCCAGGACGGCGGTGAGATCAACATCATCGTCACGGGCATCAACGTCGGCGCCCAGCCGTACTGGAACGCCGAGGCGACGATGCTCATGCACACCAAGGGCATCCTGGTGATGACGCCCGACTCGGCGATGGTGCTGACCGGCAAGCAGGCGCTCGACTACTCCGGCGGCGTCTCGGCCGAGGACAACTTCGGCATCGGCGGCTACGACCGGATCATGGGCCCGAACGGGCAGGCGCAGTACTGGGCGCCCGACCTGTCCGGCGCGGTCGACATCCTGCTCGCGCACTACGCGCACACCTACCGGGCGCCGGGTGAGCCGTTCCCGCGGCCCGCGGTGACGGCCGACCCCGTCGACCGCGACATCAGCGACTCGCCGCACTCCGGGCCCGGCTGCGACTTCAACACCGTCGGGGAGATCTTCCACGCGAACCCGGAGCGGAAGAAGTCGTTCGACATCCGCTCGCTGCTGAAGGCCGTCGCCGACGCCGACCACCCGACGCTGGAGCGCTGGGTCGACATGATCGACGCCGAGGGCGCCGTCGTGCTCGACGCGCACCTCGGCGGGCAGCCGATCGCGCTGCTCGGCTTCGAGTCGCGGCCGCTGCCGCGGCGCGGGCGGATCCCGATCGACGGACCGTCCACGTTCACCGGCGGGACGCTGTTCCCGCAGTCGTCGAAGAAGACCGCGCGGGCGATCAACGCGGCCAGCGGGAACCGGCCGCTCGTGGTGCTCGCGAACCTCTCCGGGTTCGACGGCTCGCCGGAGTCGCTGCGGCAGCTGCAGCTGGAGTACGGCGCCGAGATCGGGCGGGCGATCGTCAACTTCGACGGCCCGATCGTCTTCACCGTCGTCTCCCGCTACCACGGCGGCGCGTTCGTCGTGTTCTCCGGACGGCTCAACGACAACATGGAGGTTGCGGCCGTCGAGGGCTCGTACGCCTCGGTGATCGGCGGCGCGCCCGCAGCCGCCGTCGTGTTCCCGGGTGAGGTGAACCGGCGCACGGCCGCCGACCCGCGGATCGCCGAGCTCGAAGCCCGGATCGCCGACGCGCAGCAAGGCGACTCGTCGGCCGACGCCGCGCGCCTCACCGCCGAGCTGGCGTCGCTGCGGCCCGAGGTCCGTTCGGAGAAGTTCGGCGAGGTCGCCGACAAGTTCGACGCCGCGCACAGCGTGCAGCGCGCACAGCGGGTCGGCTCCGTCGACACGATCGTGCCCGCCGTGCGGCTGCGGCCCTACCTCATCGACGCCGTCCAGCGCGGGATGGCGAAGCACCGCGCCACCTGACGCCAACTTCCCCACCGTTTTGGGTGGATGCGCGCCGAAAACGCGCGCAAGTGCCCAAAACGGTGGGGAGATCCGGCTGAGTTGCCCACCGTTTTGCCAACCTGCACGGGGTTCTACGTGTGCAGGTTGGCAAAACGGTGGGGAAGTTCGTCAGCGACGGGCGCAGGTGCCCTTGGCCGCGAGGATCCGCTCGACGGCCTTGTCGTTGGCCGCTGGGTCGATCTTGCCGGCGGCCAGCGCCTCGTCGATCTGTTCGAGCACCGGGGTCACGCGGCCGCCCGCCGACCACAGCGCCATGTCCGCGCCCGCGACGAGTGCCTGCTGCACCGCCTCCGGCACCGAGAACGCCGAGGTGATGGCCTTCATCGCGCCGAGATCGTCGGTCATGACGAGCCCGTCGAAGCCGTAGTCGCGACGCAGCAGCTCGTAGACGGGCGGGCTGAGCGAGCTGGGCAGGTCGGTCGTGAGGCCGGGGACGTCGAGGTGCCCGACCATCACTCCTGTGGCCGGGCTCCCGCTGCCCGGCGCGAGCGCGCCGCCCGGGCCGAGCAGCGTGGTGTACGGCTTCAGGTCGTCGCCGCGCAGCTCGTCCAGCGGCGGGGTGCTGACCCGGCCCTTGTGCGAGTCGCCGGTGGCGCGGCCGTGGCCGGGGAAGTGCTTGAGCACGGTCGCGATGCCGGCTTCGCGCAGCCCGAGCGCGAACGCGCCGGCGTACTCGGCGACCCGGTCCGGGTCGGTGCCGAACGAGCGGTCGCCGATCACGGAGTTCGCGGGCTGCTCGCCGACGTCGACGGTCGGGGCGAGGTTCATCGTGATCCCGCGCGCCGCGAGCGCGAGCCCGCGCTCCTTGCCCTTCTCCCGCACCTGCTCGGGGGTGAGCGTCGCCGCCATGGAGCGTGCGCTGGGCAGGTTCCCGTCGAGCGTGTCGATGCGCTGCACGCGCCCGCCCTCGTCGTCGACGGCGATCGCGAGCGGCACCCGCGACATCGCCTGCACACCACGCAGCGCCTGGTTCTGCAGCAGCTGCGTGGCGTTGCCGCCGATGAAGATCCCGCCGACCTGCGTGCTGTGCACGGTGTCGGCCGTCGTGGCCGGATCGGCCGCGTCGACGCCCACCATCAGCCGCTGCGCCAGCCTCGCCCGCGGCGTCATCTCGGCGACGACGGCGGCGCAGGCCGGGAGGCGGTCGGAAGGGGGCGCCGGCGGTGGCGCTGCCTGCGCCATCCCGCCCGGCGCGGCGAGCAGGGCGCCTGCGGTGAGGCCCGCGAGCAGCTGCCCCGCCGCGGCGCGGCGGGCACGACGTGCCATCGAAGGGGAACGCATCGGGAGCCATCATGCTCCGCTCCCCCGTCCGTGGTGCGCGGCGGGGCGGCGTCGGGCGCATCCGTGTGCGCAGCGCACGCGTTGCCTGGAGAGCCTGCCATGGCCTCCAGGCCGCCACGAGGATGAGAATCCGCGCCTGCACGGAGGCGAACCTGTGCACGAGCAAGCCACGAGGCCAGGCCCGGGACGTAGTGGCCGGCCAGGATGTGTGCGTTGCGCACGCGAGGGCAGGAAAGCCACTTTCCGGCCCCCACAGGGCAGGAAAGTGGCTTTCCTGCCCTCCCCAGCCCCCCGGGTGAGTCGGCCGGCGCCACGCTGCTGAGCCTCGACCGACGCGCCGTGGCGACCTACCGGGCCGCCGGTGTGAAGTACGACTTGCTCAGCCGAGCGCCGGCACCCGCTCCCCCTCGCGCGGCGGGCCGGGCGGGGTGCCGTCGCCGAACGGGCGGCCACCGAGCTCCTCGCGCCCGTGCGGGGTGAGCCAGTTCCGGACGTCCGGCCCGACGGGCACGATGCCGGTCGGGTTGATGGTGTGGTGCACGCCGTAGTAGTGCTGCTTGATCTGCTCGAAGTCGATGGTGTCGCCGAACCCGGCGGTCTGGAACAGGTCGCGCGAGTACGCCCAGAGCACCGGCATCTCGGTGAGCTTCTGCCGGTTGCACTTGAAGTGGCCGTGGTAGGCGGCGTCGAACCGGACCAGCGTGACCCACAGCCGGATGTCGGCTTCCGTGATCGTGTCGCCCACCAGGTAGCGCCGGTCCGCCAACCGTTCCGACAGCTTGTCCAGGCGGGCGAAGAGCGCGTGGTACGCGTTCTCGTACGCCTCCTGCGTGCTCGCGAACCCGCACCGGTAGACGCCGTTGTTGACGTCGCCGTAGATCTCGTCCATCACGCTGTCGATCTCTTCGCGCAGCGCCTCGGGGTAGAGGTCGGGGGCGCCTTCGCGGTGGAACTCCGTCCACTGGGTGCTGAAATCGAGTGTGAGCTGCTGGAACCCGTTGCTCGCGACCTTGCCGCTTGCGACGTCCACCATCGCTGGGACGGTGATGCCGGCATCGAAGTCGGGGTCGGCCTTCCGGTAGGCCTCGCCGAGGTACTCGATGCCGAGCACCGGGTCGACGTTGCCGGGGTCGAGGTGGAACCGCCAGCTGCGCTCGTCGTGCAGCGGGCCCGCGATGGCCAGGGAGATGGCGTCCTCGAGTCCGAGCAGCCGCCTGACGATCACCGCTCGGTTCGCCCACGGACAGGCCCGTGCCACGACGAGCCGGTAGCGACCCGATTCGACGGGCCACGCCGTCGATCCGTCCGATGTGATCCGCTCGTCCAGAGCGACGGCCTCGCGCTCGAATGCGCCCGTGTCAGTCGACATACTTCGAAAGTACTGCGTCGATGCGACCATCACAGGATGGCCGCCATCGACGATCTCGTCCGGCCCGGCATGCGGGTCGCCGTCGCCGACGGCACCGGGACACCGCGTGCGCTGTTCGGCCGGCTCGCCGCGGCGGCAGCGCGGGTCGGTGGCGTCGGGCTGGTCATGGGCTGGACGCCGCACCCCGAACCCGGCCTCGACCACCGCGCGTTCGCCGACGCCCGGACGGTGATGTCCGGCTGGGGTCTGCGGTCGGCCATCGCGGACGGCGCGGTGCGGTCGGTGCCGACCCGGCTCTCGGCCGTCCCCGCGCTGCTCGCCGGCCCGCTGCGGCCCGACCTGCTGGTCGCCGGCCTCGTCCGCGGCGACGACGGGCTGCGGTTCGGTTCCGAGGTCTCGTGGATGCGCGGGCTGGTGGCGGCGGGGGTGCCCGTGGCGGCGGTCGTCTCACGTGGTGCGCCGCATGCCGACGCCGGTCCGCCGCTGCCCGAGGACGGCATCACCGTCCTCGACGAGGTCGACGACCCGCCGCGCGAGGTGCGCATCGAGCTGCCGGGAGAGGTCGAGAAGGCCATCGCGCGGCACGTCGTGGCGCTGGTCCCGGAGGGTGCGCGGGTGCAGGTGGGTCCGGGCCGGATCGGGTCGGCGGTGCTGGGCGCCGTGGAGGTGCCGGTGCGGGTCGACTCGGGGTTGCTCCCGGAGCCGATCGTCGACCTCGATGAGCGCGGCCTGTTGATCGACGCGTTCGGCGCGTACATGGTCGGCACCCGGCGGCTGTACTCGTGGGCGCACGATCGGCCGCTGCTGCACCCGCTCGAGATCACGCACGACCCCGCCCGCCTGTGCGCGGCGGATCCTGCGCCGCTGATCGCCTGCAACACGGCCGTCGAGATCGATCTCGCCGGGCAGGTCAACGTCGAGGGCACGGCATCGGCGCTGGTCGGCGGGGTGGGCGGGCACCCCGACTACGCGGAGGCGGGGGTCCGGTGCCCCGACGGCCTCTCGATCGTCGCGCTCGCGTCGCGGCACCGCGGGCGCTCCACGCTCGTGGAGCGGCTCTCCCGGCCGGTGACGACGGCGTCGCACGACGTCGACGTGGTGGTCACCGAACGCGGCCGCGCCGACCTGCGCGGCATGGACCGCGCCGAACGCACGGCCGCGCTGCGCGCGCTGTGGGGCGAGCGCTAGCGCAGGACGGCCGGGGAGTGGCGACCTCGCAGAGCGAGGGCAGGAAAGCCACTTTCCGGCCCTCACAGGGCAGGAAAGTGGCTTTCCTGCCCTCCCCCAACCCCGTGGCTGCGGCGATCCGCCTGATGAGCGACTACAACCCGGCAGGCTCGAGGTCCCGCTCGCCGAACACCCAGTACCGCAGCACCAGGAACCGGGCCAGCCCGCCGGCGACGCTGGCCACCGCGACGGCGAGCGACTCCTGCCACGCCGCCGGCGAGTCGATCACCGCGCCGAGCAGCAGCAGGACAGTCGAGCTGTAGAAGGCGTAGAAGAGGACCGTGCCGCCGTTCTGGACGTGCGCGCGCCAGTGGTGCATCTCCGAGCCGCCGAAGGTGAACCGGCGGTTGACCTCCGTGCTGATGGCCGTGCTGAGCACCAGCGCCAGCAGGTTCGCGGGGATCGGGTCCCACCAGGTGCGCAACACGAGGAAGATCAGCGCGTTGGCCAGCGTCCCGAGGCCGCCGACGACGGCGTAGCGCAGGAGCTGCGCCACGAACCCGTGGTGCGGGTGCCTGATGGCCGAACCGCCCGCGACGGGCGTCAAAGCCACCATTTCCGACCACGTCCTTCCGCGCGTTGCTCGCTGCTTGATCCCGTTATCGCACCGGAAGCATGGCGCGCGCTATGCGTCACCTGTGGCAACGCTGTGAACGTGGGGCGACATCCAACTCGGACAGGTGATCAGCAGCACCTTCAGAAGGTTCAGACGGTGAGGAAGACGGTCTCGTCCGCGCCCTGCAGCCGGATGTCGAAGGTCAGCTCCCCCGGGTCCCCGGCCTGCGCCACGAGCGTCGCCGCCCGCTCGGCCGGCAACGACGACAGCAGCGGGTCGGCCGCGTTGGCCGCCACCTCGTCGGGGAAGTAGATCCTGGTCACCAGCCTGTCGAGGAGGCCGCGGGCGAGCACCGTTACGTCGATGTGCGGTGCCTGCCCGTCGCCGATGGCACCAGGCTTCACCGTGACGATCCGGAACAGCCCCTCGGTGTCGGTCGCGCAGCGGCCGAAGCCGCCGAAGCCGGACCCGCTCGCCCCTCGCGGGTCGTCGGGGTGGTCGAAACGGCCGTCGGGGTCGGCCTGCCAGGTCTCGATCACGCCGTCGGTGACCGGCTCGCCGGCGCCGTCGAGCACCGCACCGGAGATCACGACCGCGCCGGGCGCGTCCTCGTCGACGACGAGGTACCCCTGCGGCCAGGTCAGGCCGATGCTGAGGAACGGGCCGACGGTCTGGGAGGGCGTCTCATTCATGGGGTTCCTCGAAGGGGGTCTGCTCGCGGCCGCGGAGCACGATGTCGAAGCGGAACGCCAGCGCCCAGGCCGGCTGGGTCGCCTCCAGGTCGAACGTGGAGACCATCCGCTGCCGCGCCTTCTCGTCCGGCACGGAGTTGAAGATCGGGTCCTGCGCGAAGAGCGGGTCGTCCGGGAAGTACATCTGTGTCACCAGCCGCT
Organism: Pseudonocardia sp. TRM90224; assembly: GCF_021245725.1. Taxonomy (GTDB): domain Bacteria; phylum Actinomycetota; class Actinomycetes; order Mycobacteriales; family Pseudonocardiaceae; genus Pseudonocardia. The sequence goes on along the minus strand of NZ_JAJGSX010000016.1, from coordinate 137,746 downwards.
GCGTGAACGCCCTCCCGAACAGCGAGAAGTGGATGTGCGCGGGCCGCCACGCGTTGTGGTGGTTGCCCCACGGGTACGCGCCCGGCTTGATCGTCGTGAACGAGTAGTTGCCGAGCGAGTCGGTGAGCACGCGCCCCCCGCCGGTGAAGTTCGGGTCGAGCGGGGCGGGGGTGTTGTCGCGCGAGTGCGGGTACCGGCCGGCCGCGTTGGCCTGCCACACCTCGACGAGCGTGTCGGGCACCGGGCGACCGTCGTCGTCGAGCACGCGCCCGGCCACGACGATCCGCTGACCGATCGGCTCGCCGGCGTGCTGGGTGGTGAGGTCGTGGTCGGACGGCCCGATGTCGCCGGTCAGCAGCGGGCCGGTGACCTCGGTGAGCCGCTGCCGCAGCACGATCGGCGCCTGCGACGGCGCCCGCAGCCGGGTGCTCTTGTAGCCCTCGAAGTCCAGCGGCGGGTGTGTGCCCTCAGGGGCGGGGCGGTATCCACGGATCACAGTTCTGCTCCATGTGGGAGTCCGACGTAGTTCTCGGCGAGGCTGGTGGCGGCCGCGCGGGACGAGACGGTGTAGCGCAGCTGCGAGAGCTGCAGCCTGCGGGTGAATGGGTCGCCGTCGGGCTGGTTGTGCAACATCGACGTCATCCACCACGAGAAGTGCTCCGCCCTCCACACCCGCCGCAGGCAGGTTTCGGAGTAGGCGTCGATGCCCGCCTCGTCGCCGTGCTGCAGGAACGCGGTGAACGCCTCGGCGAGCACGCCGACGTCGGCGATGGCGAGGTTCATGCCTTTCGCGCCGGTCGGCGGCACGATGTGCGCGGCGTCGCCAGCGAGGAAGAGCCGGCCGCGGCGCATCGGCTCCGCGACGAAGCTGCGCATGCCCGTCACGCCCTTCTCGAGCACCGGGCCCTCGTTGAGGGTGAACCCGTCGGCGCCGAGCCGGGTGCCCAGCTCGTCCCAGATCCGGGCGTCCGACCAGGTCTCGGCATCGGTTTCGGGTGGGACCTGCAGGTAGAGACGGGTGATCTCGGGGCTGCGCATCGAGTAGAGCGCGAACCCGTTGGCGTGGTTGGCGTAGACGAGCTCATGGTGCGTCGGCGCCGCTTTGGCGAGGATCCCGAGCCAGGCGAACGGGTACTCGCGGTCGAACACGTCCGGGCCGACGTTGCCGCGGCTGATGCCGTGGAAGCCGTCGCAGCCCGCTACGACGTCGCAGGCCAGCTCGACCCGCGTGCCGTCGGCGCCGGTGAAGCCGACCACCGGGGCGTCGTCGATGCGCTCGATGCTGACGTCGGAGACCTCGAACCGCAGGTCGCCGCCGGCGGCGAGGCGGGCGGCGATGATGTCCTTCACGACCTCCTGCTGCCCGTAAACGGTGATGCCGTTGCCGACGAGGTCGGCGAAGTCGATGCGGTGGTCGCCGCCGTCGAAGCGCAGGGTGATGCCTTCGTGCGCCATCCCTTCGCGGTCGAGCCGCTCGGCGAGCCCCACCTCGCGGAGCAGCTCCACGGTCGGGTGTTCGAGCACCCCGGCCCGCACCCGCTGCTCGACGTAATCGCGGCTGCGGGTCTCGATCACGACGGAATCGACGCCGCGACGGGCCAGCAGGTGCGAAAGCAGGAGTCCGGCAGGGCCGGCGCCCACGATGGCGACCTGTGTGCGCATGCGAACCAGCCTGACCGACCCGACCGGTCGAGCTCGACGTGGCTTCCGGTGAACGGAAGACTGCCTGGTATGGGCGTATCGGTGACGGCGCGGGTGCTCGCCGTGCTGGAAGCGTTCACCGCCGACCGCCCCGAGCTCACGCTCACCGAGATCAGCCGGCGGGCCGGGCTACCGCTCACGACGGCGCACCGGATCGTCGGCGAGCTCACCGGCTGGGGCGCGCTCGAACGCGCCGACACCGGCGGCTACCGCATCGGCCTGCGCCTCTGGGAAGTGGGCGCGCTCGCCCCGCGGGGGCTCGGGCTGCGCGAATCCGCGATGCCGTTCCTCGAAGACCTCTACGAGGTGACCAAGCAGAACGTCCAGCTCGCCGTGCTCGACGGCACCGAGGTCGTCTACGTCGAACGCATCTCCGGGCGAGGCGCCGTCAACGTCATCACCCGGGTGGGCGGCCGGCTGCCCCTGCACGCCACCGGCGTCGGCCTGGTGCTGCTCGCACACGCCGACCCCGAGCTGCAGGAACGGGTGCTCAGCGGCCCGCTGCGCCGCTACACGTCCAAGACGATGTGCCGCCCCGACGAGGTGCGCTGGGCCCTCGCCGAGGTCCGACGCACCGGCGTGGCCGTCAGCGACGGACAGATCGAGCTCATCGCGCTGTCCATCGCGGCGCCGGTGCGCGGCTCACGCGGGGAGGTCGTCGCGGCATTGTCGGTGGTCGTGCCGGCGGAGACATCGGATGCGCGGGCGTACGTGCCGGTGGTGCGGGCCGCGGCACGGGGGATCTCGCGGGTGCTGGGGGCGCCGTGAGGTGGGCCGCGACAGATGTCTGGTTCAGACGCGGTACAGGGACGGCTCGAATCGATCCGGTCTCTGCGCCGACAGCAGGCTGGACAGCCGGGCGTAGGCGTCGAGGCTGCTGGCCCCGATCAACTCGGCGAGACGGCGCGCGCTGATGAAGTCGGCACCACGCTTGCGCGCAGCGCTTGCGTGTGCGTCGACCGCTGCGAGGTCGGCCGCCGAGGGCTGATGAGCCGTTCGATCCCGCATCTGATTCGCCTTCGTCGACTCGTAGCGGATCTCCGAGACGCCGGTGACGTCCCGGATGACGGCTTCGGCCTCCGACAGCGACGTCGTACGACCGAGCAGAGTTGCGGGTGTCACGGCGGCAGCGCGAACCGCATCGACGGCGAACACCTCCGCAGTCCGGCCCGTCAGTTCCACGTGATCTCCGGCGTCCCGCACCTCGACACGTCCCCGTCGCCCGTCCGCGGCAGCCGCGAGCATGCCGGACGCCTCCGACGGGTGCCAGCCGAACACATGACGGATCAACGCGACGCCCTCACCGTCGATCGGCGCGAGGCGATGGGCGGCGAGCCCTTCGAGGCGCTGCAGCACGATCTCCGCCGGTATCTCCCCGTCCAGGCCTGCGCCCGTGACGACGAGTCGCGCCGGACGCCCCACCAGCACGCATGCCGCAAGCGCGAGCTGGTCGGCCAACGGGCTGCGCAGCCCTGGATCCGCGCCATCGGTGAGGGCGTCGCCGCCGACGTCGACAAGAACGATGTCATCCGCCGCGAAGTACGCCGCTGCTGCGTCGATCTGGGTCGCCATTCCGACCGCTCCGCCGGAGGGGTCGAGCAGCACCAACCGGGCGGGCAGCTCGGCCGCAAGGCGCGGAAGGGACGAACCGGCGGGCGGTCGCGTCGTCGTCGCGGGAGCAACCTCGTTCACGTGGGGTGCCAGTTGGTGCAACCCGTCGAAGTCGTTCGCCGTTCTCGGACCGGGAAGCGGATCGATCATCAATCGGTCCCACGAGTACGTCAGCACGACAGGCTCGTCGAGGAGGCCACAGCGAAGAGCAACCGCCGTGATGGCGTCACCGCCGCCGCCGGCGGCAACAACAAGGTTTCGCACTCGACGAACCCTACGGTCGGTCTATCGTCCAGTGGCATAGGACAAGAGGCGGTCGAGGTGCCTGCGCACCGCACACGTTGCCAGGAAAGCCACTCTCCTGGCACGGCCCCGCGGGGCCACGCCGGGATGCGTGCGTTCCGCACACGAGGGCAGGAAAGCCACTTTCCTGCCCTGTGAGGGCCGGAAAGTGGCTTTGCTGCCCTCCCTCTTCCGCGCACCCACGCGGCAGCTGCGCTTCCGTTCTCCGGAAGCGGCAGCGACTCCGACCCCCTCCGTTTTGCATCCTTGCCCCATGACGGCAACGGCGCCGGTGGCGGTGAGCGATCTCGACCCGTTCTCGACGGATTTCCTGCACAACCCCTACCCCGCTCACGCAGCGCTGCGTGACGCGGGCGCGGTGGTGCGGTTGGAGCGGTACGGGATCTGGGCGACGGCGCGGCACGCGGAGGTGCGGGCGGCGCTGCACGATCCGGAGGCGTTCTGCTCGTCGGCGGGGGTCGGGATGGCCGACTTCCGGAAGGAAGCTCCGTGGCGGCCGCCGTCCCTGCTGCTGGAGGCCGACCCGCCTGAGCACACCCGGGCCCGGCGGGTGGTGGCAGGCGTGCTGTCGGCCGCGGCGATGCGGCGCCTCGCCGACACGTTCGAGGCCGCCGCCGACGAGATGGTGGCCGGGCTCGCCGACGGCCGGACGTTCGATGCCATGCCGGAGCTCGCGGTCCGCTACCCGATGCGGGTGTTCTCCGACGCGGTCGGGCTGCCGAGCGAGGGCAGGGAGAACCTCCTGCACTACGCGCGGATGGTGTTCAACACGTTCGGGCCGCGCAACGAGTTGTTCACCACCGCCATCGCCGAGAACGCCTCGACCCGTGAGTGGATCATGGATCACTGCCGCCAGGAGAAACTCGCACCGGGAGGCATGGGCGCGGAGATCCACACGCGGGCGGCGGCGGAGGGGTTCACCCCCGACGAGGCCGCGATGCTCGTGCGTTCCTTCCTCTCCGCCGGCATCGACACCACGGTCCACGGCCTCGGCAACGCGCTGCTCTGCCTTGCGCAGCACCCCGGCCAGTTCGCGCTGCTGCGCGCCGAGCCGGACCGCGCGCGTGCGGCGTTCGAGGAGGTGCTCCGGTTCGAGGCGCCGGTGCAGACGTTCTTCCGCACGACGACGCGCCCCGTCGAGCTCGGCGGCACGACCATTCCCGCTGGGGAGAAGGTGCTGCTGCTCCTCGCGGCCGCCAACCGCGACCCGCGGCAGTGGGAGTCGCCAGACACGTTCGACATCTCCCGACGCGCCACCGGGCAGGTCGGCTTCGGCTTCGGCATCCACGCCTGCGTCGGCATGGCGATGGCCCGCCTCGAAGGTGAAGCGGTGCTCACGGCCCTGGCGCGGCACGCCGCGGGCATCGAGCACGACGGTCCACCGCGACGGATGCTCAACAACACGCTGCGCGGCCTGGAGTCGCTCCCGCTGCGACTCACGACCCCCTCCTGACGGGGGTTGCGCCGCCCACCGTCCAGCACAACGATCACCGCGTGGACGTCGTCGAGTTCCGCCCCCAGCCGGATCAGTACGCATGGACGTTCGGCGGTGTAGCGCCGACGCATCGGATCAAGCCGGGCACCGCGCTGAAGCTGTGGACCGAGGACGCGTTCTCCGGGCGGCTGCAGCGGCCGACCGACCGCCCCAGCGCGGTGCTGGACATGACCGAGGTGAACCCGCAGACGGGCCCCTTCTACGTCGAGGGTGCCGAGCCGGGCGACACGCTCGCGCTGCACATCGTCGACCTCACGCCGGCCCGCGACTGGGGCGCCTCCACGACGATCCCGTTCTTCGGCGCGCTGACCGGCACCGACCGCACCGCGCTGCTGAACGAGCCGCTCCCCGAGGAGACGTGGATCTACCAGCTGGACCGGGCTGCCAACACGGTCCTGTTCGAGGCCCGGCGGTCGGACGTGCGGATCGAGCTGCCCTGCAACCCGATGCTGGGCACCGTCGGCGTCGCCCCCGCGGGCCGGGAGGTGCGCTCCAGCCTCGTGCCGGACAAGTTCGGCGGCAACATGGACACCCCCGAGATGAAGGCCGGCACCACCTGCTTCCTGGGCGTCAACGTGGAGGGCGCGCTCTTCTCCGTCGGCGACGGCCACTACCGCCAGGGTGAGGGCGAGAGCTGCGGCACCGCCGTCGAGGGCGCCATGGACGTCACGCTCATCGTCGATCTGATCAAGGGTGGCGCGCCGGAATGGCCGCGGCTGGAGCACGACGACCACTACGCCGTGGTCGGTTCGTCCCGGCCGCTGGAAGACGCGTGGCGGGCCAGTCAGATCGGCATGGTGCGCTGGCTCGGCGATCTCTACGGCCTCGACCAGCTCGACGCCTACCAGCTGCTCACGCAGATCAGCAAAGCGCCGCTGGCGAACGTCGTCGACACGAACTACAGCGCGCTGACGCTCGTCGAGAAGGCATTGCTGCCGGCCGGCGACGCGTTCGGTGGCATGCACCGCCACCTGCGCGAACAAGCTCGCTCACTGTAAGAAGGGACGCGCGATGGATCTGCAGCTCACCGGCAAGGTGGCGCTCGTGACCGGCGGGACGAAAGGCATCGGACGTGCCGTCGTCAAGGCGCTCGCCGATGAGGGCGCGCGGGTGGCGTTCTGCGCCCGGACCGCCACCGACGTCGAGGCCGCCGAGAAGGAGCTGCGCGACGCGGGACACGACGTCGCAGGCAGCGCCGTCGACGTCGCCGACGCGGCGGCGCTCACCGATTGGGTAGGTGCGTCCGCGGAGCGGTTCGGCCAGGTCGACGTCGTCGTGGCCAACGTCAGCGCGCTGGCGATCGGCTCGGGCGAGGACAACTGGAAGGCCGGCTTCGAGGTCGACCTCATGCACACCGTCCGGCTGTGCGAGGCGGCGCTGCCGCACCTCGAGCAGACCAAGGGCTCGGTGGTGGCGGTGTCGTCGGTGTCCGGCCGCGAGATCGACTTCGCCAAGGACGCCTACGGCACGATGAAGGCCGCCGTGGTGCACTACATCTCCGGGTTGGCGTTCCAGACCGCCGCCAGCGGGGTGCGCGCCAACTGCGTCTCCCCCGGCAACACCTACTTCCCCGGCGGTGTCTGGCAGGGCATCGAGCAGGGCAACCCCGACATGTTCTCGACCGCACTCGGCCTCAACCCCACCGGCCGCATGGCGCGGGCCGAGGAGATCGCCTACGCCGTGACGATGCTGGCGAGCCCGCGCGCGTCGTTCATCACGGGCACCAACCTCGTCGTCGACGGCGCCCTCACCAGAGGGGTTCAGCTCTAGTGCGCGAATTCCGCGTAGAGATCCCCGAGTCGCAGCTGGACGACCTGCGCGACCGGCTGGCGCGCACCCGCTGGCCGGAGGCGGCCACCACCGACGGGTGGGGACAGGGCATCCCGCTCGACTACGCGCGCGAGCTGTGCGAATACTGGGCCCACGATTACGACTGGCGCCGCTGCGAGGCGGAGCTCAACTCGTTCCCCCAGTTCAAGACCGGTCTCGACGGCGGCGGCGACGACGCCGTCGAGGTGCATTTCATCCATGCACGCTCGCCGTACCGCAAGGCGATGCCGCTGTTGCTGACGCACGGCTGGCCCGGTTCCGTCGTCGAGTTCCTCGGCGTGCTGGAGGAGCTGACCAACCCCGAGGACCCGCGCGATGCGTTCCACGTGATCGCGCCCTCGCTGCCCGGCTACGGGTTCAGCGCCAAACCCACCGTCGACGGTTGGGGTGTCGAGCGGATCGCGACCGCGTGGGCGCAGCTGATGGACCGGCTCGGCTACGACCGGTACGGCGCCGCGGGCGGCGACTGGGGCTCGATCATCACCTCGGCGCTGGGCACCGGCATGCCCGAGAACGTTGCTGGCATCCACCTGACCATGCCGCTCGCGCTGCGCCCCGAGGACGGCACGGTCGGGCGGTTGACCGCCGCCGAGAAGGCCGCGCTGGCGGAGCGGGAGACGTTCCAGAAGCTCGGCACCGGCTATTCGGCCTTGCAGTCGACGCGGCCGCAGACGCTCGGGTACGGGCTCGTCGACTCCCCGTCGGGCCAGTGCGCGTGGATCGTCGAGAAGTTCTGGGACTGGACCGACTGCGCGGGCCACCCGGAGAACGTGATCAAGCGCGACCGGCTGCTCGACAACGTGATGCTCTACTGGCTGCCCGGCACCGCGGCGTCGTCGGCGCGCCTGTACTGGGAGAGCTTCAAGCGCAGGCGGATGGACCCGGTCGACGTCCCGACCGGCGTCACGCTCTTCCCGAAGGAGCTGTGGCGCCTGCCGCGCAGCTGGATCGAACGCCGCTACACCGACCTGCGGCACTGGAACGAGCCCACCACCGGCGGGCACTTCGCGAGCCTCGAACAGCCGGAGGTCTACGTCGACGAGCTGCGGGCCTTCTTCCGCCCGCTTCGCTGACCGGCGATCAGGTAGTCCACCACTCGTGTGCGGTCGCCCCGGCGCGACGAGGCTCCTCGGACCGAACGGATCCGAGGAGTGCACATGTCCATGTTCCGCATCAGCAGCGCGCTCGTCGCGGCGGCGGCCGCGGTCCTGCTGACCGCAAGCTGCTCGGGGCTGCCCGGTTCCACCGCTGCCCAGCAGCGGACCGCGCCGACACCCACTCCGACCGCAGCGGCCGAGAAGGACGCGCCGACCGAGGAGGCCGAGACGGCAAGGACGACACCGGCCGGCGGCACCCAGAAGCTCGTGCTGGAGGCGCTCGGCACCGGCCAGGCCTACTCCCTCGCCTGGGCCGCCGACACGTCCGACTTCATCACCTACGTGGACCTGCCGTGGAAGCGGGAGTTCGTGGTGCCCGACACGCTGCCACAGCAGTTCCAGGTGGTTGTGGTCGGCGGCGAGAACGTCGGGTGCCGGATCACCCTCGACGACGAGGTCGTCGTGGAGCAGTCGGACGGCAACGGGCACTGCGTCTACGAGCGGAACTGACGGCTGCGTCGCGCCTGGCCGGCGGTCCGAGACGCCGGCCAGGCGCACCCCACGGGTGTCGAGCAGCCAGAACGATCACCCTGGGCTCTTGCAAACTGCTTGCAACAAGTTACGCCACGGTGGCCGGCGCCGCTACCCAGGGCCGTTCGACGCGGGTCGCCCAGACGGCCAGCAGCTCCTCGTCGTGTGAGACGGCGAGCACTCCGACACCGTCGGCGGCCTGCGCGTTCACGACCGCGACCAGCGCCGCTGTCGTCGACGCGTCGAGCATCGCGGTCATCTCGTCGCAGACGAGGTAGCGCGGGCGCAGCACGAGCGCGCGGCCGAGGCAGGCGCGTTGCAGCTGCCCGTCGCTCACCTCGTGCGGGCGCCGGCCGAGCAGCTCGGCGGTGAGCCCGACCCGTTCGTGCAGCTCGGCCTCCCACTCCGGGGCGCGGCCGCGGCCCGTCGCGAGCAACGGCTCGGCGACGATGTCGCGCAGCACCATCCGCGGGTCGCAAGCCTGCCGCGGCAGCTGGAACACCACCCCGACGGACGTCCGCAGCTCGCGCGGCGCCCGATAGCGCACCCCGCGCGCGACGGTCCCGTCGATGCTGATCCGGCCCGCCCACGGCGCCAGCAGCAACGCCAGCACCCGTGCGAGCGTCGACTTGCCGCAGCCGCTCGGACCGGCGAGCCCGACGACCTCCCCGGGCTCGACGGCAAGATCTATGCCGTCGAGCACCCGCTCCCCGCGCCGGTAGCCGGCCACGATCCCGCTTGCTTCGAGCGTCATGCGGGCACCTCCGCGCACGCAACGGCCCGCTCGCCGTGCCAGCTCAGCACCGGGTCGGGGACGCAGGTGTGCAGGTCGGGACGGCGCTGGTCGAACCCGCAGCCGGGCGGGAGCGCGGTCAGGTCGGGCGGGTGGCCGGGGACCGCGACGAACCCGCTGCCGGGCAACGCGTCGAGCAGTCCGCGGGTGTACGGGTGCCACGGGTCGCCGAGCACGTCGCCGGCCGGGCCGATTTCGACCAGCCGCGACGCGTACATGACGGCGATGTCGGTGGCGACCCTGCGCGCGGCGCGCAGATCGTGGGTGATCATCAGGACGGCCTGGCCCGCGGCGGCCCGCTCGGCCAGCAGGTCGGCGGTCCGGTCGACCAGCGGGCGGTCCAGCCCGGCCGTGGGCTCGTCGGCCAGCAGGACGGGCGGGTCGCCGGCCAGCGCCGCCGCCACGCCGACCCGTTGCGCGGTGCCGCCGGAGAGCTCGTGCGGGTAGCGCCCCAGCATCACCTCCGGCAGCCCGACGGCGGCGGCGAGCGCACGCACGCTCGCCCGGGGGTCGCGGTCGTCCGGACGCAGCGCCTTGACGGTCTCGACGAGCTGCGACCCGACCGTGCGCACCGGGGTGAGGTGGGTGGCCGCGGACTGCGGGACCAGCCCGATCCGTCGCCCGCGCACCTCGCGGCGCAGCTCCCGTTCCGACGCGGCGAGCAGCTCGCGCCCGTCCAGCTCCACCCGGCCGGCCACCTCGGCGTTCGCCGGCAGCAGGCCCATGATCGCCGAGGCGAGCACCGACTTGCCGCAGCCGCTCTCCCCGACCAGCGCGAGCAGCCGGCCCGGCCGCAGCGTGAAGGTCGCGCCGGTCACCGCGCGCACCGTCGCCTCGCGCCGGCCGCGGCGGAACCGCACCGACAGGCCGTCCACCACCAGCCCGGTCACAGCTCCAGCTCCGATCGGCGACGCGGCAGCGTCCGGTCGCGCCACCACGCCGCGATCCCGGCGACGGCGAGCGCGGACGCCACGAGCAGCAGCGCCGGGAAGGTGACGATCCACCAGGCGCCGAGCAGCACCGCGGCCCGGCCCTCCCCCAGGATGTTGCCGATGCTCGCGAGGTGCGGCGGCAGGCCGAGCCCGAGGAAGCTCAGCGCGGTCTCGTGCCAGACGGCGTGCGGCAGCAGCAGCACCGTCGAGAGCGCGGCCTGCGGCACGATCGCGGGCAGCAGGTGCCGGCGCAGCACCCGCATCCGAGTGGCGCCGCCGGAGATCGCGGCATCGATGAACGGGCGGTCGCGCAACGAGAGCACCTCGGCCCGGACGATCCGCGCCACGCCGGTCCAGTGCGTCAGCGCGATCGACGCGATCACGGCGATCACCGAGCCGCGGTAGAGCGCGACGATGACGATGCCGAGCAGCAGGTGCGGCACGGCGTTGACGGTGTCGACCACCCGCATGAGCAGGCGGTCGGGCCAGCCGCCGAGCACCCCGGACGCCGCCCCGAACAGCGCGCCGAGCAGCGTCGAGACCACCGCGCACGTCGCCGCGACCAGCAGCGAGACCCGCAGCCCCGCGAGGCTGCGCAGCAGCAGGTCACGGCCCTGCGAGTCGGTGCCGAACGGGTGCTCGAACGAGGGCGGCAGCCGGATCGCGCTGTAGTCGACGGCCCGCTCGTCCAGCCCGCCCAGCCACGGCCCCAGCACCGCGGCCAGCACGAGCACCACCAGCAGCCCGACGCCCGCGACCAGCCGGGATCGGGCCCGGCCGGCGGCGCGGCCGCGTGGGGTGCCCGCCCTGACCCGCGCCGCGGAACGCCATTGCGGCTCCCCCGCGGCCTTGCGCGCCGCAGGCGCGTGCGTGTCAACCATCGGCCCGCACCCTCGGGTCGGCCACCGCGACGGCGACGTCGGCGAGCAACGAGCCCAGCAACACCGCAGCCGTCGCGAGCACGGCGAGTGCCGCGATCATCGGGAAGTCGACGGCCAGCGCGGAGGTGACAACGGCCTCCGCGATGCCCGGCCAGGAGAACACCGTCTCGACCAGGACGGCTCCCGTCACCAGCTCCGGCACCCGCGTGCCCAGCAGCGTCACGAACGGCAGCAGCGCGGTCGGCAGCGCGTGCCGCAGCACCACAACCGGCTCGGAGAGCCCACGCGCCCGCGCACCGGCGACGTGGTCCTCCGCGAACGCCCCCAGCAGCGAGCCGCGCACGTGCAGCACCAGCCACGGCGTCTGCGACACCCCGAGCACCAGCGCCGGCAGCACGAGGTGCCGGGTGATCTGCCCGACCGTCGCCGGCGCCCCGGCGTCGGTCAGGCCCGCGACGGGCAGCCACCGCAGGCCGAGCGCGAACACCGCGATCGCGACGAGCGCCAGCACGAACGGCGGGATGCCCTCCATCGCGTGCCCGATCGCCGTGACCACCCGGTCGAACATCCCACCCTGCCGCCAGGCCGCGACCGTGCCGGCGACCAGCGCGAGCAGGAGCGCCACCAGCAGTCCGACCGTGACCAGCAGGATCGTCCACGGCAGCCGCTCGGCGATCACCTCGCCGACCGGCTGCCGGAACGAGCGGCTGCTTCCGAGATCCCCCGACAGCACCCCGGAGAGCCACCTGCCCAGTTGCTGGAACACGCCGTCGTCGAGCCCGAGCCGGGCCCTCGTGGCGGCGAGATCGGCGTCCGTCGCTGTGAAGACGTCCACGCCGTAGTACTGGTAGATCGGGTCGAACGGCGAGGACGCCGCGAGCAGGAACACCCCGATGGCGACGATCACCAGCACCGGCACCGCAAACGCGAGGCGGCGCAGCACGAGCGCGCCGAGCTCCCGGCTCACGGCCGCGGGGTCCAGTCCTCGACGTTCCACCACGGCCCCCAGGTGGTGCCGTGCGAGTGTGGGTCGACTGCCTGCTGGTAGCCGTCCCACCGGTCCCTGACCAGGTAGGAGTGGTCGAGGAAGGCCAGGAAGACGAAGCCCGGCGCAGCCGCGTAGGCGCGCTGCCACTCCTTCACCGCCGCTACCCGCGCGGCGGGGTCGACGGCCTCGCGCGCCTTGTCCAGCGCGGCGTCGACGGCCGGGTTGACATAGGACGCCGGGTTGTTGAACCCGTCGCCGGCGTACGAGCTGTGCAGCAGCGGGTAGCTGACGATGTCGGGGTCGAACGGGCTGCCGCCACCAAGCACGAGCGCGTCGGCGCCCATCCGCGGCTCGATGGCCTCCCAGCCGAGCCCTTCCAGCGCGACGTCGACCCCGACCGCGCGCGCGTCGGACGTGAAGGCCTGCGCGAAGTCGCGGCGGATCGAGTCGGTCGCCGCGTACATCAGCGTGAACCGGGCCGGCACGCCGCCGCGCGCCCTGGTCCCGTCGGGGCCGCGCAGCCAACCTGCTGCGTCGAGGATGCGCTCGGCCTCGGCGCGGTCGAACCGGAACTGCGCCGCAGGCTCGGCGTACTCGGTCAGCACCTCGGGGATCGGCGTCGACGCCGGGGCGCCCTTGCCGGCGAAGAGCGCGTCGATCATGCCTTGCCGGTCGACGGCGAAGTTGAGCGCGAGCCGGACCGCGGGATCGCCGGTGACGGGGTGCGCCGTGGGCAGCGTGATCGTCCGGTAATCGGCGCTCGGGTGGTCGAGCACGGTGTACTCCGAGCCCTGGAACGTCGCGGCGAGCGCGGGCGGCAGCACTGTGCCGTCGAACTCGCCGGAGCTCAGCCGCTGCGCGCGGGTGTTGTCGTCGACCGCGAAGACGACGGTGATCTCCTTGACGGCCGGCGCGCCGCCGAAGTAGCCGTCGTTCGCGACGAGCCGCATCGACCTGCCCTTGCGCCACTCGCCCAAGCGGTAGGGACCGGTGCCGACCGGCGCGGTGCCGAAGGGCGAGTCGGCGGCGGGTGCCGGCGTCGCAACGCTCTCGGCCGGGACGATGCCCAGCGTCAGGCGGTGCAGGAACGCGGCGTCGGGCCGGGTGGTGGTGAACCGGACGGTCTGCGCGTCGATCTTCTCGACCCGCGCGATGGTCGTGAAGTCGGAGCGGATCGACGACGCGTAGGCGGGGTCGAGCAGCGCTCGGTAGGTCGCGACGACGTCGTCGGCGTCGAACGTGCTGCCGTCGTGGAAGGTCACGCCGGCGCGCAGCGGTACGGTCCAGGTCAGCGCGTCGGGCGCGCGCTCGGGCAGCTTCGCCGCCAGCACGGGCTGCAACGTCCGCTGCGCATCGTGCGCGACGAGCCCGTCGAAGATCTTGGAGGCGCCCTCGGTGCCGTAACCGAGCAGCGGGTGCAGGCTCTCCGGTTCGAACCCGTCGGCGAGCACCATCGAGCTGCCGTCGCCGCTGCCTGTCGCACCCCCCGGGGCGGTCGGTACCGAACATGCTGTGACGAGCAGGAGGCAGACCGCGAGGACGGCACGACGGATCACGGCCGGACGCTAGACGCAATTGCCAATAAGTTGCAAGAGCCACAGAGTGCCGGACCCCACACATGCATCCCGCGCACTGTTGCGGAAGTATCGCTGTTGCCAGCGATTCGCACAGCAGATCCACAGCAGCAAGCAGGAGGAACTCGTGGCCGAGTACTCGCTTCCCGATCTCCCCTACGACTACGGCGCACTCGCGCCGCACATCGCCGCCGAGATCATGGAGCTGCACCACTCCAAGCACCACCAGACCTACGTCAACGGTCTCAACGACACGCTGGAGAAGCTCGCCGCCGCCCGCGAGAAGGGCGACTTCGGCGCGATCGTCGGTTTGGAGAAGGCGCTCGCCTTCAACCTTGGCGGGCACATCAACCACTCCGTGTTCTGGAACAACCTCTCCCCCGACGGCGGCGGCAAGCCGACGGGCGACCTGGCGGCGGCGATCGACGACCAGTTCGGCTCGTTCGACGCGTTCCAGGGCCAGTTCACCGCCACCGCGACGACGATCCAGGGCTCCGGCTGGGCGATCCTGGCCAAGGATCCCGTCGCGCAGCGGCTGCACATCGTCCAGCTGTACGACCAGCAGGCCAACGTGCCGATCGGCCTCGTCCCCGTCGTCATGCTCGACATGTGGGAGCACGCGTTCTACCTGCAGTACAAGAACGTGAAGCCGGAGTACGTCAAGGCGTGGTGGAACGTCGTCAACTGGGCCGACGCGGAGCAGCGCTTCTCCTCGTGACCACCGTGCGGGGTCCTCGCAGAGCACGGCTCCGCGAGGACCCCGCGGTCAGAGGCGCCGGGTCAGAGGCGCCGGGTCAGAGGCGCCGGGTCAGAGGCGCCGGGTCAGAGGCGCTGGGTCGCGCGCAGGATCAGGTGCATCGCGACGTCCGTCGCGCGTTCCCTGATGTCGGTGCGGTTGCCCGGCAGCCGGACGGTGCGGGCGATCACCTCGCCGCTGCTGGTGGTCACGCAGAAGCAGACGTGCCCGACCGGCTTGTCCGGCGACCCGCCCGTCGGGCCCGCGACGCCCGTGATCCCGACGCCGACGGTCGCGCCGAACTTGGCGCGGGCGCCGTCGGCGAGCGCCAGGGCCACCTCCGGCGAGACGGCGCCGTGCTCGGCGATCATCTCGGCGGGGACGTTCAGCAGCGCCGTTTTGGCCTCGTTCGAGTAGGCGACCACCCCGCCGGCGACGTACTCCGACGACCCCGCCCGGTCGACCAGTCGCGACGCGAGCATGCCGCCGGTGCACGACTCACCGGTCGCGACCATCGCGCCGGCCGCCAGCAGCCCGCGGGCGACCAGCTCGTCGGTGCTGCTCCCGTCGGTGCTGAGCAGGTGCTTCGAGTGCCGGTCGGCGACCGCGTCGGCCAGCGCCGCCGCGGCGCCCTCCGTGCCGGGCCGCGGCCGGATGTCGACCTCCAGCTCGGATCGGCGCAGGCAGGTCGTCACCTCGACGCCCGCTGGTTCGCCCAGCTCGCGCAACGTCGCGGCGATCTCCGACTCGGGCAGGCCGTAGAACCGCAGCAGGCGCGGCTCGGCAGCGGGGACGCCGGCGAGCAGCTCCCGCATCGGTGCTGCGTCGAGCGCCGCGGGCCACATGCCCTGCAGCTCGCGCGGCGGGCCGGGCAGCACGACGACCAGCGGCCCGCCCGCGCGCGGCACGACGAGCCCGGGCGCGGTCCCGACCGGCGGCAGCGCGACCGCGCCGCGCGGCACCATCGCCTGCTTGCGGTTCGACGCGTCGAGCGCGGGCCCGTCGAAGCCCGTCCGCTTCGCCCACGCGGCGAGGATCTCCGCGATGTGGGCGTACATGCCCTCGTCGAGCTCCATCTCCAGGCCCGCGAACCGGGCGACGACCTCCGCGGTCAGGTCGTCGGCAGTCGGGCCGAGCCCGCCGCTGGTGACGATCAGCTCGACCCCGGCGTCGGCAACGAACCGCAGCGCGGTGGTCAGGTCGTCCGGCCGGTCGCCGACGACGAGCAGGTGCGCGACCTCGAACCCGAGCCGGCTGAGCTCGGCCGCGACCCATGGCCCGTTCCGGTCGGCGATCACCCCCGTGAGCAGCTCGCTCCCGGTGACGACGACCGCGGCCCGCGGCCGCTCCCCCGTGGCCGCCATCAGGCGGGATCGAGGTCGCGCCGCTCCGCCGCGACCGACTCGACCGCCGCGACGACCGACTCATCGCCGATGCGGACGGCCTCGCGCAGCGGATCGCGCTCGATGCACAGCGCGCCGATCTCCGCGGACCGGGACGGCGCGATCGCGAGGAGGTGACCGGGTTCGCGGTCGGGGTGCGCGGCGTCGGTGATCAGCCGCAGGTCGGCGCCGTAGCGCCGGGAGCCCTGCGCGACCGTGCCGAGCCCGGGCACGATCCGGTCGAGCGCCCGCGCCCAGAGCGAGAGCCCTGCGTCGGCGTCGTGGTGCAGGTCGTCGGCGCCGCGGCAGAGCATGACGAGCACGTGCGTCGCGCCGCCGCGCAGCGCGCGGGCCATCGCCAGCGGCTCGCCGACCGACCCGTCGACCCAGCGCCGCCCGTCCCACTCGACCGGAGGGCCGCAGAGCAGCGGGATCGACGCGCTCGCCCGCAGCGCGCGCTTCCAGTCGGCCGCGGTCCGCATCCCGACGAGCGTGTGCGGCCGCAGGTCGGCGGTGTCGGTCGCGACGACCCGCAGCGGGGCCGGCATGTCGCCCAGACCTGCCCAGTCCAGCGGCTTGCGCTTGCCGATGGCGTCGACGAGGTGGTCGAGCGAGACCACCGGCTTGCGGCTGCCCAGCCTGCGCATGTTGATGAAGACGTCGGTGGCGAGGTCCTCGTGGAAGCAGGCCGCGCAGTCGGCGGCGTTGCCGGTGAGGAACGCCGCGGCGCTGTAGGAGCCCGACGACGCCCCGTAGACCTCGTCGAAGCCCTGCTGGAAGCCCGCCCGTTCGAGCGCGCGCAGCATGCCCGCGACGTACGCGCCGCGCATCCCACCGCCGCCGATGACGAGCGCGACGTGGTGCTCGTCGTGGCGCTGACCCGGCCGGCTGCCGTCGGCGCGACGGTCCAGAAGCACCCGCATGACGTCACGGTCGCCGTGTACGAAGGGGAGCGGCTCCACCTGGTTCACGCGAGCAGGGTACGGGCCGGCGGCGCCGCACGCGCCGTCCGGCCGGCGAGGATCCGATCGAGGGTTCAGTCGATCCCGAGCACGGCGGGCTCCGTCGCGATCTCCGCAAGCCGGGCCCGCGGGTCGGCCACCAGCCTGCGCGCAGTGGCGTCGAGCAGGCCCATCCGGCAGCTGATCTCGGCCGCGACCACCCCGTCGGTCTTGCGGAGGGTGTGCTCGATCGTGAAGGTCTTGCCCTCCCCGAAGGCCAGGTCGGAGCTGATGTCGACGGCGTCGCCGTGGCGCAGCTCACGGAGGAACCGGACATGCGTCTCCAAGAGGACGATCCCGACGCCGAGCTCCGTGAGCCGGTCGATCGAGCAGCCCGCGGCGGTGAGGTGCTCGGTGCGGGCGTGCTCGCCGTACCGGTGGTAGTTGGCGTGGTTGACGTGCCCGTTCACGTCCACCTCGTAGCTGCGGACGTGCACCCGCACGGCGAATTCGCGCTCCATGCGAGCAGCATGCCCAGGGGTGTTGTTGTCGGCTTTTCGGGCCCGTCGTAGGGTTCGGCGAGCGGCTCGAAACGGCCGCGCACGGTTGCGGTCAACGGCCGGTGCCACGAGTCCACGACGCTCAATCGAGGAGCCGGAGCACATGAATCTCGATCCACCCGGTGAGCAGGGGGCGGACGTCGGGGAGATCCTTCGCTTCGACGTGGTCGACCACGGCCCCGGTGTTCGCGTGCTGCACGTCGTCGGCGAGCTCGACACCTTGACCTCGCCCGTGCTCCAGCAACGCCTGCAAGAACAGCTCGCCGAGGTGCGCGACCTCGTGCTCGACCTCACCGACGTCTCCTTCCTCGGCTCGGCCGGGCTCGCCGTGCTCGTCGGGGGCAAGGACGAGGCCGAGAGCCGCGGCGGCACGCTCTGGCTGGTGCCTGGGTCGCGGATCGCGAGGCGCGCGCTCGAGGCCACCGGACTGCTGCAGCTGTTCACCGTCGCCGACGGGGTGCCGCAGGCGCTGGAGGCTCTCGCCGGGCGGTGACCGCGGTGACGCCTGGGAGGCGTGAGGGTGCCTGGTGGCCCCCGCGGTCTTCAAAACCGACGTGGCCGAGCATCTCGGCCAGGCGGGTTCGATTCCCGTCCGCCTCCGCCACCGCGTTGCTCCCCCGAGCAGGCAGCCGGAATACTCCGGTCCTGTGCCCTTGATCCAGTCCTGCGCCGTGCAGGACGACCTGTTCGGCCTGGTCATCGTCCACACGGACAACGAGAACGGCTCGGTGGAGATCGCCGGCGACGGCCTGCCCTCGGTGGTCGTGAGCCGCTCGGAGGCCGCCTCCGTCACGCAGCTGGTGCCGATCGGCACTCGCCGGGCGGAGTTCCTCACCATCACCGTCGACGGCCGGCCTGGCACCGTCACGCCGGGGCGGGGCAGCTTCACCCGCCGCTCGCACCGCGTCGACAGCGTCATCGGCGGCACGCGGTACCGGATGAAGCCCAAGGACGAGCACACCAGCACCGTGCTGCGCGACGGCAAGCCTTACGGACTCATCCTCCTGGAGCCGGAGTCGATCGAGCTCACGGCCACCTGGGAGCCGCACTCGCCGCAGCCGCAGGACGTCGCCGTCGCCTATGCGCTGGCGACCGCGTTCGGCACGGGCGCCGAGCACACGCTGATACTGCTCCTCGAGATCGTCGGGTGGACCTGATCGGGACGCGCGCGTTCCCGCACACGAGGGCAGGAAAGCCACTTTCAGGCCCTCACAGGGCAGGAAAGTGGCTTTCCTGCCCTCCCCGGCGCCCCGTCGGCCGGTGCGGTGCGGGGTCAGCGGAGGGGGCGGCTCGTGCCCGTCAGCACCGCCGCGATCGCCAGGACGGCAGCCGCCGCCAGTGTCGCCGTCGCGGCCCCGCCGGTGCCGGCGAGCCAGCCGAGCAGCAGGTTCGAGCCGACCATCACGCCGCTCTGGACGACCCCGAGCAGCGCCTGTATCCGGGAGAGGTGCGAGGCGGGCGAGGCCGTCATCAGCACCGGGCCCGCGTGCGCGATGAACACCCCGAGGCCGGCGCCGAGCAGCAGGCCCGCCCCGATCGCGACGGGCGCCGCGGGAACGGCCGCGATCACCCCCGCTCCCACCGCGGTGCCCAGCAGCCCGAGCCCGGCGGCGGGACCGGCCAGCCGGGACGTCCCGGTGCGGGCGACCACCAGCGCGCACAGCAGGGCCGCCGCGCCGACAGCCCCTTCGACGAGCCCGGCGTCGGTGGCCGCCCAACCGCGTTCCCTGGCCAGCAACGGGACGAGCAGCGCCTGCACCGGCAGCACGAACCCGCCCGCGACGGCGTAGGCGGCCAGGACGACCCGCAACGCGGGCACCCGCACCGCGACGCGCAGCGCGTCCCCCATCTCGCGCAGCAGCGACGCGCGACCGGCCGGCCCAGCCGGGTTCGCATGCAGCAGCATCGTCGCGACCACCACCGGGACGAACGAAACGGCGTTCACCCCGAGCGCGGCGACCAGCCCACCGGCCACGACGAGCAGCCCGCCGAGCGGCGCACCGGCGAGCTGCGCGACCTGGAAACCGGCGTTGCGCAGCGCGAGTGCGCGCGGCAGTTGCGGTGCGTCGACGAGCCGGGCCGGGAGCGAGCCCGCCGCGGGGAACGCGAACGCGGTCGCGATGCCCAAGACAACCGCGACCACCAGCAGCAGCCACAGCGGCCCGCCGACCGCCGCGGCGGCCACCGCGACGACCGCTGATGCCACGAGCACCACGACGTCGGCGGCGATCAGGACGGGCCGGGCGCCGACCCGGTCGGCGATCGCGCCGCCGAGGAGCATCAGCAGAGTCCTCGGCACGATCAGCGCGGCGAGCACCGCCCCTGCTGCGACGCCGCCGTACGCGCTGGCGGTCCAGCCGAGCGCGAAGTACAGGATCCCGTCGCCGATCTGCGAGACCGTCGCGGCGCCCACCCACACCCGGAAGGAGCGCGGCAGCCGCTCCTGCAATTGAGTCCCCATGGCTCAAGTACTCAAGCTCAGGAGCAATCACCCGTCAAGCTAAGTTGAGTCCAGTCGGCTCAACTTAGTGGATCACTCGATCCGGGGAAGGCTCGTGCATGTGGGCGCCGTTGACGGAAGAGTCGGCGGGTCGGGCTCCCATAACACCTGATCAATGCCATGGTGGGGGGATGGAGGCCCCCGACCTGACCGCGTTGACCGCGGCCGAGATCGCGGCCCGGGTGCACGACGGACGCAGCAGCGCGGTTGATGTGGCGCGGGCCCACCTGGCCCGCATCGCCGATCTCGACCGCACCACCGGCGCGTTCCAACATCATGATCCGGCACGGGTGCTCGCCGAGGCGGGCGGTGTCGACGCGCGGCCCGATCGGTTCGCGCTGCCGCTGGCCGGCGTCCCGATCGCCATCAAGGACAACATCGACGTCGCCGGCTACCCCACCCGGCACGGCTCGGCGGCGACGTCCACCGAGCCGGCGAAGCGCGACGACGACCTGGTCAAACGGCTGCGCGCGGCCGGCGCCGTCGTGCTGGGCAAGACCCGCCTGTGCGAGCTGGCCATCTGGGGCTTCACCCACTCCGCGCTCGGCAGCACCCGCAACCCGCTCGACGGCGACCTCGACCCGGGCGGCTCCAGCGGTGGCAGCGCCGCCGCGGTGGCCGCCGGCATGGCCGCGCTGGCGCTCGGCACCGACGGCGGTGGCTCGATCCGGATTCCTGCAGCGTATTGCGGGTTGGTCGGGGTCAAGCCCGGCACCGGGGTGGTGCCGTTGCCGGGCGGCGCCGACGAGCACTGGGGCGGGCTCACCGCGGCCGGCCCGATCGCCAGGACGGCCGGCGACGCCGCTCTCATGCTCGGCGTGCTGAGCGGGCAGCCGATCGAGCTCGCCGGCACGAGCCCCAGCCGGATCGCGCTGTCATTGCGCAACCCCGTCCCGTTCGGCCGGCTGCACCCCGACCACCGCGCCGCCGCGATCGGTGCGGCCGCCCGGTTGCGGGCCCGCCCCGGGGCGGTCGTGTCGCTCACCGAGCCGCCCTACCCGCGGGGCATGCACGCGCAGTGGGCGCGGCGCTGGCACGCCGGCGTGGCGCACGACGTGGAGGCGCTCGGGCTGGAGCGCTCGGCGTTGGAACGGCGCACCGCGACCGTGGTCCGCAAGGGCCGGCGCGTCCGGCGTTTCACCCGGCCGCGACCGGCGGCCGCGGCGGCGTGGCGCGACGCGATGGTCGGCTGGCTGGACGACGGCGGCTACGACCTGATGATCAGCCCGGCCGTTGCCGGCCCGCCGATGCCGGTCGACGCCGCCGCCGGCAGGCGCTACCTCAGCACGTTGCTGGTCCAGGCGAGGCGCGTGCCGTACACGCAGGCGTGGAACCTCGCGGGCCTGCCGGCCGTCGTCGCGCCGCTCGTCGTCGAGGGCCGCCCGGCCGGGGTGCAGCTGGTCGGCCGCCCTGGTTCGGAGGCCATGCTGCTCGCCGCGGCGGCCCAGCTGGAGCGCAAGGCGGTGCCGCGCACCGGCGCCGCGGCCCCCCGCAGCTACGTCTGACCCCCCAACTTCCCCACCGTTTTGTGCACTTGCGCGCAGTTTCGGCGCGCAGGTGGACAAAACGGTGGGGAACTTCTACGGGTGGTCGGGCTCGAGGAACGGGTCGAGCAGACCGGGGACGCAGTCGCGCGCGACCGGCAGCACGTCGTCCTGCAGCGCGTACTTGATCGTCTGCGTGCCCTTGCCGGCGGCCACGGCGGCGATCGCGGTCAGCACGCGCGGCCTGCGCTGGAACACCGTGCGCCGGAACTGCCACGCGATGATCCCGTCGGTCCGGACCGCGACGGTGTGCCGTCCGGCCGGCCCGCCCTGCGCGACGAGGAACTCCCCCACCCGCGCGTGCCCGAGGTTGCGGTACTCCAGCCACGCCCCGACGACCGCCGGCACGACCAGCAGCAACAGCACCTGCCAGATCCAGTGCGGGACGAGCCCGACCAGCGCGAGCATCAGCAGCACCGCGGCCGGCACCAACGCCAGCGAAACTCCTTGCAGGAGCAGGATCCGCAGCGCGGCGACCGGGTGGCGGCGCATCGGCGCGCCCACGGGTGACGTCGGTGTGCCCAGCACGTCCGCGGTGACGCGGTGCGCGACGGCGGCGGGAGCGGTCGGGAGCAGCATGTCGCTGTCCTTCTTCTCCTTGCCCTCGCCGTCCTTCGTGCCCAGGCCGGCCGCAACGACCCGCAGCCGCGCGCCACGGCCGAGCTGCAGCATCAGCGGCTCGTCCATCCGCACGCCCCGGATCCGCCGCTCCTCGATCGACACCGACCGCTGTGTGAGCAGGCCGTAGGAGATCCGCAAGGTGCCGTCGTCGGCGCGGACGAGGGTGTAGCCGCCGTAGAACAGCACGTAGAGGACGGTCGAGAGCACGGCGTTGAGCACCAGCAGCCCGACCAGCCCGCCGATCACGACGGTCAGGATCGGGGTGGCCACGACCCAGTCCCACGCGCCGCGGACGGGGCCGGAGCGCCAGATCTCGTCGCCGCCGACCGAACGGGCGAGCTGCGCAGCACCGCCGGCGAGCACGGCGAGCGCGACGAGCCCCATGATCGAGAGCGGCGCGAGCTTGACCCACGACGCCTCGAACCTCGCCAGCGGAGCAGGCTCGGCTGGGCCCCCTGGATCTGCCACCGCGACGGCAGGTGCGCGCGATCCGCGGTCGAGCAGCAGCCTGCGCAGCCGCTCGGCCTCCTCGGTGGTTACGGAGTCCAGCTTCAGCTCGTCGTCCGACTCGCCGCCCTGCCGCCCGGTGCCGATGGCGACCACGGACAGCCCGGCCAGCCGGTGCACGACGTCGGAGGTCAGGTCGACGGAGCGGAGCCGGTCGCGCGCGACCGAGCGGTGCTTGCGCACCAGCATCCCGCTGGTCATCTCCACGTGCGTGGGCGTGATGCGATAGCGGGTGGTGCGCCAGTGCCACGCGCTCAGCGCGAACACGCCGATCGCGACGGCCGCACCGATGGCCGGCTCGATCACGCCGAAGCGGTCCCAGCCGCGGAAGGTGATCGCGACGAGCCCGGCCAGCAGCAGGCCGGCCAGCGGCTGCACCGGCGCGACCCAGATCGACCTGCGGTCGAGCTGCTGCCACTCGGGCTGCGCGACCGTGCCCTGCACTGCGGTGTCGGCCGGTGATGCACCGGTCATGTCGCGTCACCCGGTGTCGCCTCGGTCGCGGCCGTCAGCTGCTCGACGAGCTCCGCCGCGAACCCCCGTTCCAGGCCCTTGATCTTCAGCTCGCCCGCCGTCGACGCCGTGGTGATCGTGACCGTGGAGAGCCCGAGCCACTGCTGCAGCGGACCGCGCTTGGTGTCGACGGTCTGCACGCGCGAGAGCGGCGCGACCCGCCAGTCCTCGACGAAGAACCCCGTCCGGACGTAGACGGCCTGGTCGGTGACCTCCCACCGGTGCTTGCGGTAGCGGATCGGCGGTGTGACGACGATGTCGACCGCTCCGACCACGACGATCACCGCGACGACCCCGACCAGCCAGGCCGTGGACACCCAGAACAACGCGCCTGCGGCGACGACGAGCACAACGAGGTAGAACCCGGCGTCCTGCAGGCGCCACCACGTCGTCGCGCGCGGGTGGACGGGGTTGTTCGGCGGCCGCAGCCGCAACCGTGCAGGTGGGGACGCTGTCGTCGGTGCGTGTGTCACGCGAGCACCATGCCCTACCGGTACGGGGCTGTCGTCATCCTTCCGTCGGGATCACCGCGACGGAGGACGGAGACGACCTCCGACGGAGGTCGAGCGACGCGCCGTCGACCGGCCAAGGTGGTTCAGGAAAGTCCGCCATGGCCCTCCGGGCCGCCACGAGGGATGAGAATCCGTGCCGGGGTGCAGCTCCGGGTACGCGACCGCAGACCGGGGTGGGTGCCCGAACAGGGCGCGCAGGGCGCTCGTGCACAGGTTGGTGCCGCCGTGCACAGGTTCGAACCTGTGCACGGGGAGGTGAACCTGTGCACGACCAACCCCGCGGCCAGGGCCGGGGCCGTGGTGGCCGGCCGGGGTGTGTGCGTTGCGCACGCGAGGGCGTGAGCTGCGCGAACGGCACTTTCGAACGATAGGTTGGCCTGAAAGTGCCGTTCGCGCACAAGGCTTTCCTGACCCTCGCCGTGCGGCGCCGGGGTGGCTGGTCGTCTTTCACGTCTGGCGCCGCCAGGGGCCGGTGATCGCGAACATGTAGCCGGGCGTCTGGATGTTGGCGAAGAGGATCTTCTTGTCCGGCGAGTAGACGGGGCCGGTGAACTCGCTGCCCTGCGCCTTGCCCGAGTCGAAGTCGTTGCGGGCCACGGGGAACGTCTGCCCGCTCGGGGTCGCGCCGACGAGGTGCTGCACGCCCTTTCCGTCCTCAGCGATGATCACGCCGCCGTACGGCGAGACGCTGATGTTGTCGGGCCCGTCGAACGCGCCGTCGACGTCGGGGTCCGGGTTCTTCGTCAGCAGCAGTCGAAGGGTGATCGTCTTCTTCTTCGGCTCGTAGAACCAGACCTGGCCGTCGTGCACGACCGGGCTCTCCTCACCGGCGAAGCTGGCGACGATGTAGACGCCGTCACCGTGCCACCACGCACCTTCGAGCTTGTGGGAGCGGGTGACGTCGCCGTCGCCGAGCTGCAGCCGGGTCGGCTTCTCACGGCCGTCGCGGTCGGGCACCGGCACCCACTCCACCGCGTAGGTGGTGCCGGGCTGCGTCGCGAGCGAGAGGTCGGGGACGTGCCGACCGTTGCCGTCGCTCGCCTTCATCGCTGTGTACCCGCCGGAGGTCGGGCCGAGCCGGTGCAGGCTGTCCTTGCCCATCCGGAACTCCCTCGGCGCCTCCCACCGGTAGAGCAGCCCGTTGGGGTCGCCGGCGTCCTCGGTGAGGTAGATGTCGCCGCGGCGCGGGTCGACGGCGCAGGCCTCGTGCGCGAACCGACCCAGCGCGATGATCGGCTTCGGGTCGCGGTTGGCCTCCCGCTCGTACGGGTCGACCTCGAAGACGTAGCCGTGGTCCTTCTGGAACCCCTTCTGCCCGGCCTTCGCGTCGACCTCCTCGCAGGTCAGCCAGGTGGCCCAGGGGGTGACGCCGCCCGCGCAGTTCGTCGCCGTGCCCGCGACGCCCACGTGCTCGCTGATCCGATTTCCCCCGCGGTCGACCTCGATCACCGTGCAGCCGCCCGCGGCGGCCGGGTCGTAGGTCAGCCCCTCGTGGTGCGGCACGGGCAGGTCGGTGCCGAACGGGTCGGCGATCTCGTGGTTGTTGACGAGCACCGTGCCGCCGCCGCGGCGGGCGAAGGCGCCGGTGCCGTCGTGGTTCCGAGGCGTCGGCTCGCCGGTGTCCAACGTGGTGACACCGGCCTCCGTGACCACCGTGTACGTGAAACCTTCCGGCAGCGCGAGGCGCTTCGCCGGGTCGGGGACGAGCGGGCCGTAGCCGGCCTGCCGCGGCGCCGCTGCCGCTGAAGGTGCTGTGACCAGCATGTCGGTGCTGCCGATCAGGAAGACGCCGGCGCCGGCCGCGGCGCTGCGCTGGAGGAGGTCGCGGCGCGACAGTCCCTTGGTCATGTCTCTCCGTTCACGCACTGCCCGGGGTGAGCTCCCCGGCAGGGCCGAACGCTTTCCCACCAACGCGGCCGGGAGGTGAACGGGAGATGACCATCGACGATCCACTCAGCCGAGATCGGGCGGAATCCACTCGCTACCGTCGAGAAAGGACTCGATGGTCTTCCGGTACGGCCCGAGCTGCATGCCCTGCGCCTCGACCCAGGCGTCGTCGTAGTAGCTGTGCCGGTACCGCTCGCCGCCGTCGCAGATGAGCGTGACGATGCTGCCCCGCACCCCTTCCGCGCGCATCCGGGCGACCAGCTGCCACACGCCCCACATGTTCGTGCCCGTCGACCCACCGGCCCAGCGCCCCGTGACGTCGTGCAGGTGCCGCGCCGCCGCGACGCTCGCGGCGTCGGGTACCGGGATCATCAGGTCGATCACCGACGGCACGAAGCTCGGCTCCATCCGCGGCCGCCCGATCCCCTCGATCCGCGACGGCATCCCGGTGCCGTAGTCGGACGCGCCGGTGACCCACCCGGGGAAGAACGCGGAGTTCTCCGGGTCGACCACGGCGAGCCGCGTGCAGTGCCGCCGGTAGCGCACGTACCGGCCGATCGTCGCGGACGTCCCCCCGGTGCCGGCACCCATCACCACCCACTCCGGGACGGGGTACCGCTCCAGCTCGAGCTGCTGGAAGATCGACTCGGCGATGTTGTTGTTGCCGCGCCAGTCCGTCGCGCGCTCGGCATAGGTGAACTGGTCCATGTAGTGCCCGCGGGTCTCCTCCGCGAGGCGCTGCGCCTCGGCGTAGATCGCCGCACCGTGGTCGACGAAGTGGCACTGCCCGCCGTACCGCTCGATCAGCGCGATCTTCTCCGGGCTCGTCTTGCGCGGCACGACCGTGATGAACGGGACCCCGATCAGCCGCGCGAAGTACGCCTCCGAGATCGCCGTCGAGCCGGAACTGGCCTCGACGACGGTGGTGCCCTCGACGATCCAGCCGTTCGCCAGTGCGTACAGGAACAGCGAGCGCGCGAGCCGGTGCTTGAGGCTGCCGGTCGGGTGCACCGACTCGTCCTTCAGGTAGACGTCGACCCCCCATTCCGGCGGCAGCGGGAACGGGTGCAGGTGGGTATCGGCCGAGCGGTTCGCGTCGGCCTCGACGAGGCGGATGGCCTCGCTCACCCAGTCGCGGGTGCGGTTGCACGAGCGGTCAACGGGTCCGGACACATCAGCCACATCAGGACGGTAACCACTTCCCTCCTGCAGTAGCGTGGCGGCGTGGACGAGAGCGAACGCCGGAGCCACTACCGGGCGGAGGCGGCGGCGCTGGCGGAGGTCGGCGAGGCGCTTGCGGACGTCGACATCCCGACCGTCATGGTCCGGCTCCCACCGCACCTGGCGCAGCTCGCCGTCGACGCCTGGGAGCGCGACGACAGCGACGACGGGGCGGACGGCGGCTCCTCCGACGAGACCGCCGACGAGTACGTCGACCGCCACCGCGCCGCCATGCTCGCGCTGATCGGCATCGCCGTCGCCGAACGCGGGACGCGCGACGTCACCGGCCAGACCGACGATGTCGTCGTGGAGCTGGACGTCGACCTCGTCGCGCAGGCGCAGGAAGCGGCGCTCGAGGCGAGCGACACCCCGGCCTGAGACCGCCGGCTCCGCCGGAAGGGCACCCAGGTTGGCCCGGGCCTACCCCCGCCGGATCGTGATGCGGCCGGCCCCGGCCCGCACACGCCCGATCACCGCAGCCGGCGCCCCGAGCTCGGCGACCGCCGCCGCGGCCCGGTCCGGTGCCGCGCCGAACAGCAGCCCGCCCGACGTCTGCGCGTCGGCGAGCAGCAGGACGTCCAGCTCGTCCACGGCGGTGCCGTCGACGTGCTCCGCCACCCAGTCGCGGTTGCGGCGAGACCCGCCCGGGACGCAGCCGCCGGCGGCGAGCTCGCGGACTCCTGGCAGGAACGGCACGGCCGCGACGTCGATCTCCGCGTCGACGCCGGAGGCCGCCGCCATCTGCGAGAGGTGGCCGAGCAGTCCGAACCCGGTGACGTCGGTGCAGCCGGTCGCGCCGGCGTCGAGCGCGGCCCGCGCGGCCGCGGCGTTGCTGGTGATCATCGAGGCCACCGCGGCGTCCTGCAGCTCGGTGGAGGCGGATCCGGCCTTGATCGCGGTCGTCGCCACGCCCACCCCGAGCGCCTTCGTGAGCACGAGCGCGTCGCCGTCGCGCAGCCCGGTGTTGGTGAGCACGCGGTCCGGGTGCACCTCGCCGACCACCGCCAGCCCGTACTTCGGCTCCGGGTCGTCGATGCTGTGCCCACCGACCACGGCGAACCCGCCGGACGCCCCGATCTCCGCGCCGCCCGCGAGCACCTCGGCGAGCATCGACATCGGCAGGTCCGACGACGGCCACGCCACCAGGTTCAGCGCGAAGAGCGGCCGGCCGCCCATCGCGTAGACGTCCGATGCGGCGTTCTGCGCCGCGATCCGCCCCCATGTGCGCGGGTCGTCGACGACCGGGGTGAAGAAGTCGGTCGTCGCCACCAGCGCCCGCTCGGCGTCGAGCCGCCAGACCGCCGCGTCGTCGCCGGTCTCCGTGCCGACCAGCAACTCGGCATGCGGAGGCGGGACGAGCGTGCGCATCACGTCGGCGAGCAGACCGGGGGCGAGCTTGCAGCCACAGCCCGCGCCGTGACTGAACTCCGTCAAGCGACGAGAGGACACCCGATCATGGTAGGCGCAAAAGCCAGTCGACACGCCGAGCGCTCACCGCACGGATCACCCCGTCTACCGCCCCCGGATGGATACGCACGCGTTCGATGGATCACACTACTGACCGTGACGATCTCGCCGGGGCAGCAAACCGTCCAATCCAACGGGGGAGTTCCGGCCCCAGCCGGCTCCTCCTTCGACGTAGTGCGGCGCGGTTACGACCGCGACCAGGTCGACGGCCAGCTGCGTGAGCTGCGGGAACGCCTCGCGAACGCCGAGGCCGCCCGCCAGGCCGCCGAGCAGCACGCGCGCGCGACCGAGGGCGAGCTGCGGGCCGCCCGCACTCAGCAGCAGTCGAACCAGCCGGAGCCGCAGATCTCGCAGGAGAGCTTCGGCTTCCGCGCCGAGAAGATCCTGCGGCTCGCCGAGCACGAGGCGGCCGACGTGCGCAGCCGCGCGGCCAACGAGGCCACCGCGCTCGTCGAGCAGGCCCGCGCCGACGCCGAGCGGCACCGCCACGAGGTCGAGCAGACCCTCATCGCGCGGTCCGCCGAGCTCGACCAGGAGGCGGCCCAGCGCAACGTCGCCATCCAGGAGCGCGAGCAGCAGGCCGCCGCGACCATGACCGCCGCGCGCGACGACGCCAAGCGCATCACCGAAGACGCGCAGCGTTCGGCCGAGGGGCTCCTGAACGAGGCGCAGAACCGCGCGGAGGAGGTCCGCAACCGCAGCGAGCAGGAGATCCGCCGCCGCCGCGAGGCCGCCGAGCAGGACCTGCGCCGCATCAACGGCCTGCACGACGGCGTGCGCAACGAGATGGGCCGCCTGCACAAGCTCCTCGGCAACGAGCTCGACTCGAACCCCGTCGAGAGCAGCAGCAACCGCCGCCGCACCGCCCCGACGACCGACACGTCGTCGAGCACGTCCACGGCGACCACCTCGTCGTCGACCTCCTGAGCACCGACCAACCGCTCCCGCGGTGATCGTTGTCAGCGGGGTGGCTCGGCTTGCGCCAGCAGGCTGGACCGCCCCGCTGATGACGTAGCGACGTATCGTTCAGGGGTGAACGACCCACGGCGGCTCGTGCCACGCACCGACGTCCTGCTCGCCGCCCCACCCGTGCTCGAGGCCGTGCAACGGCTGGGCCGGGAGCGGGTGAAGGCCGCCATCACCGCCGCGCAGGAGCAGGCCAGGCGCGGCGAGCTGCCGATGGCCGCCGACGACATCGTCGCCGCCGCGATCGACGCCCTCCCGAGCGCCGCAACCGATCTGCGGCCGGTCATCAACGCCACCGGCGTGCTGCTGCACACGAACCTCGGCAGGGCTCCGCTCTCCGCGGCCGCCCGGGCCGCCGTCGATCGCGCCGCCGGCACCTGCGACGTCGAGCTGGACCTCACGACCGGCGGCCGCGGCCGCCGGGGCGCGGCGGCGGTCGCCGCACTGCTCGCCGCCGTCCCGGGCGCTGCCGAGGCGCACCTGGTCAACAACGGCGCTGCCGCGCTCGCGCTCGTCGCCGTCGCGCTGGCGGGCGGCGAGCGCCGGGAGATCGTCGTCTCGCGGGGCGAGCTGGTGGAGATCGGAGACGGCTTCCGCATCCCCGACCTGCTCACCTCGACGGGGGCGCGGCTGCGGGAGGTCGGCACGACCAACCGCACCAGCCCGGCCGACTACGCCGCAGCCGTCGGCGAGCAGACCGCCTTCGTGCTGAAGGTGCACCCGTCGAACTTCGTGGTCAGCGGCTTCACCCGCAGCGTCGAGCTGGAAGAACTTACCGGGCTGGGCGTCCCGGTGGTCGCCGACATCGGTTCCGGCCTGCTCACCCCGCACCCGCTGCTGCCCGACGAGCCCGACGCTTCGACCTCGCTCGCCCGCGGCGCCACGATCGTCACCGCCTCCGGCGACAAGCTGCTCGGCGGCCCGCAGGCCGGGCTGCTGCTGGGCGCGGCCGGTGAGGGCGCGGAGCTGGTGGCCCGGATCCGGCGCCACCCGCTCGCCAGGGCGATGCGGGTCGACAAGCTCACGCTGGCCGCCGTCGAGGCCACCGTCCGCGGCCCGGTCACGCCCGTGCGCCGCGCGCTCGACACCGACGTCGTCGACCTCCGCAAACGGGCGGAGCAGATCGTCGCCGCGCTGCGCGGCGCCGGTGTCGATGCGCTGGTCGCCGACACCGGCTCGACGGTCGGTGGCGGCGGAGCACCCGGCGTGGTGCTGCCCAGCGCCGCGGTCGCGCTCCCCGAGCGCTACGCCGCCGCGCTGCGGGCCGGCGAGCCCGCTGTGCTCGGGCGCGTCGAGGACGGCCGCTGCCTGCTCGACCTGCGCGCCGTCGGCCCCGACAACGACCAGCCGCTCACGTCCGCCGTGCTGGCCTGCGGGTAGCCGATGCATGTCGTCGCCACCGCGGGCCACGTCGACCATGGCAAGTCGACGCTGGTCCGCGCGCTGACGGGGATGGAGCCCGACCGGTGGGCCGAGGAACGCCGCCGCGGCATGACGATCGACCTCGGGTTCGCGTGGACCACCCTCGCCTCGGGCCGCACGGTCGCGTTCGTCGACGTCCCCGGGCACGAGCGGTTCGTCACGACGATGCTCGCGGGGGTCGGGCCGGTGCCGGCGGTGCTGCTCGTCGTCGCAGCCGACGAGGGCTGGATGCCGCAGTCCGCCGAGCACCTCGACGCGCTGGCCGCGCTCGGCGTCGACGCCGGCTTGCTGGTGATCACCCGGAGCGACCTGATGGACCCCTCCATCGCGCTCGAGGACGCCCGCGACCACCTCGCCGGGACCCCGCTCGCCGACATCCCCGACGTGTGCGTCTCCGCGGCGACCGGCGCCGGGATGGACGAGCTGCGCGCTGCGCTCGACGCGCTCACCGCGGCGCTGCCCGCGCCCGACCGGTCGGCCGACGTGCGGTTGTGGATCGACCGCGCCTTCACGATCCGCGGCGCCGGCACCGTCGTCACCGGCACGCTCCCCGCCGGGCGCATCACCACCGCCGACGAGCTGGAGCTGGTGACGGCGGGCGGCAGCACGACGGTCGGGATCCGCTCGCTGCAGAGCCTCGGCGCACCCGTGCAGAAGGCGCACGGCGTCAGCAGGCTCGCACTGAACCTGCGGGGCGTGCCCCTCGACGCCGTGAGCCGCGGCGACGCGCTGCTCACCCCCGGCGCGTGGCTGACCACCGACCTCCTCGACGCCCGGCTGGCGAGCGTCCACGAGCTGCCGGCCCAGCTCACGTTCCACATCGGCGCCGCCGCCGTCACCGCTGCCGTGCGGCCGCTCGGCGCCGACACCGTGCGGCTGCGCCTCAACCGCAAGCTTCCCCTGCGCATCGGCGACCGGGCCGTCCTGCGCGACCCCGGCCGCCGGCAGGTCGTGGCCGGCCTGACGGTTCTGGACGTCCGGCCGCCACCGCTGCGCCGCCGGGGCGCCGCGGCCGCGCGGGCGGCCGAGCTCGGCACCATGGACGGCGTCCCGTCGGCCGCCGACGAGCTGCGCAGGCGAGGCATCGCCCGCCGCACGGAGCTGGCCGCGATGGGCGTCCCGGCCGCTCAGCTGAACGGCTCGTCGCCGGGAGGGTGGCTCGTCGAGCCAGCACACGCCGCCGCACTCGCGGGACGCCTCGCCACCGCCGTCGCCGACCACGACAAGGCCGACCCGCTCGACCCCGGGCTCCCGCTGGAAGCGGCGCGGCGCGCCGTCCAGCTCCCCGACGCCCGGCTCGTCGACGTCGTCGTCGCCGCGAGCGACCGGCTGACCGTCCGCGACGGTCGCGTCGTCACTGGCACCGCGACCGGCCTCCCGGCCGCGCTGCGGGAGAAGCTCGGCCGGCTGCGCGACGACCTGTGCGCCGCCCCGTTCGCCGCACCCGACACCGCCCGGCTGGCCCAGCTCGGCCTCGGCCACCGGGAGCTCGCGTCGCTGGTCAAGGCGGGTGAGCTGCTCCGCGTCGCCGACGGCGTCGTGCTGCTGCCTGACGCCGACGAACGGGCGTTGGAGGTGCTCGCGCGGCTCGGTCCCGAGTTCACGGTGAGCGCCGCACGCCAAGCGCTCGGCACCACGCGTCGAGTGGCCGTTCCGCTGCTGGAGCTGCTGGAACGCACCGGGCGTACCGTCCGCACGTCCGACGGGGCACACCGGCTCAGCGACAGCACCCCTGCTTGAAGTGGCAGGGTGCGTCGACTGGCCCTACGGTTGCCCTCGATGTCCGAGATTCGGGAACCCACAGGCATCGTCGAGCCCGTTCTGTCATCCATCCGGCAGGACGCCGTGGCCGACGAGCAGATCTTCGTGTCCGTGCGCCCGGCCGGCGCCGGCAAGGTCATCGTCGAGGTCGGTGGCGAGGTCGACATGCTGACCTCCCCGCAGCTGCGGGCGGTCGTGCTGGAACAGCTCGCCGCGTCCGGCACCGACGTCGTGGTGCTCGGGCTCGACAAGGTGACGTTCCTCGGCACGAGCGGGCTCGCGGTTCTCATCGAACTGCGGGAAGCCACCCACGCCGCCGGCGTGGAGCTGCGGATCGCCTGCACCGCCCGTCGGGTTCTCAGGCCGCTCACGATCGCCGGGCTGATCCCGCTTTTCGACATCCACGACACATTCGACAAGGCACTCGAAGCGACCTGAGGCCGTGTGGTGTGCGTCACACCTGCGAGTGGGCGCACGGCAGTCGGGTCGCGGGACCACCGGCCCGCTCAGGACCTCTGAGCAGGCCGGATACCGGCGCGGGCCGCCATCGCGGCGCCGCCGAACCCCCACCGGGGAGCGCGACGCGAACCGCTCCCCGGAATTGAGCTGCGTGTCGGAGTTTGGCGGCGCAACCACCAGGGAACCAGCACCTCGATCGCCCGGTTCGCCGGGCACGAACGAACAGAGGTGACGATGAGCGACGTGTCCCGGCTCCCCGGCCCCATGGATCACGCGTGGCAGTGGCAGCGCCTCGGGGCCTGCCGCGGGATGGACAGTGCGGTCTTCTTCCACCCTGATGGCGAGCGCAACCCGTCGCGGGCGCGCCGCACAGCACAAGCAAAAGAGATCTGCGGGCGCTGCCCCGTCATGGACATGTGCCGCGAGTTCGCCCTGCAGACCCGGGAACCGTTCGGAGTATGGGGCGGCCTCGCCGAGTCCGAGCGCCGCGTGATCCTCGAACGCCGCGGGGTCGCGATCGCGAGCTGAGGCGACCGGGTGGGCTCTGCCGTACGGGAGGACTTTTAGCGCTTGTCGCAGACGACCGACAGCTCCAGGCAGCGGTAGCGCAGCAACGGCAGCCCGTACACCTGCGCGATCCGCTGCGCCGCCCGGTTGACCACGACCCGCCCCTGGTCCGACATCGTCGGAGCGGGCGCGACGAAGTACACCCCCGGCTCGGGGTCGAAACCGACGAGCTCGCTGAGCGCGGCGACGAGGTCGCTCTCGGCCGCCGCACCGACCGGCGACCGCAGGCCCAACCGATGGACGTTCAGCCCGTCGATCCCGATGCGCTCGATCCCCGCCCGGACCTCGTCGACGTCGTCATCGTCATCATCGTCGAAGACCGACTCGTCGAAGCCCGGACCAGCGCCGACGTGGTGGTTGCCGTCTCCACCGATCAGACCGATCCGACCCGGCGCGCCCGCCGGCGCGTCCTCCGCGGCAACGAGCAGGTCGACGTGCTCGAACGTCTCGACGATGCGGGCGAGATCGGACTCCGGGCGCAGCAGCTCCATCGCGCTCACCGCGATGGCCACCGCCCGACGCCGATGCGCAGACACAACACGGCGACCGCCTCTCGGCATCGCCTCCGGCGCGGAGATGCGACTCTCCGGAACCGCCACCATTCCCACGTCCCCCTCGCGCCACGGGGCCCCACCCCACGGCGATCGCTTCTACACAAAGTCAACCGTTAGCTGGGGGCAACTGATCCCGTTACCGCCGGTCAGAACGCCGAGCGGGCTCCGCCCGTCCGTGAGCGGACGATCTACCGACCGGTAGCAACGCCGCGGCGCACGTCCACCATGGACGGCGCCGAACGGTCGTCGAACGAGCCGGACGGCATGTTCGGTACGTCTCCGTAGCCGGGCCCCGCCACAGCGCGACGGTAAGGTCGCGCGAGCGCAACAACCACACCCGACAGGATTGATGGGCGCTGCGCGCGGGTAGCAAGATGACCACGGGATACTACTCACGACAACGTCCCAGCCAGGCAAGATCCACGAACCTCGGAAAGGAGACCCGGAAGCGTGCACGACCCGGACTCCCGCTCATCCGCCGAGCCGTCCGACGGGGTGTCCACCGTTGAGGTGCGGACAACGGCCACCGCCGCGTTGATCCCCACCATTCGCGCCGTCGCCTCCGACCTCGCCGCCCGCGCCGACTTCGACCTCGACGCCATCTCCGACCTGCGCATGGCCGTCGACGAAGCCTGCGCAACCCTCGTCGACGTCGCGGCCCCGACCTCCACGCTGCGCTGCACCTTCCTCGTCCGCCCCGAACGCATCGAAGTGCACGCCGAAGTGCAAGCACACCGAGCCGACGCGGCCGTCTCCACCGACACCTTCGGCTGGCGGGTCCTGCAGACCCTCGCCGACGACGTCGAAGCACACAGCACACCCGGCAGCGGGGGCAACGGCCCCATCGTCGGCATCCGGCTGGACAAGCACGCCGGCGACCTACCCAAGTGACGAGTGCAGAGACGGAGTACGGCCACCTGCTCCCCCTGCTGGAGCGCTACTCCCAGCTCGCACCGGACGCCCCCGAGCGCGAACCCCTCCGCGACGAGCTGGTGACCGGGTTCCTCCCCATCGCCCAGCACATCGCCCGCCGCTTCTCCAACCGCGGCGAACCACTCGACGACCTCGTCCAGGTGGCCACCGTCGGCCTGATCAACGCCGTCGACCGCTTCTCACCCGAACGCGGCAGCGACTTCTTCTCCTTCGCCGTGCCCACCATCAGCGGAGAGGTCCGGCGCCACTTCCGCGACCTCGGCTGGTCCATGCGCGTCCCCCGCCGCCTCAAGGACCTGCACGTCTCCATCAACGGCGCCGTCTCCCACCTCTCCCAACACCTCGGCCGGGCCCCCAAACCCAGCGAGATCGCCGAACACCTCGACGTCCCCGTCGCCGACGTCCTCGAAGGCCTCGAAGCCTCCGAGGCCTACCGCAGCTCCTCACTCGACGAGATGCTCTCCTCCGAACAAGGCAGCGCCACCGTCGGAGAGCTCGTCGGAGCCGCCGACGCCGAACTCGACCGGGTCGACTTCCGCCAGGCTTTGCGGCCCGTCCTCGCCGAACTCGCCGAACGTGAACGAACCATCGTCATGCTGCGTTTCTTCGGGAACATGACCCAAACCCAGATCGCCGACCAGGTGGGCATCTCCCAGATGCACGTCTCGCGGCTGCTGGCACAGACACTCGACCGGCTCCGCAGCCGACTCGACCCCGAAACCCGCGTCGGCTGACGAGCAGCGAGTATGAGGGCACGCCGACGAGCGGGGCGGCGGCGCGAAGGAGGATCGCCATGACGGGCCAGCCAGAGCACGTGCTGATCGTCGGAGCCGGCCTGGGCGGGCTGCGCACCGCCGAACACCTGCGCTCCGCCGGCTACCAGGGCCGCATCAGCCTCGTCGGCGACGAGCCGCACGCCCCCTACGACCGGCCACCGCTGTCCAAGCAGGT
The DNA here is from genome assembly GCF_021245725.1 of Pseudonocardia sp. TRM90224. Taxonomy (GTDB): domain Bacteria; phylum Actinomycetota; class Actinomycetes; order Mycobacteriales; family Pseudonocardiaceae; genus Pseudonocardia. The sequence goes on along the minus strand of NZ_JAJGSX010000016.1, from coordinate 102,006 downwards.
CCTCACCGGCGACTGGGAACCCGACCGGATCGTCCTTTCCACCCTCGACGCGCTCGACGACCTCGGCGTCCGCGCCCACCTCGGCCTGCGCGCCGTCGGCATCGCACCCGGCGAGATCGCCCTCTCCGACGGCGCCTCCCTGCACGCCGACGCCATCGTCATCGCCACCGGCATGGAAGCCCGCACCCTCCCCGGCCAGCCACCGCACGTCCACACCCTGCGCACCCTCGACGACTCGCTCGCCCTGCGCGAACGCCTGCGCCGCTCCCGCTCACTGCTCATCGTCGGCGGCGGCTTCATCGGCGCCGAGGTCGCCAGCGCCGCCGTCACGCTCGGCATCCCCGACATCACCGTCCTCGAAGCCATGCAGGTCCCCGCCGCCCGCGCGCTCGGCACCGAGCTCGGCACGCTCGCCGCGCGCCTCCTCAGCGAATCCGGACCCAAGCTCCGCACCGGCGTCACCATCACCCGCTTCCTCGACGCCGGCGAGCGCGTCGCCGTCGAGCTCGCCGACGGCACCACCGTCGAAGCCGATGCAGGCGTCGTCGGCATCGGCGGCACCCCCCGCCTCGACTGGCTCGACGGCACCGGCCTCGACGTCACCAGAGGCCTCATCTGCAGCCCCAGCGGCCGCGTACAGGGCCTCGACGGCGTCTGGGCACTCGGCGACGTCGCACTGTGGGAAGACCCGCACACCGGCGGACCCCACCGCTGCGAGCACTGGACCAACGCCGGCGACCAGGCCGTCGTCGTCGCACGCGACATCCTCGACGCCGCCCCGCCGCAGACCACCGTGCCCTACTTCTGGTCCGACCAGTTCGGCCTCAAGATTCAGCTGATCGGGCGAGCCGAACTCGGCGAAGGCGAGATCCTCCCCCTCCACGGCGAAGGCCTCAAGGGCGGCCAGATCCGCGGCACCGTCGCCGCCTACTTCGCGAACGACCGGCTCGTCGCCGTCGGCGGGTTCGGCGCCGCACGGCTCATCGCACGCTACCGCCCGCTCGTCGCGGACGGCGCCGACCGCGCGACCGTCCTCGCGACGGCGGCGAAGCTCGGCGGCTAGCTAGCGCTCGGTCAGCGGAACAGCCGGCGGACCAGCGCAAACGCGATCAACGCACCGATCGCGATCAACCCATACTTGATCTTCGGGTCGGAGAGCTTCGACTGCACGCTCTCCTTCCCCGCATCCACGAAGCGCTTCGGGTTGGCCCGATCGCCGAGCGCATCGAGGCTCTCCGCGAGCGCATCCCGCGCCCGCTCGATCTCACGCTGAATGGTGTCCGGGTCGCGCGCCACGACGCCTCCTGACAAGTCGGGATACCGGGGGACACCGTAGATCACACCGGTGCCCCTGCCAGTATCAGGTGCATGAGCACCCGCCTCGCCGCCGGCGACCCCGCCCCCGACTTCACCCTCCCCGACGCCGACGGCAAGCCCGTCTCGCTCGCCGACTACCGCGGCCGCCGCGTCATCGTCTACTTCTACCCCGCCGCCAGCACCCCCGGCTGCACGAAGCAGGCCTGCGACTTCCGCGACAACCTCGCCGACCTCGACGGCGCCGGCCTCGACGTCGTCGGCATCTCCCCCGACAAGCCGGCCAAGCTGGCCAAGTTCCGCGACGCCGAAGGCCTCACCTTCCCGCTGCTCTCCGACGTCGACAAAGAGGTCCTCACCGCATGGGGCGCCTTCGGCGAGAAGACCATGTACGGCAAGAAGGTCACCGGCGTGATCCGCTCCACCTTCGTCGTCGACGCCGACGGCAAGATCGAAGAGGCGCAGTACAACGTCCGCGCCACCGGTCACGTCGCCAAGCTGCGCAAGGACCTCAAGGTCTGACCGCCAACACGCACGCCACCGGAGGGTCGAGATCGAGCATCTCGACCCGCTGAGCCCCGAGCCCGGCCTCTTCGAGCAGCGCCGCCAGCTCCTCGGCGGCCGCCGCCGACATCGCCGCGGTGGCACCGGGACACCGCGGCTGCGACACCAACGCGATCCGGCCACCGGGCCGCAGCAGCCCACCGATCTCCCGCAACCGCACCGCGGGCTCCGGCCACATCCCGACCGTGTTCACCGCCAGCGCCGCGTCGAACGGCCCACCCGGCACGCGCATGCCGTCGACCGACGCGTGCACGAGCCGAACGCGCCCCGCCCGGACCGCCGCCCGGTTCCGCCGACCGGCCTGGCGGATCATCACCGCCGAGTGGTCGACCCCGACGACCAGCCCCTGATCCGCCCGCCGGGCCAGCGCGGCGAGCGCAACACCGGGCCCGCAACCGAACTCGACGACCCGCTCCGACGGCCGCACGTCCAACAGGCCCACCGCCCAGCGACTCCGCTGCACGTTCGACGAGCGCGTGCTCATGACCCACCCCACGACGTGGCCCGCCGGCCCGGACGGCTCGTGGAACTGCCGCACCGTCCGCCGCAGGATCCGCTGCTTGATCGCCATGCCGGCAATCAGACAACCTCCAGTACGCTCGAAGTCAATGCCTGCGGACACGACGAACCTCCTGTCGATCGGCGAGCTGGCCGAACGGACCGGCGTCGCCACCACCGCGCTGCGCTACTACGACGAACTCGGCCTGGTGCGCCCGGCGGCCCGGGCGTCCGGCCGCCGCCGCTACGCGCCCGCCGCCGTCACCGAGGTCGACACGATCCTCTTCTTCCGCGAGGTCGGCTTCTCGCTCGCCGAGATCGGCACCCTGCTCGCCGGCGAGCTCAAGCGCACGCGGCAGGCCGTCATCGACCGCAAGCTGGCCGAGCTGGACGAGCAACGCCACCGCATCGACGTGGCGCGCACAGCGCTCGAACACGGCCTGAAGTGCCCATCTGACGACCCCCTGCAGTGCCCGCGCTTCCGCTCGATCATCGAGGGCCGCCGACGTGGGCTTTCGCTGGAGGAGAGCCACGAGCAGGCGCACTGAGCGCCCGAACCCGACCCCCGGAAGACGGTAATCGAATGCCTGTTCGATACTGTCCCGAGCATGCCAAGACCTCGCAAGTGGACGGACGAGCAGTTCATCGCGGCAGTTGCCGCCAGCAAGTCGTTGAGCGAAGTGCACAAGCGCTTAGGGCTCCGGCCCGGCAAGTACGACCTCATGAGAGGGCATATCGAACGGCTCGGCCTCGACGCCTCACACCTTCCGACCGTGAGCGAGAGCTCCCCCCGGCCGCGCATGCGTTGGCGAGACGAGGATCTGGCAGAAGCCGTGCGGACCTCCAGGTCGTACAGCGGCGTCCTTCGCGCGCTCGGCTACGCGCCGAGCGGCGGCACCCATCGCTTCCTCGTCGGCCACATCCGCCGGCTCGGCCTCGACACCTCACACCTCAAGGGCCAGGGCTGGTCCAACGGACTCCAGCGACCCCGCGCCCCCAAGACCGAGCTTGCCGATCTTCTCGTCGAGGGCTCGATCGTGGCATCAAGTCGGTTGCGCCAGCGGCTCATCGCCGCCGGCCTCAAGCCCGACCATTGCGAGCACTGCGGACAGAAGGAGTGGCAGGGCAAGCCCCTCCCCCTCCAGCTCGACCACATCAACGGCGACCACACTGACAACCGCCTGGAGAACCTCCGTATCCTGTGTCCGAACTGCCACGCCCTCACGGACACCTGGTGTGGAAAGAACAAAGGCAAGTCGGCGTAGCCCAAATGGCAGAGGCCCGGCTCTTAGAAAGCCGCCAGTGCGGGTTCAACTCCCGTCGCCGGCACGCAGATGCGGAGCCGTCGCACCGTCCTCACGGTGCGACGGCCGGCTCCTCCGGAGCCCCGACGAGTGCGGGTTTGCGCGCCGCGATGATCGCCCCGACGAGCCCCACGACTGCCGACACCACCGACACGATGACCAGCGCAAACGGTGGGTCGCCGCCGATCACGGCATCCCCCAGCACCACGATCGCGATCGTGCCCGGCAGCACGCCGAGCACGGTCGCGATCAGGTAGGGCAGGAATCGCACGCCGGAAAGGCCGGCCGCGTAGTTCAAGACCGCGAAGGGGACCATCGGCACGAGCCGGATCGAGAGCACGGCGAGCAGGCCGCTGCGGTCGAGGCGGGCGCGCAGCCAGGCCAGTCCGGCGCGGTGGGAGTGGCGCTCGACGAACGCGCCGCCCATGTACCTGACCAACCAGAACGCGAGGCAGGCCGCGAGGGTCGTCGCGACGACGGTGAGCACGAACCCGGCGACGGAGCCGAAGAGCACGCCCGCGGCGACGGTGAACACCGTGCGCGGGAGCGGGGTGATGTTGACGACGGCCTGGAGCACGACGAACAGGAGCGGCGCCCACAGGCCGGCGGCCTGCACGGATGCGCGGATGTCGGGGGTCTCGCCGGACCAGACGACGACGCCGACGGTTGCCGCGATGGCCGCTGCCACCACGGCGCCGACCGCGATCCGCCCCCAGTTCACGCCTTCGACGGTACCGATCCAGGTTCTCGGGTGTGACTTGCGGTGGTGGGTGTCATCTGCCGCTCACCCGGCAGACATCTCTCACTCTTCGGCAAGCACGCGCTTCGCCACGGCGAAGGCGGAGTTGGCGGCGGGCACGCCGCAGTAGATGGCCGATTGCAGGAGCACCTCGACGATCTCGGCGCGGGTGAGGCCGTTGCGCAGCGCGGCGCGCAGGTGCAGTTCCAGCTCGGCGTAGTGGCCGTGGGCGACGAGGGCGGTGATGGTGATGGCGCTGCGCATGCGCCGGTCGAGCCCTGGCCGGGTCCAGATGTGCCCCCACGCGTAGCGGGTGATCATCTCCTGGAAGTCGGCGGTGACGTCGTCGGCGTCGGCGAGCGCCCTGTCGACGTGCTCGGCCCCGAGCACCTCCCGGCGCACAGCAAGCCCATCGGGGTCAAGGTCTTCGATCACCGCACGACCGTAGCCCTCGCCCGGTGCACGTTGACAACGACGTTTTGGCTGATGTTAGCGCTCACAAACAACCAGAACGTCGTTGTCGACGGCTAGCCGACCAGCGCGCGCAGGTGGGGCAGAAGGGCGCGCATGGCGCGGCCGCGGTGGGAGGCGGCGTCCTTCTCGTCGGGGTCGAGTTCGGCGGAGGTCCGGTCCTCGCCTTCGGGGACGAAGATGGGGTCGTAGCCGAAGCCGTTGGTGCCGCGGGAGGCGCGGATGATGCGGCCGGGCCATTCGCCGTGGACGACGGTTTCGGCGCCGCCGGGGACGACGAGCGCGGCTGCGCAGACGAAGGCTGCGCCGCGGCGGTCGTCGGGGGTGTCGCCGAGCTGGGCCAGGAGGAGTTCGAGGTTGGCGAGGTCGTCGCCGTGGCGGCCGGACCAGCGGGCGGAGAGGACGCCGGGCATGCCGTTGAGGGCGTCGACGGCGAGGCCGGAGTCGTCGGCGACGGAGGGCAGGCCGGTGGCGTCTGCGGCGTCGCGGGCTTTGGCGAGGGCGTTCTCGGCGAAGGTTGCGCCGGTCTCGGGTGCCTCGGGGAACGCGGGGACGTCGGTGAGGCCGACGATCTGGAGGCCGTCGATGGCGGAGCCGGCGACCATGCGCTTGAGTTCGACGAGCTTGCCGCTGTTGCGGGTGGCGAGCAGGACGCGGGGAATGCTGGTCACGTGTCGGCGCCCGGGCGGGGTTCGGCGAGTGCTTCTGCCTGGATCTTGGTGAGGCGTTCGATGCCGGCGAGTGCGATGTCGAGCATGGTGTCGAGGGTGCGGCGGGAGAAGGTGGCGCCTTCGCCGGTGCCTTGTACCTCGATGAGGGTGCCTGTGTCGGTGGCGACGACGTTGGTGTCGACCTCGGCGCGGGAGTCCTCTTCGTAGGGGAGGTCGAGGCGGACGCGGCCGTCGACGACGCCGACGCTGACTGCGGCGACCTGGCAGGAGAGCGGTTTGGGGTCGGCGAGGAGGTTGCGGGCGCCGAGGTAGGTGATGGCGTCGGCGAGTGCGACGTAGGCGCCGGTGATGGCGGCGGTGCGGGTGCCGCCGTCGGCTTGGAGGACGTCGCAGTCGAGGGCGATGGTGTTCTCGCCGAGTGCTTTCAGGTCGATGCAGGCGCGCAGTGATCGGCCGATGAGGCGGCTGATCTCGTGGGTGCGGCCGCCGACCCTGCCTTTGACGGATTCGCGGTCGTTGCGGGTGTTGGTGGCTGAGGGCAGCATCGCGTACTCGGCGGTGAGCCAGCCGAGGCCGGAGCCCTTGCGCCAGCGTGGGACGCCTTCGGTGACGCTGGCGGCGCACAGCACCTTGGTGTCGCCGAAGGCGACGAGCACGGACCCGGCGGGGTGCTTCTGGAATCCCCTCGTGATCGTCACGGGGCGGAGCTCGTCGTCGGATCTGCCATCTGCTCGTGTCACGTCGAGGAGTTTATGCAGGCCCTGGTTTCGGGTCAGACGTCGTATGCCTGGTCGGGGCGGACGAGCTCGACGGGGCCGTCGAACGCGGCCTTGGCCTCGGCGAGGATGTCGTCGGGGTTCCACCAGGCTGCGACGTGGGTGAGCAGGAGCTTGCCGACGCCGGCGGCGGTGGCGTGTTCACCGGCTTGGCGGCCGGAGAGGTGCACGCCGGGGGGTGGTTCGTCGTAGAACTGGGTGGTGTGGGGCCAGGTGGCTTCGCAGAGGAGGGTGTCGGCGCCGGTGGCGAGCTCGATGAGGGCGGGGCAGGCGCCGGTGTCGCCGCTGTAGACGATGCTGCGGCCGTTGTGCTCGATGCGGAGGCCGTACGCCTCGCAGAGGTGGTCGACGCGGCGGGTGTGGATCGTGGTGCCGGCGAGTTCGGCGGTGGCGCCGTCGGTCAGTGGCCGGAAGTCGTAGACGTCGTCGAGGTCGGTTTCGGCGAGTTCGGCTGCGGAGGCTGCGTAGGCGTTGGCGAAGCGTTGTGGTGCTTCTGCCGGTGCGTGCACGGGCAGCCGGTGTTCTTTGGGGTCGTGCGGGGGGAACGGGTGGTAGCGCCGGTGGACGGTGAGCGCGGAGAAGTCGGCGCAGTGGTCGGGGTGCAGGTGGGAGAACAGGATCCCGTCGAGCTGCCACGGGTCGAGGTGGCGTTGCATCGCGCCGAACGTCCCGTTGCCGAGGTCCATGACGAGGTGGGCGTCGCCGGCTTCGACGAGGTAGCCGGAGGCCGGGGAGGTCGGTCCGGGGCCGCTACCGGAGCATCCGAGGACGGTCAGCCGCATGACGCACGTTATCTCGGGTGTGCGGTGCGGCGCAGCCACCAAAGGCCGACGATCGGCAGTACAAGGGGGATGAAGCCGTAGCCGCGGCCGTAGCCGGACCAGACGGTGTCGTCGGGGAAGTCGGCGGCGTCGATGATCGAGAGGGTGCCGACGGCGAGCACGCCGAGGAGTTCGAAGCCGACGGCTCCCCATGCGAGTTTGCGGTAGCCGGGGCCGTGGCCGGCGAGTCCGATGGTCGCGAGGATGTAGACGACTCCGGCGAGCGCGGAGAGCAGGTACGGGATCGGGGCTTCGGAGAAGCTGCCGGCGATCTGGACGCCGGCTCGTGCGGTGGCGGAGAGCGCGAAGATGCCGTAGACGGCGATGAGGACGCGGCCGGGACCGGAGGCGGTGGCGCGGGGTGGCTCAGCCAAGGGGGATCCACAGCGACTGGATGCGTTGCACGGCGACGAGCGTCGCGATCGCGCCGGCGGCGATGACGGCTCCGCCCCATCGGGTGGGTTCGGCGGTCGCGAACTGGGTGGCGATGGGCAGGACGCACACCGAGAGGACGAGGTAGATGAGGAAGGTGCTGGTCTCGGGCAGTGCGGTGCCGGCGAACACCTGGACTGCCGCGATGACGGCCTGCAGCGCCAGCACCGCGACCACGGCCCACACGGCGATGCGGGCGACGCGGTCGGGTGGGCGGTTCAGGATGGTGATGGTCAGGCCGAAGAGCGCGAGCAGTCCGGTCAGGACCATCGTGGCGACAACCAGCGGAGTGATCATGCTCGGCCTCGGGTCCGGGGGCGGGAGGGCCCCCGGACGCTACCGTCAGCCGCTGGAGGCGAGCGCTGTGGGCACCTCGACGGGCCGCTCGCGGGTGCGGTGCGGTGCGCCGATGAGCAGGAGTGCCAGCGAGACGAGCATGAGCGCGGTGGCGACGATCGGGAGTGCGAGCACGCCGATGGAGCTGATCACGAGGCCGCCGACGGCTCCGGAGAGCCCGGCGCCGAGGTAGATCGCGGACGCGTTGATCGAGAGGCGCAGGCCGCCGGCGTGGGTGGGGGCCATGCCGAGCAGCAGGTGCTGGATCGGCGGGTTGAACGTCCAGGTGACGATGCTCCAGACGAAGAACGCGGCAGCGGCGCCGGCGACGCTGGTGGCGGTGAGCGGCAGGGTGGCGACGACGGCGAGGAACACGACCATGCTGCTGACGAGGGTCCGCTTGCTGCCGAACCGGTCGGTGCCGCGGCCGCCGAGGAAGTTGCCGAGCAGCGCGCCGAGGCCGTAGACGAGCAGGAGCACGCCGACCGCCGGCCCGGTGACGCCGGCGGAGGCGGCGAGGAACGGGACGGCGTAGACGTAGACGCTCATCGCGGAGAGGACGCCGAAGACCGTCACGCCGAGCACGGTGAGGACCCTGCGGTCGCGGACGACGGCGAAGCGTTCCCGCAGCGGGATCACGGGCGGGGCGCTGACCTGCGGGAGGAGGGCGCGCACTGCGAGCGCGGCGGCGAAGCAGACGAGGGCGATGATGGCGAAGACGCCGCGGTAGCCGAGACCGGCGCCGAGCAGCGTGCCCATGGGGACGCCGAGCACGAGCGCGAACGTGAGGCCGCCGAAGACGAGTGCGACGGCGCTGCCGCGGCGGTGCGGCGGCATGAGCTGGGTGGCGACGACGGTGGCGGCGGGGGTGAACGCGGCGGCGCCGAGCGCGCTGATGATGCGGCTGCCGAGCAGGAGCGGATAGGTGGTGGCGAGCGCGGAGACGGCGTTGCCGATGCCGGCGAGGGCGAGCGCTGCGACGAGGAGCGTGCGTCGGTCGAGGCGGCCGGCGACCGTGGCGAGCACCGGCGCGCTGATCGCGTATGCGAGCGCGAACACGGTGCTGAGCTGGCCTGCGGTGGTGATGGAGACGCCGAGCTCCGCGCTCACGGCGGGCAGGATGCCGGTGATGACGTAGGCGCTGGTGCCGACGGCGAATGCGCCTCCGGCGAGCAGCAGGGGCCGTGACGACACGAGGGTCCTCCGGGCGGATCGGTTGTTAGTTCGATGACGACCGTACTACGACGTGTGTCGAACTACCATGCTCGTCGTACAATGAAGCGGTGATCACAGCCGAGTCAGCGCTGATGCCGCAGCCCGAGCGGGCCGACATCCGGATCGCCACGGTCCTGCAGGCGTTGGGCGATCCGGTGCGCCTGATCATCGTGCGCGCGCTCGCCGAGGCGCCCGGCGGTGTGCCGTGCGGCGAGATCCCGCTGCCCGTCACGAAGTCGACGCGCACGCACCACCTGCGGACGCTGCGCGAGGCCGGGCTGATCTCGCAGCGGCTCGAAGGCACGCGGCGCATGACGACCCTGCGCCGCGACGACATCGACGCGCTCTACCCGGGGCTGCTCGCCGGGGTGCTCGCGGCCGACCGCTGATTCGCCGACCCTCGATCCCAGGCGGAGACCGAGCCGACCTCGGGGCCGAGGAACCGGCGGCTGAGCCGCCGGAACGACGCCGGGTCGCCGGTGGCGATGAACTCGTGCTGCATGGCGGCGCCGTCGGGCTCGCGTGCGATGTCCTGCTCGTACAGGACCCTGACCAGGTCCTTCGCCGTCTCGTCGGCGCTGGAGACGAGCGTGACGTCGGGGCCGAGCACGATCTGGAGGATGCCGGCGAGCAGCGGGTAGTGGGTGCAGCCGAGCACGACGGTGTCGACCTTCGCCCGCTGCAGCGGTTCGAGGTAGCTCTGGGCGAGGCCGAGCACCTGGCGGCCGCTGGTCATGCCGCGCTCGACGAAGTCGACGAACCGCGGGCAGGCCACGGCCGTCACTTCGAGGTGCTGGGCGGCGATGAAAGAGTCCTGGTAGGCGCCGGACGCGATCGTCGCCGATGTGCCGATCACGCCGACCTTGCCGTTGCGGGTGGCCGCGACGGCGCGCCGGACGGCGGGGCGGACCACCTCGATCACGGGCAGCGGGTAGCGCTCGCGGATGTCCGGGAGGCACGCCGCGGCGGCGCTGTTGCAGGCGACGACGATCGCCTTGACCCCGCGTTCCATGAGGGAGTCGCCGACCGCGAGGGCGTGGCGGCGGATCTCGGCGATCGGCAGCGGCCCGTAGGGGGCGTTGGCGGTGTCGCCGACGTAGACGAGCCGCTCGGCCGGGACCTGGTCGATGATCGCCCGCGCGACCGTCAGACCACCGACGCCGGAGTCGAAGATCCCGATGGGGGCGTCGACGTCACGGGGCACGACCCGAGTCTAGGTGCGCGAACTTCCCCACCGTTTTGGGCACATGCGCGCGTTTTCGGCGCGCATCCACCCAGAACGGTGGGGAACTTACGGGGCCGCGACGGGCGCGCGGCGGCTGCGTCCGTCGGCGCGGGCGACGAGCCACGCGCACAGCAGGCCGGAGAGTGCGCCGAAGAGGTGGCCCTGCCACGAGATGCCCTCCTGGCCGGGCAGCACCCCGAGCAGCACGCCGCCCCAGATGAAGAACAGGACGACGGCGAGCAGGATCTGCTTCATGCTGCGGGCGAAGAAGCCGCGGGTCAGCAGGAACACGAGCCAGCCGAAGATCACGCCGGACGCGCCGACCGTCGCGGTGTTCTCCGGCCCGACGAGCCACACGCCGAGGCCGCCGAGGATCCAGATGGTGGCGGTGACCATCAGGAACTGGCCGATCCCGCCCGCCATCGCGAGGAACCCGAAGACGAGGAACGGCACGGTGTTGGCGAACAGGTGCGCCCACCCGTGGTGCAGCAGCGGGGCGAACAGCACGCCGTCGAGCCCGCTGAACTCGCGCGAGACGATCGCGCCTTCCTCGTCGAGGACACCGCCGGTGACCTGGTCGACGACCTCGATCACGTAAAGCAGCGCGGTGAACGAGAGCATCGTGATGCCCGCGAGGATCGGCGACTGCGGGAGGATGCGGGCGATCGACCGGCGCGGGGCCGGCACGGGGGCGACCATGTCCTCGAGGCTACGCGGCGACGCGTGCGACGGCACCGGGCTGGAGCTGAAGAACCTCGGGTCTCTCAGGCCCAGAGGTGGCCTTCGATCCCGTCCGCCGCCTCGTCGAGCTCGCCGCTGTAGGCACCGGTGCTCAGGTACTTCCAGCCGGCGTCGGCCACCACGAGAACGATCTGCGCCGACTCCCCCGCCCCCGCGACCTTCTCGGCGACGGCGAGCGCGGCGTGCAGGATCCCGCCGGTGGAGATGCCGGCGAAGATGCCCTCCTGCTCGACGAGCTGGCGGGTGCGGCGCAGCGCGTCGTGCGACCCGACGGAGTACCGCGCGGTGAGCACCTCGGGGTCGTACAGCTCCGGCACGAACCCCTCGTCGAGGTTGCGCAGGCCGTAGACCAGCTCGCCGTAGCGCGGCTCGGCCGCGACGATCTGCACGTCGGGCTTGTGTTCGCGCAGGTAGCGGCCGGTGCCGACGAGTGTGCCGGTGGTGCCGAGGCCCGCGACGAAGTGCGTGATCGCGGGCAGGTCGCGCAGGATCTCCGGGCCGGTGGTGCGGTAGTGCGCGTCGGCGTTGGCCGGGTTGCCGTACTGGTAGAGCATCACCCAGTCCGGGTGCTGCGCCGCCAGCTCCTTCGCCATCGCGACGGCCTGGTTCGAGCCGCCCGCCGCCGGCGAGGAGATGATCTCCGCGCCGTACATCTGGAGCAGCTGGCGCCGCTCGACCGACGTGTTCTCCGGCATCACGCAGATCAGCTGGTAGCCCTTGAGCTTGCAGGCCATCGCCAGCGAGATGCCGGTGTTGCCCGACGTCGGCTCCAGGACCGTGCAGCCCGGTGTCAGCAGGCCGTCGGCCTCGGCCCGCTCGATCATCGCGAGCGCGGGGCGGTCCTTGATCGAGCCGGTGGGGTTGCGGTCCTCCAGCTTCGCCCACAGCCGCACGTCGGCGGTCGGCGAGAGGTTCGGCAGCCCCACCAGCGGCGTGTCACCGACGGCGTGCAGCAGCGACTCGTACCGAGCCACCGGGGATCAGCCGCCGGCGACGGCGGGGAGGATCGTCACGCTCGAGTTCTCGCCGACGGGGGCCTCGAGCCCGCCGGAGAAGCGGACGTCCTCGTCGTCGACGTAGATGTTGACGAAGCGGTGCAGCTTGCCCTCGGTGATGAGCCGGCCGGCGATGCCGCTGTGGCGGGCCTCCAGGTCGTCGATCACCTCGGCGACGGTGCTGCCCTTGGCCTCGACGGACTTCTCACCCCCGGTGTGGGTGCGGAGGATCGTCGGGATGGAGACGGTGACGGCCATGCGGGTACTCCTGATCGGTCGGCGTGAACTGCTGGCGGCGCGAGGTCAGTCGTTGTCGGGAATGTCGTCCGCGCCGGTGTGCGCGAACATGTAACTCTCCACGACCTCGACCTCTTCCTCGGTGACCACGCCGTCGACGATCCGGTACGACCGGAACTCGTGGGTGTCGGGCTCCCGGGTGGAGACGAGCACGTAGTGCGCCTCCGGTTCCGAGGCGTAGGAGATGTCGGTGCGCGACGGGTAGGCCTCGGTCGCGGTGTGCGAGTGGTAGATCACCACGGGCACCTCGTCGCGGGAGTCCATGTCGCGGTACAGCCGCAGCAGGTCGCCCGAGTCGAACTCGTAGAACGTGGGCGAGCGGGCTGCGTTGAGCATGGGGATGAACCGGTCGGGGCGGTCGGAGCCTTCCGGCCCGGCCACGACTCCGCAGGCCTCGTCGGGGTGGTCCCGGCGGGCGTGGGCGACGATCTCGTCCACGAGATCGGCTCGGATCACCAGCACGGTTACGAGGGTACGGGCCCGGACCCCCGTACCGCACACCAGCGGGCGTGGCTCACATCAGAAGGGTCAGCCGGCGGTCGGGATGTCGCGGACCATGCACGTGTCGTCGGGGGCGGCGAACCCGAACTTGGCGTACAAGGTGTGCGCGTCGCCGGTGAACAGCACCCACCGCATCCGCTTGCCGACCTCGTCGTCGACCATCGCGGCCGTGACGGCGACGCCGACACCCGTGCCTCGTGCTTCCGGGACGACGAACACGTCGGCGAGGTAGGCGAACGACACGCCGTCGGCGACGGCGCGGGCGAAGGCGACCATCTCGCCGGTGTCGCGCCTGTACGCGGCGACGATCCGCCACGCCCGGTCGATCTGGGTCTCGACGTCGGCGCGGGTGCGCCACCGCGCCCAATAGGCCTCGGTGGAGAGGAACCGCCATACGACGTCGCGGTCGACCCGGGCCGGGTCGTCGTCGAGCTCGTACTCGCCCACGACGGCGCGGCGGTGTGCACCGCCGTTGCGCAGCCCGTCCAGCACCCGCATGGCGTCGGCCGCCCGCTCGTGGGGGACGAAGAGGTGGTCGTGGTGGAAGCCGGAGATCGGGTTGACGCTGATCCCCTGCGCGGCGAGCGCACCTGTCACCCGGGCGAGCAGCCCGACGGCGGCGAGCGACGAGTGCACCTTCAACGTGATCCAGGCGCAGCGGTACTCGCCGGTGATGCCGGCGGCCGCGGCGTCGTCCTCGCGCAGGACGAGCGTGCGGCCCTCGTCCTCCTCGAACACCGCCACCGGCTCGACGTCGAGACGGGTGCCGCGGGGGACGGTCGCGAACACGTGGACGCCCTCGCGCAGCTGCGGGTCGAGGCCGCTGAGTAGCTCGCGCAGGTCGGTCGAACCCGTCAACGGACCTGCATCCGCGACTGCACCAGCGAGTCCTGCACGAACGTCAGCCAGTGGTAGACGCCCATGTGCGCGGATCGCGGGTCCTCTTCGGGGAGGTCCTCCGGCATGTCCTCGCTGACGTCGAGCGCCGTGCCCAGCGCGAGCCGGACGTCGTTGAGCGCGGTGAGCCACGTGTCGGCCTGGTCGGGGGTGAGCTCGATGCGCCCGCCGGTCTCGGGGAGCTGGTCGAGCGTCTGCGCGGCAGCGGCGTCCTTCGCCTCGATCAAGGCGGGCTCGTGCAGGGAGCGCAGGCCGGCCGCGAGGTCGGCGTCCTCCATCGTGAAGTCGGGGAGCAGCCGCGCGAGGACCCGGTCGGTGGGGCGGGTGGACGGGCCGGTGCGGATCCCGGTGAGCACCGCGAGCTCGTCGGCGGGGTTGTCGTCGCTGCGGCCGGCAAGCATGCCGCGCACCTCGGTGAGCAAACCGCGCAGCACGGCGGCCTCTTGCGCTTCGAGGGTGGCCACGAGGCGGACCTTGCTACCCCTGCCGGTCTTCTTCCACCCGTTCATGAAGTCTTCTGCATGGTGGCCCACAGGCCGGCCGCGTGCAGTTTCGCGACGTCACCCTCGATCTTGTCCTTGTCGCCCGCCGAGACGGCGGCCTTGCCCTTGTGGTGGACGTCGAGCATGAGCGCCGTCGCCTTCGGCTCGGGATAGCCGAAGAGCTTCTGCAGCACGTAGGTGACGTACGACATCAGGTTGACGGGGTCGTTCCACACGATCGCCTGCCAGGGCGTATCGGCCAGCGAGTCCTCGTCGACCGACGGATCGACCTGGCGCGTGGTTGCGGGTAGCGGCGCGGCCATGGCTCCATGGTGACACCCTCCCGGGTGGGGCTGCACGGCACATAGGGTCATGGCATGACTGGTAGCCCCTCGTCGGCCGGGGTCAGCACCGCGCTCCTCACCGACCGGTACGAGTTGACGATGGTGACCGCGGCGCTCGCCGACGGCACGGCGTCCCGGCAGTGCGTCTTCGAGCTGTTCGCCCGCAGGCTCCCGGACGGTCGGCGCTACGGCGTCGTCGCCGGGACGGGGCGGCTGCTCGAGTCGATCCGGCGGTTCCGGTTCGGGGAGCAGGAGCTGGCGGCGCTCTCCGGGGTGGTCGACAGCGCGACCCTCGACTGGCTCGCCGACTACCGCTTCTCCGGCGACGTCGACGGGTACCCGGAGGGCGAGCTGTACTTCCCGGGGTCGCCGATCCTGACCGTCACGGGGACGTTCGCCGATGCCGTGATGCTGGAGACGCTGGCACTCTCGATCATGAACCACGACAGCGCGGTGGCCTCGGCCGCGGCGCGGATGGTGACCGCGGCGGCGGGGCGTCCGATCATCGAGATGGGTTCGCGGCGCACCCACGAGGCCGCAGCCGTCGCGGCGGCCCGCGCGGCCTACCTCGCCGGGTTCTCGGCGACGTCGAACATGGAGTCGGAGCGCCGCCACGGCATCCCGACGGCCGGGACGGCCGCGCATGCGTGGGTGCTGCTGCACGACGACGAGCTTTCGGCGTTCACGAGCCAGGTCAAGGCGCTGGGGCCGGAAACGACGCTGCTGGTCGACACCTACGACATCCGGCGCGGCGTCGAGCTCGCGGTGGAGGCCGCCGGGACGGGGCTGGGCGCGATCCGCATCGACTCCGGCGACCTCGGCGAGCTGGCGCGGCAGGCCCGCGACCAGCTCGACGCGCTCGGCGCGACCAACACCAAGATCGTCCTGTCCGGGGATCTCGACGAGTACGCGATCGCGTCGCTGCGTGCTGAACCGGTCGACTCCTACGGGGTGGGCACGTCGGTCGTGACGGGCTCGGGGGCGCCGACGGCGGGGATGGTCTACAAGCTCGTCGAGGTCGACGGGCGGCCCGTGGCCAAGCGCAGCGCGGCGAAGGAGTCGCGCGGTGGGCGGAAGTCGGCACTGCGCCGCTACAAGCCGACCGGGACGGCGATCGAGGAGGTCGTGCACCTCGCGGCCACGCCGCCGACGGCCGGGCCGCACGACCGGGTCGTGCCGATCCCGATGATCCGCGGCGGTGAGCAGCTCGACGGCCTCCCGACGCTGGAGGAATCGCGCGAGCACCTGCGCGCCGCGCTCGTCTCCGTGCCGTGGGAGGGGCTGAAGCTCTCCCGCGGCGAGCCCGCGATCCCGACCGTGCTGGAGGGCACCCGATGAAGGCGATCGTCGTGGTCGACGTCCAGAACGACTTCTGCGAGGGCGGCTCGCTCGCCGTCGCGGGCGGGGCCGCCGTCGCCGCGGCCGTCTCCGAGGAGCTGCGGACGGGCGCGTACGACCACGTCGTCGCAACCCGCGACCACCACATCGACCCCGGCGCGCACTTCTCCGATACTCCCGACTTCGTCGACTCGTGGCCCCCGCACTGCCGCCGCGGGACACCCGGCGCGTCCTTCCACCCTGAGCTGGACGTCGCCCGCATCGAAGCCGTTTTCGACAAGGGCGCCTACACGGCGGCCTACTCCGGGTTCGAGGGCGCGGAACCGGGCGGCACGGCGTTGCGCGACTGGCTCGCCGCGCACGACGTCACCGCCGTCGACGTGGTCGGGATCGCGACCGACCACTGCGTCCGCGCGACGGCACTCGACGCCGCGGCGGCGGGGTTCACCACCACCGTCCTGCTCGACCTGTGCGCGGGGGTGGCGGCGGAGACGACCGCACGTGCGGTGGACGAGATGCGGGCGGCGGGGGTTCGGATCGCCTAGCCGGGCGGCTACCGTCGCGGCGTGGATGACACCGCGCCGCATGACCGCCCTCGGCGCCCGCGCTACCTGCCCGCTTCTGAGGTCCTCGCGAACCAGGCAGACCCTGGGCTGCTCGACGATTTCCGCGAGCTCGTCGGGGACGAGACCACGGACGACATGCCCGGCCCGTGGGAGCGCTACGCGCGTTAAGAGCGAGTCCTGAGGAGTCGGGGCGCCCTCCCTGAGTTGCGGGTGTTGACAGCTGCCGCGACAGCCGTCAACACCCGCAAGTCGGCCAGCACCACGATCCGTACACCGAATGCCCACCGGCCAGGGCCCGCGGCGTCAGGTCGCCTCGCACTTCCCGTACAGCGGCGCGACGGGCGCCGGCTCGTCCGCGAACGTCGCCGGCCCGCAGCCGGTGCGGACGAAGCGCCCGTCGTACTCCAGGAACGTCTGCCAGAAGCGCGGCGCGGCCGCGTACGCCGGGTCGTACGTGCTCTCCCTGATGCTGGCGTCGGCGCGGCCGTTGCCATCCAGGTCGGACAGGACCCGTTCCGGGGTTCCGCCGCCCACCTCGTCGGTCACCTGGATGCCGCCTGTGTAGGTGAGGTGCAGCGCCACCACGTTCGTGCCGTGCGCCCCCACCGCGTACGTCACGAGGCACCGCTGCGCGTCGCCGTCGTAGCCGCAGCTCGCGTCCCCCAACGCGCCCAGCTCGACCGGCTCGGCGTAGTGGTGCAGCTGCCCCGAGACGTAGTACGCGAGCAGGCCGCGCATGAGCCCCGTCTCGTGGTCGGTCGTTTGCAGCCCAACGAAGCGGACGTCGTCGGGCAGCTGCATGTCGAACACGACCTCGCAGCCGGCCTCGCAGCCCGGAACGTCGGTCCGGACCTCCGTCGCGCTGGCGGGCGCCGCCGCGACGAGCATCGCGATCGCGGCGGTCCCCACCGCTGCGATCAACCTTGTCATCCCCATGAACCCTCCCCCGGTTCGATGTGATAACAGCAAGACGTTCGAGCGTGCCGATGCGTTGCTTCCGTGTTCCCCCACGGGCTGACGGGGGTGCCGGGTAGCCTCGTCGCGTGCTCCCTGGAAGCGTCGCCACGAAGGACCTGCCCGGGGTCGCCGAGCTCCTCACCGCCGCCGTCGAGGCCGTCGGCGGGCAGGAGCGGGAGGGCCAGCGGACGATGGCCGACGCCGTCCGCCGCGCCATCACCACGGGCGAGCACGTCGCCGTGCAGGCCGGCACGGGCACCGGGAAGTCGCTCGCCTACCTCGTGCCCGCGATCCACCACGCCATCGCGAAGAACACCACGGTCGTCATCTCGACGGCGACGATCGCGTTGCAGCGCCAGCTCGTCGACCGCGACCTCCCGCGGCTGGCGAAGGCGCTCAAGCCGCTGATCGGCCGGGCGCCGACGTTCGCGATCCTGAAGGGCCGCCGCAACTACCTGTGCCTCAACAAGCTCCACGGCGAGGGCGGCGACGAGCCGGAGGACCAGCTGTTCGACCCGTTCGCGATCTCCGCGATGGGGCGGGCGATCAAGCGGATGCACGAGTGGGCCGACACCACGGAGAAGGGCGACCGCGACGAGCTGGTGCCCGGCGTGCCGGATTCGACCTGGCGGCAGGTGTCGGTCACGGCCCGCGAGTGCCTAGGTGCGTCGAAGTGCCCCGTCGGCGACGACTGCTTCGCGGAGAAGGCCAAGGCGGAGGCGGGCAAGGCCGACATCGTCGTCACCAACCACGCCCTGCTCGCCATCGACGCGCTGGAGGGCCGGCCCGTCCTGCCCGAGCACGACGTCGTCGTGGTGGACGAGGCCCACGAGCTCGTCGACAGGGTCACCGGGGTCGCGACGGCCGAGCTGACCGCCGGGATGGTCAGCATCGCCGCCCGCCGGCTCGGCAAGATCATCGACCAGGACGTCGCCGACCGGCTCGCCGAGGCCGGCGAGGGCCTCGGGCTGATGCTGGAGGACCTCGCCCCCGGCCGGTGGGACGCGATGCCGCAGGCGGCGTCCGGGGCGCTCACCGCGATCGTCAACGCCGCGGCGGGCTGCCGCACCGCGCTCGGCAGTGAGCGGCGCGAGGAGCCCGACGCCGCGGCGGGGCGCAAGCTGGCGCAAGCCGCGCTGGAGGACGTCACCGACACCGCGGTGCGGCTGATCGCAGCGTTCGAGGAGCCCGACCCGGCGAAGCGGCACGACGTCGTCTGGCTGGCCGAGCAAGGCCCCGATTCCGGCCGGTTCAAGGTGCTGCGAGCGGCGCCGCTGTGGGTGGGCGGGCTGTTGCGCGAGCGGCTGTTCGGGCGCTCCACGGTGGTGCTGACCTCCGCGACGCTCACGCTCGGCGGCAACTTCGACGCCCTCGCCCGGCAGTGGGGCCTCCCGTCGCAAGCCACGGTGGCGGAGCAGACCGATCCGGTGCCCGACCCCGAGGCACCGAAGTGGTCGGGCATGGACGTCGGATCGCCGTTCGCCCATGCGCGCAGCGGCATCCTCTACGTCGCGAAACGCCTTCCGCCGCCGGGTCGCGACGGCCTCCCGCCCGCCTACCTCGACGAGATCGCCGGCCTGGTGGAGGCAGCGGGCGGGCGCACGTTGGGGCTCTTCTCGTCGATGCGGGCGGCGAAGCAGGCCACCGAGGCGCTTCGCGGGCGACTCGACACACCGCTGCTGTGCCAGGGCGACGACTCGACGATGCTGCTGGTCAAGCGGTTCGCCGAGGACGAGGCCACCTCGCTGTTCGGCACGCTGTCGCTCTGGCAGGGCGTCGATGTGCCCGGGCCGTCGCTGTCGTGCGTGATCATCGACCGGATCCCGTTCCCGCGCCCCGACGACCCGCTGGTCACCGCCCGGCAGCGGGCCGCCGACGCCCGCGGCGGCAACGGGTTCCTCACCGTCTCCGCGACGCACGCGGCGCTGCTGCTCGCGCAGGGAGCCGGCCGGCTGCTGCGCGGCATGGACGACCGCGGTGTCGTCGCGATCCTCGACCCACGCCTCGCGACGGCCCGCTACGGCGGCTTCCTGCGCGCGTCCCTCCCCCCGTTCTGGCCGACGGACGACCGCGACAAGGTGCACGCCGCCCTCCGCCGCCTCCGCGACGCGGCGTAGCGCCGCGGGCGTGCGCGTCCCGCACGCGAGGGCAGGAAAGCCACTTTCCTGCCCTCACAGGGCCGGAAAGTGGCTTTCCTGCCCTCCCCCGCAACCACGGAGTGTCACGGGGACGAGTACACGACGGCGTCGACCCACTCCAGCAGCTCGGCTGTGGCGTGCCGGGCCAGCAGGCCCAGCAGGTCGTCGCGGTTCTCCGGGTCGATGACGAAGGGCGCGATGAGGATGTGCGCGCCGCCGCCGTCGGGGAGGGCGCGGGCGCAGACCAGGTCGCCGACGTCGGCCGGCGCGGGCTCCGCCACGGTGATCGTCGTACCGGTGCGCTCGTCCCGGAGGGTCCGCGGATCGAGCACCTCGAACACGGTCCGGTCGATGTCCGTCCACGTCGCGGCCAGCTCGGCCTCGTCCGCCGGCAGCAGCGGGCCGCGGTCGGCGAGGAACGGGGTGAACCAGCCCTCCTCGCGCATCAGCGTGTCGACGGCGAGCGCGTCGGTGCTCCACCCGACCGCCGCCGTGGCGGCGCCGCCCCGGCGCTGCAGGTAAGCAGCTGCCTTCCGGTAGAGCCATGCCGCCCGTTCCGGAAGCGGCCGCAACACCGGCTTGCCAGCGTGGCACTGCTTGAACTTCCGCCCCGATCCGCACCAGCACGGCTCGTTCCGGCCGGGCTGCGGCGCCGCGGCGAGGTTCGCGTGCGGGAGCACCGCCTGCACGTCCGGATCGTGCTCCGGTTCGTCGAGCAGGACCGTCCAGCGCCGCAACGCCTCCGCGGCGTCACCCCGGTCGGACGCGTACCAGCCCAGCCGGTCGGTCACGAGCAGGTCCGTGTTGTCGGCGCGCTCCGCCGCCCGTAGGAGCGGCTCGGCGTCGAGGACCCGGCCCTCCCGCTCCGCGGCAACCGCGGCCATCCAGTTGGCGGCCGCGGCCCGCCGGTCGCCGGCGAGCTCGACGAGCCGCGCGGTCACGGCGGTGAACTGCGCCAACCGCCCGGGGTCGTCCTTGCCGCCCAGCATCTCCTCGGTGACCGCCAGCAGGACGATGGGGTCGGTGAGCAGCGTGAGCGTCGCCCGCAGGTCGGCGGGCTCCGCTGCCGGGTCGGTCAGGACCGTGATCGCCTCGAACGCCGTATCAGCCGCTTCCTCCGAGCCGGTGCCGTCGGCGAGCCGGCTCATCATGTAGAGCTGCTCCGCGAGCTGCCACATCTCCTCGGTGTGGGCGACGAACCCGTCGCGCCATTCGAGGCCGACCGCCGTCACGAGCTCACCGAGCGGCGGCCTCGGCGCGGCGAACACGTCCGGCTCGCGATGCACCATCCCGGCCACGACGTAGTCCAGCGGCACCGGGACCGGCGCATCCTCCGCGAAGCTGTCGTAGACCTCACGCAGGTGCGCGGCGAGGTCGGGTGCTTCGGGCGCTTCTGCCTCGACGATGGTGACCTGCGAGTCCGCCGCCACGCTCACGGCCAGCAGCGCACCCGGCCGGAAGGCGTCGAGCCACCCTTCCATCCCTCCCCACGACATGGGTCCGTCGTCGAGGTCGTCGACGAACAGCGGCTCGTCTTCGTGGGTCGGGGCGTCGAAGCACAGGAAGGCGCCGAGATCGGCGTCCAGCAACAGGTAGCCCTCGGCGTGCTCGGCCTCGGAGAGCCGATGGGTGAGGACGCTGCCGGCGACGAGCGTCTCGAGGTGCGCGACGACGTCCGGCGCGACGAGCGCCAGCGTCGCCGACTCGCCGGTGAGGAGCACGTCGTACGTGCTCTCGACCACGGCCTCGACGGCCGGATCGGCCATGTCGAGGCCGACCCGTTCCACGACCGCCGCCTTCACCTCGTCGGCCGGCAGCGGGCCGCGCTCCTGCAACACAGCCGTGTAGGCGGCAGCGATCTCCGTGACCTGATCCAGCGGCTCCACCGCGCGAGGGTAACGGTGCGTTCAGCGGGCGATGCAGGTGATGGTGCCGGGCGCCACCTCGGTGAACCCGGCGTCACGCACCGCAACACCGTCGCCGCTGGTGGCCGCGGAGCACAGCTGCTTCCACCGATCCCCGTCGGCGTCCCGCACGGCGAACGCCGGCACGGTCGTGAGTTCGTTCGCCGCTGCGAAAAGCATCGACGCATGCCCGACCTGCGCCGCGGCCTTCCCGACGCTCATGCCCAGCCCGGCGTTCACCCAGATCACCGGGACACCGGCGGGCGGCTCGCCCGGTTCGTCGCGTTCGAGGTCGGTACCGCCGATCTGCAGCCGCGAGACCACCTTCGGCACCTCGTCGACCGGGCCCGGCAGCAGCGCGCGGGCCTGCGCGCCCTCGACGTCGACGGTGACGCCCGGCAGCTCTGCGACAGCGGCCCAGTGCGCGCCGCGCGCCCGGCGTGCGATCTTGCGGATGTAGCGCGACACCCACGCCGAGACGGCGTCGTGCCACTCACCGCCGTCGGCGGCGCGCGGGTCGAGGCAAACGGCGAGCGCGGCCCTGGCCGCGGCTTCCAGCACCGGTGTGCGCGCTGCCGGTGGACGTTCCAGCCGCAGCACGATCGGCATCGCGAGCACAACACCGTCGGATTCGGCGTCGCGCTCGTCACGCGGCCGGAAGTAGCGCTCGGCGAGCACGTCCAGCGTCATGCGATCGGCACCCGCCGCAGCACACCCTCGGCGGCGTCGGCACGCTCGACCTCGTCGCGGGTGATGCCGAGGACGAACAGCACGACGTCGAGGTACGGATGGCTCAGCGCGGCGTCGGCGACCTCCCGGAGCGCGGGCTTGGCGTTGAACGCAACACCGAGGCCGGCCGTGGAGAGCATGTCGATGTCGTTCGCGCCGTCACCGACGGCGACGCACTGCTCCAGCGGGATCCCGTAGCTCTCGGCGAACCGGCGCAGAGCCACCGCCTTACCGGCCCGGTCGACGATCTCGCCGACGACCCGTCCGGTCAGCCGGCCGTCGACGACCTCCAGCTCGTTCGCCGCGCAGAAGTCCAGCTGCAGCTCGTCGACCAGCGAGGAGATCACCTTGGTGAACCCACCGGAGACGACACCACAGCGGTAGCCGAGCCGCTTGAGCGTCCGGATCGTCGTGCGCGCGCCGGGGGTGAGTTCCAGCTCGGCCGCCACGTCGTCGAGCACCGACTCCGGCAGGCCGGCGAGCACGGCGACCCGGCGGCGCAGCGACTCCGTGAAGTCGAGCTCGCCGCGCATCGCGGCCTCGGTGACGGCTCTGACCTCGTCCTCGGCGCCGGCGCGGGCCGCGAGCATCTCGATGACCTCGCCTTGCACGAGCGTCGAGTCGACGTCGAAGACGATCAGTCGCTTGCTGCGCCGGGCCAGCCCGGCGCGCTCGACGGCGACGTCGACCCCCGCGGTGCGGGCCACCTCGACCAGCCGCGCGCGCAGCGTGCCCGGCGGGTGGTGCTCGCTGCCGCGCCCCGGGTCGGGCGAGACCATCAGCTCCAGCCCGGTCACCGGGTAGTCCGCGACCCGCCGGATCGAGTCGATGTTGGCGCCGACGTCCGCGAGCGCCTGCGCGATCGAGCCGAACGCGCGGGCCGTGATCGGGCTGCCCGTCACCACGACGACGTGCGACGAGTGCCGGCGGCCCTCGGGGTCGTCATTGGCCTCGAGCGAGGTGTGCACCTGCATCGAGATGCTCGCCATCGCCTGCTCGACGGCCTCCTGCAACCCCTCGGGATCGTGGTGCGCCGTCACCAGCGCGCCCAGCGTCAGCCGGCCCCTGATGACCACCTGCTCGACGTCGACGAGATCGACGCCGTGGCGGGTGAGCGCGGCGAACAGCACCGAGCTCACACCCGGACGGTCGGGGCCGGTGACCGTGATCAGAACGCTGGTGCCACCAAGCTCCATCTCGTCCGCGTTCAGCGTGACTTCGGGTCGTCGTCGGGCTGTGACTCCGCGCCGACCGCCTGCGTCGCGAGCTCGCCGGGATCCGGCAGCCTGCCACCCTCCGACTCGTGCCGGAACCGCTCGACGAGGTGCGGGTAGTGCAGCTCGAACGCCGGACGCTCCGAACGGATCCGGGGCAGCTCGGTGAAGTTGTGCCGCGGCGGCGGGCAGCTCGTCGCCCACTCCAGCGAGTTGCCGAAGCCCCACGGGTCGTCGACCGTGACCACTCGCCCGTACCGGTAGCTCTTGAAGACGTTCCAGATGAACGGCAGCGTCGATGCCCCGAGCACGAACGCGCCGATCGACGAGATCGAGTTGAGGATCGTGAACCCGTCGATGGGCAGGTAGTCGGCGTAGCGCCGCGGGAAGCCCTCGTTGCCGAGCCAGTGCTGCACGAGGAAAGTCAGGTGGAAGCCGATGAACGTCGTCCAGAAGTGGAACTTGCCGAGCGTCTCGTCGAGGAAGCGGCCCGTCATCTTCGGGAACCAGAAGTAGATGCCCGCGTATGTGGCGAACACGATGGTGCCGAAGAGGACGTAGTGGAAGTGGGCCACCACGAAGTACGTGTCGGACACGTGGAAGTCGACCGGCGGCGACGCGAGCAGCACACCGGTGAGGCCGCCGAAGAGGAACGTCGCGAGGAAGCCGACCGCGAAGAGCATCGGCGTCTCGAACGTCAGCTGGCCGCGCCACATCGTGCCGATCCAGTTGACGAACTTGATGCCCGTCGGGATCGCGATCAGGAACGTCGTGAGCGAGAAGAACGCCAGCAGCACCGCGCCGGTCGCGTACATGTGGTGGGCCCACACGGCCACCGAGAGCGCCGCGATGGCGATCGTCGCGTAGATCAGGGTCTTGTAGCCGAACAGCGGCTTGCGGCTGAACACCGGGAAGATCTCCGAGACGATGCCGAAGAACGGCAGCGCGACGATGTAGACCTCGGGGTGGCCGAAGAACCAGAACAGGTGCTGCCACAGGATGACGCCGCCGTTGGCGGGGTCGAACACGTGGGCGCCGAGGTGTCGGTCGGCCAGCAGGCCGAACAGCGCGGCGGTGAGCACCGGGAACGCGATGAGCACGAGGATCGCCGTCACGAAGATGTTCCACGTGAAGATCGGCATCCGGAACATCGTCATGCCGGGGGCGCGCATGCAGACGATCGTGGTGATGAAGTTGACACCACCGAGGATCGTGCCGAGGCCCGAGAGGACCAGACCCATGATCCAGAGGTCGGCGCCCGCGCCCGGTGAGTGCGCGGCGTCGGAGAGCGGGGTGTAGGCGAACCAGCCGAAGTCGGCGGCGCCACCGGGGGTCAGGAAGCCCGAGAGGACCGTCAGCCCGCCGAACAGGAACAGCCAGTACGAGAAGGCGTTCAGCCGTGGGAAGGCGACGTCGGGGGACCCGATCTGCAGCGGCACGATGTAGTTCGCGAAGCCGAAGAGGATCGGCGTCGCGTACAGCAGCAGCATGATCGTGCCGTGCATCGTGAACAGCTGGTTGTACTGCTCGTTGGACAGGAACTGCTGCCCGGGCACCGCGAGCTCGCCGCGCATCAGCAGCGCCATGGCGCCGCCGGCGAGGAAGAAGCCGAACGAGGTGACCAGATAGAGGATCGCGATGTCCTTGGGATCCGTGGTCCGCAGCATCTTCAGCAGCGTGGATCCCTTGACCGCCCGGCGCGCCGGGTACGGCGACTCGATCGGCTTGGGGGCGACGGCTGTCACTGTCCTACTCCTGCACTGGGCCCTGGAAGAACCCTGCCCGGGGTCTGAAGGTGGCTCGCAGGGGATCGTAGCTCTACTCGTCGTCGAAGGCGCCCCTGGGTTGTGCTGAGGGGGCCCATCGGGCGACGTCGACGGGAGGACGCGGCGTGGGATCGACAACCGTTGTCATCGGGCCTGCGCTCGGCATCGCCGCCGGGGCTGCTGTGCTGCTCACGGCGCTGGTCGCGTGGCGGGCGCGGCTCGGGGTGTCGCGGGCGGTCGTCGTCGCGGCGGTGCGGGCGACGCTGCAGCTGGGCGCGGTCTCGTTGCTGATCGGTGCGATCGTCGGCTCGGTGCTGGCGAGCGCTGCGTTCGTCGCGCTCATGGTCGTCGTGGCGGCCCGGACGGGCGGCAAGCGGATGACCGACGACCGCACGGGGTGGTGGGCGGCGCTGCCGGTCGCGCTGGCGCCGCTGCCGGTCGTGGCCGCGCTCGTCGTGGGTGGGGTGGTGCCGCCGACCGGGATCGCGGTGATCCCGATGGCCGGGATCCTCGTCGGTGGGACGATGACCGCCACTGCCCTCGCCGGCCGCCGTGCGCTCGACGAGCTGCGCACCCGTCGCGGCGAGGTCGAGGCCGCGCTCTCGCTCGGCTTCCTCCCCCGCGACGCCGCAATGGAGATCGCCCGCCCGACCGCGGCGCAGGCGCTGGTACCGGCGCTCGACCAGACCCGCACCGTCGGCCTCGTCACGCTCCCGGGCGCGTTCGTCGGGATGCTGCTGGGCGGCGCGACCCCCGTGCAGGCCGGCGCGGTGCAGCTGCTGGTGCTGATCATGTTGCTGGCGGTGGAGACGGTCGCGGTGGCCGTGACGGTGGAGATGGTGTGCCGGGGGTGGATCAGGCGGGCGGGCTGAGCGGCGGCGCGAACGGCACTTTCGGGCCAACCTATCGTTCGAAAGTGCCGTTCGCGCACCCGATCTCTCCAAAGTGGCCTCGCCGCGGCGGCCGGGTAGGCAGCATTCGTTCGTGCCTCGACGCAACAACGGGCTCCGGCCGGACGAGCTGGTCGCGCTGTGCGGCGCCGATGTCGTGACGATCGACGAGCTGGAACGCAGCGGCGTCTCGCGCACGACCACACGGCACCGCTGCCGGCCCGGCGGGCCGTGGCGGACGCTGCTGCCGGGCATCGTCCTGCTGAGCAACGCCGCGCCGACCAGGACGCACCGGCGCAACGCCGCCCTCCTGCACGGCGGCACCGGGACGGTCCTCACCGGGCTCGACGCGCTCGACCTGCACGGGATGCGCCGGATGCCGGCCCCCTCCGGCCCGGTCCACGTGCTGATCCCCGCCCAGCGACGGCGAGTGGGAGCCGGCTACGTCCTGGCCGAGCGCACCGACAGGCTCCCAGCCGCCGCGGCGGCGGGGAGAATGGCGATCGCACCGATTCAGCGGGCCGCGCTCGATTCGCCCGGCGCACCTCCGACCGCGCGGTCGTTCGGGCGACGCTCGCCGAGGTCGTGCAGCGCGGCCGCTGCACCCCCGCCGACCTCGCATCAGAGCTCGCGGCCGGCAGCAGCCGAGGCAGCGCGTTACCGCGCGAGGTCCTGAGCGAGGTGAGCGCGGGAGTCCGTTCCGTCGCGGAGGCCACCGCCCGGGAACTGGTGCTGACCTGCGGACTCCCGCCACCGATGTGGAACGTGAAGCTGCACGACAGCGGCGGGCGCTTCATCGCGATGCCCGACGCGTGGTTCGACGAGGTCGGGCTGGCGTGGGAGATCGACTCGCTGGAGTGGCACCTCAGCCCTGCCGACTACGAACGCACCCTCGACAGGCGAGCCACGATGATGGCCGAGAACATCACGGTGCTGCACACCCAACCCGGCAAACTCCGCCGAAACCCGGATGAGGTCCGCACCCAGCTGCGCCGCACCCACGAACACGCCGCCCGTCGCCCCAGACCCGATGTCACCGCCACACCATGAGCGCGAACGGCACCTTCGGGCCAACCTATCGTTCGAAAGTGCCGTTCGCGCTGCTCAGGTGGGGGGCCAGTACGGCTCGTCGACGCCTTCGACGAGGCAGTTCGCCCGGTTCCAGCAAACGAGGTGGAACTGGATGCCCGGGCGGTCCGCCGCACCGAGCAGGATCGACGGCGGAACGCGCAGGAGCGGCGCGCGGACGAGGTCCTCCTCGTCGAGGGTGAGCTCAGCGCCCGCGGCACTCCGGGCATGGTGCTCGATGTCCGGCCGGAGCACGCGCACGCACTCGAAGCAGCGCTCCTCGAAGTCCGTGCGGGTCCGCACCTGGTCCGGATCGTCCATGGCCAGCAGAACATCGTGAAACGCAGAGAGGGTCGTCGACAGCGGATGGTCCATGTACCACTGCCGCCCGCACAAGTTGATGAATCGCATGAGCGCTCGGCGCGAGCGGTACTCGGGCTGTGCACGCTCTCGCCGGTCCTGCTCGTCGACCAGTTCGAGAAATCGCTGGTAGACGCCAGCTGGACGCAGACGCATCAGCCCACGGCGATGAGGTAGTCCCGCAGGAGCTCGGTGATCTCCACACCGATCCGGTTGCGCTCATCCAATACGTCCTCGTAGCGCTCGACCAGGACTGTCAGCGGCTCGATGATGCCGAACGGGTCGTCGGGCTTGTAGACGCTGAGCGTCAACACCCGCCTGGCCGCGCGATACGGACGGATGATGTCCTCCGCGAGAGCGTTGGCAGCGACCCAAGCGACCATGTCGAAGTGGATCCGTGCGTGGAACTCTCCGAGCAGCGCTTCGGGAACGATCCGCACGAGCGGTTCTCGCGCGTCGAGCGCCTCGTCGAGCGTCAGCTCTTCCACGCGGGCGGCCGCGCTGAACACGTGCGGATGCAGCAACTTCACGCATCGCAAGGCTCGTGATTCGAAGGCGCTGGCGCTCTTCGACTGCGATGGGTCGTCCATTGCGGTAACAACCTCGCGGTACGTCATCAGCGGGGTGTACGCGTCGCAGTCGTAGTACGCCAGCATTCCGCACTGCTGGAAGAAAGTTGCCATACCTGCGCGGAGCGCCTGGTCCGGCCGGGATGCATCCCATTGGCGGTCGATCTCCTGTAGATCCCGAATGCGCTCTAGGACTCCCACTGGACGCATGACCGGCATCATAGACTGTTGGCACACGCAGACCACTGGTCATCTCGACCGACGGTATAGATCGTGACGACGTCCCCGGTGAGATCGTTGATCACTGCGATCGCCAGGCCGCTCGTCCCGTTGAACTGCTTGTGCAGAGCAGTGTAGTCAGGATTGGAGGCCGGCCGAGGAAAGCCGTAGCTGATCACCTCGTCGGCGCACCGCATGAAGTCGACCAGGTGGACGTAAGGGTTGTGGGCATTCCTGTCTGCATTGTCGAGCATCATGTGCTTGAGCGACCAGCAGCGCCATCTCCTGATCTCACCGGTGCGGATCTTGACCCATCCCATCAGGACCTCGTCCAGCCCCACCTGTCCAGCCATGCACGCATCCATCCTGGCCTCCAGCGCGACAGGCTCGAGCTGGAACGGCGGCAGCGGATCCGCATCAGCCGGCCGAGCACAACTGAGTGACAAAGAAAGCACTGAGAGCACAGCAAGACAGCCCTGAAGAACCCGACGACGCATGATGCCCACCAACCCGGAAGAGGAGTTGCGCGAGCACCAAAGTTAAGTGCGACCAGTCAGGTCAGCGTCGGAACGACCGAAGCTATTTGCGACTGTTAACGGTAAGCGCGTGCATTCACCGCATCGGCGAGAAGAGGTCTTCGAACAACCCGCTCCCGGACGCCACGCTCGGGACGTTGTCGACGATGTAGAACTCGACACCCATCCCCATCCCGAACACCCCATCGGGCATCGAGAGCAGGAAGTGGTCGGGCGCGATCTGGCTCTTGTGGGCCCGCATGGAGGCGCGTTTGGTCTCGGCGAAGTCGACGACGTCGACGCGGTGGGTGATCTCAGCTTCCGGCTTGCCGAAGTTCGGGGCGGTGGCGGCGGTCGGGATCTCCCAGCCCTCGGGGAGCTGGCCGGCCTCGGCCATCCCGCGCATGCCGCGCAGCATCCAGTCGCGGTTGGTAGTGGCCTGCGCGACGACGGGCACGGCGGCGAGGTCGCCCGCGCGCTTCCCCACCCGGTGCACCTGGATGTGGTCGGGGTGGCCGTAGCCGCCGTTGTCGTCGTAGGTCGTCAGGACGTCGGGCTCTTCCTCTTCGAGGATCAGTGCGAGCCGCCGCGCCGCGTGCTCGACCGACGCCTGCCAGAAGCAGAACGGGGCGTCGTTGCTGGGCTCGCCCATCATCCCGGAGTCGGTGTAGCCGAGGAACTCGACGCGCTTCGCCCCGATCACGGCCGCGGAGTCGTAGCACTCCATCGAGCGCCGGACGGCGAGCTGCTCACCCTCGGCGAGCACGCCGGGGACGGGTTCGCCCAGCTCACCGCGGGTGGCGAAGACGAGCACGACGCGGTGTCCCGCGGCCGCCGCCTTCGCGAGGGTGCCGGAAGAGGCGATCGACTCGTCGTCGGGATGCGCATGGAAGCTGACGATTGTGCCCACGACAAGACACTACGTGAGCGACCGCGACCCGCTGACGTCGTACTCGACGACCGACGCGGAGCGGATCTCCGCCATCAGCTCGCCGCTCGGGCCGGCGCCACGGAACGCGGCGAGCGTCTCCGCCGACTCCCAACGCTCGAAGACGTTCACCCTGCCGGGGTCGACGGCGTCGGCGCTGACGGGGAAGTCGAGGCATCCCGGCGCGCGGCGGGCCTGCTCGACGGCCTCGACGCAGACCGCGACGTAGTCGTCGCGCTTGGCCGGGTCGACCATCAGGTGTCCGGCTACGAGGATCACGCGCCGAGACTACCGGCACCGAGGTAGGCCTTGAGCGCGCTGCGGGAGCAGTTGAGGCTCGCGATCCGCGCCTCCACCTCGGCGATCTTCTTGCTCAACGCGCCGACGACCTCCGGGCAGAGGTCCATTATGGGCTGCTCGTCGCCGGAGCTGCACGGCAGGACGGTGCGGATCTCGTCGGTCGTCAGACCCATTTCGAGCAGGGCTCTCACCCGCACGACGGTCGGCACGGCGTCCGCGGGGAAGTGCCGGTAGCCGTTGGTGCCGCGTTCGGCGGTGATCAGGCCTTGCTGCTCGTAGTAGCGCAGCATCCGGTGACTGACCCCGGTTGTTGCCGACAGTTCCCCGATGAGCACGCGCGCCCCCTTGACCATGACACTGGTGTCAGGGGTCAACCTCTACCCATGACAGAACATTTCGCCGGTGCCCGCTGACATGGACCTCCAGATCGTCCTGCCCGACGAGTCGACCGACATGCCCGCCGAGACGCCGGCCGAGCTCGGCGTCGAGGCCGAGCGGCTCGGCTTCCACGCGGTGTGGCTCCCCGACCACCTGCTGCCGCCCGCCGAGTACGGCAGTACCTATGGCGGCGTCTACGAGCCGTTCATCACCCTCGCGCACCTCGCCGCGCGGACGTCGCGGATCCGGCTGGGCACGTCCGTCGTGATCCTGCCCCTGCGCAACCCGGTGCTGGTGGCGAAGCAGGTGGCGACGCTCGACCGGCTGTCCGGTGGGCGGGTGACGCTCGGGGTCGGGACCGGGTGGGACAGCACCGAGTTCGCATCGCTCGGTGTGGACTTCGCCGCACGAGGACGCCTCACCGACGAGGCGATCGTCCTGATCCGCCAGTTGTTCGCCGGTGAAGAGCCGATCGAGAAGGGCGTCTTCGCGCCACGCCCGCTGGGTGCCGTGCCGATCATGGTCGGTGGGCACTCCGACCGGGCGATGCGCAGGGTGGCCGAGCACGCCGACGAGTGGCAGGGCGTCGACCTCACCCCTGAGCAGTTCGCCGAGCGGGTCGCCGTGATCCGCGGGCTGACCGACCGCCCGGTCCGCGTCGGCATCAGGATCGGGTGGAAGGACGGGCTCGACGCGAAGACGATCGCCACCCAGATCCGCGAGCTCGCCGACGCCGGCGCGGACGCGGTGGCGGTGCACCCCGGCCCGTACCCGACGGCCGCCGCGCGCATGACCGCGCTCGCCGAGGCGACCGCCTGACCGTCGACAACGACGTTTTGGCTGTTGTTAGCGCTCACAAACAGCCAGAACGTCGTTGTCGACGGTTTTACAGCGCCGAGAACGTGGCTTCGGCGCCCTTGCGGTCGGTGAACAGCGCCCACGCCTCATCGGCGATCTCGTCGGGGTTCAGGGTGTGGCCGGCCAGGTTGCCGAAGCGCTCCGGCGCGCCGCTGATCATCGTGTGGATGTCACCGCGCTCGACGACGCCGCCGATCGTGAGGATCCCGGCGTAGACGCCCTTCGGGGCCAGCACCTCGTGCAGCGTGAGGACATACTGGCGCAACGCTGCGGACGGCAGCACGAGCTGCCCGAGCATCGGCATCGGGATCTGCCCGCTGATCCCGCCCCCGAACAGCAGCGCGCCTGCGCCGCGTTCGAGCATGCGGGGCAGCACCACCGACACGGTGTCGACCGCCGGGTAGACGATGTCCATCGCCACCCGCACGTCGTCGACGGTGATGGTGGTGAGGTCCTTCGGGAACCCGCCGGTGCCGGCCGGGCCGAAGTAGACGACGTCGATCCCGCCGAACCGGTCGTCGATCGCGTCCAGCGCCGAGCGCAGCTGCGCGGGGTCGTTCACGTCGGCGACGAATGCCGCCGCCTCGATCCCGTTGGCGGCGAGTTCGCCCACGTAACCGGCGTGCCGGTCGGCGCTGCGGGACACGACCGCGACCGCGTACCCCTCCTTGCCGAAGCGCTGCGCGATGGACATCCCGAGGCCGGGGCCGACACCCAGCACCACGGCCGTCTTGCGATCGGACACGTTCACTCCTCGAACTCGAATAAGTTGAGGTCATCCTCAACTTCGTCTGACGCTAGCACGAAGTTGAGGCGACCCTCAAGATACGTAGAATGGACGTGTGGCCCGCCCGCTCCGCGCCGACGCAGCGCGCAACCGCGACAAGCTCCTCGTCGCGGCCGCCGACGCGTTCGCCGAGCACGGACTCGACACGCCGCTGGAGGACATCGCGCGCAGGGCAGGCGTGAGCATCGGAACGCTCTACAACCACTTCCCGCAGCGCGCGGCCCTGATCGGGGCGATATTCCCCGACCGGCTCTCCCCGCTCGGCCCGATCGCCGAGGCCGCGCTCGCCGACGCCGACCCGTGGCGGGGCTTCGTGTCCTTCGTCGAGGGGCTCTTCGCGCTGCAGGCCAACGACCGCACCCTGAACGACGCGGTGGCCCGCAAGCCGCCAGGCACGATCGACCCCGCCGCGGAGTGCATGGGGTTCGACCACGTCGAGACGATCATCGAGCGGGCGAAGACGGCCGGTGCGCTGCGCGCCGACTTCGCCCCGTCCGACCTGACAGCGCTGGTGTGGGCGGTGTCCCGGGTGATCCAGGAGTCGGACGACCCACAGGGTTGGCGCCGCTTCGTCGGCATCCACCTCGACGGGCTGCGGGCCCGCTGACGGGGCGTTGCGTGCATGTACCGAGGTACGCGAACGGGGCCGCGGAGGGGGCCGCGGAGGGCGCCGGGAAAGCCACTTTCCCGGCCTGTGGCGCTGGGAAAGTGGCTTTCCCGGCAACGTATGCGCCCCTCACCCGGGATCCGTGCGCGCACCTCGCCAGGACCTACTCCGGCGTGTTGCCCGCCTCGTGCCCGACCCGGTACGGCGTGGTCACGCCCTCGTACATGAGGTGCGCCATCAGGCCTTCCGCCGCGTGCGGCAGGTTGTGGCAGTGGTCGACCCAGATACCCGGGTTGTCGGCGCGGAACGCGACCTCGTACATCTCGCCGTCGGGCACGTCGAGCGAGTCCACCCACCACGGGCTGCCCGTGGCCGCGACGCCGTTGTGCGAGAGCACGACGGCGTGGTGGCCATGCAGGTGCATCGGGTGCACCTCGCCGGACGTGTTCTCGATGCGCATCCGCACGACGTCACCCTCGGCGACCACGAACATCGGCACGTCGGGGAACATCCCGCCGTTGATCGTCCACCACACGCCGGGCCAGCCGTCGACGAAGCCGGGGCGGCGCCCGATCACGTAGTCGAACCGGCGGTTCGCCGCGGCCGGGTCGAAGCCGATGTCGGCGGGTGTGCCGTAGCTCAACGGGTCGAGCGTGCGCGCCGGCCTGGACGTGCGCGCCGACGCAGCGCCGAGCACGAGCGCCGCGGATCCGCCCATCTCGACCCGCGCGCCGCCGGGCGGGACCACGAGCTCGAGGTCGGCCCGCGCACCGGCGGTCACCAGCACCGCGACGTCCCGGACCGGTGTCGGCCCCTGTACCTCTGTGCCGTCGATCGCGACGAGCCGGAACTCCGACCCGCTCACCCAGACCGGCATCGGCCCCTCGTCGGTGTTCACGACCCGCACCCGCACCCGCTCCCCCGGCCCGACAGCGGCGGGCGAGTCACCGGCCCGCCCGTTGACGGTGCGGGTGCCGTCGTAGATGTGCACGAGCGCGGTCACGTCCGTCGCGCCGACGCCGCCGGGCGGGGTGATGACGATGGCGCCGAGCAGCCCGTTGCGCACCTGCTCGTGCGAGAGCTGGTGGGAGTGGTACCAGAACGTGCCGACCTGCCTGGCCAGGAACCGGTACGTGAAGCTGCCACCGACCGGCACGGCGTCCTGGGTGACGCCGGCGACCCCGTCGGCGGAGTTGGGCACGTCGACGCCGTGCCAGTGCAGTGTCGCGCCGTCCGGCACCGACTCGTTGACCAGCCGCACCTCCACCAGCTGCCCCTGCTCCACCCGGATCTCCGGGCCGGGTGAGGTGCCGTTGAGGGTGTAGCGGTCGCCGTCCTTGCGTGCCGCGAGCTCGACGTGCACGACGGGGTCGGTCGCGGTCTCGACGATCGTGTCGACTCCGCGTCCGACCCCGTCCTCATGCCGGTGGTGCCCCAGCGCAGCCCCACCGGTGTCCACGACACCCATGTCCATCACGGAGTAGGAGCCGGGCAGCAGGCTCGCCTGTTGCAGCCAGGCGAGCGGTGCCAGAACGACGAGGGTCGCGCCCACCGCGATGACAAAACGCGGGCGGACGCGCACGGGTCAGGCGACCGCGTCCGCGCGGGCGGCGGGCCCGACAGGTGCCCCGCTGGCCGCGCGGGCGGCGATCAGCGCGACGACCAGGATGGCCAACGCGACGATGCCGTGCAGCAGCGCGAGCACCGGGACGTGCGCGATGCCGAGCGCCACCTGCACGGCGATCAGCCCGACCAGCACCCCGGCCCACATCACGCCGCGCGGCACCTGCGCGAAGAAGGCGACCACCAGCAGTGCGAGCGCGACCGCCGGGATCAGGTAGGTGCCACTCATGCCGTGGATGATGATGCCGATGAGTCCGGGGAAGAACGTGCTCTCGCTCTCCATCGTCGCGGCGTCGAGCACGCCACCGCCCATGATCCATTCGCCGAGACCCGCGATGAAGTAAGCGATGGCCGCGGCCTGCACGACCACGAGGAACACGATCAGGTACGCAAGCACGCGATAGGTCGTTCTCATGCGATCTCCAGTGCCGTGGTGGTGGGGGTCAGGATCAGGCTGTTGTAGATCCCCGGCATAGGTAGTCGGGTACTCGACTTCACAACTTCACCCGGTGGGGGGTCCTGAATGACTCCGGCCGTAGCGAGCGGCGTCCAGGTGGTGTCATCGCAAGGCGGACGGTCGGGCCGATGCCGCTGTTGCATCGGTCCGGCCGTCCAACGCAGCGAGGGCGCCGCCTGGGCGTCGCGCAGTAGGCCCGAGTCATTCAGGGCGCCCCTAGGCGACCGAGACGAGTGACGCCAGGGCTGCGCGGTCGGTCACGTCGAGCTTCGTGCAGGCGCGGTAGATGTGGCCCTCCACCGTCCGCACGGAGACGAACAGCCGCTCGGCTATGGCCTGGTTGGACAGTCCACGTGCGATCAGCGAGGCGATCTCGCGCTCCCTCGTGGTGATCGGCAGCGGGCGGGCAATCGCACGCAGCGCGGGTGTCCGGGCGCCGGGGCAGCGCTCCGCGAGGCAGTTGGCCCGGGCCGCGACCGACGCCGACGCGCCACGCCTGCCGGCCCGGCCGTAGGCCAGTGCGGCCTGCGCGGTGGCGTCGGCGGCGAGCAGGACCGCGCCGATGTCGAGCAGCTCGCCCGCCGCGGCGTCGAGGCCGGCCGCATCGCCGGCGGCCAGCGCGGCGGCGTGGTGGGCGGCGGCGAGGGCGCGCGGGGTGCCGATGCGACCGGCCAGCTCGGCGAGCCGCGGCGCGACGGTGCGGTCGCCGAAGCAGACCGCGGTGTGCAGCGCCACCACCTCTGTTGCGGCCCGCTCACCGTCGGCGGCGAGCGCGGCCGCGTCGTGGGCGGCGGCGACGGCCTCGGTGAGCGCCCCCTCCGCCGCGGCCACCCAGGCCTCGGCCAGCCGCAGCTCCGACTCGACCATCGCGACGGTCGGGCGGAACCGCGTGCGCGCTGCCTGCGCCGCGATGCCGGCGCCGGTCGCGTCGCCCGCCATGCCCAGCGCGGTGGCCAGCGCGAGGTGGCAGAAGAACGTCCAGTCGGCCGGGTCGCTGCCGTCGAGGCACGCGACGGTCTCCCGCATCGTGGCCGGCACGGCGTCGATCCGGCCCTGGTCGAGCTGCACGCCCGCCCGGTAGACGAGCGCCTTGCACCGCATCAGCGGGCTCTCCCCCGCGTCGGCGACGTACCGGTCGGCGACGGCGGCGGCCTCGTCGAGGCGCCCGGCGAGCCGCAGCGCGAGCAGGTGCCCCCACCAGATCCCGGCGCGCAGGACGGCCGTCTCGGGGAGGCTGCCGGACGCGTCGAGCGCGGGCCCGACGGCCGCGACGGCGTCGTCGGGCCGGCCGAGCATCGCGGAGGCGACGGTGAGCGCGTTGCCGGCGAACGTCGCGGCGCGCGGGGTCACGGCCGGGGCCTCCAGCACCGCGCGGGCCTCGCGTGCGGCGTCGGCGGTCCGGCCGTCGTGCATGGCGAGGACCGCCAGCACGGCACGCAGCTCGTCGCGCAGCGGCTCGCCGACCGCCTTGCGCAGCCCGGCCTCCAACGTCGTGACTGCGGCCGGTCCGTCGCCGAGGCCCCACCACTGCAGGCTGGCCTGCGCGATCGTGGCGCGGACGTGCTGTTCGGGGGTGCTGGCCAGCGCGGTCGCCGCCGCCAGCCGCTCGGCGGAGGCGCCCGCCCTGCCCTGCCACCCGTGCGCGTAGCCGAGCATCAGCTCCGACTCGAAGCACGTGCCCGCGGTGCTGGCGGCCCGGGAGAGCCGCTCGGCCAGCGGGATCGCGCCGAGCCGGTTCGCCTCGACGGCGGCGTCGGCGAGCAGCCGGGCGTCGGCGGGGCGGTCGCTGCCCAGCATGAGGTCGGCGAGCCGCAGCAGGTCGCCGGTGCGACGGCAGCCGGTGGCGGCCAGCGCGCCGGCCAGCTGCCCGCGCAGCCTGCGGGCGCGCAACGTCGAGAGCGCTTCGCGGACCGCCTCACCGTGCAGCGGGTGCGCGATCCGCACCTCGGTGCGGGCGCCCTCGACGGTGACACTGACGAGCTTGCGGCGCTCGGCCTCGTCCAACGCCTCGGGGTCGACGAGCCCGGTGAGCAGCCGGACCCCGATCGGCTCGCCCAGCGACACCAGCTCGACGGCATGGCGCACGGCCTCCGGGAGCTGCCCGATGCTGGCGTCGACGAGCTCGCGCAGCGGCGGCGGCAGGGCGAGGTCACCACGCCACTGCCATACCCCGATCGTCCGGCGCAACCGTCCGGCGTCGAGCTCACCTTCGACGAGGTGGCGCAGGTAGAGGGCGTTGCCGGCGGTGACGTCCCAGAGCCGCTGCACGGTGCTGGCCTCGACCGGCCCGCCGAGCACCTCGGCGAGCAGCGCGCCGGTGTCCTCGGTCGAGAGCGCCTGCAGGTCGAGCCGGAGCAGGTGGCCGTCCTTCCACAGCGCGGTGACGGCGTCGGGGGCTCGCTCGCCGCTGCGCAGCGTCACCACGGTCGGGACACCGCGTTCGGCGGCGAGGTGGTGGACGAGCGCGGCCGAGGTGTCGTCGAGGAAGTGCGCGTCGTCCACCCCGATCACGAGGCCGGGCGCCTCGGCGAGCAGGTCGTCGGCCGCGCGGGCGATCATGCCGGGGCCGGCGACGACGGCGGAGCGCAGCAGGTGCGCGAAGCAGCCGAGCGGGACGGCCCGCGCCGAGTCCGTCGCGACCACCCAGCGCGTCGTCGTCCTGCCGGCGGCGGCCAGCACCTCGCGGGCGAGGCGCGTCTTCCCGACGCCCGCGGCGCCGGCCAGCACAACACCGTGGGGCGTGCCGCGTCCGCGCAGCCCGTGCACGACGAACCCCAGTTCGGCATCCCTGCCGACCAGCGGCCACGTGCGTCCGAGCCCGAATCCGGTCACCCGTCGAGCATCGGCCTGCTTGCTCCGCGAAGCATCAAGGCCAGCACCTACCTTCTGGGAAGGCAGCCCCACGGCCTGAGTGGGTCAGCACACTTCGAGTAGTGCGGTACGCGCGACCCGCCCGCCACGGCATCGCACGATCTGCCGATGGGCGACGTCACGCACTTCGGCGACCGAGCGGTGTTGGCCGCGGCGCTCTCCCGGCTGCCGCCGACCTACTCGCTCGCGCTGCGCCTGCGGGACGCCGGCCTCGACCGGATGCTCATCGCCGAGTGCCTCCACCTCGAGCCCGAAGCGGTCGACCCGCTGCTCACGGTGGCCGAGATGAAGCTCGCCGTCCTCATGGACCCCGAACCTCCCCACCGTTTACGGCACTTGCGCGCCGAATAGGCGCGCAAGTGCACAAAACGGTGGGGGAGTTCGGGGTCAGACCGTGTCGTGGACGGCGGCCCGCAGCTTCGCGTGGACGTCGGCCGGCGCGGCCAGCGCGTCGAGCACGGAGAGGACGGCACCGACCACCGGCGGTTCGTCGACCAGCCGGGGACGCACCAGCGGCGCCACCGCCTGCAGGCCCGCGACCACCCGCGCCGAGAGCAACGGCCAACCCGCGCGCAGGAGACCACCGCCCAAAACGACCGGGACGTCCGTGCCCTCCAGCTCCAGCCGGGTGATCGCCACCCGGGCCATGGCGACGATCTCGTCGGCGAGCAGGTCGACCACCCCGAGTGCAACCGCGTCGCCCCGGGCCGCGACGGCGAACAGGACGGGGCACAGCTCCCCGACCCGGTCCGGTTCGATCCCGCCGAGGTGCAGCGCGATGCTTACGTCCTCGACGGTGCGCATGCCGAAGTGCGCCGCGACGGCCTGCGCGAGGCCGGTGGGCGCCGCCCGCCCGTCCTCGCCGCGCGCCGCGTGCCACAGCGCGAGCGACGCGATGTGGTCGCCGCCGCCCCAGTCGCCCGAGATGTGCCCGAGCGAGGGGAACCGCGCCGAGCGCCCGTCGGACGTCCGCCCGACGCAGTTGATCCCCGCGCCGCACACGACGGCGACCGCGCCCGCGACCCCGTCGCCATCGTCGGCAGGGTCGTCGGCGTCCGCGTCGAGACCGGCCCGCATCAGCGCGAACGTGTCGTTGTCGACGACCAGCTCACGCGCCCAGCCGAGCGCGCCGAGCGCGGTGGTGAGCGACTCGACCTCGATCGGGAGGTCGGCGCCGGCCAGGAACACCTCCGCCCGGTCCACCGGCAGCGGTACCTCGCCGACCGCCTTGCGGACCAGTTCATCGAGCAGCTCGGCCGATCCGGCGACCGTCAGGTCGTGCGGTGAGCTGCCGGGACCGCGCGCGTACCCGAGCACCGTGCCGGCCGTGTCGGCCAGCACGACGTCGGTCTTGGAGTTGCCCCCGTCGATCGCCAGGAACACCTCGGGCCGTGCCGACCGCCCGCTCGCGAGCTCGCTCACCGGGCCCACGGCAGGTGGTCGACGTTCGCCGCGATCAGCAGGTCGGTCAGCCGGTCGGCCTGCTTGTGCTGGCCGATGAGCGGGTGCGCCAGCAGCGCCCGGTACACGCGCTCGCGCCCACCGTGGATCGCCGCCTCCAGCGCCAGCTCCTCGTACGCAGAGACGTGCGCGACCAGCCCGCGCTGCTCCGGCGTGAGCGGCGCGGTCGCGCGCGGAACGGCACCGTCGACATCCACTGAACATGTCGTCTCGATCACGGTCTCGGCGGAGAGGAACGGCAGCGTCCCGTTGTTGCGGACGTTCGCGGAGTGCAGGCCGGGCGCGCCGCTGAGCGACGCGATCAGCCCGACGGCCGCCTCCGCGTAGAACGCCCCGCCGCGCTGCGTGAGCAGCTCCGGCTTGGTGTCGAGCGCGGGGTCTGCGTAGAGCTTGAGCAGCTCGGTCTCGATGTCGGCGACCTTCTGACCGCGGATGTCGCCGGCCAGCTGCTCCTCCAGCACGAGGTCGTGGCTGTAGAAGTAGCGCAGGTAGTACGACGGGACGGTGCCCGACATCGCGAGCACGGCGGGCGGGAGGTTCACCTCACCGGCGATCTCCGCCAGCCGCGAGTCGAGCAGCTCCGGGAGCCGGTCGACGCCGTCGACCACCACCGCACGCTCCCACGTGAGGTGGTTGAGGCCCACGTGGTCGAGCTCCACCCGCTCGGGCTCGACGTCGAGCATCGCGGCGAACCGGCGGGCCAGGTGGATCGCGACGTTGCAGAGCCCGACCGCGCGGTGCCCGTCGTCGAGCAGCGCCCTGGTGACGATGCCGACCGGGTTGGTGAAGTCGACGATCCACGCGTTCGGGGCCGCGACCTTCGCCGCGACCCTGGCCAACTCGCGCACCACCGGCACCGTGCGCAGC
The DNA here is from genome assembly GCF_021245725.1 of Pseudonocardia sp. TRM90224. Lineage (GTDB taxonomy): Bacteria > Actinomycetota > Actinomycetes > Mycobacteriales > Pseudonocardiaceae > Pseudonocardia. The sequence continues at coordinate 62,013 of NZ_JAJGSX010000016.1, read as the reverse complement.
GCCTTCGCCAGCCCGCCCGCACCGGTGGTCTCCTGCCCGATGCAGCCGCACGGGAGCGGGATCGTCTCGTCGGAGATGCGGGCCTCCTGGCCCCCGACGCGCAGCTGGATCACCACGATCGACGCGTCGGACGCGCCTTCCTCGACGTCGGCCGTCCAGCTCACCTTCACCGGGTAACCGTGCCGAGCGAAGATCCGCTCGGTGAGCGGGCCGATGAGCGAGAGCCGCTCCGCTGCGGGATCGACGAGCGCGATCTCCTCGATCCCCAGCTGGCCCGCCAACCGGGCGAACCCGTCGACCAGCTCCGGCGTGTACGTCGACCCTCCGCCGACGACCGCGACCTTCACCCTTTCACCCCTGTCATCGTGACACCTTGGACGAACGCCTTTTGGGCGAGGAAGAACACGACGAGCACTGGCAGGAGCACCAGCAGCGTCGCCGCCATCACGAGGTTCCACTCCACCTGGTGCAGGTTGCGGAACGTCGCCAACCCGATCGAGAGGGTCCAGTTGTCCCGCTCGTGGTTGGTGTAGAGCAGTGGCCCGTAGTAGTCGTTCCAGCAGTAGAAGAACTGGAACATCGCCGCGGCCGCGACGGCGGGTTTCGCCATCGGCAGGATCACGCGCAGCATCACCTGCCACTCGCTGCAGCCGTCGACCCGCGCGGCGTCGGTGTACTCCGTCGGGATCGTGACCAGGAACTGGCGCAGCAGGAAGATCGAGAACGCGTCGCCGAGCAGCATCGGGATGATCAGCGGCCACAGCGTCCCGGTCAGGTCGGCGTTGGCCCACAGCAGGAACACCGGCACGACGGTGACCTGCGGCGGCAGCATCATCACGCACAGCACCGCGACGAGGCTGATCCCCCGGCCCCGCCATTGCAGCCTGGCCAGCGCGTACGCCGCCGGGATGCTGGAGAGCAGCATGAACAACGTGCCGAGCACCGAGTAGAACAGCGTGTTCACCAGGTACCGGAAGAGCGGCGCCTTCTGGAACGCCTCGACGAAGTTCTCCGGATGCCACGAGCGCGGCCACAGCTGGCTCGTCAACGCCTGGTCGGAGCTCATGAGCGCGGTCAGCGTCACGAACGCGAACGGGGCGAGGAACATGATCCCGAGAGCGATCAGGATCGAGTGCTTCCCGATCGCGGCCAGCACCCTGTCGGTCTGCAGCGCGGGCCTGCGGGCGACCGGCGCCTGCTTGCCCTGCGGCGGCGCTTCCACCGTCGTGGTCACTGGACGCTCCCCTCAGCGGCGTACGCACGGAACCGGCGCAACAGGATCACGGTGAACAGCAGTGAGAACACGAACAGGACGACCGCGAGCGCGCTCGCGTAGCCCAGTGCGAACTGGCTGAACCCGGTGTCGTAAAGCCACATCGGGTACGTCAGCGTGGAGTCGGCCGGGTAGCCGAACTCCTTCGTCCGCCCCTGCCCCACCGTCGCCTGTCCGGACGCGACAGTCCCCGCCACCGCGGCTTGCGTGAAGTACTGCAAGGTCTGGATCACCCCGACCAGCGCGGTGAACAGCAGCACCGGTGAGATCCCCGGCAGCGTGACGTGCCGGAACCGCTGCAGCGCGTTCGCGCCGTCGAGCTGGGCGGCCTCGTGGCGCTCCTGCGGGACGTCGAGCACCGCGGCCAGCAGGATGATCATCCAGTCGCCCAGCCCCCAGACCGCCAGCAGCACGAGCGACGGCTTGGCCAGGTTGGGGTCGTTGAACCACAGCGGGCCCTCGATCCCGACCCAGCGCAGCACGGTGTTCACCGCGCCGGTGCCCGGGTTGAAGAGGAATACGAACGCCACCGTCGAGGCCACCGGCGGGATCAGCGCCGGGAGGTAGAAGACCGCCCGCCAGAACGACGCCGTGCGCTTCAGCTTGGCGAGCAGCAGCGCCACCCCGAGCGACGCCAGCACCTTGACCGGCACCATCACCACGACCAGCCACAGCGTGTTGTACGCAGCGGCGTGCAGCCGGACGTCGACGAAGAGGTACTCGTAGTTCCCGAGCCCGAACCACTTCGGGATCGTCAGCATGTCGAACTGGTGGAACGAGAAGTACACCGTCGCGATCAGCGGGTAGACGAAGAAGACCGCGATGCCCAGCCAGGCCGGCCACATGAAACCGGCGGCGGTGCGGAACTGGCGCCAGCCGGTCGACCGCACCGCCACCGAAGACTTGCGGAACATCAGCCGGAAACCTTCAAAGCATCATTGATCTGCTTGTCGAGATCGGTCAGCCCGGCCTGCAGGTCGGGCACCTCGCCACGCAGCCACGCCTGCGTGAACTGGCCGAACTGCTCGACGTACTGGTTGCCGTTGTGCGTCGGCGGGGTCGTAGCGCTCTTCGGGTTCGCGAGCATGTCGAGGAAGACCTGGAAGTTGGCGTCCTTCTCCAGCGCCGGCGACGTCAGGGCGTCCGAGGTCGTCGGGAGGTTCCGCAGCCCGTTCGAGAGCTTCACGAGCGCGTTCGTGTCGGTCGTCAGGTACTTGACCAGCTCCCACGCCGCCTCGGGGTTCTTGGAACCACGGCTGATGCCGATGATGTTGCCCGTGATGTTGCCAGCGCCGTAGTTCGCGACCTTGGAGTCCGGCGTGGGTATCGGCGCGGTGCCGAACTGCAGATCAGGTGCTTCCTTGCGCAGGTAGGCGAGCCGGTACTCGCCGTCGACGTGCAGCGCGATCTTGCCGGCCTGGAAGCCGTTGTCGGCGGCGAACTCCTGGCCGAGTCCGGCGACGAACTTCTGCAGGTTCTCGTGCCCGTACCAGTCGACGAGTTCCTTCTGCCACGTGAGGTACTCCCGCCAGGCCGGATCGGTCCCGATCGCGGACGTGCCGTCCGGCTTGATCCACTTGGCCTCGGCGGCCGGCGCGAACCGCGAAGGCTGGGTCTCGTAGAAGCCCGCGAGCGGCACGAACCCGGCGACCTCGATCTCGCCGTTCGGCTTGCGCTTGGTGAGGTCCTTCGCCAGCTGCGTCAGCTCGCTCCACGTCTTGGGCGGCTGGCGGTCACCGAGGAGCGCCTTGTTGTAGTAGAGCCCGTATGCGTCGGTCAGCGCCGGCATCACACACCGCTTGCCCTCGAACTCGGTGTAGGAGAGCACCGTTGACGAGATCTTGCCGAGATCGATCTTGTCGCGCTGGATGTACGGGTTCAGGTCGCGGAACGCCCCGGTTCGGCAGAAGTTCCCGACGACGAGCGTGTCGTAGGAGAGCCCGACGTCCGGGCCCTGCCCGGCCGAGATCGCCCGACGCATCTGCTCGTCGTCCTGGCCGCCCTTCGCGATGAGCTTGATGTCGGGGTGGCTGTCCTGGAAGTCCTTGAGCACACCGTCGATCACTCCGGCCTCGCGGTCGGTGAAGAAGTGCCAGAACTCGATCTCTCCGCTGGCCTTGGTGCCGGATGCGGCGGGACCGGCGTTGTCGGCGGTGCCGGTGGTGCAGCCGGCAACGGCCAGCGCTGCGGCAGCTGCGACCGCCACGAACGCGAGACGTCGTTTCATGCAGGGCTCCTCTCGGGGGACGTACCTGGCACGTGATCCGCTGCCTCGCTCAGACCGCTCAGCAGCTGCTCTCTCGTTGCGGTCAGCCCGGCGTGCATCGCGCCGAGCAGCACCGCGTCGTCCGTGATCCCGGTCGGGGCGACCTGGGTGCCCAGCGGCGAGACCTCGCCGACGGCCCGCGAGACGGCCGCCGCGAGCACGTCGCCGCCCGCGCTGCCGATCTCCCCCGCCAGCACGACCAGCGGCGGGTCGAGCACCGCGACCACCGCGGCGAGCCCGACGGCGACCCGCTCGGCGAGCTCGTCGAGGAACGCCTCGTGGCCGCCCACGGCCGCGGCGTTGACCGCGGCCCTGACCGCTGCGGCTGCGCTGCCGGCGCGCATGCCGTGCTCCTGCGCGAGCTCCAGCACCGCACGGCCGCAGACGAGCTGCGTGTAGTCGGTGCGGCCGGCCCCGCGCCCCGGAAGACCGACCGGGATGTAGCCGATCTCGCCGGCGCTCCCGCGGGCGCCCTGCAGGAGGGTGCCGCCGAGGTCGGTCGCCAGCCCGAGGCCCTCGTCGCCGAGCCAGAGCAGCGCGAATGCGCTGGCGTCGGCGGCGACGCCGTGGGCACGTTCCGCGATGGCCACCAGGTTGACGTCGTTGGCGACGTCGACCGGCGCGGCCAACCGCTCGCGCAGCCGCCCGACCAGGCCCTGCGCCGACCAGCCCGGCACGTCGACGTAGCGGATCGTGTCGCTCTGCGGGTCGTACGAGCCGGGGACGCCGAGCTGGACGTGGCGCAGCCGGTCGACGGGAATCGCGGCCTCGTCGAGCAGCTCGTCGAGGGCGCCGGTGACCGCCACGACCGGGTCGGTGCTGCCGAACGCGATGCGCGTCTCGGTGCGGGACCGGACCGTGCCGGTGAGGTCGGCGAGCGTGCCGACCAGGTTCGAGCCTGCGCGCCGGCCCAGGTCGCGCACCGAGAACGCGGCGTAGAAGCCGGCGTCCGGGTCGGGCTCGTAGATCTCCGCGTTCGGGCCGGGCTTGCCGGTCATGTGACCGGCGACCTTGGCCAGCCCCGCGTCCTGCAGCCTGCGGATCACCTCGGACGCGGTCGGCTTCGACAGCCCTGTCAGCTCGACGAGCTCGCCCCTCGTCAGGGTGCGGCGCTCGAGCAGCAGCGCGTAGGACGTGCGCTCGTTGATCGCTCGCAGCAGCCGTGAAGAACCGGCAAGGCGCGCCATCGCAGACCCTCTCGAACGATGATTGATAGACAGACTTACTAACTATTGGCGGGGAGAGTACGGGTGAGCCGTCCCCGGGCGCAAGAGCCGAAGTTCCCCACCGTTTTGGGTGGATGCGCGCCCTGCGGGCGCGCAAGTGCACAAAACGGTGGGGAAGTCGGGGGTGGTTTGGGACGCTGGCGCTCATGGTCGACTCGTGGACGTCCGCGGCGGAACGCCGGATCGTCGCCCGGCTGCCCGAGGGTGCCGCGGCGGCGCTCGCGTCCGAGCTGTCACCGTCCGACCTGCAGACCCTCCTGCTCGCGACGGTCCGCGAGCGCGCAGCGCAGGTCGACCCCCGACGGGTGCTGCGACGCTGGCAGGACGACCGGTTCGTCCGGCCGGCGCCCTCCGACGCCCGCGCGGTCGCCCGGGTCGAGAACCGGCTCTGGGAGCTGCTGCCGCCGTCGTTCGACGGACTCGAGCTCTCCCCCGTCGCGCCGCTCGGCACGTGCTCGGCGGTCGCACCCGGCAGCCAGGACCGGATCGTCAGCACCGTTCGCGGCACCGAGGTGCTGAGCGACCCGACGAACGCGCTTGCCGTCGAGGTTGCCGTTCGGCGCCAGGCCGGCGGGCAGCGCGTCGACCTCGCGGCGTCACACCGGGTGTTGCGCGCGCAGCCGTTCGACAGGCCTGGGCTGCTGGCCCACTTCCGGCTGTTCGCGCTGGTCTCCGGCGCGCGGGACACCGGATCGGGACGCACCGAGGCCGAGCTGCTCACCGCGCACCTGGGCTACTGGGCGGCGGTGCTGCGGGAGTTGCTGCCGGGCCGCGAGACCCGCCTGACGACCACCGTGTTCGACGCGCCGGTGCTGCGCGAGCGCCTCGCCGACACCGTCACGCCCGCCGTGCCCGTGCCGCTCGTCGACGACGCCGACCGGACGAAGGGCGCCGGCTACTACACCGGCATGGCGATCGGCATCGAGGCGGCCGACGGCGAGGGCGGCTGGCACGAGCTCGGCGACGGCGGTTTCACCACGTGGACCCAGCAGATGCTCGGCAACGCCAAGGAGCGCTGCCTGACCTCCTGCATCTCCGTCGAACGCCTCGCCGCCCTCGCCTGACCCCGAACTTCCCCACCGTTTTGGGTGGATGCGCGCTCCGCAGGCGCGCAAGTGCCCAAAACGGTGGGGAAGTTCGTGACCGGGCACCCAACTTGCCCACCGTTTTGCCTACTTACACAGGCGGGAGGGTGTGCAGGTTGGCAAAACGGTGGGGACCTTGGACGGGTGGTCAGGCCAGGACGCGGGTGAGGGCGGGGTCGACGTCGGCGAGCCGGCGGACGACCTGGGCCCGGCCGCCGCCGCGGGCGGCGAGCGCCGTCGCCGCCGACTCGGCCTCCTCGCCGCCGAGCGGGACGAGCACGTGCAGCCGATCGATGCCGGCGAGCGCGGCCGCCGGGTCGGCGCCCGCGGTGTGCAGGCAGTCCGAGAGCAGCACGACCAGCCGTTCGTCCGCGACGGCGCCCGCGAGCTGCTTGGCCGATTCGCGCAGGCCTGCGGCGAGGTCGGTGGTGCCGTGCCCACGTAGCGCAATGAGCTCCGAGAGCAGCTGCTCCGGCGGCCGCCGCACCCCTTGCGCCTGCAGCACCCGCACGCCCGCGGCGAAGGCGAGCACCGACGGCTCCAGCCGCGGCGGGCCGTCCTCGTTCGCGATCACGACGCCGGCGGCCGCGACCGCGGCCAGCGCGACCGCGAGCCCTTGCATCGAGCCGGAGATGTCCACGACGAGGCAGACCGCACGCCGGTGCGCCGACCAGGAGCGTGTGACCAGGTCGTCCGGGCCCGGCAGCCGCGCGCCGGTGGGTTGCCAGCCGTCAAGCGTGCGGTCTAGGTCGAGGTCGCCCTCCTGCCTCCGCGACGGTGCGAGCCGCCGGGTGCCGCGCGCCCGCGCCGGTCCGACCCTGCCGAGCTGGATGAACACCCGCCCGGCCAGCCGCCGCGCGGCCGCCCGCAGCTGGACGTCGGTCGCGACGGCCATGTCCGCGAGCATCGCCGTCGCGGCCTCCGGATCCCGCGCGACGGCGGCGTCGAACGCCTCGACATCGAGGTCGCCGACCTCGGGCGACACGTCGTCGAACGCCTTGTGGCGCGCCGCCAGCTGGTCGCGGCTGTGCGTTCGCGCGGAGTGTTCCCGCCCTGGGCGTTTCCGCGGCTGGAAGCCTGCCGATGGGGAGCTCGGCAGGCTATCGGCTTTTCCCTCGGCGTCCTCGGGTTCACCCGGGTCGGCCGGCTCCGCGGGCCACAGCGCATCGAGCAGCTCGTCGATCACCGATTCCGCGGTGCGGTCGACGCCGTCGACGATCCGGATCCGCCCCGAGAGCGCCGCGTAGGCGGCGTCCCGCGCGGTCTCCCGCCCCGGCTCGGCCTCACCACGCAGCTCCGCGAGGCCGTTCAGCACCAGCGAGAGGTCGATCGCCCCACGCACCGACGAGCCCATGCGGACGTCACGGTGCTCACGGGTCGCCCTGGTCAAGGCGACGGACAGCTCGACGAGCCGGCCGGAGAGCCCGCTCACCGACGACGTGATCGCCCGCTCGCCGTCCTCGGACTGGTACCCGAGCACCACCCTGCACATGCGGTCGGCGATCGCCTGGCTCACCCGGGCCGTCCCGACCGCGTCGAACGGGTTCATGGCCGCGATCAGCCGGAACCCCTTGCCCGCCGCGACCGTGCCCAGCCGCGGCACCGCGATCTCGCCCTCGGTGAGCACGGTGATCAGGACGTTGAGCGTCTCCTCCGGCACCCGGTTGAGCTCTTCGAGGTAGAGCAGCCCGCCGTGGCGCATCGCCGTGATCAGCGGCCCGTCGACGAACGCGTCGGGCCGGTAGCCCTCGGCGAGCACCTGCGAGGGGTCGAACTGCCCGACGAGCCGCGCGGGCGTCAGCTCGGCGTTGCCTTCGACGAACACGACGTGCTGGCCGGTCTCGATCGCTATCGAGCGCAGCAGCGTCGACTTGCCGGTCCCGGGCGGGCCCTCGATGACAACGTGGCGCCCGGTGAGCAACGCGACGGTGAGCACCTCGCGCTCACGCCGGAGCCCGACCACCGCAACGGGCGCGGCCATGGGTTCCCTTCGGAATGGGACGAGCGGCACTCCGGGTTCGGAGTGCCGCTCGGCCGGAGTCGATCAGTAGCGGATGACGCCGCGGATGTTCTTGCCGTCGTGCATGTCCTGGTAGCCCTGCTGGATGTCGTCGAGCGCGTACGTCTTGGTCACCAGCTCGTCCAGCTTGAGCACACCCTCGCGGTAGAGCTGCAGCTGGCGCAGGATGTCCCAGTTCGGGTTGGACTGACCGAACATCGCACCCTGCAGCCGCTTCTGGAAGAGCGTCAGCTCGGAGATCGCGATCGGCAGTCCTACGTCGGTGATGTTGCCCAGGCCCGTGACGACGCACGTGCCGGCCTTGCGGATCGCCGAGAACGCCTGCGCGACGTGCTCGGGCTTGGTTACGCCCACGGTGACGATCGCGGAGTCGGCGCCCTGGCCGTTGGTGAACTGCTTGGCCAGCTCGCTCGCCTCGTCCATCGTCTCGACGGCGTGGGTCGCGCCCAGCTCCTGCGCCTTCTCGCGCTTGAAGGCCACCGGGTCGACGGCGATGACGTTCGAGGCACCGGCGTGCGCCGCGCCCTGCACGGCGTTGATGCCGATGCCGCCGATGCCCATGACGATCACGGTGTGGCCGGGCGCCACCTCCGCGGCGTTGACCGCGGACCCCCATCCCGTACCGACGCCGCAGCCGACGAGGCAGGCGACCTCCAGGGGGATGTCGTCGGGCACCTTCACCGCGGACTCGACCGCAACGGTCGTCGTCTCGACGAAGGTCGAGATGCCGCACATCTGCCCGACCGGCGCGCCGCCGTCGGCGAGCTTGAGCCGGAAGTCCGTCGGGTCGGCCCACCGGGAGCCGGCGAGCAGGGTGGCGCCGAGGTCGCAGAGGTTCTGCATGCCCGAGGCGCACCAGCGGCAGTGGCCGCACGACGGGAGGAACGAGAAGACGACGTGGTCGCCTTCCTTGAGGCCCTTCGTGTTGCTGCCGGCCTTGGTGACGATCCCGGCGCCCTCGTGGCCGCCGGCGAAGGGGTAGACGCCGACCGGGAGGTCGCCGGTGGCGACGTGGTCGTCGGAGTGGCACAACCCCGATGCCACGAGCTTGACCTGTACCTCGCCGTCCCGTGGGTCGTCGACCTCCAGGTCGACCACCTCGTACTTGCCAGGTGCTTGCCGGACGATGGCCCCACGAGTCTGCATGAGCTGTTCTCCCTTGAACCGCCGGATCAACCGTTCATAGCAGGGGGCGCATGCGTTGGGAAGCTCGTACTCCCCAATGGCAGAGCCCGGAAGAAGGAGCCTTACCTTCTACGACTCATTGCCGCGACGCGATCAAGCTGTAGAGTGCCGGGATCCCGGAGCGCACCTGGAGCGTTTGCGATGACGCAACCATTCAATGCCACCACGTATCTCACAGAGCGCCGGATCTCCGCAGGTGACGGTGGTCGCGTCGCCTTGCGACTCCCCCGCGGGACCGTCACCTACGAGCAGCTCGACGACGAGGTGCGCCGGATCGCGGCGGGGCTCGTCCGGCTCGGGGTCCGCCCCGAAGAGCGGGTGCTGCTCTGCATGGTCGACGACCTCGAGCTGGCCGCCGGGATCCTGGCCGCGATGTACATCGGCGCCGTCGCGGTGCCGTGCTCGACCATGCTCACGGGCGGCGAGCTCGCGAAGCTCGTCGTCGACTCGCGCGCGCGGGTCCTGCTGGGCAGCCAGGAGTTCGCGGCCAACGTGGTCACCGCCGCCACCGACGCACCCGACCTGCGCCACGTCGTGCTCACCGGGCCGACCCGGCCGGCCGTCGCGGGCGTCGAGAACCTCACGTGGGACGAGCTGCGGTCCGGCGAACCGCTCGACGCCCCGTACGCGACGTGGGACGAGTCGCCCGCGCTGTGGCTCTACACGTCGGGGACCACCGGCAAGCCGAAGGGCGCGATGCACCGCCACGTCGACGTGCGGTTCGTCTGCGAGACCTACGCGATGCAGGTGCTGGGCATCCAGCCCGGCGACGTGTGCCTCTCCGCCGCCAAGCTCTTCTTCGCCTACGGGCTGGGCAACTCGCTGTTCTTCCCGCTCTCCGTCGGCGCGAGCGCCGTGCTCGAACCGGCGCGGCCCAACCCGCAGCTGTTCACCGAACGGGTGCGCGAGCACGGCGTCACGCTGTTCTTCGGCGGGCCGAGCTTCTGGGGCCCGATGCTCGCCGCCGGGCTGCCGCGGGAGGCGTTCGCGACCGTGCGCAACGGAGTCTCCGCAGGTGAGACGCTGCCGGCGCGCATGTACCACGGCGCGCTGGAGCAGTTCGGCTTCGAGATCCTCGACGGCATCGGCTCCACGGAGGCGCTGCACATCTTCATCTCCAACATCGCCGGCAAGGTCGTGCCCGGCAGCTCCGGTTTCCCGGTGCCCGGCTACCGCGTGGAGCTGCGCCGCGACGACGGCTCGATCATCGAGGGCAGCGACGAGCAGGGCATGCTCTTCATGGCCGGGGAGTCGATCTGCACCGGCTACTGGTGCCGCACCGACGTCAACCGGGCCGTCTTCCAGGGCGAATGGATGCGCACCGGCGACCAGTACGTCCGCGGCGCCGACGGCAGCTACACCTGCCTCGGCCGCGCCGACGACGTGCTGAAGGTCGGCGGGATCTGGGTGAGCCCCACCGAGGTGGAGACCCGCCTGCTGGAACACCCCTCGATCGGGGAGGCCGTGGTCGTCGGGGTGCCCGACGCCGACGGGCTCGACAAACCGGTGGCCTACGTCGTCCCGCTGGAGGGGGCGACGCTCGACCCCGACGAGGTGATCGCCTTCTGCAAGGAGGGACTGGCGTCCTTCAAGCGCCCTCGGCAGGTGCACACGGTCACGGAGTTCCCGAAGACGGCGACCGGCAAGATCCAGCGCTACCGCCTGCGTGCGCTGGCTGCGGAGAGTGGTGGAGTACTCGATTACCCGTGACATCTCGCCCTCCCCGGGCGAGCTTCACAGCATGACCGTCGACGACTTCCACCAGCCAACCGACGAAGAGATCATCGAAGAGGCCCGCCGGCTCGACAAGGAGCTGCCCCCGACCCGCAGCAACGTCAGGAAGGAGATCTCCTTCGCGAAAGAGCTGCTGGTCGTGAAAGGCACCGAGTACGCCGATCTGGCGGCGGACCTCGTCCAGCGTGGCGGCGAGGAGTACAAGCCCCCCGCGGACGGCGACTGGCGCACCGAGGCCTGGGGCGCCGAACGGGCCGACCTCAACAAGCGGTACGAGGACGCCTGCCTCCGCGTGCGGTTGTGGACGTTCCCGGAAGCCGGCGTCGAGGAGATCAACAAGATCGAGCTCGACTTCCGCGACCGGGGGGTGCACCAGAACCGGATCCTGGTCGGGGCGAAGGGCACGAGCCCGCACCCGGCGGGCGCCCCGGCCGCTGCGGCGACGACCGGAAGCATCGTTTTGAGCGCCCCGACGCCCGGCCCGCCCGGGCTCGCCGTGCTCGACACCGGCCTCCCGGACGGCTGGGCCGACATGCACCCGGGTCTCGCCGGCGCCATCACGCAGGACCCCGGCGACCTGCCGGAGCAGGTGATCGCCACCGATCTCGCGCTCGGCCACGGGCTGTTCATCTGCGGCCTCGTGCGCCGGTCGGAGCCGAGCGTGCGGATGCAGGTACGACGTGTGCTGCGGTTCCGGATCGTCGACGACGCCTTCCTGTGCGCCGAGCTCGGCGAGCGCACGGAGCCGGTGGTCAACCTGTCCATCGTCACCGAGTGCCAGGGCGGGGCGACCGCGCCGGTGGGCATCCGCACCGCCGTCAGCGCGCTGGCGCGCAAGGGCACGGTGGTCGTCGCCGCGGCCGGGAACAACGGCTCCGACGGGCAGCCGGTGTTCGGGTTCTTCCCGGCCGAGTTCAAGAACGTCATCGCGGTCGGCGCGTTCGATCCGCACATGTCGCCGCCGACGCAGTCGGGCTTCAGCAACCACGGGCGCTGGGTGGACGTGTGGGCTCCCGGGACCCGGCTCAAGAGCACCTACGTCAAGAGCACCGACCTGCCCACCTTCGCCGGCGGCTGGGCGATCTGGAGCGGCACGTCGTTCGCGGCGCCACTGGTCTCCGCGAAGATCGCGAAGCTGGTGCAGGACAAGGCTCCGGACGACACCCGGCTGCCCATCCAGGTCGCCGAGGACTTCCTGAGCGACGTCGACAGGTCCGACTTCAGCGGCAACGGCCGACAGCTGTTCCCGAGCCACCTCGTGGAACTGACCAAGGACTCGTGACGGCCAGCGCGAGTCGGGTCATGCACCGAAGCAGGTGAAGGCGGCGGCGGTCGCGTCGGCCACGGCGTCGCCCGCCGTCGCCCGGCGCACCGCGGCCAGCGCGTCGGCCGGGGCAGCGCCACCGGCGAGCTCGGCGTGCAGCGCGTCCATGAGCGGCGCGGTCGCCGCATCGGACACCGACAGCAGGGGCGCGACGACGGAGTGCGCGCCGAGCGCCAGCAACGCCGCGACCAGCCCCATCACCTCGTCGCCCACCCCGACCGCGCTCGCGCCCGATCCGCAGGCCGGCAGCACGACGACCCGAGGGGCCTCTTCGAGCCGTTCCAGGTCGTAGACGGTCAACGGCCCGTCGGCCAGTTCGAGCGCCGAGAACAGCGGGTTGTCGGTGCGCAGCGTGCCGTGTGCTGCGATGTGCGCGTGGTCGGCGCCGTCCAACGCCGCCAGCACCGCAGGCGCGGTCGCGGCGTCGCCGACGAGCAGGTCGGCCTGCCGGTAGCGGTCGCGGACCGCACGCGCCTCACCCTCCGCCGCGGCCAGCCGCGGTCCGGCGACCGCCACGACCCGCCCGCCGGGAACGCCCGGGCGGCTGCGCGCGGCGGCCAGCCAGGACGCGGCGGAGGGCGCCACCCGGACGGACCGCCCGGCGAGGCTCGGCAGCAACGACCACGGAAGCGGGTGCAGCACCCCGGTCGGGACGACGACCAGCGGCCGGTCGGCGACCCCGGCGATCTCGGCGGCCAGTGGCCCGAGCAGCAGCCGGTCCAGCCGCTCGCCCGCGCGGCGGGCCGCGGCGCGGTGGGTCTCCTGCGAACGCGCCGAGCCGCCGCCGTACGCCAGCCTGCGCAGCGCGAACTGCGCGGCGGCGACCTCCCGCTCGACGACGTCGACCGCTCCGAGCCGGTGCAGCACCGGACGGGCGCCGGCCCGCACCGTGACCGCGAGCATCCGGTCGCCGTGGCGCACGTACTCGACCAGCACGGCGTCGCCGAGCGCGGCGACCAGCTCGGCCGGCTGTGGCGGCGAGGCGCCACCGCGGTGCAGCGGCGATCGGGCGCTGCGGCTGGCCGCGACCACCCGCTGCTCGGCGGCGGCCAGCGCCGCCAGGGCGGGCCCCGGCCGTCCGGCGAGCTGCGCCTCGACCTGCGCCGTCGTGAGCCGCCGCACCTCGGCGAGCGCGTGCGCCAGCTCCGGGTCGTCCGGCGGCCGGACCGGCCGCAACGCCACCGCGCCCGCCCGCCACCGCTCGGCCCACGCCAGCACACCCGTCGCGGACCCGTCCGCGACGGCCAGCTGCAGCCCCATGGTGGCCAACGCCTCGGCGTGCCCGGCGACGTGGGCACGCAGGTCGGTGGCGCCCAGCCCGGCCCGGTAGCGATCGACGACCGCGAGCCCCGCGCGCAGCGCCGAGCGGGTACCCCTGCGGTCACCGGACGCATCACGCAAGAGCGCCGTCGCGTGCCACGCACGCACCCGCAGCTCCAAGGAGCCAGCACGCCGGGCCGCGGTGGCGACCGCAAGATCGGCGACGGCAGCGTCCATGTCGCCGGCCCGCAAGGCGGCCCGCGCCGCCACCAACCGGGCATCCAGCTCCGCCACCCGCCAGCCTGCGGCCGCCAGCTCCGCAGCGCACTCGCCGGCAGCACGTTGCAGCCGGCGGGCCTGGGCACCGGCCAGCTCGTCCGCCCGCAGCACCGTGAACCGGGCGACCAGCTCCCAACCGCGCCGCGACTGGCGCCGGAACATCTCCCGCGCCGCGGTGCCGTCGGCCCGAGCCCGTTCGGCGTCGCGCTCCGCCAGCGCAACCTGCGCGAGCAAGAGCCGCACCTCCGCCAGGTCGGCGGCGTTCGCCGAGCCGGCGAGCAGCGCAGCAGCCCGCTCGGCGACCCGTCGGGCCTCCGCGACGAGCCCCACCGCGACAAGCACCTCGAACCGGCAGATCAGCACCCGCCAGACCGGCACCCCCAACCGGCCGAACCGGTCCTCCGCCAGCTGATAGTGCTCGAGCGCCGCCGGCGCGTCGCCGCGGCGGGAGGCGACGAAGCCCAGGTTCATGTCGGCGTTGCCGATCAGCCGCTCGAGGCCCAGCTCGCGGTAGAGGTCGCGGGCCTCGACGAGGTCGGCCTCGGCCTCGTCGAGGCGCCCGGAGTAGGCCAGCCCGACGGCGCGGTTGCCCAGCGCCTTCGCGACGGCCACCCGGTCGCCCGCCTGCCGGAAGACCGGTAACGCGGCGGCGTACGCGGCCATCGCCTCGTCCAGCCGTCCGGCCTCCTGCAGGATCAGCGCACGCTGGCTCGCCGCCAACGCCGCGGCCAGGCCGATCAGCCCACGCTGCGCCCGGTCGGCCTCACGCAGTGCCGCGCGGGTGTGGCCCATCGCGCCGAGCAGGTAGGCCGCGAGCAGGCGGGCCTTCGACTCCTCGGCCGGAACACCGCCCCGGACGGCCACCGCAACCGCGGTCCGCACCCGGTCCAGCGCCGTCTCGCGCTCCCCCAGCTCGCAGAGCGCGAGCGCCCATGCCCGGTGGGCGGTGGCCTCCGCCGCGGGATCCGGTTCGGCGTGCGCGGCGGCCGCCGCGGTGCCAGCGAGCTCCAGCGCGGCGCGCGGATCGCCGGAGGCCAGCGCAAGCGCCTGCTCCGCCGCGTCCCGAGCCGCCCCCACGTCGATGCTCACCCCGGCAGCCTGACAAACACCGCCCCTCTCGGACAGGTCCGGAAGCGCGCAATACGTTCTACATCTCTATCAACGAACGCAATGGTGTTGTAGAGTGACAGCCAGCCGAACCCCAACGTGGAGGACGGATGTCGACCACCACCGACCAGCCCGAGGTCTCGTTCGACACCGAGCCCTCGGCGTACCGCCACTGGAAGATCGACGTCGACGGGGAGATCGCCCAACTGCGCCTCGACATCGACGAAGCGGGCGGGATCGTGCCCGGCTACGAGCTGAAGATGAACAGCTACGACCTCGGCGTCGACATCGAGCTCTACGACGCCACCCAGCGGCTGCGGTTCGAGCACCCCGAAGTCCGCGCAGTGGTGCTGACCAGCGCGAAGGACCGCAACTTCTGCGCCGGCGCGAACATCAGGATGCTCGCGCAGAGCTCGCACCCGTGGAAGGTGAACTTCTGCAAGTTCACCAACGAGACCCGCAACGGCATCGAGGACGCGACGGCCAACTCGGGCCAGACCTGGATCGCGGCGCTCAACGGCACCGCGGCGGGCGGCGGCTACGAGATGGCGTTGGCGTGCGAGCAGATCCTGCTGATCGACGACAACTCGTCGGCGGTGTCGCTGCCGGAGGTGCCGCTGTTGGGGGTGCTACCTGGCACCGGCGGACTGACCCGCGTGATCGACAAGCGGCGCGTGCGCAAGGACCGCGCCGACGTGTTCGCCACCCGCTCGGAGGGGGTGCGCGGCAAGCAGGCCGTCGAGTGGAGGCTGGTCGACGAGGTCATCCCCAAGCGCCAGTGGGACGAGGCCGTCGCCGAACGGGCCGCCGCCGCGGCCGGACGCTCGACCCGGCCGGCCGGCGCGCAGGGCATCACGCTGCCGCCGTTGCAGCGCGAGGTGACCGCCGACGGGATCCGCTACCAGCACGTCGAGGCAAGGTTCGAGCGCGAGCAGGGGCTCGTCGAGATCACCGTCTTCGGCCCCGAGGGGGACGTGCCCGACACCGTCGAGCGCGTGCACGAGCTGGGCGCCGGGTTCTGGCCGCTGGCCATGACCCGCGAGCTGGACGACCTGATCCTGCGGCTGCGCACCAACGAGCTGGAGCTGGGCACCTGGATCGTCCGCACGAAGGGCGACGTCGAGGACGCGCTGGCGTTCGAGCGGGTGATCGCCGAGCACAGCCGCGACGACTGGCTGGTCAACGAGATCCGGCACTACTTCAAGCGGGTGCTGAAGCGGCTCGACGTCACCTCGCGCTCGCTGATCGCGCTGATCGAGCCGGGGTCGTGCTTCGCCGGCGCGCTGCTGGAGCTCGCGCTGGCGTGCGATCGCCAGTACATGCTCGAAGGCTTCATGGAGGAGGACTCGCAAGAGGGCGAGCCGGCGCAGCTCGTGCTGAGCGAGAGCAACTTCGGCGCGTTCCCGATGAGCAACGGGCTCTCCCGGCTGGGGTCGCGGTTCTACGGCGACGACGACACCGTCGCGAAGCTGCGCCAGGAGACGGGCCGGCGGATCGAGGCCGTCGAGGCGATGGAGCTGGGGCTGGTCACCGACGCCCCCGACGACATCGACTGGGAGGACGAGATCCGGATCATGCTGGAGGAACGGGCCTCGCTCTCCCCCGACGCGCTGACCGGCATGGAGGCCAACCACCGGTTCGTCGGGCCGGAGACGATGGAGTCGCGGATCTTCTCCCGGCTCACCGCGTGGCAGAACTGGATCTTCGTGCGGCCCAACGCCTCCGGGCCGGACGGCGCGCTGCGCAGGTACGGCACAGGACGCAAGGCCGACTTCGACCGCAAGCGGGTGTGAACATGTCGATCGACTACAGCGAGAAGATCCCCAACAACGTCGACCTCGCCGGCGACCGCAAGCTGCAACGTGCGCTGGAATCGTGGCAGCCCAACTTCCTGACCTGGTGGAAGACCATGGGTCCGGCGGTGCCGACCGAGGACGTCTACCTGCGCACGGCGGTCGCGGTCGGCCGCGAGGGGTGGGCGCACTTCGACCACGTCGCCATGGAGGAGTACCGCTGGGGCGTGTTCCTCGCCGAGCGCAACTCCGACCGCCGCATCGCGTTCGGTGAGCAGAAGGGCGAGCCGGTCTGGCAGCAGGTGCCCGGCGAGTACCGTGCCGACCTGCAGCGGCTCATTGTCATCCAGGGCGACACCGAGCCTGCGTCCGTCGAGCAGCAACGCCGCCTCGGCGAGACCGCGCCCTCGCTGTACGACCTGCGCAACCTGTTCCAGGTCAACGTCGAGGAGGGCCGCCACCTCTGGGCGATGGTCTACCTGCTGCACGCCTACTTCGGGCGCAACGGCCGCGAGGAGGCCGAGGCGCTGCTGCAGCGCAACTCCGGCGACCTCGACAGCCCGCGCATCCTCGGCGCGTTCAACGAGGAGACCCCCGACTGGCTGTCGTTCTTCATGTTCACCTACTTCACCGACCGCGACGGCAAGTACCAGCTGGGCACGTTGAAGGAGTCGGCGTTCGACCCGCTCTCCCGGACCTGCGAGTTCATGCTCAAGGAGGAGGCGCACCACATGTTCGTCGGCACCACCGGTGTCGACCGCGTGGTCGCCCGCGCCGCCGAGCTGATGCGTGAGCACGACACCGACGAGATCGCCCCGCACGGCGGCATCCCGCTCGACGTCGTGCAGAAGTACATCAACTTCCACTACTCGGTCTCGCTCGACCTGTTCGGCTCGGAGCAGTCGACCAACGCGGCCAACTACTTCACCGCCGGCCTGAAGGGCCGCTGGCAGGAGGAACGCCGCAAGGACGACCACGTGCTCACCGACGACGCCGCCCGCATCCAGCTCGTCCGCGACGGGCAGCTGACCAGCGACGAGGTGCCGGCGCTGCTCGCGCTCAACCACGACCTGCAGTCCGAGTACGTCTCCGACTGCGAGAGCGGGCTCAAGCGCTGGAACCGCGTGCTGGAGAAGGCCGGCGTCGGACGGCGGCTCACGCTGCCGCACGTCGGGTTCAACCGGCACGTCGGCGTGTTCTCGGGGCACCACATCACGCCGAGCGGGCAGCTCGTCGGCGAGGACGCGTGGGAGGCCAAGCGCGACGCGTGGCTGCCGACGGAGGCCGACAAGACCCACGTCCGCACGCTCATGCGCCCCGTCTACGAGCCGGGCAAGATCGCCGGCTGGATCGCACCGCCCACGCACGGCATCAACGACAAGCCGTTCGACTACGAGTACGTCCACTTCCCCTGACCCCAGCGCCAACTTCCCCACCGTTTTGCCAACCTGCACGCCGTTTTGGGTGTGCAGGTTGGCAAAACGGTGGGGAACTTCGTCAGCGGCGGAGCATCGTGACGCTCGCGGAGCTCGTGTTGGCGACGAAGACCGCACGCTCGCCCGCGATCACGTCGAGCGGATCGTCCCCGGTGGGCACCGGCGAGCCCTCGGCGACGTGGTCGGACGTGCGGAACGCCGTGACGGTGCCGCCCGCGCCGTCGACGGCGTAGAGCAGCCGACCGTCGGGAGTCACTGCGACGCCCGTGACCCCGCCGCCGACCTGGACGGGGTTGCCGACCTCCGTGAACGTCGCCAGGTCGAACGTCGAGACGGTGCCGAACTGCGGGCTGCCGGCGTAGAGCCGCCGGCCGTCCGGCGTGACGGCGAGGTGGCCGGGCCGGAACGTGAGCTCCAGCGTTGCGACGACGCTCGCCGTCGAGGTGTCGATCGCGGAGAGCACCCCGAACTGGGGGCTGGCGACGTAGACGCGAGCGCCGTCGGGGCTCAGCACGACGTCGCCGGGATGCTCGGCCACCGCGATCGGCTGCCCCGGGCCGGACGCGAGATCGACCACGACCACCGTGTCGCGCTCGAAGTCGGAGACGTACGCGGTGCCACCGCCGGGAGCGACGGCCACCGCGCCGGGCATGCCGGGCAGCCGGATCCGGCCGATCTCCGACGACGTGCGCGGATCCAGCACGATCAGCCGCCCCGGCGACACGCCGGTGACGACGACCCGGTCCAGCCCGGACGCCGGCCCTGACGCCACGGCACTCGGCGACGACCCGACGGCGACCGTCCGCACCACCGCACCCGCCTCGGCGTCGATCACCGACACCGTCCCGTCGTCGGCGTTCACGACGTAGACGGACCGTTCGTCCGGCGTGAACGTGAGGCTGCGCGGGCCGGCTCCGACAGGGATCGCTGTGCCTGCACTGGTCATCGACGGAGCGTGACGCACCTCACGGTCGTTCACACCGGCCGGGCGGGTGCACTTCCGGTCAGCCGGTTGCGTCCGGATGGTCCTCCTCCCGACCCCTCCGTTCCTCTCCCAGCACGTCCACGAAGAAGTCGGCGATCACCTGCAGCTCCTGCGGGCTGCGCCGGCGCAGGATCGCGTCCATCTCCTCGGCGTAGCCGCGATAGTGCTCGACCATGCTCGCCATCCCCTCCGGCACGATCGTGACGATCACCTTGCGCCGGTCGCCGGAATCGCGCTCGCGGCGCACGTAGCCGCCCTTCTCCAGCCGGTCGATCACACCGGTGACGGTGCCGGTCGTGAGCCGCGAGAGCTCGGCCAGCTGGCCCGGCGTGAGCGGACCGTGCAGCTGCAGGAGGGTGAGGAACTGCGAGTCGCTCGCGCCCAGCCCCACCCGCTGTGCGATGGCCTGACTGTTCAGCACGGCGCTGGCGATGAACTGCTGCACGGCGACGCCGATCTGCTCCCGCATCACGCTTGACATTCTCTCGCATCTCCAAGAAACTTGGCTCATCAAGATACTTGAGCAACCGAGTCAGACTACCCGGGAGGGCGAGATGGGTGCAGCACGGACAGCACTGGTGATCGGCGGCGGCGTCGCCGGGCCGGTGGCGGCAATGGCACTGCAGCAGGCGGGTGTGCAGGCGACCGTCTACGAGGCCTACCCGAACAGCGCCGACGACGTCGGGGCATTCCTGACGTTGCAGGTCAACGGGATCGCGGCGCTGCGGGCGATCGGCGCCGACCACGCGCTCGACGGGATCGGCTTCGCCACGACGTCCATGCGGTTCCGCAGCGGCACCGGCCGCTACCTCGGCGAGGTGGGCATCGGCGAGCCGCTCGCCGACGGCACGGTCGGCATCACGCTGCGGCGCGCCGACCTTTACCGGGCACTGCGCGACGAGGCGCTGCGGCGCGGCGTCACCATCGAGTACGGCAAGCGGCTCGTCGACGCCACCGGCTCGGCGTCCGGGGTCGTCGCGGAGTTCGCGGACGGCACCACCGCGACCGCCGACGTGCTCGTCGGAGCCGACGGCGTCCGCTCGCGGGTGCGCACGCTGATCGATCCGGGCGCGCCGCGCGCCCGCTACGTCCCGCTGCTGAACACCGGCGGCTACGCGCCCGCGCACACGGCAGGCCTGGAGCCCGGCACGTACGAGATGATCTTCGGCAAGAAGGCGTTCTTCGGCTACGCCGTGGCCCCGGACGGCACGGTGTGGTGGTTCGCCAACCCGCCACGGCCGGCCGAGCCCACCGCGGGCGAGCTGGCGGCCGTCACGACCGATCAGTGGCGGACGATGCTGCACGAGCTGTTCGCGGGTGACAACACGCCGGCTCGCACGATCATCGACTCCACCCCCGGCGAGCTGGCCGGATGGGCGACCTACGACATGCCGCCGATCCCGAACTGGCACGGCAACCGGATGGTGCTGGTCGGCGACGCGGCGCACGCCACGTCCCCGTCGTCGGGCCAGGGTGCGTCGATGGCGATCGAGGGTGCCGTCGAGCTGGCCCGCTGCGTACGCGACCACGACGACCCGGCCGCGGCGTTCGAGGCCTACGTGCGGTTGCGCCGCGAGCGGGTGGAGCGGGTCGTCGCCGCAGGCGCGCGGACCAGCAACCAGAAGACGGTAGGGCCGGTCGGGCGGGTGCTGCGCGACGCGCTGATGCCGATCTTCCTGCGCCGGGCGGCCGGCAAGGGCTCCGGCTCGGTCGCGTGGCTGCACCGCTACGAGATCGACTGGGACGCACCCGTCGCGGCCTGACCGGGGGTGAGCGTCGGACGTCACTCTCGGCGATCAGCGCAGATGAGGATAGGCTCACCTGATGCCACGACGATGGGTTGCGCCGCTGGTCGGCGCCGTGCTCGCACTGACGCTGACGGCCGGTTGCGCGGGCACGGCGCGTCCCGACACGGGGGTTGGCAACACCGATGTCGCCACCGGCGGGCGCCTGTTCGCGACCGCCGACCAGGAGACCGCGAAGCTCGGCACCGACGCCGCTGCGGGCGTCTTCCCGCGCACCATCACCCACGCGCGCGGGACGACGACGCTGGAGAAGAAGCCGCAGCGCGTCGTCGTGCTCGACAGCGGCGAGCTCGACCAGGTGCTCGCGCTCGGCATCACCCCGGTGGCGACCGCCACGCTGAACGGCACGCAGCCGTCGTACCTGCTCGACAAGGTCGCCGGCATCCCGACGATCGGCGAGCAGAACGCGCTCAACCTCGAGGCCATCTCCAAGGCCGCACCCGACCTGATCCTCGGCAGCAAGCTGCGCGTCGACCAGCTCTACGACAAGCTCTCCGCGATCGCACCGACCGTGCTCTCCATCCGGCCGGGGTTCCCGTGGAAGGAGAACGTTCTGCTCGTCGGCGCCGCGCTCGGCGAGGAGACGAAGGCCGTCGAGGTGCTCAACGAGTACCAGCGCCATGCCGACCAGGTGAAGGCGACGCTGCAGGGCAAGCCGACGATCTCGCTCGTCCGGTTCATGCCCGGCCGGATCCGCCTCTACGGCAACCTGTCGTTCATCGGCGTCATCCTGCGTGACGTCGGGCTGGCCAGGCCGCCGAACCAGGACATCAACGAGCTCGCGGTCGAGGTGTCCACCGAGCGGATCGGCGATGCGAACGCCGACTGGATCTTCTACTCCAGCTACGGGCCGCCGACGGCGACCGACCAGGGCGGCGTCGTCAACGGCCAGCTCTGGAGTGCCATCCCCGCGGTGAAGGCCGGCCATGTCCGCCCCGTCGAGGACGAGGTGTGGTTCCTCGGGCTCGGCCCGATCGGCGCCGCCCGCGTGCTGGACGACCTGCCGAAGCTCCTCGCCGGCTGACGAACTTCCCCACCGTTTTGCCTACTTGCACAGCCGGAACGGCGTGCAGGTCGGCAAAACGGTGGGGAACTTTCAGCTGGGGCGGGGCAGGTCCTGCAGGGGCACGGGCTCCGGACGCTCCACCGTGCTGGTGACGTCGACCCGGACGCCCTTCGCGGCCGACTCGAGCACCCGCTCCAGCACCTCGAGCACGTGGTACGCGAGCGCACCGCCGGCGCGCGGCGCGCCCGAGGTGAAGTCGAGCATGCCCACCCCGCGTCCGGCGTCGCGATAGCCGGCGGAAGGCGGCAGCACCTCCCAGCCGTCACCGCCGGCCCGGTGGATCTCGGGGTCGCCGTCGAACCGGTTGGGGTCGGGCACCACCAGGCTGCCGCGATCGCCGTGCACCTCGATCCGCGACGCCCGCGTGCCGACGGCGTCGAAGCTCGTGACGAGGGTGGAGAGCACGCCACCGCGATGCTCCAGCACGCCCGTGACGTGCGTGTCGACGAGCACCGGGATCAGCTCGCCGGCCCGCGGGCCCGAGCCGATGACGCGGTGGTCGCGCTTGCGGCTGCCCGCGCCGAACACCCGCTCGACCGGGCCGAGCAGCGTGACGAGCCCGCTGACGTAGTACGGCCCGAGGTCCAGCAGCGGCCCGCCGCCCGGCGCGTAGAGGAAGTCGGGGTTGGGGTGCCACCGCTCCGGACCGGGGTTCATGAACGTCGCCGACGCCGAGATCGGCGTGCCGACCAGCCCGTCGTCGACGGCTTTGCGCGCCGACTGCATGCCGGTGCCGAGCACGGTGTCGGGCGCGCAGCCGATCGTCACACCGGCCAGCTCGGCCGCGCGGACGACCTCGGCCGCCTCCGCGAGCGTCGCGGCGAGCGGCTTCTCGCCGTAGACCATCTTCCCGGCCGCGATCCCGGCCAGCGCGACCTCGGCGTGCGCCTGCGGCACGGTCAGGTTGAGGACGAGCTCCACGTCATCGGCGGCCAGCAGCTCGTCGAGGCCGAGCGCCCGCGCGGTGGGCACCTGCTGCGCCACCTCCGCTGCCCGGGCTGGCACCATGTCGGCGACGGCAACGAGCTCCAGTGCGTCGATCCCCGCGAGGGTCTCGAGATACTGACCGCTGATCTTCCCCGCACCGACCATGCCGACCTTCACGCGCTGGCCCACAGCATCTCCCGCCGATCGCTCGAAAAGTTTCGACCACCTGTCTTCAACCTTGACAGGCGATGCCGGCGAACTGCAAGGTCAGCAGTCCTCGAAAGTTTTCGCCAGGAAGGGCAAGACGGTGCCCGGAACTGCACGGACCACGCTGGCCGACATCGCCGAACGGACAGGTGTGTCGATGGCCACGGTCTCGAAGGTGGTCAACGGCCGGGACGACGTCGCGTCCGGAACGCGCAGCAGGGTGCTCGCGGCGCTTCGCGAATCGGGGTACCGCTCACCGGGGCAGCGCAAGCCGCGGCTCACCGGGCTCGTGATCGACGTGCTCGTCGACGCGCTCAACTCGGCCTACTCGACGACGCTGCTCTCGGGCGTGATCACCGAGACGGCCGCGCTCGGCGTCGACGCCGTCGTCGGGCTGACCGGCGGCGAGCACGCCACCGCCGAGGACATGGCCGGGCGCGCGCAGCGGATGGTGGAGGGCGGCCGGTCCGGCCTGATCGTCAGCACGTCGGCGTACCGGGAGGAGCTGCTGCGGCCCTTCGAGCAGCGCGGGCTGCCGATCGTGGTCGTCGACCTCGCGAACCCGCCGCCGGCCGGCGTCACCAGCATCGGCGCGACCAACTGGGCGGGCGGCCGGGAGGCGGCCGAGCACCTGATCGCGCTCGGCCACACCCGGATCGCGTTCGTGGGTGGCACCGAACGGTCCGACAGCAACCAGGCCAGGTTCCACGGATTCCTCGCCGCGCTCTCCGCGCACGGGCTCACCGCGCCGGACGAACTGGTTTCGCACGGCTCGTTCCGCAAGGCGTTCGGCGAGACGGCCGGACGCCGGCTGCTGGACCTCCCGACCCCACCCACCGCGGTGTTCTGCGCCAACGACCGGCTCGCGCTGGGCGTCATGGCAGAGGCGCGGCGCCGGGGCGTCGGTGTGCCACGGCGGCTGAGCGTCGTCGGCTTCGACGGGACGTACGAGGCCCGCCAGTCGACCCCCGCGCTGACCTCGGTGACCCAGCCCCTCAGCGAGATGGGCGCCACCGCCGTCCGCGTCCTCACCCAGCGGATCGAGGGCAACCACCCCGTCTCCCACCGGTTGGAGCTGGCAACGGAGCTCGTGGTGCGGGAGACGACCGCGCCGCCGGGGTGACCGACATCCGAGAGGTGGTCCTCCCGCGACGTCAGGAAAGCCACTTTCATGCAACCACGTTGCATGAAAGTGGCTTTCCTGACCCTCGCCGGCGCTGACCACGGCACCCACCGGGGCGGCCGGGCCCAATGGGTGCAAGCGGCGTCAGTCCGAGTCGTCGAACTCCGACTCATCGACGAGCCCGCCGATGAAGGTCGCGAAGTCGGGGGCGAGGACGGTGATCTGGTAGTCCCACTCCTGGTCGACGTGGACCACACACGGCTCGCCGCCGTCCCGGTAGTCGAGGGCGATCATGTCGTGCCCGGCGGACGGGCAGTCCACGAAGTACACGCCGATGTCGGGGTATCCCCATTCGAACGGCCAGAACGCGCTGCCGACCTCGCCGCAGAGGCTGAAGGACGCGGTCCTTCCGATGGCCGCGAGTGCCGACACCCCGACGTGGTTCCCGCTCCATGAGGTCCGCGACGGGGCGGGGTGGGCCGTACGCGCGAATTCGCCGCCGTTGTGTTGGCGCGCGAGCTCGACGTAAGCCGCTGGTAGCGCCCGGCCGAGCTCCGCCTCGATCGACCGGACGAGGGCGTCGTCCGGCGGCGGTTCGGCAGGAGGACCGTCGAACAGGCCTGGTGGGATCAACACGACGCCGATTGTGGTCGAGCAGCCCGACAGCCGGCGGTCGGGAGTGCCGGGAAAGTGGCTTTCCCGGCATCGTGCGCGTGCCGCACGCCGCGACGTGTGCGTCCCGCACGTGAGGGCAGGAAAGCCACTTTCAGGCCCTCACAGGGCAGGAAAGTGGCTTTCCTGCCCTCCCCCGGACCCGCTCCGCAACCAGCGCGCGGCTACCGCGGCGGCGCCGGGAACCCACCCACCGCCTGCTCGTACGCGTGCGCCACCCGCAGCACCGTGCTGTCGTCGAAGCTCCTTCCGATGATCATCATCCCGGTCGGGAGGCCGTTCACCAGCCCGGCGGGCACCGAGCACGCGGGGTGGCCCGTCACATCGGTGACGCAGGTGTTGGCGATCATCTCCAGCGCCCGCGCGATCACCTCGGTGCGCGAGGCGTCCGGTGCGGGCAGGGTCGAGGCCTGGATCGGGACGGTCGGCATCACGAGCACGTCGTAGCGCTCCAGCGCGGCGTCGTAGGCCGCCTTCAGCTCGACGGCGAGGTTGCGTGCCATCGCGTAGTGCCGGCCGTGCTGCGTTTCGAGGCTGTACCCGCCGGTCAGGAGGACGAGCTTGACGGTCTCCGAGAACTCGGTGGGGTCGTTCCGCCACGCCGCGCCGTAGTGGGCGATGACCTCCGGGTCGTACAGGCCCTTCCAGTTCATCCCGTAGCCGTTCATGTCGATCATCTGGCGCAGCACGCCCTCGGTGCCGATGACGTCCCAGACCTTCGCGCCGTGGAGGTGCCACGGGATCGAGACGTCCTCCGCCGACAGCCCGGCACCGCGCAGAGTCTCGACGGCCGCGCGCACGGCGTCGCCCACGCCCTGATCGGAGTTCGCGTGGCCGAAGCCCTCGGTCACAACACCGATCCGCAGCCCGTTCGCGCCAGTGGCGAGCGCGGCGACGTAGTCATCGGGCACGAGGTCACGTGGTTGGCGCGGGTCGAGTCCGTCGGGGCCGGCCATCACGCTCAGCATCAGCGCGGCGTCGGCGACCGTGCGTGTGATCGGGCCGACGTGGTCGATCGTCTGCTCGATCGGGAACGCGCCGGTGTACGGGACGAGCCCGAACGTCGGCTTATGCCCGACGGCGCCGCTGAACGCGGCCGGCATCCGCACCGATCCGCCCTGGTCACCGCCGGTCGCGAGGTCGACGACACCGCCCGCGACGAGCGCCGCGCTCCCCGAGGACGAGCCGCCGGCCGAGCGCGTCTCGTCCCACGGGTTGCGCACCGCGCCGGTGCGGGAGGTGTGCGAGCCGCCGGAGAAGCAGAGGTCCTCGCAGACCGCCTTGCCCGCGATCGTGGCGCCGGCGGCGAGCAGCCGCGTGACGACGGTGGCGTCGCGCAGCGGGGTGTACCCCTCGATCGTCGAGGAGCCGTTCATCATCGGCACGCCGGCGACGGCGGTGTTGTCCTTGACCGCGACCGTCCGCCCCGCGAGCGGGCCGCTCTCCGTCTCGGTGACCGAGCACGTCACGTACCAGGCGTTGTAGGGGTTGTCGGCCTCGGCCGGACGTTCCCACTCGCGCTTCGGTGCCTCCGGAACAGTGGCTGCGTAGAGCTCCTCGACGGCGTTCCACGAGCTCAGGAGGCCGCCGACGAGCGGGCTGAACTCCTCGAGGTCCGCCGAGGACAGGCCGAGCCGGTACTGCTGCGCCGCACGGTCGAGCGCGGCCGGGTCGGGTGGCGTGACGGGCATGCGGCCTCCTCGATCGGGGGAATCGATGGCGACCCTATGGAGTAGCGAAAGAACGCGTCAACGACCATTGGCATATTGGCGGTTACCGGACCTGATGGCTCACCAGGAATCCGTCGGCCGTGGCCTCGGCCAGGTAGAGGCGCTGAGCCACGGTCTCCGGACCGTCGACGGTGACCGTGCCGCGGGGGAAGTCGGCGCGCCCGTGCCGCAGCTCGCGGGCCACCCCGACCGGGTCGTCGTCCGGCGCCCGCCGCGCCGCCGCCGCGTAGAGGTGCAGCGCCTCGTACACCGATTCGGAGATCGTCGAGACGGGCGGCGCGAACGGCCCGTGCATCTCGCGGTAGCGGCTCAGGAACGCCGCGTTCGTCGCGCCGGGCAGCTCCGCGAAGTAGCCGGCGACACCCCACAGCCCCGGCGCGGCGGCCGCCCCGATGCGCTCGCGGGTGGGTTCGTCGAGCGCGAGCGCCAGCGACCGGCACCGCGCCCGGACGCCCATCTCGTGGCACTGGCGCTCGAACGTCACCAGGTCGGCACCGACGAACGACGAGAGCACGACGTCGGCCCCGGACGCGAGCACGGCCTCGACGAGCGGGGTGAAGTCGCGGGTACCGAGGTGGGCGAACCGCTCGCCGACCACCGTGCCGCCGTGCTCGGCGACGAGCGACCGCGCCTTGCCGTGCACGACGTGCGGCCACACGTAGTCGTTGCCGGCGAGGAACCACCGCCGCCCGCCGGCCGCGTCCATCATCGGGCCGATCGCGGCCCGCAGCTGGTCGGCCGGCCGCTCGCCCAGCTGGACCCGCAGGCCACCGCCGAGCCCGCCCTCGTTCATCACGGTCTGCACCAGCAGCGTCGCGCAGCCGCGCAGCTCGTTCGACACCCGCTCGAACGTCGCCGACGTCGTGGCGGCCATGATCGACCGGCAGCCGGCGTGCACCAGGCGCCACGCTTCGAGCGTTCCGACAGCGGGGTCGGTCGCATCGTCGCCGACGACGAGCCGCACCGGCTGGCCGTGGATCCCGCCCTCGGCGTTGATCTCCTCGACGGCCATCGCGGCGAGGCCCTCCGACGCCGCGGAGAACACGCTCCCGCTGCCGGACTTGCTGGTCAGCAGGCCTACGGCGTGCGCGCCGCCGGTGGGTTCGGCCGGCACCCGGTAGCCGCGGCGGCGCATCATCCAGCGCAAGCCGTCGTCGTCGAGGCCGGCGGTGAGCCGCACGCGAGTGCCCGCGCCGGCCGGCTCGAAGCGCACCCGCAACGTCCCGCGCCACGGCTGGTCGAGCCGCAGCTCGATCGTCGACGGCGGCCGCACGGCAGCGATCCGGCCGAGCAGCTCCACCGGGTGCCCGCCGAGCGGTGCCCGCAGCGTGACCGCCGCGCCGACCGCCACCCTGTCGCAGGTCGCGTCGAAGAGCCAGCCGGCCCCCGCGTCGGCGCCGAACAGCGCGAACACCGCAGCCGGCGGGGCGTCGATGCGCTGCTCCGCCGAGACGGCGACGTAGGCCACTACATCGCTCTGCGGTCGTCGGCCCCCGTGTCGGCGAGTGACTCCGCAGCAACCTTCGCCGCGTCGAGCGACCCCTGGAACAGCTCCTGCAGGAGGTGGATGACGTCCTGCGCGGGGCCGGTCGGATCCACCGAGTAGTACCGGAATCGGCCGGTCCGGCGCTCCGCGATCAGGCCGGCCGTGCGCAGCACCCGCAGGTGGCTGGACACGGCAGTGCGCCCGACACGGTGGATCGCGTTGGACAGCTCGCCTGCGCTGCACTCCTCGCGCTCGGCGAGCACACCGAGGATCTCCCGCCGGACCGGATCCGCAAGCGCGTCGAATGCCAGGTCAGATGCCATGAGCTTGCGTCCCCTCCGCAAGTGGAGGGGTCAGACTAGCCGATCGGCCGAAAGCTCCTGCAGCCCGACGACACGCAGCAGATCCAGCGATTGGGCGCCATGACTGCCCGGACTGGCCGAGTAGACGATCAGTCGCTGATCGTCCTCCGGGACGTGCAGCACGTCGCAGTCGAGCGTGATGAGCCCGAGTTGCGGGTGCCGGACCCGCTTCTGATCGCCGTGGCGCACGTTCAGGTTGCGCTGCTCCCACAGCCGCGCGAACTCGGGGCTGCCGGCCAGCAGATCGGTGATCAGACGCTGCATACCGGGGTCGGCCGGGTAGCGGGCGGCGGACCGGCGCAGGTCGGAGACCAGCGCGCGGTTGAGCCGTCGGCGCTCCTCGTCGTCGGCCCCGACGCGGGCGCTGCCGTTCAGGAACGCCGTGCGTGCGATGTTGCGCTCGGTCGGCGGGACGGCCGACATGTCGCCGAGCAGCGCGAGCGCCATCGGGTTCCACGCGATCACGTCGGTCTTGGCGTCGAGCAGCAGGGCGGGCAGGTCGGTGAACCGGTCGAGCATCCGCAGCACGCTCGGCCGCGGCGTGCTGCGGATCCGCCCCGGTAGCGGCGGCTGGGCGCCCGCGAGGTGGAACAGGTGCTCGCGCTCGGCGTCGGTCACCTGCAGCGCCCTGGCCAGCGCGCCGAGCACCGCCTCGGACGGGTGCGGCCCGCGGCCCTGCTCCAGCCGGGTCAGGTAGTCGACCGAGACGCCGGCGAGCCCGGCCACCTCCTCGCGCCGCAGGCCGGGTGTTCGCCGGCGCACCCCCGCCGGCAGCCCGACGTCGGCTGGGCGCAGCCGCTCCCGCCAGGTGCGCAGTGCGGCGGCGAGCTCGGGACGGTCCACCCGTCAAGCATGCACCTCGACGGCGCGCTCAGCCTGGTACCGCGGGTCCCCCGTTCCGGCGGGCCTGGTTCCGGCGGTCGCGACGGCCGAACGTTGCGGCCATGACAGGAACGACGATCGCGCTGGTCACCGGCGCGAACAAGGGCATCGGGCTGGCGACGGCGAGGCGGTTCAGCCAACTCGGCTGGACGGTGGTGCTCGGCTCGCGCGACGTGGAGCGCGGGCGGGCGGCAGCGGCGACGCTGGACGGGGACGTCTCCGTCGTGCAGCTCGACGTCACCGATGACGGGTCGGTCGCGGCCGCGGCCAAGGAGGTCGAGCAGCGGCACGGCCGGCTGGACGTGCTGGTCAACAACGCCGCGGTCGGCGGCGGCTGGATCAGCGCGCTCGACTGCGACCCCGAGACGCTCCGCGTCACTTTCGAGACGAACGTGTACGGGCCGGTCCGGGTGACGAAGGAATTCCTGCCGCTGCTGCGACGCTCGGCCGCGCCGCGGATCGTCATGGTCTCCAGCGGGGTGGGCTCGCTCGCGCTCACCGCCGACCTGGAACGGTTCGCGTCGGCACCCGTCGCGCTGCACTACCCGGCGTCGAAGACGGCGCTCAACATGATCACCAGCGTGTACGCGAAGGCGCTGCCGGAGTTCCGCGTCAACGCCGCCGACCCCGGGTTCACCGCGACCGACCTCAACGGCCACCGCGGCACCCAGACCGTCGAGGAGGGCTGCGCCGCGATCGTCACCCTCGCGACGCTGCCACCGGACGGCCCGACGGGCGGGTTCTTCGACAAGGACGGCCCAGTGCCCTGGTGACCACAGCGCCATGATGACCTCAGTGCCGTGGTGACTTCCCCACTGTTTTGGGTGGATGCGCGCCCAGCGGGCGCGCATCCACCCAGAACGATGGGGAGATTGCCGGGCTGATCTCAGGGCTGGAGCAGCAGGAACGGCATGCCCTGGTCGTCCCGGCAGTCGGCGGCGAGGCCGAAGGGGCGCTGTGTCGGCTCACCGGCCGTCCCGCCCGCGGCGCGGACGGCAGCGGCGGCGGCCTCGACGTCGCCCACCGCGAACGACGGCGACACGACGGCGTCCCCGAAGCCGCCGAGGACCGTCGTGCGCGGTGCGAGGTAGTGCCCGCCACGTCGCACTGTCCAGCTGTCCGGCGCATGCGCGGGGACGAAGTCCCAGCCGAGCGCCGTGCCGTAGAAGCCGCGGGCGCGTCCTGAATCCGGTACCCCGAGCAGGACGTGCACGAGCTCGCCGAGCGGGCGGCGTGAGCTGGTGCCCTGCCAGACCGCGAACGGCTGCCCCTGGTCGTCGCGGCAGTCGGCCAGCAGTCCGTACGGCTCGTCGGTGGGCTCGCCGGCGCTGCCGCCGGCCGCGCGCACCAGGGCCACCGCGGCGTGCACGTCGGGGACCGAGTAGCAGACCATCAGGGTCGTCTCGGCCTGCGTCGAGAAGATCCCGATGCCACCGCCGGCGCCTTCGAGCATCCGACCGTCGGCGCTGCGCTCCAGCCCGAGCACCGCGTGGAAGAACGCCGCGGTCCGCTCGGCGTCGGGCGACCAGAGCGAGGCGTGGACGACGTCCGGCACCCGCGACGAGCGCTCGACCAGCCAGCGGTGCCCCGACGGATCGAGCAACGCCCCGCCGCGCCCGTGCTCCGAGTCGGCGACCGGCCGCTCCAGCACCGCTCCGGCCGCCACGGCCCGCGCGACGACGCCGTCGGGGTCGTCCACCTCGAGGCGCAGCGACTGGGTCGGCCCGCCTCGGCTCGGCGGCGCGAGGTGCCCGATCTCGGGGAACTCGTCCGCCAGCATCACGACGCTGTCGCCGAGCGCGAGCTCCGCGTGCCCGACCCGCCCGTCTGGCATGACGATCGGCTCGCCGCGGCGGGTCGCACCGAACACGTCGACGTAGAACGCGATGGCCGCACGTGCATCGGTCACCGCGAGGTACGGCGTGAGGGCGTGCAGCGCTGTCTCTCGTGCCGAGATCGTGGTGGTCATGGTCCGCTCCTCCCGTTGTGGTGCGAGCAGCGCGCGCTCCATCCGGGAGCGCAGCGCTCGTGCGAAGGCCGGGTCGGGATCGACGGGAGGTGCCGCGGACCGCAGGACGTCCATCGGGTCGGTCATCGCGGTCCTCCCTCCTGCCGGACGTAACTGCGCCGGAACGCCGTGCGGGCGCGGGTGAGCAGGGCCTCCGTGGCGTGCACGGTGCGGCCGAGCACGCCGGCCACCTCGGGGACGCTCAGCCCGTCGAGGTAGCGCAAGGTCAGCACCGCGCGGTGTTGCGCGCTCTGCTCCTCCAGCACGGCGTGTGCCAGCCCGGCGTCGAGCGCCTCGTCCCAAGGGTCGTCGACCGGCTCCGGCTCACCGGCCACCGCGCGCAGGCCGCGCTGCTCGCGCTCGGCCGCGCGCCAGTGGTCGACGAGCTTGTGGCGCGCGATCCCGACGAGCCAGCCCGTGCTCGGCGCCGGCGGTTGCGGCCCCCGGCAGGCCGCGACCGCGGCGAGGAACGTCTCGGCCGCGAGGTCCTCGGCCAGCACCCGCCGGCCGCACCTGGCCAGCAGGTAGCCGTAGACCTGCGGCAACGCGGTGTCATAGAGGTCGAGCAGCGCGGCGCCGGCGTCGGGCCGGACCTTCCCGCTGCTGTTCACATCCCTCCATCGGTCCGCACGGCCACACTCCGACGGTCGTTCACCCGATCGTCGTACCGAGGAACTCCTTGAACGCGGCCAGCCACTTGTCCTTCGCGTCGAACATCGGGGCGTGGCCGGCGCCCTCGAACTCCTCGATCCGGACGCTGCCGCCGGCCGCCGCATAGCGCTCCAGCACCTCGCGCGTCTGCGCCACCATCGGCTGCGCCGGGTACGCCGCCGCCCCCGGCCAGCCGGGCACCACACCCTGCGCGCCGAGCGTGCCGAACTCCAGCGGCGAGTCGTCGGCGACCACAAGATCCGCGGAGCCGTACGTCCACAGCACCGGTGGTTTCGGGTCGACGTCGACTATGCCGGTCCAGTTGCAGTACTTCGGCGAGAGCGCGTTGAGGATGCCGGTGGTGCCCGGGGCGACACCGGGCCAGTTGTCCGACGGGACGCTGTCGCCGGGGTAGTTCGTGTCGCCGGTGACGGTCAGCAGGATCTCCGCGACGAGCAGGTCCTCGCGTTCCGGCGGCTCGCGGTGCGTCGGGGCGAAGTAGAAGGCGTTCAGGACGTTGCGGATCGAGAACGGGCTCTCCGCGGACGCGTCACCCTCGGCGATCCTGCGGACGACCTCGGGATTGGCTGTGCCACCCCCGGAGCCGGCGAAGTCGGGCTGGCACGGCGTGCCATCGGCGAACGTGCCGCCGTAGCCGTAGGGCGATACCGGGTCGATGAGCGTCAGCGACGCCACGGGCCGCTCCATCGCGTAGTACGCGATCGCCGCTCCGCCGGTCGACCAGCCGACCAGGTGCGGGGGCGCGTCGATGCCCAACGTCCTGACCAGCGCGTGCACGTCGTCCGCCCAGTCGGCGATGCCGCGTGTGGCGTCCAGCGGGGCGGGGTCGCTGCGGCCGAAGCCGCGCATGTCCGGGGCGATCCCCCGGACGCCCGGCGGCAGCGCGGTGAGGACGTGCTCGTAGAAGCGTCCCGTGGAGAGGTTGCCGTGCACGAAGACGACGGGCACGCCGTCGGCCGGGCCGGCCTCCAGCACGTGCATGGTGATCCGGTCGGTGTCGATGTGCTGCGCGCGCACCCCGGGCTGCAGGTCCATGGGCGGGATGCTCGTTACCCGGGAGGGCGGGGTCAATAGCAGGAGTGTGCGGTCCTCCTCCGCCACGAGTGGTGCCAGCACCGATGCTCCCGCCGGGCCCGGCGCGCGATCGTCGGTGCGGGTCGGGGGACCCGGCGAGCAAGTGGGGGAACCGTGGGACCGACCGGCGTGACCTGTATCAGCACGAACGGGGGCGGGCTCCGGCTTGGTGTGACCGATCACCTGCGCTGCCCCGAACACCTGTCGCCGACGGTCTCGGCGCCGTCGCCGGTCCGCTTCCGCGGCTGGCTGCACGCGCTCGTCGGGGAGATCGGCGCCGCCGGCGCCCGGCTCACCAGCATCAACGGCGGCAGCAGCGAGCTCGGCCACGGCCTCGAGCTGAAGCTGACCGTGACGCTCCCGTTCGCCGGGACGCACGAGGTGCCGGCGGTTGTCGTCTCCGTCGTCGGCAGGGCGATCGCCGTCGAGTGGGTGCGGCCGCAGCCGGACTTCCTGAACGCGGTCGCCGAGTACCTGCTGCTGGCCGAGCCCCTGACCACACCGGCCGAGCTGCGGGCGGCCGGCCTGCCCGTCCGCGGTGTCGATCGGGCCTTCACGTTCGGTCTGACGGGAGTCGAGGACCTCCCCGAGATCCACGACCTGCGGCTGCGTGCACACCGCAACGAGGGCCGCTTCGCCGAGATCGACGCCGAGGCGCTGGCCTCGCCGTTCGACGCGCACGCGTGCCACCTCGTCTGCCGGCACGACGAGCGGATCGTCGGGTACGTCAGGGTGATCTTCGTCGACCGCGACCCGCGGCGCAGCCAGTACGTGACGTGGGGCGGGCACGTCGTGCCGTCGTGGCTCTGGCGGGCCGGGTTCGTCGAGGCCGGGGCCGGCGCGATCGACCCCGATTACCAGGGCGCGGGGCTCTTCCCCCCGCTCATGCAGCACGTCGTGCGGGTCGCGGTGGAGACGGGGCACCGGCACGTGCTCGGCGCCTGCGAGGACGCCCTGCTCGCGATGTACACCAAGAGCGGCTTCGGCACGGTGGAGAGCCGGCACGTCGAGCCGCAACCCGGGTGGGCGTTCCGCTCGCACCTGCTGCACCTCGACCTCGACGCGCTCCTGCTCGGCGGGCTCGCCGGGCGCGACGTGCTGCCGATGGCGCAAGCGGCCCGGTTCGCGACCGCCGGGGCGCAGCGTCAGGCTTGCTGATACTCGTTCAAGACGTCGACGAGCGCCCCGCGGGTGCTGACGTGCAGCTTCGTGCAGGCCCGGTAAAGGTGGCCCTCGACCGTCCGCACCGAGACGACGAGCCGTTCGGCGATCTTCTTGTTGGACAGGCCCGCCGACGCGAGCATCACGATCTCCCGCTCCCGCGAGGTCAGCGGCAGCGGGTGCGCCGCGTCGCGCAATGCGGGTGTGACGGCGCCCTCGCACCGCTCGGCCAGCTCCGCCGCGCGGCCCGCCGCGGCGATGGCTGCCGTGCGGTCGCCGCGGTGGTGGTGCGCGACCGCGGCCTGCGCCGAGGCGTCGGCGGCGATCAGCAGGGCGCCCCAGCGCTCCGCCGCTGCCGAGACCGCGCTGAGCGCGGTTCCGTCGCCGGCCGCCAGCGCGGCTGCGTGCGCCGCTGCGCTCGCGGCCCGCGGACCGTCCAGCTCCCCAGCCAGTTCGTCGAGCCGCTCCGCGCCCGCCGCGCTGCCGAACCGGACGGCCGTGTGCAGCGCGTCGACCTCCCCCCAGCGGTCGCCGGCGGCCCTTGCGAGGACTGCGGCCCGGTTGGCGATCGCGACGGCCTCGCTCACCGCGCCCGCGGCGGCAGCCGCCCACGCCAGCGCGAGCTGCCGCTGCATGCGCAGCCCCGAACGCGGTACCGCAGCCACCCCCGACGGGTCACCGAGCGCCCCCGCGGCCCGGACCAGCAGCAACGCGACCTCGTCGCCCGACCAACCGGCCGGATTGCCGCCGTGCACGGCGAGGACGGCCGTCGCGTCACGCAGCCGGCGCGCGGCGGTTCGCACCGCGCCGCGCTCCAGCGCGACCAGCCCGCGCCGGATGTCGACGAGCGCCGCGTGCGTGGGCTCGGCCGGGCCGGTCTCGCGCTCGGCGATCTCGGCGGCGCGGTCCAGCATGCCGGCCGAGCAGAGCGCCCGGAGCTCGTCGTCGTCGCCCGCGGGTGCGGCGATCGACAACACCGCTGCCCGCCTGCGCAGCGCCCGGGCCCGGCCGGCGCGGGCCCGCAGCAGCTCGCCGTACAGCGGCAGTGTGAGGCCGGCGGCGCCGTCCCCATCGGTGATCTCGACGATCCCGCTGCTCTCGGCCTGCTCGACCGCGCCCTGCCCGGCGATGCGTTCGAGGGCTGGCAGGTCGGCGACGCCGTCGACGGCGATCAGCTCCGCGACCGACCGCACGCCGCTCGGGACGGGGCCCAGGTAGGCGTCGACCAGCTCGGCGAGCAGCGGGGAGACCTTCGGCCCACCGAACCACTGCCACACCCCGGCAGCCGGGCGCAGCCGGCCGGCGACGACCTCTTCGTGGACGAGCCGGCGCAGCAGCACCATGTTGCCGCGGGTGAGGTCGTGCAGCCGATGGGCGGCGCAGCGCTCCAGCTGGTCGCCGAGCACGGCTTCGAGCAGGTCGCGCACCGCGGCGGCACCCAGCGGCGCGACGTCGATCCGGTCGAGCAGGCCGTCCTTCCACAGCGCGGTGACGGCGTCCGGCGACGGCGCGCCGCTGCGCAACGTGACGGCGACGGTGGCCGTGCGACTGCGGCCCGCGCAGCGGAGCGTGACCTGGTGCAGCAACGCGGCCGAGGCCTCGTCGAGCAGGTGGGCGTCGTCGACGCAGAGCGTCAGCGCGTCGCGGCCGGTGAGGGCGTCGGCCATCCGGCCGAGCTGCTCGTTCAACGGGCCTGACATGCGTGGGAACAGCGGGCGGAACGCCCCCAGCGGCACGGCCCCGGCCGATGCCGTCGCGACGATCCGCACGACACCGCGCCGCCCACCGAGAGCTTCGGCCACCAGCCTGCTGCGCCCAGCACCGGTCGGCGCCGCGAGGACCGCACCCATCCGGCGGGTGAGCGTCGCGGCCATGGCCCGCGCCTCGCCGTCGCGCCCGACGAAGGGCCATTCACCAGCGGTGATGCCGCTGGTGCAAGCAGGCATTGCGCGGATGGCACGCGTCATCGGAGCTCTCCTCAGGTGGCGAACGCCTGGAAGAGCGCACGCTCGGAACGTCTGATGCGTCCGACCGGGTGAAAACACCCATCACGACCAGACGTCCAGCGCTCTGCTTTTCAAAGGTCCGGTCCGGCAGAATGCGAGTCCGGCGATGGAGGGGTGCACGTGGCTCAGGACACCGGCGAGCTGCTCGCGGCGGCCGCCGACGGCAACCAGGCGGCGTGGGACGAGCTCGTCGCCCGGTACAACAGCATGCTCTGGTCGATCGCCCGCAGCTTCCGCGTCAACACCGCCGACGCCGCCGACGCCGTGCAGACGACGTGGCTGCGGCTCGTCGAGAACCTGGAGCGGATCAACGACCCGGAGCGCCTCTCCGGCTGGCTGGCGACCACCGTGCGCCGGGAATGCCTCCGCATCCTGCGCAAGAGCCGCGTCGGCGCGCCGCTCGACTTCGCCGACGAGCTGCCCGACGGCGCCGACCCGCTCGACACCGCCCTGCTGACCGACGAACGCGACGCGGCCTTGTGGCGTGCGGTCGGGCAGATCTCACAGCGCTGCCAGGAGCTGTTGCGCGTGCTGATGACCACGCCGCCACCGACGTACGCCGACGTGTCCGCAGCGCTCGGCATGCCGATCGGGAGCATCGGGCCGAGCCGGGCCCGCTGCCTCGACCAGCTGCGCCGCGTCGCGGGCGATGACGACCTGCTCGGCGCGGGAGAAGCGCGATGACCCACCCCGGCGACGACGACCTGATCGAGCGGCTGCGGCGGATCGCCGCGGAGGCCGACCCGCCACCCGGGATCGTTGGTGCGGCCGCCCGCGCCGCGCTGGCGACCCGCCGCCTCGACGACGAGCTGGCCGAGCTGGTGCTGGACTCCGCGCACGAGCCGGAGCTCGTCCGAGCCGCCGGCGACGACGTCCGCATGCTGACCTTCGAAGCCGGCGACGTCGCCGTCGAGCTGCAGGTGCAGGCGCAGTTGCACGAGGCCGGCCGGCTGGCGATGCGGGGCCTGGTCACGGGCCCCGTCGCCGGGTTGACCGTCGAGACCCCCGGTGGGGAACGCACCGCCGACCTCGACGCCGACGGCTGGTTCGCCGTCGAGGACCTGCCCCCGGGCCCCACCCGCCTGCGCCTGACCAGACCGGACGCGCCGGCGGTCACAAGCGCCTGGATCGCGCTCTAGGACACCGTCGACAACGACGTTTTGGTCGATGTTAGCGCTCACAAACAGCCAGAACGTCGTTGTCGACGCTCACCGCGCTTGCCCTGGAGCGCGCTCCAGGGTGCAGCGTGCGGTCCATGACACCGCAACCCACACCACAACGGCCCATCGGCGACCGAACCGTGCCGGCGCTCGGCATCGGCACCTGGGCGCTCGGCGGCGAATGGGACTTCGGCGGCCGACCCGCCGGCTGGGGCCCCGCCGACGACGACGTGTCGGTCGCGGCGGTGCGGGCGGCGTACGACAGCGGGGTGCGGCTGATCGACACCGCCGACGTCTACGGTTGCGGGCACTCCGAGCGGGTCGTCGGGCGGGCCGTCCGGCCGTTCCGCGACGACGTCGTGATCGCGACCAAGGTCGGGCTGGTCTTCGACGAGGTCGCCCGCGTCGGCTCCGACGTGGACCTGAGCGCGGCGCACGTGCTGGTTGCCTGCGACGCGAGCCTGCGCAGGCTCGGCGTCGACCACATCGACCTCCTGCAGATCCACCCCGGTGGCTGCACCCCGGAGCAGGCCGCCGAAGCCGTGCAGGCCTTCGAGCAGCTGGTCGAGGCCGGCAAGATCCGCGCTTACGGCACGAGCGCCACCAGCCCGGACGTCATCGCGACCGTCGCCGCCGGCGGGCACTGCGTCGCCGTGCAGCAGCAGCTCAACGTGTTCGGCGCGGACGAGCCGGCGCTCGCGGCGTGCGACGAGCACGATCTAGCCGTGCTCGCCAGGACGCCGCTGGCGATGGGCCTGCTCAGCGGCCGCTACCGCACCCCCGACCCGCTCGCGCCGGCCGACGTCCGCCGCCACTACCAGTGGTTGGACTACTTCCACGCCGATCGCATGCCCGAGTGGGTGGCCCGCGTCGACGCCGTCCGGGAGATCCTGACGTCCGGGGGACGCACCCTCGTGCAAGGGGCGCTGGCCTACGTGTGGGGCAGGTCGCCGCGGGCGATCGCGCTGCCCGGCGTGCGCACGCCCGAGCAGGCGCGCGAGCTGGCCGGCGCGCTGCCGCTCGGACCGCTCACCGCCGATCAGGTCGTCGCCGTCGACAGGCTCGTCGAGGCACCATCACGGGTGTGAACATCTCGGGCGTGAACATCTCGGAGGCCGCGCGGCAGACCGAACTCTCGATCGACACCATCCGCTACTACGACCGGCTCGGGATCCTCGGTGCGGTGACCCGGACGTCCGCGGGCGCCCGGGCCTTCACCGAGGGCGATCTCGGGTGGCTGCGGATCCTGCGGTGCCTCCGGGAGACCGGCATGACCATGGCCGACCTGCGCCGCTTCGTGGCGATCGACGGCGACCGGGAGCCCGCCCGCCGCCTGGAGCTGCTCGAGAACCACCGCTCGGCCGTGCTGGCGAAGATGGAGCGGATCAGGCGCGAGCTGGTCGTGCTCGACGGCAAGATCGGCGCCTACCGGAACGCCGCGCAGCGGCCCGTCGTGGACGTCGACAACGACGTTATGGCTGTTTCTGAGCGCTGAGATCGACCAGAACGTCGTTGTCGACGGTCTCGGCCAGCACCTGTGCGCAGAGCCGCGGGATGAGCGAATCGCGGCCGAAGCCGATCCCGAAGTCGGCGTAGGCCAGCAGCTCGCGGCTCACCAGCTCGCCGAGCGGCCCCGGGTGGAGCCGCTTCGCCCGCAGCGCGGCGGCCCGCAGCCGGGCCCGCTCCTGCGACGGGATCCGCTCCGCATCGCCGAGAACGGGCGGCGCGCCTGGGTACAACCGGATCGTCAACGAGACCACCTCCCACGCCCAGCATCGGACGAACGGGCGGCCCGGACGTGAGTACTTCCTTACGCGAACGCGCTCGGACGGGAGGTCAGGTAGCCGCCCATGTGCGGGAAGAACTCGGCGGCGGCGTGCTCCCGGCCGTCGTCGGTCCGCACCCGCTCGACGACGAGCCCACGGTTGCGTCCGCGCCGGGCATCGGCCCCGGCGACGATCACCACGCCGCTCCCCCGCCGGATGACGATGCGCCCGGGCGTCCCGCCGATCACGTCGTCGGTTACCGACGCGCCGAGCACCCGCAACCGCTGCGTGCCGTAGAAGCAGTAGGCGTTCGGGTACGGGTCGAGCTGGGCCCTGACCAGGTTGAAGATGTCGCGCGCCGGCCACGTCCAGTCGATGCGGTTGTCCTCCTCGCTGCGGCGGTGGAAGTACGAGGCGGCCTTGCGGTCCTGCGGCGTCCAGTCGGTGCGGCCGCTCGCGACCAGCTCCAGCCCGTCGACCGTGATCGGGCCGAACATCGCGAGCGTGCGGTCGAACAGCTCGACGATCGTGTCCTCGTCCGTGATCGGCGTGGAGCGCTGCAGCACGATGTCGCCCGCGTCGAACTCGGCGTTCATCATATGCGCCGTGACGCCGACCTCGGGCTCGTCGTTGATCAACGCCCAGTTCAGCGGCGCGAACCCCGCGTAGGCCGGCAACAGCGCGTCGTGCACGTTGAGGGTGCCCAGCCGCGGGATCGAGTAGAGCGAGGGCGGCAGCCACGTCCGCCAGTTGGAGACGACCATGACGTCGGCCTGCGCCGCGGCGACGGCCTCGTGGACATCGGTGTCCTCCGCCCGGTTGCGCACGAGCACCGGGATCCCGTGGTCGGCGGCCAGCTCGGCGACGGACTCGTTGAAGATCTTCTCGTACGCGTTGTCGCTATCGGGGTGCGTGACGATCAGCGGCACCTCGTGGCCCGCGGCGAGCACCGCCTCGATCGTCCGCCGACCCCATGTCATGTATCCGAACGCGACGACGCGCATCCAGGCTCCTTCCTCGGATCCGACTTCGTGGCTGAACGGGTGCTGTTCTCAGCGGGCTGCTGCGCTCGCCATCGACGGCGTCGCGAGCCGTTCGGTGCGGGCGGTCAGCGCGGCAACGATCTCCCCCGAACGCACGGCGACGTTCGAAAGCAGCGTCGACGAGATGCCGTGCGTGTGCTCGGTCGCACCCTGCACGAACAGCCCGGCCGTGAGCGGCGCGCCGTCGGGCAGCCGCCCGGTGGACATCCGGTAGTCGCGACGGAACACGGGCCTGCCCAGCTCGTCGCGCGTGCAGGCGGCGGCGAGGTCGGTCGTGAGCAGCCACAGCGGGTCGTGCGATCGGTAGCCGGTCGCG
The DNA here is from genome assembly GCF_021245725.1 of Pseudonocardia sp. TRM90224. Classification (GTDB taxonomy): domain Bacteria; phylum Actinomycetota; class Actinomycetes; order Mycobacteriales; family Pseudonocardiaceae; genus Pseudonocardia. The sequence goes on along the minus strand of NZ_JAJGSX010000016.1, from coordinate 21,574 downwards.
TAGACCACGGCGTCGGTGCTGAGCACCTCGCAAGCGCCGTCCAGCATCGACTCGACGGTCAGCTCGACGCGGTCGGAGAAGCCGGCGACGCCGGTGATCCGCGAGACGTTGAGGAACCGCAGCCGCTCGTGCCCGGCAACCATCTCGTGGTAGTGCCGGCGGTAGAGCGACTCGATCAGCGCGGTGTCCACCACCGAGTAGTTCGTGTTCGCGTGGTAGCCGAGCAGCATGTCCTTGACGGCATCGGGCGCGACGTAGAAGTCGTCGACGGCGGCCGGGTCGAAGATCCGGTTCGCGAACGAGCTGTCGTCGGCGGGGCTGAACCCGTACCGCGCGAACACCGCGCACACCTCGGCCGCCGGGAAGGTGCGATGCAGGTAGTCGACGGCCTCCGCGGCGCTCTGCCCGGCCCCGACCACCGCGAGCCGCTTCGGCTCGACGAGCTCCGGCACGCGGTTCATGAGGTCGCGCGCGTGCCAGACGCGTTCGCCCAGCGCGACCCCTTGCGGGACGTTCGGGACCAGGCCGGTGGCCAGCACGACGTTGCGGGCGCGCAGCCGCGTGACCGTGCCGTCGGCGGCCCGGCACACGACGTCGAGCAGCTCGACGTCGCCGCCGTCTCGCACCGGCAGGATCTCGACGACCTCGGTGCCGTAGCGGATCTGCTCGGCGAACCGCTGCGCGGCCCATTCGAGGTAGTCGTGGAACTCCAGGCGGGTCGGGTAGACGCTGCCGTAGTTGATGAAGTCGACGAGCCGGCGCTTCGAGTGCAGGTACGACAGGAAGCTGAACGGGCTGGCCGGGTTCCGCAGCGTGACGAGGTCCTTGAGGAACGAGACCTGCATCGTCGCGTCGTCGATCAGCATGCCGCGGTGCCAGCCGAACCTGCCCTGCTGCTCGACGAACCGCACGGTGAGCCGGCGCTCGGGTGGGACGGCCGCGTTGTGCTCGTGCAGCGCGATCGCCAGCGCGAGGTTGGACGGCCCGAACCCCACCCCCACTACGTCGAGGACCTCGCGGTCCGGCTGCGTTCGGGCGGGGGCAGCGTGCGCCATCGTCGTCCTCTCGAGCACGGGTGCATGCAAGGTCCGCATGCCCTCAGGAAAGGTCAGGCTAACCTTTCTTGCGCAGGTCGTCGCCCCCGCCGTGCGAGTGATCTCCGATACCTCTGCGGAACCGCCCACTGCTCCGATCGGCGCACCCGCCCCGAGCACCCCGCCCAACTTCCCCACCGTTTTGCCAATCTGCACACGCAAAACGGCGTGCAGGTTGGCAAAACGGTGGGGAGCTTCGGGTCAGACGCGCGCGCCCGTGACCGCGATCGCGAAGCGGATCAGCTCCTCGTGCACGGCCTTGCGGTCGAGCTCGTGGAGGATGTTGTGCCGGTCCTCCGGGTAGACGACGATCCGCCCGCGCGGCAGCGTGTCGGCCACCTGCTTCGCCGCCTCGACCGGCGCGAGGTCGTCCTCCTCGCCGTGCAGGAGGAGCACCGGGAGGTGGTCGAGCGCCCCGATCGCGACGAGCCGCGCCGTGCGTGACGACGCCGCCCGCAGCGCGCGCAGCGTCTCGGGGCGCAGCCCGCCGTCCCACACCAGCGGGTCCTCGCGCACCCGCTGCGCCTGGTCGGGGTCGCGCACCAGCTCGCCGGGGTCCTTGCGCAGGTCCATCGGGTCGAGCCCGGAGGCGATCAGCGCGTCGAGCCCGCCGGACGTGGTCAGCGACGAGCCGGCCAGCACCAGCCCGACGACGTCGGCGGCGGGGTCGTCGATCCCGCTGTCGGTGTCGGGCCGCGGGCGGATCTCGCCGACGAGCAGCGTCGCGATCGCGGAGCCGAGCGAGTGCCCGACAACGACGACCGGCACGCCCGGCCGGGCGACCTTGATCACCCGAAGCAGCGTCTCCGCGTCGGCCACGAGGTCGTCGAGGTCGTGGATGAGCACCCGCTCCCCGTCGCTGCGGCCGTGTCCGGCCAGGTCGGGGGCCCATACTTCGAGCCCGGCCGCTACCGCCGCCTCGGCGAGCGGCGCGTACTGTCCGCCGTGCTCACCCAGCCCGTGCAGCACCACGAGCTCCGCGACCGGCTTCCGCTCCGGCCGCCACCGCCGGTAGCGCACCACCCCGTGGCGGCCCGCGAACTGTTCCGGCGGTGCCGTCTCCCGCTCTGTCGTCATGCCGCCAGCCCCGCTTTCAGATCGTTGATCAGGTCGTCGACGCCTTCGATGCCGACGGACAGCCGTACAAGTCCTGGTGTCACACCGCTCGCGGCCTGCTGGGCAGGGTCGAGCTGCGCGTGTGTCGTCGACGCCGGATGGATGACGAGGCTGCGCACGTCGCCGATGTTGGCGAGGTGGCTGAACAGCCTCAGCCCGCCGACGAGCCGCTGGCCTGCGGAAACTCCGCCCTCGACCTCGAACGCGAGCACCGCGCCCGCACCGAGGGGCAGGTAGCGCTCGGCCGCCGCGCGCCAAGGGCTCGACGCGAGCCCCGGGTAGTGCACCGCGCTGACCTGCGGGTGTTCCTGCAGCCATGCGGCGATCGCGGTCGCGTTGGCGACGTGCCGCTCCATCCGCAGCGGGAGCGTCTCGATGCCCTGCAGCAGCAGGAAGCTGTTGAACGGCGACGGCGCAGGTCCGAGGTCGCGCAGCAGCTTGGTGCGCAGCCGCAACGCATAGGCGAGCCCGTCGGCGCCGAACGCGTCCCAGAAGACGAGGCCCGCGTAGCTCGGGTCGGGACGTGTGAAGCCCGGCCAGCGCTGCGGGTCGGCACCGAAGTCGAACCGGCCGGCGTCGACGACAACACCGCCGATCGCCGTGCCGTGACCGGCGAGGAACTTCGTCGTCGAGTGCACCACGATGTCGGCGCCGTGCTCGATCGGCCGCATCAGCCACGGGGTCGGCACCGTGTTGTCGACGACCAGCGGCACGCCCGCGGCGTGTGCGACACCGGCGACCGTGGCGACGTCGAGCACGTTGCCGCGCGGGTTGCCGATGCTCTCGGCGAACAGCGCCCGGGTCCGCGGCGTGATCGCGGCCGCCCAGGCGTCGGGGTCGTCGGGATCGGCCACGAACGTCACGCCGATCCCGAGCTCACCGAAGGTGTGGGCCAGCAGGTTGTACGTGCCCCCGTACAGCGCGGCCGACGCGACGACGTGGTCGCCGGCCCGGGCGAGGTTGAGCAACGACAGCGTCACCGCGGCCTGCCCACTGCCGACGGCAACGGCGGCGACCCCGCCCTCCAGCGACGCCAACCGCTCCTCGACGACCGCCGTCGTCGGGTTGGACAGCCGCGTGTAAGCGTGGGTCTGCAGGTCGCGCAGCGCGAACGCCTCCGCCGCGTGCGTCGCGTCGTCGAAGACGTACGAGGTGGTCTGGTAGATCGGGACGGCCCGCGCGCCCGTCGCCGGGTCGGGCACCGCGCCGGCGTGCAGCGCGCGGGTCTCGAACCGCCAGCCGTTGCTGTTCACGATCGTCTCGCCAGCACGTCCGACCACCAGCGCTCCGCCACCCGCGGGTGCGAGCGCAGCCAGCCGACCAGCGCGTTCTCGCCGAACTCCGCCAGCAACGGGTTGTCCGGGTCGTCGGCTACCCCGTTCGCGTCGGCGGCCAGCTCCGCCGGCAGTTCGAGCGGCTCGACGACGGCATCGAGCCGCGGGCCGAGGAAGAACGGCACCGAGTAGCGGTCGATCCCCGCCGGTGGGCTGAGCACGCGGTGCTGGGTGGCGCGCAGGTAGCCCTGGGTCGCGATCTCCAGCATCTCGCCGATGTTGAAGACGAACGCTCCCGGCACCGGCACGGCGTCGATCCACGATCCGTCGCGCAGCTGCACCTGCAGGCCGCCGACCTCGTCCTGCTGCAGCAGCGCGAGGTAGCCGTAGTCCTTGTGGCTGCCGACCCCCTGATCGGCGTCGACGGACGCCCGCGGCGGGTAGTGCACGACCTTGACGTGCACCGCGGCCTCGTCGTCGAACCATCGGTCGAAGTAGTCGGCGGGCTGGCCGAGCGCCGCCGCCAGCGCGCGCAGCACCTCGCGGCTCACCCGCAGCGCCTCCGCCTGCCAGCGCAGCACGACGTCACGCAGCTCCGGCAGGGCCGACGGCCACTGGTTCGGCCCGACGAGCCGCAGGTAGTCGGGGTCGCCGGCACCGAGTTCGAGCGCCGCGCGTTCGGGGCCGATGTCGAGCTGCTCGCGCTGGTCGGCCGTGCCGCCGGTGTGCTCGGTGCCCACTCGCGTGTAACCGCGGAACTGGGGCGACCGGACGTTCTCGATCTCCAGCCGCTGGTCGATCGGCAGCGCGAAGAAGCGCTGCGCGACGTTCATGATCCCGGACAGGACGTCCGACGGGACGCCGTGGCCCTGCACGTAGAAGAAGCCGACCTCGTGCGCGGCGACACGCAGCTCGGCGAGCGCGGCCGCGCGTTCGGCGCCGTCGAACCGCGCGAGATCGATGATCGGGAGTGAGCGGGTACTGACCATCGCGGCACCTCACCGGGTCGGGAGCGGACAGGTCGTCCGGTGCCGCAGTACTTCCCGAGGCACCGGCGGCGTTCAGCGACAGCGCCTGAAGAACATGGGCTCGTCGAACTGATCGCCGCGGCGGCCTGCCCAGAGCGGCCCCTGGAGCGCGCTGCTCGTCCGGCCGGTCGGAGACATGGGGCCGATACAACCACGGACCCAACGCGGCGGCCACGAACAGAGGTCGTGGTGTGACAGACGCCGCTGGTCGACGTGGGATCGGCGGAAACGCACGGGCGGCCGGACGACGGCGGGTGCAGCCGCTCGTCGCTCGCCACATGCAGCCCCCGGGCGTCAGCCCGAGAGCCGCCCGAACCGGCCCACCCGCTGCTGCTCGTGGTTCAGCTCCCACATCTCTGTGCAGAGCTGGCACGGCTTCCCGTCGGGCTCGACCATCGGCGCCGCGTACACGGTGTGCCCGCAGATGGCTTGGTAGTGCCCGGAAGCACGGGTGAACTCGACGTCGGGCACGTCGTGCGCCCTGCCGTCGCTGAGACAGGTCACGGGCACGGTGGCCCTGGCCAGATGGAGACGCTGAGACACAGACGGACGTCTGTGTTCTTGGCCCACGACTCCCCCTTTACAGGTCGTGGCCGAGCACACGTCCACTCATCGGTCTCCGTGTGCCGCTGGCCGTACTCCCCCGCCAACTAGTTTGGCGATCCCGGCTTGCATCCGCAACCCTGTCTGCAACACCATCTGCAAGAACGTTTGAAAGTGCATATGTAAGTCACACGGGGGGATGAGTCCGTGGCCGGATCGGGTCGGAGACACGACATGCAATACAACGACGGCACGACCAACGTCGCCGCCGATCAGCTCGAAGACGTGACGTGGCGCAAGGCCACGGCCAGCAATCCCAGCGGCGACTGCGTCGAGCTCGCGGACCTCGCGAGCGGCGGCGTCGCAGTCCGGCACTCCCGCGCTCCCCGCGGCCCCGCGCTGCTCTACACGCGTGCCGAGATCGCGGCGTTCATCCGCGGCGCCAAGGACGGCGAGTTCGACGATCTCATCGCGTAGCCCTTGGAGCCGCCGTCCGGCACCACCCTGCGCAGAAGACTGCACGGGATTTCCGTCACGGGTCTATGCTCCATCGGTCGCGGTGTGTGCCGAGGCGGTCCACCGGCCGTCCGAGGCAGACGTCCGGCAGGTGTCGCCCATCAGGACCCGACCGTCGTGAGGTTGAGCTGTGACTGCAGAGCCGCCGAAGCCCGGGCAAACCACCCCGCTCAGCCCGAGCATCCAGGCCGGTCCGACCGTCATGCGCATCGTGCTCGGCACCCAGCTGCGCAGGCTCCGTGAGGCCGCTGGCATCACGCGCCACGCCGCCGGCGAGGCGATCAGGGCGTCCCACGCCAAGATCAGCCGGTTGGAGCTCGGGCGCGTCGGGTTCAAGGAGCGCGACATCGTCGACCTCCTCACCCTCTACGGCGTCACCGACGAGCGGGAGCGCGAGGGCTACCTCAGCCTCGTCAACCGCACGAACGCCAGGGGCTGGTGGCACCAGGACGGCGACATCCTGCCCAGCTGGTTCGAGATGTACCTCCGCCTCGAGCAGGAGGCGAGCTTCATCCGCACCTACCAGGTGCAGTTCGTGCCCGGCCTGTTGCAGTCGGAGGAGTACGCCCGCAACGTCATCCGGGCGGGGCACAGCAGCGAGTCGGCGTACGAGATCGACCGCCGCGTCCAGCTGCGGATGGCACGCCAGAAGATGCTCACCGAGCCCGGCGCGCCGCAGCTGTGGGCCGTCATCGACGAGGCCGCGCTGAGCCGGCCGTTCGGCCCGCCCACCGTCATGCGCTCGCAGCTGGAGCACCTGCTCGAGATGAGCGCCATGCCGAACGTGACGGTACAGATCCTGCCCTTCCGAATCGGCAGCCACGCCGCCGCGGGCGGCCCGTTCACGATCCTGCGCTTCGCCGAGCCCGACCTGCCCGACGTCGTCTACCTCGAGCAGCTCAACAGCGCGGTCTACCTGGACAAGCGCGCCGACATCGAGGACTACCTCGGCGTCATGGAGCGCGTGAGCGTCCAGGCCGAGACCCCGTTCAAGACGAAGGCATCGCTGCGCCAGATGCTCGACGGCTGACGCCCCAGGGAATCGCAGGTCAGCCGGTCGGCTTCTGCGCCATCCCCACCGCGTAGAGGGTGTGCACCGGGCTGTCCTCCGGCGTCTCCTCGTCGGGACGCCAGTCGTTGGCGTACACCAGCCCCGGCTCGACCATCTCCAGCCCGTCGAAGAACGACTGCAGCTCACCCCACGAGCGGAACCGACCGCCGCCGAGGTCGCCTTCCATGAACGCGCGCTCCAGCTCCTTCGCGCGGTCCTCGTCGTCGTCGAGGAAGTTGCCGAGCATGAGGTACGAGCCCGGCGTGAGGCGCTCGCGGATCGCCGCGGCGGTCGTCGCGGCCTCGTCGTCGTCCAAGTAGTGCAGGAGGCTCGACGCGATGACGGCGAACGGCTCGGCCAGGTCGATCAGCTTGATCGTGTCGGGGGCGGCGAAGACGGCCTCGACGTCGCGGACGTCGGCCGCGATCACAGCGGTCGTCTCGTCGTTGGCCAGCATTGCGCGGCCGTGCGCGAGGACCATCGGGTCGTTGTCGACGTAGACCACCCGGACCTGCGGGTCGATCTCGTGCGCGACCTCGTGGACGTTGCCGACGGCCGGGAGACCGGAGCCGAGGTCGATGATCTGGCGGATACCGGCCTCGCGGACGAGGTAGCTCACCGCGCGGTGCTGCTGCAGCCGGTTGTCGCGGGCGATCAACGGGGTTTCGGGCACGACCCGGTACATCGCCTCGGCGGCCCTGCGGTCCACTTCGAAGTGGTCCTTGCCACCGAGCACGTAGTCGTACACCCGTGCGTTCGAGGCTCGTGTCAGATCGATCTCCGGCAGTGGCTGCTCGAAGTTGTCGTCGTCGATCCAGTGGCCCCGGCCGTCCCCCAAGACCGCTCCTCCCTGCGTGCCGCGTCCGACCCGGAAGCCCAGATAGGACGCTCCCCCACAGCCTAGACGACCTGCGGATCCGCCTTTCACCCGGCGCCGCGCACCTCATCGGGACCGAAGGATCCCAGCAGCCGATCGGCAACGACGAGGAAGCCGGCCAGGTCGGCTTCCGGGAGGTCGCCGAGCAGCCTGTGCGCGGCCTTGCGGCGTCCTTCCGCCATCCATTCCGCCGTTTCCACCCCTTTGGGGGTGAGTGCAACGAGCGTCGCGCGCCGGTCGCGTGGATGCGGTTGGCGCTCCGCCCAACCCTGCGTCTCGAGCGCGTCGACGAGCGCGGTCACGTAGCGCGGCGTGCACTGCAGGAGCTGACTCAGCTCGCGCTGCACGACCGGGCGCCCCTGCTCGTGCAGCACCAGCAGCAAGCCCGCGCGCACCGGTGTGAGCCCGCGCTCGGTCAGCGCCGAGTTCATGGCGCCCCCGATCTGCGCCGCGATCGCGAAGGCCCGGTCCAGCACGTCGACGGGGTCCGGAGCCACGGCCACAAGCTATCACCACCACATCATGTACATAGTTCACAATGTATGGTGTCATCGAACCATGGCCAACCTGCACCGCACCCGCACCCCGGCCGGCGATCCCGCGTGGCGGGTCGCCGACTACGCGACCATCAAGGCGCTGCTCGGCGACCCGCGGCTCGACTACACGCACGCGGACCCGGACCGGGCGCCGCGCTACTCGGATTCGGTCATGTTCGGCCGGCCGCAACCGGAGTCGCCGGCGACCACCACCGCGCACACCCGCATGCGCAAGCTGCTCAGCCCGTGGTTCAGCGCCCGCCGCATCGAGCAGCTGCGCCCGCGCGTCGGCGAGATCGCCGCCCACCTGCTCGACGAGCTCGCCGGCCGGGATCGGCCGGCCGACTTCCACGACGCGGTGTCGTTCCCGCTGCCCGCGCTGGTCATCTGCGAGCTGCTCGGCGTGCCCTACCGCGACCGCGACGACTTCCGACGCTGGTCGGAGGAGACCGCCGACATGACCGACACCACACGGTCCATGCAGGGCTTCGCATCGCTGTGGCAGTACATCTCGACGCTCGTCGCCACCAAGCTCGACCAGCCGGGCGACGACCTGCTCTCGGCGCTGGCGGCCGCGCACCTCGCGGACCCGGCGACGTTCACGCTGGTCGAGGCGGCACAGATCGGCGCGGCCGTGCTGATCGCCGGCCACGAGACGACGGTCGCCGCCATCGACTCCGGGGTGGTGCTGCTCGCGCAGCACCCCGAGCAGCGGGCCGCACTGCGCGCCGATCCGTCGGGGATCCCCGCTGCCGTCGAGGAGATCCTGCGCTCCGCGCGGACGGGCGAGCCTGCGCCGGACGACACGACCGCCCGCGGGCTCGTCCGGTGGACGAACGCCGACGTCGAGGTGGACGGCACCGTCGTCCCGACCGGCGACATGGTCGTGCTCGACCTGCGGGCCGCCAACCACGCACCGCACGTCGTCGGCGACCGGCCGGGGTTCGACGCCGCCCGCCGCCCCAACCCGCACCTGACCTTCGGCCATGGCGCGCACTTCTGCATCGGCGCTCCCCTCGCACGTCTGGAGCTGCAGGTGCTGTTCGCCGCGCTACTGGAGCGGTTCTCGTCGCTCGAGCTCGCCGTTGCAGTGGAGCAGCTCGAGCCGCGCTCGAAGCTGCTCACGGGCGGCCTCAGGGCCCTCCCCGTAACCTGGTGACCCGAAACTTCCCCACCGTTTTTGGGCGGATGCGCGCCGATTTCGCGCGCATGTGCCCAAAACGGTGGGGAAGTTGGCGGCTCAGACGGCGACCGCCTCGACATCGCGCACCAGTGCCGCCGCCTCCGCCAGCCGCTCGACCCGCTCGGGAGTGAAAGGGCCCGAGGTGATCACCATGGCGTGCTCGATGCCGAGCTCGGCGAGCGCGGCGCAGCGTTCGGCGAACGCGGCGGCGGACTCGTCCGGGTTGATCCGGGTCGCGACGGTCTTCTCGACCTCGCTGAACGGCCTGCCCACATCGGCGCAGTGCCCGGCGAGCACGTCGAGCTTCCGCCGGATCGTGAGGCCGCCGTCGGGGATGTCCGGCAGGTTGCAGGCCTGGCCGAACCGCGCGACCAGCCGCAGGGTCTTCTTCTCCCCGGTACCGCCGATCATGATCGGCGGGTGCGGACCGCTGAGCGCGGGCGGGCTGTTGACCGGGCGGGTGAGCCGGTGGTGCGTACCCTCGAACGCCGACTCGTCACCGGCCCACATCTGCAGTGCGAGCCGCAGGGTGTCCTCGAGGTGTTCGAACCGCTCCCCCGTCGGCGGCAGCGGCAGGCCCATCATGTCGGCCTCCTCCTGCAGGTAGCCGGCGCCGATCCCGAGCCACGCCCGGCCGCCGGACAGCACGTCGAGCGTCGTCACCGCCTTGATCAGCAGGGACGGCGGACGGAACGTCACGGCGGAGACCGCGGCGCCGAGCCGGATCCGCCGGGTGACGGCAGCCAGGTAGCCCAATGCCGTGTACGGCTCGAGCATCGCATCGGTGACGTTCGTGCCCGGGGCGCCTTGGATCATGTGGTCGGGCACCCAAAGCGTGTCGAGGCCGCCGTCGTCGGCGAGCTTCGCGATCCGGCCCATCTCCTGCGCGAGCTGCGCCGCGCCGCCGGGGAACGTGTACTCGGTCAGCGAGAGGCTGATTCGCATCGTCTTCTCCTCGTCATCTATCTGGAGGACTTCCCTCCGGATGCTGCTGACCGTAGCATGATGTGGAGGATTTTCCTCCAGGTATTTCGGAGTAATCTCCTCCACTTGACGAGAGGATCACCATGACCCGCCCGCTGCGCGCCGACGCCCTGGAGAACCGGCGCCGGATACTCGCCGCCGCCAGGGAGGCGTTCATCGACCTCGGCCCCGGCGCGTCGCTCGACGAGGTGGCCCGCCGCGCCGGCACCGGGATCGCGACGCTCTACCGGCGCTTCCCCGACCGGCAGGAGTTGATGCGCGCCGTCGTCATGGACGCGCTGGAGACGGCGGCGGCCGAGATGCGCAGCGCCGTCGAGGAGGAGCCCGAGCCGTTCGCCGCGCTGCGGCGCTACGTCCACCGCGCGATCGACGCCCGGGTCGCCGCGGTGATCCCGGCGCTGCTCGACGCCATCCCGGAGGACGACGCCGAGCTCACCGCCGCGAGCGGCGAGGGCGGGCGGCTGCTGGAGCAGCTCATCACGACCGCGCAGGAGGCGGGGACGCTGCGCCCGGACGCGACGGTGGCCGACGTCGGCGCGCTGGTCGTGCGGCTCTCGCGGCCGCTGCCGGGGGCGGTGCCGCGCGACCTGGACATCGCGCTGGCGCACCGCCACGCCGACCTGCTGCTCGACGGGTTATCGACCGCCGCCGAGCTCACGACCCCGCTCGGCGGGCCGGCGCTCACGTTCCCCCAGCTCAGAACCGCCGCGGGAGGTGGACAGCGTCCGCGGTCCTGACAGCACGGCCACGGCGACGGCCATGACCGTCGCGACGAACATCCCGGCCGTCCACGACGCCGACCGCCTGAGCTGGACGTACCAACCGAACGGCTGGTGGTCGAGACCGTCCGGGCGAGCCTCGATCGGCTCGTCGACGCGGTGCAGCGGCACGACCTGTTCGTCGAGCTGCAGCGGCTCGGTGCGGAGTCCGACTTCGACACCGTCCGCGGTTCACCGCAGTGGCGGACGTACCTCTCGCTGCAGGCCACCTTCCTCAGCCTCGCCGACGGCGAGCTGCGCGACGACGTCGCGGGCGCGCTCGCCGGGTCGGAGCAGCGGTTCGTCACCCGCATCGCGGTTGCGCACGAGCAGCTTGCCTGCGTCTTCGGCTACCGCATCCGCCCGAGCTCGACGCCGGCTTCACCGACCTCGCCGAGGTCGCCACCGCGACGCTGCGTGGGTTCGTGCTGGCCGCGCTCGCGACGCCGGAGCCGCGCCGGATCACGGCGGCGCCGTTCGACTCCAGCGAAGCAGCCGAGTGGTCCCTGCCCGCGCTGGGCGTCGTGGGCGCGATCATGGCGTTCCTCGCCCCGGATCCCGCCGCCCGCTGGGACCCCGAACGCGTCGACAACGACGTTATGGCTGCCCTGGAGGCCCGGGGACAGCCATAACGTCGTTGTCGACGGCCTACTTGAACGCGCGCAACCGCTGGCTGTTCGCCACCACGAAGGCCGAGCTGAGGGCCATCGCGGCACCGGCGAGCATCGGGTTGAGCAGGCCGGCCGCCGCCAGCGGGAGCGCGGCGACGTTGTAGGCGAACGCCCAGAACAGGTTGCCCTTGATCACCGCGAGGGTCCGCCGGGCGAGCCGGATCGCCTCCGGCGCGGCGTCGAGGTCGCCACGGACCAGCGTGATGTCGCTGGCCTCGATCGCGACGTCGGTGCCGGTGCCCATGGCGAGCCCGAGGTCGGCCTTCGCGAGCGCCGCGGCGTCGTTCACGCCGTCGCCGACCATCGCGACGACCTTGCCCTCGGCCTGCAGCTGCGCGACCACGTCGACCTTGTCGGAGGGCAGCACCTCGGCGTGCACCTCGGTGATGCCGACCTCGTCCGCGACCCGGCGCGCCACCACGGCGTTGTCGCCGGTGAGCAGCACGGGGGTCAGGCCGAGAGCGCGCAGCCGGGCGATCGCGTCGGCCGATGTCGGCTTCACGGTGTCGGCGACGGCGATCACGGCACGCGGCTCGCCGTCCCACGCAACCGCGATCGCGGTGTGCCCCTGCTCCTGCGCCGCAGCGTGCGCCGCCGCGAGTGCCGGGGTCAGCGACTGGCTCCAGCGCTCCAGCAGCGCCGGGCGCCCGACGAGCACCGCGTGCCCGTCAACGACACCCTGCACGCCCAGCCCCTCGACGTTCATGAAGTCGGAGACGCCGGGGAGCTCGCCGACCCTGGCCCGCGCACCCTCGGCGACGGCCGCCGCGATCGGGTGCTCCGACGCGCTCTCCAGCGCGCCGGCCAGCCGCAGCACCTCACCGGTGGCGGCGCCCCCGTCCGCGACGTGGACGTCGACGAGCGTCATCCGGCCGGTCGTGACGGTGCCGGTCTTGTCCAGGACCACGGTGTCGACCTTGCGCGTCGACTCCAGCACCTCCGGGCCCTTGATCAGAATGCCCAGCTGCGCGCCCCGACCGGTCCCGACCAGCAGTGCCGTCGGCGTCGCGAGCCCGAGCGCACAGGGGCAGGCGATGATCAGCACGGCCACGGCCGCGGTGAACGCCGCCGCAACACCGTTGCCCGTGCCCAGCCAGAACGCGAGCGTCACGGCGGAGAGCGCGATGACGATCGGCACGAACACCCCGGAGATCCGGTCGGCCAGCCGCTGCACGTCGGCCTTGCCGTTCTGCGCCTCCTCGACCAGCGCGGCCATCTGCGCCAGCTGCGTGTCGGCGCCGACCCGCGTCGCCCGCACGACGAGCCGGCCGCCCGCGTTGACGGTCGCGCCGACCACCGCGTCGCCGCTGCGAACCTCGACGGGCACCGACTCGCCGGTGATCATGCTGACGTCGACGGCGGACGCGCCCTCCTCGACGACCCCGTCGGTCGCAACCTTCTCCCCCGGCCGCACGACGAACCGGTCGCCCACCACGAGCTCCGCGATCGGGACGGTGCGCTCGGTGCCGCCGCGCAGCACCGTCACCTCCTTGGCACCCAGCTCCAGCAACGCGCGCAGCGCCGCACCCGCCAGCCGCTTGGAGCGCGCCTCGAAGTAGCGCCCGGCGAGGATGAACGTCGTGACGCCCGCGGCAACCTCGAGGTACAGGTTGCCCGCGCCGTCGCTCGGCTCGATCGTCAGCTCGAAGGGGTGCACCATGCCCGGCACGCCCGCGGTGCCGAACAGCAGCGCGTAGAGCGACCACAGAAACGCCGCGACGACCCCGAGCGAGATCAGCGTGTCCATCGTCGCGGCGCCGTGGCGCAGGTTGCGAAGGGCGGCCTTGTGGAACGGCAGCGCCGCCCAGGTCACGACGGGCCACGCAAGCGTCAGCGAGATCCACTGCCAGTAGGTGAACTGCAGGGCGGGGATCATCGCCATCGCCACCACCGGCACCGCGAGTGTCGCGCTTACGAGCAGCCGGTTGCGCAGCTGCGTCGTGGGGTCGTGCTCCGCGGCGTCCTGGGTGGTCGGCTCCGCCTTCGGCAGCACCGCGGTGTACCCGGCGGCCTCGACCTGCGCGACGAGCGTTGCGGTGTCGATCCCGTCGGGAGCGTGCACGCGCGCCTTCTCGGTCGCGTAGTTGACGGTCGCGCTGACGCCCTCGAGCTTGTTGAGCTTGCGTTCGATGCGGTTGGCGCACGACGCGCAGGTCATCCCGACGATGGACAGCTCGACGTCGGTCACCGGTGCGACGCTCTGCGCCGTCAGGGTGCTCATCTCCGTGCTCCTTGTCAGTGACCGTGCGGCTCGGCCGAGTGGCCGGTGGCAGCGGGGGCGTCGGGCACCGCGGGGCCGGTCGCGACGGTGAACTCCGCCGTGCGCACCACACCGCCGTGCTGGAAGTCGAGGAACAGCCGGTAGTCGCCCGCGCTGGGCACCTCGGCCACGAACTTGATCTCCGGTCCGGCCGGGGTGCGCCCGTCGCCGGGCTGCCCCTCCGGGTGGACGTGCAGGTAGGCGAGGTCGCCGCCGCGCAGCGCGACGAGGTGCCCGTACGCCGCGAGGTAGGGCTGCAGGTCGGTCACCGGCTTGCCGTCCTTCGCGACGCTCAGCGTGACCGGCGAGCCCTGCCCCGGCACGAGCTCGCCGGTGAGGGAGACCGTGTAGCCGTCGACCTTCGCGGTCCGGCTCGGTGCGTACGTCTTGGGCTCGAACGAGCCCGGTGCGGCGAGGTCGACGCCGAGCGTCGTGCCGGCGCCGCCGGTCGGGGCGAAGTCGGCGAACGCGCGGTAGGAGCCGCCGGCCGGCAGCGTGAGCGGCACGCTCCAGGTGCCGTCGGCCGCCATCTCGGGGTGGACGTGCTGGAAGCCGGCGGTGTCGCGGCGCACGACGATCAGGTGCATCCGCTTGTCGTGCTCCACGTCGAAGGCGGTGACGGGGTTGCCGTCGGGGCCGGTGACGCGGAAGGCGAACTCGGCTGCGGTGCCGGGCGTGAGCGTCGGCGAGACCGGGACGAGCGTGTAGCCGCCGCGGCTGGAGGCCAGGCCGGCCGGGAGATCGGCTGTCGGGGCAGGGCCGGCGCTGTGGCCGGCCTCGGCGTGCGGTGCTGCGGCAGCGGGTTCGGGGTTCATTGTTCCGTGCTCCATCGCGACTGGTGGGGGCGGCGCGAGGGTGGGTCCGACGAACGAGCCGACCGCGTACGCGCCCGCCGCGAGCAGCACGACCGCGAGGCCGTACGTCGCGAGGCGCTTCGTGGTGTTCATGGCTACGCGGCCCCCACGGTGTATCCGGCCTCCTCGACGGCGGCGCGGACGTCCGCGTCGTCGAGCGGCCGGGCGCTGGTGACGGTCACCGTTCCGGTCGGCAGGTCCACCTGCACGTCCGTGACGCCGGCGAGAGCACCGACCTCCTCCGTGACCGACGCGACGCAGTGCCCGCAGGTCATCCCGGCGACGGCGTAGGTGGACGTGGACTGGGACATGAGGACCTCCGGCGTCGTACTGGCTACCCGTAGGGGGTATCAACACCGGGAACCATACCCCGTCCCCCTATCCGCACAAGCCCTCTCACTCGAACTGCCTAGTACCCCCTGGGGGTATCAGTCACGGCAAACTCCCCACCGTTTTGGGCACTTGCGCGCTCCGCAGGCGCGCATCCACCCAAAACGGTGGGGAAGTTGGGGTTCAGGGGTGGGCGTAGCGGGCCAGGACGCCGTCGACGACGATCGTGATGCCCTCGGGGAAGTGTTCCTCGTGCGAGCGCACCCGCCGGACCTCGGTGAGGTTCGGGTACAGCTCCGGGTCGCTCTCGCGGGCCATGCGGCTGGCGAAGCTGTCGGGGTCCTGCTGGTGGGCGCGCAGCAGCTCGCCGTAGGTGTAGTCCCAGATGACGGCCGACGCGGGGGCCGCGTCGTGCGGCCCCACGCCGGCCGCTCGCAGCGCCTTGAAGAGCCGCTCCATCAGCGGCAGCACGACGGGGCTCGCGAGCCCCTCCGTGATCTGCACCATGACCGCCCACGCGTCGCGGTGCAGCACGTGGTGCACCGCCGTCACCAGCCCGATGATCTCCGTCCGCGGATCGGGCGACGGCGGTGGCGGCTCGATCTCCCCCGCGACGACGTCGAGCATCGCGACCAGCAACGCCTCGCGATCGCCTATGTGCCGGTAGAGCGTCATCGGCGCCTTGCCGAGCTCGTCGGCGATCGCGCGCATCGTCACGGCCGCCATGCCTTCGCGACGGGCGATGGCGAGCGCGACGGTGACGATCGTCGCGCGGTCGAGGCGGCCGTAGCCGCGCCGGTCAGCTCTCGGTGCGCTCACGGGGACGATTCTCCGCGGCCAACCGCCAGCCGCGCGCGCGGCTGCGCTCTCGCCAGAACTCTGCGTAGCGCCCGTCCGCGGCGAGCAGCTCGCCGTGCGTGCCGTGCTCGACGATCCCCCCGTCGTCGAGCACGACGATCTGGTCGGCCGCGACGACCGTCGGCAGCTTGTGCGCGATCACCAGCAGCGTCGAGCGGGATTGCAGCGTGCGCAGCGCGTCCTGGACGAACCGCTCGTTCTCCGGGTCGAGGGCGGCCGTCGCCTCGTCGAGCAGGACGATCGGCGCGTCCTTGAGGATCGCCCGCGCCACGGAGACACGCTGGCGCTCCCCGCCCGAGAGCGACGTCCCACCCTCCCCCACCCTGGTCGCCCAGCCGGCCGGCAGCCGCTCGACGATCTCCTGCACCCCGGCGAGCCGGCCGGCTTTACGCACCTCGGCGTCGGTCGCGTCGGCCCGCCCGACCCGGATGTTGGCCTCCAGGGTGTCGTCGAAGAGGTAGACGTCCTGGAACACCATCGCCACCTGCGCCATCAGCGCGTCGGTGGTGAGGTCGCGGACGTCGGCGCCGCCGACGCGCACCGTGCCCGAATCGACGTCCCAGAAGCGGGCGATCAGGCGGGTCACCGTCGTCTTGCCCGATCCGGAAGCGCCGACCAGCGCCGTCATGGTGCGCGGCGGCACCCGCAGCGACACGTCGCGCAGCACCGGGCGGCCCGGCTCGTACCCGAACGTCACGCCGTCGAGCTCGATCTCGCCGCGGGCGGAGACCACGACCGCCTCGGCCGGCTCGGGCAGCGGCTGCTCGGCGAGGATGCGTGCCATGCGCCGGACGTCGTTGCGGCCCATCCGCAGCGCGCCCGCGAACTCGGCGACCTCGGAGAGCGGCCCGGTGAACCGGGCCGAGAGCGCGAGCAGCGCGATCACCTGGACGGTGTCGACGGATCCGCCGAGTGCCAGCAGCACCCCGACCGCAATGAGCACCGTGAAGGCGAGCTGGGCGGCGAACCCGCCCGCGATCAGCCCCGGCACGGCCATCCACAGGCTCCTCCGGCCGACGATCCGCTGCCCCTCGATCGCGTCCTCCAGCGGCTGGTAGCCCTCGACGCCCCGGCCGAACGCGCGCAGCGCGAGCTGGCAGCGCGCGAACTCGACGACCCGGTTCCCCGCCTCGACGGCCGCGGCGTCGGTGAGCTCGTCACCCCGCCCGACCAGCGACGCCGACCATCGGAACGCCAGGTAGAGCACCGGCGAGCAGATGATCACGGCGGCGGCGAGCCGCCAGTCGAAGAAGAACATCGCGACCGCGATCGTCGCCGGCGTGACGATGCCCGTCACCAGCGGCGTGAGCAGGTGCGCGAAGAGCCCGCCGATCATCATCGTGCCGCTGGTGAGCGTCTGCGAGAGCCGGCCGATCTTCTCCGACGAGAACCAGCCCAGCGGGAGGCCGACGACGTGGTCGCCCATCTGGTGGTGCATCGACGAGAGGACGGTGAGCGCCACCTCGAACCCGCGCATCGCCTGCACGTAGTGCGCGATGCAGGCGAACAGCGCCGCGCAGACGAGCACCGACAGCCAGGCGAGCGCGCCGCCGATGTCACCGGCGAGCAGGTCCTGCAGCACCGGGACGATCATCACCATCGCGACGCCCTGCAGCACCGCGTACGCCACGCACCACACGAAGTAGCCGATCAGCGACCGGCGGTGCTCCTGGCCCATGATCCTGAGCAGGTCCTGGATCATCGTGCGCCCCCCTCGTGCACGGCCCACATGCGGGCGTACCGCCCGTCGGCGGCCGACAGCTGCTCGTGCGTTCCCTGCTCGACGATCTCCCCGCCGTCGAGCACGACGATCCGGTCGACGCCGGTGATCGTCGTCAGCCGGTGCGCGATGACCAGCACGGTCCGGCCGGCCGCGAGCGTGGAGAGCGCGTCCTGGATCGCGGCCTCCGACTCGGGGTCGGCGAACGCGGTCGCCTCGTCGAGCACCAGCACCGGCGTGTCGGCCAGCAGCGCACGTGCGATCGACACCCGCTGCGCCTCGCCGCCGGAGAACAGCGCCTCCTCGCCGATCACGGCGGTGTAGCCGCCGGGCAGCTTCGTGATCCGGTCGTGGATCTGCGCGGCCCGCGCCGCGGCGAGGATCTCGTCGTCGGTGGCATCGGGCCGGCCGAGCCGGATGTTGTCGGCGACCGTCCCGCGCAGCAGCTGGACGTCCTGCAGCACGAACCCGACCCGCCGGTACAGCTCGTCCGGGGCGATCTGGCGGACGTCCACGCCGCCGATCCGGACGGCGCCCGCGGTGACGTCGTGGAACCGCGGGACCAGCGTGGCCAGCGTCGACTTCCCGGAACCGGACGGGCCGACGAGCGCAGTGATGGTGCCCGGCTCCAGCACGAGGGAGATGTCGTGCAGCACGTCGGTGGTGCCGTCGTAGCTGAACCGGACACCGTCGAGCTCGACGCGGTTGCCCTCGGGCAGCTTCGGTTGTGCTGCGACGGGCAGCTCGGGCGTCTCCAGCAGCTCGACGATGCGCAAAGCGGCCGAGGCCGCCGTCCGCCGGGCCTGCGCGCCGAACGACATCGCGAGCACCGTCGTCGGGATGACCATCGCGATCAGCACCTCGGTCATCGCTTCGATCGGCGTGACCCAGCCCTGCGCGACGAACCAGATGCTGCCGCCGAGGCTCAGCACCGCGACGATCGGCGCGGAGAGCGCCATGCTCGCGATCGCCTCGATCGTGAGCATCGGGCGGACCCAGTCGGAGTAGAACGAGCCGAAGTCGTCGGCGGCGCTGCGGTAGGCGGCGTGCGATCGGCGCGCCCTGCCGTACGCCTTCACCACCGCGATGCCGCTGACGAACTCGACGATCGCAGCGCTGATCCGGGCGTACCCGGTGTTCATCTGGTCCATCTTCTCCTGGTAGCCACGCATCATCCAGGCGTAGGCGGCCGCGTAGAACGGGAGCGTCCCGATGGCGAGCAGGCCGAGCCGCCAGTCGAGGGAGAAGACGTACAGCAGCCCGCCGACCGGCAGCACGATCGCCGCCGTCATCTCGACCGAGTGGTGCGCGACGAGGTGGTGCAGCTCGGTGATGTCGTTCTGCGCCACCTTGCGCACGCGCCCCGACGAGTTCTCCGAGAACCAGCCGAGCGGGAGCTTGCCGAGGTGCGCAGTGATCCGTCTGCGCAGGATCGCCTGCAGCCGCACGTCGGCGAAGTGGGTGATCGCCAGCGCGGTGCCGAGCAGCAGGCCGCGCAGGCCGAGGCCCGCCACGATGAGCCAGACGGTGAGCAGCACGGCGCCGCCGTCGACCGGGGGCGCGAGCAGCTGCGTCGCCAGCTGGGCGAGCCCGATGAACGGCACCAGGCCGGCGACCGCGCCGAGCGCCGCGGCCACGACCGCCAGCATCGTGGCGCCGCGGACGGGCCGGCGCAGCTCGGCGAGCGCGGCGGCCTCCTTGCGCGCGCGTTGGCGTGGCGTGTCGACCGGCGCGGCCGGTAGCGGCGCGGGCGCCGTGCGTTCGGTGACAGCGGTCGTCATTCCTCCCCCTTCGCTTGAGTAAGGGCACCCTACACACATGCGTACAGCCACAACATCCTTGGCGCTCCAACTTTTCTCTGACTAAAGTCAGAGGATGGACGCGGAGATGGTGGCGAAGGTGCGCAGCTTCAACCGAACCGTCACGCAGCGGGTCGGCGCGCTCGACGACGCGTACCTCTCCCGCGGGCGCCCGCTCGGCCAGGCCCGGCTGCTCTGGGAGATCAGCGACGGACCGAGCGAGCTGCGCAGGCTGCGGTCGCGGCTCGACCTCGACTCCGGCTACCTGAGCCGGCTGGTCGCCGGCCTCCAGAAGGAGGGTCTGGTGGCCGTCGAGACCGATCCGGACGACGCGCGCGTCCGCACCGCCCGGCTGACCCCGGCGGGTCGGGCGGAGCGTGCAGAGCTGGACCGGCTCTCCGACGAGCTCGCCGAGACGATGATCCAGCCGCTCAACGTCTCACAGCGGGAGCGGCTGGTCGCCGCGATGGCGGAGGTCGAGCAGCTGCTCGTGGCGTCGATGGTCGACGTGCGGGTGACCGACCCGCGCCACCCCGACGCGCAGCTGTGCATGTCGTCGTACTACGCCGACCTGGCCACCCGCTTCGACGGCGGCTTCGACCCCACCGTCACCCGCCCCGCCGAGGACGACGCGATCACACTGCTCGTCGCGCGGCTGCACGAGGAGCCCGTCGGGTGCGGCGCGCTGAAGGTGATCCCCTCCGAGCACTGCGCCGACGTCAAGCGCATGTGGGTCTCGCCGACCGTCCGCGGGCTCGGCCTGGGCAGGCGGCTGCTGACCGAGCTGGAGACGCACGCGCGCGGGCTCGGCGTGCGCACGTTGCGCCTGGAGACGAACCACACGCTGGTCGAGGCCATCGGGCTCTACCGGGCGGCCGGGTTCGTCGAGGTCGAGGCATTCAACGACGAGCCGTACGCCCATCACTGGTTCGCCAAGACCTTGGACTGAGAGGACGCACATGGAGCAGGACGAGATCGAGCAGCGCTTCGCTGCGCTCACGACGGCGCACATCGCCGACGGGTGCGTCCGCACGCAGGTGCCGGTGCGCTGCGCGCCCGCCGAGGTGCGGGCGGTGGTCCCGGGCACGAGGGTCGCCGGCCGGGCCGCCCCCGCGCGGCACGTCGGGAGCGTCGACATCTTCCTCGAGGTGATCACACCCGGCGCCGTGCTCGTCGTCGACAACGCCGGACGCGTCGACGAGAGCTGCGTCGGCGACCTGATGGTGCTGGAAGCGCAGGCCGGCGGGATGGCCGGGATCGTGATCTGGGGGCTGAACCGCGACACCGCGGAGATCCAGGAGATCGGCCTGCCGGTCTTCAGCGCCGGCTCCCTCCCCACCGGCCCGTTGCGCCTCGACGAGCGCCCCACCGACGCCACCACCGCGGCCCGTTTCGGGGAGTGGACTGTGACCAGCTCCGACGTCGTCCTCGGCGACGAGGACGGCGTCCTGTTCGTCCCCGCCGACCGACTCCCCGACGTCCTCTCGGTAGCGGAGACGATCCGCGACACCGAGCGGCGGCAGGCCGACCTGATCCGCTCCGGCACCTCCCTGCGGAGCCAGGTCCGGTTCGGCACCTACCTCACGGCACGTGCGTCGGAACCGACCCTGACCTTCCGCGAACACCTCCGCCGCGTGGGCGGCGCGATCGAGGTCTGAGCCCGGCGAGCACTGCACGAGTCGCGCCCACCCCGAGCGCGAGTCGGGGCCAGACCGTGCGCGAGTCGGGGCGGGCAGGTGGGTCGACACTTTCGGCACGGTGAGTCGACACTTTGGGCACGGTGAGTCGACACCTCCAGCACGGCGAGTCCCACGTTTCGGCAGGCGAGTCCCACGTTCCAGCGGGCGAGTCCCACGTTTCGGCGGGCGAGTCCCACGTTTCGGCGGGCGAAGCGCACGTTTCGGCGGGTGAGTCGCGCGATCCGGGGCGGTGAGTCGCGCGTTTGAGTGGGTGGGGGTGGGTTCTCGACGTGGTTCCGTTGGGTGGGTTTGTGGCGGACAGTCTCGTGGCGGTGGCCTTGTCGGTCTTGGTGGTCGCGCGTTTTTAAGGGCGCCCTCGCCGGGCGGGCAGATCTCCGGGATGGGTTGGGTCGTGCCATCCCGTCGACCTCCTTGGGGATACC
>NZ_JAJGSX010000015.1 GCF_021245725.1 Pseudonocardia sp. TRM90224 | reverse complement strand
GACCGGGCCGCTGACCAGCACGGGACCGTCGTCGGTGAGGGTGACGCGACGTGGACGTTGCACGCACCAGGATGCCCGCGCCGAGCACCGGCAAACGTCAGGCCGGGTCTCGGTAGACGAGGTCGAGCGCCGCGGAGGTGATCCGCTTGCGCAGCCAGCCGAGCGACCCGTGCTGCGCCAGCGCGGCACGGGCCGCGATCCAGCCGCAGGCGCCGTGCACGCCGCCGCCGGGGTGGGCGGACGCGCTGCCGAGGTACAGGCCGTCGATCACGGTCTCGGCCCGGCCAAGCCCCGTCACCGGCCGGAAGACGAGCTGCTGGAACAGCTGCGCGGTGCCGCCGTTGACCGCGCCGTGCATGAGGTTGGGGTTGGCGCCCTGCAGGTCGGACGGGCGCTGCAGGTCGCGGTGCAGGACGCGCGCGCCGAAACCGGGCGCGAATTCCTCGACGACCGCCTCCATGCGCCCGGCGAGCTGTTCCGCGGAGTCGTCGTCGGAGATCCCGCGCGGGAGGTGCGTGTAGGCCCAGACGCTCTCCGTTCCCTCCGGTGAGCGGGCAGGGTCGGCCGTCGTCATCTGGCCGAGCAGCATGAACGGCGATGTCGGCAGCGTGCGCGACTCGATGTCGGCCGACCAGCGGGCCAGGCCGAGCTCGTCGGCGCCGACGTGGACGGTGCCGGCACCGGAGACGCCCGCAGACCGCCACGGGACCGGTCCGTCCAGCGCCCAGTTGATCTTCACGACGGCGGTGTCCCAGGCGAAGCGCTCGAGGTCCGCGCGGAGCCTGGCGGGCAGGGCGTCGGCCGGCAGCAGGTCGCCGAAGAGCAGTGGCGCAGAGACGTCGGCGATCACCGCGCGCCGGGCGCGGACCGTCAGCCCGCTCGCGCTGCGGACCGCGACCGCACGTCCGCCGCTGACCTCGATGGACTCGACGTGCTCCCCGGTGCGCAGGTCCGCCCCGGCCGCGCGGGCCCGGCTCGCGAGCGCCGCGGCGAGCTGGCCGGTGCCGCCGACCGGGGTGGGGAAGCCGTAGTTCTGCCCGAGCATCGCCAGCATCCAGCCGAAGACGCCGCTGACGGTGGCGTCGGGCGGGGCGTCGGCGTGCACCGCGTTGCCGGCGAGCAGCAGGCGCGCGGCCTCCGAGCTGAACAGCTCCTCGCCCATCCGCCGGGCGGGCAGCGCCAGGAAGCGGGCGAAGCGCAGCGCCTCCGCGGTGCCGATGCGGCGCAGGAGGTCGACGGGGCCGCGCAGCGGCGGGAACGCCGTGAAGATCGTCCGCAGGAAGGCGGGCCCGATCGCGTCCCACTGGTCGCAGAGCCGCAGCCACGCCTCGCCGTCGTGCTGGTCGTGCTCGGCCAGGGCAGCCGCCGTGCGGTCGCGGTCGCGGTACAGGACGGCGGCGGGCGCGCCGTCGGGGCGCGGAGGATGCGCGAGCACGCTCGGGGCGTGCGCCCAGCGCAGCCCGTGGCGTTCCAGGTCGAGCGAACGCATGATCGGCGACGCCGCCGTGAGCGGGTAGAACGCGCTGAACACGTCCGTGACGAACCCCGGGTGGCGCTCCTCGGACCGGACCGCGCCGCCGAGCACGTCGGTGGATTCCAGCAGGCAGACGTCCCACCCCGCGTCGGCGAGCACGGCCGCGGCCACCAGACCGTGATGGCCTCCGCCGACCACGACGGCGTCGGCGGTGAGTGTCGTCATGGCCGTGCTCCGATCGTCGGGTCGAGCCAACCATGGTGGGTTGCCCCGGCGGGGGGCAGGGCGAAACGCGGCGCGTGCGGCATAGCGACGAGCCTCGGCCGCGCACATTTCACGGCGCGTACACGGCGCTCACACGGAGATCACCCGCTCCGCCACCGCCGGCCCCGCGGCTGCGCCGGGTGCCAGGAAAGCCACTTTCCTGTCCTGTGGCGCCAGGAAAGCCACTTTCCTGGCAACACGTGCGGAACGCACGCACTTCGGGGTGTCGCGCTCTGGGGTTGGGTCGGGCGGTGCGCGGGTATCGGGAGCCATGTCATCGACGTCGACGACCACGGCTGAGGGATCGCTCTGGCTCGAGGCCCTGCCCGACACGGGCTACCCGGTGCCGACCGCCGCACGTGCGTTCGACGTGCTGGTGATCGGCGGCGGCATCACCGGTCTCACGACGGCCCTGCTGCTCAAGCGCCAAGGCGCACGGGTGGGGGTGATCGAGGCCGGCCGGGTGGGCGCGGGCGTGACGGGCAACAACACGGCGAAGGTGACAGCGTTGCAGGCCACCCGCCTCACGACGATCCAGCAGTACCGCGGTGCCGACGTCGCCCACGCCTACGCGCGGCTCAGCGCCGCGGCCGTCGAGCGGGTGGCGGCGCTCGCCGTCGAGGAGGGCATCGAGTGCGAGCTGCGGCGCCGCCCGGCGCTGACGGTCGCCGTCGCCGCGGCCGATCTGCCCGACGTGCAGACCGAGAGTGATTGCGCCCGCGCGGCCGGCCTGCCCGTGACGATGACCGACGATGTCGACCTGCCCTACCCGACGATCGGGGCGGCACGGCTCGACGATCAGGTCGAGCTGCACCCCACCCGCTACGCGCTCGGCCTCGCGGCCGCCGTGGACGGCGACGGCAGCGCCGTTTACGAGCACACCAGGGCCCTGCGGCTGCACGAAGGCTCGCCGGTGCGCATCGACACCGACCACGGCACGCTCACCGGCGCCGACGTGGTGGTCGCGACGCACGTCCCGATCTGGGACCGCGGCGGCTACTTCGCGAGGCTGGAGGTGATGCGCTCCTACTGTGTCGCCGCGCGGGTGCGCGCCGGGCACAGCCGCTCGCTGGCCATCACGGCAGGCAGCCCGACCTGGTCGTACCGGTCGGCGGGCGACCTGATGATCGTCTGCGGCTCCGGGCACGCCGCCGGAGCGCGCGGCGTCGACGAGGACGCCTACCTGCGGCTGGAGGAGCACGCCCGCGAGCACTGGGACGTCACGGAGGTGACCCACCGCTGGTCGGCGCAGGACCCGGTGCCCTACGACCAGACCCCGATGATCGGCAGCTACACCCCGGTCTCGCGGCACCTGCACGTGGCGACCGGGTTCGCCAAGTGGGGCCTCACCGGCGGGACGATGGCCGCGACGATGATCGCCGATCGCATCGGCGGCGGCACCGGCGACTCGCTGGTGTTCAGCCCGCACCGGGTGTCTCCGCGCGGGCTGCCGTCGCTCGCGCGCATGAACGCCGGGGTCGCCGTCGACATGGTCGGGGACCGGCTGGCGCCCGGGCAGGTGCGCTCGACCACGGAGATCCCCGCAGGTGAGGCGAGGGTCGTCCGCTCGGGGACGGACCGGACGGGCGTCTACCGCGACGACGAAGGCATCGCGCACGCCGTCTCCCTGCGCTGCACCCACCTGGGCTGCCTGGTCCGGTTCAACGCGGCCGAGCGCAGCTGGGACTGCCCATGCCACGGCTCGCGCTTCGACGTGACCGGCGCGGTGCTGGAAGGGCCGGCGGTGGAGCCGCTGCCGAGCAAGCCCGTCCCCGACTAACCGCCCCGTCCGGGCCGGCTCGTGGTCGGGGCCGGGGCCGGGGCCGGGCAGGAAAGCCACTTTCCGCCCTGTGAGGGCCGGAAAGTGGCTTTCCTGCCTTCGCGCGCGCAACCGGGCGCGCCTCAGCGCTTGCGGAACAGGAAGATCCCGTACTCCCACTGCGGGTCGAGCCACTCGGCCCGCAGCCGAAGGCCGCGCCCGGCGAGGTCGGTGACTAGCGTGGCGCGGTCGAACTTCGCCGAGAACCCGACGTTGACGGAGCCGCCTCGCCGCACCGACACCGTGAGGTCGAGCGCGGGGACGGACACCTCTTGGTCCTCCGACGCGTAGAGGTGGCCCTCGACCGTGCGGGTCGGCGAGTCGTAGCGGGCGCGCGGGTAGAACTTCCCCACGTCGAAGTCCGAGCCGAACCGCTCGTTGAGCTGGACGAGGTGGTTGAGCCGGAACTGCGCGAAGGCCGAGTACCCGGGAGGGTCGTTGTAGCAGGTCTCCATCTGCGCCGGCGACTTGTCGAGGTCGACCGACACCATGAACCCGTCGCCCGGTCGCAGCGTCGCCGCGATGTCGTCGAGCAACGCGGCACGTTCGTCAGGGGTGGTGTTGCCCAGGTTGCAGCCGAGGAAGGTGACGACGGTCGGGCCACTGTTGTGCCGCAGCCAGTGCAGCCCGGCCTCGTACCGCCCCCACAGCGCCGTGACCTGCAGGCCGGGCACGGACGTGCGCAGCGCCTCCGCGCTGTCGGCGAGCATCTCCTGGCTGACGTCGATCGGGACGTACGTGGTGGGGCCGCGGCGCTGGCACTCCGCGAGCAGCAGGCGCGTCTTCTTCGCACTCCCGCTGCCCAGCTCCGCGATCCGCTCGCCCTCCACGAGGTCGGCGATCTCGCCGGCGTGCCGGTGCAGCAGGCCGGTCTCGGAGCGGGTGAGGTAGTAGGTGGGCAGCTCGGTGATCGCCTCGAAGAGGCGCGAGCCGACCTCGTCGTACCCGAGCCACGGTGGCAGCCGCGGTATCGCTTCCGTCAGACAGGCCCGGACGACCGCGGCGTCGTCCAGGCCGGACATCTCCGTTAGCGGTCCGACCACCGTCATGCCGCAACACCGTCCCGGCTCGCTTCGACCACCACCAGCTCCTCCATCGTCTCGTCGTGCTGGACGAGCCCGCGCAGCTCCAGCATCGCGGCGCGCGCCCGCATCACCGGGCCGAACGGGATCCGCACCCGCTCGACGACGTGGGCCGTCAAGCCGCCGTCGGCGAGCCGCGCGATCGTCGTCTCCACCCCGCTCACCGCCGAATGGACCAGCAGCAGCGTCCCGCTCGGGCTGAGCACGTCGGCGACGCCCGCACAGATCCGGTCGAGCACCGCCCGCCCGTCCGGACCGCCGTCCCAGCACCGGTCGATGCGGTGGCGCGGCAGCACGGCCGTCGCGGCCGGGACGTACGGCGGGTTGGCCAGCACCAGGTCGTAGCGGCCGCGCCGGGCGGGTTCGAACAGATCTCCACGGCGCACCTTGACACCGGCCCGGTGCAGGCGGCTGTTCG
The DNA here is from genome assembly GCF_021245725.1 of Pseudonocardia sp. TRM90224. Lineage (GTDB taxonomy): Bacteria > Actinomycetota > Actinomycetes > Mycobacteriales > Pseudonocardiaceae > Pseudonocardia. Next base: position 220,263 of record NZ_JAJGSX010000015.1, on the reverse strand, counting down.
TCCAGGTGGTGAGCACGGATCGCATCGAGAGGTCGATCGCCGTGACCGAGGCGGCACCGGCGCGCGCCGCGGCGATCGCCAGCGCACCGGTGCCCGCGCCCACGTCCAGCACGGTCCGGCCGCGCGCGAGGCCACCCCTCTCCATGGCTCCTGCCAGCACGGCGGTATCGCGCTGCGGACGGTAGACGCCGGGCGGACACAGCATGATCATGGGATTTCCTCACGACGTCGGCAGGCAACGGTTGGCTCGGATACCCCGCTCCACCTGGGACGAATCGCGGTCCTGACCATGGTTGGACGGCCCGCCGCGCGGGTATGGACGTCGGATGTCCGACGTCGATGACAGGGTGGACCGGGTCGCAGGCGCCGTCGCGGAGCGGGCCCGTTCGTCCGGACGGACCATCGCGGTCGCGGAGTCGCTCACCGGTGGTCTCGTCGCGAGCGCGCTGGCCAGGGCGCGGGACGCGAGCACGTGGTTCCGCGGTGCGCTGGTGGCGTATTCGAGCGCGGTGAAGCACGAGGTGCTGGGCGTGCCGGACGGGCCGGTGGTCAGTGCCGAGGCCGCCGGCGCGATGGCGAGCGGCGTCCGGCGGCTGCTGGGGGCGGATGTCGCGGTCGCCGTGACCGGCGCCGGTGGGCCGGACCCGCAGGACGGTCGCCGGCCCGGGACCGTCTTCATCGCGGTCGACGACGGCACCCGTCCACCGCGCGTGACCGAGATGCAGCTGGACGGCGGACCGCAGGAGATCTGCGCTGCGTCGACGGAGCAGGCGCTGACTGCGCTGGCCGGGTGGCTGACCTGCGCGGACGGAGCAGCCCGTGTGTGCGACCCGCTGTGAGGGGTAGATCCAAGGATGGCCACCGAATCCAGCCCAGCAGCATCCAGCCCAGCAGCATCCCGCCCAGCAGCGCTGCCCACCACGCGGCACGTCACCGCGGCGAGCCCGGACGCCGTGTGGGCCGTGCTCGCGGACGGGTGGACGTACCCCTGCTGGGTCGTCGGGGCCGCCAGGATGCGCTCGGTCAGTGCGGACTGGCCTGCGGTCGGCGCCGTGCTGAACCACTCCGTCGGGCCGTGGCCCACGATGATCGACGACCAGACCGTCGTGCGACGCTGCGAGCCCACGCGGTTGCTGGTGCTGCGCGGGAAGGCGTGGCCCATGGGCGAGGCCGAGATCGTCATCGAGCTCGCGCCGGCCGACGCGGGCGGGTGCGAGATCGTGCTCCGCGAGGACGCCGTCGCCGGGCCCGGCACGCTGCTGCCGTCCGTGGTGCGCGACCCGTTGATCCGGATGCGGAACGCGGAGTCGCTGCAACGGCTCGCGCTGATGGCCGAGCGCCGGGCGGCGTGACGTGGTTCACATCCGGTGCGGCGGGTATTCGTGGCGTATCCATCGAAAAGAGAGGTACGGCCATGGTCAGCGACGACCAGCACGCCGACAGCCCGCAGGTCCCGGTGCCGCCCTACGACGAGGAACGCGGCGCCCCGGGTGAGAACACGGCGCCCAAGGCGTTCGACGCGCCCAACGCCCCGGAGCCGGGAGCGGCCCCGGAGGTCTCCGACGAGGAGCGCGGCGGCGTCTCGGCCACCGACACCGAACCCGAGCCCGCCCTCGGGGTCGGGGAGAGCCGCGGCGGCCGCGCGGAGGACCAGGCCCCCGACCGCGACGACGTCGACACGAAGGGCGCCGACCGCCCTGTGGGCCGGACGACGGAAGAGGACACCGAGGGCCGGCTCGAGCCGGGGGACCAGGGCGGCTGACGGCAGCGGCCCCCGCCGAGGGCCATGCCCGGTCGCGACCGGGCTCGCACGTCCTACGTAGTCTTCGCGAGTGGGGGAGACGCGCGTGGGGGACGCGGAGTTGGATCCGCTCGTCGATCACGATCCGCGACAGATCGGTGCATATCGGATCGTCGGGCGGCTCGGCGCGGGTGGGATGGGTCAGGTCTTCCTCGGGGAGGACCCGCAGGGCAGGCAGGCAGCGGTCAAGGTCGTGCATCCCGGGCTGGCGCACGATCCCCAGTTCCGGCAGCGCTTTCGGCGAGAGGTCGAGGTCAGCAGGCTGGTGCGCGGTCCGTGGGTGGCCGCGGTGCTGGATGCTGATGCCGAGGCAGCGGCGCCGTGGTTGGCGACCGAGTTCGTGCCGGGGCCGTCGCTGACCGACGTGCTCGACCGGTACAACAGACTCGAACCTGCCGCGGTGCGGCGGTTGGGCCACGGGCTGGCGTCCGCGCTGGCAGGCATCCACGCAGGTGGTCTGGTACATCGCGACGTGAAGCCGTCCAACGTGCTGATGGCGGACGACGGCCCTCGATTGATCGACTTCGGGATCTCGCGAGCAGTCGACGCAACGCGGATGACCGGAACAGGCGCGGTGATCGGGACGCCGGGATACATGTCGCCGGAGCAGGTCGACGGCCACGAGGCCGGCCCGGCGTCCGACATCTTCTCGCTCGGCGTGCTGCTCGCGTATGCGGCTGGAGGGCGGCATCCCTTCGGCGAAGCGACGCCCGTGGTGCTGATGCTGCGGATCAGCCGCGACGAGCCCGACCTCGGCGACGTTCCGGAGATCCTGCGGCTGAGCCTCAGCGCGTGCCTTGCGAAGCGCGCCGAGGACCGGCCGAGCGCTGCCGACCTGGCGCGGGAGTTCGAGCCCGTCCGAAAGACGGTCGTCGCGACGGCGGTGGGGTCGTCCGTTCCGCACACCGTCGAGCTTCCGAGCGCCTCCGGAGCCTCGGTCGACCCGCCTCGTCGACGGATCGGGCGACGGGCGTTGATCGTCGGCGGCGGTTTGGTGGCCGCCGGAGGGATCACCGGCGGGATCTTCGCGGCGTTCCGACCCTCGCTCCCGCTCAGGTCGGCGCGCGTGATCTGGCAGACCGACGTCGACAACGGGCCGTTCGCGGTGGATGACTTCTCGCTGTACACCTATGGCTCCTCCAAGGTCTCCGCGCTGAACCGCAGATCGGGAGGGGTGCGTTGGACTGTGCCCGCCGTACCGCGTGCCAATGGCTATGCACCGAGCATATTTGTTCTCGGTACCAGGGTGATTGCAGTCGGCGGCCAAGAGCTGGCCGCTTTCGACATCCGAACCGGGGAGCGGGCTTGGTCTCGGCCACTGGAATCCGCCGTCACGAGCAACGTCGTTGCCGCCGGGGCCGTCGTGGTCGTGTCGACGCCGGATGCTCTCGTAGGGCTGGATGAGTCCTACGGTGCCGAGGTGTGGCGCACAGAGGTGCCGTTCGAGTTGGTGAGCCATGGCGTGCACGCCCACGAAAGCTCCTGTGTGGTGAGTCGCGCCGACTCATCGAGGGTTGAGGCGCTGGACGCCAGTACCGGTCGGGTCAGATGGAGCCGGGACGTGGGGGGCTACAGCTCGTGTGCGGCGCTGAGCGCTGGACCTGGGCCGATGTACTGCGCCGTTGCTGGTGCCCTTCGTGCACTCGATCCGGCGACCGGTCGGATTCTCTGGGAACGGTCGGATACGGTTCGGGCGTTGCGGGCCGGTGTCTCCGGGGTGGTCGTCCGAACCGAGGACTCCAGGCTGCTGGTCCTCGATGACACGACCGGCGCGGAGCGCTGGTCGGTCGATGTCGACGCGACCTTCGAGGACGAGCCGACCGGATCCGCGCAGCTGGTCTTCGGGGACGGGATCATCTGCCTTCCAGCGCGCACCGAGATGCGGGTCCTCGATTTTGCAACGGGAAAGCAGCTCTGGTCGGTGGGGAGCGGTTCCTTCGGCGGAGTTGCTGCCTACGACAACGTCGGCTACGTGAACCACGGCAGCTCCGTACTGGCGATCACAGCGTCCTGACCACCGGTGGCACGAGGCTCGATCAAACGTCAGGGTTGCCGCGTCCGCCCCTGCGTTCCCGCCGCCGCTGGACGTAGCGGCGCTTCTTCGCCGTGGTGCCGCAGTCGACCATGGAGCACCAGCGCCGCCCGGTGCCGCGTGAGCGGTCGACGAACAGCCAGTTGCAGCCGTCGCAGCGGTGCACACGGGTGAGGTCGGGGCCGGTCAGGAGGTCGACGGCGGCGACGGCCCACCGGTGCACCGGTGTGTGCTCGTCCGCGGCCCACCGGTGCTCGAACACGTCGCCGCTCCGGACCAGCCGGGCCGCGTTCATCGCGGCCCGGTGATGTTGCTGCACCACGGCCACCGCGTCGGGGGCGATATCGGTCAGGACGTCGGTGAGTGCGTCGCGCAGGGATCGTGCATCGGCCAGCGCCGCCTCGCCGGTCGGGTGGTCCGCCGCGACCAGTCCGAGCCGGTGCGCGAGCACGACGACGTCCTGCGGCGTGCGCAGGACGTCGTGCACGACCGTGCCGTCGACCTCGGCGTGCACGGTGTTGACCAGGTCCAGCGCCGGGTGGCCGCCGTCGAGCCGCATGCTGCTCGCCGTGGGGACCGGGTCGGTGGCCAACTGTTTCCCCTTTCTGGAGGTTTAAAGGTAACACTGCGAGGCTAGCCATGGGCATGGTCATCGCTCTCCTCTGCCTCGCCCAGGTCGTCGTCGTGCTCGACGTCACGGTCGTGGCCATCGCGCTCCCGGTGATCGGGGCCGATCTCGGGCTCTCGACGACCGGGCTGGGCTGGGTCGCGAACGCCTACACGCTCGCGCTCGGCCTCGGGCTGCTCGCCGGCGGACGCATGGCGGACCGGTTCGGCGCGCGCCGGATCTTCCTCGTGGGCACCGGCCTGTTCGCGCTGGCCTCGCTGGTGTGCGGGCTCGCACCCTCGGCCGCGGTACTGCTCGCGGCGCGTGTGGGCCAAGGTGGCGCAGCTGCGATGGCCGTGCCGGCCGGGCTCGCGCTCGTCGTGGCGCTCGACCGGCCACGCGCGCTGGGCTGGTGGACCGCCGCGGCGGCGGGCGGTGGCGCGAGCGGTTGGGTGCTCGGTGGTGTGATCACCGGTGCGGTGGGCTGGCGATGGGTGTTCCTGGTGAACGTGCCGGTCTGCGTCGCCGTGGTGCTGTTGGGCCGACGGCGGCTCCGCGGCCGGGGACCGGACCGGCTCAGACCCGGTCCGCTGATCGATCTCGCGCTGCTGCGCCGGCCGGGGGTGGCCCCGGCGAACGTCGTCGCGGCGGTGCTCGGCGCGAGCGTCACCGCGGCGATGTTCCTGAGCGTGCTGCACGCGCAGAACGTGCTGGGTCTTCCGCCCGTCGAGGCGGGACTGCTCTTTCCCCCGTTCAACCTCGCGGTGATCGCGGGCTCGATCCTCGGGCCGGCCGTCGTCGCCGCCATCGGCAGTGCTCGGGCGATGCCGGTCGGCCTGCTCTCCGTCGCGGCCGGAGCGGTCGCGCTCATCGCGATCGCCCCCGACGCGCCGGCCCTTCCGACGATGCTGGCCGGGTTCGTCCTGCTCGGGTTTGGGTCGGGGCTGGCAACGGTCGCGTCGACAGCGCGCGGCACCGCGCACGCCGGTGATCGGGCGGGCCTCGCTGCCGGCCTGCTCTCGACGAGCACGCAGCTGGGGACCGCGCTCGGCGTCGCGGCCGTCGCACCGCTCGCCGCCGGGTACGCCGCGGCGTTCGGCGGCGGACCGGCAGCCGACGTCGCGGGGTTCGAGCTTGGCTACGGGTTCGCCGCCGCGCTCGCGGCGGGGACCGCCCTCGCCTTCGCGTTCGCGGGGCGCGCCACCGGGATGGAGGTGACGGCATGCCCGAACAGCAACGCACCGACCGGCTGAAGGTCGTCCTGCCGGTGGCGGCGGCCGACGTCGTCGACGGACTCGCGTTCGGGGCGCTGGCCGTCTCGCTGGGGATGGGCGTCGTGGCGCCGATCGTGATGTCGCTGCTCGTCTACTCCGGCAGCGCGCAATACGGTGCGCTGGCGGTGATGAGCCAGCACGGCTCGCTGGGCGCCGCGGTGGGCACGGCGGCCGCGCTCAACGCGCGCTACCTGCTGATGGGTACGACGGTCGCGCCGGCGCTCGGCGGGTCGCTCCGCTCCCGGATCGGGCGGTCGCTGCTGATCACCGACGCGGCGTGGGCGGTCGCGCACCGCGGCGACGGGCGGTTCGACGTCCGGCTGTTGACGTTGTGCGGGTTGATGAGCCTCTCCGGGTGGACGCTCGGCACTGCCGCAGGGGCGCTGCTCGGCTCGACCGTCGGCGACCCCGCGGCCTTCGGGATCGACGCGGCCTACCCGGTGTTCTTCATCGGCCTGCTGCGCGAGCACCTCACTGATCGACGGGCCTGGGTGCTGGCCGTGGTCGGCGTGCTGGTCGCGGTGGCACTCACCCCGGTGCTGACGCCCGGCATCCCGATCCTGCTCGCGGCGTTCTGCGGCGTGCTGGCCGGCGCTGTGATGGGGGAGCGGTCGTGACGGACGTCTGGCTGACCATCGTGCTGCTCGCGGTCGTGTCGATCGGGTTCCGGGTGGTGGCGCCGCTCGTGATCGGCGGGCGCGAGCTGCCGAGCCGGGTACGGACGGCGCTGCTCGACACCGGTCCGGCGCTGATCGCCGCGATGGTGGTGCTGCTGCTCTGGCCGGCGGGGGACGACGTCCCGATGCAGCACACCCTGACCGCGCTCGCCGGCGTCGCCGCCGGGATCGTGCTGCTCGCGGCGCGCCGCTCGATCCTCACCGCGATGCTCGTCGCCGCCGCGGTGACCGCCCTGCTGCGCCTGCTCACCTGACCCGAAGTTGCCCACCGTTTTGCCAACCTGCACGCCCTCGGAGGTCTGCAGGTTGGCAAAACGGTGGGCGGGTTCAGCGCGCCAGCGCCTTCACCTTCCGGATCGCGGCCCGGGCCGGGGCCGGGATGGGTGCGGCCGCCGCGGCCTTGCGGAGCTTGCGCAGCCCGATGTAGGCGGCCGGGGCACGGCGGGCGAGCAGCCGCCTGCGGTTGATCAGCAGCTGGGCGAACGCCCGCGGCTCGCGGTTGATGTAGCGGTTGATGTCCTCGAACCAGAGCGCGCTCGCCGCCGCCTCCGCGGCGACGGGCGCGAGCTCGGCGGTACGCCTGTGCTCGTACGCGGCCAGCGCGGGCGCGGCGGCCCGGTGCGTGCCCAGCTCGGCGGCGAGCGCCATCGCGTCCTGCAGGGCGAGGCGGGTGCCGGAGCCGATGGTGAAGTGCGTGGTGTGCGCGGCGTCGCCGAGCAGCGCGACGTTCCCGTGCTGCCAATGGACGTTGCGCACGGTCTGGAACTCCAGCCACGGCGTGCCCTCGCGGACGCCGGTCGGCATGCGCAGCTCGTGGCCGTCGAGCTGGGCGGCGAAGATGCGCTCCAGCTCGCGCGCGGTCTCGTCCGGCCCGAGCGTGTCGAAGCCGAGCGCAGCCCAGGTCTCCGGCGTGGTCTCGACGACGAACGTGCTCGCGTCGTCGCTGTAGCCGTAGGCATGCGCCCACAGCCAGCCGGCGCCCGTGCGGGCGAACGGGAACGTGAACGACGGGAAGACCTTGCTGGTGCCCAGCCAGATGTACTTGTTGCGGCCGCGCTCGATGCTGGTGCCGAACGCGGGCTCGGCCTGTCGGATGCCGCTGCTCACCCCGTCGGCCGCGACGACGAGGTCGTACCCGTCGAGCTCGGCGACGTCGCCGACCGCCTGGTCGAACCGCATCTCGACGCCCAGTGCGCGGGCCCGCTCGGTGAGCAGGCCGCGCATGGCGCGCCGACCCATCGCGTAGCCGTGGCCCCCGAGGTCGACCGGGTCGCCACCCTCCACGTCGATGACCTGGTGGTGCCAGGTGAACGCGGCCGCCTTCATCAGCTCGGCGGTGGGCGCGTCGTGCTCACGCAGCTGGTCGAGCAGGTCGTCCCAGAACACCACACCCCAGCCGTACGTGACGCCCTCCGGCGATCGCTCGTACACGGTGACGGACTCGACGTCCGGCAGCTGGATGGCGAGGATCGCGAGCAGGAGCCCTCCCGGCCCGCCCCCGACGCACGCGATCCGTGCGGCGGGCTGGTGGTCAACGGTCATGGCGGTGAGTCTCCTCGATCGTGTGCAGGGGGAGCGTCCGGGCCACCGGCGAGACCCACTCCTCGTTCCCGTACGCGCGCAGCGCCAGCCCGTCGTCGGAGCCGGCGACGGGGATGAGGACGGTCGGCCGGTCGAGCTCTCGGTCGCGGCGTTCGATGCCATCGGCGGGTGCGATGCGGCGGTAGATGTGGCGGATCACGGAGCTGATGGCCCGCCGCACCAGCGACGGCGCCAGCAGCACCATCCCGGCGGCGAAGAGCAGGACGAACAGCGACGTGTCCGCGGCGATCGTCACCAGCATCCAGGCGCTGGTGTGCAGGTCGATGGCCGTGGTTGCACTGCCGGCCTGCATCACGACGGCGGTCGCGGCCGCTCCGGCCAGCAGCGGCGGGGCGAGCACGCGGAACAGCTGCGCCGCGGGGAGGGCCAGCACCCGCGTGGTCAGCACCAGCACGATCACGCCGACGAGCAGCTCGGTCGCCGAGACGGCCAGCCCGACGCCGACGAGACCGAGCGGGAGCAGCAGGACGAGCAGCCCGATGCCGAACGTGATGCTTGCGGCCGTCGTCCAGTTGAGCAGGCGCGTGTGCCCGGTCGCCTTGATGACCTCGCTGCCGGCCGCCTGCAGCGCAACACCCAGCCCGAAGCCCGCCATGGCGACGAACGCGAGCCCCGCGTCGTGGTACCCGGCGCCGAACAGCAGCACGACGGTCGGCGCCCCGACCGCGATGGTCAGCCCGGCCACGGCGACCGCCCCGATCCAGGACCACTGCAGCGCGCGCCGGAACGCGTTGGCGAGCCGCACGGGTTCCGCCGCCAACCGAGCCATGGCGGGGAAGAGCACGTAGGAGCCGACCTGGACGAGCGCGTTGCCCGGCAGCAGTGCCAGCCGCTGCGCGTACTGCTTCTGCGTCAGCGCGTCGAGCGAGAACGCCTTCCCGACGATCAGCGTCTCGACCGCGCCCTGGATGCGGAACACCACACCCTCGAGCATGAGCGGGAACGCGTAGCGGGCCATCTCGCGCCACAGCCGGTAGGACGGTCTCGCGAAGCCCGGCACCCAGCCGGCCATGCCCCACGTGAGCAGGAGCCAGGTGAGCATCGCGGCGTAGTTGCCGATCACCTGCGACCAGACGCCGAACCCCGCGGCTGCGAGGCCCACCGTCGTGCCGGCGTAGACGACGGTCTTCGCCGGGTCGACGACGAGCCGCCTGCGGAAGTCGAGCTGCCGTTGCAGCAGGCCGTCGGGGACGTTGGTGAGGCTGTGGATGAGCAACGTGCCCGCGGCTGCGGCGGCGATGTGCCCCGCCGCGGCGCTGCTGTTCCACCACGCGACGACGGGCGCGACGGCGAGCGCGCCGAGCGCGAGCAGCAACCCCGTGCCGCCCGACACCCAGAACACGGTGTCGGCCGCGCGTGCCACGTCGGTCTCGCGCTGGACGAGCGCGCCGCGCAGCCCGCCCTCCGAGACGCTGACCAGGAAGCCGGTCAGCACGGTGCCGGCGATGTAGAGCCCCAGCTCGTCCTTGGTGAGCAGGTTCGCGAGCGCGAGGGTCTGCGCCAACGAGATGACCTGCACGGCGACCATCGCGATCACGGAGTACGCCGCGCCGCGCCGCAGCGTCGCGGAGAGCCCGTCGAGCACCGGCGGTTCTACGGCGCGCTGCGACGACGCGCGGACCCTTGCGGTGAGCCCGATCCGGGTCACCGCTTCGCGACCTTCTCCTTCTCCCGCTGCTGGGGAACGTCGATCCGCTCGGGCGGAGGGGTGGGTGCGGGCACGACGGCGGGGGTGGTGCCCGCACCGCCGATCCCCGCATGACCGATCCTGGCCCCGACCTTGCTGCGCAGCGCCGCGACGGCCGGGGCGTTGCCGAGGCGGCCGGTCATCGTGCGGGCCCTGCGGGTCGCGGCGACACCCGCCCTGCCGAGCCGGGCGACGTTGCCGGCCACCGTGGCGGGAAAGGCCCTGACGTGGGCGATCTCGCGGACCTCGTCGGTCCAGCGCATCTTCTCCTCCGTCGCGGAGCCGGTGAACTCGAACGTTTCGAGGCCGCGGTCGAACGAGCGGGCGATCAGCTCGTTGGCGAGGATGAAACCGGGGCCGAACGTGCGGAACTCCGGGTCGAACCCGACCTTGAGCCCGTAGTGCGAGCGGCCGTCGACCAGCGCGTACTCGGCCGCGATCACCCGGCCGGACAGCCGGAGCAGCGCGATGCTCAGCAGGCCCTCGCGCGCCGCCCAGCGGGCGACTTCGGTGTAGAAGCGGGCGGTGCGCGGGTCGGACAGGATCGCCGTGCCGTTCTGCGACTTCCAGCCGAGCCCTTCCACGCGGAACGTCTCGGCGAGCAGCGTGTCGAGCGACTCGCTGCCGGTCGCCGTGCTGATGGCGCTGCCGTCGTGCACCTCGAAGCTGACGTCGCCGGCCTTGTCGAGCTTGCGGCGCAGCTGGCGCAGCCGCGCGGTGAACCGCGAGGCGCGCCCGGCCATGTGGTCCTCGAACGTGCCGGAGATCGCGACGTACGGGGAGCGCTGCATGACCGAGCGCTTCACCGTGAAGCCGCCCTTCTCGGCGATGCCCATCGCGACGTCGGCGTCGGCGGAGCGGAGATGCCCCAGCTCGACCGTCATCCGGCCCGCCCGCATCGCCTGCTCGATCAGCTCGGCTGCGGCGTCGGCGTCCTCGGCGAGCGGTCCGTAGAGGAACGAGTGCCAGTTGTCGATGCTCGACGAGCGGCCGTTGCGCCGCGCGATCGGCAGCACGCCGGCAAGACGGCCGTCCCGACGCACCTGCAGGATCGTCGGCCGGCCGCTCCCGAACACCGACCACCATGCCGAAAACCATCCCGGTCGACAGAACGGGTCGGCCGATACACGTTCGGCCAGTTCATCCCATTCGTCGACGAGTCCCCCTCGGACGAACACTTTCCTATACCCCCCGTTGAACCAATTGACGATCCCTGCCGACCTGCCGGATCCGGCGGGTGACGGCGGGGAGCACGAAATAGCGGAGCTTGGGCATGACGTTCGGCCCGATCGCCCGCCGGACCCGCAGTGCCCACCACTGCGGGAGCGTGCCGAGATCACCGACGGTCTCCGCCGCGAACGCGACGAGCTGCACGGCGACCGCGTCGCTGTAGGTGCCTTTGTCGTAGGAGCGGGCGACCCGCAGCAGCGCGTCGGTGGCGAGCTGCCGGCGCACCGTCCGCTCCAGCTGCGCCACGTCGGGCAGCCTGTTGCCCGACTCCAGCAGTGCCGATTTCTCCAGCAGGGCGAGAAATGCTCCGAGCCGCATCCGCAGGTCGCGGACGCCACCGTCGCTGTCCTCGTACGCGACCGACATGTTCGCCGCGTGCCCACGGCAGTACGCCTGGTCGGCGCCGGCGACGAACCCCACGTCACCGTGCAGCGCCACGCGCATCCACATGTCGAGGTCGCTCGTGTGCAGCAATTGCGGGTCGTAGCCCCCTACGACCTTCTGCACGGACGTCCGGGTGACCGCCGCCGGCGACGAGACGGGGTTCGCTCCCCTGGCGAACAGCGCCTTGATCCAGTCGTGCCCGCTGTGCACGACCGTCCCGCCCGCTCCGGTGCGCGCCTCGGGGAGGGGCATCTCCCCGAACCAGTCGATCGCGGCACCGTAGACCAGCGCGACGCGCGGGTCGGCCTCCATCACCGCGGTCGCCCTGCGCAGCGCGCCTGGCGTGAGCGCGTCGTCGGCCGACATCAGGAGCGTGTAGTCGGCCTTCGCCCAATCGATCACGCCCTCGGTGAAGGTGGCGATGTGCCCGCGGTTGGTCTCGTGCTCGGTGACCTCGATCCGCGGGTCGGACGCCGCCAGCTCGCGCGCGACATCCGCGCTCCCGTCGCCCGATGCGTCATCGATGATCAGCACGCGGACATCGACGCCGTCCTGCGACAAAACGGACTGCACCGCTGTCGGCAACATCTCCCCATAGCGGTAGCAGGGAATCGCCACGTCGACCGAGGGGAGCGGCACCGGGTACCTCCACTTTCACGTGCACATCACAACCGGCATGAAGCCCGGTCGTGCGTTCTAACCTTCCGCTAACCTTGACGCTCCCGTTCGACGGATCGTTGCGCTTGTGTGACGCGGATCACTTTCACTTTCGGGGTGCGTCCCGCGGTCTTTCGAAGGTCATTTACGCTGCCGGAATGAGCGTTCGTCGCAACCGCCTGGTCCGATGGGCGGGGCTCGCCGGAGTCGCGGCCTCCCTGTCCTACATCGCCGGCGACGTCCTGCTCTTCGGCGCGAAGGCGGAACCGGACGAGCATCCCGAGCTCAAGGACGTGCCCGGTGCGGGGCGTGAGGCGCTGTGGATGGTGCCGTCGTCGACGAACCGGCTCGTCGCCGGCGCGATGGCCGGTGTGCTGCCGACGCCGCTCTACCTGGCCGCCGTGTGGCACCTCTACACCGGGCTGGAGCCGGCGGGACGGCGCCGTGCGCTCCCGCCGGCGCTCGTGATGGCCGCCGGCTGGACGTGGGCGTCGTTCATCCACGGCTCCTACGCCTACGCCGGCGAGGCTTGGAAGGCGCTGGAGGACTCCGCCCCGAGCGATCCCGCCGTCCGGGCCCGGCTGATCGCGCAGGCCCGAACGGCCGCGCGGATCACCGGGCTGTCCTACGTTCCGTTCGCCGCCACGACGCTCGCGGCGTCGACGATGATCGTCGCGGCCGTGCGGACCGGCGAGACCGCCTACCCGCGCTGGGCCGCCCCGCTCGTCGCCCCGGCAGTCCCCATCGGCGCCGCGGTGGCGCTGACCGCGTCGCACGTGCTCCCCGGCGCCGCCGGCCACCGCTTCCAGGGCTCCGGCATCAGCATCGGGCACCTCGTCAGCTTCGCGGCGAGCACCGCGCTGCTGTGGTCGGGCCGGCGGGCCGCGCGGCGCGAGGTGTGAGGGCGGCCCCTCCGCCTCCGTAGTAAGGGTGCCCAGGCGGTGCGGGGGTGCCAGGAAAGTGGCTTTCCTGTCCTGTAGTGCCAGGAAAGCCACTTTCCTGGCACTCCCTGCCGTGCGGCCCTTGTCGGCCCGTCGCGTCAGGACGGCTCGCGGCGCGACTGGACGGCCTGGTAGGTGCGGCTGAGGGCCGACATGGTGCGGTCGTAGGAGCGTTGGGCGACGCCGACGAAGAGGCAGTCGATCACGGCGAGCTGGGCGATGCGGCTGGCCATGGCGCCCGAGCGGAAGGTGGTCTCGCGGGCCGCCGTCGTGAGGACGAGGTCGGCGTGGCGGGTGAGCGGCGACGGCTCGAAGTTGGTGATCGCGACGGTGCGGGCGCCGGAGCGGCCGGCGGCGCGCAGGGCGTCGACGGTGTCGGTGGTGGTGCCGGTGTGCGAGATCGCGATCGCGACGCAGTCGGGCTCCAGCAGCGCTGCCGAGGTGATGGCGGCGTGCGGGTCGGGCCACGCGAAGGCGAGCAGACCGATGCGGTTCAGCTTCTGCTGGAGATCCTGGCCGACGAACCCGCTGGCGCCGATGCCGTAGACGTCGATGCGGCGGGCGGTCGCGACGGCGTCGACGGCGGCGGCGAGGGCGACCAGGTCGAGCGTCGCGGCGGTGTCCTTGATCGCGGCGGCGTCGTTGGAGGCGATCGTGGCGACGATGTCGGCGAGCGAGGCGTCGCGGTCGATGTCGGGGGAGACGGGTACGCCGTCGGCGGCGCCGGCCGCGCGGCCGGTCTCGCTGGCGAGCGCGAACCGCAGCTCGGGGTATCCGTCGAAGCCGGCGGAGCGGCAGAACCGCATGACGGTGGCGACCGACGTCTCGCAGTGCTCGGCGAGCCTGCTGATGGAGAGCTGCGCGACGCCTTCCGGGTCGCTGAGCACTGCCTCCGCGACCCGCCGCTGCGCCGGACGCATCGACGGGAGTGCGGCGCGGATGCGGACGAGCGCGCCGTGTGCGGTCCCGGAGCTCATGGCGGAGAGCCTAGCGATAATTAGTTACATCTGATCACGGCCTGCCCGGTAACTCTTGACCTCTGATGAGCGCTGTGATGCGGTGTCCGGCATGCGACGGGGCGGTATGTGGCGGCGACCGGGCACGACACTGGGCACACTCGCCGTGGCGGCGGCGGTGCTCGTCACGGCGTGCTCGGGGGCGGGGTCCGGCGGTGGTGCGCCCGGCGGGTCCGCGGGCGGCGGTCTCGTGGTCGGCGCGACCTCCGACCCCGACACCCTGTTCCCCTGGAAGGCCACCCAGTTCCAGGCCGTGAACGTCGTGGAGCAGCTCTACAGCACGCTCACCGAGCTCGACCCCGCGCTGGAGGTCGTCCCGGGCCTCGCCGAGTCGTGGCAGGTCGCCCCCGACGGGAAGGCCGTCACGCTGACCTTGCGCAAGGGTGTGACGTTCGCCGACGGGAGCGCGTTCGACTCCGCCGACGTGAAGTCGTCGCTCGAGCGGATCAAGGCGGAGGCCACCGGCGCGGTCGCCAGGGCGAGCCTCGCCTCGGTCACGGGTGTCGACGCGCCCGACGCCAGCACCGTCGTGCTGCGCCTCTCCGGTCCGGATGCCGGCATCCTCGCCGCGCTGGCCTCGGTGAACCTCGCGATGCTCTCCAGCGACGACGCCGAGCAGGCGCTCACCGCGAAGCCCAACGGCACCGGCGCGTTCACGTTCGTCGAGCGCCGCCCCAACGAGTCGATCAAGCTGGCGGCGAACCCGACGTTCTGGGGCGGCGCGCCGAAGCTCCCGACGCTGGAGTTCCGCGTCATCCCCGACGAGACGTCCATCGTGTCCGCGCTGCAGGCCGGCAGCGTCCAGTTCGCCGCGTTCGACGACCCGCTGGTCGCGCAGAGCGCCGAGGGCTCCGGCATCACCGTCGCCAAGACCCCGCAGCTCTCCTACCACGCACTGCAGCTGAACGCGCGCAAGGCGCCGCTCGACAACCTCGACGTCCGGCTCGCGATCCAGTGCGCCATCGACCGCCAGCAGGTGCTCGACACCGCCGCGCTCGGCGAGGGTGAGGTGACCGGCCCGATCACGTCGCCGGCCTACCGCTCCGACCCGGCCGCACGGCCCTGCCCGCAGCGCGATGTCGCCGCGGCCCGCCGCCACCTCGAAGCCGCCGGGCACGGCGGCGGGCTGACGATCTCGACGATCGTGTCGCAGGGCGAGTACGCCACCTCGGTCAACGAGGCCACCAACATCCAGGCGCAGCTCGCCGAGGCGGGCATCACGCTCAACCTGGAGGTGCTGGAGTCCGGCGCGTTCGTCGACCGGTGGGTCGCCGCCGACTTCCAGAGCGCGGTGGCGCTCAACGGTGGCCGTCCCGACCCGGACGGCATGTACGGGCGCTACTTCACCAGCACCGGCAACCTCAACAAGGTCGCCGGCTACAGCTCACCGGAGCTGGACCAGCTCTTCGCCGAGGGCAAGGCGCTCGCCGACCCGGCGGCGCGCAAGGCCGTCTACGCGCGGCTCTCGCAGGAGCTGGAACGCAACGCCGCGTGGGTCTGGCTGTTCACGAGCTTCACCTACACCGCAACGACCTCCGGGGTCACCGGCTTCACCCCGATGCCGAACGCCTCGCTGAAGTTCCTGCGCACTACGGCCGTCGGCGGCTCATGATCCTGAGAGGAACGCTGGGGCATCCGCTGGTCCGGCGCCTGCTGGAAGCACTGTTCACACTCGCCGGCGTCGCCGTGCTGGTGTTCGTGATGCTGCGGGCGATCCCCGGCGACCAGATCACGGCCACCCTCGGCACTGAGGCGGCCGCGCTCACCCCCGCGCAGCGCGCGGCGCTGGAGACGTACTACGGGCTCGACCAGCCGCTCGTCGTCCAGTTCTGGACGTGGCTCGGCTCGGTGCTGACCGGCAACCTCGGCGCCTCCGAGCGCAGCGGCCGGTCGGTACTGGAAATGACGGCGAACTCGCTGCCGATCACGCTGGAGCTCGCCGTGCTGTCGCTGGTCGTGGGGCTGGTGCTGGGCGTGGGCGCCGCGATGCTCTCGGCGTCGCGACCCGATTCGGCGCGCGACGCCGCAGGTCAGGCCGTCGCGCTCGCCGGCCTCTCGGTGCCGGCGTTCCTGCTCGGCTCGGCGCTGCTGGCGGTCGCGGCTCGGTTCCTCGGCTACAACCCGAACGCCGAGCAGTTCGCGCCGCTCGTCGCCGACCCGGCGCTCAACCTGCAGCAGATGCTGATGCCCGCCCTCGTGCTCGGCTTCGGGCTCGCCGCGCCGATCATGCGGACGGCCCGCTCCGCGCTGCTGGAGACGCGCACGCTCGACTTCGTCCGGACCGCGCGCGGCAAGGGCGTGCCGCCGCGGCGGCTGCAGGTGCGCCACGTGCTGCGCGGTGCGCTCGTGCCGATCCTGACGATGACCGGGCTCCAGTTCGGCTACCTGCTCGGCGGCGCCGTCGTCGTCGAGCAGATCTTCTCGGTGCCGGGCATCGGACGGCAGGTGCTGATCGGCATCCAGCAGAAGGAGTACGCCGTCGTGCAGAGCACCGTGCTCGTCATCGCGGTGACGTTCGTGCTGGTCAACCTCGCGACGGACCTGCTGTACCGGGTGGTCGACCCACGGGTGCGTGCGACGTGACGGCCGTCGTCGACGTCGGGCGGGTCGCGCCCGGACGGCACACGATCCTGCGCCGCACACTGCGCAGCCGCACGGGCGTGATCGGCGCCGCGCTGGTCGGGCTGGTGGTGCTCGCCGCGCTCGCGAGCCTGCTCGGGGTGCTGCCGCACGACGCCGTGACGCAGGTGCCGGCGCAGCGGCTGCGCGGCCCGTCGGGTGAGCACTGGTTCGGCACCGACCAGTTCGGCCGCGACGTGTTCGCGCGCGCGGCGGGCGGCGCCGCGAGCTCGCTGCTGGTCGCCGTGGTCGCGGTCGCGATCGCAACCGCCGTCGGCACCGCGGCCGGCGTGGTCGCCGGCTTCTTCGGCGGGTGGTCGAGCCGCGTGGTCCTGGGTGTGACCAATGTGCTGTTCGCGTTCCCGCCGCTGCTGCTGGCGCTCGCACTGGCCTCCGCGTTCGACCGCACCTGGCTGACCGTCGCCGCGGCGATCGCCACCGTCTACACGCCGATCTTCGTGCGGGTCGCGCGCGGCCCGGTGCTGGCGCTGCGCGAGGCCGAGTTCGTGCAAGCGGCGACGGTGCTCGGCTTCTCGCCGCTGCGGACGCTCGCGCGGCACGTGCTGCCGAACATCGCGCCGATCCTGATCGTGCAGGTGACGCTCTCGCTCTCGTGGGCGGTGCTGACCGAGGCGTCGCTGAGCTTCCTGGGGCTCGGCACCCCGCCGCCCGCGCCGTCGCTGGGGGCGATGGTGCTGGAAGCGCGGGTGCTGGTGAACGTGGCGTGGTGGTCGATGGCCGCGCCGGGAGTCGTGATCGTCGCGCTCGTCGTGGGGCTGAACCTCCTCGGTGACGGCCTGCGCGACGCGCTCGACCCACGAGGGGGAGGCAATTCGTGATCGAGCCGGTGACCGAGAGCGTCGACCCGCGGTACGCCGCGATCGACACGGCGAGCGTCGCGGAGCTGGCGGCGCTGATGAACGCGGCCGACGCGGAGGTGCCGCGCGCGGTGCACTCCGCGCTGCCGCAGATCGTGCCGGCGATCGAGGCCGTGGCCGTGCGCATGCGCGCCGGCGGGCGGCTGCTGTACGTCGGCGCCGGCACGCCGGGCCGGATGGGCGTGCTCGACGCGTCCGAGTGCCCGCCGACGTTCGGGACCCCGCCGGAGCTGGTCCGCGGCATCATCGCGGGCGGCGACGCGGCGATGTTCACCGCGCAGGAGGGCGTCGAGGACGACGAGGGCGCCGGGCGGGCCGCGATCCTCGCTGAGGAGGTGGGCCCGGCCGACTCGGTGCTGGGGCTCGCGGCGAGCGGCCGGACGCCGTACGTCGTCGCGGCGGTGGCCGAGGCGCGCACGCGCGGCGCGCTGACCGTCGGGCTCTCCTGCAACAGCGGCGCGGTGCTCAGCGCGGCCGCCGAGCACGCGATCGAGGTGCTGGTCGGCGGCGAGGTGCTCGCCGGATCGACCCGGCTGAAGGCCGGCACCGCGCAGAAGCTCGTGCTCAACATGTTCTCGACGATCGTGATGGTCCAGCTGGGCAAGACCTACGGGAACCTCATGGTCGACCTGACGGTCACCAACGCGAAGCTGCGCGAGCGCGCGATCCGGATGGTGAGCCGGGTGACCGGCGCGTCGGCGGGCGAGGCCGCCGCCGCTCTCGAAGCGTCAGGGATGCGGGTGAAGCTCGCGATCCTGCGCATCGAGAAGGGCCTCGACGAGGAGGCGGCGCTCGCCGAGCTGGCGTCCGTGGGCGGGCGCCTGCGGGCAGTGCTGGAGGGTGCCGCGATGGAGGGTGCGCCGTGAACGTCCTCGGCATGATCTCCGGGACCTCGCACGACGGCATCGACGCGGCCGTCGTCAGCTTCACGCTGGAGGGCGATGTATTGCACGGCGACGTCACGGCCACGTCGAGCACGCCGTACGAGCCGCGGTTGCGGGAACGGCTGCGGGCCGCGCTGCCGCCGGCCCCGACGACGCTCGCCGAGGTGTGCGAGCTCGACACGCTGATCGGGCAGGCGTTCGCCGCCGCTGCCGCGGGCATGGGACCGGTCGACGCCGTCTGCTCGCACGGCCAGACGGTGTTCCACTGGGTGCGCGGCGTGCACGCGCTCGGCACGTTGCAGCTGGGGCAGCCGGCGTGGATCGCGGAGCGGCTCGGCGTCCCGGTGGTCTCCGACGTGCGGATCCGCGACATCACCGCGGGCGGGCACGGCGCGCCGCTGGTCTCCTACCTCGACACCCTGCTGCTCGCAGGGCTGCCGGGGCGGGCGGCTGCGCTCAACCTGGGCGGCATCGCCAACGTCACGGTGCCGGATTCGGCCGGCGGGCCGCTGGCGTGGGACATCGGCCCGGCCAACGCGCTGCTCGACGCCGCGGTCCTGCGCACGGGCGCCCACCCCGCCGGGTTCGACGTCGACGGCGCGATCGCCGCGCGCGGGCACGTCGACGACAACCTGCTCGCCGCGCTGCTCGCGGAGCCGTACTACGCCCTGCCCGCGCCGAAGAGCACCGGCAAGGAGCTGTTCCACGACGGCTACCTCGGCGAGGCGCTCGCCCGCCACGGCCGGCCCGTCGAACCGGCCGACCTGATCGCGACGCTCACCGCGCTCACCGCCCGCACGGTCGCCGACGCGGTGGCCGCGGCCGGTGTGGCCACCCTCGTCGTCTCCGGCGGCGGCGCGGCCAACCCGACGCTGCTGCGGATGACGGCCGACCGCCTGCCCGGCGTGCGGATCACGCGGTCCGACGAGCTTGGCGCGCCCGCAGCCGACAAGGAGGCGATCGCGTTCGCGCTGATCGGCTGGCAGACGCTGCACGGCGTGCCGGCCACCCTGCCGAGCGCCACCGGCGCGACCGGCGCGAGGGTGCTGGGCACGATCACGCCCGGTGCCGGGCCGTTGCGGCTCCCGGCGCCGGTCGCCACACCGACGGCGCTGCGGCTCACGGTGGCTACATGAACTCGCCGGTGCTGGAGGTGCACGACCTCGCCGTCGCGGCCGGTCGGAAGCATCCGGTCGAGATCGTGCACGGCATCGACCTGACGCTGCGCGCGGGCGAGACCGTCGGTGTGGTGGGGGAGAGCGGCTCGGGCAAGTCGGTGACGATGCTCGCCCTGATGCGGCTGCTCGGCGAGCCGCTGCACATCAGCCGCGGGCACGTCCGGTTCCGCGGCCAGGACCTCGCCGCGCTGCGCGAGCCGGAGATGCGCTCGCTGCGCGGCCGTGAGATCGCGATGGTCTACCAGGACCCGATGACGTCGCTGAACCCGTTCATGCGGGTCGGGGACCAGGTGACGGAAGCGCTGCTGGTGCACGGCGTCGACGAGGGGAAGGCGACCGCGCGATGCCTGGAGCTGTTCGCGCGGGTCGGCATCCCCGATCCAGCGCGGACGGTGCGGGCCTACCCGCACGAGTTCTCCGGCGGCATGCGGCAGCGGGTCGTCATCGCGATGGCCCTGGCGCTGCGCCCGGCGCTGCTGATCGCGGACGAGCCGACGACGGCGCTCGACGTCACCATCCAGCAGCAGATCCTGGGGCTGGTCGCCGAGCTGCAGCAGGAGATGGGCATGGCGACGATCTGGGTGACCCACGACCTCGGGGTGGTCGCGCGGCTGGTCGAGCGGGTGGTCGTGATGTACGGCGGGCACGTCGTCGAGGACGCCCCGGTGGCCCAGCTGTTCGCCGCGCCGCAGCACCCGTACACCGAGCGGCTGCTGGCGTCGTTGCCGAACCCGACGGGCGAGCGGGCGCCGCTCGCGCAGATCCCGGGGCGGCCGCCGCTGCCGTCGGAGCACGTCGAGGGCTGCGCGTTCCGGCCGCGGTGCCCGCAGGCGCGCGACGTCTGCGCGATGCCGCCGCCGCTCGTGGACCGGGCCGCGGGCCGAGCCGCCTGCTGGGTGCCGCCGCACGAGTGGAGCGCGTGATGCTCGACGCCGCCGGCCTGGTCAAGCGCTACCCCGTGCGCGGATCCGACGCGCAGGTGCACGCGCTCGACGGGGTGTCGGTGCGCCTGGACGCGGGCGAGACGCTCGGGATCGTCGGCGAATCGGGCTGCGGCAAGTCGACGCTCGCGAAGGTGCTGGTGCGGCTCGTCGACCCGACCGAGGGCCGCGTCGTGCTCGACGGCGTCGACCTCACCGGGCTGCGCGGGCCGGCGCTGCGGGCGCAGCGGCGGCGCATCCAGATGGTGTTCCAGGACCCGTACTCGTCGCTGGACCCGCGGCAACGGGTCGGTGCCGCGCTCACCGAGGTGCTCGCCGTGCACCGGATCGGCTCGCCCGGAAAGCGTCCGGGCCGGGTCGCGGAGCTGCTCGACCTGGTCGGCCTGCCCGCCGCGTTCGCCGAGCGGCTGCCGCACGAGATGTCGGGTGGGCAGCGCCAGCGGGTCGGGATCGCGCGTGCGCTCGCGGTGGAGCCGCAGGTGCTGCTGCTCGACGAGCCGGTCTCCGCGCTGGACGTCTCGGTGCGCGCCGAGGTGATGAACCTGCTGGTCCGGCTGCGTGCCGAGCTGTCGCTGGCGTACCTGTTCATCAGCCACGACGTCGCGATGGTCCGCCAGATCAGCGACCGCGTCGCGGTCATGTACCTCGGGAAGGTCGTGGAGGAGGGCGGCTGGCGGGAGGTGCTGGACGACCCGCGACACCCCTACACACGCGGCCTGCGCGACGCCGTCCCGGTGCCCGACCCGACGGTTGCGGCACCGCTGACGGCCACCGTCGCCGGCGAGGTGCCCGACCCGGCGGACCCGCCCTCCGGCTGCCCGTTCCACCCCCGCTGCCCGCTGGCGCAGGACGTCTGCCGCTCGACGGTGCCCGAGCTGCGCGTGATCGACAGCGCCATCGACAGCGCCATCGACAGCGCCATCGACAGCGCCGACGCAGGCGGGCGCCGGGCCGCCTGCCACTTCGCATGACCGCCCTGGACACCGCGGTCGACGGGCTGCGCGGCTCGGCGCCGGGGATATGCCTCGCGGTGCGCGGCGGCGGCGTCGACGACATCGTGGTCGCCGGCGATCGGCAGGTCTTCGGCGCTCGTCTGCCGTTGACGGCGGGCACGAGCTTCGACATGGCGTCGATCACCAAGGTCGTCGCCACGACCGGTTCGTTGATGGCGCTGGCGGACGACGTCCGGCTCGACGACCGGGTCGGCCGGTTCCTGCCCGGTTTCGTCGCGGACGCGACGGTCGAGGACCTGCTGCTGCACCGCGCCGGCCTGTGGGACTGGTGGCCGTCCTACTGCGACGCCCGCTGCGTCGACGAGGGCGAGCGGGCCGACGAGGGCAGGCGGCTGGCCCGCGAGCTGCCGCTGCGCTACGAGCCGGGCTCGGGCCGGCACTACTCCGACATCGGGTTCATGCTGCTCGGGCAGGTGGTGGAGGCGGTGACCGGCTGCCGGCTGGCCGACGCGGTCGCCGAGCTGGTCCTGCGGCCCGTCGGCATGGAGCACACGGCGTTCGCCGCGCCGGTCGGCGACTCGGCCTCCACCTCGGGCGCCGACGGCGTCGCGGCCGGCTCGCAGGGCGACGACATCGAGCGGCGGATGCTCGCCACCGGCGAGCCGCACCCGGTGCCGCGCGGGCCCGCCGACTTCGACGGGTGGCGCGAGCACCTGATCGTCGGCGAGGTGAACGACGGCAACGCCTTCCACACCTTCGGCGGCGTCTCCGGGCACGCCGGGCTGTTCTCCACGGTCGAGGACCTGCTGCGTTTCGGGCAGGCCCTCTGCGCCGGCGGCCGGCCGTGGCGGCCCGACGTGCTCGCGGCATACCTGGCCGCCGGTCCGGACCCCGGCCAGTCGCGGGGCTTCCGCTCGTGGAGCACGACCGTCGGCACCTGCACCGCCACCGCCTACGGGCACCCCGGATTCACCGGCACGACCGTCGCCGTGCTGCCCGAACACGGCGCCACCGTCGTGCTGGCGACCAACCGCCTGCACGTGGAGGGCGCCGTCGCCTTGAACGAGACGATGTGGGTGCCGGCGCTGCATGCCGCGCACGTGGAGCTGCACAGGGTGTGAGGGCCGTGCGTGCGTCCGGGGCGCGTCGGGGTGAGGGCAGGAAAGCCACTTTCCTGCCCTGTGAGGGCCGGAAAGTGGCTTTCCTGCCCTTCCGTGCACCGCGGCCCGCGGCGCGCCGGTGAATCCGGGCCTGCTCACCGGTCGCGTGGGCGGGCGACGGATGCGGGGCGCACAGAGTGCCGGGAAAGTGGCTTTCCCGGCCCCACACGCCGGGAAAGTGGCTTTCCAGGCAGTCACCCGGCCACCGGTCGACGCGGGTGTGGCTCCGCTACCCCGCGCGGTGCACCTCGACCCCACGCGCGTAGGTGCGCTCCACCCCCGTCGTGGCGATCTCGCCGACCGGGAGGGTGAACGGGTCGCGGTCGAGCAGCGTGAGGTCGGCGGTGCGCCCGACGACGATCGATCCGGTGTCCGGGAACCCCGCCACGGCCGCGGACCCGGCGGTGTAGGCCCGCAGCGCCACGGCCAGCGGCAGCGCCTGCTCGGGTCCGAGCGGGGGCGTCCCGGCCGGGGCGGCGCCGTCGATCCGATTGACCGCGACGTGGATCGCCGCCATCGGGTCGGGGGTGCTGACCGGCCAGTCGCTGCCCATCGCGAGCGGCGCCCCGCTGCGGTGCAGATCGCCGAACGGGTACTGCCACGTCGCGCGCGGCTCCCCGAGGAACGGCAGCGTGAGCTCGTCCATCTGCGGCTCGTGCGCGGCCCAAAGCGCCTGGATGGTGGCGGTGACGCCGAGCCGGTGGAAGCGCGGGAGGTCGTCGGGGTGCACGACCTGCAGGTGCGCGACGTGGTGGCGCAGCCCGCCCGTGCCGTTGGCCCGCCCGGCCGCCTCGACGGCGTCGAGCACGTCGCGCACGGCGCGGTCGCCGATCGCGTGGAAGTGCACCTGCAGGCCGGCTGCGTCGAGCGCGGTCGTGACCGCGGAGAGCAGCTCGGCGTCGAGGAACCCGATGCCGCGATCGCCCGTCGGGTGGCCGCAGCGGTCGAGGTAGGGCTCCAGCATCGACGCCGTGAACGTCTCGACCACGCCGTCCTGCATGACCTTGACGGTGCCGGCGCGGTAGGCCGGGCCCGTCCGGCCTGCCGCGACCAGCCGCGCGACCTGCTCGGCGACGCCCTCCGGCGCGCAGCCGCGCTCCCACCACATCGCTGCCGAGACGGTGGCGGTGAGCCGCCCGTCCCGCTCGGCGCGCAGGTAGGCCTCGTGCACGCCGGGCCCGGCGGCCAGGACCTCGACCCACGCGTCCTGCCACGCCGTCACGCCGTGCGCATGCAGGTAGCGCTGGCCCTCGATCAGCGCCGCGTCGAAGTCCTCCTGGGTGTCCGGCGGCGCGACCGCGCGCACCAGCTCGGCGGCGCCCTCGTGCAGCAGCCCGGTCGGCTCGCCGTCGGCGTCGCGCTCGATGCGGCCGTCGGGCGGGTCCGGGGTGAGCCGGTCGACACCTGCTTTGCGGAGCGCCGCGGTGCTCACCCAGCTGGAGTGGTGGTCGCGGTTGGGCAGCAGCGCGGGCCGGTCGCCGACGACGGCGTCGAGCAGGTCGCGCGCCGGGCGGCCGCCGGGGAAGGCGTCCATCGACCAGCCGCCGCCCAGCACCCACTCCTCGTCGGGGTGTCGACGGACGTGGTCGCGGATGATCCGTTGGTAGTCGCGCAGGGTCGCGGCTTCCGCGAGGTCGCAGCGGATCCGCTCCAGCCCGCCCATCACGGGATGCACGTGCGCGTCGACGAAACCGGGCACGAGCAGCCGGCCGTCCAGCTCGACGACCTCGTCGGCTGCGCCCAGGTACGGCTCGACCGTGCGATCGCCGCCCACCGCGACGATCTGCCCGTCCCGCACGGCGACCGCGCTGGCGATCGTGCCGGCGGCGTCGGCAGTGAAGATCGGCCCTCCGCGGAACACCCTGGTCACGGCGGTGTCGGTCACGTGGATCCCTCCCGAGGGGTAGAGCGTGGTGGTGGGACGATGCGGGGGTGGAGAACGCCGGACGCAGAGCGCCGACCTTGAGCGCGGACACCATCGTCACGGCCGCACTCGATCTTGCCGAACGCGAGGGCCCCGCCGCGCTCACATTGCGCAGGCTCGGCAAGGAGATGGGCGTCGACGCGACGGCGTTCTACCGGTACTTCCGCGACAAGGACGAGCTGGTGCTCGCCGTCGGCGACCGCATGATCGGGTCGGTGCTGGAGCAGGTGCGCTCCGCGCAGGGGGACTGGCGCGACGTGCTGCGGGCCGTCGCCGCAGCGTTCCAGCGTCAGGTCGAGGTGCGGCCCGCGGTGTTCAGCATGATCTTCGCGCGCGTCACGGGCGGTCCGGCCGAGCGCAAGGTCGTCGAGCTGATCCTCGCAGCGCTGGCGCCGCTGGGCCTCCCGACGGAGCGCGCCGCGCTGCTGTACCGGCTGTTCGTCGACACGCTGCTCTCGCTCGGGGGCATGGCGGCCACGGTGCGGACGCTGCCGCCGGAGATCGTAGAGAAGGACGAGACCGCGTGGTCGCGCGTCTACGCCGGGATGCCGCACGCCGACTTCCCCGCGACGCGTGAGCACGCGAGCGCGCTGGTCGGGGTGACCGACGACGGCGTGTACGCCGCAGCGGTCGATGCCTTGATCGCCTTCATCGAGGCCGAAGCGGGCGCCGCGGGGGTGCGGTGACCGACGAGGAGCTGGTGGTCGCCTTCGCGTTGACCCGGATCGACCACCCGGGCCTGGAGCTGGAGGAGATCGCCGCGCTCGTCGTGCGCAGGGCGGGCCCGGACGAGGTGCTCCAGCTGGCGTCGCAGAACCTCGCGGTGCGCGACGAGCTGCGCGGAGGCGTGTTCGAGTCGGCTGTGGAGTACGTCGTGCGGATGGTGCTGAAGCTGAGGGATGCGGACGACTGAGCCGCGCAGGCACCTGATGGAATATGCAGGTGAGGCTCACCTTCCTTCCTGTCCTGTTATCGATCGCGGTCGTGCTCGCTGCGTGTGGAGCTCCCGCCGCCGCGCCGTCGACCCCACCCACCCCCGCCCCGGCCACCGGCGATCAGCAGTGGGTTGCGCCACGCACCGTCCCGGCCGGGATGGGCAGCCCCGCCCCCGACGGGGTGTTCCCGCGCACCGTCACGCACTTCGGTGGTGTCACCGAGATCCCGGCGGCGCCGCTGCGGGTCGTCGTGCTCAGCACCGGTCAGCTCGACGGCCTGCTCGCGCTCGGCGTCACACCCGTCGGCACCACGATCGCCGCCGACGTCGTCACACCCACGCCGCGCTACCTCTCCGAGGCCTTCCCCGACCGCGCCGACGCGCTCGCGACGATGACGGTGCTAGGGCTGCGCGACTCGCCGAACCTCGAGG
Organism: Pseudonocardia sp. TRM90224; assembly: GCF_021245725.1. Classification (GTDB taxonomy): domain Bacteria; phylum Actinomycetota; class Actinomycetes; order Mycobacteriales; family Pseudonocardiaceae; genus Pseudonocardia. Next base: position 194,452 of record NZ_JAJGSX010000015.1, on the reverse strand, counting down.
CGATCGCCCGCGTCGATCCCGACCTGATCCTGGGCAACAAGGCCGGCGTCGAGGAGTTCTACCCGGCGCTCTCCGCGATCGCGCCCACCGTCCTCACCCAAGGCACCGGCGTGAACTGGAAGCAGGACTTCCTGCTGGTCGCGCACGCGCTGGGGCGCGCGCAGCAGGCGCAGCAGATCCTCGACACGTTCGCGACCGACGCCGCCGCGCTCGGCGACCGCGCCGGCGGCGCCACGACCGTCTCCTTCCTCCGGATCACCGGCGACCGCATCCGCGTGTACGGCGTGCCGTCGTTCACGGGCTCGATCGCGCAGGACGCCGGCCTGCCGCGGCCGCCGGCGCAGACCTTCACGTCGACGTCGCAGGACATCAGCACCGAGGAGCTGGCGAAGGGCGACGGCGGCCGCCTGTTCTACGGCGTGCAAGGTGACGCGCCGGAGATCATGGGCAGCGAGCTCTGGAAGCGCATCCCCGCCGTCGCCGAGGGCCGCGCGGTGCGGGTCGACGACGACGCGTGGTACCTCAACGCCGGCCCCATCGCGGCGCGGCTGGTGCTGCGGGGGATGGAAGACGCGCTCGCCCGCTGACGCCTCGGCAAGGGCGCCCCGCCCTCCCCGTGCACCCCAGGGGAGGGCAGGAAAGCCACTTTCCGGCCCTCACAAGGCAGGAAAGTGGCTTTCCTGCCCTCGCTGGCGCATCGCACACACTCCAGCTGGCCCCCACGGCCCGGGCCGGCCGCGGGGTTGCTCGTCCACGGCGGCGCACCTGAGCCGCACGCGCAACGCAGACGTTGCCAGGAAAGCCACTTTCCTGGCGCCACTGGACAGGAAAGTGGCTTTCCTGGCAACGCGTGCGTCGCGCCCTCGGGGGTGCTACGTCCGCCGAGCCCGCATCGTGAGCGCGGTCGTGACGGCGAGGACGAGCGTGCCGACGGTCTCGACGACGAGCGTCGTGGGGACGAGGGTGAAGTCGAGCGTCTCGGTGATCCCGAACAGGCCGACGGTCAGCGCGAGCACGAGCGACAGCAGCGTGCCTGCCATGAACAGCAGGCTCAGCACGCTGGAGATCGTGAGCAGCGTGCCGCGGGTGGCGAGCATCGCGATCGCGAGCACGAGCCCGCCGATCCCGTTCAGGATGAACAGCACGCCGAGGATGCCGCCTACCCCGTCGAACACGAGGTAGACGTGGATCACGGCCATGGCGAGCAGCAGGAGCGCGCTGAGCGCTTTCCAGATGAACGCCGGGCTGCTGTGTTCGGGACCGGTTCGGTGTGAGCCGCTCGACCGCGATATCGATGTCATGATGACCTCCGGGTGATCTCCGGGTGCGTCCGCACTTCCTACACGTATCGGAGCCGCCGGCGGTTCACCGAACTTCGGTAGCCGGCACCGCGCGTAGCCGAACGGACAGGTAGCCCATCTGGATCCCGGGCAGGGCGGTCACCGCGAAGTGGCCGCGCAGGGTGCGGAACCCGCCGTCCGAGGCGTGGATGCTGTCGGTCGCGGGTCCCACGTCGGCGAGCACGACGTTCGTCCCTCCGCAGCCGCCTGCCGGGCGCGGCTCGCCAAGCGGGCACTCGTCCTCCAGCGTGAGGTGGTCCTGCTCGGTGGGGCCGTCCTCGACGCGCTGGACGTCCGCGTAGACGACCGACCCGTCGTGCTGGAACAGGAACTCGCCGAAAGCACTGGCCTCGGCGGCGGTGTCGATCGGGCCGGTGAAGCGGGGAACTTCAGGCGCAGGCGCGGGCGCAGCGGTCGGTTGCGGTTGCGGCGTCGCCGGTGAGCCGGTTGCGATCGCGTAGCCACCGGTGGCGGCCGCGGCGACGAGCACGACGGCGGCCGCGGAGGCGAGGAGCCGCCGCCGCGACGTCCGAGGCCTGGGCGCGTGCAGCGGTACCGCGTTCGGCCAGACGTCGCGCAGCACGGTCGTCGCCGCGGCGTACGGATCGCGCGCGCCGGGCAGCAGGAGGCGCAGCAGGCCGTCGGGTGTCGGGCGCTGCGACGGCTCGTGGGCGACGGCGGCCCGCACCGCGACGTCGACCGTGGCCGGCATCCCGTCGAGGTCGGGCGTGCCGTGCACGACCCGGTAGAGCAGCGACTCCGGCTGGTCGGCCGTGCCGTACGGCGGGCGGCCGGTCGCGGCGAAGGCGATCGTGAGGCCCCACGAGAAGACGTCGGACGGCGGCCCGGTGCCCGCCCCGGTGATCTGTTCGGGGGACATGTAGCCGGGGCTGCCGATCACGAGCCCGCTGCGGGTCGCGCTGGTGGCGGCGGGCACGGCAGCGATGCCGAAGTCGATGACCTTGGGCCCGTCCGGGCCGAGGATGACGTTGGCCGGTTTGAGGTCGCGGTGCACCACCCCGGCGGCGTGGATGGCGGCGAGCGACTCGGCGAGCCCGGCCGCCAGCGCGTGCACGGCAGGTGGCGCGAGCGGGCCGTGCAGCGCGACGGCGTCGGAGAGCGAGGGGCCGTCGACGAATTCGACGGCGAGCCACGGACGGGGCGCGTCGGCGTCGGCGGCGAGCAGCTTCGCGGTGCAGCCGCTCCCGACCGCCCGCGCAGCGCGCACCTCGCGGCGGAAGCGGGCGCGGAAGTCGGGCTCGGCCGCGATCTCCTCTCGGATCAGCTTGACCGCGACCCGCGTGCCGTCGGCGGCGTGCCCGCGGAACACCACCCCCATCCCGCCGGCGCCGAGCCGGCCGTCGAGGACGAACCCGCCGACCTCGGTGGGATCGCCGGTCAGGAGGGGCTGCACGCGCACACCGTACGAGCCGCACCCCGGCCGGACATCCGTGGAGCTGCGGAGATCCGCCGTGTTGCGAGGTCCTACGGCGCGTAGTAGCGTCCGAATTGGTTGTCGAAGCAATTCGGGGGGATTTGACGTGCTTTCTCGCGCTGGGCGCTCCGTGTCTTTTTTGTTGGCGGGCGCGCTTGCTTTTTGTGCTTTGGCATTTGCGGCGCCGGCATCAGCTGCCGAACCGTGGAACTGCCCGGAAGGCAAGCTCTGCATGTGGGCGACCGTCGACACCAGCCTGCCGCCGGACATGACGTGGGAGCCGGCCGACGGCGTGAAGGTGCAGCTCGACGACAAGGTCTACCTGAAGCTCGTCGCGTTGTTCAACAACGGCGGATTCACCGGCTGCTATTTCCAGGGCCACGAGGGCAATGTGTATGCCTTCCCCGGCGACCAGTGGAACGACCTGCGGGGCAGCAGCCAGTACGACACCACCGACATCGGAGTGTGCCCCTCGATCACCGGCTGAGTCGGTGCACGTGCTCGGCTACGCGCCGAGCACGTGCATGTGCGCCGACTGGAGTTCCTGGCCCGGCCGCACGCCGAGGTTCTCGGCCAGCTCGGTGCGGATGCTCTCGAACAGCGTCAGCGCGTTGGCCCGGCGGCCGCTGCAGGCGAGCGCGATCATCAGCTTGGCGATGAGGGCCTCGTGCAGCGGCTCGTCGGCGATCACCGACCGCAGCCGCGAGATGGCCGCCCCGCAGTCGCCCGCGGCGTGCGCGGCGTCGGCGTAGCGCAGTGCGACGGTGAGCCGGCGTTCGGAGAGCGCCACCGCTGCCGGGTGGCTGCGCAGCGCCGAGGGCGCGTCGGCCAGCACCGGTCCGCGCCACGCGTCGAGCGCGTCGGCGTAGGCGGCGGCCGCCGCGGCGTGATCGCCCCGCGCCTGGTGGCGGCACGCCACATCGGTGGCCGCCGCGCTGCGCCCGGCGTCGATGCACTCCGGGGCGACGGTGAGCATGTAGCCGCCGGAGAGGACGTCGAGTGTCGGGGTTGCGGTGGTGGAGCGGCGCTCGGCGTCGAAGAGCCTGCGCAGGCGCGTGATGTAGGTGTGCACGAGGTTGATCACGCTGGGCGGTGGGTGGTCGGCCCAGAGCGTGTCGACGATCTCGCCCCGGCCGACCTTCTGGTTGCCCTGCAGGGCGAAGAGGCAGAGCAGCGAGTGCAGCATCGGTGAGGTCAGCCGGATCTCCCCGGCCGCGCCGAGCAGCTGCAGGTGGCCCAGGATGTTGATCTGGAACCGCGGCGTGCCGTCCATCCCGAGCGCAGCCGTCAACCTGCGGACCGAAGCCGCGTGCGGCGCCACGGCGCCGAGCTCGATGTTGCGGATCGAGCGCTGGCTCAACCCCGTGTGCGTGGCCAGCTCGGCCTGCGTCCAGCCCAGGTGCTGGCGACGGGCCCGGATCTTCTGTCCGAAAAGCTCCGGCATCGTCGACATGCTCCTCGCTCGTGGGACCCCGTCAGCCGGCTTTCGTGACGGTCCGGATGCGTACATGGGTCAAGGATGAAGATGCCCACTGTTAGGACTCTGTCCACTCACTGTCAGTGCAGGTCGGCACCTGTTCAGCGGGTCGTGCCGGCAGAACTTCCCCACCGTTTTGCCAACCTGCAGACCCTGCAGGGCGTGCAGGTTGGCAAAACGGTGGGCAAGTTGCGGGGGTGGGCGGCGGGGCGGGGTGGGTCAAGGCCGGGTGAGGACGAGCATCTCGTCGCCGCCGCGTTGGAACTCGTACTCGACGCGCCGCACGTCCGACCGGATGCCGCGCTCGGCGAGCCGGCCGAGGAGCGCGTCCAGCCCGGGGTGGGGTTCGCCGTCGACGTGGCCGAGCAGCGGGAAGAGCCGGACCTCCACGCGTGACACTCTGACCAGCTCGCACAGCGCCGCGAGGTGGAACTCGTCGTCGAACCGCTCACCGTAGGTGAACAGCAGGTGCGAGCTGAGCACCAGATCGAACGCCCGGTCCGGGAACGGCAGGGCGGGCAGCGCGCCCGCGACGTACCGCTCCGGACGTGCTCGCAGGTCGGCCGCGAAGGCCGTGGCCGCCTCCTCGCGGCGGCGCCGGTGGTCGTCCGGGTCGCGGAACCACGTCCAGACGAACCGGTGCGCGTGGTCGAGCATGAACCGGTTGCCGCGGCCGGCGTCGGCGACCGCCTGCTCGCCCAGCCCGGAGCGGTCGCCCGCGTAGACCGGGTCGACGGCGACGGCGTCGATGCCGCGCTCGCCCGCGCCTGCGACGAACGCGGCCGCGCCGCCGGGGCAGTCGAGCACGCGGCCTGTGAGGTCGGCATCGGTCAGCGCGAACATCGCGCGGTACTCGTCGAACGATCGTGCACTGACTAGGAAGGGGCCGATGTCGGGCATCGGACCATCATGGTCATCGGGCGGGGACACGGCTCCCCGATTTCGGGGGAGCCGCGTCCCGCCCGTGGGGGATCGCGCGCGCTCAGCGCACGGGGGCGCCCGGGCCGAGGGGAATACCCAGTGCCCACCACACGAGGAACAGCGCCGTCCACACCACGGTCATCGCGACGGCCAGCGGCAGCGTGTACGACGCGAGCGTGCCGATGCCCGCCGACTTGCGATAACGCTGCAGGAACCCGAGCGCCATGATGAAGTACGGGCTCATCGGCGTGATCGCGGTCGAGCCGGAGTCGGCGATCCGGAACAGCGCCTGGGTCGTCTCCGCCGGGATCGCCACGAGCATCAGCATGGGCACGAGCACGGGTGCCGCGATCGACCACATCGCCGAACCGCTGGTGACCATGATGTTGACGAGCGTCAGCAGCACCAGCACCAGCAGGAACACCACGACGATCGGTGCGCCGGTGGTCCGGATCAGCTCGGCCGCCGAGACCGCGAGCACGTCGCCGACGTGCGTCCAGTCGAAGTAGGCGAGGAACTGCGCGATCGCGAAGAACAGCACCAGCACGGGCGCCATCTGCTTGATGCCTTCGAGCATCAGCCGGGGCACGTCGCGCAGGCTGGCGATCGAGCCCGATCGCAGGCCGTAGACGATGCCGGTCAGTCCGAACAGGAACGCCACCACGGCGGCGATGCCGTCGAGCAGCGGCGAGTCGACGATGCTCCCGCCCTCACCGCGCAGCGGCGACGACTCCGGCAGCACGATCGCCACCACCACGAGCACGGCGACGAGCAGTGCGATCCCGGCCAGCCGCAGCGCCGTGCGCTCGCGCGGCGCGAGGGTGAGCTGCGTGAGGTCGTCGTCGGGCGCGTCGGGGTCGGGGTCGAGGTCGGGCCGTTTGCTCAGCACCAGCCGCGTCATGACGGTGATCACCGCAGCGAGCACCACCGACGACGCGATGTTGAAGAACCAGTTGCTGACCGGCGTGACGACGACGCTCGGGTCGACGATCTGCGCCGCGGCCGTCGTGATCCCCGCGAAGATCGCGTCGTTTGGCGTGGGGATCGGGCTGGCGTCGTAGCCCGACGCGATCGCCGTGTACGCGACGACGATGCCCAGGATCGGCGACCGGCCCACCGCGCGGAACGCGAGCCCGCCCAGCGGCACCAGGATGATGTACGCGGCGGCGGAGGCGACGTGCGCGACCGTCCCCGCGAACGCCACGGCGAACACCACCCAGCCCGCCGGCACCCGCGCGACCCCGACCCGCATCGACGCGGCGAGGAACCCGCTGCGCTCGGCGACGGCGACGCCCATGATCACCACGACGATCGTGGCCATCGGCGGGAACTCGGCGAAGTTCTCGACCATCGTCGAGACCGCCATCGCCAGCCCGTCGCCGCTGAGCAGGCTGCGGACGGCGACAACCTCGTTGTCGCTCGGCGACACCACCGAGACGCCGATGCCGGCGAGCACGGCGCTGATCACCGCGAGCACCGCCGAGAGCAGCCAGAACAGCCAGAACGGATGGGGGAGCGCGTTGCCCCACCGCTCGACGACGGCCATCGCGCGCACGATGCGCGGCAGCCGGTCCGTGTCTTTCGTGGGCACTTCAGGTTCTGTGCTGGTCACGGTTCCTCCTCGCTCGTTCACGGCCGGACGAGAACGTGGCTGCGCAGGAAGTCCCAGATGACCTCGTGCGCTTCGATGGTCTGGGTGGTGACCCCGCCGCCGCTGTAGATGTCGGCGCCGGGCCAGGTGTGGCCGCCGTTGTCGACCGCGACGTGCTGCACCTCGGCGCCGCGCGAGCAGCCGACCCAGCGGGTCGTCGTGATGTCCGGCTCGATCCGCTTCGGAGGCGTCTGGACGCGGCAGCCGTCGCGCTTCGCCCATGCGGCGACCCAGTCGGGGATCGCCGGCAGCCCGCGGTCGGCGTCGCCGGGGTACGGGATGGTGGCGTCGGCCGTGCCGTGCAGCTCGATCACCGGCACCGGGCGGGACGGGCGGCAGTCCTCGCCCGTCGGGTAGAACGCGCCCGCGACCGGCGCGATCGCGGCGATCCGGTCGGCGAGCCGGCAGGCGAGGATTCCGGTGAAGCCGGCCCCGTTCGACTTGCCGGTCGCGTAGACGCGCCGGTCGTCGACGCAAACGGTCGCCTCCAGGCGGTCGAGCAGGTCGTTGGTGAAGGCGACGTCGTCGACACCGGGCGCCGAGTATGGCGCCCCCTGCCAGGCCTGCCGGTCGCCGTCGCCCGTCCCGATCACACCGTCCGGGTAGGCGACGACGGCGGGCAGCGTGGAGAGCTTCGAGAACTCCTCGGTGCCGGCACCGGTGTTGCCGCGCCCGTGGTAGGCGACGATCAGCGGGTACGGGCGGTGCGGGTTGTAGTCGGCCGGCAGGTGCAGCTGGTAGGTGCGGTCGCGGCCGCCGCTCTGGATGGTGTGGCGGGCACTCGTGCCGGGCTGCTGCGGCGCGGCCTGGCCGCAGCCTGCGGGGCGCTTCGCGGCCTGGGCTGCGACCTGGGCTGGGGTGTCGGCCGCGGCCGGGGCGGCGACCAGCGTGGCGGCGACTGCCGCGCCGACCAGCGCGATCGTTGCGCGCATTACCGGGCGGGGGAGGGACATCGTTGTTCCTTTGCGGAAGCCGGAAGAGGGCAGGTTCGAGCGGGCGACGGCGCCCCCGCGCCACCGCCTTCGTGCAGATATCCGTCGTGCGGTTAGGTCTTGAGCCAGTCCGTGGCGAATGCGGTGATGGCCTCGACGATCGCCTCGACGATCGCGAGCCCGTCGGTGGCGGTCGCGCGGCGCGGATCGCCGAGGACGCCGGTGGGTGCGAGCCGGTCGTAGCGCACCGTCAGGTTGGGTGCACCGGGCCGGCGGGCGAGCGCGCTGAGCGGGTCGAGCTCGGCGCGGCGGGTGGTGCCGGCGGTGAGCCGGTCGGGGTGTACGAGGTGCGGGGCGAGCGCGAGCATCTGCGCGGTCTCGGCCTCGCCGGAGTGGCCGTGCACCTCGCTGACGGCCATGTCGGCGACGACGCCGGCGGCGAGCGGGGTCAGCGGGGTCCAGGCGAACTCGACGTCGGGGCGGGCGGTGAGCAGGTCCTGCGCAACGGTCGAGAGCGCCGCGCCGTTGCCGCCGTGCCCGGTGATCACGAGGAACCGGCGCCAGCCGTGCGCGTGGAGGCTGTCGACGTACTCGCGGACCAGTGTGGCGAACGTGCTGGTGGTAAGGGTGACTGTGCCGGCGAAGCCCATGTGGTGGGGTGAGACGCCGACCGGGATCGTCGGGCCGATCACCGCGCCGCCGTCGAGGCGCTGCGCGACCAGCTGCGCGACGTGCTCGGCGCGGACGGTGTCGGTGCCGAGCGGCAGCCCGGTGCCGTGCTGCTCCAACGCGCCGGCGGGCAGGATCACCAGCGGGCTGGCGGTGACCGCGGCGGCCGCCTCGACGGTCGTCATGGTCGCGAGGGTGAGCGGCGCGAGGGTCGGCGTGCTCATGACGTGATCGCCTCGCGGATCGCGGTGAGGTGCTCCTGCGTGAGCCGCTGTGCGCGATCGGCGTCACCGGCGCGGACGGCGTCGAGGATCTCCAGGTGCTCGGCGTGGTCGCGCGTGCGGTTGTCGTAGCGGTGCCGGATCTCGATCTGCTCCTGGACGCGGACGTGCAGCAGCGCCTCGACCGTCTCGCGCAGCAGCGCGTTGCCGCTGGTGGCGGCGAGCGCGACGTGGAAGTGCACGGCGGGGCGCAGGTCGCCGTCCGGCGGGTGCAGCGCGTTGGACGCCGCGGCCTCCAGCTGGACGAGCCCGTCGGCGTCGCGCGCACGGGCCGCAGCGGCCGCGATCGACGGCTCGAGCACGAGCCGGGCCTCGACGAGCTCCAGCACCGCCGCGCTGTCGACCTGCGGGCGGTGCGGGTTGGCGAGCAGCCTGCGGTCGATCCCCGGGCCGACGTAGGTGCCGGAACCGTGCCGGAACTCCACGACGCCGGTCGCCTCGAGCCTGCGCAGCGCCTCGCGCACCGTCGGGGTGGTGACGGAGAAGCGGCGGGCGAGGTCGCGCGACGACGCCAGCACGTCGCCGGTGGAGAGGTTCTCGGTCCTGATGATCTCGACGATGTCGTCGGCGAGACGCTCGGAGAGTGTCGGCTCGGTTCGAGTCACCTACTGACTAAATCAGTTACTCTCTTGCCGGGTCAAGGGCGCGGCTTCAACTGGGCGTTCGGCAGCTCCGGCGCCGGCAGGACATCGGCAAGCACGTCCGCCCACCGCTCGGGGAAGAGCCCGTACGGCCCGTCGGCGCGATGGTCGCCCCGGACTTGCTCCTGCCATTCCGCACGGAACCGCACGATCTCGTCGTGCGTGCGGCCCACGAAGTTCCACCACATGATGATCCGCTCGTTGAGCGGCTCGCCGCCCAGCAGCAGCGCTCTGACCTGCTCGTTCCCCGTTGTGATCGACAGGGTGTCGGTGCCGCACGGCACGTAGAGCAGCTCCGGTGCGGTGGCCGGCACGCCGTCGACGGCGACCTCGCCGGTGTCGAGGAGGATCCCGTGCTCGAAGGAGGGGGCGACGGTGATCGTCGCCGTCGATCCGGCCGGGATGATCATCTCGGCGCCGAGCAGGGGAGTGCTCGTGCGCACCGGCGACGTCGAACCCATCAACGAGCCGAGGAAGACGCGCAGCCGCGCGCCGCCCACCTCGACGGCCGGGGGCGTGTAGTGCTCGAACTGCGGCTCGGTGAACCGGTCGTGGTCGGGCAGCGCGACCCACAGCTGCACACCGTGCAGCGTCGTGGTCCCGGGCGTCGTGAACTCGGAGTGGGCGATGCCACGCCCGCTCGTCATCAGGTTCATCTCGCCGGCCTTGATCACCGAGCGGGTGCCGATCGTGTCGAGGTGCTCCAGCTCGCCCGCGAACAGCCACGACACCGTCTGCAGCCCGGTGTGCGGGTGGCCCGGCAGGTCCATCCGGGTCTCCGGGGTGATCACCGTCGGGCCGTAGTGGTCGGCGAAGCACCACGCCCCGATCAGCGAGCGCGCCCGCTGCGGCAGCGTGCGCCGCACGGGCTGGGCGCGCGGACCGCCGAGCGGCACCAGTCGCGGCACGAGGACCTCCGGCGCCGACCGCTCGGCGTCGGTTGTGCACGCAACCACCTGCGGACGGACCTCTACGTTGCTCACAGGGCTACCCCGCCTCCGAACGATCGCTTCAGCATGATCGCTTCAGCACGATCGCTTCGGCACCAAGGTACCGCCGGCCCCGGGTCGACCGTCGACAACGACCTTCTGGCTGTTTGTTAGCGCTCACAACAGCCAGAACGTCGTTGTCGACGGTGCGCTGGGTGTCGCGCGCACCTAGCCGCCGTCACTTACCTCGTTCAGCGCCCGCCGTTATCAAAGGCGGACCACCACGCCGACCGGCGTCGTCCTACGGGGCGACGCCTCCGAGGGGTCCGCCGATGTCCACCACCGAGGCCGAGGCGCCAACCGTCCACATCCTCTGGATCAACGCCGGACTGAGCTGCGACGGCGACTCCGTCGCGCTCACGGCGGCGACCCAGCCGAGCATCGAGGAGATCGCGCTCGGCGCGCTCCCGGGCCTGCCGAAGATCGCCGTGCACTGGCCGCTGATCGACTTCGACAACGGGCCGGTCGGGGGCAACAACGACTTCATCGAGTGGTTCTTCCGCGCCGAGCGGGGTGAGCTCGACCCGTTCGTGCTGGTCGTGGAGGGGTCGATCCCGAACGAGAAGATCAAGCCGGAGGGGTACTGGTGCGGCTTCGGGAACAACCCCGAGACCGGCCAGCCGATGACGACGAGCGAGTGGCTCGACCGCCTCGCCCCGAAAGCCCTGGTCGTCCTCGCGGTGGGCACCTGCGCCACCTACGGCGGCATCCACGCGATGGCGGGCAACCCGACCGGCGCGATGGGCGTGCGCGACTACCTCGGCTGGGACTTCACCACCGGCGCCGGCATCCCGATCGTCAACGTGCCGGGCTGCCCGATCCACCCCGACAACCTGTCGGAGACGATCCTCTACCTGCTCTACCAGGCCACCGGCGCGGCGCCGATGATCCCGCTCGACGAGGCCGGCCGTCCGACCTGGCTCTTCGGTGCCACCGTCCACGAGGGTTGCGACCGCGGCGGCTACTACGAGCAGGGCCAGTTCGCGAGCGAGTACGGCTCGCCGAAGTGCCTGGTCAAGCTCGGCTGCTGGGGGCCGGTCGTCAAGTGCAACGTGCCCAAGCGCGGCTGGATCAACGGCGTCGGTGGCTGTCCGAACGTCGGCGGAATCTGCATCGGCTGCACGATGCCGGGCTTCCCGGACAAGTTCATGCCGTTCATGGACGCCCCGCCCGGCAGCATGGTCTCCGGCGCTGCGAGCGGCGCGTACGGCGGCATCATCCGCCGGCTGCGCGCGATCACGGAACGGAAGCTCGACAAGGAACCGACCTGGCGCAAGACGGGCCGGGAGCTGACGACCGGCTACAAGAAGTCCTGGTAGGGGGACGCGTCGATGACCACCACAGCGCCGAAGTCCGCAAGCTCCAACACCGACAAGGCCGGCCTCACCGAGATGTCGTGGGACCCGATCACCCGCATCGTCGGGAGCCTCGGGATCTACACGAAGATCGACTTCCCGCAGCAGCGCGTGGTCGAGTGCCACTCGACCTCGTCGATCTTCCGCGGCTACTCGATCTTCATGAAGGGCAAGGACCCGCGGGACGCGCACTTCATCACCAGCCGCATCTGCGGCATCTGCGGCGACAACCACGCGACGTGCTCGGTCTACAACCAGAACATGGCCTACGGGGTACGTCCGCCGCACCTCGGTGAGTGGATCATCAACCTCGGCGAGGCCGCCGAGTACATGTTCGACCACAACATCTTCCAGGAGAACCTGGTCGGGGTGGACTACTGCGAGCGCATGATCGCGGAGACCAACCCGGGCGTGCTGGAGCAGGCCAACCGCACCGAGGCCCCGCACGGCGCCGACCACGGGTACAAGACCATCGGCGACATCATGCGGGCCCTCAACCCGTTCACCGGCGACTTCTACCGCGAGGCGCTGCAGGTCAGCCGGTACACGCGCGAGATGTTCTGCCTGATGGAGGGCCGCCACGTGCACCCCTCCACGCTCTACCCGGGCGGCGTCGGCACGGTCGCGACCATCCAGCTGTTCACCGACTACTACACCCGGCTCATGCGGTACGTGGAGTTCATGAAGCGGGTCGTGCCGATGCACGACGACCTCTTCGACTTCATGTACGAGGCGCTGCCCGGCTACGAGGACGTCGGCCGCCGCCGCGTGCTGCTGGGCTGCTGGGGTGCGTTCAACGACCCCGACCACTGCGACTTCACCTACCGGAACATGACCGGCTGGGGCCGCAAGATGTTCGTGACGCCCGGCGTCGTCGTCGACGGGCAGCTCGTCACCAACGACCTCGTGGAGATCAACCTGGGGCTGCGGATCCTGCTCGGCAGCTCGTTCTACCGCGACTGGGAAGACCAGGAGATGTTCGCGACGCACGACCCGCTGGGCAACCAGGTCGACCGTCGCCACCCGTGGAACCAGCACACGATCCCCGCGCCGCAGAAGCGCGACTTCGACGACAAGTACAGCTGGACGATGTCGCCGCGCTGGTTCGACGGCACCGACCACCTCGCGCTCGACACCGGCGGTGGCCCGCTGGCGCGGCTCTGGGCGACGGCGCTCGCCGGGCTCGTCGACATCGAGTTCGTCAAGGCGACCGGGCACAGCGTGCAGATCAACCTGCCGCGCACAGTGCTGCGTCCCGAGGTGAGCTTCGAGTGGAAGATCCCGCACGACCGCCAGGGGCAGCCGCTGTCCAACGCGATCGAGCGCAATCGGGCCCGCACGTACTTCCAGGCCTACGCGGCCGGCTGTGCCCTCTTCTTCATCGAGAAGGCGCTCGCCGAGGTCAGGGCCGGCAACACGAAGACGTGGGAGAAGTTCACGGTGCCCGACGAGGCGCTGTCCTGCGGCTGGACGGAGGCCGTGCGCGGGGTGCTCTCGCACCACATGGTGATCCGCGGCGGGAAGATCGCGAACTACCACCCGTACCCGCCGACACCGTGGAACAGCAGCGTGCGCGACTCCTTCGGCACGCCGGGGCCCTACGAGGACGCCGTCCAGAACACCCCGATCTTCGAGGAGAGCAGGGGCGACGACTTCAAGGGCATCGACATCATGCGGGCGGTCCGCAGCTTCGACCCGTGCCTGCCGTGCGGCGTGCACATGTACACGGGCCAGGGCAAACCGCTGCACCGCATGACATCGCCGTCCATGCTCAACACCATCTGAGATGGCGTCCACCGACCTGGACCCGCAGGGGCTGGCCGGGCGCATCGAGGAGCTGCTGGACGGGATCAGCACCGAAGGCGGCCCGGCCGTCGGGCATGCCGCCGAGGAGCTGGTGCGTGTGCTGATGCGGTTCTACGGCACCGGGCTGGAGCAGATCGTCTCGATCGTGAAGGCCGGTGGTGGGGAGACGCTCGTGCACCGCATGGCGGCGGATCCGCTGGTCGCGGGCCTGCTGGCGCTGCACGAGCTGCATCCCGTACCCGTCGAGCAGCGGTTGGCGCACGCGATGGACACCGCCGTGCGCCGGCTCGGCTCGCACGGCGGCGGCCTGCGCCTGACCGGCATCGACCCCGCCGGCCAGGTGCACGTCGAGATCGCCGGTGGCGGCTGCGGCACCGACACCGTGAAGGACGTCGTGGCGACGGCGATCTCCGAGCTGGCGCCGGAGGTCGCCGGCGTGGTGTTCGACGCGGTGCCGGCCGGGAAGCCGCTGCTGCAGATCGGGGTGCGGACCACGTGACCGGCGGGGTGACGGGCGGGCTCGCGGGGCTGCGCAGGTTCCTGCAGGAGCCGGCCGACAGCGGGCCGGCGCCGGAGGTCTGCGAGCTGTGCGCGACGCCGATCCCGGGGGTGCATCCGCACCTGGTGCACGTCACGGACCGCAGGATGCTCTGCGCCTGCGGTCCCTGCGGGTTCCTGTTCGACAACCCGGGCGCGGGGGCGGGCGAGTACCGGCGCGTCCCCGACCGGTACCTGTCCGACCCCGACTTCACGCTCACCGACGCGCAGTGGGACGAGCTGCAGATCCCCGTGGGGATGGCGTTCTTCCTGCGCAACTCGGCGCAGGACGCGATCATCGCGTGCTACCCGAGCCCGGCCGGTGCGACCGAGAGCGAGCTGGGGCTCGACGCGTGGGGGTCGGGGGTCGGCGCGGGGCGGCTCGCCGCGCGGATGGCGCCCGATGTCGAGGCGCTGCTGGTCCGTCGCGACGCGGACCGGTCCTACACGTGCCTGCTCGTCCCGATCGACGCCTGCTACCGGCTGGTCGGGCTGGTCCGGCTGCACTGGAAGGGGTTCGACGGCGGCAGCGAGGCGTGGGCGGCGATCGACGCGTTCTTCGCCGATCTGCACGACCAGGCCAGATCCCTCACCCGGGAGGCCTGACGTGCTGCGTTTCGCCTGCCTCGACGCCGCGCCCGAGCCGTACGCAGCCGGGCCGACGCTCGTGTTCGGGATCGGGATCGACGACGAACCCGGCCGCCAGGTGCACTCGATCGCCTTGCGCACCCAGATCCGGATCGAGCCGCGCGGCCGCGCGTACACCTCGGCCGAGGCGGCCCGGCTCGTCGACCTGTTCGGTGAACGCGACCGCTGGGGCGAGACGCTCAACCCGCTGCAGCTGGCCACGGTCGGTACGACCGTCGCGGGATTCACCGGCTCGACGTCGACGGCCGTGCCCGTCCCGCTGACCTACGACCTGGACATCTCCGCGACCAAGTACTTCCACGCGCTGGAGCCCGGCGAGGCCGTCCCGCTGCGGCTGCTCTTCTCGGGGACGGTGTTCTACGCGGGGCCGTCCGGTGTGCAGGTCGGGCTGGTGTCGTGGCACGAGGACGCGACGTTCCGGCTGCCGGTGGCGACCTGGCGGGCCGCGATGGACGAGCACTTCCCCGACAGCACCTGGGTGCGGATCAGCCGCAGCACGCTCGACGCGCTGGCCGCTTACCGCTCCGAGCGCACCATCCCGAACTGGGACGACACGATTGAACGGCTGCTGAAGGAGGCCGGGGCATGATCACCGATCCCGACGTGGCCGACGTGGAAGCCGTCGCCGACGCCGTGCTCTTCGAGGGCTACCTGCTCTACCCGTACCGGGCCTCGGCGCAGAAGAACCGCGTGCGCTGGCAGTTCGGGGTGCTGACGCCCGCGGCCGACGAGAGCGAACCCACCCGCAACCGGACGGAGTGCCTGCTCGAACCCGGAGGCGGCAACGCGCGGCTCTTCGTGCGGCTGCGCTGCCTGCAGCTGCAGACCCGGTCGCCGCGGACCGCCGCCGGGCACGCGGTGGACGCGCTGATCGTCGACGGCACCCGCCACCTGCGGTTCGAGGAAGGCCTGCCGCGGGAGATCGACACCGAGCTGGCGGTCGCCGACCTGCTGACCGGGCGGGTGACGGTGCCGATCTCGCTGCCCGGCGGCACGAAGACCGAGCTGCTGCCCGACGGGGCCGGGGTGATCGTCCGCGAGACCTGGCCGGTCACCGGCCGCATCGTCGTCTCCTGCACCGACCTGCCCGGTCCCTACCTGGTGCACCGGCTTCGTGTCGACGTCGTCAACGACAGCCCGGGGGCTGCCGGCGCGCCGCGGGAGGAGGTGCTGCGCCGGTCGCTGATCGCCGCGCACACGATCATCGCGGCGCGGCCGGGCGCGTTCCTCTCGCCGACAGACCCGCCGGAATGGGCCCGCCCCGCCGTCGCCGAGTGCGTCAACGAGCACACCTGGCCGGTGCTGGCCGGCCCCGAGGAGCGCACCGACCTCGTGCTCTCCTCGCCGATCATCCTGGCCGACCACCCGCAGATCGCGCCGGAGAGCCCGACCAACCTGTTCGACGGCCTGGAGAACGACGAGATCCTCACGTTGCGCACGATGGTCCTCACCGACGACGAGAAGGCCGAGGCCCGCGCGACCGACCCGCGCGCCGCCGGGATCATCGACGCGATCGACGCGATGCCGCCGGAGATCCTGGAACGGCTGCACGGCGCGATCCGCTCGTTGCGCCCGGCCGGATCGTCCTGCGAGGTGCCCGTCTTCGGCGGTGACGCACCGGGCGTCCGACCGCCGGAGCAGCTGCCGTGGTGGGACCCCGGCCAGGACGCGTCGGTGGACCCGGAGACCGACTCGGTGCTGGTCGACGGTGTTCCGGTGGCCAAGGGCAGCCACGTGCTGCTGCGGCCGGGGCGCAGCGTCGACGCGCAGGACCGCTTCCTCGACGGCATGGCGGCCACCGTCCAGGCCGTGGTGCACGACGTCGACGGCGGCGTGCACGTCGCCGTCTCGATCGACGGCGACCCCGCCGCGGAGCTGCAGCTCGCGCACGGGCGCTTCCGCTACTTCCGGCCCGACGAGCTGGAGGTCGTCCAATGACGCACGACCTCCGCTCGTCACCCACCGTGACCTTCCATGCTGCGTGGGGGTTCAGGAAAGCCACTTTCCTGAACTCTCAGGACAGGAAAGTGGCTTTCCTGAACTCGCCACCGGTCACGGAGAGTGCGCGGGAGAGTTGGGCGCAGTGTGGGGCGGAGGTGCTCCCGTGACGGTGCTCGTGGCCGGGATCGGCAACGTCTTCAACTCCGACGACGGGTTCGGCGTCGAGGTGGTGCGGGCCCTGCGCGCGGAGGGCGGGCTGCCCGCCGACGTTGAGGTCGTCGACACCGGCATCCGCGGCCTCGACCTCGCCTACCAGCTGCTCGACGGCTACGCGGCGCTGGTGATCGTCGACGTCACGCAGCGCGGCGGCGCCCCCGGCACCGTCTACGCGCTCGAACACGACCTCGACGCGCCTCATGAAGGAACGGCACAGCTCGACGGGCACGGCATGCACCCCGCGGCCGTGCTCGACCTGCTCGACGGCCTGGCCGCCGCGATGGGCATCGCGGAGCGGCCCGTCGGGCGGGTGCTCGTCGTCGGCTGCGAGCCGGCGGAGCTGGGGGAGGGCATGGGGCTCAGCCCGCCCGTGTCCGACGCCGTGGCGACCGCCGTCATCACGGTGCAGGAGCTGGTCACGTCGTTGCTCTCCGAAGGAGCGGTCCGATGATGCGCAAGGTTGCCCTGCTCGTGCTGCTGGTCGTCGCCGCGGCGGCCGTCGGGATGGCGGTCGCGTCGCGCGGCGAGATCACCCGGTACCGGGAACTCAGCGAGATGTAGGGGGAGGCGCCATGTGTCTGGGCATACCGGGCGAGGTGATCGAGCTGATGGCGGACCCGTCCGGGCAGGAGTCGGACCTCGCGATGGTCAGCGTCGAAGGTGTGAAGCGGGCCGTGAACATCGGGCTGCTGCGGGAGGACGGGCAGCTCGACCTGGAGCCGGGGGACTGGATCCTGATCCACGTCGGCTTCGCCCTCTCGAAGATCGACGAGAAGGAGGCGAAGGCGTCGCTGGAGTTCCTGATGGGCCTCGGCGACGCCTACACCGACGAGCTGGAGGCCCTCGCGGCCAGTGACATCACGTGAGGTTCGTCGACGAGTTCCGCGACGCCGGCATGGCCCGCGTGCTCTCCACGAAGATCGCCGAGCTGTGCGAACCGGGCCGCCACTACAAGTTCATGGAGGTCTGCGGCGGGCACACGCACACCATCTACAAGCACGGGCTGGAGGACTACCTGCCCGAGACGGTGTCGCTGGTGCACGGCCCCGGCTGCCCGGTCTGCGTGATCCCGATGGGGCGCGTCGACGACGCCATCGCGATCGCCGAGCGCGACGACGTCATCCTCACGACGTTCGGCGACATGCTGCGCGTGCCCGGTGGTCGCGGGTCGTTCTTCGACTCGAAGGCGGCCGGTTCGGACATCCGGATGGTCTACTCGCCGCTCGACGCGTTGAAGATCGCTCGCAAGAACCCGGACAAGCGGGTCGTGTTCATGGCGATCGGGTTCGAGACCACCGCGCCGTCCACCGCCATGACGGTGCTGCGTGCGGCCGCGGAGCACCTCGACAACTTCTCGGTGTTCTGCAACCACGTCACGATCATCCCGGCGATCAAGGCGATCCTCGACTCGCCCGACCTGCGCCTCGACGGGTTCATCGGTCCCGGCCACGTCTCCACGGTTATCGGCTGCCGGCCGTACGAGTGGATCGCGCGGGACGCCGGCAAGCCGCTGGTCTGCGCCGGGTTCGAGCCGCTCGACATCCTGCAGTCGGTGTACCAGCTGCTGCGCCAACTCGCCGAGGCCCGCTGCGAGGTGGAGAACCAGTACGCGCGCGTGGTGCCGTGGGACGGCAACACCAAGGCGCTGCAGGTGATCAACGAGGTGATGGAGCTGCGGCCGCACTTCGAGTGGCGCGGGCTCGGGTTCATCTCGCACTCGGCGCTGCGGATCAACGAGAAGTACGCGCGGTTCGACGCCGAGCGGATCTTCGCGCTGCCGGGTGTGCGGGTCGCCGACCCGAAGGCGTGCCAGTGCGGCGAGGTGCTCAAGGGCGTGCTGAAGCCGTGGGAGTGCAAGGTGTTCGGCACGGCGTGCACGCCGGAGACGCCGATCGGCACCTGCATGGTGTCGTCCGAGGGCGCCTGCGCCGCCTACTACAACTTCGGCCGGTTCAGCCGCGACCGGGTGAAGGAGGCGACCCGGACATGAGCCAGGATCTCGGGTCCAGCATCCCGACGCGGGCGAACTGGGCCGAGGAGGCCGTGGCCGCGCACGCCGGCGCCGAGCACCTGACCCGCGAGGAGCAGGTGCTCGCCAGGATCGCGAAGGCGCGCGCCCGCAAACCGAAGATGAAGGAGCAGCGGATCACGCTCTCGCACGGCGCGGGCGGCAAGGCGAGCCAGACGTTGATCGAAGCGGTGTTCCTCGACGCGTTCCGCAACCCGACCCTGGAACTGCTGGAGGACGGCGCGCAGCTGGCCACCGCCGCCGGTCGGTTGGCCTTCACGACCGACTCGTACGTCGTCTCGCCGCTGTTCTTCCCCGGCGGCGACATCGGCGACCTGGCCGTCAACGGCACCGTGAACGACCTCGCGATGTGCGGGGCCCGCCCGCTGTACCTGTCGTGCGGGTTCATCCTCGAAGAAGGGTTCCCGGTCGCCGACCTGCAGCGGATCGTCGCGTCGATGGCCGCAGCCGCGGGGGCGGCGGGCGTCCAGATCGTCACGGGCGACACGAAGGTCGTCGAGCGCGGCAAGGCCGACGGCTGCTACATCACGACGGCCGGCGTCGGGGCGCTGGAGCGCGAGGTGGTGCTCAGCGCCGCGGCCGCGCAGCCCGGCGACACCGTGCTGGTCTCCGGCCCGATCGGCGACCACGGCGTGACCGTCATGCTGGCCCGCGGCGAGCTGGACATCTCCGCCGACATCGAGTCGGACACCGCGCCGCTGCACGAGATCAGCGCCGCCGTGCTCGACGCCGCCGGCGGTGGGGTGCGGCTGATGCGCGACGCCACGCGTGGCGGGGTCGCGACGATCTGCAACGAGGTGGCCGTCGCCGCGCAGGTGGCGGTGGTGCTGGACGAGGCGGCGCTGCCGGTGCGACCGGTCGTCAACGGGGCGTCGGAGCTGCTGGGCATCGACCCGCTCTACGTGGCGTGCGAGGGCCGGTTCGTCACCGTCGTGGATCCGGCGCACGCCGTCGCCGCGCTCGCCGCGATGCGGGCGCACCCGCTGGGCACCGGCGCCGCCGTCATCGGGACGGTGAAGGACGACCCGCCGGGGTTGGTGCTGCTGCGCACGGCGTTCGGCGGCACGCGCATCGTCGACCTGCTGGTGGGCGACCCGCTGCCGCGGATCTGCTGATGCACGAGCTGGCGATCACCGGGACCGTCGTCTCGACCATCACACAGCGGATGGGCGCGGCGAAGGTGCGGCGGATCCGGCTGGAGGTCGGGAAGCTCTCCGGGTTGGTGCCGGACGCCGTGCGGTTCTGCTTCGAGATGATCGCGGCCGGCACCACCTGCGAGGACGCCGAGCTGGAGATCGACGAGCCGACCGGGCGCGCGCACTGCAGGGCGTGCGGGGCCGACTTCACGACGGCCGAGGTGCTACCGCTGTGCGACTGCGGGAGCGCCGACGTCGCCGTGACGGGTGGGACGGACCTGCGGATCGTGGAAGTGGAGGTGGACCGGGCATGTGCGCTACCTGCGGATGCTCCGACGGGCCAGGCGTGCGGGTGATCGACCCGGCACACGGGCACGGGCCCGGTGATGGGCACGGTCACGGGCATGCGCATCCGCACCCGACCACCACCGTCGCGATCGAGGTCGACCTGCTGGCGAAGAACGACGACCTCGCCGCCCGCAACCGGCAGTGGCTGGCGGCGCGGGGCGTCACGGCGCTGAACCTGATGAGCTCGCCCGGCGCGGGCAAGACGACGCTGCTGGAACGCACGATCCGCGATCTGGGCGCCGACCTGCCGTGTGCCGTGCTGGAGGGCGACCAGGAGACGCTGCTCGACGCCGAACGCATCCGCGCCGCCGGCGCGCGGGCGATCCAGATCAACACCGGCGCCGGCTGCCACCTCGACGCCGACATGGTGGCCGCCGGGCTGCGCGCGCTCGCCCCCGAACAGGGCTCCCTGCTGTTCGTGGAGAACGTCGGCAACCTCGTCTGCCCCGCCCTCTTCGACCTGGGCGAAGCCGCCCGGGTCGTGATCATGTCGGTGACGGAAGGAGCAGACAAGCCGCTCAAGTACCCGCACATGTTCCGCACCGCCGACCTCGTCGTGCTGACCAAGACCGACCTGCTGCCGTACGTCCCCTTCGACGTGGGGTTCTTCGTCGAGTGCGCCCGGCGGGCGCGGGCGGGGGTGGAGGTGCTGCAGCTCAGCGCAACAGCGGAGGAAGGGCTCGGGGCGTGGTACGACTGGCTGCGCGCCGAGATGAACCACAGCGCCCTTTGATCTTGCCGATCCGGCTCTGAGGTCAATCTCGGCGGCCCATTGTGTCGAATCGGGCCCGCGGCAGAGCCGCGGCCGCGATTCTGAGTCCCATGTCGACCGTCGAGCGGGCCGCCACGTCGGTGCCGGGTTGGCCGGCTGTGTTCCGTGGAAGCCGAGCGGTCGCGGCCGGCCTGGTCACACGGCGCGCGTTGCGCGGGCCGCGGTTCGTGCGCCTCTGCACCGATACGTACGTGCCGCGCTCAACAGCGCCGCCCGATCTGGCCCTGCGCTCGCGGGCCGCGTTCCTGCTCACGGACCAGCGGGGTGTGCTCTGCGGGTTGTCCGCGGCGGAGCTGTTGGGCGCGTCGTGCGCACCGCCCGGTGCTCCCGCTGAAGTCGTCGTGACGAGTGGCGGCCCGCGCACGTCCACGCGTGGGCTGATCGTTCACCACTCCCGCCTCGCAGCCGACGAGATGCAGAGATGCTCCGGTGTTGTCGTGACCACGCCGCTGCGGACGGCGTTCGACCTCGGCAGATGGCGTCCGGATGTGGTCGAGCGCGTCGTGGCGATCGACGCGCTCGCCAACCACGGCCGGTTCGATCCTGCGAAGATCCTTCAATTCTCGGACCGCTACCCGGGCGCCCGGCACCGCCGGAGGATCGGCGACGCCGTAGCGCTCGCGGACGCTCGGGCGGGCTCTCCGATGGAGACGCGGTTGCGGCTGGTGCTCGTCCTGCGAGGGCTGCCCACGCCGGCCGTGCAGCATGCCGTGCTCGACGACGAGGAACGCCGTGCGGTATGGCTCGACCTGGCCTATCCGGAGGAGCGCATCGGGATCGAGTACGAAGGCGCCGTCCACACGAACCCGAACGCGGTGCTGAGTGACACGGGCCGCTACACGCGGCTCGTCGCCGCAGGCTGGCGCATGTACCGCTTCACGAAGCGGGACATCTGGAGCGACCCCGACCGCATCGCCACGACGATCCGGGACGCTTTGCGCTCGAGATGAAGCGACCCCGAACTTCCCCACCGTTTTGCCAACCTGCACGCCCTGGAGGGCCTGTAGGTAGGCAAAACGGTGGGGACGTTCGACACGTCGTCCAACTTCCCCACCGTTTTGGGTGGCTGCGCGCCCGCGGAGCGCGCATGTGCCCAAAACGGTGGGGAAGTTGGGTCGCGTGTCACCTCGACGCCGCTACCGCCACCTGCCCCAGGCTGATGCCCCCGTCGTTGCAGGGCATGCGGGAGTGCACGAGCACCCGCAGCCCCGTGGCCTCCAGCCCGGTGCGGACGCGTTCCAGCAGCAGGAGGTTCTGGAACACCCCGCCGGAGAGCGCGACCGTGTCCCGGCCGTGCGAGCGGGCCGCGCCCGTCGCCGACGTGACCAGCGCCGCGGCGAGCCCGTTGTGGAACCTGGCCGCCACGACCGCGGCGGGGACGTCCGTGCGCAGGTCGGCGACGACCCCGCGGATCAGGTCCGCGCCGCACAGCCCCGCCGTGGGGTAGCCCGAGGGCACCGACGGGTCGGCGAGCTGCTCCAGCTCGATCGCCGCCTGCCCCTCGTACGTCACCGCGTCGCGCACGCCGACCAGCGCCGCCACCGCGTCGAACAGCCGGCCCGCGCTGGTCGTCGACGGGACGGGCACGTCGGAGTCGAGCAGCCGCCGCACCGGGTCCGTCCGGGTTCCGAGTCGCGCGTCGAAGGCGGGCAGCGAGACACCGGCGGCCCGCAGCCACGCGACGGCCATCCGCCACGGCTGCCGGATCGCCGTCGTGCCGCCGGGCAGCGCGACCGGCTCCAGATGGACGAGCCGGGTGAACGCGGCCAGCGAAACGTCCATGACCTCGCAGCCCCAGAGCGCCCCGTCGGTGCCGTAGCCGAGCCCGTCGCAGGCGATCCCGATCACCGGGCCGGCAACGCCGTGCTCGGCGAGGCACGACGCGAGGTGCGCGTGGTGGTGCTGCACCCCGACCAGTTCGACGCCCTCCTGGTCGTGCGCCCACTTCGTGGAGAGGTACTCGGGATGCAGGTCGTGCGCGACGACCTCCGGCGTGACGTCGAGCAGCCGCGACAGGTGCGCGATCCCGTCGGTGAAGGCCCGGAGCGTCTCGACGTTCTCCAGGTCGCCGATGTGGTGCGACGGCACCGCGGTGCTGCCGCGCAGCAGGCAGAACGTGTTCTTCAGCTCGGCGCCGCACCCCAGCACCGTCCGATCGGCGGCGACGGCGAGCTCGACCGGTTCCGGCGCGAACCCGCGCGACCGGCGTGCAAGGTACGGGGCTCCGCGCACGATCCGCACCACCGAGTCGTCGGCGCGGGTCCGGATCGGACGGTCGTGGGTGAGCACGGCATCGGCGATCCCGGCGAGGCGCCCGAGGTCGCCGTCGCGGTGGACGATGGGCTCGTCGGAGACGTTCCCGCTGGTGAGGACGATGGGCTCACGCACCTCGTCAAGCAGCATGTGGTGGATCGGGGTGTAGGGGAGCAGCACGCCGACGTGCCGGTTGCCCGGTGCGACCGCCGCCGCGAGCCGTGCACGGTTCCGGCGGCGCAGCAGGACGATCGGTGCCCGCCGCGACACCAGCTCCGCCGCCTCGACCGGCCCGACCTCACCCAGCTCACCGGCCGCCGAGACGCTGGGCGCCAGCACCGCGAACGGCTTGTCCTCCCGGTGCTTGCGCGCCCGCAGCGCGGCCACCGCGGTCTCGTCGCCGGCGAGTGCGGCCAGGTGGAACCCGCCGATCCCCTTCACCGCGAGCACGGCGCCGGCGCGCAGCGCACCGGCGGCCGCCGCAACAGGATCGTCACCGGGATCGTCACCGGGAACACTGCACCGCAGCCGCGGGCCGCACTCGTGGCAGCTCACCGGCTGTGCGTGGAACCGCCGGTCGCGCGGGTCGTGGTACTCCGCGGCGCAGGCCGCGCACATCGGGAACGCAGCCATCGTCGTCGCGGCCCGGTCGTAGGGCACATCGGTGATGATCGTGAACCGCGGTCCGCAGTTCGTGCAGGTGATGAACGGGTGCCGGTAGCGCCGGTCGGCCGGGTCGCGCAGCTCGGCAAGGCAGTCGGCGCAGGTGGCGGTGTCGGCAGGGACCAGCGCGACCCGCCGCCCGCCCGCCGAGCTGGCCGCGATCGCGAAGGCGGTGTCGCCGACGGCCGGGATGTCGGTGGCGGCGACCGCGCTGACCAGCGCGAGCGGCGGCGGCCGTTCCCGCAGCGCGACGAGCAGCGCGGCCAGCGCGGCGCCGGAGCCCTCGGCCTCGATGATCACCCCGAGTTCGTCGTTGCCGACGAATCCCGCGAGGCCCAGCTCCTCGGCGAGCCCGTGCACGAACGGCCGGAACCCGACACCCTGCACGATCCCGCTGACCCGGATGCGTGCCCTGACGGCCGTCTCAACCATGCCTTCAGCCTGGGCCGAGCGCGCGCTGCACCAGCTCCCACAGCACGTGGTACGTCGTCGTCTGGGCCTCCTGGATGCGGTGCACCGACGCCGACGGCATCACGAATAGGTGGTCGATCCCGCCGCGGGCGGCCGCCTCGGCCATCGCACCACCCGAGTATCCGGCGAGCGCGACGGTGAGCAGCCCGCGCTCGTGCGCCACCGCCAGCCCGCGCAGGACGTTCGCGGAGCCGCCGCTGGTGGAGAGCCCGAACGCGATGTCCCCCTCGCGGCCGGCGGCGGCGAGCGGCCGCGCGAACACAGTCTCGAAGCCGACGTCGTTGGCGAGCGCCGTCAGCGTCGCCACGTCGGCCGCCAGCGCGACCGCCGGGAGCGGCCGCCAACCCGGCCCCGGGTCGACGCACAGCGCGGCGACGGCGGCGGCGTCCGTGCTGGACCCGCCGTTGCCGAACGCGAACAGCCGCCCACCACGCGCGAACCGGCCGGCCATCGCGGTGGCGCAGGCCACGAGCTCGCCGGCCTCGGCCTCGACGACGTCCGCGCGCAGCCGCCCGATCTCCGCGATCTTCTCCCGCGTGGAGCGGGCGACATCGGCCAGCAGCGATTCGGGGTCGACCGTACCCGCGCGCAGGAACGGGTAGAGCGAGTCGGTGCTCACGGTTGCACCCGCGCGATCGCCTCACCGGCGTGCACGAGCACGGTGTCGCCGACCGCAGCCTCGACCAGCGCGACGCTGACCTCCTCAACCGTGCCCGCGCCGGTGTCGACCAGCGCGAGGTCGTCACCGAGCAGCTCGGTGACGGTCACCGGCACGGCGACGTCGGAGCACGTGATGCAGACCTCGCCGGGGTGCTCGTCGGGCGGGAGCGAGTAGGGGTTCACGCGAGCACCTCCGGCGCGTCGAGGAACACGTGCACCAGCTCCCACAGCACGTGGTACGCCGTCACCTGGACCTCGCGGACCACCCGCTCGTCGTCGGACGCAACAGTGATCACGTGGTCGGCGATCACGTGGTCGGCGTCCGCCGCCGCCCCCGCGCCGAGCAGCGCGACCGTGAGCATTCCCATCCGGCGCGCGGTCGCGAGCGCCGCGACGAGGCGCTCGTCGCCACTGTCAGGGGTGATCGCGAGCGCGATGTCGGCCGGCTGTCCGAACAGCCCCAGCTGCAGCGCGACGTCGCCCGGCAGCGACTGCGCCGGCAACGCCCGCTTCCCGATGATCACCGGGTGCACGAACTCCACGACGATGTGGGCGGCATCGCTCGGCGACCCGAATGCGAGCAACCGTCCGCCCCGGTGGAAGCGGCCGGCCATCGCGTGGCAGGCCGCGGCCAGCTCGTCGGCCTCAGCGGACAGCAGGCTCGTGGGGTCGGCGCGGCGTCGGAAAGCCGTTGTGGCGTCGGCGCTCGTCAGCACGACGGTCATGGGTGCTCCCCTCGGATCGGCCGTTGCGGGAAGCCGCGCACACCCCGGCGTAGCGATCGAGGAAGACGTGCAGCACCGCATGGGTGTGTTCGAGGCCCGCGGCCAGCTCGTGGAGGTAGGCGACCCCCTCGGGCGTGATGGAGTACGTCCGCTTGGCCGGGCCCGACCCGGACGCGCTCCACACGGAGTTCACGAGCCCCTGGCGCTCCATGCCGCGCAGCGCCCGGTAGATGCCGCCGGCGTCGCCGTCGCCGTCGTGCATCGGGCGCAGCCGGGAGACCAGCTCGTACCCGTGGTCGGCCTTCTCGCACAGGAGCAAGAGCAGGCACGGTTGCAGGAAGTTGCGCGGTTCGAGCTCGGCCATGTGGACGATGCCCTCTGTTCGGCGGTGGTGGACGCCAGGATGCCGATCGTCCCATCGTGTGACGTAAACCACAAGATGTTGATCGCGGACGGTGATCGGTCGCCTTCGATCAGTAGTCACATGAGGGTCGCCCCTGTGGGTTTCGTAGACTGCGGGGGTGGCGGCGGAATCCGATGGGCAAGTTTCCGATGACGCGCGCCCTGCCCGCCGTTTCTCGGTGCTGCTGCTCGACGACCACCCGGTCTTCGCCGACTCGCTGCGGATCACCCTCGACCTGACCGACGACATCCGGTGCGTCGCCGTCGCCTACACCGTCGCCGAGGCAGTCGAGGCTGCGCGAACGGTGGATTTCGACGTTGCGATCGTCGACCTGCACGTTCCCGACGGCGGCGGGATGGCCGCGATCGGGTTGCTCCGCGCCGAGCGGCCGGCGGCGAGGGTGATCGTGCTGACTGCGCACCCCCGTGCGGTGCTGGCCGAGCGGGCGCTGGCCGAGGGTGCCGTCGCGTTCCTCGGGAAGGACGGCGCCGTGACCGACGTCGCCGAGGCCATCCGCTACGCGAGCGCGGAGCGCCCGATGGTCGCCGCGAGCCTCGAAGGCGTCCCGGCGCAGCGCTACGGGCTGACCCCGCGCGAGGCGGAGGTGCTGGAACGGCTCGGCGAAGGCCGCGACGCCGCCGGCGTCGCCGACGAGCTGGGCATCTCGCTCTACACCGCCCGCGACCACATCAAGTCGATCATGGCGAAGCTCGGGGTGCGCACCCAGCTGGACGCCGTGGTGACGGCGGGCCGGGCCGGGCTGATCGAGATCGGCACGAGGTTCTGATGCCCACGCGCTCGCTGCAGCATGCCGTCCAGCGCTCCGTGCGGCGCCACATCCTCCTCACGCTGCTGGTCGCGCTCGGCCTCTCGGTGGTGATGGTCGCCGGGGTCTGGGTCGTCGCCGACAGCGAGGGCCACCGGTCGGCACGGCACGTCTCGTCGCAGGTCGGCAGCGCGCTGATCGTCTCGCTGGAGTCGAGCGACTACCGCCGCATCGACCCCGCGCTGCGCGCCGACCTGATGGACGACGTCACCCCCTTCATCCGGTCCGACCTCGTGCACCGGGTGAAGGTGTGGAGCGTCGAGGGCGATCGGGCCCGCATCGCGTTCTCCGACGAGCCCCGCCTGGAGGGCGAGGTCCGCCCGGTCGACCCCGCTCTCGCGGCGCGGCTGGCGGCGGGTGAGGTCGTGTCGCTGCGGCTGCCCGACGACGACGAACACCGGTTCGAGCTCGCCGCGAGCGAGCCGCTGATCGAGGTGTACATCGCGTTCCACGACTCGGCCGGCAACCCGCTTTGGCTGGAGATCTACGTTCCCGTCGACACGGTGGCGACCACGTGGCACACCGTCGGTGTGCTGCTGCCGATCATGCTGGTGGCGCTGCTGGCGCTCGGCATCGCGACGATCCCGATCACCGTTTCGTTCGCCCGCCGCATCGAGCAGGGGCAGGAGGAGCACCGGGCCGCGCTGCGCTATGGGCTGGCTGCCTCCGACATCGAACGCCGCGAGCTCGCCCAGCAGCTGCACGACGGCGTGATCCAGGACCTCGCCGGCGCGGGCATGGTGCTCGAGGCGATCCGGCGGGCCGAGGACGGACCGACAGCGCCGCTGCAGCGCGGCCTGCTCGAAGAGGCCCACCGGGTGGTCGAGGACGACATCCGGCAGCTCCGCGACCTGGCATCGGGCCTGCTGCCGTCCACCGTCGACGCGGAGGGGCTCGGCGCGGCGATCACCGCGATGGCGCAGCAGCTGCAGAGCCGCGACACCGCCGTCGCGGTCGACGTCGAGACGCGGCACGGGCTGCGCGCCGACACGGCGACGCTCCTGCACCGCGTCGCCCGTGAGCTGTTGCGCAACGCCTTCCAACACAGCCGGGCCACCCGGATCGACGTGCGCCTCACCCCTGCGGGCGATGACCTGGTGCTCACCGTCGCGGACAACGGGCGCGGGTTCGACCGCAGCGGCGCCCGCCCGGAGGGGCACATCGGCTTGATGCTCGTCGAGCGCGCCGTGGCGGAGGCCGGTGGTCGGTTCGCCCTCACCACCGCGCCGGGGGAGGGCACAGCCGTGTCGGTGACGCTCTCGGCGGATCCCGAATTTTAGGGATTCCACCCGGCGCAAATCGGACAAGAGCCTTGGTTCTCTCGTATGCGAGCGAACTGAGGAACTGATGCGGCCATTGATTGTGCTGCACCCTAATGACGGCTGCCTGACCCTGGCAAGGGCAGTTCATCGGCACGGAGTGCAGGTCACGGCGTTCGCCACCCCGGAGTACCGGTACGTGCTGCGCAGCAAAGCGCTCACCGGTCGGGTCATGCCGGACATCCGGAAAGACCCCGAAGAATGGCTCGCCGCGCTGAATCGGATCGGTTCCGGTGCTGTGCTGAGCGGCTCGGACGCCGCAACCGAGTTCCTCACCCGCTACCGCGACCGGCTCTCCGACGACCTCCTCACGTTCGAGTCGGCCGACCGCGTCCACGTCGACCTCATGGACAAGCTGGTGCTCTACCGCACCGCCGAGGAAGCCGGCGTGCGCGCACCCTGGATGCGCCACATCGCGTCGCGTGCCGACCTCGACCAGCACATCGACGACCTGACCTACCCGTGCGTGCTCAAGCCGACGCTCGGCCACCTGGCCAAGGCCCTCGTCGGGGTGGGTACCGTGCGGATCGACACGCGCGACCAGCTCGTCGAGCACGCCGGCAGGCTCATCGACCTCGACGTCCCCGTGCTCGTCACCGAGCTCGTGCCCGGCCCCGAGACATCGCTGGAAGGCAGCGTGGCGGTCCGCGACCGGAACGGGGTCTACCAGCTGGAGTACGGGCGCCGGAAGCTGCGGCAATGGCCGCTGGACTACGGCGTGGCGTCGCTGATGGAATCGTGCGACGTGCCCGAGACGCTGAAGATGAACCGCCTCCTCATGGACCACACGGGATACGTGGGCATCTCCGCGTGTGAGACGAAGCGCCACGCCGAGACCGGCGAGCTCTACCTCATCGAGATCAACGTGCGCGTCCCGGCGAGCTTCGGGCTCTCCGCGGCCTGCGGGGTCGACGGCCCGTGGCGGCTGTACTCGGCCATCGCCGGCTTGCCGCTCGGCCCGCAGCCCGCGCAGCAGGACGGCCGGAAGGTGATGCTCCCGCACAAGGAGCTGGCCGCGGCCGCGGCGCGGCTGCGCGCCCGCGACGTCACGCCGCGCGAGGTGCTGCGCAGCTGGCGCGGCACCCGCGACTTCGGTGCACTGTCGTGGCGCGACCCGAGGCCCGCGCTTTCGCTGTTCGGTGGCCTCGCCAAGGCGAAGGGGCCCGCGCTGCTGCGGCGCTGACGCCTTGCAGAACCTGCAACTGCGACTTTAATATCCCTCCTGCAGACACAGCAATCTCGGCAAGGCAGGGACGGGCGTGACCGACGGAGTGGATCGGCTCGACGACCAGGACTACCCGTCGGTCACGATGGGGCAGGCGGCCGAGCTGCTCGATGTCCAGCCGGCGTTCCTGCGCAGCCTCGACGCAGCCGGTGTGCTCGCCCCGGAGCGCTCCGGCGGCGGGCACCGCCGCTACTCCCGCCGGCAGCTCGTGCTCGCCGGCCGCATGCGCGCGCTGTTCGACCAGGGCATGACGCTCGAGGCGGCAGCGCGGATCGTCGGGTTGCAGGACGAGCTGGAGAGGGCGCAGGCGCGCATCGCGGAGCTCGAAGCGCAGCTCGCCGATCGACGCTGACCCGCCGATCGACGCTGACCCGCCGATCGACGCTGACCCGGCGGACGCTGACCCGGCGGACGCCACAGCGGGCCGGACGGTGTCCGTCCGGCCCGCTGCGAGATGTCGAGACGTGGGTGTGTTTATGCGTCGATCTGCTTCGGCTGTGCCTCACCTCCCGAGATTGCGATCTTGCGGGGCTTCGCCTTTTCGGCGATCGGGATGCGCAAGGTCAGCACGCCGGCGTCGTAGGCCGCGGCGATGTGCTCGGTGTCGAGCGTGTCGCCGAGGAAGAGCTGCCGGGAGAACGCGCCGAGAGGCCGTTCGGCCACCTGCATCTCGACGTGCTCCGTCGTCATCGGTCGGCGTTCCGCCTTCACCGTCAGCACGTTGCGCTCGACGTCCAGCTCGATCGCGTCGGGGTCGACGCCGGGGAGGTCGAAGCAGACGACGAACTCGCTGCCGGACCGGTAGGCGTCCATCGGCATGGCGGTGGGGCGGGACCAGCTTCCGGACGGGGTGCCGAACACCTGCTGGGTCAGCCGGTCCAACTCACGGAAGGGGTCGGTGCGCATCAGCATCGCAGGCCACTCCTCTCATGATCGACAAGGCGGCGATGCGGTCAGCGGAGCCGTAGCTGAGGTCGTGGCTCGCTGATATCTACGATGATAGCTAGAGGTTTGCTCTGTTGCAAGCCTGAGATTAGTTGCCAGTCCGCTGCAACCCTGCTCGACATCACGCCGGGCAACACGCCGGGCAACACGCTCGGCAACATGCTCGACGCGGACCGATGAGTTCTGGCGCGCGGTCGGGTCTCCACTTGCAAGCAGCGATTCACACCCGAGTGGAGAACCTCCGATGACCGTCACCCAGCTCCCCGTCTCCCGGACCGACGCCAAGCGCACGTTTCGTCACGCGCTCGCGAACACCCTCGTCGCGTCGGTCGTGAACTTCACGGTGTGGTTCGCCGTGACGTTCTGGGTCTACCTCGAGACCCGCTCCGTCTTCGCCACCGGCGTGATCGCGGGCATCTTCCTCGGCTTCACGGCGCTGTCGGGCATCTGGTTCGGGAGCATCGTGGACCACCACCGGAAGAGATCCGTCATGCTCGGCTCGAGTACGGCGTCGCTCGCGTTCTACGCGGCGAGCCTCGTGGTCTACCTGCTGGCGGGCCCCGGGACGTTCCGCGACGCCACCAGCCCGATGTTGTGGGTGTTCGTGCTGTTGCTGATGGCCGGGGTGATCGTCGGCAACTTGCGCGGCATCGCGCTCTCGACGGTCGTGTCGCTGCTGTTCCCCGACGGCGAGCGGGACAAGGCGAACGGGCTGGTCGGCACGACGTCCGGGGTGTCGTTCCTGGTGACCTCGGTGATCAGCGGTCTGCTCGTCGGCCTGTCCGGCATGGCAGCGGTGCTGGTCTTCGCGATCGGCGCCACCGCGGTCGTCGTCGCGCACATGACCCGGCTGCGCTTCCCGGAGGACCGGGTCGTCCGCGCGGAAGGTGAGTCCGGCAAGATCGATCTGCGCGGCACCGTCGCCCTGGTCAAGGGCATGCCGGGGCTGATGGCGCTGATCGTGTTCTCGACGATCAACAACCTGCTCGGCGGCGTGTTCATGGCGCTGATGGACCCGTACGGCCTCTCGCTGGTCTCAGTGGAGACGTGGGGCCTGCTCTGGGGCTTCCTGAGCACGGGCATCATCATCGGCGGGTTCGTCATCAACCGCCGTGGCCTCGGCAGCAACCCGCTGCGCGCCCTGCTGATCGCGAACGTGGCCCTCTGGGCCATCTGCACGGTCTTCGCGGTGCAGTCCTCGATCGTCCTGCTGGCGGTCGGCATGTTCATCTACATGCTGGTGGTGCCGTTCGTGGAGGCGTCGGAGCAGACGGTCCTGCAGAAGATCGTCCCGTTCGAGCGGCAGGGCCGGGTGTTCGGCTTCGCGCAGAGCGTCGAGCAGGCCGCGTCGCCGCTGACGGCCTTCCTGATCAGCCCGGTCGCGCAGTTCGTCTTCATCCCGTTCATGACGACCGGGCTCGGCGCGCAGGTGCTCGGCCCGTGGTTCGGCACGGGCCCCGAGCGCGGCCTGGCGCTGGTCTTCACGATCACCGGCATCCTCGGCCTGGTGCTGACGCTCGTGGCGCTGACCACCCGCCAGTACCGGCAGCTGTCGCGCCACTACCTGGCCGAGCAGCCGCTCGTCGAGCAGCCGCAGCTGCAGCCGGTCGCGGCGTAACGGGACTCGAACTTCCCCACCGTTTTGCCAACCTGCACACCCGGAAGCCCGTGCAAATTGGCAAAACGGTGGGGAAGTTCGTGTGTCAGCCGAGGTGGGGTTGGGCGAACCTGGTGTACGTGCCGTCGTTGCGGGCCAGGTGCAGCCACTGGTTCACCCACTCCTGCAGCACGACGTCGCCGCGCGGCAGCAGGTAGGCCTTCTCCGAGAACGTGAACGGCTGGTCGGGGTGCACGGCGCACAGCTCGGGGTGCTGCTTGGACTGCCAGCGGGTCTCGGTGGCGTCGGTGATCATCAGGTCGGCCCGGCCGGCGAGGATCTCCTCGAAGATCGTGTTGTTGTCCGGGTGCCGGACGATGGTGGCCTGGTCGAGGTTGGTGTCGGCGAACTTCTCGTTGGTCCCGCCGGGGTTGACGACGGCGCGCACGCCGGGCTGGTCGATCTGCTCCACGGTCTGGAAGCGCGCCACGTTCTCGCAGCGCGTGATGGGCGTCTTGCCGTCGGTCAGGTACGGGTCGCTGAAGAACGCCCGCTTCGCGCGGTCGGTCGTCACCGAGATGCCGCCCATGGCGATGTCGCAGGTGCGTCCGAGGTCGTCGAGCATCGTCGCCCACGTCGTCGGCACCAGCGTGAGCCGCACACCCAGACGCTGCGCGAGGTCGCCGGCCATGTCGACGTCGATGCCTTCCCAACGCCCTGTCGCCTGGTCGAGGTGGGTGAACGGCCGGTAGTCACCAGTGCTGCAGACCTTCACCTCGCCGCGCTGCACGACGCCGTCCAGCACGCTCGTGGGAACTGCCTCGGGCGCGGCGCCGGTGCTGGCGGTACTGCCGGTACTGGCGCCGCTGCCGCACCCGCCCACCGCCAGCGCAACCCCGACCACGACGACCACCCGACGCCACCCCGACCCGATCATGCCGCGACGTTAGCGCCTTGCGCGGGCGGATGCATGCGTTCCGCACGCAAGGGCAGGAAAGCGACTTTTCTGCCCTGTGAGGGCCGGAAAGCCACTTTCCTGCCCTCCCCGGGGTGGCGGGGGTGCCATGAGAGTGGCTTTCCTGACGTCCCGGGCGACGTGCGCGCGGGCCGGTACTGGTAGACAGCTCTTGTGACCACGCCCACCGCGCGCCGCTTGACGGCCGCGGTCTGCGTCGCGTTCGCGGGTCTTGCGGTATTCGTCTCCTCGGGTGCCGGGGTCCAGTCGCTCCGCACGGTCCCGCTGGCGCTCACCGCACCGCGCGCCGACGCGCTCACGCCCGCCGGCGGCACCGCCGGCAACGTCGAGGCGGCGCCGGCGACCGACCCCGTCCACGCGTGGCCGTCGGCCGCCGGGTCGATCGGCGGGTCGATCGCCTCCACCGGTCCGGACGTCGCCGCGACGCCCGACCGGCCCGCGCACCTCCTGCGCCGGCCCGTCGCCGGTCATGGGCCTGCACCGATCGACGTCCGGTCGGTCCTGCTGGCCCGCGCCCCACCGCTGCACGGCTGAGAACCCGCTCCGTCAACCGGCCCCCGGCCGGACCTCAGCCATGCCTCGCAAAGGTGGTCCCGCAGTGCTTTCGACCATTCGGGCCGTTCTGACCGTGCCCGACATCCGCAAGAAGATCCTCTTCACCCTGGGCGTCGTCGTCGTGGCCCGGCTCGGTTCCGCCGTCCCGGCCCCTGGTGTGTCGTTCCCCAACATCCAGCAATGCACGAGGGAGATCGACAAGGGCAACGGCCTCTCCACGCTGTTCGACCTGTTCAGCGGCGGAGCGCTGCTGCAGCTCTCGATCTTCGCGGTGGGCGTCCTCCCGTACATCAGCGCGACGATCATCGTCCAGCTGCTGACCGTCGTGATCCCGCGGTTCGCGCGGCTCAAGAAGGAGGGCCGCGCCGGCCAGAACACGCTCAACCAGTACGGCCGTTACCTGACGATCGCGCTCGCGACCCTGCAGGCGGCCAGCGTCACGACGCTCGCCGCGAGCGGCGCGCTGTTCGCCGGTTGCTCGGTGCCGGTCGTCCCACGCACCGACACCATGACGCTCGCGGTGATGGTCGTGGTGATGGTGGCCGGCGCCGCGGCGATGATGTGGCTCGGAGAGCAGGTCACCGAGAAGGGCGTCGGCAACGGTATCTCGCTGCTGATCTTCGTGTCGATCGCGCACCGGGTGCCGGCCGACCTGCGGGCCGTCGCCGACGGCTTCGGGGTGCTCACGCTGATCGGCGTGCTGGCGATCGGGATCGTGCTCGTGGCGGGTGTGGTCATGGTCGAGCAGGCGCAGCGCCGCGTGCCCGTCCAGTACACGAAACGCATGGTGGGGCGGCGCCTGTACGGCGGCTCCTCGACCTACCTGCCGCTCAAGGTCAACCAGGCCGGGGTGATGCCGGTGATCTTCGCGGGTTCCGTGCTCTCGCTGCCCGCGGTGGTCGCGCCGCTCTCGGGCGGTGCCCCGCTGCTGCCGCCGTCGGGCTGGCTGCACACCGCCCTCCACGCCGCCATGATCGTCGGCTTCGCGTACTTCTCGATCGGGATCCTGTTCGACCCCGCCGAACGGGCCGCCGAGCTGCAGCAGTTCGGCGGGTTCGTGCCCGGCATCAGACCGGGCCGCCCGACGCGCGAGTACCTCGGCTTCGTGCTCAACCGGTTGACGCCGCCCGGAGCTGCCTACCTCGTCGCCGTGGCGGTGCCGCCGCAGCTGCTGTTCGGCCAGTCCCAGTCGCTCCCGCTGGCCGGTGTCAGCGTCCTGATCATGGTCGGGGTCGCGCTCGAGACGGTGAAGCAGCTGGAGAGCCAGCTCGGGCAACACAACTACCAGGGGTTTCTGCGGTAGGGCCATTCGGCCCTGCGAGATGCCCAAAGTGATGGTAAAGACAGAGCAACCTGCTTCCATCCTGCACGTCCAATGCTGTGGGGGGACGACGGCGTCCACAGCGGGACTTAGGCAAGGAGCAGGAACAGGTGACGATGGGACGGTCCGGCCGGCACAAGGTGATGGCCGCCGTAGGAGTAGGGACGGTGCTCGCGACAAGCATCGTCGTGATGTCCGGGCAGGCAGCGGCCGCACCGACCGCTGACGGCAACGGCTCACAAGCGCAGCAGGCCATGCGCGCGCAGGCGCTCGTCGAGGGCACCCCGTGCTCTGTGACGGCGAGGGCGTGCGTCGACCTCGAGGCGCGCGAGGCGTGGCTCATCAAGGACGGCGTGGTCGAGCGAGGCCCGGTGCAGGTGGCGGTCGGCGACCCCGCGACGCCGACACCGGTCGGGTACTCGCTGCGGGTGTACCGCAAGGAGAAGGACCACGTCAGCGGCGAGTTCAAGGACGAGAACGGGCAACCGGCTCCCATGCCCAACTCGGTCTTCTTCCAGGACGGCGGCATCGCCTTCCACGCAGGCAACACCGATACCAACTCCAGCGGCTGCGTGCGGCTCGCGATCGAGGACTCCAAGGTGTGGTTCGAGACCCTGCAGATCAACGACCAGGTCCAGGTCGTGAACGGCTCCGAGGAGATGGCGGCTCGCGGCATCTCTACCGGCGACGAGGACTGAGTCGGGCCAACCGATCGGCGGCGCTAACTGAACGGCGGCGCTAACTGAACGGCGGCGCTAACTGAACGGCGGCGGAGCGGTCGTGCCACGCACGACCAGCTCCGTCGCCAGCTCGACGTGGTGCGAGTCGAGCGTCTCGCCCGCGCCCATCCGCAGCACCGTCCTCAGCGCGACGTGTCCCATCTCGCGCAGCGGCTGGCGGATCACCGTCAGCTGCGGGGCGGCCATCGTGGCGAGCTCGGTGTCGTCGAAGCCGGTGACGCTGAGCTCGTCGGGCACCCGCAGGCCACGGGCCCGCGCGGCCTCCATGACACCCAGGGCGATCGTGTCGCTCCCGCCGACGATCGCGGTGGGCCGGTCCGGGAGGTCGATCAGCTTCGCCCCGGCGACGCGACCCACCTCGTAGTGGAACTCGTCGTTGATCACCAGCTCCGGCCGGTGGGCCACGCCTGCGCCCTCCAGCGCAGCCCGGTAGCCGTGCAGGCGGGCCTGGTTGCAGCCCGAGCTCGGCGGTCCGCCGATGTAGGCGATCTCCCGATGGCCGAGCCCCAGGAGGTGGCGGGTCGCGGTCATGCCGCCCGCGAAGTTGGTCGAACCGACGCTCGTGACGTCGGCGCGCGGCAGGTTGAGCGGGTCGATCACCACGAGCGGCATGCCGACCTGTGCGAGCGCGTCGACGTGGGCGGTGGAGAGCGCGCCGGTGACGACGATCGTCCCGGCCCGCCCGGCGGCAAGCAGCCCGCGGGCCCATGCGTGCGGCGTCGTCCCCGGGACGTGCTGGTCGTCGAGCCTGCCGACGACGATCGCGGTGCCGGCCTCGATGCCCGCCTCGACGATCCCTTCGAGTACCTGCGTCGTGTACGCGCCGAACCGGCCGTGAATGAGCAGCTCCACCGTCGTGGTCGCGCCGTGCGCCCTGCGCACCGAGGGCGGGAGGTAGTCGTGCTGGCGCAGCAACTCCTCGATCTGCGCCCTGGTGTCGGGCGCGACGTCGTCCCTGCGGTTCACGACCTTCGAGACGGTCGCGACCGAGACGCCTGCTGACGCCGCGATCGTGGCGAGCGTCGGCCTCTTGGGTCCGCGGACGGGCATGCGCGGAGCATAGCCCGAGCCGCCCATCTCGAAAAGTTTTCGAAGCCGATTCGCAGTCAATCCGCCCTTGACGGCCATACGCCAGCATCTTACGGTCAGCGGCGCGCAAGACTTTCGAAAAAGTATCGAGACAGCCACGCCGCGTTGTTGCGGCCCGGTGCATCGGAGATCGACGTGGATCTGAACCGTGTCTCCCGACGGAACTTCCTCGCCGGCGTCCTCGGCACGGCTGCGGCCGTGCCGCTCGGCGCAGCGCTGAGCGCCTGCGGGACCGCCGGTCCCGGGCAGGCCGGGGCGGGCGAAGCGGGGATCTGGTACCTGACGGGACAGCCTCAGGAGAGCATCCGGCTTGCGGGCATCGAGGCGTTCAACGCCGCGAACCCCAACGGCAAGCTCGCCTCGACCTTCTTCCAGAACGACGCCTACAAGACCAAGATCCGCACGGCCGTCGGCGCGGGACAAGCCCCGACGATCATCTGGACGTGGGGCGGCGGCGGTCTGCGCGACTACGTCAAGGCCAAGCAGGTCGACGACCTCACCGACTGGTTCGCCAGCAACCCCGCGGTCAAGGACCGGCTCTTCAGCTCGGCGTTCGGCGCGGCGACCGTCGACGGGCGGATCTACGCGATCCCGTGCGAGACCGTCTCGCCGATCGTGCTCTTCTACAACAAGAAGGTGTTCGAGCAGGTCGGCGCGCAGCCGCCGAAGACGTGGGGCGAGCTGATGGCGCTCGTCCCGGTGTTCACTAAGGCCGGCATCGCACCGATCTCGCTCGGCGGCCAGTCGCGGTGGACGAACATGATGTGGCTCGAGTACCTGTTCGACCGGATCGGCGGGCCCGAGGTCTTCACGACGATCGCGGCCGGCACGACGCCGAACGCGTGGTCGCATCCCGCGGCGATCGACGCGCTCACGAAGATCCAGGAGCTGGTGAAGGCCGGCGGGTTCGTCACCGGGTTCCAGTCGATCACGGCGGACTCGAACGCCGACCAGGCCGTGCTCTACACGGGCAAGGCCGCGATGATGCTGCACGGCACCTGGACCTACGGGAACATGCGCTCGGCCGGTGGCGACTTCGTCACCGGCGGGCACCTCGGGTACTCGGCCTTCCCGACCGTCGAGGGCGGGAAGGGCGATCCCGGCAACACCGTCGGCAACCCGGCCTCCTACCTCGCGATCTCCTCGGCGGCGAGCCCCGAGCAGAAGGCGATCGCGCAGAACTACTTCGCGAAGGGCCTGCTGACCGACACCGAGGTGGACACGTGGATCACCAAGGCCGGCACGGTCCCCATCGTGAACGGCGCCGACAAGAAGTTCTCGACCGGCTCCGACCCCACGTGGCTGCAGTTCGTCTATGACCTGGCCTCCAAGGCGCCGGTCTTCCAGCAGTCGTGGGACCAGGCGCTGAGCCCGGCGGCCGCCGAGGTGCTGCTCAACAGCATCGAGAAGCTGTTCGGCCTGACCATCAGCCCGCAGCAGTTCGCCGACACGATGAACGCGGTACCGAAGTCGTGAGCGTGGCGGCAGGCGTGGTCCCACCGACGGCCCGCCGCCGCTCCGGCGGCACCGGATCCGGCGGCGCTGGGTCCAGTGGCGCGGTGGCGTTGCTGGTGCTGCCGGCACTGGTGGCCTTCACGGCGTTCGGCATCATCCCGCTCATCGGCGTGGTGGTGCTGAGCTTCACGACGTGGGACGGGATCGGCACGATCACGCCTGCCGGGTTCGCCAACTGGGCCACGCTCCTGTCCGATCCGCAGCTGCCGCACGCACTGGGCGTCACCTTCTTGATCATGGTGTTGTGTTGGCTGGTCCAGACCCCGCTGAGCATCCTGATCGGGGTCTTCATCTCCGGTCAGCAGCGCTACCGCGGGGTGCTCGCCGTTCTCTACTTCGTGCCGCTGCTGCTCAGCTCGGCTGCGATCGCGATCGCCTACAAGGCGCTGCTCGACCCGAACTTCGGGCTCGGCGCGGGCCTGGGCCTGCAGTTGCTCGCCCAGAACTGGCTGGGCGAGCCGGGGCTCGCGGTGGGTGTGGTGGTGTTCGTGGTGTCCTGGCAGTTCATCCCGTTCCACTCGCTGATCTACCAGGGCGCGGTGCGGCAGATCCCGGTCTCGCTGTTCGAGGCCGCGACGATCGACGGTGCCGGGCGCGTGCGGCAGTTCTTCTCGATCACGCTGCCGCAGCTGAAGTACACGATCATCACGTCGTCGACGCTGATGGCGGCGGGCTCGCTGACGTTCTTCGACCTGATCTTCGTGCTGACGGCGGGCGGGCCGAGCGACGCGACCAGGGTGCTGGCGCTCGACATGTACCTGCGCGGGTTCCGCGGCAACCTCATGGGGCCCGCCAGCATGATCGCGGTGATCCTCGTGGTCGTCGGGCTGGTGATCGCGCTCGCGCTGCGCCGGATCGGTGGCACCGATCCGAACGCCAGCCAGCTGGAAGGGGCCTGAGATGACCACCGGTACCGCGGCCCCGCCCGCGCCACCGCGCCAGGAACGGGCCACCCGCAGCTCGACGTCCCGGTCGGTCCGCCGCCCCAACTTCCTCGCGGGCTTCGCCGGCTGGATCTGGCTGGCCGTCACCGTGGTGCCGATCTACTGGATCCTCATCACCAGCTTCAAGAGCCAGAGCAGCTACTTCTCGGCCAACCCGCTCGCGCTGCCGACCGAGCCGACGCTCGAGAACTACCAGATGGTCATCGAGGCGGACTTCATCCGCTACTTCACGAACTCGGTGATCGTGACTGTCGGGGCGACCGTGCCCGCCGTGCTGATCTCGTTCATGGCGGCGTTCGCGATCGTGCGCGGCACCGGCCGGTTCCTGCGTGGGGTCAACGCCATCTTCCTGATGGGGCTCGCCATCCCGCTGCAGGCGACGATCATCCCCGTCTACCTGATCATCATCCGGCTGCACCTCTACGACAGCCTGCTCGCGCTGATCCTGCCCTCGATCGCCTTCGCGATCCCGCTCTCGGTGCTGGTGCTCTCCAACTTCGTGCGGGACGTGCCGAAGGAGCTGTTCGAGTCGATGCGGCTCGACGGCGCCAGCGAGTGGGGCACGATGTGGCGCCTCGCGTTCCCGCTGACCCGGCCCGCGCTGGTCACGGTGACCGTCTACCAGGCGCTGCACGTCTGGAACATGTTCCTGCTGCCGCTGGTGCTCACGCAGAGCCCCGAGCTGCGGGTGCTGCCGCTCGCGCTCTGGACGTTCCAAGGGCAGTACAGCATCAACATCCCGGCGGTGCTCGCGTCGGTCGTGCTCACGACGTTGCCGATCCTCGCGCTCTACGTGCTCGGCCGCCGCCAGCTGCTTTCCGGCCTCACCGCCGGGTTCTCGAAGTGAGCTCATCCGACGTTCGGAAGGAACGCAGCCAGTGACAGAACGGCAAGCCTTGGTCGTGCGCGGAGGTTGGGAGGGCCACCACCCCGTCGAGGCGACCGACGAGTTCGTCCCGCACCTGAAGGAGCACGGCTACACGATCCGGATCGAGGACTCGCCCGCCGTCTACGCCGACGGCGCATACATGGAGACCGTCGATCTCATCGTCCAGTGCGTCACGATGAGCACGATCGAACGGGACGAGCTGGCCGGGCTCATCGCGGCCGTCGAGAACGGGACCGGCCTCGCCGGGTGGCACGGTGGGATCGCCGACTCCTACCGCAGCTCCAGCGACTACCTGCACCTCATCGGCGGGCAGTTCGCCTGCCACCCCGGCAAGGCGCCCGCCGAGCGGAAGGGCGAGCAGGCCGACAACTTCGTGCCCTACCGCGTGGAGATGCTGCCGGCCGCGGCGGAGCACCCGATCACGCAGGGGATCGGCGACTTCGACCTGGTCACCGAGCAGTACTGGGTGCTGGCCGACGACTACGTCGACGTGCTGGCCACCACGACGCAGGCCGTGCGCGAATGGGACCCCTGGCACCGGCCGGTCACCTCGCCGGCGATCTGGACCCGGCAATGGGGGCGGGGGCGGGTGTTCGTCTGCACGCCGGGCCACGACATGGACGTCGTCCGCGACCGGAACGTCACGACGATCATCGAGCGGGGGATGCTGTGGGCGAGCCGCTG
Source organism: Pseudonocardia sp. TRM90224 (assembly GCF_021245725.1). GTDB lineage: Bacteria > Actinomycetota > Actinomycetes > Mycobacteriales > Pseudonocardiaceae > Pseudonocardia. Next base: position 153,528 of record NZ_JAJGSX010000015.1, on the reverse strand, counting down.
AAGGTCGGGATCATCGGCGCCGGCTCGATCTCCGGGCAATACTCGGAGTCGCTCGCGCGGTTGCCCCAGACGCAGGTCACGGCCGTGTGCGACCTCGTGCCGGAACGGGCGGCGGCGCTGGCGGCGCAGCACGGCGCGCGGGTGATCTCGCTGCCCGAGCTGCTCGCCGCGGACGACGTCGACGCCGTGCTGGTGCTGACCCTGCCGGCGACGCACAGCGAGGTCGCGCTGGACGCGCTGGCGGCGGGCAAGCACGTGTACGTCGAGAAGCCGCTCGCGCTCTCGGTGGCGGAGGGCCGCGAGGTGGTCAAGGCCGCGGCGGCGGCGGGGCTGCGGCTGGGTTGCGCGCCCGACACCGTGCTCGGCACCGGCCTGCAGACCGCGCGGGCGGTCGTCGACGCCGGGCGGATCGGGACGCCGCACTCGGCGACGGCCTTCATGACGACGCCCGGCCACGAGCGCTGGCACCACGACCCCGAGTTCTACTACCGGCGCGGCGGCGGGCCGCTGCTGGACATGGGGCCGTACTACCTGAGCGCCCTGATCCACCTGCTGGGGCCGGTCGCGCGGGTCGTCGGCTCGTCGTCGCGGCCGTCGGGCACCCGCACGATCGGGCAGGGTCCGCGCGCGGGCACGACGTTCGACGTCACGGTCGACACGCACGTCACCGCGATCCTGGAGCACGCGTCCGGGGCGCTCTCGACGCTGGTCATGAGCTTCGACACCTGGGCGGCGCGGCTGCCGCGGATCGAGGTGTACGGCACGGCGGGCTCGCTCTCGGTGCCCGACCCGAACAACTTCGACGGCACGGTGGAGCTGTACCCGGCGGCCGGCGACGACCGCTGGACCGACGTCGGCGTGCTCGCGGGCTTCGCCGGCGCCGGCCGCGGCTACGGACTCGCCGACCTCGCGCGCGGCCTCGCGGAGGACCGGGCGCACCGGGCCAACGGCGACATCGCGCTGCACGTGCTGGAGATCATGGAGTCCGTGCTGCAGGCCGCGGAGGCCCGGACGTCGATCACACTGACGACGACGTGCGAGCGGCCCGACCCGGTGGTGGGGGTGCCGGCGCTGGCGTAGGTCGTTCGAGTTCCGGTCCCGCGCTGCGGGTGGCTGGGTGGGGACGCATGTGTTGCCGGGAAAGCCACTTTCCCAGCGCCACTTTCCCAGCGCCACAGGCCGGGAAGGTGGCTTTCCCGGCGCCCCGACCCACCCCGGGTGCGCAGGGGGAGTGGGCGGGCTCGGGACTGTCTCGGGGCAGCTCACCCGGGCTGGACAGGGCAGGAAAGCCACTTTCCGGCCCCCACAGGGCAGGAAAGTGGCTTTCCTGCCCTCGCGTGCGGAACGCATACATCCCGGCCGGCCAGTACCACGATCCGGAGGCCGACCTCGATGTGCAACCTGCCCGTCAGGGCTTGCGGGCCACGGCACCGAACTGGGGCACGGTGGGTGCTTCCGTTCGCCACCGTGCGCAGGACACGATCCCCGGCTCCACCGGTTCCAGCCCGTCGAGGAAGGCGGCGAACTCGGCGCTGCTGCGCGCCCGGATCGGCGGGGTGGCGTTCTTGTTCCAGAACTCCATCGCCGCGACGTTGCCCTCCCCGCCCAGCTCGGTGGTCGGGTGGGTGATCGCGAGGAAGCTGCCCGGCGGCACCGCACCCATGATCGTCGAGACGACGCCGCGGGCGTCGGCGTCGTCGAGGACGAAGTTGAGGATGCCGAGCATCATCACCGCGACCGGGCGGTCGAGGTCGAGCGTCCCCTGCGCGGCATCCAGGATCGCGGCCGGGTCGTGCGCGTCGGCGTCGACGTAGGCGGTGCGGCCCTGCGGGGTGCTGGTCAGCAGCGCGCGGGCGTGCGCGAGGACGAGCGGGTCGTTGTCGACGTAGACGATCCGGCTCTCCGGCGCGAGCGTCTGCGCCACCTCGTGGGTGTTGGCCGCGGTGGGCAGGCCGGTGCCGATGTCGAGGAACTGCCGGATCCCGGCCTCGGCGGCGAGGAAGTGCACAGCCCGGCCGAGGAACGCGCGGTCGGCCCTGGCGACGTCGACGATCAGCGGGAACAGCCCGTGCACGACGTCACCGGCCGCGCGATCGGCGCTGTAGTTGTCCTTGCCGCCGAGCCAGTAGTTCCAGACCCGTGCGTTGTGCGCAACGGTCGTGTCGATCCCGCGATCCCCCCGGCGCGTCATGACGGCAAGCCTAGGGTGTGCCTGGAAAGCCACTTTCCAGGCACCACACGTGCCGCCGGCCACGTGCATCGCAGACTCCGCGGCGCGCCGAGGCCAGGACGCGTGCGTTCCGCACGCGAGGGCAGGAAAGCCACTTTCAGGCCCTCACAGGGCAGGAAAGTGGCTTTCCTGCCCTCCCCGGGACCGGAGCGGGTGGGACCGGAGCGGGCGGCCCCGCCTCACCCCGTGCGCCGCCGGACTGCCCCTTCGACCAGGTCCAGCACGCCGTCGAGGTCGTCCGCCGGCAGCCCCATGGCCAGGTGCGACACGAGACCTTCCAGCACCAGTTCGAGGTACTGCGCGAGGACGGGGACGGGTACGTCGTCGCGCAGCGTGCCGGCACGGCGCTGGCGTTCGAGCCGTTCGCGGGTGGCGCGGGTGAGGGCCGCGGAGTGCGAGCTCCAACGCGCGCGGAACTCGGGGTCGGTGCGCAGCCGCCGCGAGACCTCCAGTCGGGTGCCGAGCCAGCTGCGTTCGTCGGCGGAGCCGGGGTCGGCCAGCAGCTCGCGCATGACCTGCACGAGGCCCTGGTCGGCGACGACGTCGGCCATCCGGCGCGCGTCCTGCTCGGCGAGCGCGAGGAACAGCGCGTCCTTGTCGCGGTAGTGGTGGAAGATCGCGCCGCGGGACAAGCCGGTGACCTGCTCGAGCCGGCGCACCGTGGCGCCCTCGTAGCCGTAGCGGGCGAAACACGCCCGCGCGCCGTCGAGTATCTGCTGGCGGCGGGCGGCCAGCTGGTCGGTGCTGACGCGCGGCACGGGCACGATCGTAGCCCTCCCGTGCCGTACGTACGGCTTGGTAAAGGCGGCTCGGCGCGTCGCGCAGGGCGAACAAGAGGTTATCGGATTCGAACGTCTGCTCGATCACACCTGCGAGTGTCGGTGGGCGGGGGTAGCGTCGCTGGACGTGACACCTGACCCGTTACGAGCACTGGCCTCGCAGGTCACGCTGCTCGAGGAACCCGCGCCCGACGCGGGCCCGACCGTCTTGCGCGATTGCGCGGACGCGGAGGCCTACGTCGCGTCGGTGTGCTTCAAGCACGGCCCTCCACGGCTCACCGGGGTCGAGCTCGAATGGCTGCTCCACGACATCGACGCGCCGGAGGCCCCGGTCGACGTCGCAACGCTCGTCGCAGCGCTCGGCCCGCACGCACCGACCACCCTCGATCCGTCCTCTCCCGCACAACCCCTTCCCGGCGGCTCCACCGTCACCGTCGAACCCGGTGGCCAGATCGAGCTCGCCAGCCCGCCGCTCCCCGATCTCTCGGGGTTGCTGAGCACCGTCCGTGCCGACACCGATGTCCTGCACGGCCTCCTCGCCGAGCACCGCCTCCGCCCGCAGCCGCGGGCGACCGATCCGCTCCGCCCAGCACTGCGGGTGCTGGAGCTGCCGCGGTACCGCGCGATGGAGCAGGCGTTCGACCGGCTCGGCCCCTCCGGCCGCAGCGGGATGTGCTCCACGGCCGCGGTACAGGTGTGCGTCGACGCCGGGGAAGGCGCCGACGTCGCCCGCCGCTGGGCCGCGGTGCACGCGCTCGGGCCCGTCCTGCTCGCGGCGTTCGCCAACTCACCCACGCTGCACGGTCGGCAGACCGGCTGGAAGTCGTCGCGGTTCGCGAGCTGGCTCCACGCCGACCCGGCCCGGACGGCACCGCCGGTCCCGTCCGACACCGCCGATCCCGCGCACGAGTGGGCGCAGCGCGTCCTGAACAGCCCCGTGCTGTGCGTCCGCGGCGAGGGCGAGTGGCAGGTCCCGTGCGGCGTCACCTTCGCCGACTGGGTGCGTGGCGCGCTGCCCGGCCCGCCGACGGTCGACGACCTGCTCTACCACGTCTCCACGCTGTTCCCGCCGGTCCGGCCGCATGGGCACGTGGAGATCCGTTACGTCGACGCCCAGCAGGGGCGGCGGTGGGCGCTGCCGACGGCGGTGCTTCTCGCGCTGCTGTCCGAGCCGGAGCTGACCGACCGGGCCCGCGAGGCGTGCGAGCCGGCCGCGGGGCGCTGGGTCTCCGGCGCTCGCCACGGCCTCGCCGATTCCGTCCTGGCCACCGCGGCCGCCACCGTCTTCGAGCTGGCCTGCGAGCGGCTCCCGGCGCTCGGTGCGCCGCAGTGGCTGGTCGACGACCTCGTCGAGATGACCGAACACCAGGTGGTCCGCGGCCGATGTCCGGCCGACGACCCCGCCCCCGATCTGGATGTGATCCCATGACAGCGCCGGAGAAGACAGCGCCGGAGAAAACACAGCCGCTCGACACCACCGCGGCCGAGCAGCTGCGGACGAAGGTCGCCGAGCAGCTGGCGGCGTCGCGGGCCCGCAGCACCGTGCTCACCGATGCCGTCGACGAGACCGACCTCGTCGCGCAGCATTCCCCGTTGATGTCCCCGCTGGTCTGGGACCTCGCGCACATCGGCAGCCAGGAGGAGCTCTGGCTGGTCCGCGACGTGGGCGGGCGGGAGCCGCTGCGCCCGGAGATCGACGGCATGTACGACGCGTTCCAGCACTCCCGGGCCAGCCGGGTGGAGCTGCCGCTGCTCACGCCGTCCGAGACCCGGGCGTACGTCGCGCAGGTGCGGGAGAAGGCGCTCGACGTGCTCTCCTCCAGCCCGCTGACGGGCCGGCCGCTCGAGGAGCGCGGGTTCGCGTTCGGGATGATCGTGCAGCACGAGCAGCAGCACGACGAGACCATGCTCGCCACCCACCAGCTGCGCAAAGGCGCGCCGGTGCTGCACGCGCCGGAGCCGCCGCCGGGCCGTCCGCTGCCCGCTCGTGAGGTGCTCGTGCCCGGTGGCCCGTTCGTCATGGGCACGTCGACCGAGCCGTGGGCGCTCGACAACGAGCGGCCGGCGCACAGCCGCCAGGTCGACGCGTTCTGGATCGACACCGCGCCCGTCACCAACGGCGGGTACCTGGAGTTCGTCGAGGCCGGCGGCTACACCGATGAGCGCTGGTGGAGCGAGGCCGGGTGGAAGCACCGCGTCGCGGCCGGGCTGGTCGCGCCCCAGTTCTGGCGGCGCGACGGCACGGGCGACTGGCACCGGCGCCGGTTCGGCGTCGTCGCCCCGCTGCGCCTCGACGAGCCGGTGGTGCACGTCTGCGCCCATGAGGCCGACGCCTACGCCAAGTGGGCCGGCAAGCGGCTGCCGAGCGAGGCGGAGTGGGAGAAGGCGGCGCGCCACGACCCCGCGAGCGGGCGGTCGCTGCGCTACCCGTGGGGCGACGACGACCCGACACCGGTGCGCGCGAACCTCGGCCAGCGGCACCTGCAGCCGGCCCCCGTCGGTGCCTACCCGGCCGGCGCGTCGCCGCTGGGGGTCGAGCAGCTGATCGGCGACGTCTGGGAGTGGACGTCGTCGGGCTGGCACCCGCACCCCGGCTTCCAGGTGTTCCCGTACGCGGAGTACTCGGAGGTGTTCTTCGGCGGCGACTACCGCGTCCTGCGTGGTGGCTCGTTCGGCACCGACGCCGCCGCGATCCGCGGCACGTTCCGCAACTGGGACGTCCCGATCCGCCGGCAGATCTTCGCCGGCCTGCGGCTGGCGCGCGACGCGACACCCGCTGAGCTCGACGCGCGCGGGGTGGCGTAGCGGGTGTGCCGACACCTGGCCTACGTCGGGCCGCCCGTCACGCTGTCGGCGCTGGTGCTGGAGCCGCCCCACGGGTTGCTGCACCAGTCGTACGCGCCGGCCGACATGCGCGGCGGCGGGACGATCAACGCCGACGGGTTCGGCGCCGGCTGGTACCCCGAGCCCGGGCGCGACGCCGCCCGCTACCGCAGCGGGGCGCCCATCTGGGGTGATCCGTCGTTCACCGCGCTGGCCGCGACGGTGCGCAGCGGCGCGGTGCTCGCCGCCGTCCGCTCCGCCACCGTCGGCATGCCCGTCACGACGTCGGCGGCGGCGCCGTTCGGTGAGGGGCGGTGGCTGTTCAGCCACAACGGCGTCGTGCGGGGCTGGCCCGGCTCGATCGCGCCGCTCGCTGCCGCGCTCCCGGTGACCGACCTGGTCACGCTCGACGCGCCCACCGACGCCGCCTTGCTGTGGGCGCTGGTGCGCCACCGGCTGCGGGCCGGTGTCGAGCCGGGCGCAGCGCTCGCGGGCGTGGTCGCCGACGTCGCGGCGGCCGCGCCGGGCTCCCGGCTCAACCTCCTCCTCACCGACGGCAGCGGCATCTGGGCGACCACCTGGGAGCACGCCCTCTCGGTGCGCTGCGGCGAGGGCTCGACGCTCGTCGCCTCCGAACCCACCGACACCGATCCTTCGTGGCGGCCGGTGCCCGAGCGGCACCTGCTGGTCGCCGGCGCGGCCGGCGCCACCGTCCACCCGATCCAACCGACAGGGGCTTCATGAGCACCGCTCGGATCGACATCCACCTCACCGACGACGACGCCGAGAAGGCGCTGCGGGCCGACGTCCGCCGCGGCCTGGGCGCGACCCCCAAGCAGCTCCCGCCGAAGTGGTTCTACGACGCCCGCGGCAGCGCGCTGTTCGAGATGATCACCGAGCTGCCGGAGTACTACCCGACCCGCACCGAGCGGGCGTTGCTGGAGCGCAGCGTCGCCGAGATCGCCGCGCTCTCCGGCGCCGACACGATCGTCGAGCTGGGCTCCGGCTCGTCGGCGAAGACCCGCCTCCTGCTCGACGCGTTCGTGACGGCCGGCACCCTGCGCCGGTACGTGCCGCAGGACGTCAGCGAGTCGGCGCTGCGGCAGGCCATGGACGCATTGGCCGCCGAGTACCCGCAGGTCGAGCTGCACGGTGTGGTCGGCGACTTCACCCGCCACCTGCACCTGCTGCCCGGCGGCGGCCGGCGGATGGTCGCGTTCCTCGGCGGCACCATCGGCAACCTGGTGCCGGCCGAGCAGGCCGAGTTCCTCGCCGACGTGCGGTCGGTGCTGGCACCAGGGGAGCAGCTGCTGCTCGGCACCGGGCTGGTGATCGACGAGGAGCCGCTGGTCAGCGCCTACGACGACGCCGCAGGCATCACCGCGGAGTTCAACCGCAACGTGCTGCACGTGATCAACCGTGAGCTCGGCGCCGACTTCGACGTCGAGTCGTTCGCGCACGTCGCGGTGTGGGACCGGGTCGACGAGTGGATCGAGATGCGGCTGCGCGCCGAGCGGGCGATGCGGGTGCGCATCGCCGAGCTCGACATGGAGGTCGAGTTCGCCGAAGGCGAGGAGCTGCTGACCGAGATCTCCGCGAAGTTCCACGTCGAGGGCGTGCACACGATCCTGGAGAGGGCCGGGTTCGCCGTCACCCGCACCTGGAGCGACCCGGAGGAGCGGTTCGCGTTGACGCTGGCGACGGCGAGCTGAGCGTCGGGCGAATTTTGCTGCGTGCCCCAACCAGGGCGGTACCTCGGTGGTCATCGTGCTCGACACTCTCGATCCAGAGGAGCATCTGTGCCCACCACCCGAGTTCACAGCGGCCCGAGCCGGCTCGTCGGCGGCTTCCTCGCCACCGTGGTCGTGCTGGTCAACGTCCTGGCTGCGTTCTTCCTGATCGCGCCGGCCTTGGTGAAGGCAATGGGATCGGCGGGCACGTCGTCGGACAGGGCGTTCATGTGGCTGATCGCGATCACGGGCGTGACCGTCCTCGGCCCCATCGCACTCGTGTCGGTCGTGCAGGCGATTCGAATCGCCATGGGCTCACCGACGGCCCACCGCGTACTGGCCAACTGCGCGGGAGCAACAGGGACGTTGGCCGTCGTCATCGCAGGGCTGAGCACCAGCGCTCGCGGCGACCTGCGAGCCGCGGTGTACATCGTCGCGTTCGCGGTTGTCATGTTCGCCCTTCGGAGCGGTGTTCTCCGGTTGCTTCGCAACGACGATCGAACCTTGCCCGCGAACAGGTAGATTCCGGTGAACACCTCGCTCACTCGACGACTCCAGCTGGCGGTGAACCATGGGCACGGACTGGCGCTCCGACGGCGTGCGGGTGATCCCCGGCGACGCGCTCGACACGAACACCGCGCAGACCCCGGGCATGCACCGGGCCGCCGCGGTCACCGGTGCACGGGTGGGTGCACAGAAGCTGTGGGCCGGCACGGTGACCATCCACCCCGGCGCGCGCACGGGCGCGCACCACCACGGCGAGCTGGAGAGCGTGATCTACGTCGTGCGCGGGCGGGCGCGGATGCGCTGGGGCGAGCACCTCGAGTTCACAGCGGAGGCCGGCCCGGGCGGGTTCATCTACGTGCCGCCGTTCGTGCCGCACCAGGAGATCAACGCGCTCGACGACGAGCCCCTGGAGTGCGTGCTCACGCGCAGCGGCCAGGAACCGATCGTCGTGAACCTCGACATCGACGGCGTGGCCGACCCCGAGCACGTCCGCTGGATCGACCCGACCCACCCGGCCTGATCACCGGTCGGACACCTGGTGCGGTGACCGCGAGTAGTCGGGCAGCGTGATCTCGCTCGCCTTGGCGAAGAACTTCTCCGCGAGCAGGCGCAGCGGCCAGCGCATCATCCACTTCATCGAGGTGCGGCTCATCGCGAGCGCGAGGCGCGTGCGCGGCGCGAAGCCGTCGATGCCCATGGGCGGCAGCTCCTGCCCGCTGGTGACGTAGGGTCGCATGACCTCCTCGTAGCGCGGGAACGCGACGGTGTGGTCGCCGTTGGCTGCCGCGAGCTCCCCGGCCAGCACGTACGCGCCGACCAGCGCGAGGCTGGTGCCCAGGCCGGTGAGCGGGCTCGGGCTGAAGCCGGCGTCGCCGAGCACCACGACCCGGCCGGTGTGCCAGCGGTCCATGTGCACCTGGCCCATGTAGTCGAAGGCGACGTCCGGTGCGTTGCGCATGGCGTCGACCAGCCAGCCGGCCTTCCAGCCGACGTCGCGGAACCGTTCCGCGAAGGCGGCGTGCACGGCGGCGGCGTCGCGGCGGTCGAGGTCGAGCGGCTCCGAGCGGAAGCTCAGCCCAGCCTTCGTCTCGTCCGGCAGCCGGCCGGGGCGCAGCGACACGACCCGCCCGCCGACCTCGTTGTGCATGGCGAGCCAGCCGTCGAGGTCGGGCGCGGCCGGTGCGGTGAACCACGCGGTGTAGCAGCCGAGCGGCCGCACGTACTTGCTCTCGGGGCCGAACGCGAGCTTTCGCACGACGGAGTGCAGCCCGTCGGCGCCGACGACCAGCGCGAACCGCCGGCTGGGCGCCTTCTCGAACGTCACGGTGACGCCGTCGGCGTCCTCGTCGAGCGCGGTGATGGTGTCGTCCCACAGGTACTCGACGTCCGGCAGCGTCGCCTCGTACATGACCTCGGCGAGGTCGCCGCGCAGCACCTCGATCTCGGAGACGATGCCCTCACCGCCGAACGCGTCGGTGCCCATGCGCACGATCGCCTTGCCGCGCCGGTCGACGACCGCCACGCCGTGCTGGTGGACGGCCACCGCGCGCACCCGCTCCATGAGGCCCATGCGCTCGACGACCTGGCGTCCGGTGCCGCGCAGGTCGACGGCCTGCCCGCCGCGGCGTGGAGTGGCGGCGCGCTCGACGACGGTGCAGCGGAACCCGCGCTGGTGTAGCCAGTACGCAAGTGTCGGGCCTGCGATGCCAGCACCGGAAATCAAGATGTCCATGGGCGGTAGCGTACGATGTACATACACCGATGTGCAAGCATTTGACCTGGGCTTTAGGGTGTCAGGCTGTGCCCTAGTGCACCAGGTTTCGCCAGTACGAGGTTGACGCGCCGGTACGCTCGCGAGGCGACCGGTGCACTAGTACGGGGAGGGCCTATGGACGCGCCGTATGCGCGGATCGCCGCCGAGCTGCGTCGCCGCATCACCTCGGGTGAGCTGGCCGCGGGGGAGCGGGTGCCGTCGACGCGCGAGCTGATGCGCGAGTGGGACGTCGCGATGGCGACGGCGACGAAGGCGCTCACCACGCTCCGCCAGGAAGGCCTGGTGCGGCCGGTCCCCGGGGTCGGCACGGTGGTGGAGGGCGTGAACCGCCGGGCGGCTCCGGCGCGGCCGCGGTCCGAGCTCGGGCTGGGTGCTGAGCAGATTGTGGCCGCGGCGATCGCGATCGCCGACGCGGAGGGGGTGGCCGCGCTGTCGATGCGTCGGGTCGCGGCCGACATCGGGGTGGCCACGATGTCGCTGTACCGGCACGTCGCCGACAAGGACGACCTGGTCGTCCGGATGACCGACGCCGTGCTCCACGAGATCGACCTGCCGGCCGCCCCGCCGACGGGGTGGCGGCCGCGGGTCGAGCTGGCGGCCACGGCGATGTGGGCGGCGATGCGCCGCCACCCGTGGTTCGCCGCTCAGCTGTCCCTGACCCGCCCCGAGCCGGTCGCGGGCGGCATCGCGTACACGGAGTTCGTCCTCAGCGCCTTCGTGGACACCGGCGTCGACATCACGCGGGCGTTCTTCATGCACCTGACGCTGTTCAACTTCCTGCGTGGCGCCGCGATCAACCTCGAGGCCGAGGTCGAGGCGGAGGCGGCGACCGGCATCGACAAGGACAAGTGGATGGACCAACGCTTCGGGAAGGTGCTGGAGATCGTCACGAACGGTCAACACCCGACGATGCACCGCATGCTCGCCAAGGAGATGGACGTCGAGCTCGACGCGCTGGTCGAGAGCGGCATGGTCTACCTGCTCGACGGGATGGAAGCGGCGGTGCGCAGGCTCAGGTGATGACTGTCGTCAAGAAGGCCCGGATGGTGGTGGCGACGAGCTGCGGGTTCTCCAGCATCGGGACGTGCCCGACCCCGGGTAGGCGGGTGACCCGGGCGTCGTGGAGCTGGTCGAGGAAGAGCGCGGAGTAGCGGCGCGGCGGGATGAGCGTGTCCTCGTCGCACAGCACCAGGTGGGCCGGGCAGTGCACGCCGTCCAGCCGGACGGCCGCGCCGTTGCGCAGCACCGACCAGAGCAGCGGCAGGTAGCCGCGGCACCCGACGACCGACTCGACGAGCCGGTCGACGTCGGTGGGTGCGACCGCGGAGGCGTCGTAGCTCAACGTGCGCATGAACGCCCGTTGGAGGAACGTGCGGCGCAGCACGACATCGCGGGTGGCGCGCGGGGTGAGCGCGACGATGCCGGGGTAGGCGGCGAGGAAGCGGCCGCCGATCGCGAGCTGGGCGAGCGACGGGCTGGCCCACCCCCCGGCCGGTGCGATTCCTGTGACGCTGCGGGCGCGGCCGCGCCGGGCGAGCTCGAAGGCGAGCCAGCCGCCGAGGGAGTTGCCGACGACGTGGCAGGTGTCCCAGCCGGCCTCGTCGAGGAGCCGCTCGACGCCGTCGGTGAGGTGCGTGATGTCGACGTCGCGGGCGTGCAGCGGGGGGCCGCCCCAGTGTCCGGGCAGCGTCGGCGCGTAGACGTCGTACGTCGAGGCGAGATCGGCGGCCACGTCGCGCCAGACGTGGTGCGAGAGCGAGTAGGGGTGCAGCAGGAGCACGGGCTCGCCGGTCCCGGCACGCAACGCGGCCGCGGGTGGTGCCGGCACCGTCGAACGGATCACCATAGATCGATTGTGCACGTCGGAGCGTTCAAGGCGGGATCGCTGTGGTGGACGTCAACCGATCGCGGCGGCGACCAGCAACGCGATCGCGCCGCCTCCGGCGACGGTGAGGACGGCGGGGCGGACCCAGCCGCGGTCGAGGAACCGGCGGGCCGGCCCGGAGAGCAGGAAGCCGACGATCATGAACGGCAGCAGCAGCGCGGCTGTGCTGGTGGCTTCTGCGGTGACGGCGCCGGCGAGGGCGAGGCCGCCGACGGAGAGCACCGAGCCGGCCGTGAAGTACGCGGCCATCGTCGCGCGCACCCTCGCGCCGTGTTCAGCCTGGTAGAGCAGTGCGACCGGCGGCCCGCCGATCGACGCCGCCGTGCCGCCGGCCCCGGAGACGACCCCGGCGACCAGGAGCGCGGGGACGGTGGGCCGTGGGCTCCACCGCAGGGCGGACAGGCCCGCGCAGGCCAGCACGATGATCGCGACGACCGCGATGAACAGCCTGACCGGCAGCAACGCCACCGCCATCGCGCCGATCGCGACGCCAGGCACCCGGCCGAGCAGGGCCCAACCGACGCCAGCCCAGTGGGTGTCGGTGTGCTCGCGCGACAGGGTCAGCACGGCGTGCACGGAGGTGAGCAGCAGGAGGGGCACCGGGACGAGCGTGGGGTCGAGCAACGCCATCAGCGGTGCCGCCACGAGGGCGAGCCCGAAACCGACGGAGCCCTGCACGAGGGCCCCGAGCGTGACGACAACACCGGCGAGAGCAATGACCACCCGGCCACGCTAACCGGCGACGTCTGCTCTGTTAAAAGCAATATCATCTGTCAATCAAACATTGACGCCATCGTTCCGACAACCATTCGGCGACCCGAGGGTCGGCCGGGAACGACGAGCGGCGGGCAGCCCGAAGGCTGCCCGCCGCCGGCGGAGCGGGGGAGTGGGTCAGCTGCGCAGCATGCCGCGCAGCACGTACTGCATGATCCCGCCGTTGCGGTAGTAGTCGGCCTCGCCGGGGGTGTCGATGCGGACGACCGCGTCGAACTCGACGGTCTCGCCGCCGTCCTTGGTGGCGGTGACCTGCACGGTGCGCGGGGTGGAGCCGTCGTTGAGGGCGGTGACCCCGGAGATGTCGAACGTCTCCGTGCCGTCGAGGTGCAGCGACGACGCCGACGCGCCCGCGGGGAACTGCAGCGGCAGCACGCCCATGCCGATCAGGTTGGAGCGGTGGATGCGCTCGTAGCTCTCGACGATCACGGCCTTGACCCCGAGCAGTGCGGTGCCCTTCGCGGCCCAGTCGCGCGACGAGCCGGAGCCGTACTCCTTGCCGCCGAGCACTACGAGCGGGATGCCCTGCTCGGCGTAGTTCTGCGCGGCGTCGTAGATGAACGCCTGCGGGGCGCCGTCCTGGGTGAAGTCGCGGGTGTAGCCGCCGCTGACGTTGTCGAGCAGCTCGTTGCGCAGCCGGATGTTCGCGAAGGTGCCGCGGATCATCACCTCGTGGTTGCCGCGGCGGGAGCCGTAGGAGTTGAAGTCGCGCTTCTCGACGCCGTGCGACCGCAGGTACTGCCCGGCCGGGGTGTCCTCCTTGATGGAGCCGGCGGGGGAGATGTGGTCGGTGGTGACCGAGTCGCCGAGGCGCGCGAGAACGCGGGCGCCGGAGATGTCCTCGACCGGGGACGGCTCGGTCTGCATGCCCTCGAAGTACGGGGGCTTGCGGACGTAGGTCGACTCCGGGTCCCACTCGAAGGTGTCGCCCTCCGGGGTGGGCAGCGAGCGCCAGCGCTCGTCGCCGGCGAAGACGTCGGCGTAGTCCTTGGTGAACATCTCCTGGCTGATCGCCGAGTCGATCGTGGTCTGGACGTCCTGAGCGGTCGGCCAGATGTCGCGGAGGAAGACGTCGTTGCCATCGGAGTCGGTGCCCAGCGGCTGGTTCTCGAAGTCGAAGTCCATCGTCCCGGCGAGCGCGTACGCGATGACCAGCGGCGGTGAGGCCAGGTAGTTCATCTTGACGTCGGGGTTGATGCGGCCTTCGAAGTTGCGGTTGCCCGAGAGCACCGAGACGACCGTCAGGTCGGCCTCGTTGACCGCCGCCGAGATCTCCTCCGAGAGCGGGCCGGAGTTGCCGATGCAGGTGGTGCAGCCGTACCCGACGAGGTGGTAGCCCAGCTTCTCCAGGTAGGGCCAGAGGCCGGCCTTCTCGTAGTAGTCGGTGACGACCTTCGAGCCGGGCGCCATCGACGTCTTGACCCACGGCTTGACGGTGAGGCCCTTCTCGACGGCGTTCTTCGCGAGGAGCGCGGCGCCGAGCATGACCGAGGGGTTGGACGTGTTGGTGCAGGAGGTGATCGAGGCGATCACGACGGCGCCGTGGTCGAGGACGAACTCGCCGCGGGACTCCGAGCGGACCGTGGTGGGCTTCGACGGGCGGCCCTCGCCGCCGTTGGCCGCGGAGATCACGACGGGCTCGGCGTCGTCGTCGGCGAACCCGAGCGCGGGGGCGTCGCTGGCCGGGAACGACTCGCGGCCGGCCTCGTCGATGTGGTTGTGCGCCTGCGCGGCAGCGGGGGCGTCGTCGGTGTAGTCGTGGATCGACTTGCGGAACGCCGACTTGGCATCGATGAGCTCGATGCGGTCCTGCGGGCGCTTCGGGCCGGCGATCGACGGCACGACCGTGGAGAGGTCGAGCTCGAGGGTCTCGGAGAACACCGGCTCGCGCGACGGGTCGTGCCAGAGGCCCTGCTCCTTGGCGTAGGCCTCGACCAGCTCGATCTGCTCCTTCGAGCGGCCCGTCAGCGTGAGGTAGCGGATGGTCTCCTCGTCGATCGGGAAGATCGCGGCGGTGGAGCCGAACTCGGGGCTCATGTTGCCGATGGTGGCGCGGTTGGCGAGCGGCACGGCGCCGACACCCTCGCCGTAGAACTCGACGAACTTCCCGACCACGCCGTGGCGGCGCAGCATCTCGGTGATCGTCAGCACGACGTCGGTGGCGGTGGCGCCCGCGGGAATCTCGCCGGTGAGCTTGAAGCCGACGACACGGGGGATGAGCATCGAGACGGGCTGGCCGAGCATCGCGGCCTCGGCCTCGATGCCACCGACGCCCCAGCCGAGCACGCCGAGGCCGTTGACCATGGTGGTGTGCGAGTCGGTGCCGACCAGCGTGTCCGGGTACGCCTGGCCGTTGCGGGTCATGACGACGCGGGCGAGGTGCTCGATGTTGACCTGGTGCACGATGCCGGTGCCGGGCGGGACGACCTTGAACTCGTCGAACGCGCCCTGGCCCCAGCGCAGGAACTGGTAGCGCTCCTTGTTGCGCTGGTACTCGAAGTCGACGTTGCGCTCGAACGCGTCGGCGCGGCCGAAGACGTCGATGATCACCGAGTGGTCGATGACCAGCTCGGCCGGCGCGAGCGGGTTGACCTTGCCGGGGTCGCCGCCGAGCTCGGTGACGGCCTCGCGCATGGTGGCGAGGTCGACGACGCACGGGACGCCGGTGAAGTCCTGCATGACGACGCGGCCGGGGGAGAACTGGATCTCCGTGTCGGGCTCGGCCTCGGGGTCCCAGCCGGCGAGCGCGCGGACGTGCTCGGCGGTGACGTTGGCCCCGTCCTCGGTGCGCAGGAGGTTCTCCAGCAGCACCTTCAGGCTGAACGGCAATCGTTCGGCACCCTCGACGGCGGAGAGCCGGAAGATCTCGTGCTCGGCCCCACCTGCCTGCAGGGTCCCTTTGGCTCCGAAGCTGTCGGTGCTGGCCACGATGACGTTCCTCCTGGCGGTGGTGGGCGCTAGAGACTCGGTTGTCCGGAGTCTTGCGCACCGACGCCTGGGCGGCTGCGTGGACCCCGTCACCGCAAACAGTACGCTTGTCCTGTTTGCTCGTCGAGTCGGGGTGAGCAGAGGAACGGGGTGGCATCGGCAGCGGTGCTCCCTGAAAGCCGCTGCCGATGCCACCCCTCGAATGCCGGTGACCTACCGGCTGGCCTTGACCAACTCCCGCACGTCCTCCGGGGTGAGCGCCTTGAGCACGTCGACATAGAGGGTGCCGACCGTGCGGAGCGGGCTGACGAAGTGCGTGCCGCCGTTCTCGACCGTGACGACCTTGAGGTCGAGCAGTGCCTTGGCGATCTTCGGTGTGACGGTCGACGAGGGACCGCCCAAACCTGTGGAGCCCAGACCTGCGGAGCCCAGACCCGTGGAGCCTTTGGAACGCGGACCCGGGGATCCCAGCCCGGCCGAGTTGAGCAGCTCGTCCTGGCACGTGCGCCGGGGCGGGCTGTCGGGGACCGTGATGGTGAAGCAGTCGCCGTCGCGCTGGAACGCGATGCGGTCACCGGTCGGGGTCTCGACGACGGCGGAGGTGGGGCGCAGGGCCGTGCCGCCCGTGACCGCCGTCGAGGTGGTCTCGAGCTCGACGATCTTCAGGCCGCTCGGTTGCGCGGGACCGGTGGCGATGGCGTCGCCGACGTCGTGCAGCACCTGCAGCTCCTCCGGCGGGGCGAGCTCGATGAGGCGGCGCACGTCGAGGTCGAGTGCGGCCTGCACGGTCTCGCGCAGCGCGGATTCCGGGTCGGCTGCGCCGCGGGCGGCGATGGTGGTGGTCGGCCACGGCTTGCCGGCGGCGCGCAGGGCGTAGTCGGCCGCGGTGTAGAGGGCGCTGACGTACCACTTGCCGTTGACCTGCACGGTCGCGACGCGGATGGGCTCACCCTGCGCGCGGACGATCTCGGTGATGTCCAGCGGGGTCGTCTCGCTCATCGGGATGCCGTCGGGGAAGGCGGCCTCGCGGAAGGAGTCGGTGAACGGGAGCTTCGCGGGGTCGGAGGCGAACGTGATCTTGCCGGCGACCAGCTTGTTGATCACTACGTTGTCCCGGACCTTCTCGGCCGCGGCGTCGTCGAAGCGCAGGTCGGTGACGCTCAGCGAGCTGTACGAGGCGGTGGGGTCGGCGTCGGGGCGCAGCACTTCGAGGCGCTTGAGCTCCGTGGTGACGGCGTCGGTGATGTCGGTGGCCGCGCGGACCTCGGCGGGGTGGAACCGGCTGTAGGCGTCGAGCGGCCTGCCCTCGGCCAGGTCGGAGGCGAGCAGGGTGACGGCCTCGCCGGGCGTGCTGGTGCCGCCGTCACGGGGGCCGAAGTAGATGAACGCGAAGAACGTTCCTGCGCCGAGCAGCAGGACCGTGAGGATCGCGGTGATGACGAGGCCGCGCTTGCGCCGCGGCGCCGGCGTGGTGCCGCCCGGCGGTGGCGGGGGAGGGCCGCCCCAGCTCGGACCCTGCGGTTGCCAGGCCGGCGGCGGGGCGTCTACGGGTTGCCGCTGCGTGGGGACCGTTTGGTACTGCTGCGGCGCGTACTGCTCCTGCGGGTACTGCTGTGGGTAGTGCTGCGTGGGGCGGGGTGGGAACGCGCCGGGCGGTGTTCGGTAGCCGCCTGCCGGCAACACGGATGTTGTGGGGTCGTCGGGTCGCTGTCCCTGGTAGGGCTGATGGGGCGGCGGTGGCCCTCCTGGTGGTCCGTAGTTCGTCATGGATGCCTCCTCGGCCGTCGCCCGCTGCGGGCAGGTTTCGAGTGTCAGCGAGACAGAGGCGCGAATCGTCCGTGGAAGTACGCATTGGACCTGGGCAAATAGGGTCGGTTGGGGCGTGCGCGTTCCCCCATGTGGTGGATGTTGATCGGGGACGGGCGTGTGCCGCCGGATCTGCGGCGACCCGAATGGCACAGTTCGATCGCTCACAACGATCATGCTGGGAGGGGTCGTGCGGCGGTCCGGGCGCGTCATCGGCCTGACGGTGGTCGGGTTGCTGGCCGCCGCGCTGCTGGCGCCCGCTGCGGCGGCGCAGCCGACCCCGCCGCCCAACCCCAGCGACGACGAGCTGCAGCGCTCGCAGCAGGGGGTGAGCAGGCAGGCCGACGAGGTCGCGCGGTTGACGACTCAGCTGGCGGACCTCGACAGCCGCACCGACGACGTGCAGGCGGCGCTGGCGGCGCAGCGGGAGTCGGCCGAGGCCGCGCTCGTCGACCTGCAGTCGGCGCGGTCGGCGGCGGCGCTGGCGAAGGAGCAGGCGGCCGCGGCGCGGGTCGAGACCGACGCCGCGACGGTGGCGATCGACCACGCGCGGGCGCGGCTGGACGCGTTCGTCACCGCGACGTACCAGCAGGGGATGGACACGGGCCCGCTCGGTCTGCTGACGGGTGCGACGAGCCCCGAGGACCTGATCGCGCGCGCGGAGATGAACGACCTGATCGCGCGCAGCCAGCTGGCGGCGCAGGACGGGTTGGAGCGGGCGCGGGTCGACAAGGCGAACGCCGATGCGGCGGCGCGGGCCGCTGTGGAGGAGGCACAGCGGCGCGAGGGTGTGGCGCAGTCGGCGAAGGCGACGGCCGATGCCGCCGTGGCCGTTGCCGACCAGGCCGCGCGACAGCACACCGCTGAGCTGGCTGAGCTGGCGTCGGAGCGGGTGGGCGTGCAGCGTGCGCTGGACGCCGCGGCGTCGACGGATGCCGGGTTGCGCCAGCAGCGGGCGGCGTTCACCGAGTGGCAGAAGCGGATGGCGGCCGAGCAGGCTGCGCGGGAGCGGGCCGAGCGGGAGGCCGCGGCGAAGCGGGTCTCGGCGAGCGGCAGCGCGACGGTGGGGCGCGGCAGCGGCTCGGTGCAGCGGGTGATCGACCGGGCGATGTCGCAGCTGGGGGTGCAGTACGTGTGGGGCGGCGGGACGGGCCGCGGGCCCACCACGGGCATCCCGGACGGGCTGGGGTCGCCCCTGAACCGGGTGGGCTTCGACTGCTCGGGGCTGATGCTCTACGCGTTCGGCGGGGCCGGCGTGTCGTTGCCGCGGGTGAGCCGCAACCAGTTCGACGCGGGGCAGAAGGTGCCGATCTCCGACCTGCGTCCGGGCGACATGGTCTTCTACAAGAACGGCGGCGCCCCCATCCACCACGTCGCGATGTTCATCGGTGGCGGGAAGATGATCGAGGCGCCGTACACCGGCGCGAGCGTGCGCGTGACGCCGCTGCGCACCAAGGGCCTGCTGCCGCAGGCCACCCGCGTGCTCTGACCCGAAGTTCCCTACCGTTTTGTGCACATGCGCGCTCTGACAGCGCGCATCCACCCAAAACGGTGGGGAACTTCGGGGTGGAACCCACGAACTTCCCCACCGTTTTGCCAACCTGCACGGGCTCCGAGGTCTGTAAGTAGGCAAAACGGTGGGGAAGTTACACTCCTTCACTGGTCAATGAATCATTGACGCCTTCTTTTGGCCAATCACAGATTGACCTCCGCCGGCGGCGGAGGCCCGGACGGGGGAGTAGCCGCCGTCCGGAGCGGTAGCTCACTTCCGTCTCACGGGGTAGCGGGTGAGATGGCGGGGTGAGCTCGCAGGAGTCCGTCCCCAGTCCGGCCCGTGAGGGTGAGCGCCTCGAGCGCGTCGTGTTCGAGATCAAGCGGGTGATCGTCGGCCAGGATCGTCTTGTCGAGCGGATGCTCGTCGGGCTGCTGGCGAAGGGTCACCTGCTGCTGGAGGGTGTGCCCGGGGTGGCGAAGACCCTCGCTGTCGAGACGGTGGCGAAAGTGGTGGGCGGGTCGTTCGCCCGGTTGCAGTTCACGCCCGACCTGGTGCCGGCCGACATCCTGGGTACGCGGATCTACCGGCAGGGGCGTGAGGAGTTCGACGTCGAGCTGGGTCCGGTGGTGGCGAACTTCGTGCTCGCCGACGAGATCAACCGGGCGCCGGCGAAGGTGCAGTCGGCGATGCTCGAGGTGATGGCGGAGCGGCACCTGTCGATCGGTGGGAAGACGTTCCCGATGCCGGAGCCGTTCCTGGTGCTCGCGACGCAGAACCCGATCGAGAACGAGGGTGTGTACCCGCTGCCGGAGGCGCAGCGCGACCGGTTCCTCTTCAAGATCATCGTGGAGTACCCGAACGTCGAGGAGGAACGGGAGATCGTCTACCGGATGGGCGCGGAGCCGCCCGTCGCGCAGCAGGTGATCGACCCGGAGGAGCTCGTCCGGCTCCAGGGCGTGGCGTCGCGGGTGTTCGTGCACCACGCGCTGGTCGACTACGTGGTGCGGCTTGTCGTGGCGACCCGTACACCGGCTGAGCACGGTCTCGCCGACATCGCAGGCTGGGTGTCGTACGGGGCGTCGCCACGTGCGACGTTGGGGATCGTGGCGGCGGCGCGGGCGTTGGCGCTGGTCAGGGGCCGCGATTACGTGCTGCCGCAGGACGTGCTGGATGTGGCGCCCGACGTGCTGCGGCACCGGTTGGTGCTCTCCTACGACGCGGTCGCGGATGCGGTGCCGATGGATCACATCATCTCGCGGGTGCTTGCGACGGTGCCGTTGCCGCAGGTGAGCGCGCGGCCGCAGGCGGGTCCGCAGCCGTTCAGCTCGGCGGGCGCGCCGGCGTGACATCGCCCGACGTCCAGGAGGGTCAGGTCCCTGGACAGGCGCCACCGACAGCGCCGCCGGCCCGGCGGCGGCCCGCGACGTCGCCGCCGTCGTTCCGCGACGGGCGGATGGAGGCGGCGCTGCGGTCGTTGGAGCTGGTGGTGCGGGGCCGGCTTGACGGGCTGTTGCAGGGCAACCACCTGGGTCTGGTGCCGGGGCCGGGTAGTGAGCCGGGTGAGGCGCGGCTCTACCAGCCCGGTGACGACGTGCGTCGGATGGACTGGGCGGTGACGGCGCGCACGACGGAGGCGCACGTCCGGCAGACGGTCGCCGACCGCGAGCTGGAGACGTGGGTGGTGCTGGACCTTTCGCCGAGCCTGGATTTCGGGACGGCGTCGTGCGAGAAGCGTGACCTGGCGATCGCGGCGTTGGCGGCGGTGACGCACCTGACCCGCGGTGGTGGGAACCGGATCGGTGCGTTGGTGGCGACGGGTGAGCGGACGGTGCGGATCCCGGCGCGGGGCGGTTTGGCGTACGCGCGGGGGATGTTGCGGAAGGTCGCGGAGACACCGCGGGCGCCGGAGGGGACGCGGGGTGATCTGGCGGCGGCGGTGGAGCAGCTGCGGCGGCCGCCGAGGCGGCGCGGGTTGGCCGTGGTGATCTCGGACTTCCTGGGTGATACGGAGTGGGAGCGGCCGCTGCGTGCGTTGTCGGCGCGGCACGAGCTGCTGGCCGTCGAGGTGCTGGATCCGCGTGAGCTGGAGCTGCCGGATGTCGGGACGGTGGTGCTCGCGGATCCGGAGACGGGGCGTCAGCGTGAGGTGGTGACGACGCCGTTGCTGCGCAGGGAGTTCGCGGCGGCGGCCGCGGCGCACCGGGATCTGGTGGCGACGACGTTGCGGCGGTGCGGCGCGGCGCACTTGACGTTGCGGACCGATTCGGACTGGGTTGCGGACGTGGTGCGGTTCGCGTTGGCGCGCAAGCGGATGTGGTCCGGTGGGTCGCGTTGACGTTCTCTAATCCGTGGTGGCTGGCGTTGCTGCTGGTGGTGGCGGCCCTGGTGGTCGGCTACCTGGTGCTGCTGTGGCGTCGGCGCCGTGATGCGGTGACGTTCACGAACCTGGAGCTGCTCGAGCGGATCGCGCCGAAGCGTCCTGGCTGGTACCGGCACGTGCCGGCGGCGGCGTTGATCCTGGCGTTGGCGGTGTTGACGGTGGCGTTGGCGGGTCCGGAGGCCGAGGCGCGGGTGCCGCGGAACCGGGCGACGGTGGTGCTGGTGATCGATGTGTCGTTGTCGATGCAGGCGACGGACGTCGAGCCGAGCCGGTTGGCTGCGGCGCAGGCTGCGGCGAAGGCGTTCGCCGACCAGTTGACGCCGGGGGTGAACCTGGGGTTGGTGTCGTTCTCGGGTACGGCGGCGGTGCTGGTGTCGCCGACGGCTGATCGGGAGCCGGTGAAGCGTGCGGTGGACAACCTGAAGTTGTCGGAGTCGACGGCGACGGGTGAGGCGATCTTCGCGGCGATGCAGTCGGTGGAGACGTTCTCGCAGGCGATCGCGGGTGCGTCGGCGGAGGGGCCGCCGCCTGCTCGGATCGTGTTGATGAGCGACGGGAAGCAGACGGTGCCGAGTGGTCCGGTGCCGGAGGAGGAGCCGCGGGGGTCGTTCACTGCGGCGCGGGCGGCGAAGGACGCGCAGATCCCGGTGTCGACGATCTCGTTCGGCACGGAGTACGGGGTGATCGAGATCAACCCGGGGCAGCGGACGCCGGTTGCGGTGGACGATGCGTCGTTGCGGCGGATCGCGGAGCTGTCGGGTGGTGAGTTCTTCACCGCGGCGACGGAGGAGGAGCTGCGCGGCGTGTACGACCAGCTCGGTGAGCAGATCGGCTACGAGTTGCGGAAGGTCGACGTGAGTCGGCCGTGGCTGGGTGGCGGCGTGTTGTTGCTGGTGCTCGGCGTGGCTGCGGGGACGTTGTTGGGCCGTCGCTTCCCTTGATGTGTGCGGATCGCATGCATTAATGTGTGCGTATCGCACACATTGGAGGGAACTGGCATGTCGATCTTGCTGAACCACACGATCGTCCGGTGCTCGGACAAGCACGCGGCGGCGGCGTTCTTCGCCCGGTTGTTGGGGCACGAGGTGGGTGCGCCGGCGGGCCCGTTCGTGCCGGTGGCGGTGAACGCGGATCTGACGTTCGACTTCGACGACCGTCGCGGTGCGTCGGCCGGGCATTTCGGGTTCCTCGTCGACGACGACACGTTCGACGCGGTGCTGGGTCGGGTGCGGGCGGATCCGGAGGTCCCGTTCGGGTCGGCGCCGATGAGCGGGTGGGATCGGCGCACCAACTCGCTCGGCGGTGGGCGCGGGGTCTACGTCGGTGATCCGGACGGGAACAGCTACGAGCTGTTCACGGTGGTTCCGCCGGTGTGAGTCGGGTCGCGGCGGTTCGGCGGGTCCGCATAGGGTGCCGGGGTGGCTGACGGTGCGCGCAGTGTTCTGGTGACGGGTGGCAACCGGGGGATCGGGCTGGCGATCGCGAAGGCGTTCGCGGCTCAGGGCGACCAGGTGGCGGTGACGCATCGCGGGCCGGTCGACGACCTGCCGGGCGAGCTGTTGCCGGTGCGGTGCGACGTGACCGACGTCGACGCGGTGGACGCGGCGTTCTCGGAGGTGGAGGACAAGCACGGCCCGGTGCAGGTGCTCGTGTCGAACGCGGGGATCACCGACGACGGGCTGCTCATGCGGATGAGCGAGGAGTCGTTCACGAAGGTCGTCGACGCGAACCTGACCGCGGCGTACCGGGTTGCGAAGCGGGCGTCGCGGGGGATGTTGCGGGCCAGGGGTGGCCGGATGGTGTTCGTGTCGTCCGTGGTGGGGCTGCTGGGGTCGGCGGGGCAGGTGAACTACGCGGCGTCGAAGGCGGGGCTGGTGGGGCTGGCCCGGTCGATCGCGCGGGAGCTGGGGTCGCGTGGGATCACGGCTAACGTGGTGGCGCCGGGGTTCGTCGACACGGACATGACGCGTGCGTTGACGGACGAGCGGCGCAAGGAGATCGTCGCGCAGGTGCCGTTGGGGCGGTACGCGAGCCCTGAGGAGATCGCGGCGGCGGTGACGTGGCTGGGTTCGGAGGGTGCCGCGTACGTGACGGGTGCGGTGATCCCCGTTGACGGTGGGCTGGGGATGGGGCACTGACGCTGCGGCGGCAGAGCCCCGCGGTGGGGCTGCGCACGTCGCGGATCACTGGCGGGGTGCGTGCCCTAGCCTGACGCGCATGGGTCTTCTCGACGGCAAGCGCTTGCTGATCACCGGAGTCATCACCGACGCGTCGCTCGGTTTCCACGTCGCGAAGGTTGCGCAGGAGCAGGGTGCGCAGGTGGTGCTGACCGGTTACGGCCGGATGCGGCTGGTGGAGCGGATCGCGCAGCGGTTGCCGCAGGAGGCGCCGGTGGTCGAGCTGGATGTGACGAGCCAGGAGCAGCTGGACAGCCTGGTGGAGCGGGTGTCGCCGTTGCTGGGTGACGAGCCGCGGCTGGACGGGGTGCTGCACTCGATCGGGTTCGCGCCGGCGTCATGCTTGGGTGATGGGGCGTTCCTGAACGCGCCGTGGGAGGACGTCGCGACGACGATCCACGCGAGCGCGTACTCGTTCAAGTCGTTGGCGGTGGCGTTGCTGCCGTTGCTGGGGCCGGGGTCGTCGGTCGTCGGGATGGACTTCGACAACCGGCAGGCGTGGCCGGCGTACGACTGGATGGGTGTGGCGAAGTCGACGTTGGAGTCGATCACCCGGTACCTGGCGCGTGATCTGGGGCCGAAGGGGATCCGGGTGAACGTGTGCGCCGCGGGTCCGGTGCGGACGATGGCGGCGAAGTCGATCCCGGGGTTCGCGGCGTTCGAGGACGCGTGGGACGGGCGGGCTCCGCTGGGGTGGGACGTGAACGACCCGA
The DNA here is from genome assembly GCF_021245725.1 of Pseudonocardia sp. TRM90224. Taxonomy (GTDB): domain Bacteria; phylum Actinomycetota; class Actinomycetes; order Mycobacteriales; family Pseudonocardiaceae; genus Pseudonocardia. The sequence goes on along the minus strand of NZ_JAJGSX010000015.1, from coordinate 129,527 downwards.
CGCCGGTGGCGAAGACGGTGTGCGCGATGTTGTCGGACTGGTTGCCGGCGACGACGGGGTCGATGGTGTGGGCCGACGGGGGCTTCCACGCGATCGGCGTCGCCCCGGTCCAGCCCGCCGAGTAGCACGAGTAGAGCCGCCAACTTCCCCACCGTTTTGGGCACTTGCGCGCGCTGTGGGCGCGCATCCACCCAAAACGGTGGGGAAGTTGCGGTTACGTGAGTGGTTTGGCGTAGCAGACGGAGATCGTCGAGCCGATGTAGGCGCCGAAGTTGGGGATGCGGGTGTAGCCCTCGCGTTCGTAGAAGCGGATGGCGTCGGGTTGGGCGTCGCCGGTTTCGAGGACGAGCTCGGTGAGGCCGAGGGTGCGGGCGTCGTTCTCGAGTGCGGTGAGGATGGCGGTGGCGACGCCGGTGCCGCGGGCGTTGGGGGCGACGTACATGCGTTTGACTTCGGCGCGCTGGTCGTCGAGGAGGCGGAGGGCGCCGCAGCCGATGGCAGTGCCGTCGGCGGTGCGGGCGACGAGGAAGCGGGCGATGTCCTCGGCGGAGGGTGCGGCGCCGGGTTCGTGGTCGTCGCGGCCGTAGCGGGCGTCCAGCTCGACGCGTTGTGCGGTGCGCAGGTGGTTGCCGTCGGGGGTGTCCCATGGTTCGGCGGCGATCTGGACGGTGGTGGTCATCGGCGCTCCTCGTTCCGTAGCAAGCGTTACCGTAACAGCTGCTACCGTTCCGCCGTGCCGCGCACCAAGGATCTTGCAGGGCAGCAGGAGCGGCTCTCGGCCGCGACGTGGTCGGTGCTCGCGGAGCGGGGCGTGCGCGGGTTGACGTTGCGTGCGGTGGCGGAGCGGGCGGGCTGCACGACGGGTCTGGTGCTGCATACGTTCCCGGACAAGCAGGCGTTGCTCGCGCACGCGCGGGAGCTGCTGCACCGGCGCACCGCGGTGCGGCTCGACGCGATCGAGGTGCCGGGCGCCGATCCGGACGCGGTGCTGCGTGCGGTGCTGCTGAGCGCGGCGTCGCTGGATGCGGGCTCGCGGGAGGAGGCGAGCGTCTGGCTGAGCTTCATCGCGGAGGCGCTCTCGGACGCCGAGCTGGCGCGCCAGCACGTCGGCAACAACCGTTCGCTGCTCGCCCGGGTTCAGCGACTGGTGTCGGCGTGCCGGCCGGGGTGGACGCCCGCGCGGTGCCGGCAGTCGGCGGCGGCGCTGATCGCGCTGGTGGAGGGGATGAACACGCTTGCCGCGCTCGACCCGGAGAGCTACTCGCCTGCGGTGCAGGAGGCGGCGATCGGTGCGGCGCTGGTGCCGATCGTCGGTGCGGATGGGGCGGGTGTGTAATCGAGGGGTGCACGTCGACGCGTTGCTGGTGCTGTCCTTCGGTGGCCCGGAGGGCCCGGCCGATGTCCGTCCGTTCCTGGAGAACGTGACCCGTGGGCGGGGGGTGCCGCCCGAGCGGTTGGACGCGGTGGAGGAGCACTACCAGCACTTCGGCGGGGTCAGCCCGATCAACGCGCGCAACCGCGAGCTGATCGCCGCCGTGGAGGCACGGACGGACCTCCCCGTGTACTTCGGCAACCGGAACTGGCACCCGATGGTCGAGGACACGGTCGCGGAGATGGCCCGGGCCGGGGTGGCGCGGGCGGCGGTGTTCGCCACCAGCGCGTACGGCGGGTATTCGGCGTGCTTGCAGTACCACGAAGACGTCGCGCGGGCCCGCAAGGCGGTGGGTGAGGACGCTCCGGAGCTGGTGAAGCTGCGGCACTTCTTCGATCACCCGGCGTTCGTCGCGGCGAACGCCGACGCGGTCCGCGCGGCACAGGCGACGCTGCCTGCCGGGGCGCGGCTGGTGTTCACGGCGCACTCGGTGCCGGTGTCGGCCGATGTGAGCTCCGGCCCGCCCGGTGAGGAGCGGCGGTACTCGTCGCAGATCGCGGAGGCGGCGCGGTTGGTGGCGGCCGAGCTGGGCGTCGACGACTACGACGTGGTGTGGCAGTCGCGGTCGGGTCCGCCGCAGGTGCCGTGGCTGGAGCCGGACATCCTGGACCACCTCGACGCCCTGCACGAACGCGGTGTGCCGGCGGTGGTGCTCTCGCCGGTGGGGTTCGTGTCCGACCACGTCGAGGTGATCTGGGATCTCGACACCGAGGCGCGGGAGCGGGCCGCCGAGCTGGGTATGGGGTTCGCGCGGGCGGCGACGGCGGGGCCGGATCCGCGGTTCGCGGACATGGTGGTGGAGCTGGTCGCCGAGCTGACGGACGGGACGCCCGCCCGCCGGCTCGGGTCCGTGCCGTCGGCCGGGTGCGGGGTGAACGGTGTGCCCTGCGCCGTCGACTGCTGCCGCCTACCGGTCCGCCCGTCCCGTTGACGTTCAGACTGTGACCGGGCGTCGGGCCGGGCGCAGGCAGATCGCGATGGTGAGCGTGCCGGCTGCGGCGATGCCGGCGGCCACCCCGAACCCGGCGTGCAGGCCCGCGACGACCTCCCCTGCCGACGTCGGTGCGGCCGCGGCGATGCCGCCGTGCACGTGTGCGGCGACGACGACGGCGAACACCGCGAACCCGACCGCGTAGCCGAGCGACCTGGACGTGTTCAGGGCGGCGCCGGCCATCCCGACGCGGTCCGCGGGTGCCGCGGCGAGCGTGGTGCCGGCGAGGCTCGGGAGCACGGCGCCGGTGCCGAGCCCGAGGAGCGTGAGGGCGGGGGTGAGCGCCCATCCCGACGATCCGGGCTCGACCAGCAGGGCGAGCGCTGCGCCGACGGCGATGAGGAGCAGCCCGCCGCCGATCATCGGGCGGGCGCCCAGCCGGTGTGCGACGCGGGGCAGCGCGAGGGAGGCGAGGAGGCTGGCGGCGGCGAGCGGCATGAGCATGAACGCGGCTTCGAGCGGGCCGGCGAGCAGCACCGACTGCATCCAGACGGACGCGAACGGGAGCATGCCGAACGCGGCGGCGTTGATGGCGGCACCGGCGATGAGCAGCGCGGTGAATGCCGGTGCCCGCAGCAGGCGCAGGTCGAGGACGGGATGGTCGGTGCGCAGCTCGTGTGCGGCGAACCCGGCGAGCGCGAGGGCGGCGACCAGGAAGGACGTCCAGGTGAGCGGTGCGGTCCAGCCGTCCTCGACGCTGTGGTTGAGGCCGAACACGATCCCGGTGGCTGCCACGCAGAACGCGGCGACGCCGATGACGTCGAAGCGGCCTGTGCCGCGTCCTGCGACTCGCGGTACGGCGAGTGCGGTGACGATCACGATCAGGGCGACGACGGGCACGTTGACGGCGAAGATCCAGCGCCAGCCCAGCAGCTGGGTGAGCACGCCGCCGATGACCGGGCCGAGGGCGGACCCGAGGCTGGCGGCGGCCGCCCACACCCCGAACGCCGTGGCGCGGGCGGGCCCGCTGTAGATGAGGCTGATCAGGGCCGCGGCGGTGGCCAGCATCGCCGTGCTGCCGAGGGCCTGCACCCCGCGGGCGGCGACGAGCACGTCGGCGTTCGGGGCGAGTGTGCAGGCGAGTGAGGCGAGGCCGAAGACGGCGGACCCGGCGAGGTAGGGGCCGCGGTGGCCGTAGCGGTCGGCGAGGCTGCCGGCTGCGAGCAGCAGCGCCGCGGGGACGAGGGCGTAGAGGTCGACCACCCATTGCAGCTGGACGGTCGAGGCGTCGAGCTCGCCGCCGATTGCGGGTAGCGCGACGACGACGATGTTGACGTCGAGGATGAGCATGAACGTTCCGAGCGACACCGCGACGAGCGGCCACCATTTCTGCACCCGCTCGAGCGTGGCGCCTCAATCCGGGTTGAGGTCAACATCTTCCGTCGTCGGGTAGCGCCGCTCGAACTCCTGCTGCAGGTACGGGCAGCGGTGCGCAGGGTCGTGACTGGGGCACGTCAGGAGGTGCTCCAGGTAGCCCTGCGCGCTTTCCAGCTCCTTGACCTGGGTGCGGAAGGCGTCGACGCGGGCCTCGACGGCGCCGCGCCAGCCGGGGTCGTCGGCGGGCCGGTCGAGCACGTGGGCGATGTCGTCGAGGCTGAGCATGCCGGCCGAGCGGAGCGTGGCGATCGCGGCGACGCGGTGCACGCCGTCGGCGTCGTACCAGCGGCGGCCGCCCGTGCGGGCGGCGGGGCGGATGAGGCCGCGGCGTTCCCAGTAGTGCAGCGTCGAGACGGCCAGCTTGAACCGCTGCGCGACCGCTCCGACAGGGGTGAGCTGCTGCCCGGTCTCATCTGTCACGGGTCCATCTTGTCGGTCCTGGCGGCTATCGTGCCTGCATGGTCACGGTGGATCAGGTCCGTGCTGTGGTGAAGCCCTTGCCGCGGTCGTACGAGGTACTGGTGCGCGATTGCGTGAAGTTCCGGGTGGGGCAGATCGTGTACGTGGCGTTCTCGCGCGACGAGACGGTGATGGGTTTCGCGTTCCCGAAGGAGGAACGCGCGGCCCTGGTCGCGAGCGCCCCGGAGAAGTTCGAGATGCCGTCGCGGTCCGACGAGCGCTTCAGGTGGGTGCACGTGCGGATGGCCGCGATCGACGAGGACGAGATGCGCGAGCTGGTGCTCGATGCATGGCGGATGGTCGTGCCGAAGTCGGTCGCGGCGGCGTACCTGGGGTGAGACTCAGCCCCAGAAGACTCCCGCGGGGTCGTCCTCGATCTCGGTGAGCAGCCGTTCGACGCTGTCGGTGGGTTCGAGCAGCTCGTAGGCGTGGAAGCGGCCCTCGTCGTCGTGCCAGTACAGCGCCCAGAGCGTGGTCTGCGGCGTGTGGTGCAGCTGCACGATGGGCTGGCGGGTCCAGTCGGTGGTGGCGTCGGGTGCGCGCCGCCGCTCGACGATGGTGATCTGGTTGGTTTCCGGCTCGCATTCGATCCGGACGTGGTCGCGGACGCGCTCGGGTACGCGCTCGGCGCACCACTTCTGAACGCGTGCGACGGCATCGTCGACAGCGCTTTCGTGCATGGTCAACATGGTGCCAGGGCGGTCGCTGTGCGTCACTGCGCGGGCGAGGTCGTGCTGGGAGTTGGCTGAGAGCCGGGCTGGGGGTCGGGCTGGGGGTCGACGGGGCGGGTCGTCAGCAGCGAACGGATGTGGGCTTCGTAGGCCGCGCGCTGGTCGGCGAGGCGTTGTTCGGCGTGTGCGACGTGGTCGGCCAGCGACGTGCGGGCGCCGTCGAGTTGGGCGCGGAGTTCGGCGATCTCCGCACCGGCCTCGCGTCGGCTCTGCTCGGTGGCGGTGGCGGCTGCGATGGCTTCCGCGCGGGCGGTGTCGCGTTCCGCGGTCAAGCGTTGCCGTTCGGTCTCGTCGCGCTGCAGCTGGCGCGCCAGCTCTTGACGGGCGGCTTCGGCGGCCTGCTCGGCGTGGCCGCGTTGCTGCTCGGCGAGCTCGGCGCGGTGGCGCTCGACGACGATCTCGTCGCGGTGGCCGGCGAGCTGCGCACGGAGCTGCTGCTGGGTGTCGGTGAGCGTGGCCACCTGGTCGGTTGCGGTCGCGAGCTGGGCGTCGATGCGTTCGAGGTCGCCCTGCGCCGCGGTGAGGCGGCGTTGCAGCTCGTCGCGCTCGTCGAGGGCGGTGTCGAGCCGGGTGGTCGTCGTCTCGTAGGCGGTGGTCAGCGCGGTGAGATCGCCGGTGAGGCGTTCGGTGGCGGCGACGGCGTCGTCGCGGGCCGCGGTGGCGGCGCGGGTGAGCTCGTGGGCGGCTTCGGTGTCGCGTTGCGCCTGCTCGGCCCGGGCAATCGCGGAGTCGCGTTCGGCCTGCGCTGCGCCGGTCGCGGTCTCCGCGGCGCGGGCGCGGTTGTTGGCCGCGTCGGTGGCGGCCTCGGCGTCGTCGATGCGGCGTCGGGCGTCGCGGTGCACGGCGGCGATCTCGGTGGCGACGGCGTCGGCGTCGGAGACCGCCGCCACCGCGGCCTCGATCCGTCCGACGAGGCCGGTGAGGGCGTTCTGGTGGGTGGTGGCCGTGGTCAGCAGCTCACGGTGCAGGGCCTCCAGCGTGGTGCGGGCCGTGGAGACCGGTCGGGAAGCAGACTCGGTAGCCGTCGGCTCGTCAACGGTCGGTGGTGCGTGGAGGACGGTGAGCTGGCCTTTGCTCGCGCGGTGCGCGTTGCTGCGGATGTGCACGACCCCGCCGACGAGCTGGCCGCAGTATTTCGGTCGGCGGCCGGTGCCGGTGTAGGCCACAGTGTTGGGGCAACCGCCGGGGAAGCCGCACGGCAGGGCCTGCCCGTCGGGTCGATCGGTGGGGGACCGGTCCTCGTCGGCGTGCATGCGCCGACGATCCCACGTCGGGTGCCTGATCGATCACGGAACCTCCGGTGTGCCGCGGGAGAACAGGTCAGGAGGTCGTCGGATGTTTGGTCGGATGGATCACCGCGAGCTGCGGCTCGGTGTGGCCGAGCTGTGCGCGCCGCGGTTCGTGCCGCTCCCGGACCGCCCTGTGCCCGATGAGGTCTCGGTCTACGAGTGCCGGTCGTCGGGCTGGGGGACGGTCCCGGCCACCGAGGCGGAGGCCGAGGAGTGGCAGCGCGCCGCCGAGGAGTACCTCGACGCGCTGTCGGCCGCGTTGCGCGAGCTCTACCTCGACCACGGCGGGTGGCCCGTCTACGGGCACGTCGACCTGCGTCGCCGCACCTGGAGCCATCGGCACGTGCCGCGCCCGTTCCCGCTGCCGGGTCGGCGGCGGCGCCTCACGCGGCGGTCGCACACCGCGCAGCGGGCATTCCTGGCACGCTTCGACGAGGCGGAGGCCGCGTACCGGCCGGTTCGCGAGGAGATCGAGCGCAGGTTGGCCGAACAGCGCGCCAGGTTCGAGCGTCAGCCCAAGTGGACTCCAGAACGCAGCGACGGTTCGCCCCACACCACCCATCGGGGCACCTCCCACCACAGCAGCCACGGCGTGGGTGGTGATTCGGGAAGCGCCGCCAGCCACGGCACCAGCTTCTAGCAGCGACGCTTTTTTGCAGACATCGGCATTCTTGCAGGGGTCTGCAAGTTCGGGCATGGTGGATGCCATGAGCGACGAGATCACCCTGCGCGAGCGCAAGAAGCAGACGACCCGCGAGGCGCTGCGCCTGGCCGCGCTGCGGCTGGCCGTCGAGCGCGGCTGGGAGCAGGTGCGGGTGGAGGACATCGCCGCCGAGGCCGGCGTCTCAACGCGGACGTTCAGCAACTACTTCGCCACCAAGGACGAAGCACTGCTCGCGACCGCGCACCACCGCGCCGCCCGGGTGAAGGCCGCGCTGCTGGCCCGGCCACCGCGGGAGCCGCTGTGGGACGCGGTGATCTCTGCTGTGATCGAGGGCTTCACCGGGGACGACCTCCGACAACTCGCCAACGTGAGGCCCACACCGGCGTTGGCGACCGAGCAGCTCAAGGTCTTCCCGGTCGTCGAACGCGTCCTCGCCGAGGGGATCGCGCAACGGATCGGCGCGGATGCCGAGCAGGACATCTTTCCGCACCTGGTTGCCGGTCTCGTGGTGACAACCGTGCGGATCGCCGCTGAGCACCAGGAGCGTTCCGGGTTCGACGGACCCGCTCTGCCGATGCTGAGGCGAGCGCTGGAACAGGTCGCCGCCGGCCTGCGCCCCGCCGCTGATGGGGATCAGCGATGAGCCCGGATGTGGTGGTGGTCGGCGCCGGACCGACGGGGCTCATGGTGGCGTGCGAGCTGCGGCTTCACGGTGTGGATGTCGTCGTGCTGGAGCAGCTGCCTGCGCCGACGGGCCGGTCGAAGGCATTGGGCCTGTTCGGGCGCGCGGCGCGGACACTGGACTACCGCGGTTTGCTGGAGCGGTTCGACAGCGTTCCCGTGCCCGAGGCGGACTACGGCCGGTGGGCGCATCTCAGCGGCATCGGCCTGGATGTCGCCGGCCTGGTGGGGTCGGCGCCCGCGGGGCACTTCCCGGCGCCGCTGCCCGTACGTCAGGCTGAGGTCGAGAGGGTGCTGGAGGACCGGGCCCGCGAGCTGGGCGGGCTGGTGCAGCGCGGACACGAGCTGGTCGGGTTCTCCGAGGGCGCCGAGGACGTCACCATCGACGTCCTCGGCCCGGATGGCCCGTATCAGCTGCGTGCCCGCTACCTGGTCGGGTGCGACGGTGCCCGGAGCCGAGTCCGGGCGCGGTCCGGCATCGGGTTTTCCGGATCTGCGGCGACGGTGGTGTGCCGCCTCGGTGACGTCGAGATCTCCGGCAGCGACGACGTTCCGATAGGGATGCGGCGCACGGCGACGGGCCTGTTGACCGTCGTCCCGCTGGACGGCGAGGTGCATCGAGTGGTTTCCGCCGAATGGGGCGGGCAGGTCGACCGCGACGGTCCGATGACCCTCGAGGAGCTGCACGCGAGCGTGCGCCGGGTACACGGCGCCGAGCTGGCCATGCGGGAACCGCGCTGGCTGTCGCGCTTCACCGACGCGGCCCGCCAGGCCGACCGCTATCGCGCCGGTCGCGCGCTGCTTGCCGGGGACGCCGCCCACATCCAGTTCCCGGCAGGCGGCCCCGGGATGACCACCGGCTTGCAGGACGCTGCCAACCTCGGGTGGAAGCTCGCTGCGGAGGTCCGCGGATGGGCGCCACCCGGCCTGTTGGACACTTATCACGCAGAGCGGCATCCGGTGGCCGAGCGCACGCTGTCGTTCTCCCGGGCGCAGAGCCTCCTGCTGGCGCCCGGCGAGCAGATGACCGCCCTGCGGGACCTGCTGACCGACGTGCTGGCCCACGAGCAGGCACTGCGCTACGTGGTCGATCGGCTCTGGGCCCTGGACCTGCGGTACGACCTCGACGACACATCCGCGCACCCGCTGGTCGGGTGCTTCGCCCCGGACCTGCCCCTGACGACCGACCGCGGCTCCACCCGACTGGCAGTACTGATGCACGGCGGGCAGCCACTGCTGCTCGATCCCACCCCGGACGGCCGGCTCGCCACCGACGCCGCCGCCTGGGCCGACCGCGTCACGATCGTCCGAGCCGCCAGCAGTGCGTCCCTCGACGGTCTGCTCGTGCGCCCCGACGGGTACGTCGCCTGGGCGGATGATGCCGCGAACCACGACGCCGACCGGCTCGGCCGGGCGTTGTCCCGGTGGTTCGGCCCTGCGTCCCTCGGCGATGCGACCCGCAGCCTTGCCGCAGCCGGCAACCTGCGGAAGGAGATCGGATGATCGCGGCTCGTGGCCTCACCAAGCGTTACGGTCCGGCGAGCGCCGTGAACGACCTGACGTTCGACATCGGGCCAGGGCGGGTGACCGGCTTCCTCGGCCCGAACGGCGCAGGCAAGACCACGACGATGAGCATGATCGTCGGGCTCGTCCGGCCGACCGGTGGAACGATCACCGTCAACGGTCGCCGCTTTCGCGACCTTCCGGCTCCGATGCGGGAGGTCGGGACCCTGCTCGATGCCCGCGCGGTGCACGGTGGTCGCACCGCGTACCAGCACCTGCTCTGCCTTGCCCGCAGCAACGGGATTCCCCGGAGCAGAGTGGACGACGTGCTCGGCACGGTCGGGCTCGACGACGTGGGCGGGCGACGGGTCAACAGGTTCTCCCTCGGCATGTTCCAACGGCTCGGCATTGCGGCCGCGCTACTGGGCGATCCGGGGATCCTCGTGTTCGACGAACCTGTCAACGGCCTCGATCCCGAGGGCGTCCTCTGGATCCGCACTCTCATGCGCGACCTCGTCGCCGAAGGGCGCACGGTGCTGATCTCCAGCCACCTGATGAGCGAAATGGCGCTGACCGCCGACGACCTGCTGGTGATCGGCCGCGGCGAGCTGATCGCCCAAACGAGCGTCGCCGGCTTCGTCAGCGCCAACTCCCACAGCACGGTGCGGGTGCGCACCCCGGACGCCGAGACCCTCACCGGGCTCCTCACCGACGCCGGCGCCACCGTCGGTCACGCACCGAGCGGTGAGCTCGACGTGGCCGGCATGGACTGCGAAGCCGTCGGCCGCGTCGCCGCGGCCGCCGGTGTCGTCCTCTTCGGGCTGACCACTCGTGAGGCCTCCCTGGAGGAGGCGTTCATGAACTCGACCCACGACAGCGTCGAGTTCCGGGTCCTGGACGGAGCCTTCTCGTGAGACCTGCGACCTTCCTCCATACACTGCGATCCGAGTGGCAGAAGCTGTCGAGCCTCCGCTCCTTCTGGTGGGCTCTCGTGGGCACGGTGGTGGCCGGTGTGGGCATCGGGGCGCTCATCAGCTCCGACGCCGCCCAGACCTACCGCTCGAGCACGGCCGAGAGCCGTTCGACCTTCGACCCTGTGCACGAGAGCCTCTTCACCGGTCTGATCTTCGCGATGCTCGCCACGGTCGTGCTGGGGGTGATCGTCATGACCTCCGAGTACGCCTCCGGCATGATCCGCAGCAGCCTCGCCGCCGTGCCGAACCGCCGCCGGTTGCTCATGGCCAAGGCCACCGTCCTCGCAGCCGTCAGCCTCGCGGTCGGCGTCCCCGTCGGCTTCGGCATGTTCCTCACGGGACAGGCGGTCTTCGCGGCGCACGGCGTCCCGCAGGCGTCGCTCGACCAGCCCGACGTGCTGCGGGCGGTGCTCGGAGTGGGCCTCGTGATGACCGCGACCGCGCTGCTCGGCCTCGGCGTGGGCACCATCGTCCGGGGAACCGCCGCCGGGATCGCGATCATGTTCACCGCCACCCTCCTCGTGCCCACGGCGATCCTCCCGAGCCTGCCACCCTCCATCGGGCAGCCGTTGCTGATGTTCTGGCCCAGCGCGGCCGGCATGCAGATCCTGTCCACCCGGGGGGTCGCCGGCGCGCTACCCCCGCTGGGCGGTCTCACCTGGCTATGGGCAGTGACCGTGCTCGTCCTCGTCGTCGCTTTCACGGTGTTCCGGACCCGCGACGTCTGATTCCGGTCATCGAGCCGCGGCACCGGACTGGGGCTGATGCGGGCGGCGACGGAGCCGCGCATGATCGATCACGAGACCTTCGGCGTGCCGCTCTTGCCGTTCTCTGAATGATGGTCGACCGTCGCCGGATGTCGAGTCCCCGAAGCACTTCTTCCGCTCGTTCACCGTCAAGGGACCGGGAAGCTTGATGACCGACCGACCCGTCACCCCGCCCGTGCGCGCTCACGAGATGCGCATCTACAGGCGATACTTCGACCTGATCGCCCAAGGGCGCAAGACCACGGAGATCCGAGTCAACGACTTCAGTCGCAAGAAGATCAAGGAAGGCTCGCTGATCCGGTTCCGCTGTCAGGGCGACGAGGTCCTCACCCGCGTCACCAAGGTCGCCCGCTATGCCGACTTCGAGGAGATGTTCGACCACGAGTCTGTGGCCTCGGTCAACCCGCTGGCCACCCGTGCCGAACAGCTTGCCAACATCCGCCAGATCTACCCGCCCGAGCGGGAAGCGTTGGGCGTGGTGGCCATCGGTATCGCGCTGGTCGACCCGCCCCGAGTGGGTGGCGGGTAGACCTCAATTGCGGCTGATCGGGAGGGGCGGTGGGCGGCGTGCCAGGAAAGTTGCTGTCAGGTGAATCGCTGCAGCCACCGCGGTGGACCGGCACCCCGGGATCCAGGCGCTGTCCGATCGAGAGTGTACTGACGGCAGTCGAAGCAGCCCTGAGCACACTCAACTCACGAGCACACCCAGCTCGGCGAGCGCCGGGAAGCGCGCGAACGGCACTTTCGGGCCAACCTATCGTTCGAAAGTGCCGTTCGCGCAGTTCACTCGGGCTTGCGGAGGGCCGGAAAGTGGCTTTCCTGACCTCGCCCGGCGCGGCGACAACCCGGGGATCAACCATCTAAGGGCGCTCAGAGGCCGATGCGAGCGGCGGCGTTGTCGTTCCACAACGCCCCCTCCGCGACGTACCCGCGCATGACCGTGGCGGAGCGCCACCGACCGTGGCGCATGACCGCGAGTTCGGGGACGCCGCGGGAGTAGCTCTCGGTGGCGAATCCCGCGCGCAGCGAGTGACCGCCGAACCGGCCCTGCAGTCCGGCGGCGGCGGCCCGGCGTTTGATCATGTCGGCGACGGCGCGGTCGGACAGGCGGCGGGTGGCGAGCCGACCGTGGCGGTCGACGGCGCGGAACGCGGGGCCGTCGGCGAGCCCGGAACGTGCGATCCAGGCCCGCCAGGCGCGGACCGGGCAGGTGGCCGGGTGGCTGCCGTAGGGCAGGCCGATCAGTGTGCCTTCGCCGTCCTGATCGGTCTTGGACTTGCGGATCACCAGCCGGAGCCCGTCGTCGTCCTCGGTGACGTCGGCGAGGTCGAGCGCGACGAGCTCGCTGCGGCGCAGCGCACCGGCGAAGCCCAGCAGCAGCAGCGCCCGGTCCCGCACATCGGCAAGAGTGGAGCCGTCAGGACCGTCGGCGACGAGCGGGGCGATCAGCGCGGCGATGTCGGGGGTGCGCGCGGCGCGGACCTTGCGCGGTGCGACGGGGTGCGTGCGGCGGATACCGGCCCAGACCGCCCGCACGGCGGGGTGGGCGGTGGGTGACTCCAGGCCGCTGAGCTGGTGGGCGACGCTGATCGCCGCCATCCGGCGCCGCAAGGTCGACGGCGCGCGGACGGGTGCGAGCGCGGTCAGGTAGAGCGCGACGGTCTCCGCGGTTGCCGGTAGCGCGGCGTGCGGGGGCTGCTGCGCGGCGCACCAGCGGCGGAAGTCGGCCATGTCGCTGTCGTAGGCCCGCCAGGTCGACTGCGCCCGCGAGTTGTGGGCGTAGGAGCGGGCCTGCTCCTGGAGCGCGACCACCTCCGCCACCGCGCGCGGCTCGTGGTGGGTGAGCGCCGTTCGTTTCGTCGCGGCGACCTCGCGGCTGCCGGTGTGTGTACCGGGCTCCGGAGCCATCCGGCACCTCCATTCTGACTTCCGAGAAGCGAACGTTATCGGATGTCAGACTCCCGGCAAAACGTTCCGTTACGTCTGTTGTGTTGTGTCGCGCAACGAAACAGAACAGAACAGAACGAATCGAAGGTGCGAGAAGGCTGGCAGGTGAGGACGGAGAGACCCCGCCGCGTCGTCGGACCTGTCATAAGAGGCAGCAACCGGTGCCTCAGGCGCCCCGCCGTCGACCTGACGAGGTCCGCGACCCGCGCCGGCCGCTGGCCGTCGGGGCGCATCCCTCGGGCGGAACCCGGTCGGGGGACGGCCCGAGACAGGTGAAGCACAGCCCGTCGCTGAGGAACATGCCCGGCGGGCACGACGTCCGCGGCGGAGGAGTCTTCGTCTTCACCGGGCACGTTTCGCCCGCAGGCGCGACGGAGCCGTCCGGACACGCCGTCGACGTCGGCGTCTTCTTCACCGGACACTTCCCACTTTCCGGAGCCGCGGACCCGTCCGGACACGGCTTGCGCGAAGGCAGCGCCTTCACCGGGCAGTCGCCGCTCGCCGGCGCCGCAGATCCGTCCGGGCACGTCTTGGGCTGCTGCTGCGGCGGCGCCACCGGACATTCGGCACCCTCGGGAGCCGCGGACCCGTCGAGGCACGTCTTCTGCAGCGGCGGCTGCACCCCCGGACAGTCCCCGCCCTCAGGTGCCTGGGATCCGTCCAGGCACGTCTTCGGCAGCGGCGACGGCACCACCGCGCATTCGCCGCTCTCCGGCACAGCGGACCCGTCCTCGCACGTCTTCGGCTGCGGCAACTGCGGCGGCTGCACGACCGCGCAATCCTCGCTGTCCGACCGCGGCGACCCGTCCTGGCACGACGGAGGCGACGGAGGTTCGGAACATTCCTCCCCCTGCTTGCGGACCGAGCCGTCGGGACAGGTGTCCTTCGGGGGGCAGCCCGGCCGGAACTGCTCGTCACAGGACGGATCGGGGGTGCACGGCTTGCCCCGTTCCTGCTCCGATCCGTCCGGGCAGACAGGCGGCTTCGGGCATTCCCCGCGGTCCCCGGTGGACGCATCCGACCCTTCCGGACACACGGGCGGCTTCGGGCACTCCTCGCCGGAGTGCTTCATCGAGCCGTCCGGGCAGACGTCCGGTGGTTCGCACGGGTCCCCGCGGTCCCGCGGCGAACCGTCCGGGCATACCGGCGGTTCGACACAGTCAACGCCCGGCCGCTTCGCGTAGCCGCCGGGGCAGTAGTCCGGGTAGGGGTCGTAGCAGTGGCCGTCGTCGTCGCGCAGCCACCCGTCCGGGCAGTCGTCGACCTCGTAGTAGCAGCGGCCGTCCATGCCGAGGTACTGCGGAGGCGGGCATTCGACGTAGGGCCGGCAGCGGTCGCCGTCGTAGTACTCGTCGTCGTCACACTGCGGATCGCGTTCGACCACGACGATCACGACGACCGGGGTGAACCCCGACCACGGCGTTCCGAGGTACGTCGGCGGCGCGGTGATCTGCTTCATCGGCGTCAACGGGTTGCCGCACGCACAGCGCACCCTCGGTACACCTGCCGCGTCGACGAGCACGGCCGTGTTCGCCTGCAGCACCGACTGCACGGCAACGGCTGTGCCGTTCTCGAACTGGTAGTTGGTGACCCGCCGATCCTCCGGGAGTGTCACCGTTGTGAGCTGCGCGATGTAGTCGGGGATGTCTTCGAGGGTGACCTCGTCGCCGCCGCTCCACGTCAGGTTCGGGTCCGAGTTGAGCGCGTCGATCCAGGCCTGCGCGGCATCCTGGTGCGTTGTCAGGTAGGCGATGAGCTGCTCGGGGTCGCACTTGCCGAGCTCGTCCGATCCCGCCGAGTCGTCCGATTCCGCCGGCTCTGCTGGGTCTGCCGATTCTTCGGTCGGCTGGGCGCCTCCGGGTGCGGGCGCCGATGCCTTTGCGGCGACCGGCACGAACGGGTTGTTCCCCGGTTGATTGACCGCTTCCAGGTACATCGGGGCTGCGGCCGCAGCGACGCTGCTGCGGCCGACGACCGTCATCACCAGGAAACCGGCCACCATTGCGAGTGCGACGAACACGCCGAGCCCGATCCGCGTCGCTCGCGACCACCCGAGATCCATCAGAGGCTCCAGCCTCGAACGTCGACCGTGCAACGGAGCGAGCTGCGGAACCGCCCGCGCTCAGTCACTCGCAGTCGCTACCCCAGGGCGTTACGTGATCGCGCAGATGGGGGATCCGAGAGGGCCGTTCGCCGCCCCGACCGAGGTTCACCCGGCGGGGCCGTCGCTGATCACCCCACGAATGACGTCGAGCGGTGTGCCGGGGTCGATCTCCGGCATCCACCACGTTGCGCCCGCCTTCGCGTAAGGGGCCGGGTCGGCGCCGACCGGCAGCGCGACGGCGACGTCGTAAGAGGCCATCTCGCCGCCTCGCAGTTCGCTGATGGTGGCGACGGCCTCGGCGAGCTGGTCCGGGTGCTCCAGGTTGACGGGGAAGTAGCCGTCGAGCCGGGCGGCGCGGCGGATCGGCTTGATCCGGCCGGGGTACCCGGCGGCCCACACCGGCACCCCGGGCCGCTGCACCGGCCGCGGGAGGAACGTGATGTCGTCGACGAGGTAGTGCTCACCGCGGTGCCGGACCGGCTCGCCCGACCACGCGGCGCTCAGGATCTGCAAGGACTCGTCGAGCATCAGCCCGCGTTCCCGGTCGTCGACCTGCTCGCCGGTCCTGGACAGCTCACCGGCGTACCGGTCGCTGCCGATGCCGACACCCAGGGTGAGCCGGCCGTCGCTGAGCACGTCGAGTGCGGCGGTCTCCCGTGCCACCTTCACCGGTCGACGCCGGGCGAGCGTCGACACCATCGGGCCGAGCCGCACCCGCTCGGTGACCGACGCTATCGCCGCCAGCGTGATCCACGAGTCGCCGACCTGCTGGATCGGTGCACGCCAGTGCACGTGGTCCCAGACGAAGCAGCCGTCCCACCCCGCCTTCTCGGCGTCGGCGGCCAGTGCTGCTGCGGCACGCGGATCAGCGAGGTCGTCGAACAGCGGCAGCCAGATCGCCGACCGCAGGCGGCTCATGACCGGTCACCGGCGGTCTGCTCGAGAAGGGCGGGCACGACGACGTCCCAGGTGTGTTTCGGGGGCACCTCGTGCCCGGCGGCCTCCAGCGCGACCAGCCGCGCGCCCGGGATCTCCTTCGCCAGCGCCACGCCGTGGCCGTAGGGGAAGAACGGGTCCTCGGTGCCGTGCAGGACGAGCGTCGGTGCCGTGACCTCACCCAGCCGCTGCCGCCACGCCGGGCCCGCGCTGATCAGGAACGGGTTCGTCACCTGCGCGGCGATGGTCCGGCCGGCCCGGTCGACGGCCCGCTCCGCGGCGGCGCGCACGCCCTCCTCGTCGAACGGGCGTGACGTCGCCGCGTACGGGCGCTCCGCGTCGACCAGGTACTCGACGACGGCGGTCCGGTCGTCCCAGTCCGGCTGCGGTGCCTCGTCCTGGAACGAGGCGAGGATCCGGTCGCTGAACGTGGGCAGGTCGGGGTTGTCGTGGCCCGGTCCACCCGGTGTCGACGCGATGACCGTCAGCGACGAGACACGGTCCGGGTGGTCGATTGCCAGGAGCTGGGCCACCGCGCTGCCCTGCGACATCCCGACGATGCCGGCCCGGTCGATCCCGAGCTCGTCGAGCAGTCCGACCGTGTCGGCGACCAGGTCGGGGAGCCCGTACTCCGGTGCGCCGACCGGGTAGCTGGTCGACCGGCCGGTGTCGCGGGCGTCGAAGCGGATCACGAACCGCCCACCAGTCGCGAGGCGGGCCACGAACTCGTCGTCCCATGCCGCGGACGACTGGCCCGCCCCGTGCATCAGCACGATTGCGGGGTCGGTGGGGTCGCCGGCCGTAGTCATGGCGACCTCGACACCGTTCGTCTTGATCGTCCGTTCCGTCATGCCCATGAGAGATCCTTCCGTAGCGCACCGCGGGGGAGTCCATGGTGGACTCGGGTGCTGACTTCCGGCTGACCGGCTGCTTACGTCGCTGCTGGTCAGCTCCACGCACCAAACGTTAGAGCCATCTCGACATCAGGAAAAGCGATGGATGCCGATCGATTCGATCGTCTGTGGCAATGCTGCATTCGGGCGCTGTCCCGCCTCGCCACTCCGCAGCTACGCTCGGTTGCTCCGTCGTCACCGATCGGGATGGGTGGACGCATGCAGACTGGGACCAAGAAGTCCAAGACAGCAACTCCGCCCAGCGGCGGCACCCCGCACCCACCCAAGTCGATCAAGAAGACGAAGCGGAACAAGACCAAGGCCACCGGATCCACCACGACCCCCACCACGACGACCCCCACGCCGGCCACTCCCACGACCGGGCCGCCCGCCGCGCTGTCACCGGTCGCGGCCAGGGTGAACTTGATCCGGACCCTGGGCCTGGGTGTCGGCATCGCGCAGGTGCTCGACGCCGAGCTGCAGCAGATCAGCACCATCACCGACCCGCTGGCGAACGCACAAGCGCAACTGGCGACCCTCACCAAGATCGCCGAGTTCACCCCCATCGTGCTCGACGCCGAGTTCCTCGCAGCAGCACAACCGAACCGCCGAGCAACGCTCGACGGCGACATCGTGGCGGCCAACGCGTCCGACGCCGCCCGGCAGACCCTCGCCGCTCGCCTCGCCGCAGAGGTCGCGACCATCAAGAACGCCACCACCACAGCGCTCTCCACCGTGCAGAACGCCCAACCCAACCAGCTCGCCGCCATGACCCCCGACGCGCGGATCGACCTCGTCCGCGATCTCGTGCACGGCGACCCCACCCGCCGCGACGAACGCCGAGCCGCGCTGATCACGCTCTACCGGTCGATCCAGCTCGACCCGGCCTTCAAGACCGCCGAGGTGCAGAAGATCGACGCCGCGCTCGCCACCGTGAAGAACATCGGTGGCATCGCCGCCAAACGGCTCGCCTGGGCCACGCTGTCGCGCGCCGACAAGATGGCGCTGCTCGAGGACGTGCTGAAGACCCACAGCACCGCGCTCGGGATCCCGGGCACCGACATCCCCGCGCTGAAGCTGTACTCCGACGACCCCAACCTGACCCCCACCGCCGAGGGCGCATACAACAACGGGTTCTACGACGGCAACACGAACACGATCTTCCTCAACGACCGCAAGGACGCGTACAAGACGAACTTCGACGACATCCTCGACACGCTGGTCCACGAGAACACCCACAACCGGCAGCGGCTGCTCGTCGAGCAGCTGAGCACGCCGAACGCACCGGCCCCGGGCACCGTCGAGCACCAGCAGGCCACCCTGTTCGCGCTCAACTCGGGCACCGCCGGCTACATCGAACCCCCCGACAACGTCTATCCCCACCAGCCGATAGAGGAGCACGCCTTCCTCGCCGGCGGTATCGCGGGACGGCTCTTCCGCGACGAGGCCCGCACTTCCGCCCGCCAGCTGCAGGCGGAGATCGCGACGTTCCGCATCGGCAAGACCGACCCGCTGGCCTCCACGCTCGACCGGTACACCCAGAGGCTGGACGGGCTCCTCACCGGCGACCAGAGCGCAGGACACATAGCTCGCGAGACCCAGCAGGTCGCGCGGCTGCTCAGCGAGCGCAAGGTCGAGGCCACATCGATCCCTCCCGGCCACAGCCTGATCCTCGAACTGGACAAGTGGATCACCGGCCCGGGCATTCCGACGGAGAAGAGGGACGAAGCCGCAGCAATCAAGGTCCTCGTGCAGGCGTTGCCGCAGGTGAAACAGGCCCGGCGGGAGATCGAGCTGGAGCTGCTGACGATGCGGGTGAAGGGCCTCAACAAGTAGCCGCCCCGGTCGGGCCGGCGGGCTCCCTCGGCGCCACATGGAACCCTTGGCTGCTCTACAACGTTGCACGACCGCCACAAGGTTCCATGTCGCGGACGGGGCGCTCGTCGAGCGGGCCGAGCCCCGTCCGCCTACGGCAGGTACATGATCGCGTTCTTGGTCCACGCGAAATTCTGGTTGAAACCCTGGACCGTGTACGGCTTGTCCGGGCCGCCCTGCGGGTCGTGCACCAGGATGTGCCCCTCGGCGTCGACCCCCTTGATCACGACGACGTGGAAGTAGCCCAACGCGCACCACAGCGGCCCGTGGGCCGTCACGAGGTCCGCGACCTGGTCGCTCGTGAACCCGACGTCGCGGTCGGGCAGGTCCACCGGCGCCAACCCGTTGAGCTTCGCCAACGTGGCGAACTCGGACGCCGGGAGGCCCATCGGCGGCAGCTTCTTCAACGCCCAACGCCGGCCGATCTCGTCGAGACCGGACACGCCGACCTGCTTGCGCTCCGCCTCCCTCCGCTGACCCGCCTCGAGCACCTTCGGGTATCCGGGCACGTCACCGTCGGGGCCGTCGCGGAACGCGAACAGCATCCGCAGCGACGCGTGCCAGCAGTCGAACGAACCGTTCTGCTGGATGAAGGGCACCTTCAGGTTCACCTTGACCGGCTCCACGATCCCCGCCGGCTCCCGCTTCACCTTCGTGACCTCCGGCGACCGCCGCCTGACCACCCGCTTCATCCCGTCGGGCGTCAGCTCCGTCGTCACCGTCCGCTCCCGCAGCGCCACGGACCGCTTCTCCGGCGAGGACACCCTCGCCGAGCGGGACGGACCCGACGACCGCGACCGCCGCGACACCCGATCCGAACTCGGCTTCTTCTCCGGGCTCGCAGCCACCGGCTTCTTCTCGGCGCTTGACTTCTTCTCGGCGCTCGGCGCCACGGGCTTCTTCTCGATCACCTTCCGGTCGGCGATCTTCTTCTCGGCGAGCCTGCTGGTGGCGACCTTCGGCTCGGCGAGCTTGCTCGTGGCGATCTTCCTCGAGACGGACTTCCTCGCGGCCGTCTTCTTCTCTGCAGTCTTCGTGTCGGCCGTCTTCTCGGCCGTCTTTGCGGCGGCAGCCTTCTTCTCGGGGGTTTTCTCGATCGTGACCGTCTTCTCCGGGCTCCGGGAGCTGATCTTCTTCTTCCGGGTCTTCTCCGGGGACGTGCTGGTCGACTTCTTCTTGAGCTTCGAGGTGCTGCGGCTCGGCGAACGGCTCAACCGGCTGCTGCTGTTCATCCCGTGCCTCCCTGAGCGGGTCGGCGGCCATCATCGAGCACGCACCCGGCCGGCGGCCGCCGCCGATCGGGCGACATCGCGTTCATAACCATTTCATTCGGCGGCACCCATTCAGCGCACGCCGGGCAGCAGGCGCGCCGCTAGACTCGGCTGCTGTTCACGGCGGCAATCGACCGAATTCGTGTTCGGGGCCGAGCGAAGCCGATGCCGCGTCCTGTTGCGGGTCGACACGCGCCTTCCGGGCGCTGTGGTCGGCCCGCGTTTCCCGCATTCTTTCACATGGGGGCCGGCGTGCGCTTCGACCGATCTTTGCCGACGTACGAGCAACTCTTCGGGAAGATCGATTTCCGGGGCGTCGACGAGGGACGGTCGGTCTACTCCCCGGCGGCGTACCTCACGGAGCTGCTGCAACTCCTCGACGACAACTTCGCCGAAACATCCCTGACCAGCACAGATCGTCGATCCGACCTGACGGCGATCGTGCTCGACACCGAGCGCACCTTCACTGAGGTGCCCTACCTCAAGATCGTCAACCGGGTGCTGGCCACGCTTGTCGGACCCGACGCGCACGGCCGGCTGGTAACGGATCGCTTCCCGTTCACGACTCCGTTCGAGCAGAACCTCGCCGCGATCGGGCGCTACCTACACCATTCCGGGGTCAACCCCGAACAGCTCTATTCGCTGTTCGCGCAAGACCGCGATCCGGACACCGTCGCGCGCGAGTTCCTCGGCATTTCCGCAGCTGAGGCAGCGCTGGTCACCACTGTGGTCGATACCGCCGCAGATGGCGGGAGCGCGTTGTTGCAGACGTTCTACGGCAGGGCGGAAAATGCGACGTTCGACGAGGTCACCGACGTCGAGCAGTTCCTGCGGGCCGCCCGGTTGACCACCGCGGAATGGCACGAGCTACTTCGCCTCGAAGGCAGCCCGACGCTCGACGCGGACGGTGCCCGGATGGTCTCGGCCGGCCCGGAATGGTTCGAGCGGGTCAACCGGTTCCTCCGGCTCGCCCGCCTGACCGGTCTCGGGCTGACCGCGACCGACCTCGTGCTGCGCAGCTGCTGCGACAACCTGATCGACGAGCGCGCGCTGCGGATCATCGCCGTCGTCGTGCACCTGCACCGCACCCTCGACCTCCCGGTCGACGTCGTCTGCAGCCTCGCCGCCCCGATGGACCCCGCCCTGTTCACCCGCGTCTTCGGGGCAATCGACCTTCCCACGGTCGTCGGGGACGTCCTCGCCCCGGCCAACGAGGGCTACCGGCTGCGCGTCGCCCACGCAGTGGGGCTCTCGACCGCCGACATCGCGACGGTCGTCACCCGCTACCGGCTCCGCCGGCCGACCCTGGAGACGTCGGGGCGGGACCTGCTCGCGCTGCTGCACCGGATCGGCCGGTTGACCGGCGCGCTCGGTGTCTCCGTCACCGAGCTGTTCGGGGTGCTCGACGCGCTCGACAGCGACCCGTCCACCCGTTCCAACCGGGTGTTCGGCGGGCTGATCGACGTCGAGCCGGGCACGCTCGACCACTACCGGATGTTGCAGGCCCCCGACCCCGGCTCCGCGTTGTGCCTGCTGCAGATGCTCAGCGGCGTCACCCGCTGGATGCAGGCGACCGGTTTCGACAGCGAGGGGTTGCGGGCGGTCCTGGGTGGCGCTGCGGCCCCTGCCGTAGAAGGCGACGACGAAGTGCTCACCGGGTTGCGCGAGGCGCTGGACCAGGTGGCGCTCACCCCGGACGTGTTGGTCTCCGACCGGTTCAGCGAGCGCGCGGCGCGGGTGCTGCACGACAGTCTGATTGCCGCCGACGCCGTCGTCGCGGGTGGTGACCCGCGGCTGCTGCGGCTCGCTGCGGACACCCCGACGGACAGCCCTGTCGCGTCCGCGGCGTTCGACGCGGTGGGTGAGCTGGTCGCGGTGACCGACCGGGACCTCCGCGGTCTCGGTCTGGCCCCCGGGCTGGCCAGGAAGATCTTCACGAACCTCGTCTCGGTCGGTTATCTGGACGCGTCGGGGATGCTCGACCCGGCGACGCTGCCCGCGACCGTCGACGACCTGTGGCTCGCCACCGACTTCGCTGCGGTCCGCGACCGGTTGTATGCGCTGATCAGCGGGTTCTGCGCCGAAGATGACAGCGAGGAAGGCGCCCAGGACGGCCCGGCGTGCTACCCGTCCGACCTCGCGGTGTTCGACGAGCTGACCGAGCTCGACCAGGCCGAGCTGTACGACAACCTGCTCGTGCACGGGTATCTCGACGTCTCCGGGGCGATCCTGACCCCCGAGGTCTTCACCGACCCCGACGGGCTCGGGTCGTTCCAGGTGACGGTCGACCTGGATGATGTTGCACCCGCCGTCCTGCGGGAGCTCCAGGCGCTGGCGGAGCGGTTCAGGGCGGCGAAGGTCGAGCTCGACCCGTCGATCTTCGAAGAGATCGGGTTGACCGCAGAGCAGGTCGTCGAGCTCGTCGACAGCCTGCGGTTCAACGGCCACCTCGACCAGCACGGCAACTACGTCGACCCGGCGGGGCTGGCCGGGCTCACCGTCGACCGGTTCGACCTGGCCATCCAGTTCCACCCGTACCGCGGCGCGGTCCTGGACGCCGTGCAGGTGCAGCTAGCCGAGGTCCGGGCCGAGGCGTTGACCGTCGACGAGGCCTGGTTCGAGGACATCGCCGATTCCGCGACGGCCGCCGCTGTTGCCGCAGCCCTCAGCAGCGCCGCCGACGGTGCGTACATCGTCGACGAGCTGGTACCGGACGAGATGCGCGCGTTCTTCGCCGACCCCGAGAACGTCCCGGACCTCTCCGGTGCCACGCGAGCCCTGCTGCTGACCGCGGAGGCACCGGCGACGGTTGCCGCGCGGATGGCGGAGATCCTCACCGAGCAGCAGGCCTACCAGCTGGATCTGGCCGCTGTCGCGGACCTCGGCTTCGACACCGACGAGACCACCCAGCTGATCGACCTGCTGATCTCGGAGGACCACCTCGACAACGTGCTGGGTGTGCCGGCGCACCGGCTGGCCTGGTTCGCGGTGCCGAGCAACGCGTTGGCGTTCCGGTTGGAGGGGTTGGCCGACTACAGCACGGAGATCTTCTTCCTCCTGAACGCGGTGGCGGCGGCGACGGAGGACGGCATCACCGAGGTCGTCGACGTCCTCGTCGAGCAGGCCGACCTGCAGCGGTCCGCGCTGGTCGGGGTGCTGGCGGAGGCGTTGGGGCTGCCCGCGGACACCGTCGAGGCGATCTGCGCGGGCGTCAGCGGTGGGGTCGATGCGGCGCTCGAAGCACTCGTGACGCCCGGTGCGGCGGCCGCGCGCACGCTGCGGCGGATCAGGCGGTTCGCCCGGCTCGCCACCACCCTCGCCCTGGACGCGACGCTGGTCGAGGTCGCGTTCCACGACCAGGACCTGGCCGGCGCGTTCCCCGAGCCGCTGGTGCTGCCCCCGGACGTCAACCGGATCGACGCCGTGCTGGAAGCCGCCGACGGCACCCGGTACGCCTTCCGCGACGCCACGGTCTGGACCTACCCGGTCGACGCCACCGCAGCGTCGACCGCGCCGCGCCGGCTCGCGGAGCTGTCCCCCCGCCTCGCCGGGCTCACCGCGGTCGACGCCGCGTTCACCGACGCCGACGGCACCGAGTGGATCATCGGACACGATCACACGGGGTCGCACGCGTTCGTCCGCGCCGCCGGCACCACCTACTGGACGGCACGCGAGCAGGTCTGGGGGACGGTCCGCAGCACGTTCGCCGCGCCGGCCAGGATCGACACCGCGTTCGTCGACGACGAGGGCCGCACCTACCTGTTCAGCGGCGACCAGTACGTCCGCTACTCGACCTCGGACTACACCCACGTCGACGAGGGCTACCCGCGCGCCATCGGGGAGTGGTGGGAGGGCGAGGACCGGCACACGCCGCTACCGGCGCGGTTCCGGGCGTCCGTCGACGCCACGTTCCAGGACCGCGACGGCACCACGCACCTGTTCGCCGGTGACCGGTGCCTCGCGATCGGCAGCGCGATCGGCAGCGCAGAAGCCGTGGATCTGCCGACCGCGGAGGTCTGGGGCCGGGTCCGCAACCACCTCACCGAGACCGGCCGGGTCGACGCCGCCTGCGTCGAGGGCGCCGCAACCGTCCTGTACTCGGGCAACCAGGTCGTCCGGTACGCCGACTGCCTCGAGAACGACGGCGTGCGTGTCGCCGAGGGCTACCCGTGCTGGATCGAGACGCACCTGCGCGACGTTCCGGCCGGGTTCGAGGGCGCGTTGGAGGCGGTGTTCGTCGCGCCGTCCGGGGCCGTGCACCTGTTCAAGGACGGCCGGACCGTCACGGTCGAGAACGGGACAGCGGGCCCGGTGGTGGCGATCCCGGAGCGGTGGGGCCGGCTCCCCGATGCCCTGACCGGCGGGCACGTCGACTCCGCTTTCGTCGGTCTGGACGGGAAGACGTACCTGTTCAGCGGCGAGCGCTACCTGCGCTACTCCGGTGCCGACTACTCCGCGGTCGACCCCGGCTACCCGCGGACGATCGCGCGGGACTGGGGCGGGCTGGTCCGGGTCGACGCGTCGTTCGTGCTGGACGGCGCCACGTACCTGTTCGGGACCCGCGCCGAAGGCGAGCCGCAGCAGTACGTCCGCTACTCCACCCGCAACTACACGACACCCGACGCCGGCTACCCGAAGCCGCTCACCGAGAACTGGTGGAACCTGCCCGACGGCCCCGACGCCGAGCGCACGTTCACCACCGTCGACGCCGTCTTCACCGGCCGGGACAACCGGACGTACCTGTTCTCCGGGAGCCGGTACGTCGTGTTCGACAACAAGCACCGCTGGTGGTCGGAGCCGCGTGAGCTGCACCGGTACTGGGACAGCCTCCCGTTCGAGGCGATCGACGCCGCGTTCGTCGGGCGCGACGGCAAGACCTACGTCTTCTCCGGCGAGCGGTTCGTCCGCTACTCCGACACCGACCACACGAAGCTGGACGACCGGTACCCGGCGCCGATCAGGTCGTTCTGGGGCAACGTCGTGAACACGATCGCGCGGCAGGCGAAGGTCGACGCCGCGCTGGTCGTCGACGGGGTGACGTTCCTGTTCTCCGGCGACCAGTACGTCCGTTACTCGGCGCCGGACGCCACCTACGTCGACGACGGCTACCCACGGCGGCTCGACGCGTTGGCGCAGGAGCCGCGGTTCGCGCACCTGCCGCCACTGGAGGGCCGGGTGCGGGCCGCGTTCGCGGACCGGCGCTCGGTGCACCTGTTCGTCGACGGCCGCTGCCACGTCGTCTCGGATTCCCTGTACCGCCGCTACAGCGATCTCGGTGGCGGCGGGGTCGGGTGCGCGTTCATCGAGGACGGTGCGGTCCTGGTGGAGGACAGCGGGGGCTGGAAGCACTACAGCTCGCTCGAAGGCACGACGGTCGAGCGGACCGCCGTGCGGCCGCGGACGCTTCGCCGGGTGCCGGAGGCGTTCCGCACCGGCCTCGACGCCGTCCTGCGCGGCGCCGACGACAACACGTACCTGTTCAAGGGTGAGTTGTGCTTCGACGTGGGCCTGGGCCGCCAGTTCCCGCTCGCGCAGGACTGGGGTCGCCCGCGCAACACGGTGCGCAACGACGAGCACGTCGACGCCGCGTTCGTCGGGCGCGACGGGCGGACGTACGTGTTCAGCGGCGACCAGTTCGTCGTCTACACCGGCAACCGGGTGGTCGATGCGCAGATCGACGGTGAGCCGCGGCCCGTCGACGCCCACTGGGCGGGCCTGACCAGCGTCACCCTCGCTTACGTCCGCGCCGGCACGACCTACGTGTTCGAGAAGCCCGACGACACCGGCGCCATGCGCTACCTCGTCTACTCCGGCGCCGATTACGCCCGGCCCGACCCCGGCTATCCCCGCACCGCCGACGCCGGCTTCTGGGACGTCCCCGCCGACCTGGCGCCCGAGGGCTTCACCGCGCCCGACGCCGTGCTGTTCGAGGGCGAGAACATGCTGTTGCTCACGGGCGGGCAGGTGCTGCGCCACCACGAGCCGACCGCCACCTGGTCGCCGCCGCGGCCGGTCGGCCGGGTGTGGCCGGGGATCGACCCCGCGGCGCCTGTGACGGCCGCGTTCACCGCGCCCGACGGCGCGACGCACATCTTCTTCCCCGGCCGGTTCACCACCTGGAGCGGTGGCACGGCCGGCCCATCCCGGGCGATCAAGGAGGCCTGGGGGCTGGCCCGCAACAACTTCCTGGCCGCAGGTGGGCGGGTCGACGCCGCGGTCGTCGACGGCACCGGGGCGACGTTCCTGTTCTCCGGCGACCAGTACGTCCGCTACAGCGCCGATCGAGGTGGCGACTCCGGGTACCGGTTCGTCGACGACGGCTACCCGAAGTCGATCGCGACGCACCTGCGGGCGGAGGAGTCGTTCGCGAACCTGCCGGACACGTTCGAGTACGTCGTCGCGGAGCGGGCAGCGACCGGCCCGGTCGTCGACGCCGTGGTCGCCAACCCGCGCACGGTGTTCCTGTTCATCGGCGGCGATTGCCACGCCGTCTCCCGCACCGCGGTCGCGACCGTCGACGTGAGCGGGCTGGGCGCGGTCCGCAACGTGATCGCCGAACGTGGCACCGTCGACGCCGCGCTGGTCAGCGAGGGGCGCACGTTCCTGTTCAGCGGCGACCAGTACGTCCGCTACTCGGGTCTCGACGCCACCTACGTCGACGACGGCTACCCGCGCACCATCGAGGCGGAGCTGCCGCGGGAGCTGGGCGTCGATGCGCTCCCCGCGGCGCTGTACGACGGGATCGACGCGGCGTTCCGCGGCACCGACGGAGGAACGTACCTGTTCGCCGGGCCGAGCTTCGTCAGGGTCGACGACGGTGCCGCGCTGCAGCCCGTCGCGGGTCGCTGGGGCGCGCTGCGGAACACGTTCACCACCGACCCGGGGTTGGACGCCGCGTTCGTCGCGCCCACCGGTGAGCTGTACGTGTTCCGCGGCGACCAGTACGCCCGCTACACCGGCCGCGACCTGACGTTCGTCGACGACGGGTTCCCCCGCACCATCCGCGACGACTGGGGCGACCTGCCCGACACGCTCGAAGACCGGATCGACGTCGCGTTCGTCCTCGACGGGCGCACCTACCTCGGCTTGGAAGACGAGTACGTGCGGTACTCGGGGGTCGGGTACGCGGCGATCGACCGCACCTACCCGCAGACGTTCCGGCAGCGCTGGTCGGGTGGCGCGGACTACCGGCTGGAGGACCTGCGGATCATCAGCCGGTTCGCCGAGCTGGCGCACGCCCACGACGGGCTCGCCGAGTTCATGGCGGCCGGCCCGCGGACCGTCGCGGACCCGTACGGGTTCCTCGCTGGAGCGTTCGGGTGGGACGTCGAGCAGCTGCGGTGGCTGGTGCGCCGCCGCGGGTTCCTCGCCGGCGCCCCCGACGAGCGGGTCGAGCTGGAGCTGCTGCTGAAGCTGGTCGACGTGTTCGCGGTGACCGACAAGCTCGGTGCCGGGCCGGCGGCCGTCGTCACCGACGTCTGGTCGCGGTTGCACGGGGAAGAACCCGACCTCGCCGGTGCGGCTGCCGCGTTGCGGGGCATGCTCGCCCGCAAACACACCGGCCCCGCGTGGGAGACGCTCTCGCGCCAGATCCGCGACGAGCTGCTCGTGCTCGAACGCGACGCGCTGCTCGCGGTGGTGCTCGCCAGGGCCGACCTGCCCGATTCGCGTGGCCTGTTCCAGCAGCTGCTCATCGACGTCGACATGGGCAGCCGCGGCACGACGTCACCGGTGTTCGAGGCGATCGCGGCGACCCAGCTGTTCGTGCACCGCTACCTGCTCGACCTGGAAGAGCTGGCCGTCCCGGACGGGCGCGACCCGGACGAGACCCGCCGCCGGGTGCGCGCCTGGTGGTCGTGGATGCGCAACTACCGCACCTGGGAGGTCAACCGGAAGGTCTTCCTGTACCCGGAGAACGTGCTGCGTCCCGAGCTTCGCCAGTCGAAGACCCCGGCGTTCGAGGCGTTGGAGAGCGACCTGCTGCAGGGCGAGATCACCGCCGAGTCGGTGCAGCAGGCCTACAAGCGCTACCTGGACGAGTACACCGAGGTGTCCCGGCTTGCGATCGCCGGCGGGTACGTCTTCAGCGCCGCCGGCCCCGCCGACACCCGCGACCTCGTGCTGTTCGGGCGCACCCGCACCCAGCCGCGCCGCTACTACTACCGCCGGGCCCGGTTCCGCAGCGCGGAGAAGCTCGTGGCGACGTGGGAGCCGTGGCTGAAGGTCGATGTGCAGATCGAGGCCGACGAAGTGCAGCCGGTGCACGCGTTCAACAGGGTGTTCGTGTTCTGGACGACGAAGGAGTCGGTGGCGCCGTCGTCGACGAGCACGACTCTGGTGACCCAGGAGCAGCAGGACGGGGCGCAGGAGGTCACCGCGCCGCCCGTAACCGAGCGCGTCAAGGTGCACTACTCGTTCTACAACCTGAACGGCGAATGGGTGCCGGCGCAGACGCTCGCCATGGACACCCGCCAGCCCGGCTCGATCTTCGACGTCGACCTCTCGGTGGAGGTGGCCGACGATCCCGAGTCGATCGTCGTGACCTGCGCCTACTCGGTCGTCACCCAGCAGACCGACGACGACGGCACCGTCACCACGAGCATGTCGCGGCAGGCGCAGGCGACCCGCCTGAGCCCCGAGCTCGTGCAGGAGGCCGTGGAGCTGCTGCCCGCGCTGACCGCCGGACCGGTCCCGGGCGGCGAGATCGTCCCGGTCACCGACCCTCTCGACGAGGTGTTCACCGACGCGGAGATGGCCGCCGTGGCGGCCATGAACGTCTCCGACGTGCCGCGGGTCGTGCGCTTCAACAGCCCTCGGACCTCGACGTACGGGCCGTGGTTCAGCATCGACCACAAGGGCGGCAGCTTCCTGTGCAGGCCGGCGGCCGTCGCACCCGCGGCGGAACCGCCGTCGCTCGCGCTGCGCGGCAACGGGCACGGCCTGCCCGAGTGGGCGCAGATCGACGCCGCGTTCGAGACGCCGGACGGCACCCGCTTCTTCTTCGACAACACGGTCGGGCGGTTCGTCCGGTCCGTCGACGGCGTGCTCGCGGCGGCGGAGAACACGGCGGACGTGTGGGGTCGGGTGGCCAACAACCTCACCCGCACCGGCGTCGTCGACGCCGTGCTGCAGCGCGAGCAGGAGACGTTCGTGTTCTCCGGCGAGCAGTACTTCCGCTTCACCGGCGCCCCGTTCGGCACCCCCGACCCGACCTACCCCAGGCCGATCTTGGGCAATACCGACCGCCTGCCGCAGTGGCGGAGCATCGGGACGGCGTTCACCGACCTCGACGGCACCGAGTGGTTCTTCTCGGCCGACCGCAGGACGGTCGTGCAGGAGCCGGACCTGACCAGGGCGGTCGCGAACCCGTTCGGCTGGGGGCCGGTGCGCGCGGTGGTCGTCGACCGCGAACAGTCCCTCACCTACGTGTCGTCCGGCACCGAGTACGTCCGCTACACCGGTCGCGACTACCAGCGCCACGACGGCGACTACCCGCAGCGGCTCTCCGACAACGAGGAGGGGCTGCCCCGCGGGCAGCGGGTCGACGCCGGCGTGCGGGTCGACGGGGTCGGCTTCTACTTCGACAACGAGGCGAAGGTCTACGTCGAGCTGCGGGTGCCGCCGCTCGACGCTGAAGGGCCGGGCACAACAGGACCGGGTACCCGGCGGCGGCGCCGGCCCACGGAGCGGCGCCGCGACGTCGAGGAGCTGGGGCGGGCCGCGATCTCCGGGTTCGGGACCGTCGACGCGGGGTTCGTCCGGGCCGGGGTGCTCTACGTGCTGAGCGGCGAGCGGTACGTCCGCTACGGGGTGGACGAGGACACGCCGCCGGCGCTGCTCGCCGACGGCGACCGGTTGCCGCTGCCGCAGCAGGTCGACGCGGTGTTCCGGCGCGGGGTGCACCGGTACGTGTTCGCCGGCGGCACCTATGCGCGGATGCGGCCCGAGCAGGAGCCGTCGGGTCTCACCGGGTTCGCCGAGATCGAGACCAGGTGGGGTGACCTGCCGGAAGGGTTCCCCGCCGAGTTCACCGGGGTGCTCGACAGCGAGACCGACCGGCACCTCTACCTGTTCTTCGGCCCGCACTACCGGCGCTACCCGGCCGGGGTGCCGGTGCCGCGCCCGTTCGAGCGTGCGGCGCAGAAGGTCGAGCTGGTGCGGCTCACCACGAGCACTGCGGCGCAGCTCAACCAGCGGCTGCTCGCCGGTGGGGTGGGCGCGATGCTCGACCCGACCAGCCAGGAGATCGACGAGCTGCCCGCGTTCAGCACCGATCGGACCGGGCGCAACACGATCCAGATCGACCCGGACCGCGTCGAGGCGACCCGGCTGCCGGCCGGTGACCACCTCGACTTCCACAGCGCCAACGGCACCTACTACTGGGAGATCTTCTTCCACGCGCCGCTGCTGATCGCCGGTGCGCTCGGCGACGCGCAGCGCTTCGCCGAGGCCAGGCAGTGGTACGAGTACGTCTTCGACCCCACCGAGCCGCAGCGGTACTGGCGGTTCCTGCCGTTCCTCGCCGTCGACCTGGCAGCGCTCGCCGAGCGCTGCCGGACCGACATGGCCGAGCTCGCTGCCGAGGTCACCGCGGCCGAGCTCGGCGACACCAGCGGCATCACCGCCGAGCTGCAGCCCGTGCTCGCCGGCCTCGCCACGCTCGCCCCGGCGTTCCGCCGCAACCGGCCGCTCGACGAGGACGAGGAGACGGTGCTCGACGCGCTCGCGTCGTCGCAGCTGCCGGTCCGGCTCGCCGACACCGTCGCGGCCGTCGACGAGTTGCTCACCGGTGGGTCGGACCCTGCCCGACGGGAGGCGGGGGAGCGGGTCGTCGCCGCGCTGCGCGGGTTGCAGGAACGCACCGCGCTGGTGACCGGGCTGCGCCGCCACTACGACACGACCGGCGACGTCACTCGGCTCGTCGACGCCTACCAGCAGGACCCGTTCGACGCCCACGCCATCGCCGAGCTGCGCCCGGTGGCCTACCGGCGGGCCGTTGTCATGGCCTACATCGACAACCTGCTCGAATGGGCCGACACGCTGTTCCGCCAGTACACGCGGGAGAGCATCGACGAGGCCCGCGCGCTGTACGTCTTCGCGTGGGACCTGCTGGGGGCGCGCCCCGGTGATCTCGGGCCGCGGCCGCTGTCGCCGACGCAGACCTACGGCGACCTCGATCGGTCGCCCGACCTCGAGGTGCTCGCCGAGCTGGCCGCGGGCGGCGCGATGCTCAACGGCGAGGGCGCGGTGCACGCGGGCCTGGCCAACAGCTACTTCGCCGTGCCCGCCAACACGACGATCAGCGGGTTCTGGGACCGGGTCGAGGACCGGCTCCGCAAGATCCGGCAGTCGCTGAACATCCTCGGGATCAGCCAGCCGTTGCCGCTGTTCGAACCGCCGCTCGACCCGATGGACCTGGTCCGCGGCGCAGCGGCCGGGCTGAACGGTGCGGCGGCCACCGGGGCCGGGGCGGCGCCGGTGCCGCACTACCGGTTCGACGCGACGTTCCGCAGGGCGCAGGAGCTCGTGGACAAGCTCCGCCAGCTCGGCAACGACCTGCTCAGCGCGCTGGACCGGCGCGACGCCGAGGAGCTGAGCCTGCTGCAGAACCGGCAGGAAGGCGTCGTGCTGGACATGACCCGCGCGATCAAGGACGCCCAAGTGCGGATCGCCGAGACGAACCTGCGGGAGCTGGAGGCCGGCCGGACGGCGGTGACGGAACGCGCCGCACACTACAAGCGGCTGCTCGACAACGGGCTCTCGGCGATGGAACGCGCCCAGATCGGGATGATGTCGACGGCGTCCGCGCTGCACCTGACCGCCGGCCTGATCAAGGTCGGCGCCGGGATCGCCTACGCGTTGCCGCAGAACAAGATCGGGCCGTTCATCATCGGTGTCG
Source organism: Pseudonocardia sp. TRM90224 (assembly GCF_021245725.1). Taxonomy (GTDB): domain Bacteria; phylum Actinomycetota; class Actinomycetes; order Mycobacteriales; family Pseudonocardiaceae; genus Pseudonocardia. Next base: position 97,734 of record NZ_JAJGSX010000015.1, on the reverse strand, counting down.
AATGGGGCGGCAAGCAGCTCGGCAGCGTCCTCAACGCGGCCGCGGAGATCCCGCAGGTGCTCGGCGAGGGGTTCTCCATCACCGGCGAGCTGCTCGGCGTGCAAGCGGGACACGAACGGTCCCGGGAGGACTGGCAGTTCCAGCTCGACACCGCCACGAGCGACCTCGAACAGATCAAGCACCAGGTCAGCGCCGCCGAGCAGCAGGTCGCCGTCGCCAAGCGGGAAGCGGAGATCCTCGCCAAGGAGATCACCCACCACGGCGAGGTCGCGACGTACCTGAAGGGGAAGTTCTCCGGGGCGCAGCTGTACCAGTGGATGGCCGGCCAGCTGGGCGGGCTGTACTTCCAGGCCTACGGCCTGGCCCACGACATGGCACGCGCCGCGGAGCAGGCGTACCGCTTCGAACGCGGGGTGGAGGGCCTGGGCAGCTCGAACGGGTCGGACGCCTTCATCCGGCCCGCGTATTGGGACGGCCGCCGTGGCGGGCTGCTGGCCGGCGAGAGCCTGTCCGTCGACCTCGAACGGCTGGGCAACGCCTACAGCGAACGCAACGTCCGCGGGCTGGAGATCACCAAGCGGGTGTCGCTGATGGAGCTGAACCCGGTGGCGCTGCTGCGGCTCATCGCGACCGGCAAGTGCGACTTCGCGCTGACGGAAGAGCTGTTCGACCGCGACTTCCCCGGGCACCACCGCCGGCAGATCCGCGCGCTCGCCGTGGTGTTCGAGGACGTCGACGGCAACTCGATCGAGGTCAACGCGACGCTCACACAGCTCGGCCACAAGACCGTGCTGACCGCCGACCCGAAGGCCGTCAAGCACCTGCTGGACCCCACGGAACCGCCACCGACCTCGGTGCGCAGCGACTGGCGGGCCAACCAGCGGATCGTGCTCTCGCAGGTCGGCGACCAGGAGAACAACGGCCTCTTCGAGCTGCGCTACGACGACGCCCGCTACCTCCCGTTCGAAGGGACCGGCGCCGTCTCCACCTGGCAGCTGCAGCTCAACGGCCGCCCACCGGCCGACCTGCGCGGCGTCGGGCTCGTCGTGCGCTACACCGCCGAGGACGGCGGCGAGACGTTCGCGGCGGCGGTGCGGGGCATGCTCAAGCCCTACCCCGCCACCCGGTACGTCGACGTCGCGGCGGAGTTCCCGCTCGAATGGGCCGCGTTCGTCGAGGACGGCGACGTCCTGACGCTGCCGCTCACCCCCGACCTGTTCCCGGGGATGGAGAACTCGCTGATCACCGGCGTCGCCGCGCGGTACGACCTGGACGGTGGTGCGGCGCGGCTGCTCCTCAACGGGGACCGCGCGCTCGCCCTGCAAGAAGGGACGGTGATCACGCCGCCGGGGCTGCGGGTCAACCGCGATGGAGCGGGCTGGACGTTCACCGTGGACGGGCCCAAGGACGCACTGGCCGGGGTGGGGCTGATCCTCACCTACCGGGCGGCGCCCTGACAGGCGGCGCCCTGACAGGCGGCGCCCTGACGGCGGCGCACGGAGGGCGGGCCGCTCAGGGCGCACGGTGCTGCCTGGAAAGCCACTTTCCCGGCCCTCCACGCCGGGAAAGCCACTTTCCAGGCAACGCCGCTGCCGCCGCGCACCCCGCCCCGGGCGCGCCGGGGTTGGGCAGGAAAGCCACTTTCCGGCCCTGTGAGGGCAGGAAAGTGGCTTTCCTGCCCTCACAGGGCGCGAGTGCAGCGGCGGCTCAGTGCAGCGGCGGCTCGATGCGGCCGGGTCGGGCGTGTGCCCGTCAGCTGAAGGCGGCGCGCAAGCGTTCGACCGCGGCGGGTGGAGCGGTCTCGGGGGTGCCGGCGTCGAACGGCGGCTGCGGTGCGTACTCCAGCGCCAGCTGGATCAGCTCGGCGGTCTCGGTGCCCCAGAGGGTGGCGGCGAGGGTGAGGGCCATGTCGATCCCGGCAGAGACACCGGCCGCGGTGATCACGTCGCCGTCGATGACGACCCGCTCGTCGACGACGGTGGCGCCGTCGGCGGCGAGGGTGTCGCGCACCGCCCAGTGCGAGGTGGCGCGCCGTCCCGCGAGCACGCCGGCCTTCCCGAGCAGCGTCGATCCCGAGCACACCGAGGTCGTCCAGGTCGCCGACGGGTGGGCCGCGGCCAGCCAGTCGATCATGGTGGTGTCGGTGAGCGCGTCGCGCCACCGCGAGCTGCCGGGCACGACGATCACGTCGGCGCCGGGCAGTTCGGCGAAGGTGGTGTCGGCGTGCAGGGTGAGTCCGTTGTCGCAGCGCACCGGGCCGGTCGAGGCCGCGACGAAGTGCCGCCGGACCGTCGGGTGGCCGAGCACCTCGTAGGGGCCGACCAGGTCGAGCGCGGTCATGTTCGGGTAGAGCACGTAGGCGATGTCCACTGGTGTCCGTTCAGCTTGCGGTGGTTGCGAATCGTTCCCGGTAGGCGCTCGGGGGCACGTTGAGCTCGCGGATGAACGCGCGGCGCATCGTCTCGGCCGTGCCGAAGCCGCAGCGGCGGGCGACGACGTCGATGCCGTCGCGGCCGCTCTCCAACCGGATCCTGGCGGCCTCGACCCGTGCCCGTTCGACGTAGCGGCCGGGGCTCGTGCCCAGCTCGCGCCGGAACAGGCGGCTGACGTGCCGCGGGCTGACGGAGAGGCGTTGCGCGATGGCCGGCACGGAGAAGTCCGCCGCCGGGTCGGCGGCGATCTCGGAGACGAGCTTGCGCAGCGCGTCGTCGCTGCAGGCGCCGGCCTCGGTCCAGGTGCTGAACTGGGACTGCCCGCCGGGGCGCTGCAGGAACACGACGAGCCAGCGGGCGACGGTCCGGGCGAGCGTCGCGCCGTGGTCGTGCTCGACCATCGCGAGCGCGAGGTCGACACCGGCGGTCACGCCGGCGGCGGTGACGATGCGGCCGTCGCGGACGAAGATCGCGTCGGGTTCGACGTCGATGCGCGGGTGCTTAGTGCGCAACGCCTCGCAGAACGCCCAGTGCGTGGTGGCGCGGTGCCCGTCGAACAGCCCCGCGGTGGCCAGCACGAACGCACCCGTGCAGACCGACGAGACCCGGGTGGCGCGGGCGGAGAGCCGCCGGATCTGCGCGATCAGCGGCGGTTCGGTGGCCGCGGCGGAGAACCCCCAGCCGCCGGCGATGACGAGGGTGTCGACGTCGTGGATCTCGGTGATGGGTGCGGCGACGCCGAGGCGGGCGCCGGCGCCCGAGACGACGTCGTTCCCGTCGAGGGACGTGAGCCGCACCCGGTAGCCGCTGCCACCGAGGATGCGGCGGGCGGCGTCGAACACCTCCATGGGTCCGGCGACGTCGAGCAGCTGGACGCCGTCGTAGACCACGATCACGACCTCGTGCACACCACCAAGCATCCTGCGCCGCCCGAGGGGTCCGCAATGACACGGACCCCTCGGATCGGGACCGACAGGTCCTACGGCCGCAGCGCCGGATCGCTCGACTGGAACAGGTTCGCACTGGTCACGTAGTCCATCGCGGCGGTCCACCTCGGTTCGGCGAAGCGCGCGATCATCTCGGCCTCGGTGACGTTCTCGACGCGGGTCTGGATCCACCACAGGTTGCCGAACGGGTCGCGGACGCGGCCGACGCGGTCGCCGAAGGCGAGGTGGGTGACCTCGGTGACCGACGTCCCGCCCTCCTCGACCGCGCCGCGGTGGGTGGCGTCGGCGTCCTCGACGTAGAGCCTGAGGAACGCGGGGGTGGCCGGCCAGTCCGGGCGGGAGTCGAAGAGCATCACCATGGCGTCGCCGATCCGGACCTCGGCGTGGCCGATGAACCCGTCTTCGCCGACGACCCGGCCGATCTCGACACCGCCGAACGCGCGGGTCAGGTAGTCGATCATGCCGTTGGTGTCGGGGCCGATGATCCACGGCGTGATCGCGGTGTATCCCTCGGGGATGGGCTTCACGATGTCCATGGGTGAACCGTAGAAACGGTATAGGACAGATTACGACCTAATACCGTGGCAGTATTTCCGGCATGACCGACACCCCCGGCCGGCTGCTCTCCCTGCTGTCGTTGCTGCAGATGCCGAGGGAATGGCCGGGCAGCGAGCTGGCGCGGCGGCTGGAGGTCAGCCCGCGCACGATCCGCCGCGACGTCGACCGGCTGCGCGACCTCGGCTACCCCGTCGAGGCGAGCCGGGGATCGATCGGTGGGTACCGGCTCGTCGCCGGCGCCGCGATGCCGCCGCTGCTGCTCGACGACGACGAGGCGGTCGCGATCGTCGTCGGCCTGCGCACCGCGGCCGGGCAGGCCGTCGCCGGGATCGACGAGGCCTCGATGCGTGCGCTCGCGAAGCTGGAGCAGGTGCTGCCCTCGCGGCTGCGCTACCGGGTGGGAGCGCTGGGCGCCGCGACCACGACGATGCCGATCGAGGGCCCAGCCGTCGAGCCCGAGGTGCTCTCGGCGCTCGCGGCGGCGATCACGAACCGGGAGCGGGCGCGGTTCCGCTACAGCACCCATGAGGGCGCGCAGGCGGCCCGGCACGTCGAGCCGTACCGACTGGTCACGGCCGGCCGTCGCTGGTACCTGGTCGCGTTCGACCTCGACCGCGACGCCTGGCGCAGCTTCCGCGCCGACCGGATCACCGACGCGCGCGGCACCGGCGCCCGCACCACCCCACGCGAGCTGCCGGGCCAGCACGACGGGGACGCCGCCGCCTACCTGCAGACGAGCATGTACACCAGCGCCCCCACCTACAGCGCCGACGTCACCGTGCACGCACCCGCCGCGACCGTCGTCGGCCGGCTCGGTGACACCCCGCAGGACGTCGTCGCGATCGACGACACCAGCTGCCGGGTCCACCGCCACACCGACACGCTGCCGTGGATCGGGTCGAAGCTCGTTGCGCTGGGCTGCGACTTCGAGGTGCACGGCCCGCCGGAGGTTGTGGAGCACCTCCGGCTGCTCATCCGACGTCTGCAGGCGGGCGTGCGATGAGTTCTCTCCGCCCGGCAGGTCCTTCATTGCATGACCACTGATGTGCCGACCGTCGTCGAGTGGACCGAGCAGCCCTACGTGGCCGTGTCGGGACGCGTGACGATGCAAACGTTCGGGAAGATCGCCGACCGGTTCGGCGAGGTGTTCGGCTTCCTCGCCGCCCGTCGGATCGCCCCGTCCGGGCCACCGTTCTTCCGCTACCGCGTGATCGACATGGAACACGAGCTGGAGGTGGAGGCCGGCGTGCCCGTCGCCGTACCCGTCACGGGCGAGGGGGACGTGGTCGTCGACGTGCTCCCGCCCGGCCGGTACGTGACCCTGACCCACACCGGCCACCCCGACGAGCTCGTCGACCGCACCGGGCAGCTCCTGGCGTGGGCGTCGGAGCAGGGCCTCGAGCTGGACGTGCACCCCGGCGACCGCGGCGACGAGTGGGGCAGCCGGCTCGAGGTCCTGCTCACCGACCCCGCCGAGGAACCCGACATGCACCGCTGGCAGACCGAGCTGGCGATGAAGCTGGCCTGACCCCCAAGTTCCCCACCGTTTTGGGTGGATGCGCGCCGAAAACGCGCGCAAGTGCCCAAAACGGTGGGGAACTCCGGCCCTGCCGCCGGCAACTTCCCCACCGTTTTGCCAACCTGCACGCCCTGCAGGCTGTGAGGGTTGGCAAAACGGTGGGGAACTTCGGTTCGGTGGGCCCCAGCGGGATCCAGGTGAGGGCACTAATGTGCCTCCATCCGGTCCCGTGAGCTGGGAGTTGCCCGTGCCCGACATGACCAAGCCCGCCGCCGATCCGAGCGCCCCGCACCGGCTGCCCGTCCGCACCTTGATCGCGGCGTCGGTCGGGAACGCGATCGAGTGGTACGACTGGACGATCTACGCGACGTTCAGCATCTACTTCGCGACGCAGATCTTCCCGTCGGGCGACCCGACACTCGCGCTGATCAACACCCTCGCCGCGTACGCGGTGTCGTTCTTCTTCCGCCCGCTGGGCGGCTGGCTGCTCGGCCGGTTCGCCGACCTGCGCGGCCGCCGCACGGCGATGCTGCTGACGATCGTGCTGATGGCCGGCGGGTCGTTGGCGATCGCGATCCTGCCGACGTTCGACGCGGTGGGCTGGCTCGCGCCGGTCCTGCTGCTGCTGGCCCGCATCGCGCAGGGCATGTCGCTCGGCGGAGAAGTGTCGAACGCGTCGGCGTACCTGGGGGAGATCGGGCCGCCCGACCGCCGCGGCCGCTACTCGGCGTTCTTCTACATCTCGACGGGCACCGCGGTGCTGATCGCGTCGGTGCTGGGCTGGGCGCTGGCGCGGACGTTGACCGCGGAACAGCTCGCCGCCTACGGCTGGCGGATCCCGTTCGTCCTCGGCGCGGTGCTGGGGCTGGTCGGGCTGTGGTTGCGGCGGGCGATGCCGGAGACCGAGCAGTTCGAGGAGAACAAGGTCAAGGCGCAGGCGCTCAAGCACCCCCTGCTGACGACGCTGCGCGACCACCCGAAGGCCGTCGGGCAGCTCATCGGGTTCACCCTGCTCTCCACGCTCTGCTACTACACGTTCTTCTCCGCGCTGACCCCGTTCGCGACGAAGTCGCGCGGCGCCGACGCCGGCGAGGTGTTCCTCGCCCTGTCGATCGCGACGGCGCTGTTCATCGCGCTGCAGTACCCGATGGGTGCGCTGTCGGACCGGTTCGGGCGCAAGCCGCAGCTGCTGGTGTGGTCGGCGGCCACGGCGGTGCTGATCGTGCCGCTCTCGACGCTGATCGGGCCGGGCCTCGGCAACATGCTCGTGGTGTTCTGCGTCGGGCTCACGCTCTACACCGCCATGACGTCGATCGCGCCGGCGATCATGAGCGAGCTGTTCCCGACGGAGCTGCGCGGGCTCGGCATCGGCGCTTGGTACAACCTCACCGTCGCGACGTTCGGCGGGACCGCGCCGCTGGTCGTCACAGCGCTGTCGGCGGCGGGTTACGCGACGGCGTTCTTCTGGTACGTCGCGGTCGGTGCGGCGATCGCGTTCCTGGTGATCCTCACCCTGCCGGAGACGAAGGGCACGGTCCTGCGCTGACGGTGTTGCTGAGATCGGCGGCCTTCAGACCAGCGGGCTGGTAGCCAGCACGCGGACGGCTTCGGCAACGGCGGCGCGGCGGGCGACGCGCACGGCGGTCTCGATCGGCCGCAGCGCCTCGCGCCGCGCCGTCGCGGCCGAGGCGGAGAGCGCCCCACCGGGCTCGTCGACCGACGCCGCGGCCAGGATGGCCTCGACCTCGTCGGCGTGCTGCAGCACCCGCAACGACTGCCCGGGCATCCCCGCAGGCCACAGCGACGCCGGCCGAGCACGCAACGCGGCGGCGATCTCCTCGCGAACCCCGGGACGGTGTCGGGCGACACCGAGCGACGTCAACACCGACGCCGACTGGCGGACCTGGTCGCGCAGCTCCCGCTCGGCCTGGTTGAGCGCGACGAACTCCGGTACGGGGCCCGGGTCGGGCACGGGGTAGACGGTCCAGCGCAGCACGCCGTCGGCGATGGTCGCCGGCACGATCCCCAGCCCGGCCTCGACGAACAGCACCCCCTGCCCCGCGGTGGTGGCCTCGCGGCTGAACATGCCCGGGCCGGGCAGCCCGCGGACGTCCCCGGGCGCCGGCAGCACGAGCCGGCCGGGGCCGCGTGGTTCGGCCCTGCGCAGCGCCGCGAGGAGGAACGTCAGCGACGACACCGGCTCGCCCGGCGGCGACAGGTTCGTCATCGCCGCGGTGGCCGCGTCGGCCGCCTGGACGTCGTGCGCCTCCGCCCACGGGGCGAGCGCATCGAGCACGTCATCGGGTGCCGCGGCGCCGGCCAACCAGGCCGACGTCCACACGGCGAAGGTCGCTGAGGGGCAGGGCACCCGATCAGGCTAGCCACGGAAGTGGGCTACAGCACGCCTTCCGTGCGGGTGAACACGAACACGTTCTGTCATCGCAGGTAGCGGGCCGTGCCGCTGCGGGACGGCGTGTCGGTGCTCTGTCCCGCGCGGCCCGCCGGGTACAACAAGCGCCATGGCGACCCACGACTACCGCGGTGTCTTCGGGGCCGACGGCACCCGGCGGGTGACCCGCACCGCGGTCCCCGAGGTGCCGGCCGAGGCGGACCTGGTGGTCGAGGACCCGGCGAGCGGGTTCTGCGGCGCGGTCGTCGCGGTCGACATCCGCGAGGTCACGCTGGAGGACCGGCACGGCGCCCGGCGGGTGTTCCCGCTGCGCCCCGCTGCGTTCCTCGTCGAAGGCCGCACCGCGACGCTCGTCGTGCCCAAGCGGGCCGCGGCGGCACCGGCGCGGTCGGCGTCGGGCTCGGTGAAGGTGCAGGGCCACACCGCACGCACTGCGCGGGCGGCGCGGATCTGGGTGGAGGGCCTGCACGACGCCACGCTGATCGAGCAGGTGTGGGGCCACGACCTGCGCGTCGAAGGTGTCGTCGTCGAGCCGATGCACGGCATGGACGACCTCACCGCCGCGGTCGCCGAGTTCGAGCCCGGTCCGCAACGCCGGCTGGGGGTGCTGGTCGACCACCTGGTCGTCGGCTCGAAGGAGAGCCGCGCCGCGCGCAGCGTCGAGGGGCCGCACGTGCTCGTCACCGGCCACCCCTACGTCGACGTGTGGCAGGCCGTGAAGCCATCCGTCGTGGGCATCCGGGCGTGGCCGGAGATCCCACGCGGGATCGACTGGAAGACCGGCGTGTGCGCGGCGCTGCGCTGGGGTGAGCCGGCCGACGGCGCCCGCCGCGTGCTCGGCGCCGTCCGCGACTTCCGCGACCTGGAAACACCCCTCATCGGCGCGGTGGAACGCCTCATCGACTTCGTCACCGCATAACGCCCGCGCCCCAGCTCCCGGGGGTTGCCTGGAAAGCCACTTTCCCGTCCCCACGCGCCTGGAAAGTGGCTTTCCAGGCACAACGTGCGCGCCGCACACATTGCCGCGTTCCGCTACATCGCGGTTGTGTGACGAGCCGATCACGAGGCGCGTTGGTCTGGCAGGATCAGACATATGTGGCCCGCCATCATCTGGTTGATCGCGGGAATCGTCCTGCTGGTCGCCGAAGTCGCCTCGGGGGAGTTCGTCCTGCTGATGCTCGGCGGGGGCGCGCTCGCCGCGGCAGGCGTGTCGGCGCTGGTCGGCGGGCCGGTGGTCGGGGCCATCGTGTTCGTGGTCGTGTCGGTGCTGCTGGTGTTCGTGGTGCGCCCCGCGCTGCGCCGGAAACTGGACCGCGGCATCGACCACACCAGCACGAACAGCAGAGCGCTCGTCGGCCGGGATGCCGTTGTCGTCAAAGAGGTCGACGGTCACGGAGGCCGGGTGAAGATCGGCGGCGACATCTGGTCGGCGCGCACCTATGGCGACGTCGTGATCGCGGAGGGGCAACGGGTCACCGTTGCCGAGATCTCGGGTGCCACGGCCGTGGTCGTGCCCCAGGAATCGTGAGGGAGAGCTCGTGGACGGAAGCGTGGTGCTGCTGATCGTCGTCGTGCTGGTCGTGCTGCTGGTGGTGATCTCGCTGGTGAAAGCCGTGCAGATCATCCCGCAGGCGACAGCCGCGGTGATCGAGCGGCTTGGTCGCTTCAAGGGCACCGCCGATCCCGGGCTGGTGTTCCTTGTCCCGTTCATCGACAAGGTGCGTGAGCGGATCGACCTGCGCGAGCAGGTCGTGTCGTTCCCGCCGCAGCCGGTGATCACCCAGGACAACCTCACGGTGAACATCGACACCGTCGTCTACTACCAGGTCACCGACCCGAAGGCGGCGGTGTACGAGATCTCCGACTACATCGTCGGCGTCGAGCAGATCACCACGACGACCTTGCGCAACGTCGTCGGCGGGATGAGCCTCGAAGGCACGCTCACCTCCCGCGACGAGATCAACACCGTGCTGCGCGGCGAGCTGGACGAAGCCACCGGCCGGTGGGGCATCCGGGTCGCCCGGGTCGAGATCAAGGCGATCGACCCGCCCGCGTCGATCCAGGAGTCGATGGAACGGCAGATGAAGGCCGACCGCGAGAAGCGGGCGACGATCCTCACCGCGGAAGGGCAGCGGGAATCGGCCATCCGGTCCGCCGAAGGGCAGAAGCAGGCGCAGATCCTCACCGCGGAAGGCGCCAAGCAGGCCGCGATCCTCAACGCCGAGGCCGACCGGCAGTCCCGCATCCTGCGCGCGCAGGGTGACCGCGCCGCCCGCTACCTGCAGGCGCAGGGCCAGGCGAAGGCCATCGAGAAGGTGTTCGCCGCGATCAAGGCGGGCAAGCCGACCCCGGAGCTGCTGGCCTACCAGTACCTCCAGACCCTCCCGCAGATGGCGCAGGGCGAGGCCAACAAGGTGTGGCTGGTGCCGTCCGACTTCGGAAAGGCGCTCGAAGGTTTCACCCGCATGCTCGGCGCCCCCGGTGAAGACGGCGTGTTCCGGTTCCAGCCCTCACCCGACGACGGCGTGCAGTCCAAGCCCGAGGACGACGACGAGTCGATCAAGGACTGGTTCGACACGTCCACCAACCCGGAGATCGCACGGGTCGTCGCCGATGCGGAGGCCGAGGCCCGCAAGGACGTCCCGCCGCCGATGAGCTCACCGGCCCCGCCACCCGCCGGGCCGCCGCCGCTGCCGCCCGCGGGCCGCGCACCCGGCCTGCCGTCAGCGCCGGCGCACGACCCGGAGAGCGCCACCCCCACCCCGCCGCGCGGCATCCCGCAGACACCGAGCGGCCACGAGGGCGGCGGCGGGCCGCGCCCCGGCTACCCGACCCCACCCCAGCAGTAGCAGGTGAGTCGTCACTTTCAGCACGGTGAGTTGCGCGTTTCGGTGCGCCCGGCGCGTACTGGGACGTGCGACTCACCGCTCTAGAGGTGACGACTCACCGCTCTAGAGGTGACGACTCACCGTGCCAGAAGTGACGACTCACCGTGCCGAAGGTGTCGACTCACCGTGCCGAAGGTGTCGACTCACCGTGCTAGAAGTGTCGACTCACCTGCTGGGCTAGAGCGTGAAGCCGTAGGGCAGTTCCAGGCGGTGGCGGCGGAGCAGGTCGGGGTCGCGCAGCAGCTCGCGGGTGGGGCCGTCGGCGACGACCACGCCGTCGTCGAGGACGATGCTGCGCGGGCACAGCTGCAGCGCGTAGGGCAGGTCGTGGGTGACCATCAGCATCGTCGCGTCGAGCCTGCCCAGCACGTCGGCGAGCTCGCGGCGGGCGACCGGGTCGAGGTTGGACGAGGGCTCGTCGAGCACGAGGATCTCCGGCTCGCACGCGAGCACGGTGGCCAGCGCCACCCGCCGCCGCTGCCCGCCCGAGAGGTGCAGGGGCGACCGGTCGCGGTGCCCCGTCATGTCGACGGCGGCGAGCGCGGCGTCGACCCTCGCGGCCAGCTGGTCGGTGGGCACGCCGAAGTTCGCCGGTCCGAACGCGACGTCCTCGGCGACGGTGGGCATGAAGAGCTGGTCGTCGGGGTCCTGGAAGACGATCCCGACCCGTCGGCGGATCTCGTGCAGGTGCGGAGCACCCACCGGTAGGCCGGCGACCCGGACGCTGCCCTGTGCCGCGGTGAGGATGCCGTTGAGGTGCAGCACGAGGGTGGTCTTCCCGGCGCCGTTGGGGCCGAGCAACGCGACCCGCTCGCCGCGCTCCACCCGCAGCCCCACCCCGCGGAGGGCGGGATGCCCGTCCGGGTACGCGAACGTCAGCCCGTCGACCTCCAGCGACGGCGGCGCCTGCCCGAGACGTTCACGGGCGCGCACCTCGGCCGGTTTCACGTCAGTACCCACCCGGTGACGGCCAGTGCGACCCCGGCGGCGACGGGGGACAGGCCCACCAGCCACTGCGCCGCGCTGGTGCGTCCGGGTTGCAGCTGCGGCATCCGGCCCGTCCAGCCGCGCGACAGCATCGCGAGGTGCACCCGTTCGCCGCGCTCGTAGGAGCGCAGGAACAGCGCCCCGACCCCGCGGGCGGTCGCACCCACCTGCCACAGGAACCGTGGGTCGTGTCCCCGTGAGATCCGCGCGACGCGCATCCGGCCGGCCTCGGCGACGATCACGTCGACGTAGCGCAGCATCAGGGTCGCGATCGTCACGACCAGCGTCGGCGCGTGCAGCCGGGCCATGCCGTGCAGCAGCTCCCGCATCGGCGTGGTCGCGGCCAGCGTCAACGACGTCAGCACCCCGAGTGTGCCCTTGACGAGGATGTTCCACGCCCCCAGCAGGCCGGGCTCGGACAGCGTCACGCCCAGCCACACGACCGTCGGCGCCTCACCGGTGAACGGCAGCAGCACGGCGAGCACCACGAACGGCAGCTCGATCACCGCCCGCCGCGCGATCCAGCCCGGCGGGATCCCCGCCGCCACCCACACCGCGCCCAGCAGCAGGAGGAACCCGCCGAACACGGGGAACGCCTCCCGCGGGGTGGCGACCACGCAGACGACGAGCAGCACCGCCGCGACGATCTTCACCTCGGCCGGCATCCGGTGCACCGGTGAGGTGCCCGGCAGGTGCAGCGGGTGGGCGTGCCCGGCGCCCACTAGCTGCCCATCAGTTGCGCGACCCGCGGCGGCGCAGCAGCCAGAACAGGCCACCTGCCACGAGCACCGTCACCACGACCCCGGCGACCCCGGCCACGCCGGTGGTGCCCTCGGCGCCGCCGATGGAGTAGTCGGCGAGAGGGCTGCCGGCGACGATGTGGTCGCCGGTGTTCTGCGCGATGCAGGAGCCGTTGAGCTGCTCGCCGGTCTCGACCTCGACCACCTGGCAGCCGTGCAGCGTCACCGTGTCCAGGCCGTCGGGCGACGAGCTGGCGAAGTACGAGAGCCCGCCCGCGATGATCAGCGTGACCAGCAGGAACCCCACGTAGAACCGGGTGACGGTGCTGCTGTCGGTGCCTGCGTTGCTCATGACGGGTCCCTGGAGTCGAGTGCGGCCCTGGTAGGGCGCAGGAGGTGGACGAGGTCGGGCCGGACGGACGCAACCGCACCGACGGTGGCCGCGGTGATCAGCCCCTCGCCCAACCCGATCAGCGCGTGCAGCCCGACCATCAGCGCGAACACCGTGCCGAGCGCGGCACCGCCGGAGCCGCCGAGCGCGTACTCGACGACGAACGCGAGCGACGCGACGACCGTGTTGACGAAGGCGGCGACGAAGGCGGTGGCGAGGAGGCCGCCGCGGCTGCGCCGGGCCAGGCCGCGCATCGCGACCGCGACCGCGTAGCCGGTGAACACCCCGACGAGCGCCATGTTGGTGATGTTCGTGCCGAGCGCGGTGAGCCCGCCGTCGGCGAACAGCAGCGCCTGCACGACCAGGACGATCGTGATGCACAGCGACCCCACCCACGGGCCGACGAGGATCGCCACCAGCGCACCGCCGAGCAGGTGGCCGCTGGCGCCGGGCAGGATCGGGAAGTTGATCATCTGGACGGCGAAGACGAACGCCGTGACGAGCCCCGCCATCGGTGCGGTGCGGTCGTCGAGGTCGCGGCGGGCGCGGGTGACGGCGAACCCGAGGCCGATCACGGCGACCACCGCGAAGGCCAGCGCGGTCGGGATGTTCACCAGCCCGTCGCTCATGTGCATGGCCACGACCACGCCGACCACCTCCTCAGATGTGCTCGCCACAGGCTAGACGCGCCGTTACTGCAGTCGCAAAACATGTGCGACTAACGGAGGGGTTACCCGCCGAAGCCGATGGCCACGTATTTCGTCTCGAGGAACTCCTCGATGCCGACGCTGCCGCCTTCGCGGCCCAGGCCCGATTCCTTGATGCCGCCGAACGGCGCAGCGGGGTTGGACACGAGGCCGGTGTTGAGCCCGATCATGCCCGCCTCCAGCCGCTCCGACACGCGCAGCGCACGTGTGATGTTCTCCGTGAACAGGTAGCTGACCAGCCCGAACTCGGTGTCGTTCGCGGCGGCGACGCCCTGGTCCTCCTCGTCGAACACGGTGATGGCCGCGACCGGGCCGAAGATCTCCTCGTGGGTGAGGCGCGCCCCCAGCGGCACGTCGGTGAGGACGGTAGGGCGGTAGAAGTAGCCGGGACCGTCGACGGGGTCGGCGCCGACCTTCACCGTGGCGCCCTTGTCGACGGCGTCGCGGACGAGCTCCACCACCTTGTCCCGGCCCTTGGCGTCGACGAGCGGCCCGACCTGCACACCGTCGTCGGTGCCGCGCCCGACCACGAGCGCACCCATCCGCTCGGCGATCTTCGCGGCGAACGCGTCGGCGATCCCGCGCTGCACCAGGAACCGGTTGGCCGCGGTGCACGCCTCGCCCATGTTGCGCATCTTCGCGAGCATCGCGCCTTCGACGGCCTTGTCCAGGTCGGCGTCGTCGAACACCAGGAACGGCGCGTTGCCGCCCAGCTCCATCGACGTGCGCAGCACCTTCTCCGACGCCTGCTCGAGCAGCTTCTTCCCGACCGCCGTCGAGCCGGTGAACGACAGCTTCCGGGCCCGCCCGTCGCGGATCAGCGGCTCCATCACCCCGCCCGCGTCGGCGGTGGTGACGATGTTCAGCACACCCTTGGGCAGCCCGACCTCGTCGAGGATCGCCGCGAGCGCGTGCATCGACAGCGGGGTCTGCTGCGCGGGCTTCACGACCATCGCGCAGCCGGCCGCGATCGCCGGGCCGATCTTGCGGGTGCCCATCGCCATCGGGAAGTTCCACGGCGTGATGAGCAGGCACACCCCGACCGGTTGCTTCTGGACGAGGAACCGGCTCGCGCCGTTGGGCGCGACGGCGTACCCGCCGTCGATCCGCACGGCCTCCTCGGCGAACCAGCGGAAGAACTCCGCCGCGTAGGTGATCTCGCCTTTCGACTCGGCGATCGGTTTGCCCATCTCCAGCGTCATCAGCAGGGCGAGGTCGTCGATCCGCGCCATGATCGTCTCGTAGGCGCGGCGGAGGATCTCGCCGCGATCGCGCGGGGCCATCGCCGCGAACGCCGCCTGCGCCTCGACGGCCGCGGCGAGCGCGGCCATCCCGTCTTCAGGGCCGGCGTTAGATACCTCACAGAGGGTCTTACCGGTCGCCGGATCGTCGACGTTCAGCGTGGCGCCCGAGGCGGCCGCCCGCCACTCACCGCCGATGAACAGGCCGGTCGGGACGTCGTCGACGACACGGGCCTCGTCGACATGGCTGCTGGAGTTCGGCATGGCCCGATCCTCGCACTGCCGCCGCATCGGCGCAGCGGTGTGGCACAGCGCACACCTGCGGGAACATTTCTGTGTTCGCGGACCGATTACTCGCGAGCTTTCTGTCGGTCTCCCCTTCTAGATTGGAAACCGAATGATCGCGCGGGCTCCGCCGCCGCAGCACCGCACGCGGTCATACAGACCTTCGCTCGAAGAGGATGACCGTGTCCCAGACCGCTGAACTGCCCGCCGATCTCACACCAGAACACGCCCCGCCGCAACCCGCGGCCAAGCTGTCCCCGCGCGACCGCACGGTCATCTCCGTGCTGATCGTGTCGACGTTCGTCGTCATCCTCAACGAGACGACGATGGCCGTCGCGCTGCCGGTGCTGCTGCACGACCTCGCGATCAGCGCGAGCGTCGGCCAGTGGCTCACCGCGGGCTTCCTGCTCACGATGTCCGTGGTGATCCCGATCACCGGCTTCCTGATCCGGCGGGTCCCCACCCGCACGCTGTTCACCACCGCGATGGTGCTGTTCAGCACCGGCACGCTGATCGCGGCGCTGTCGCCGAACTTCGCGGTGCTGCTCACCGCGCGGGTCGTGCAGGCCAGCGGTACCGCGATCATGATGCCGCTGCTGATGACCACGGTGATGACGCTCGTGCCGCCGTCGCGGCGCGGCGCGGTGATGGGCAACCTGTCCATCGTCATCTCCGTGGCGCCCGCGATCGGGCCGACCGTGTCCGGGCTCGTGCTCGACCTGCTGAGCTGGCGGTTCATCTTCTGGGCCGTGCTGCCGATCGCCCTGATCGCGCTCGCCATCGGCCTGCGGAAGATGAGCAACATCGGTGAGCCGGTGCACACCCCGATCGACATCCCGTCGGTCCTGCTCTCCGCGTTCGGTTTCGGTGGGCTCGTCTACGGGCTCAGCAGCATCGGGCACTCCGCCGGCGAGGCGTCGGTGGTGCCGACGTGGCTGCCGTTCGTGGTCGGTGTCGGCGGGCTCGCGCTGTTCGTGGCGCGCCAGCTGTTGCTGCAGCGCACCGATTCGCCGCTGCTCGACCTGCGCACGTTCCGCTCCCGCACGTTCACCGTGTCCATCGTGCTGATGGGCCTGATGATGTCGGCGCTGTTCGGCACGATCATCCTGCTGCCGATCTACCTGCAGCAGGTGCTGCTGCTCAACCCGCTGTCCGTCGGGTTGCTGCTGCTGCCCGGCGGGCTGCTGATGGGTCTGCTCGGGCCGGTCGTCGGGCGCCTGTACGACCGGTTCGGCGCGCGGGCGCTGCTGCTGCCCGGCACAGTCGCGGTGAGCCTCGCGCTGTGGTCCACCACGCTGTTCACCTCGACCACCCCGGTGTGGGCCGTGATCGCATTCCACCTCACGCTGAGCCTCGGGCTGGCGTTCGTGTTCACCCCGCTGTTCACCGCGGGCCTGGGTGCGGTGGAGCCGAAGTTCTACTCCTACGGCAGCGCGATCTTCGGCACGCTGCAGCAGCTCGCCGGCGCCGCCGGGGTTGCGCTGCTGGTCAGCGTCTACAGCCTGCAGGCCGCGCAGCTCAAGACCGACGGTGTCGAGAGCGCGGTCGCGCAGACCGCGGGTGGGGTGCACCTGGCGTTCCTCGTCGCGGCGTTCATCTCGCTCGTCGCGATCGTGGGGGCGTTCTTCATCACCACGCCCGTGCAGTCCGACGACGCCCACGGCGGGGATGCTCACAGCGGGGCTGCGTTCGAGGATGAATCACATCCTGTTCACTGACCCCCGGGGTCGTGGCGCAGGATGAGGGCGTGACGCAGACACCAACGAGGTTGCCGGCGCTCGTACCGCCGCCGGTCGAGCTACCTCCGCGCGCAGCGACACTGCGCGCGGAGGTACGCGCGTTCCTGGCGGCGGAACGCGCCGACGGTGCGTGGGCACCCCGCGCCGACGTCTGGCTCTCCGGATGGGACGAGCGGTTCACCAAGGAGCTGGGCCGGCGCGGCTGGCTCGGGATGACGATCCCCACCGAGTACGGCGGGCACGGCGCATCCCCGCTCGACCGGTACGTCGTCACCGAGGAACTGCTCGCCGCCGGCGCCCCGGTCGCGGCCCACTGGGTCGCCGACCGCCAGATCGGGCCCACCCTCATGCGGTTCGGCACCGAGGAGCAGCGCCGCAAGTTCCTGCCCGGCATCGCCGCCGGTGAGGTGTACTTCGGCATCGGGATGAGCGAACCCGATTCCGGCTCCGACCTCGCGAGCGTCCGCACCAAGGCGGAGAAGGTCGACGGCGGCTGGGAGCTCACCGGCACCAAGGTCTGGACCTCCGGCGCGCACCACGCCCACGCGTTCTTCGCGCTGGCCCGCTCGGCGCCCCGCGACGAGCAGAACCGGCACGCCGGTCTCTCGCAGTTCATCGTCGAGCTCGACGCCCCCGGCGTGCAGATCCGCCCGATCCCGCTGCTCACCGGCGCCCACGACTTCAACGAGGTCGTGTTCGACCACGTCTTCATCCCCGACACGATGGTGCTCGGCGAGGTCGGCGCAGGCTGGCACCAGGTCACCAGCGAGCTCGCGTTCGAACGCAGCGGCCCCGAACGGTTCCTCTCGACGTTCCCGCTGCTCACCGCGCTCGTCGCGGAACTTGCCGGCACCAGCGCCGGCCACGATGCCGGCACCCGCCGGGCCGTCGGGTCGCTCGTCGCGCGGCTCGCGGCGCTGCGGCGGATGTCGCTCGCCATCGCCGGCGCGCTCGAGTCCGGTGCGGCTCCCGAGCTGGCCGCCGCCGTCACCAAGGACCTCGGCACCCGCTTCGAGAGCGAGGTCATCGACGCCGCCCGGCTGCTGCTGGCCATCCCGCCCGATCCCGGCGCCGAGAGCGGCTACGCCCGCCTCCTCGCCGACGCCGTCCTGCACGCCCCGGGGTTCACCCTGCGCGGCGGAACCAACGAGGTGTTGCGCGGGATCGTCGCGCGCGGATTGGGCCTGCGATGACCGACACCTCCAAGGAACTCTCCGAGCTGGCCGAATCGATCTTCGGCGACGCCGACAGCTCGGAAACCGGGTTCGACGCCGCACTGTGGGAGTCGCTCGAACAGACCGGGCTGGCCCGGCTCACACTGCCCGCCGACGCCGGCGGCAGCGAAGCCGAGTTCGCCGACGCCGCGGTCGTGCTCACCGCCGCCGGACGAAACGCCGCACGGGCACCGCTGGTCGAGACCGACCTGCAGGCCGGCTGGCTCCTGCACGCCGCAGGGATCCCGCTGCCGGACGGGCCGCTCACCCTCGCCACCGGCGACCTCGACGTCACCCGCACCGTCACCCGCGCCGCCGGCACCCTGCACCGCGTGCCGTGGGCCCGCGCCGCCGCCGGGATCGTCATGCTCGCCGGCGACCAGGTGCTCCTGTTCGACCCGGCCGCGCTCACCATCACCGACGGCACCAACCTCGCCGAGGAACCCCGCGACACCGTCGTCGTCGAGGGCGAGGTCACCGCCGCGGGCGTCGAGGAGCACGTCGGGGCCCAGCTGCGGCTGCGCGGCGCCCTCGGGCGGGCACTGCTGCTCGCCGGCGCCGCGGAAGGCGCCCTCGCCGCCGCCGTCCGGTACGCGGGGGAGCGGGTGCAGTTCGGTCGGCCCATCGGCCGGTTCCAGGCCGTGCAGCAGCAGCTCGCGATCGCCGCGGCCGAGGTCGCAGCCGCGTCCGCGGCCACGTCGGCAGCGGCGCGGGTGGCCGACGCCGACGGGTTCGGCGCCGCGTCCACCCGCTTCGCCGTCGCCGTCGCGAAGACCAGGGCCGGCGAAGCCGCCGGCGTGGTCGCGCGGATCGCGCACCAGGTGCACGGCGCGATCGGGTTCACCCGCGAGCACGACCTGCGGCTCGTCACGACCCGCCTGTGGGCCTGGCGCGACGAGGACGGCTCCGAGGCCGAATGGGCCGAGCTCATCGGCACCGAGGTCCTCGACGGCGGCCCCGACGCGCTCTGGCCGCTGATCGCCGGAGCCCCGTGACCCGATAGCGTCGGGGGTGATGGACGAGTCCGGCTCGGCCGACCCCACCACCCTCGGGCTCTACCGCATCGTCGCGTTCCTCGGCGAGCGCGGCGCCGGACGTGTCCTGCTCGGGGTCGACGAGGCCGGGCAGCAGGCCGCCGTGACCGTCGTCCACGCCGAGGTCGCGGCGCAGCCCGGTTTCCGGGAACGGTTTCGCCGCGAGGTCACGGCGGCCGGTTCCGCGCCGGCGTGGTTCACCTCAGCGGTGCTCGCCGCCGACGCCGACGCGGAACAGCCGTGGTTCGCGACCGCCTACGTCGAAGGCCCGTCGCTGCAGACGCTCGTGCGGGAACGCGGCCCGTTCAGCCCGCCCGGGGTGGCGTCGATGGCGCTGCGGATCGCCGACGGCCTCGCCGTCCTGCACGGCGGCGGGCTCGCGCACCGCAACATCACCCCCGCCACGGTGGTGCTCGCCGGCGACGGCCCGCACCTGACCGATATGGGTATCACCGGGAGCAGCACCGGCAGCCCCGAGTTCTTCTCACCGGAACAGGCGGCCGGGGAACGCCATATCGGCGCGGCGTCCGACATCTTCTCGTTCGGCTCGCTGATCGCCTTCGCCGCGACCGGACGGTCCCCGTTCGCCGCCGAGGACAAGGCCCGGGTGCTGCACCGGCTCGGGTACACCGAGCCCGACCTCGGCCCGCTCACCGGGCCCGTCCGCACCGCGGTCGCCGCATGCCTGCAGAAGGACCCGCTTGCTCGTCCGACGGCGGCTCAGGTCGGGGTCATGCTCCGCGGCGGCGGCGAACCCGTGGTTCCCGTGCCCGCCCCGGCCACACCCGCGCCGCCGCCGCCGAACCACCCGTCCCGCCGGCGCGGCCTTCTCATCGGCGCCGCGGCCGTCGCAGTGGCCCTGATCGCCGGGATCACCACCGCGATCCTCATGCCGGGACGAACCGGCGGCTCACCCGATCCGCCACCCACGCAGGTCGCGGCACCGCCTTCCGCGCCCACCACGACGGCGCTTCCGCTGTCCGACCCCGCAGCGGGCGCCGTTCTCATCGATGCCGCCACCGACCCCCGCTTCGGTGTCGGCAGCGCCGCGTTCGCGAGCCCGAGCCGCAACATCGCCTGCCGGATGGACCCCGACCAGGTGCGCTGCGACGTTACCCAGAACAGCTGGACGCTCCCGCCCACCCCACCGACCTGCACCCTCGACTACGGCACCGGCGCTGTCCTCTCCGGCAGCGGCCCCGCCGAACTGTCGTGCGTGGGCGACACCCTCGCCGCACCAACGCTGACCGTGCTCGACTACGGGCAAGCGGTCCGCTTCGCCGACGTCATCTGCGTCAGCCGCGAAACCGGCCTGCGCTGCGAGAACCCCACCACCCGCCACGGGTTCGTCGTCTCCCGCGCCGCCTACCAGCTCTTCTGAGCCACTGCCCGACGCCACATGGAACCTCGTGGCTGATTTTCAACGTTGCACGGCCGCCACAAGGTTCCATGTGGCGGACGGGCCTACGTCGGGATCTTGCGGAAGTCCCAGCTGGTGATCTTCTCCGGCACGAGCCGCAGCCACGCATGTCGTCCGTCGTGGCCGACGACACCGCCGGAGTAGCGGTCGGCGAACGCCTGCTCGGGGCCGTCCAGCTCAGGGCACGGTTCCCCGGTGCGCGGCACCTCGCCGACGACCTCGACGCGGCCGCGCAGCTCCACGCCGCGTAGCTGCAGGTAGTCCTCACCGGTGTCGACGACCACGGCCATCCGCGGGTCGTGCTGCAGGTCGGCCCACCGCTGGCTGCGCGACAGCGATGTCATCCACAGCGCGCCGCCGTGCCACACGTACCAGAGCGGGGTGGCGTGCGGCCCGCCGCGCCCGACCGTCGCCACCCGGCACGTGCGTTGTTCGGCGAGCAACGCGTCGATCTCGTCCGGGGTCATCGCGATGGCGCGGGCCCGTCGTTGCTGCCGCATGAGGAGGACCGTACATCCGGCGGTACCCGGGAGTAACCTCGCGGCGTCGGCCTCGTTGACCTGCTGTGACCCGCGTTGCAGCCGGCCGGTTGGCCGCCGTCGCCGTCGTTCCCGTCGCTGCGCTCGCCGTGCTCGTCAGCCCTGCCCAGGCGCTGCCGGCACAGGTCGACTACGTGGCCCTCGGCGACTCCTACGCCGCGGGGCCGCTGGTCCCGCTGCCGAAGGGCACCCCGGCGGGGTGCCTGCGTTCCACCAACAACTACGCCTCCGTGGTCGCGGGAGAGCGCGGGTTCACCTCGTTCACCGACGTCACATGCAGCGCTGCGACCACCGAGCACCTCACCGCGTCGCAGCAGGTCACCGCAGGCACCGCGGCGCCGCAGTTCGACGCGCTCACCGCGGACACCGACCTGGTCACGATGACCATGGGTGGCAACGACATCGGCTTCGGCAGCATCGTCACCGAGTGCGCGCTGCGGTCACCCACGAAGCCGCAGGGCGCCGCGTGCATGGACCACTACACCGCGGGTGGCACCGACCAGCTAGAAGAGAACATCGAGGCTGCCGCACCGAAGATCGCCGCCGCGATCGCCGGTATCGCGGAGCGCTCCCCGGACGCGGAGATCCTGATCGTCGGCTACCCGGCGATCCTGCCCGACACCGGCCCCGGCTGCTTCCCGGTCGTCCCGTTCAGCCCCGGTGACGTCGCCTACCTGCGCGACACCGAGAAGAAGCTGAACGCGATGCTCGAAGATCAGGCCGGCGCGGGCGGCGCCACCTATGTCGACACGTACACCCCGTCCATCGGGCACGACGTCTGCCAGCTGCCCGGCGTGAAGTGGGTCGAGGGGCTCGTCCCGACCGAGCCCGCCGCGCCGGTCCACCCCAACGCGCGCGGCGAGCGCGGCATGGCCGACGCCGTCCTGGCAGCGCTCTCCGACTCCTCCGCCGCCTGACGGGGTATCAGCGCTCGTCGTAGGCATCGACGACGCGGGGCCGCATCGGGAACCGGACCGGGGTCGCCCCGAACAGCCGCCGGCCCGCTGTGAGGGCTGCGACGCGGACCAGCTCGGCGACGTCGTCGGCGGTCTCGGCAGGGCTGTGCAGCAGCACCTCGTCGTGCTGGAAGAACACCAGCTGCGCGCCCGTCGCGGCACTGCGCAACGCCAGCCGCAGCTCCGCGAGCAGCACCAACGCCCACTCGGCCGCGGTGGCTTGCACGACGAAGTTGCGGGTGAACCGCCCCCGCGCTCGCGCGGCGGCCGGTAGCTCGTGGCCGGGACGCGCCGGCGGGCAGGTCCGCCCCAAGTGCGACCGCACCAGCCGGCCCTCCTCACCGGCCCGCGCCGCATCCTCCAGCAGCCCCATCGCCGCCGGGAACCGCCTGCGCAACGTGCCCAGCAGCTGCCCCGCCCCACCGGACGTCTGCCCGTACATCGCCGAGATCAACGCCAGCTTCGCGGTGGCCCGGTCGGCCCCGAACTCCGCCGACGCGAGCGCCGTGTAGAGGTCGTCCTCACCTGGCGCCAGCGCGTGGTCGCCCGACAGGGCCGCGAGCACCCGCGGCTCCAGCTGCGCGGCGTCGGCGACAACCAGCTTCCAACCGGGGTCGGCACGCACCGCCGCCCGCACCGCGCGCGGGATCTGCAACGCCCCACCGCCCCGCGACGCCCACCGGCCCGACACGACCCCGCCCACTACGTACTCGGGGCGGAACCGGTTGTTGTGCACCCATGTGCGCAGCCACGCCCATCCGTGCGCCGTATGCAGCCGGGCCAGCTCCTTGTACGCGAGCAGTGGCGCCACCGCGGGATGGTCGATGCCTTTGAGTTCCCATGAGCGGGTGCTGCCCAGCTCGTGGCCGGCGCGGGCGAACGCGCGCAGCACCTCCGCGGGCGAATCGAGGTTGACGGCCCGCCCACCGAACGCCGCCACCACCTCGTCGGCCAGCGCCGCGAGCTTCGGCGGGCGCCCACCCAGCGACGACCGTGGCCCCAACGCCTCGGTGAGCAGCTCGTCGTGCACGTCGGCCCGCCACGGCAGCCCGTGCACCGTCATCTCCTCCGCCACCAACCCGGCCGCCGACTCCGCCGCCGCGAGCAACCGCATCCGCGGGTCGGCCGCCAGCACAGCCTGTTGCGCGCGGTGCACGGCGACGATGTCGGCGAGCTCGTCGACCGGGCCGGTGTCGAACAGCGTGGGCCGATCGTCCACACCGACCGGTGGATCGGGTTCGGGCGTGCGCCCCTCGAGCCGCGCCACAGCCGCAGCGAGCCCGTGCGGCTGCCCGAACCCGCCTGCCGCCGCGACCAGCAACCCCTCGACCAGCTCGACGTCGTGCGAGCGGGCCACCTCGACACCCGTCTCCGTGAGCAGCCGGCGGTGGGTCCGGGACCGTGCAAGCACCCATCGCGGCGTCTCGGCCCGCTCCAGCTCCGCGACCGCGGTCAGGTCGGGCAGCTTCTCCGGCGGAGCGAGCGGATCGCCGCTCTCGTCGAGGCGCTGGATCACCGCGGGGCCCTCCCGCGGACCCGGGTCGAGCGCGATCCTCACCGGCGTGAGCCGGGCAGCAGCCCGGCGAGCAGCCCACGCTGCGGTCCGCCGCGGATCTCCTCGGGTCCGGCGCCGACCTCGGCGAGCACGTCGTTGGCCGCGAGCACGCCGGTGACCGCGGCCCGTTCCATCAAACCGCTCAGGAACGGGGTGCCGACGTGGTCGCCGGCCAGGCGGATCCCGCGCGCCGCTCCGGTGACCTGCGGGCGGTTGCGCGCCGAGCCCGGGGGGAACGTCGGCGCCGTCGCCTCCAGCCGTTCCAGCCGGTCCAGCACGCGCGCGTCGGCCGTCTCCGGCCACAGTGCCGCCAGCTCGGTGTGCATCCGCTCGGTCGCCGTGCGCGCGTCGGCGGCGTCGCACGCGTAGGAGTGCAGCTCGACGACCGCCCCACCGGTCTGCGCGGCCCACTGTTGCGAGGGGCGTTCCAGCCGCGAGTACACGGTGATCGAGTCGAGGGTCGGCTCGCGGCTCACCGCGCTGAACGTCGGCCGCGCGGCGGCGACGTCCGCATCGAGCCACAACCGGCTCACCGCGAACGGCGGCGCCACCGCAATCCCGGCGGCCAGGCGGACCAGCCGTGGCGCCACCGACGCCAGGTCGGGCGACGCCGCCACCAGCTCGCGCAAGGCGCCCGGCTCGGTGGCCAGCACCAGGTGTCGTGTGACCAGCGGGGACTCGCCCGCCACGTCGATCTGCCAGCTGTGCCCCGCGGCCGGCGCGATCGCGAGCGCCCGCGAACCCGTCCGCACCTGAGCGCCCTGCCTCTCCAGGCACGCCTGGAACGGCGCCCAGATGCACGTGAGGTAGTCGGTGGCCGGCGCGTCGAACCCGATGCCTTCCGGGTTGCCCAGGAAGTAGTAGTGGAACATCGCGATCAGCTCGGCGGCCGAGAGCTCCGCGGGTCGCGCGAAGAACGACCGGGCGAACGCCTCGAACAGCATCGCCTGCGCCCGGTCCGACATGCCCAGCCCGGCCAGGAAATCGGCCGCGGCGACGTCGTCGTACAGGGCCGTGGTGCGCCGCCGTTCGTACGCCAGCAGCTCCGCCGCACGCCGCTGGTCGGATCCCAGCAGGTCGCGCAGGCCGAGGCTGGGGGAGCGGGCGAACAGCGCCATGAGGTTGAACGGCGGCGCGGCCGGCAGCCCGGTGAGGTCCTCTGCAGGCCACTCCCGCGAGACGACCGGGTACCCGCCGATCGGACGCAGGAAGGACAGCTCGGGATCGATCCGCCGCAGCAACGCCCGCCATGTGTAGTAGTGCCGGAAGAAGGCGTGGAAGCCGTGTTCGACGACCTGCTCGGTGCCGTCGGACAACGTGTGCGGCCACGCGCCGAGCCGCCCACCCAGCGTCGGCGCCGCCTCCAGCAGCGTCACCGCCACCCCGCGCTCGGCCAGCACCACCGCCGCCGACACCCCGGCGATACCGCCGCCGACGACCACCGCCTCCGTGCCGGCCGGCGCCGCACGCGGCACTGCCGGCTCGGCCGGCACCAGCACGTGCTGGCGCATCCGCATCGGAGCCGCCCGGTCCCAACTCAAGCCCCGACTCATGGCCCGACCCTAACGACGCCCACCGACAGCACCGGCCCACTGCGCGCCACCGTCCGGGCGGAACATCGACACCGGCGATCGTGTTCGCAACGTCTGTGACGATCGCACTCGGCCGCTACGGCATCTGGCTCCGCAAGGAGCACCTCACCCCGGCACTGGCGAAGGAGATCGAGTCGCTCGGTTTCGGCGCCATCTGGATCGGCAGCTCCCCACCCGGTGACCTGGCGATCGCCGAGGCCGCGATCGCCGCCACCGAACGGCTGGTCGTCGCCACCGGCATCGTCAACATGTGGGCCACCCCGGCCGCGGAGGTCGCGGCGTCCTACCACCGCATCGAGACGGCCCACCCCGGCCGGTTCCTGCTCGGCGTCGGCATCGGGCACCCCGAGCAGACCACCGAGTACCGCAGCCCGTACACCACGATCGTCGAGTACCTGGACGAGCTCGACGCCGCCGAGGTCCCCGTGGAGCACCGTGCGCTGGCCGCGCTCGGCCCGAAGGTCCTGCAGCTCGCCGCGGAACGCTCCGCAGGCGCCCACCCCTACCTGACAACACCGGAACACACCCGCGAGGCCCGTGCCCAGCTCGGAGCCGGGGTGCTGCTCGCACCCGAGCACAAGATCGTCCTCGACACCGACGTCGACCGCGCCCGCTCCATCGGCCGCCCCTACGTCGACCGCCCCTACCTGCACCTGCGCAACTACCGCAGCAACCTGCAGCGCCTCGGCTGGTCGACCGACGACCTCGACAACGGCGGCAGCGACGCCCTCATCGACGCCCTCGTCGCGCACGGCGACGCCGCCTCCATCGCCGCCCGCCTCGACCAGCACCTCGACGCCGGTGCCGACCACGTCACCATCCAGGTCCTCGGCGACAACGCCATCCTGCCCACGCTGCAGAAGCTCGCACCGGCGCTCGGGCTGCGGTAGCCCGGGGCACCAACAGCTGCACGGCTGCGGGCGTCTGGGCCGTGAGGGCAGGAAAGCCACTTTCCGGCCCTCACAGGGCAGGAAAGTGGCTTTCCTGCCCACGCATGCGGATCGCACGCACCCCTGGCCCAGCCCCGGCGAATCGCTGCAGCCACCGGGGTGAACCGGCACCCGAGGTCGGCCAGAAGTGAACGACCCCACCGCGGCCGTCCACCCCAGCGCCGCACCAAGCACGGATTCTCATCCCTCGTGGCGGCCCGGAGGGCCATGGCGGACTTTCCTGGCACCCACCCGCTGGCGATCCGCCGCGGCGTCAGGGCAGCTGCTGCGGCTCGTCGAGCAGGGGCGCCATGAGGTCGCCGTGCTCGGCGAGCCGCCCCGGCAGGTCGGCGATCGTGAACACCAGCTCCTCCGGCCGCCGGCACGCCCGCACCTCGTCCCACGTGATCGGCGTCGCCACCGTCGGGCGTGCGCGCCCGCGCAGCGAGTAGCTGGCGATCGTCGTCTTGTACGGGTTGTTCTGGCTCCAGTCGACGAACACCTTCCCGCGGCGGCGGGCCTTCGTCATCACCGCGATGACCCGGCCGGGTGTCTCGGCGGCCAGCTCTTCCGCGAGGCCTTTTGCGAACGTCGAGGTCGCCTCGGGCGACTCGACCGCCACCGGCAGGTAGAGCTGCATCCCCTTCCCGCCGCTCGTGCGCGGGTAGGCGACCAGGCCGTCCTCCGCGAGCCGATCCGCGAGGCGTTCCGCGACCCGTGCGCAGTCGACGATGGTCGTCCCCTCGCCCGGGTCGAGGTCGAACACCACGAGGTCGGGGTTGTGGCGGGTGTCGTCGGGACCGAGCCGCCACTGCGGCACGTGCAGCTCCAACGCGGCGAGGTTCGCCGCCCACGCCAACCCCTCGACGTCGTCGATCACGGGGAAGTCGGCGTTCTCCGACCGCCCACCGGGCGTGCCGACCCGGGCCGTGCGGATCCACGACGGCGCGTGCCGCGAGACGTCCTTCTCGAAGAACGACGACTTCTCCACGCCGTCGGGCCAGCGCACCATCGTCACCGCGCGGTCGCGCAGGTGCGGCAGCATCGCCTCGGCCACCGCGACGTAGTGCGCGAGGATCTCGGCCTTCGTCGTGCCGGTCAGCGGGTAGAGCACCTTGCCCGGGTTGCTGAGCTTCGCCCGCCCCACCCCGCCGGAGCGGCCGCTCGGGCGCGCCGGCGCCGGACGGGACGCGCCGACCTGCACCCACTCGTCGCTCTCCCGGCCCGGCGTGTACGGCGACGAAGCCTGCTTCGCGACCACCCCGGGCAGGCCCTGCTGCTCCACGGCCGCCACCACCGCCGCGGCGCCCGGGCCGCCGGGAAACACCGGGGCGAGGCGCCAGTGCGCACCCTCCAGCGGCAGCTCGTCGAGCAACGCCTTGCGCTGCTCGAACCCCAGCCCGGTGACGTCGCGGCCGTCGAGGTGCAGCACGTCGCCGATCCACAGGTCGGCCTTGCCCTTCGCGCCGGCCAGCTCACCGTCGAGCATCACCTGCGTCGCGCCGAGCGACGGCCCGAGCCCGCGCAACCGCGGCTCGTCGAGCTCGACGCCCTCGGCGTCGGTGACCCGGATCCGCCCGCCCTCGACGCGCACGATCACGCGGGTGCCGCCGAACCGCACCTGCAGCAGCCAGCCCTCGCTCCCGGGCAGCTCGCCGACTGTGGGCAGCATCGGCAGCGCGTCGTGGGGGAGCGGGTCGAAGTCGGGTGCGGGGTCGGAGCGGCGCAGCAGCCAGTTGTCCTTGCCGCCCTTCTCGATGCCCCAGCCGCCGCCCTTGTCCTTCTCGGTGCGGATGAACACGAACCGGCCCTTGGCACGTTCACCGTGCATGCGCACGATGACCTCGCGCGGGTTCCACTTCTCCGTCTCGTACGTGCCGGTGTCCCAGATCGTCATCCGGCCGCCGCCGTACTCACCGGCCGGGATCTCCCCCGAGAAGTCGAGGTACTCGATCGGGTGATCCTCGGTACGCACCGCCAGCCGGATCGTCTCCGGCTCGGTCGGCAGCCCCTTCGGCACGGCCCACGACGCCAGCACCCCGTCACGTTCGAGGCGGACGTCCCAATGAAGGCGGCGGGCGTGGTGTTCCTGGATGACGAACCGGTTGTCGGGACCTTGCGCGGGCTCGGCCTCGGGCACCGGCTCCGGTGTACGCCGCGCGTCGCGCTTGCGGCGGTACTCGTCGAGCGGCACGCGATCCAGCGTATGGCACAGCACCGACGATCCGGTGCTCTTGCGCACCTCCCTGATCGACTGAGAGCATAGGCTGGCCTAAGTGAAGGGATGCCTGATGTACGTGTGCATCTGCGCTGCGGTGACCGACACCGAGATCCGGTCCTGCATCGCACGCGGTGCCCGCACCGTCGAGGAGGTCGGCGACGCCTGCGAGGCCGGCACCGGCTGCGGCTCCTGCCACGACCACATCGACGTCTTCCTCGCGGCCGCCCACTCGCCGTCGGTGATCGCGAGCCTTCCCGCCACCGCCTAGTTGGACAAGCCTGACCTGGGCAAAGGGAGGCTTTCCTCGCTGCGGGCCAGGTGATCCTGCCTCTCACCCGATCGTGACGCGTCGCTACCGTCGAAGTCCCGAACTCCGACGAAGGGACCGACCGTGCGTGGCGACGACGAGATCATCGCGCTGCTGAACGAGCAGCTCACCAGCGAACTCACCGCGATCAACCAGTACTTCCTGCACGCGAAGATGCAGCAGAACTGGGGCCTCACCAAACTCGCCGCCTACACCCGCGCCGAGTCGATCGAGGAGATGACGCACGCGGAGAAGATCACCGACCGCATCCTGTTCCTCGAAGGCCTGCCCAACTACCAGCGCCTCGGCACTCTGCGCATCGGCCAGACCGTGCGTGAGCAGCTCGAGTCGGACCTGCAGATCGAGCTCGCCGTCGTCGAGCGGCTGCGCCCGGGAATCATGATGTGCCGAGAGAAGGGCGACGCCACCTCCGCGAAGCTCCTCGAGGAGATCCTCGCCGACGAGGAGCACCACATCGACTACATCGAGACCAACCTCGAGCTCATCGACCGCCTCGGCGAGCAGCTCTACCTCGCCCAGACCGTCGACCAGCCGCCGACCGCCGGCTGACGCGCTCTAGTTCGTGCAGTTCGGGGCCACCGCCGAGGCCGCCGTGTACTCCGGCGGCAACGTGATGCCCTGGACGAGCGTGGCCGCCAGCGACAGGTTGCGCACGCCGTCGGTGAACCGCGTGACGGCGGCCGAGTACACCTCGGCCGTCATCGGATCGGCCTGCGCCACCTGCGCGCGGGCGTCGACGAACGCCTCCCGCGCGCTCGTGAACTCCCGCACGATCAGCCCGAACTGCATCGCGACCTCGTCGTTCGGCGCGTCGTCCCGCAGCGCGCCGAAGTCGCTCGTCGCGGCGTCGACCACGCCGATCGAGCGGTCGCTCGCGGTCAGGAAGTCGCGCTTGGCGATCGCGGGGTCGCCGGTCGAGCGGACGTTCGGGGCGCTGCTGCCGAGCGTCGTGAGCAGGTCGCCGGAGGCGCAGAGCCGGTCGACGTACTTCGCCGCCGGGCTGTTCGGGTCGATCGGGGGCGCTGCCACCGTTGTTGTCGGTACCTGAGGCGGGGTCGGGAGGGGGACGTCGCGCTGCAGCACCGTCACCCCGACGGCGGCGCCGGCCCCGGCCAGCACCACCACGGCGGCCAGCGCGGCCACGACGAACGGTCGACGGCCGCGAGCCTTCGGGCTCGGCGGAGCGGGCGGCGCGGCCGTCAGCGCTGCGGGTGTGGGCACGGTCAGGTCGCCCGCCGGCGCGACCTGCGGCCCGCCGCGCAGGCTCACCGCCACCTGCTGCGCCGACGGGCGCCGTGCCGGCGACTTGTCCAGGCATGCCCGGACCAATCCCGCCACGTCTGGCGGGACACCGGTGAGGTCGGGGTCGACATGCACGATCCGGTACATCGCCGCCGCACCCTGCTCGGCGGAGAACGGGCTGCGTCCCGTCGCGGCGAACACGATCGTGGAGCCCAGCGCGAACACGTCGCTGGCGGGGGAGCCGCCGCCGGCGCCCGCCAGCTGCTCCGGCGCCATGTACTCGGGCGTGCCGATCACGTCGCCGGTGCCGGTGAGCTGCGTGGCGCCCTCCGACCGCGCGATCCCGAAGTCGATCACCTTCGGGCCGGTGGGGGAGAGGAGCACGTTGCCCGGCTTCAGGTCGCGGTGCACGAGCCCGGCTGCGTGGATCGCGGCGAGCGCCTCGGCGAGCCCGTGGGTGAGCCGCAGCAACGCCGGCGGGTCGAGCGGCCCGTAACGATCGACGGCGTCACGCAACGAGGGTGCGTCGATGTACTGCGTCGCGAGCCACGGTGGATCGGCGTCCGGATCGGCATCCAGCACCCGTGCGGTGAACATGCCGGCCACCGACACCGCCGCGGACACCTCGCGCCGGAAGCGTTGCCGGAACCCGGTGTCGCCGGCAAGCTCGTCCCGGATCATCTTGACGGCGGCCTGGACACCTTCGGGAGTGGTGCCGAGGAAGACGACACCCATCCCGCCCGCGCCGAGCCTGCCTTGCAGTCGGTATCGCCCGATCCATTCGGGATCGCCTGGCCGGAGCGGTTCCACGGCGGGAACAGTAGGAGATCGGCAACGGTCGCCGCGCCCGTGGTCCTACGTAGCTGCCAAGGTGCTGTCATAACACGAATGCGGCTTGGCTAACGTTGCAGGATCAGCCGGCAAATGGTCCAAGGGGAGACGAACGGTGATCCTCTCGACGATTCGGGATCCGAGGCTCATCACCATCCGCCGAGGCGGGACGTTGACCGATGCCGACCACCACCTCATCGCGTTGTGGGCGGCCGAATGCGCGGAACACGTCCTGCCGTTGTTCGAGGCGGTCAAGCCGGACGACCCGCGCCCACGCGAAGCCATCGAGCACGCCCGGGCATGGGTTCGGGGCGAGGTCAAGATGATGGTGGCCAGGGCAGCGGGCGGCCACGCCATGGGAGCGGCCAGGGACCTGCGCGGCGCGCCCAGGCACGCCGCGTACGCGGCCGGCCAGGCCGGAGCCGTCGCCCACGTCGCCGCACACGACCTCGGAGCGGCCGCCTACGCGATCAAGGCAGTCCGCGCGTCGGTACCGGCCGCCGAGGCGGAAGCCGCAGGCCGGCGCGAATGCCAGTGGCAACGCGACCAGCTCCCTGACGCGATCCGCGAGCTCGTGCTCGACGACCAGCGGCTGCGCAACGACATCTGCTGGTCGGTCTTCGAGTGCTGAGGCCCCTGTGCTGTCGGTGCGGCCCCGTACGCTCCCGCCCGTGATGACCTTGCTGGCCTACGCAGGACCCTCCGACCCTTCGGCCCTCGGAGCGCGAACAGGCGGTGTCCCGCTGGTGCCGGCGGGTTTCGACTGGCCCGTGTGCGCCCATTGCCACGGGAACATGCAGTTCATCGCGCAGCTGCCGCTCGACGCGCTCGACCCGTCCGGCGACCTGGTCTCGATCTTCATGTGCGCGAACGATCCGGGCTTGTGCGACGAGTGGGATCCGATCGCGGGTGGCAATCGCGCGTTCCTGTTGCGGAAGGGCGAGCTGCTGCCCGCGACCGTCCCCGCCGAGGGTGAAACGGACCTGGGGAGTTCGTCGCGCGTGGAGCTGCTGCCGTCCGATGTCACGAGCTACGCCGAGGCCTACGACACGTGGACGGACTCGACCGGACGCGACCAGAACGAGCTGCTGGGCTGCCTCGGAGGTGAGCCGGCGTGGATCCAGGACGAGGAAATCCCGTCCTGCACCGGGTGCGCACAGCAAATGGAGTTCATCGCACAGCTCGAACCCGGTCACGACGACCGGACGGCTGCCAACTACGGCGACGCCGGCAGCGCCTACGCCTTCGCATGTCGCCCGTGCGGCGGGGCGAGCTTCCTCTGGCAGTGCCACTGACCGGTCGCCGCCGGGCAGGCCAGCACCGTCGCCCACGTCGTCGCGCACGACCTCGGAGCGGACCGATGAGGCGGCCGATCCGCGAGCTCGTCCTCGACGACCAGCGGCTGCGCAATGACGTCTGCTGGTCGGTCGTCGAGTGCTGACCAGACCCGAGGCGCGCTACGCGACGTCGGGCCGGGTCATCAGCGGCGAGTTCATGTGCAGTTCCAGGCTGGGGCCGGTGAGGGGCACCGTGCTCCACGTCGCCACCGCCGTTCCGGCGTCGGCGTCGACCACCAGCCGAACCCGGTGCGGTGTGGTGATGACGTAGACCTCGGCGACGAACGTGCTGCCTTGCCAGGCGCCGGCCGCGACGACGGGGCGGCCGAGCGGCGAGCTCTCCCGCCATTCGCCGTGGCCGACCGCGATCGTGAAGGACGTCGACCCGAGTTGCAGGAGCCAACCACCGGCCACCGGCTCGACGAGCACAGCGGTTCCGCCGGGCAGGGCCGAATCCTCGACAGAGGCGTCGATACGCGCAGCACAAGAACGGGAGGGGGCAGCCGAACCCGGCACCCCCGCGAGGGAAAGCTGGCGCAGTCGATCGGCGAGGATCTCGTCGTCCCGGGCGCTTCCCGTGTCATCCAGGCTCGGCAGCAGGAACTCCCATATCGCATCGAGCATGACCTGCGCCGGGGAGTCCGCGTTCGTGTGGCCGCTGGTGACAGCGACCACGAGATCGTGCGACGGGACGACCACGCATTGCTGGCCGAAGGAACCGTTCCCGTGGTAGCCGTGCCGCGACATCCAGAACTGGTACCCGTAACCGCACAGGAAATCGGCGTTACCCGCTCCGTCCTCGGACGGCAGGGTCTCGATGTGCCGCCTGGTCGCGAGCTCCACCCACCCGCGGGGGACGAGCTGCCGCTCACCCCAACGGCCGCCGCGCAGCAGGAGCTCGCCGAACGCGGCAACGGCCTCTGTCGTGAGGTGCAGCCCGTGGAACCCGAAGGCGGCACCGCCGGCCACCCGGTCCCATTCGGCGTGGTTGATGCCCATGGGCCTGAAGAGACGCTCGTCGAGCAACTCCGGGAGGCCACGACCCGTGACCCGTTCCACCATTCGCGCCAGGACGAACGTGGTCGCATTGTCGTAGGCGTGACGTGTCCCCTCGGCTTCGGGGAACGGCACGCGCAGGAAGCCCTTGACCAGGTCGCCCGGTTCCAGCTGCCAGGCCTCCTCGAGGCTGTCCGTGTCGTGTCCGGCCGTCATGGACAGCAGGTGGTGGACGGTGATGCGGCGGCCCTGCTCGCAGACGTCGACCGGGACGTGGTCGGGCAGCACGTCCACCACCCGGTCGTCCAAGGAGAGCAGCCCGTCGGCGATCGCCAGTCCCACGGCAATCGACGTGAACGATTTGGTCACCGAGTAGAGCAGGTGCGGGCGTTCAGCCGAGAACGGCGCCCACCAGCCCTCGGCAACGACGTGGCCGTGGCGCACCACCATGATCGAGTGACATTCGATGGAGTGCGCTTCGAGCCGGTCCAGCAGGGCGGCAATCGCACGGGACGACACCCCTGCGGCAGCCGGTGTGGACCGGGGCAGCAGCGCATGCTGAGAAGACATCCAGGAAAACGTAACCAGCCGCTCAACCGAGTTTACGGAGCTGGCCGAAGCCGGGCCGGTGGGTGTCGACGGAGCAGCTCCACAACGTAGTGGTCGCAGGCAGCCATGCTGATCCGATAATCGATGTTATGACAGTTATCAGGTTCTGCCCGCTCCCCGGAAGTTCCCCGGACGGCTTGAACGAACGGCACTTTCGTCCAATAGGTGTGGACGAGGGTGCCGTTCGTTCACCACCTTCGGCCTGGTGTGGCTGCTGCCGAAGCACACCCAGCAGGCCGGCGGTTGATCGATGGATACGGTCGCCCCATGAGCATGACGGCGTGGCAGACATGGCAGGACAGCCCGTGGGGGCGCTTACGGTACGCGGTGGCCGGGACGAACCTGGCCCGGCATCTCGGCGGGGCGTTCCTGCGGGTACTGGACCTCGGCGGCGGTGACGGCCTCGACTCCGTCGGGCTGGCTGCGGCCGGCCACGACGTGACGATCGTCGACCGCGACACCGACATGCTCGCGGCCGCTCGTGAACGCGCCGGGGCCGCTGGCGCGCCGGTCACCCTCGTTCAGGCCGATGTTGCCGCCCTACCCCACTTGTCCCCTTTCGACGTGGTGCTCTGTCATAACGTCATCCCCTACGTCTCCGACGTGCAGGCGACGCTGCGGGTGGCGGTGGATCTGCTGCGCGCCGGCGGCCTGCTCTCGGTGATGTCGTTGAACCGGCACTCCGCTCCCCTCGTCGCTGCCATCCGTGAGGTCGACCCGGTCGCCGCGCTGGCCGCGCTCGACACCGCGCAGTCCCACACCGCCACGTTCGACACGGCGATCACCCTGCACACCGCCGAGGACATCGGCGCAACGCTCACCGAGCTGGGTTGCGCAGTCGACGGCCACTACGGGATCCGCAGCTTCTGCGACTACATCACCGACGACGAGCGGAAGCACGACCCCACCTTCTTCGCCGACCTGGAGCGGCTGGAGCTGGCCGTCACCGACCGCGAGCCGTACAAGCACGTGGCCCGCATGTTCCAGCTGATCGCGCGGCGGGCATGACGGTGGACCGTGCGGAGCTCGTCTCCCGTATCCGGGGCGCTGCGCTGCTGCAAGGAGCATTTCTGCTCCGCTCCGGCCGGACCGCGAACCACTACTTCGACAAGTATCAGTTCGAGTCGGATCCCGCCCTCCTGTCGGCGATCGCCGACCGGCTCGCGCCCCTCGTCCCTGCGGGCACCGACCTGCTCGGAGGCCTCGAGCTCGGCGGGGTGCCAGTGGCGACGGCGCTGTCGTTGCGGACCGGGGTGCCGGCCGTATTCGTCCGCAAGGTGGCGAAGCAGTACGGGACGGCGAAGCTCGCCGAAGGCCCGGACGTTGCGGGACGCCGGGTGCTGGTGATCGAGGACGTCGTAACCTCCGGCGGGCAGATCGTCGCCTCGGCCGGCGACCTCCGCGCTCTCGGCGCGACGGTCGACACCGCGATCTGCGTCGTCGATCGCGGCGAGGGCGGGTGTGCCGCGCTGCACGCGATCGGGATCGACCTGAGGTCGCTCGTCACGGGATCGGAGCTGCTGTGAGCGCTCCTGATGACGTGGCCGGGCGGTTCGTCGCCGAGCGGTTCCCGGACGCGCAGGCGGCGTTCCTCGCCGGAAGTGCGGGGACGTCGCTGGCCACGGCGTCGTCCGACCTCGACGTCGTGGTCGTCGGCGAGCCCGGCGGCCCGGTGCTGCGCGAGACGCTGCGTTACGCGGGATGGCCGGTGGAGGTCTTCCTGCACACGCCGGCGTCGATGGTCGAGTTCGTGGAGCGCGAGATCGCGACCCGCCGGTCGCCGCTGCTGCACATGTGCGCCGAAGGTCGGCTGCTGCTCGACGTCGACGGTTGCGGCGTGCGCATCCAGGAGGATGCCCGTCGCCGGCTCGCGGCCGGTCCGCCTCCCCTCTCCCCCGGTGAGGACGAGGACCGCCGGTACCGGATCACCGACCTGCTCGACGACCTCTCGGACGCCCGCGACCGAACCTCGGTCGCATTCGTCTCGGCACGACTGCTGGAGGAGATCGCCGAGCTGGTGCTGACGCAGGATCGGCAATGGCTCAGCCGGGGCAAGTGGCTGGGCCGCCGGCTCGCGAGCTTGGCGCCGCAGCTGTGCAACGAGCTGGTGACGTCCGCGGCATCGGTCGACCCGATGGTGCTGCACACACGCGGCTCCGCGATCCTCGACACCCGCGGCGGACGGGTCGGCGCCGGCTACCGCCGGATTGCACGACACCGATCCGGTACGTGACGTCACGGGGGAAGCCGAGCACCGCCTGGTGCCAGGAGGTCCGCGACGGTCCCACGCGAGGGCAGGAAAGCCACTTTCAGGCCCTCACAGGGCAGGAAAGTGGCTTTGCTGCCCTTCCGCGCACATCGCCACACGACCAGCGCTGAGGCCGTCGCGGAAGCGGGCGTCACGGGCCCGGCTCGACCCTGTCGACGAGGGTGTCGAGCATCGCGCGCAGCGGGTCGTTGTCGCCGTCGAGCGAGGCTCGGGAGGCGGCGACGTTCTGCACCGGATCCATGTCGATCCATCGGATGCGGTAGCCGGCGTCGCCGGCGAGCTGGGTGAGGAACACGCGTTGGGTGCGGCCGTTGCCTTCGCGGAACGGGTGCAGTTCGCAGATGTGCGCGAGGAGGGTGGTGGCGCCCGCGAGGAACTGCGGGCGGGTGCGGCCGCGGAGGTGGCCGGTGTCGGCGAGCCAGCCGAAGATGGTGCCGGCGAAGGGGTGGATGTTCTGCGGCATGCAGAACATCTGGCCGTTCTTGCCGATGCTGACGGTGCGGATGCGGCCGGCCCAGTCGTAGACGTCCTGGAATAGCCACAGGTGCAGGGCCTGCAGGTGGTGGAGGTCGTAGCGGCCTTCCAGTCGGCTGGTGTGCAGCTCGTACTGGCGCAGCGCGACGAGCTCGGCCTCGGCGCCGGCCAGCTCGGTGGGGTCGGTGATGCCGAGCTTGTTGCGCAGGACGCCGTGGTCGAGGTCGAGGTAGTGGTCGAAGGTCACCGGGAGCGGCGCGCGAGTATCCGCTCACGTGCCTCATCGGGGCGCAGCTCGCCGCCGGCAACGGCTTCGAGCAGCGCGAGCCCTTCCGGGCTGGGTTCGAGGCCTTCCGCGCGGCCCGAGGCCAGCGCCTCGGCCATGGCGTAGCGACGTTCGACGGCTCCGGTGAGCGCCTCGTACTGCTCCACCGACATCATCACGGCCTCGGCTTTGCGGTGGGAGCCGATGAACACCGGTCCGCTGTCGGTGACCCGCTTCATCGCACCGGCGAGACCCGCGCGGAATTCGCTGACCGACAGCACCTCAGGGATGTGCACACGCAGCACTGTACTGGAAGATGTACACGTTCCGGTACTTGTCGTCACGCTACGAACGTACGTTCGACTCCGCTGTGTCACGCGTTCGGACGCGTAGACGGTAGAGCGAGACGGTCTCGGCATCACGGTAGGCGTCGAGCGGGTCGTGTGCGCGTGCGGTGCGTTGCCGCCGCGGCGCGTCCCTGCGCTCGTGGATGTGCAGCCCGGCGCGGGTGATCGTCTCGGGGAGCCAGTCCCGCGAGCGCAGGCCGAGCAGCTCGGCGAGGTCGGAGATCACCAGCCACCCCTCTCCCCCGCTGCTCAGGTGCGCGGGCAGCTCGCGGAGGAACGTCGTGAGCATCCGGCTCCCGCGGTCGAACACGCCGGCCTCCAACGGTGACGTCGGGGTGCCGGGCAGCCAGGGCGGATTGCAGACGATCACGTCGGCGCGCCCCTCCGGGAACAGGTCGGACTGCTCGACGCGCACGTCGAGGCCGTGCCTGGCCATGTTGTCGCGGGCGCAGGCGACGGCGCGGGGGTTGATGTCGGTGGCCGTGACGGGTGTGGCGCCGCCGCAGGCGAGGACGGCGGCGAGCACACCCGTGCCGGTACCGACGTCGACGACCGACGCACCGGGAGGCAGGGGCGCAGCGGCGACGAGGTCGACGTAGTCCTGCCGGGTCGGGGCGAACACGCTGTAGTGCGGGTGGATGCGTCCGCCGAGCGCGAGCACGTCGATCCCCCGGCGGCGCCACTCGTAGGCGGCGACGGCACCGAGGAGATCCTGCAGGGCGATCAGGCCGTCGTCGGTGCCGAACGCCTCCCGGCACGCGGCCCCTACGTCGGATGTGACCCGGACGAGCAGCGCGCCCAACACCCGGCGCCGGTGCGCGCGGGCCTGGCGGTGGCGGCGGAAGGTGTCGGCGGCGTCGATGCCTTCGCGGACGGGTCGCCGGTCGAGCCGGCGTTTGAGCGCGTCGAGCAGGTGGCGGGC
Source organism: Pseudonocardia sp. TRM90224 (assembly GCF_021245725.1). Taxonomy (GTDB): domain Bacteria; phylum Actinomycetota; class Actinomycetes; order Mycobacteriales; family Pseudonocardiaceae; genus Pseudonocardia. The sequence goes on along the minus strand of NZ_JAJGSX010000015.1, from coordinate 59,810 downwards.
CGTGCGGGCTTCACCGCTCCACACGAGGGCCGTGCCGCGGGTGGCGAGACGCAACGCGGTGTCGGCACGCACCCGCTCGTCGACGGCGACGACCTCACCGGCCGGGGCATCGCCCGTGACCAGCGGCGCGGATCGCGGGGTGCCGTTGTCGTTCCAGGTGATCGTGGGGTGCTGCATCGGGGACTCTCCGGACTGGGGAGCCGCCTTCAGCGGGCGCTACCTCCTGCGCGGAGTGGAGCGGGCACCGTCCGAAGACGGCGCGGGTGGGTTGCACGGGCCGTCAGTCGGACGGGGTCCACCAGTTCAGCGAGGCACGCACCACGTGGGTGAGAATGCCTTGACCTTGTCGCGGCGTCAACGTTTTAACTGGTCCCATGCGCATCGGGGAGTTGGCAGCGGCGGTCGGGGTGTCGACGCGAACGGTCAGGCACTACCACCGTGTCGGGCTGTTGCCGGAGCCGCAGCGGCATGCGAACGGCTACCGCACCTACGGAATGCGGGACATGCTGCGGCTGGCGCGGGCGCGCCGGCTGATCGAGTTGGGGCTGACCCTCGCCGAGGCCGGCGACGTGCTGGCCGACGACGAGGGGCGGGAGCTGCCGGAGATCCTCGCCGAGCTGGACGCCGACCTGGCCCGGCAGGAGGAGGAGATCCGGCTGCGCCGCCGGCAGCTGGCCGCGATGATGGCGCGGTCGCGCGAAGGCCGCCTCGGCCCCGACGACGCCGTCTCGGAGGAGACAGCGCGGTTGCTCGCGCGGATCGACGTCAGCATCCCGGACGGGCCGACCGTGCGTCGCGACCGCGAGCTGCTGGCGATGTTCGACGGCGGCCGGGCCGGCGCGGTGCTCGCGGAGTACCACAAGGCGCTCGACGACCCGGCGCTGGCGGCCGCGACCGCCGCGATCTACGCCCGGTTCGACGAGCTGGTGGACGCCTCGCCCGACGACCCGCGGGTGCCCGCGCTCGCGGCCGACATGGCGGCCGCTCTCGGTGGTGAGCTCACGGCCGTCGTGGAGGCGGCGCCCCCGGGTGAGCTGGACGACCAGCCCTACGGTGCGGCGCTCGTCGGCGACTTCCCGCCGGCGCAGGCCGAGGTCCTGCGCACCCTCTACCGGAAGTGGACGAGCCGGTGAAGCGGGCATGGGTGTTCGAGTTCGACCAGTGGCGCAGCCTGTGGAACTGGGTGCTACGACGGCGGCCAGGGCTGGCCGATGGGGACGCGGCGTTCGGGTACCACGCGCTGATGGCGCCGCTGATGTGGGTGCTGACCGGGGCGTCGGTGATCGAGATCGTCGCGGTCGAGGTGCTGCTGCCCTGGCCGGTCCCCCGGGCCGTGTTGCTCGTGGCAGGCATCTGGAGCCTGCGGGTGATGATCGCAGTGCTCGCCGGGTACGTCGTGCACCCGCACCTGGTCGGGCCCGCGGGATTGCGCGTGCGGTACGGCACCGTGGTTGATCTCGCCCTGCCCTGGACGGACGTGTCGGGTGTGCGGTCGGTGCTGCGGGCCCGTGACGGCGCGGCGGTGCAGGTCGTCGACGGGGTGCTGCACCTGGTCGTGTCGGGCCAGACGAACGTCGAGGTCGCGCTGGTCGAGCCGGTGCGGGTCACGCTCCCCGGGAAGGGGCCGGTGGAGGTGACGTCGGTCCGGATGCACGTCGACACCCCGGGCGCGTTCGTCGCCGCCGCACACCGCGCACTCGCCCCTACCTGACCGGCGTTGGTGTCACGGAAAACACGACAACCCGTGAAACATGGGATGTTAGGTTGTTTTGCGTGACATTGGTGCAGGTACGGGCCGGTCGGGTGTGCGACCAGGTGATGGCCCAGATGGAGGTCCTCATCTCGAGCGGCGAGTGGCCGGTCGGGTCGAAGATCCCGCCGGAGCCCGAGCTGGTCGCCGCGCTCGGCGTCGGACGCAACACGGTCCGCGAGGCGGTGCGGGCGTTGGAACGCGCCGGCCTGCTGGAGCCCCGCCGCGGCGACGGCACCTACGTGCGCGCGGAGACCGATCTGGGTGCGGCGCTGCGTCGCCGGACCGGCCGGTCGTCGGTGCTGGACGTGCTCGACGTCCGCGCAAGCCTCGAACGTGACGCGGCTGCCGCGGCTGCGCATCGGCGCACCGAGGCGGACGTGCGGGCGATCGGCGCGGCGCTCGACGCCCGCCGGGCCGCGCTCGGGGCGCAGGACCGTTCGGTGTTCGTCGCGGCCGATCTGGCATTCCACCGCGCGGTGATCGCGGCGACCGGCAACACCGTGCTGATCGACCTCTACAACGGGCTGACCGAGGCCGTGCAGCACAGCGTCCGGGAGGTCGACGCCGTCGACGACGACCCGCACGGCTTCCCCGGCCACGAGGAGCTGGCGGCCGCGGTGATCGCCGGCGACGCCGAGGCCGCTCGTGCGGCGGCGTCGGTGTGCGTCGACGCCGCCCGCGCGATCGCCGTGCGGACCGGCCGGTGAGCGCGGTCGCGGAGGTCGACGTTCCGGCTCCGGCGCGGCGGGCGTCGCTGTGGGTGGGCATCGCGATCGTCCTGGTCGCGATCAACCTGCGGCCGGCTGTGGTGGCTGTGGCGCCGATGCTGGAGCAGATCCGGGCCGCTGAGGGGCTCTCGGCGACGGCGGCGGGTGTGCTGAGCGCGCTGCCGGTGCTGTGCTTCGGCTTGTTCGCGCCGTTGGCGCCGGTGCTGGGCCGGCGGTTCGGGATCGAGCGCTCGCTGCTGGCGACGCTGCTGGTGTTGTGCGTGGGCTTCGTGGTGCGGTTGGCGCCGTCGCTGGTGGCGCTGTATGTGGGGACGGTGCTGCTCGGCGCGGCGATCGCCGTGGGCAACGTGCTGCTGCCGAGCTTGATCAAGCGGGACTTCCCGCACCGGACCGGCCTGATGACCGGCATCTACACGATGGCGATCTCCGCCGGTGGCGGCATCGCCGCCGGGGTGACCGTGCCGGTGGCCGAGGCGGCCGGTCTCGACTGGCGGATGGCGTTGGGCGCGTGGGGGCTGCTCGCAGGGGTCGGGCTGCTCTGCTGGCTGCCGCAGCTGCGTGGCGCCGGGCACCGGATCTCCGTCGCGGGCGCCCGGGTGGCGGCGCTGCGGCGCGACCCGGTGGCGTGGCAGGTCACGGCGTTCATGGGGTTGCAGTCGATGAGCTTCTACGGGCTCGCGGCGTGGCTGCCAGCGGTGTACGTCGGGCGGGGGTACTCGCCGGCGACGGCGGGCTGGTTGCTGTCGCTCGCCAGCATCACGGCGATTATCGGTTCGCTCGCCGCCCCGACGCTGGCCACCCGCGCACCGAAGCAGTCGTTGCTGGCCGCTGCGGTGACGGCGCTCTCGGGCTCCGGCCTGCTGATCATCCTGGCCGTGCCGGGATGGGAGGTCGTCGGCACCTCGGTGCTGGGCATCGGCCAGGGCGCCTGCCTCGGGATGGCGTTGACGCTGATGGCGGTGCGCGCACCCGATGCGCAGCACGCGGCGAAGCTTTCCGGGATGGCGCAGAGCGCCGGGTACGTGGTCGCGGCAGCAGGCCCGTTCGTCGTGGGCGCGCTGCACGACCTCACCGGAGGGTGGACGGTGCCGCTGCTGGTGGTGCTGCTGATGTTCGTGCCGCAGGCCGTCGCCGGTGCGCTGGCCGGGCGGCCTCGCCTGGTCGGCTGACGCCCCGCGGGTGTCTGGGGAGGGCAGGAAAGCCACTTTCCTGCCCTGTGGGGGCCGGAAAGTGGCTTTCCTGCCCTCGCGTGCCATCCGCCCGGCGAGGGGTACGGCGAGGGTTCAGCGCTCCGCGGACTTCGCCCAAATGTTGATCCCGGCGTCGACGGCGTGCTTGTCGATCTGCGTCAGCTCGTCGTCGGTGAACGCGAGCTGGTCGAGCGCGCCGAGGCTGTTGTCGAGCTGCTCGACGGTGCGGGCGCCGATCAGCACCGACGTGACCCGCTGGTCGCGCAGCGCCCACGCCAGCGCCATCTGCGCGAGGGACTGGCCACGGGCCTCGGCCATGTCGTGCAGCGCGCGGATGTGAGCGAGCGTCGAGTCGGTCAGCTGGCTGTCGGAGAGCGACCCGCCGCGGGCGGCGCGTGAGTCGGCCGGCACGCCGTCGAGGTACTTGTTGGTGAGCAGGCCCTGCGCGAGCGGGGAGAACGCGATGCAGCCGACGCCGGTCTCGCCGAGGACGTCGAGCAGGTCCTCCTCGATCCAGCGGTTGAGCATCGAGTAGGACGGCTGGTGGATCAGCAGCGGCGTCCCCATCTCCTTCAGGATCGCGTACGCCTCGCGGGTGCGCTCGCCGCTGTAGGAGGAGATCCCCGCGTACAGGGCCCGCCCGGAGCGGACGGCGGTGTCGAGCGCGCCGAGGGTCTCCTCGAGCGGGGTGTCGGGGTCGAAGCGGTGGCTGTAGAAGATGTCGACGTAGTCGAGGCCCATCCGGTCGAGCGACTGGTCGAGGCTGGCGAGCAGGTACTTCCGCGAGCCGCGGTCGCCGTAGGGGCCGTCCCACATCCCGTAGCCGGCCTTCGTCGAGATGATCAGCTCGTCGCGGTAGGGGCGGAAGTCCCGCGCGAAGATCGTGCCGAAGTTCGACTCGGCGCTGCCGGGTGGTGGGCCGTAGTTGTTGGCGAGGTCGAAGTGGGTGACGCCGCGGTCGAACGCCCTGCGCAGGATCGCGGCCTGGGTGTCGAGCGGGTTGACATCACCGAAGTTCTGCCACAGGCCCAGCGAGATCGCGGGCAGGTCGAGGCCGCTGCGGCCGCAGCGGCGGAAGTTCGCGTCGGTGTAGCGGTCCGGATCGGCGACGTACGTCATGCGCCCATCTTTGCGAACGCCCTGGGCGTGGTTCCCACCAGGCGACTGAAATGGCGGTGCAGGTGCGCCTGATCGTGGAACCCGACGGCCGTCGCGACCTGCGCGATCGGCTCGCCGTCGAGCAGCTTCGCGCGCGCAGCATCGACCCGTTTCGCGATGAGGTAGCGGTGCGGCGGCAGCCCGAACGCCTTCGTGAAGCTGCGCACCAGGTGCGCGGGGTGGGTGTGCAGCAACGCGGCGGCGTCACGTAGTGCCAGCCCGTCGGCGAGCGCGGCGTCGAGCAGGTCCCGCAGGTCGCCCGCCACACCGGGGGCGACGAGCGTGGCGGGTGAGCCGCCGAGGTGAGCGCGGATGCGGTCGCCGATGAGCGCGAGCCTGCTCTCGGCCTCCAGCCGGCCGTCCGGGGTGGCCAGGGCGCGGTGCAGCTGGTCGACCCGCGTGCGCAGCAACGGGTCGGACAGGCTGGGGTGCTCGATCGCGGCGTCGGTGAGCGCCGGGTCGAGGACGGTGGTGTCGAGGTAGGCCACCCGCTTGCGGAAGCCGTCGCGGGTGGCGGCGCGACCGTTGTGCGCGACGTGCGGCGGCAGCAGCGTCACCGCGGCCGGGACCGCGCCGTGCTCGTGGCGGTGCAGGTCGTAGCGGACCGCCCCGTCGTCGATGACGAGCAGGGTCCACGTGTCGTGCGCGTGCACGGGGTAGGCGTGTTCGGTGAACCTGGCGTGGAAGACCTCCACGATCCCCGGAACGCCGGGCACCCAGGCTCGCACCCGCTCCGCGCTCTCGGGAGGCACGCAAAGAACGTACAAGAAATCGGTGCGGCCACGGGCGCACGCTCGACGGGTGCGTTTCGATACGAAGATTGCCGTGCTGCTGCGCGACGACCTCGAGGTCTGGCAGCGGTTGAACGTCACCGCGTTCCTCGCCAGCGGGATCGCGGCCAACCCGGAGCTGCTCGGCGAGCCCTACGCCGACGGCGACGGCACCCCCGTACCTGCCGATGTTCCGGCAGCCGGTGATGGTGTTCGCCGGCGACAAGGAGCTGCTCACCGTCGCGCACGAGCGTGCGGTGCGCCGCGGGCTGCCGATGGCGGTGTTCACCGCGGAGCTGTTCGCCACCGGCCACGACGAGGCCAACCGCGCCGCGGTCCGTGCGGTGCCGATGGCCGGGCTCGACCTCGTCGGCATCGCGGTGCACGGCCCGCGCAACGCCGTCGACATGGTCATGCGCGGCGCGACGCTGCACACGTAGCAGCGGCCGGGTGTGTGCGCGTTGCGCATGAGGGCAGGAAAGCCACTTCCGGCCCTGTGGGAGCAGGAAAGTGGCTTTCCTGCCCTCCCATCCCGTGGGTGAACGGCGGTGCTGGCCGAGGCGCGTGTGCTCGTCGAGTTGAGTGTGCTGAGGGCTGCCGCAACAGCCCTCAGCACACTCTCGATCGGCCGACATCAGGAACCTCGGGTGCCGGTCCACCGCGGTGGCTGCAGCGATTCACCTGACAGGTAAAGTGGCTCCCCTGGCACCTCCAGCCATGGGCGGAGGTAACCAGACGGTGTCTCAGCGGGTGAAGCCGCGCAGCATGGCGTCGAGGCCGGCGGTGTACCAGCGGTCGTAGAAGCTCGCCGCGGCCGGCTCCGCCGGGGGCCCGCCGACCTGCGCGAGCGCGTGCCCGAGCGTGAACACCACCGCCGACTGGACGACGACGATCGCGTCCTCGGGGGCGAAGCTGTCCTCGGCGAAGGTGGCGAGAAGCCCTTCCAGCTGTGCCAGGCCACGATCGACGTCGACGGGGTGGGTGGCGAGCAGCGGCACGGCACGCGGGTGCACGAGCAGCATCCGGCGGTAGGCGTGCGCGAATCGGGCGAGCGCCGTGGTCCAGGGTTCCCCCGGCTCCACCACCACCTCGACGGTTCCGGCGAGCCGGTCGACGACACCGCCGAGCACCGCGTCGCGCCCCGGCAGGTGCCGGTAGAGCGACATCGCGGTCACGCCGAGGTCGGTGGCGAGCCGGCGCATGGTGAGCGCGTCGAGCCCGTCGGCGGCGATGACCGCGACGGCTGCGTCGACGATCCCGTCGCGGGTGAGCACGGCGGGACGGCCACCCCGCGAACCGGTCATCCGGCGATTGTGGCGGTGATCGTCGTCGCCGTCATCGTCAGCGCGAGCACACCGGTGACCATGTGCTGGACGTCGATCACGACGTCGTGCCCCTGGGTCGGCAGTACTTTGACGGTTCGGGCGAACAGGCGCTCGTACAGGTCGCGCTGCGCCGGCCCCGCACCACGGAAGTACGGCAGCCACCAGCTGCGCACGTGCCCGATCAGGCACAGCGCGCACAGCACGAGCGCGGCGGTGAACGACCACGTCTGCGCGAGCGCGACGCCCGCGGCGATCGCGAGCGGGAACGGGTAGTTGATCGCCGCGGCCAGCAGCCGCTCTCGGATACCGGACCGGGCGAGGTCGTTGAGCGGGTACATCGGCACCCAGTCGGTGAGCACCATCCAGGCGAGCCACACGAGCGGGACGGCAACGGCGACCACAGCACACCTCCGACTGGTCTACGACGTATGCATACATCGTAGACAAACTGAGATCCGTCGTCAGCTGTACTGCTGGACCTGCCGGCGGCGCTCCTCGACGACCGAGCCCGACTGCCGGCGCGCCATCCGGCGCAGCAGCACCGGCGCGAGGAGCAACCCGAGGACCGCCCACGCGCCCAGCACACCGAGCATCTCCAGGTGCCGCCACGATCCGCCGATCTCGACGGCCGAGAACGCATCGGGCAGGAGCGCCGAGCGCATCCCGAGGCCCAGCCAGTAGACGGGGAACACCTGTGCGACCCACTGCAGCCACTCCGGCATCGCCGTCAGCGGGTAGAACACGCCGGAGATCCCGGTCAGGCCGAAGATCAGGAGGGCGAGGAAGCCGAGGTTCTGCGCGTTGCTGAACATCGCCCCGAGCACGGCACCCATCGGCAGCGTCGCGAGCAGCCCGAGCACCAGCACCCACCCGAGCGTCAACCACGCGACCGGTTCACCGATCCGCAGCCCGTCGAACATCAACCCGGCCGGGACGAGCACGATCACGAGCAGTGCGACGGTCATGGCGGCCTTCCCGGCGACCTTGCCGGTGAGGTAGCCGACGATGCCGTTGGGGGTCGCGCGGGCGCGCAGCAGGGTGCCGTCGTCGCGGTCGGTGGTGATCCCCATCGCCAGCCCCATGAGCCCGGTGAACACCAGGTTCATGCCGATGATGCCGGGCACGGCCTGCGCGCCGAGCGAGACGTTCGTGCCGGCGACCGGGGCGCCGCCGACCGCGTACATGACGATCAGCGCGGCCACGGGGATCCACAGCCAGCCCATCATCTCCCCGACGCTGGTCACGGTCTGCCGGAACTCGATCCAGCCGCGTTGCAGGCCGGCACTCATGGCGGTCGCGGTCGGGTTCGTGCCGGGGTTCATGCCACTGCTCCTGTCATGTCGTTCAGCGCGCTGGGTGCTGTGTCGTGGCTGCCGGTCTCGAAGGCGTGGACGAGTTCGAGGTAGGTGTCGGCGAGGCTGGGCCGGCGCACCTGCAGGTCGCCGACGGCAGTTCCGTGCCGCGCGAACAGGTCCCGGACGAACGTCGTGGGGTCCGCGACCGTGTCCTGGTGCGGCTGGCCGTCGAGGGTGTAGCCGACCTGGCCCTTCCCGGAGATCCGCGCGGCCAGCTCGGCCGCGGTGCCGTCGGCGACGATCTGCCCGCCGGCGAGCACGACGATCCGGTCGGCGAGCTTCTCCGCCTCGTCGAGGTCGTGGGTGGTGAGCAGGATCGTGGTCTCCAGTGCGGCGAGGCCGTCGATCAGCTCGTGGAACTCGCGGCGGCCCTCCGGGTCGAAACCGACGGTCGGCTCGTCGAGGAACAGCAGCTCGGGGCGCCCGACCAGGCCGATCGCGACGTCGAGCCGGCGGCGTTGCCCGCCGGAGAGCGCCGCCACTGCGGCGTGGGCGCGGTCGGTGAGCCCGACGAGCCCGAGCAGCTCGTCGGTGTCGTAGGGGGCGCGGTAGGGCACGTAGAAGCGGGCGAGGTGGCCGAGCAGCTCCCGCACGCGCCACCGGCTGTGGTCGCGCCAGCTCTGCAGGACGACACCCACGCGGGAGCGCCATTGCTCGTCGCCGAGCTCGGGATCGGTGCCGAGCACGCTGACGTCACCGGCCGAGCGCTTGCGGAAACCTTCCAGGATCTCGATGGTGGTGGTCTTGCCCGCGCCGTTCGGGCCGAGGAGCGCGAGCACCTCGCCCTTCCGCACGTCGAGGTCGACGCCGGTCAGCACGTCGGCAGCGCCGTAGCGCATCCGCAGCTCGCGGGTCTGGATCACGGAAACCATGGCTTCAAGCGTATCGTTGAAGCACTACGGTAAAGGTTTTCGAGATCTTCCCCAGAGTGATCCTGGAAAACCCTCAAATAACGAGGTGAAAGGCTGCCTGCACTCCGACCGGTGGATCTCGCCCGCGCCGCGGGAGTCTCCACCCAGCAGATCCGCAACTACATCGCCGCATCGATCCTCCCTCCCGCCGAGCGGGCTGCCACCGGCTACCGGTTGCTGCACGAGGGGCACCGGCATGCGCTGGTGGCCTACCGGACGCTCGCCGCCGGGCACGGGTGGGAGAACGCACGAGCCGTACTGCAGTCCGTTCACGCCGGCGACGAGCAGCGAGCGCTGGAGCTCGTCGACGCCGTCCACGCCGAGATCCACCAGCAACGTTGCGCGCTCGACGAGATGGGCACGGCACTGGAGGCCGTCGCGGGCCAGGAGACGCCCGAGCCGGCCGTGCCGCAGGCAGGGCTGCGGATCGGTGAGGTCGCCGCCCGGCTCGGGGTGCGCACGTCGGCGCTGCGGGTGTGGGAGTCGGCCGGCCTGCTGGAGCCGCAACGGGAGCGCGGCACCACCTACCGCGTCTACACCGCCGCAGACGTCCGGGACGCCCGGATGACCCTGATGCTGCGCCAGAGCCGCTACCCGCTCACCCAGATCCGCCCGATCCTCGACGGCCTGCGCACGTCCGGCAGCAGCGCAGCGCTGCGCGAGGCGATCGCCCGCCGCAAGACGCAGCTCGCGCAGCGCTCGGTGGCGATGCTGGAAGGCGCCAGCCGGCTGCACACCTACCTCACCTACCGCCGCGAAGGCGTCGACAACGACGTTCTGGCTGATGTGAGCGCTAACAAACAGCCGTAACGTCGTTGTCGACGGTCACTCTGGCGCTGCGGCGCGTTCCGCTGCCGGCCGGCGGCGCCGGTGCGGGGCCAGCGTGGGGTTGGGGAACAGCGCGTTCGGCTCGTACACGTTCACCCCGGGCGGGACGATCTCGTCGATGCGGTCGAGCACGTCGTCGTCGAGGGTCAGCGCGGCGCCCTTCAGCAGGCCCTGCAGCTGGTCGAGGGTGCGCGGGCCGAGGATCGCCGACGTCACCCCGGGGTGCGAGATCGTGAACGCGATCGCCAGCTCCGGCAACGTGACGCCGATCTCGTCGGCGAGCGCGGCCAGCTTCTCGACGGCGTCGAACTGGGCGGCGTTGGCCGGGTTGTCGGGGTCGAACCTGGTGGGTCGCAGCGCGGCACGTCCGGCGGCGAGGTCGATGGGCTGGTCCTTGCGGTAGCGGCCGGAGAGGAACCCCCACGCGAGCGGGCTCCACACCAGCACCCCCATCCGGTAGGTCTGACACACCGGCAGGACGTCCGCCTCGATCCCGCGGGCAAGGATCGAGTAGGGCGGCTGCTCGGTGCGGAACCGGCCGAGCCCGCGGCGTTCCGACACGTGCTGCGCCTCGACGATCTGCTCCGCCGCGAACGTCGACGTGCCGAACGCGCGGATCTTGCCTTCACGGACCAGGTCGGTCAGCGCGGACAGGGTCTCCTCGACGTCGGTCCGCTCGTCGGGGCGGTGCAGCTGGTAGAGGTCGATCCAATCGGTCTGCAGGCGGCGCAGGCTGGCCTCGACCGCCATCCGGATCCACCGCCGCGAGCCGCCGCCCCGGTTGGGGCCCTCACCTGCGGGGAAGTAGAACTTCGTGGCGAGCACGACGTCGTCGCGGCGCCCGCGCAGGGCCTTCCCGACGATCTCCTCCGCCTCCCCCGCCCCGTACATGTCGGCGGTGTCGACGAAGTTGATGCCCGCGTCGAGCGCGGTGTGGGTGATCCGGGCGCAGTCGTCGTGGTCGGGATTGCCGACCTCGCCGAACATCATCGTGCCGAGGCAGTGGGCGCTCACCTCGATGCCGGTCCCACCGAGGGTGCGGTAACGCATGGTCATGGGCCCGGACGGTAGGTCCTAGAGTCGTCTCTAGGTCAAGGCCCGTTCAAGCCTGTTGAAGATTGGGGAGGCGCCGTGAGCGAGCAGCTGTCCATCGGGCAGGTTGCCGAACGCACCGGGCTCAGCGTCCACGCGCTGCGCTTCTACGAGCGGGAAGGCCTGTTCGCGAACCCGGTCCGGCGCGACGCCGGCGGGCGTCGTGTCTTCAGCGAGGACGACGTCGACTGGCTGACGTTGTGCACGCTGCTGCGCGCGTCGGGCATGCCGCTGCCGGCGGTCCGCCGCTACACCGAGCTGGTGCGCGAAGGCGACGGGAACTGGCGGCAGCGGATCGAGCTGCTGCGCGCGCAGGAGCAGCGGGTTCTCACGCAGATGCAGCAGCTGGAGAAGAGCCTCGACCTGATCCGGTTCAAGCTGGGCGTCTACGCCGACCTGATGAACGGGGAGACCGTCGACAACGACGTAATGGCTGATGTGAGCGTTAACAAACAGCCATGACGTCGTTGTCGACGCTCAGGCCGGCTTGACCGTCTGCACCGACAGCTGGTCCCCGGGCGGGGTGGCGCTGCAGCCGGTGCCCTCCATCGGGATGTAGAGCGACGCGGTGTCGCCGGGCGGGTAGACGCGCAGGCCGCGCACCGGGACGGGCTTGCACGCCGCCTGGTCGTAGTTGAGCACGTTCACCAGCCGCAGCTGCGCCGCGACGGCCTGGCCGGGCTTGATGAACACCTCGCCCCCGCGAGGTCCGTCCATCGCGGCGGCCGGCCCGACCTGGTGCCCGTCGTCACCGGCGACGTAGGAGACGCCCGGGTAGCCGCGCAGCTCGCACGTCCTGGTGCCCTTGTTGGTCAGCAGCAGCGCCCGGAACGTCGAACCCGCCCCGGCGTCCCCGCCGCCGAGCGAGCCGGCGAGCTCCGCCGTCGTGCACCGCTGCGGGTTGCCCGTCTGGGCCGGTTCCGCGGGTGCCGGGACCTTCGTCACCGGCGCCGGTTCGGCGCCCGTCGCCGGCGCGGCGGCGCTGCTCGGTGCCGCGGACGCGGCGGGTGGCGGGGTTGCCACCGCAGGCGGTGTGGTGCTGCCGCCAGAGCATGCTGCCGTCGCTCCGACGACGAGCAGAGCACCTACCGCCATCGAAAGTCTGGTGTGGATCCCTGTCATCGTGATCGCCCCCGATCGTGAGGTCATCCCCTCTCAACTGTGGACGCTTCATGAGGCAATGAGTTGCGCGGTACAACCATCCGATCGTGGTGCAGATACGCTCGTCACATGTCGGCGACACGGCTGCTGGTGCTCGGGATCGTGCGCGGGTACGGCCGCGCGCACGGCTACCGGGTCGGCAACGACCTCGTCTCGTGGGGCGCCGACGAGTGGGCGAACGTGAAGTGGGGCTCGATCTACCACGCGTTGAAGACGCTCACCCAGGCCGGCCTGCTCACCGACCACTTCGACATCCCCAGCCGCACCGAGTACGAGATCACCGAGAAGGGTGAGGCGGAGTTCATGCGGCTGCTGCGCGACGCCGTGCGCCGCCCGCAGGCGCGTCCCGACTTCCTCGGTGCGGCGCTCGCACTGCTGCCGGCGTTGGAGCGCGAGGAGGCGATCACGTTGCTGCGCCAGCGCCTCGCCACCTTGGAGGAGGACCGGGACAAGGCCCAGACGCAGCTCGACGCCTGGGTCGACCCGCCGCACGTCAAGGAGCTGTTCGGGCTGCGCCAGCACACCGCCGCGGGTGGTGTGGAGTGGACGCGCGGCCTGATCGAGCGGCTCACCGCGGGCGAGTACCCGATGGCCGGTGAGCCGCACTCGCCCGGACGCCCCGGGAACTGGCCCGAGCTGAGCGTGTAACGCCTGCCCGGTTCCGGGCGATTCAAATTTGCACTCCCCGCTCGCGCTCGGACAGACTGGACGGGATCGGGTTCAAATTTGAGCAAGTTCTGGAGGGTCATGGCCACCGCCGTACTCGCAGAGGCACTCCGCAAGCGCTACCCCGCAGCGCCGCACCCGGCGCTCGACGGGTTCGACCTCACCGTTTCCGCAGGCACCGTCCACGGCCTTCTCGGCCCCAACGGCGCCGGCAAGACCACCGCGGTCCGCATCCTCGCCACACTCCTGCGCCCCGACGGCGGCCGCGCCGAGATCGACGGGATCGACGTCGTGGCCGACCCGGTCGGCGTGCGCCGCCGGATCGGGCTGGTCGGCCAGTACGCCGCCCTCGACGAGATCCTCGACGGGCACGCCAACCTCGTCATGTTCGGACGGCTCTTCCACCTCTCCACCACCGACGCCCGCCGCAGGGCCGACGAGCTGCTGGAGCAGTTCGACCTGGTCGCGGCCGCCGACCGGGCCGTCAGCAGCTACTCGGGCGGCATGCGGCGCCGGCTCGACCTGGCGACCAGCATGATCCTCGCCCCGGCCGTGCTGTTCCTCGACGAGCCCACCACCGGGCTCGACCCGCGCGGGCGGGCCGAGGTGTGGACGGCCGTCCGCGCGCTCGTCGCGCAAGGCACGACGGTGCTGCTCACCACCCAGTACCTCGACGAGGCCGACCAGCTCGCCGACCGCATCTCGGTGCTGGCGACCGGCGGCCATGACGGGGACGGTGGCGGGCGGGTGATCGCCGAGGGCACCCCGGACGACCTGCGCTCCCACATCGGCGGCGACCGCGTCGAGCTGGTGGTGCGCCACGGCGCGGACCTGCCCGCCGCGGCCGCGGTCGTGGAAGCGGTCACGGCCACCGTCGCGCAGGTCGACGCCGACGTCCGCCGGATCACCGCCCCGGTGACCGACCGGATGACGGCGCTCGCCGCGACCGTCCGGGCCCTGGCCGAGCACGGCATCGACGCCGAAGACCTCACCGTCCGCCGCCCCACCCTCGACGAGGTGTTCTTGCAGCTCACCGGCACGACCACGCAGGAGGCCCGAGCGTGACAGCCATTCCGACGACCGGTTCCCGCCTCCATTGGGCCCTCACGGATTCCCTCACCCTCACCCGCCGCTACCTCGCCCATCTGCGGCTGCAGCCCGTGCAGCTCGCCGTGCAGGTCGGCTTCCCGATCCTGATCATGCTGATGTTCGTGTTCCTGCTCGGCGGCATGATGGGTGCGGTCCCGGGCGGGGACTACCGACAGGCGTTCGTGCCCGGCATGTTCGTCATGACGATGCTGTTCGGCCTGTCCAGCACGATGATCGCGGTGGTCACCGACACCCAGCGCGGCATCACCGACCGGTTCCGCTCGATGCCGATGGCCCCGTCGGCGGTGCTCGTCGGGCGGGCCGTCGCCGATCTCCTCATCTCGATGATCGGGCTCGTCGTGCTGGTGCTGGCCGGCCTCGCGATCGGGTGGCGCCCCGACGCCGGCCCGGGTGCGGTGCTCGCCGCGGTCGGACTGCTGCTCCTGCTGCGGTTCGCGCTGCTCTGGGTGGGCATCTACCTCGGGCTGCGCGCCGGCAACCCGGGAACCCTCGCCGCGGTCCAGACGTCGAGTTCCCGGTGGCGTTCCTCTCCGGCATCTTCGCGGCACCGCACACCATGCCCGTCGTCCTCTCCACCATCGCGGAATGGAACCCGCTCTCCTCGACCGCGGCCGCTGTCCGCGAGCTGTTCGGCAGCCCCGGCTGGGGCGCGACGTCATGGGTCGCCGACAACGCCGTCCTCATGGCGGTGCTCTGGCCCGCACTGATCATCGCGGTGTTCGCGCCGCTCGCCGTCCGCCACTACCAGGAGATGAGCCGATGACCGACAGTGCGACAACCAAGGCGACGATCAAGGCCCCCGAGTGGTTGAAGGGCATGAACGAGGAGCTGATGTCCACCGACGAGGGCCGGGCCGAACTGCCCGTCCTGACCGTGCCGGGCCGGCGCAGCGGCACGCCGCGCCGGACCCCGCTCACCGTGCACGAGCAGGACGGGCAACGATTCGTGCTGGGCGGCTTCCCCGCCGCCGACTGGATCAAGAACGTGCGCGCCGCCGGGACCGGCACACTCAGCGTCGGCGACGAGCACGAGCAGGTCCGGCTGGTCGAGCTCGAACCGGCCGACGCGCTCCCGGTGCTGCGGGCGTGGCCGTCGATCACCCCGGACGGCGCCGAGATGATGCGCGACGCCGGCGTAGTCAGCGACGTCACACCGGAAGCGTTCGCAGAAGTTGCCGGGATCTGTCCTGTTTTCCGCGTAGAGAGGACCGCATGACCGAAGTGCGCGAGTACCTGACTGTGACCGGTGCGAGGGAGAACAACCTGCGTGACGTCTCGGTGCGGGTCCCGAAGCGGGCCATCACCACGTTCGTCGGCGTGTCCGGGTCGGGGAAGTCGTCGCTGGTGTTCGACACGATCGCCGCGGAGGCGCAGCGGCAGCTGAACGAGACGTTCTCGGCGTTCGTGCGGGGGTTCCTGCCGAAGCTGGGGCAGCCCGACGCCGACATGATCGAGAACCTGTCCACCGCGATCGTGGTGGACCAGAAGCGCCTCGGTGGCGGGTCGCGCTCGACGCTGGGCACGATCTCGGACATCAACCCGCTGCTGCGGCTGCTGTTCTCCCGGCGCAGCGTCCCGCACGTCGGGTACGGGTACGCGTTCTCGTTCAACGAGGCCGGGATGTGCCCGGAGTGCAACGGGATCGGCCGCAAGGTGGCGCTGGACCACAGCGCGATGTTCGACCGCACGAAGTCGCTGAACGAGGGCGCCATCCTGCACCGCGACTTCGCCGTGGACTCCTGGTACTGGCACGTCTACGCGCAGTCCGGGAAGTTCGACAACGACAAACCGCTGCGCGACTACACCGACGCCGAATGGCAGCTGCTGCTGTTCGGCGGGCCGGAGAAGGTCACGCTGGCCGACCCGGGCCGCAAGGCGATCAAGATGGACTTCGAGGGTGTGGAGACGAAGTTCAACCGGCTCTTCATCGCCGCCGACGAGAACGGGGCGTCGGAACGCAAGAAGGAGACCGTCGCGAAGTTCACGACGTCGGTGCGCTGCCCCGGCTGCGCCGGCACCCGCCTCAACGAGCCGGCGCGCACCGCGACCGTCGACGGGCACACCCTGCCGTCGCTCACCGCGATGGACCTGTCGTCGCTGCACGACCTGCTGCCATCGCTGGCCAGCCCGGAAACCGCGCCGCTCGTCGCGGAGGCGACGAAACGCGTCGGGGCGTTGATCGACATGGGGCTGTCGTACCTGACGCTGGACCGGGAGACCTCGACCCTCTCCGGTGGGGAGTCGCAGCGGATCAAGATGGTCCGCCACCTCGGATCATCGCTGGTCGACGTCATGTACGTCTTCGACGAGCCGACGATCGGGTTGCACCCGCGGGACGTGGGCCGGATGACCGACCTGATGGCCAGGCTGCGGGACAAGGGCAACACCGTGCTCGTCGTGGAGCACGACACCGACGTGATCGTCGCATCCGACCACGTGGTGGAGCTGGGGCCGCGCGCCGGCAGCGACGGCGGGCAGATCGTCTACGAGGGCGACGTCGCCGGGCTGGCGACGTCGGGCACGTTGACCGGGGAGTTCCTGCACCGGCCCGTCATCGCGAAGGTGGACGTGCGCGCCCCGTCCGGGCACCTGCAGGTCAAGGCGGCGTCGGCGAACAACCTGCGCGGGTTCGACCTGGAGGTGCCGCTGGGGGTGCTGGTCGCGATCACCGGTGTGGCCGGCTCGGGGAAGTCGACGCTGGTGCGGGAGGTGCTGCTGCCCCAGCACCCCGACACGATCGTCGTGGACCAGTCGGCGGTGTCGACGTCGATCCGGTCGACCCCGGCGACGTGGACGGGGGTGATGGACTCGATCCGGAAGTTCTACGCCAAGCACACCGGGGTGAAGCCGGCGCTGTTCTCGTTCAACTCCGAAGGCGCGTGCCCCACCTGCAACGGGCTCGGCGCCGTGTACACGGACCTGGCGTTCCTCGACGGCGTGCGCTCGACCTGCGGTGACTGTGACGGGCGCCGCTACACCGAAGAGGTCCTCGCGCTGACGGTCGACGGCAGGTCGATCTCCGACGCGCTGGACATGACCGCGGAGCAGGCCGTCGAGTTCTTCCCCGCCCGTGACATCCGGCGGCGGCTGCAGGCCGTCGTCGACGTCGGCCTGGGCTACCTGACGCTGGGACAGCCCCTCTCGACGCTGTCGGGTGGGGAGTGCCAGCGGCTCAAGCTGGCCAGCCGGCTGCACGAGGAAGGCAACGTGTACGTACTGGACGAGCCCACCACGGGGTTGCACATGTCCGACTGCGGGCACCTGCTCGGGCTGCTCGACCGGCTCGTCGACGGCGGTTCCTCGGTGATCGTCGTGGAGCACAACCTGGACGTGATCGCACACTCGGACTGGGTGATCGACCTCGGCCCGGAGGGCGGTGACGGCGGCGGGAAGATCGTGTTCGAAGGCCCACCAGCCGAGCTGATCACCGCACCCGGCTCCTACACCGGCGAACACCTCGCCCGACACACGACAACGGCGGTTCAGTGACCCTCACTTTCCTTCCGGCCGACCCACCGCGGTCGGGCACCCTCGCCGTCGGGGCCACCGGTCCCGACGGCGGGGCGCCCCGCCGCCTCGCGCTGCGCGACGCCCTCCCCGCGCTGCTTTTGGTGGACGCCCCCGGCCTCCGGCCGGGAGGGCAGGAAAGCCACGTTCAGGCCCCCACAGGGCCGGAAAGTGGCTTTCCTGCCCACCCCGCCACCAGGTTCTGGGCAGCCGCCGCCCGCATGGCGTTGCGGCTCGTCGCCGCCGGCCGGCTGCTGCCCGGGGTGTCGCCGGACGGGTTCGACGCATGGCGCGTCGGCCCGCTCGACGACACCGACGCCGACCAGGTCCGCGCGCTGGCCGCCGCGATGCCGGCGTCCGCGCGCGCCGTCCCGCTGCCGGGCACCGACCTGCTGCCCGCGGCGGCGCCGCTGCTGCGGGCGTTCCTCGACGCCGTCGCCGACACCGTTGCCCGCACCCCGGCCGCCGCGCTCGCCACCGGCACCGCCCGCTACGCCGACCCCATCCCCCAGCAGGCCTCCGACCTGCGGGAATGGGCGGCGGAAGCCGCGGCGGGGTTGGACGCTGGGGTGCGGATGTCGCTGCGGGTGGAGGCGCCGGACGATCCGGCGTCCGGCCGGTTCCACGCCGTCGTCCAGGTGCACGCGCTCGCCGACCCCACCCGGGTCGCCGATCTCACCGACATCTGGACGGGCGCCGCGGTCGGGTTCGGCCCGCAGGCCCGGCTCGACGCGCTGCTCGCCGTGCGCCGCGCGTCCCGCCTGTGGGACCCGCTGGCGCGGCTGCTCAGCCAGTCGGTGCCCGACACCCTCGACCTGGACGACAACGACGTCGCCGAGCTGCTCGGTGTCGCGGCGCAGACCCTCGCCGATGGTGGGGTGGCCGTGCACTGGCCGCGCGAGCTGCGCCCGGAGCTCACCACCCGGGTCGTCGCCGGTCGTGGCGCCGGACCGGCGACGTTCGGCGCCGACGGCGAACCGTTCACGCTCGACTGGGAGGTGGCGCTGCGCGGCGAACCGCTCACCGCCGCCGAGATGGACCAGCTCGCCGAGAGCCACCGCCCCGTCGTCCGGCTGCGTGACCAGTGGGTGCTGGTCGACCCCGCGTCCCGCGACCACGCTACCCGGCGCACCGCCGGCCCGGTCGGCGCCGTCAGCGCGCTCACCGCGGCGCTCACCGGTGAGGTCGACCTCGACGGCGAGCGCGTCCCCGTCGTCGCCACCGGCTGGCTCGCCGACCTGAAGGAACGCCTCTCCGCTCCGGCCGAACCGGTCGGCATCCCCGACGGGCTGGAGGCGTCGCTGCGCGACTACCAGCTCCGCGGCCTCGGCTGGCTCGCCCGGATGACGTCCCTGGGGCTGGGTGCGTGCCTCGCCGACGACATGGGCCTCGGGAAGACGATCACCCTGATCGCGCTGCACCTGCACCGCACGCCCGAGGACGCCGGGCCGACGCTCGTGGTGTGCCCGGCTTCGCTGCTGGGCAACTGGGAACGGGAGATCAACCGGTTCGCCCCCAAGGAGGCCGTCGTCCGGTTCCACGGCACCGGACGGGTGCTCGACGCCGAGCACGGGTTCGTCCTCACGACCTACGGCACGCTCCTGCGCGACCACACCACACTCGCCGCGCACCGGTGGGGACTCGTCGTCGCCGACGAGGCCCAGCACATCAAGAACCCCGCCTCCGGCACCGCACGCGCGCTGCGCACCGTCCCCGCCGCGGCCAAGGTCGCTCTCACCGGCACCCCGGTGGAGAACAACCTCCTCGAACTGTGGTCGATCCTCGACTGGTCGACACCCGGCCTCCTCGGCAGCAAGAGCGAGTTCCGGGAACGGTGGGCCGACCCGATCGCCGACGGCGACCGCCGTGCCGCCGCCCGGTTCGCCACCCTCATCGCGCCGTTCCTGCTGCGGCGCCGCAAGTCCGACCCCGGCATCGCACCCGAGCTGCCCCGCAAGACCGAGACCGACCGGCCCGTCGGCCTCACCCGCGAACAAGCCGGCCTCTACGAGGCAGTCGTCGCGGAAACCCTCGCGGACATCGCGAGCTCTGCCGGCATCGCCCGCCGCGGAAAGGTCATCGCCCTGCTCACCGCGCTCAAGCAGATCTGCAACCACCCCGCCCAGTACGCCCGCGAGACCGACCCCGTCCTCACCGGCCGCTCCGGCAAGCTGGAGCTGCTCGACGACCTCCTCGACACGATCCTCACCGAGGACGGCGCCGTGCTCGTGTTCACCCAGTACGTCGCCATGGCCCGGCTGCTGGAACGCCACCTCACCGAGCGCGGCATCCCGTCGCAGCTCCTGCACGGCGGCACCCCCGTCCACACCAGGCAGGACCTGGTCGACCGGTTCCAGCGCGGCGAGGTCCCCGTCTTCCTGCTCTCGCTGAAGGCCGCCGGTACCGGTCTCAACCTCACCCGCGCCGACCACGTCATCCACTACGACCGCTGGTGGAACCCCGCCGTCGAGGACCAGGCCACCGACCGCGCCTACCGCATCGGCCAGACCCGCCCCGTCCAGGTCCACCGACTCATCGCCGAAGGCACCTTGGAGGACCGCATCGCCGGCATGCTCGCCACCAAACGCGCCCTCGCCGACGCCGTCCTCACCGGCGGCGAGGCAGCGCTCACCGAACTCACCGACACCGAGCTGGCCGACCTCGTCGAGCTCAGGGGCGGTGACGCATGACCGCCGCCATGGGATTCCCCGCGTTCCCCGCCCGCCCCGGCCGGCGGGGCCGCTCCTGGTGGGCGCGGGAGTTCGTCGCGGCCATGGAGGACGCCACCCACAGCCTCGACCTGCTGCGCAAGGGACGCCGCTTCGCCGGGAGCGGCCGGATCGGGCCGATCACGATCTCCCCCGGCCGGATCGCCGCCGTCGTCGACGACCCCGACGGCGTGTTCGACGTCGTCGTCCACCTCACCGAACTCACCGACGCCGAATGGACCCGGTTCCTCGCGCAGGTCGGCGCCGAGGCCGGGCACCTCGCCGCGCTGATCGACGGGGAGGTGCCACGCACGCTCGTGACCTCGGCCGACGCCGCCGACGTCGCGCTGCTGCCCACGATCGGCGACCTCGAGTCGTTCTGCGACTGCCCCGACATCGGCGACCCCTGCCAGCACGCCGCCGCCCTCTGCTACCAGACGGCGTGGCTGCTCGACGACGACCCGTTCGTCCTGCTCCTGCTCCGCGGACGCAGCCGCGACGCCCTTCTCGGCGACCAGGAGACCCCCACCGAACCGGAAGGGGACGAGCTGGACCGGCCCGTCCCCGCGGCGGTGGCGTTCGCTGCCGACCCCGTCGACCTGCCCGAACCCACCCATCCCCGCACCCGCCGCGCCGTCACCACCCCACCGGCGCCGGGTGTGCCGGAGGACGCCTTGCCGCTGCTGGTCGCCTCCGCGGCCGAAGTGGCCAGGGCACTGCTCGACGGCGCACCCTTCCCCACCGACATGCGCGACGACGCCCTCCGCTGGGCCGCCCACCACCCCGAGGTGCTACCACGCGTGCGGGCCGTGATCGGGGAGCCGGCTGAGGACGCCGTCGCGGAGTGGCAGGCCGAACGGTAGGCGCCCCGACACGCACACGTTGCCAGGAAAGCCACTTTCCTGTCCTGTGGTGCCGGGAAAGTGGCTTTCCTGGCACCCACCTCCGGTGTGCACCACCTCGCGGCAGCGGAGCGACCGACCGCCGCCTGGATCACCACGCCTTCGGCTGTGAGGGCAGGAAAGCCACTTTCAGGCCCTCACAGGGCAGGAAAGTGGCTTTCCTGCCCTACCTCCGGGCATGGACCGTAGCGACCGTCCCGCACGCAGGATCACCGCAACGACGTGCCCTCATCCACCCGTTCCGGCGGCCCGACGACCATCCGCCGCGCCCTCCGACTCGCCAGCGCCACGACCGCCTCGAACGGCCCGCGCAGCCCAGCAGCACGCACCGCGATCCCGATCAGCAGCGCCGCGACCACGTAGACGAGGTACGAGGTGAGCGTCGGCGGCGTGTCGAAGGTCGTCAGCGTCCACACGTGCACCGTGTAGAGCGTCAGCGGGATCCCACCCGCCGCGGCGAGCGGCCACACCACCGCCCGCGACCAGCGGGCCAGGAGCAGTATCACGCCGAGCACCGCCATCGCCGTGCCCGTGGTGTGCGCCAGGTCGAGGGGCGCACCGGAATGCGGGACGTCCACCGCCAGCCACCACCACGTGTCGGTCGGGATCGTCCCGTACCGGCTCTCCGCAAGGTCCCCGGCCCCGAACGCCGCCGCACCACCCAGCACGTACAGCAGCACCGCCGACGTCACCTTCGCCAGCACCGCCATCCCGACGCCGAGCCCGACCAGCCATACCGCCACCCGCCGGTCACGCAGGTCGAGCCGCCCGATCGCCAACCCCGCCAGCAGGTACGTCGTCCACGTCAACACCGGGTACGCGCCCGTCACCAGCAACGAGCCCGCCAGCGCCGCCGGATCCTGCAACCCCAACAGCGTCGGATCACGCGGATTGCGCAACGGCCCACCGGCCCGCACCAGCACGCTCACCACCGGCGTGACGACACACGCCACCACTGCGCCGACCGCCAGCACCGGCCACGGCAGCCGCAGCAACGGCACCGCCACCAGGAACAGCACCGCGTAGAACGCCAAGATCACCAGCACCGGCGGCCGCAACGACCCCAACCACAACCCCAGGAACCCGACCAGCACCGCACGGACCAGCAGCCCGGCCCCCGCGCCGGCGTGCGCACGCCCGTCCGGCAACCCGCGCGCCCCACCTGTCGCCAGCGCGATCCCGACCCCCGCCAGCACCGCGAACAGGGCCGCCGACCGGCCGCTCGCGATCGACGCGACGACCGTCCGCCCACCCTCGTCGTCGTCGAGCGGCAGGATGTGCGTCGCGAACATCCCGACGAGCGCAACGAAACGAGCGGCGTCGACCCCGAGCAGGCGGTCGCGCACCGGAGCGCTCATCGGACAGGCGTGGTCCCCGCCGTGGTGACCGGCCCGTCCAGCGGCGCACCCGCCCGGCGCAACCAGTCGGCCAACGCCCGCTGCACCGCCTGCAGCGGCGGCCGCCGCGCCGGGTCGTTGTCCATCGCCGCCTGCAGCAACGCCAGGTGCGCCGTGCGCCGCGGCAGGTGCGACAGGGGCGCACCCGACGCCGCCGCCCGCAGCCCCGACACCGCGTCCTTGTGCCCACCCCGCGGCGGATGCCCGGTCAACGCGTACGACACCGTCGCCGCCAGCTGCCACGCGTCCGACGCGGGCGTCGCCCGCTCACCGCACGCCGCCTCCGGCGCCAGGAAGTCGGGGGTGCCCAGCACGAACCCGGCCATCGTCATCGTCGCATCGCCCGTCTTGCGCGCGATCCCGAAGTCGATCAGGTGCGCCAACCCGCCCTGGTCGACCACCACGTTGCCCGGCTTCACGTCGCGGTGCATCACACCCTGCCGGTGCGCCGCATCCAACGCGCCGGCCACGCTCAGCCACACCCGTGCCGACGCGACGTCGTCCAGCACACCCTGGGCGCGCACCATCTCACCCAACGACATGCCGTCGACGAAACCCATCACGATGACCATGCCGTCCAGCTCGGCGAGGCCGGCGTCGCTGCGGGCCAGCAGCATGTCGTAGATCCGGACGCAGTGCGGGTGCCGCACCGCACCCAGCGCCCGCGCCTCACGCTGGATCCGTTCCTCGGTCTCACCGTCCGGCGCGTGCGCCGCCTTCAACGCGACGACGTGCCCCAGCTTCGCGTCGTGCGCGAGCCACACCCGCCCGAACCCGCCCTGCCCGAGCCTGCGGATCAACCGGAACCGCGGCGGGCCCTGCGGCGCCGGCGGCCGCCCGTTCATCGGGCCCGGGGTCGGCCGGGACCCGCTGGCCTGCATGGGCGGTGGCACCGGAGCCACCCTCGTCCGCGGCGGCCCCGCCGGCGGGGGCGGGCGCCGGTCCGGCGGGCGAGCCGCCGACTGCCCCGACGGGTGACCGGCCGGCGGAGCCGCCCGCACCGGCCCACGCGCCTGCTGCCGACCGTCCGCCGGGGCCGGTCGCCGCGCGGGCGGCGGGTTCAACGACCGCTGCGCCGCCTCCTTCGACGGCGCCCCCGCCATCAGCACCGCGGGGATGCCGAGGAACGCCCCGAACACCGCACCGATCCACAGGTGCCCGGCCGTGCCACCCGGCACCGACACCGTCAGCAGGATCATCGCCAGCATCGGCGCCCAGAAGAACTTCGACGGCCACGACGGCCCGCGCCGCAGCACCAGCCGCGCCTGCGCCGCCACGAACATCGTCACGACCACCGGCAACAGCACGTAGAGGATCAACGCCAGGATCAGCTGCACCGGATCACCAGGGGCGAACGCGTCGCCGACGCTGCCCTCCCCGAGGTACTTCGCCTGGGACTCGACCACCGCGCAGGCCGACGACCGCAGGTCGGCCATCGCCGCCTCGCTCAGCCCGGACACGCTCACGTCGATCGCCGCCGCGCGGAACAGGTTCCCCGTCGAGGTGAACACCAGCAACGGCAGCAGACCGCACAACACCAGACCGGCGCCGACCAGCACGATCGACGACTCCAGCCGGTAACGCGACCCCACCCTGCGCCGCACCGCCACCACGATGAACATGCCCGCCGTCGGCAACAACCCGACGAACACACCCAGCAGCGACACCGCCCACGGCCACCCGCCAGGACAGATGTCCGGCGCAAGGGTTGCCCGCAACCCCGAGATCAGGCCGGCGAGCAGCGCGGTCAGCCCATCCACGCCCGTTCTCCCCCTCCACTTCCCCCGCACCCGGAGGTTCCCACTATGGCATCACCAAGCGTCACCCCGCGTCAGTGGGCCGTCAGCCGGATGTACGCACTGCATCCTTCGCCGCACGCAACTGCGCCACATCGCCGAACCCGGCCAAAGCCAACGTCAGATCCAGCTCCGCCAGCACGCTGCGCACGACGTGCCGCACCCCGTCCTGACCGCCCAACGCCAACCCGTACGCATGCGGCCGGCCCAGCAACACGGCATCGGCGCCCAACGCCAGCGCCACCGCCGCGTCCGCACCCGTCCGCACCCCGGAGTCGAACAGCACCGCGGCCCGACCACCGACCGCGCCGACGATCCCCGGCAACGCCTCCAACGACCCGATCGCCCGGTCCACCTGACGGCCGCCGTGGTTGGACACCACCACCCCGTCCATCCCGGCGTCCACGGCCCGCAACGCGTCCTCGACGTGCTGCACACCCTTCAGCACGATCGGCCCGTCCCAGTGCTCGCGCAGCAGGTCCAGCCGATCCCACCGCAACGCCGTGCCGGTGAACATCGGCACCCACTGCCCCACCGCCGCCATCAGGTCGTCCTCCGGCGGCTTCGCCAGCCTCGCCCGGAACGCCGGGTCGGAGAACGGGATCGCCGTGCCCACGCCACGCAGGAACGGCAGGTACGCCAGATCCAGGTCGTGCGGGCGCCACCCCAACGTCCACGTGTCCAGCGTGACCACCAGCACCGAGTAGCCCGCCGCCCGCGCCCGCCCGAGCAGGCTCACCGTCACGTCGTCGTCGGTCGGCCAGTACAGCTGGTACCAGCGCGGAGCGTCCCCGGACGCCGCCGCGACCTCCTCGATCGCGTGTGACGACGCCGTCGAGAGCACCATCGGCACCCCCACCTCGGCCGCCGCCCGCGCCACCGCGAGCTCACCGTCGGGGTGCAGGATCGACATCACCCCGATCGGCGCGAGCAACAGCGGTGCCGGCATCGCCGTCCCCAGCACCGACGTCGACCAGTCCCGCTCCGTCACGTCCCGCAGCATCCGCGGCACCAGCGCGTACCGGTCGAACGCCGCCCGGTTCGCCCGCATCGTCGCCCCGGCCCCCGCACCACCCGCCACGTACCCGAACGGCCCGTCGTCCAGGACGGCCCGCGCCGCCTCCTCCAGCTTCGCCGGATCCGTCGGGAACGCGGGCGCTTGCCCGGCCAGGCCACCGAGGTAGATCTCAGCGCCGTACGCGGAGAACGGGACACCCATCCTCTGACTTTAGTGCGGCCGAAATACCCGCCACCCCCGCACCAACACCAAACTTCCCCACCGTTTTGCCAACCTGCACACCCTCCAGGGTCTGTAGGTTGGCAAAACGGTGGGGAAGTTCGTGGTCCTGGCCCGCGTTGCCGAGAACATGAGCCTCACGCGCGTCGCCGGCCCGCTCTCGCCCACCGCGCCCGCCACCGTCAACTACGTCATCGACGGACCGCCGCACAAGCTGCTCATGCACCCCTTCCCACGACGGGTCCGCGCCGAGTTCGCCGGCCGCACCGTGCTGGACACCCGCCGCGGCGTCCTGCTCCACGAGACCGCGCTGCTCCCACGCCTCTACGTGCCGGAGGTCGACCTCGACGCCACCGCGTTCGTCCCCACCGACCACACCACCCACTGCCCCTTCAAGGGCGACGCCACCTACCGATCGCTCACGGTCGGCGACCGCACCGTCGAGAACGCGCTCTGGGCCTACCCCGACCCCAAGCCCGAAGCGTCGTGGCTCGCCGGCTACGCCTCCCTCGACTGGGACGCCGCCGACGCCTGGTTCGACGAGGACGAGCAGGTGTACGCCCACCTCACCGACCCGTTCACCCGCGTCGACATCCGCCCCACCAGCCGCCACGTCCAGGTGCTCGCCGGCGACGTCCTCGTCGCCGAGTCGCACACCCCGCTCGTCCTCACCGAGACCGGCCTGCCCGCACGCTGGTACCTCGACCAGGACGACGTGCGCGTCCCGATCACCGCGACCGACACCCACACGCGCTGCCCCTACAAGGGCGAGGCGAGCTACTGGACCGTCGAGCTCCCCGACGGCAGCACCCTCACCGACGCCGCATGGAGCTACCCGACCCCGCTACCGGAATCCAGCCGCATCGCCGGCCGCATCAGCTTCCTGCACGCCGACCTGCACACCCTCGTCGACGGCGAACCCGCCTGACCGGACACCCTGAACGGCCTGCTCAGTCGTCGTCGACCAGCAACGCCTCGAGCGCCGGCATCGCCGCCAGCAACACCCGGCGCTGCTCGGCGTCCAACCGCAGCAACCGCCGCGCCACCAGCGCCGTCCGATGGCTGCGCACCTCGTTGAGCCGCCGCGAACCCTCGTCCGACAACGTGATCAACACCCCGCGCGCATCCTGCGGATCGGTCGCCCTGACCACGAGCCCCTGCTCGTCGAGCGCCGCCAGCACCCTGCTCATCGTCGGCGCCGTCACCGCCTCCCGACGGGCCAGCTCCGACAACCGCAACGGACCGTGCTGCTCCACCGTCACCAACGCCGACAGCTGCAGGGGCGGGATCGACTCGTGACCGTCGATCCGGATCCGCCGGTTCAACCGCCCCACCGCAAGCCTTAACCGCGCGGCCAGCTCGGTGAGCTCGTCCGTGTGCTGCGTCACCTCGGCGGTCATCCGAACATCCTGCCAGGTACTACAACTTCCGGAGCCGGATCCCCGTGACGTTGTGGTCGGGTCCCTTCCGCAACACCAAACTCGCACGTCCCCGCGTCGGCTTGATGTTCCGCTCCAGGTTCGGCCCGTTGATCTCCGCCCAGATGCTCTCCGCCCGCGCGATCGCCCCGGCCTCGTCCAACGCCGCATAACGGCGGAAGAACGACTCCGGATTCCGGAACGCCGTCTCCCGCAACCGCAGGAACCGCTCCACGTACCAACGCCGGATGTCCACCGTCGCCGCATCCACGTACACCGAGAAGTCGATGAAATCGCTCACCGCCAACCCCGCGCCGCCCTCCCGCCCCTGCTGCGAATGCGCCGGCTGCAACACGTTCAAACCCTCGACCAACAAGATGTCCGGACGGTGCACCGTGAACCGCTCACCAGGCACGATGTCGTACGACAAGTGCGAGTACACCGGAGCCGACACCTCCGTCCGCCCCGCCTTCACCTCCGTGATGAACCGCAACAACGCGCGCCGGTCGTACGACTCCGGAAAGCCCTTGCGCGTCATCAACCCACGCTGCTCCAGCTCCGCGTTCGGCAGCAGGAACCCGTCGGTCGTGATCAGCTCCACCCGCGGGTGCTGCGGCCACCGCGCCAGCAACAACCGCAACAACCGCGCCGTCGTCGACTTCCCCACCGACACCGAACCCGCGATCCCGATCACGAACGGCGTCCGCGCCGTGTTCGCCCCCAGGAACGTCCGGTACGCCCGGTACAGCCGCCCACCCTCCTGGACGTGCAACGTCAACAACCGCGACAGCGGCAGGTACACCTCACGCACCTCGTCGAGGTCCACCGCATCACCGAGACTGCGGACCCGCTCCAACTCCTCCGCCGTCAACGGCAGCGGCGTGTTCGCCCCCAACTTCGCCCACGACGGCCGGTCGAAATCCACGAACGGCGACGTGGCGGGGCGCGCACCGGTGCGACTGCCGTTCATGACCAGACAACCTAGATCCCGAAACGCCCACACGGCCGCAGGAGGTGACGCGCGGCTCATCCCACGACCCGTCCGGACCAACACCGCACCCCGGCCGCAACCCGCTGAGGGCTACGTCAGCCGAGGTCAGCCGCCCGCCCTACACTGAGCGCACCGAATCCGGAGGAGAGCAGAATCCGTGCCGACCGCACGTCCCGCAGAGCCGGGTTGCAGTAGCCGGCCGGGTCCCGCCCGGCTTCCCTGCTGGCAGGCGCCAGCATGAACCTCGCCCTCGCCCTCACCCTCCTCGGACTCGTCGCCGTCGCCGCCCTCACCCTCGGCACCGCCATCTCCGTCGCATCCGAGTTCGCCCTCACCGCACTCGAACGCAGCCAGGTCGACGCGCACGTCGCCGACAACGGCGACCGCAGAGCCCGCGGCGTCCAACGCGCCCACCGGGAGCTGTCCTTCCAGCTCTCCGGCAGCCAGCTCGGCATCACCGTGACCACCCTCGTCACCGGCTACATCGCCGAACCCGCCATCGCCTCCCTGATCAGCCCCGGCCTGCTCACACTCGGCATGTCCGAAGGGCTCGCCGCAGGCTTCGCCACCGCGCTCGCCCTGCTGCTGGCCACCACGCTCTCCATGGTCTTCGGCGAGCTCGTCCCCAAGAACCTCGCCATCGCCGACCCCCTGCGCACCGCACGCGCCGTCGTCTGGCTCCAAAGCGGCTTCGCCCGCGCATTCCGATGGCTCATCAGCGGCCTCAACGCCACCGCCAACACCATCGTCCGCCGCCTCGGCGTCGAACCCGCCGAAGAGCTGCGCTCCGCCCGCTCCCCCCGCGAACTCAGCTCACTCGTCCGCTCCAGCGCCGAACACGGCACCCTCGACGCCGGCACCGCCACCCTCCTCGACCGATCACTGCGCTTCACCGACCGCGTCGCGGAAGACCTCATGACCCCCCGCGTCCGCGTCGAATCCCTCGACGCCGACGACACCCTCGCCGACCTGCTCGCCCTCTCCCGCCGCAGCGGCTTCTCCCGCTTCCCCGTCCACGACCGCGACCCCGACGCCGTACTCGGCGTCGCCCACGTCAAACAGGCCTTCGGCGTACCCGTCCCCGAACGCGCCACCCTCGCCCTGCGCAGCATCGTCCAACCCGTGCCCAAGGTCCCCGAATCCCTCGACGGCGACGCCCTCCTCGTCCGCCTCCGCGAATCCGGCCTGCAACTCGCCGTCGTCGTCGACGAGTACGGCGGCACCGCCGGCATCGTCACCCTCGAAGACCTCGTCGAAGAGATCGTCGGCGACGTCCGCGACGAGCACGACCGCGCCGAACAAGCCAGCATCCGCCCACTCGGCCGCGGCAGCTGGCTGCTCTCCGGCCTACTGCGCGCCGACGAGGTCAACGACGCCACCGGCTTCGAGATGCCCGAAGGCGAATACGAGACCCTCGCCGGCCTCGTACTGGCCCGCCTCGGCCGCATCCCCGACGTCGGCGACGACCTCACCGTCGACGGCTGGCGCCTCACCGTCATGCGCCGCGACCGCAACCGCATCGCCGAGCTCCGCATCGCCCGCGAAGAACCGGCGACCAGCAGCCCGAACAGGCCGAACGGGGAGGTGGCCCGTGGGTAGCGACCTGCTCGCCCTCCTCGCCGCCATCGCACTCCTGGGCGCAAACGCGTTCTTCGTCGGCGCCGAGTTCGCGCTCGTCTCCGCCCGCCGCGACCGCCTCGAAGCCATGGCGAGCTCCGGCACCGCCGCCGCGGCCACCGTCCTGCACGCCCACGCCGACCTCTCCCGCATGCTCGCGGCATCCCAGCTCGGCATCACCATCTGCTCCCTCCTGCTCGGCCGCCTCGGCGAACCCGCCGTCGCCCATCTCATCGAACGACCACTGGAGTGGCTCGGCATGCCGTCGGCCGTCCTGCACCCCATCGCGTTCACTGTCTCGCTCGCGATCGTCGTCGTCGCCCACATGGTCATCGGCGAAATGGTGCCCAAGAACATCGCCATCGCAGGCCCCGAACGCACCGCCATCTGGCTCGTCCCACCCTTCCTGGTGTTCACCACCGCCATCCGGCCGCTCATCTCACTGTTCAACTTCCTCGCCAACGGCGTCCTGCGCCTCGTCGGCGTCGAACCCCGCGACGAGCTCGAAGCCGCCTTCACCTCCGGCGAGCTGGCCGACCTCATTGCCGAATCCGGCCGCGAAGGCCTCCTCGACGACGACGAATCCCGCCGCCTCGCCCGCACCCTGCGATCCGTCGAATCCACCGTCAACGACGTCATCGTCCCCGTCGACGACCTCGTCTCCCTCCCCGTCCGCCCCACCGTCGACGACGTCGCCCGCGCCGTCGTCAAAACCGGCTATTCACGCTTCCCGCTCCTCGCCGCCGACGGCCGCTTCGCCGGATACCTGCACGTCAAAGACATCCTCGACCTCGCCGACGACCCCGAAGCCGCAGTGCCGCCCGAACGCGTCCGCGGCCTGCCCGACGTACCCGGCGACGCCCGCCTTGACGAAGCACTCGCCGTGCTGCGCGGCTCCCGCGCCCACCTCGGCCGCGTCGTCGACCAACGCGGCGCCACCATCGGCCTCGTCACCATGGAGGACCTCATCGAGCACTTCGTCGGCACCGTCCGCGACGCCACCCACGCCGACACCTGACCCTTGACCTCAAGTCGGGTTCAGCATCGACGATCAACGGATGAGCGTCTTCACCCCCGCTGAACTGGACTACCTCGCCGGCCAGCAACTCGCCCGCCTCGGCACCATCGGCCCCGACGGGGCGCCGCAGGTGCGGCCCGTCGGGTTCTTCGTCAACCCCGACGGCACGATCGACATCATCGGCCACGACAACCCGGCCTCCCAGAAGTGGCGCAACGTCCAGCGCGATGCCCGCGTCGCGCTCGTCATCGACGACGTCGTGCTCACCCCATGGCAGCCACGAGCGCTGGAGGTCCGCGGCACCGCGGAAGCACTGCCCGACCTCCGTCGCACCGACGCGTTCCCCGGCGCCGGACCGGGCGTCATCCGGATCCGCCCCCACCGGGTAATCGCGTTCGGCATCGAGGACGACGGGCCTGGCACCCGCACGGTCCCGTCCACGACGTAACGTCTCTGCCCGTGGTGACGCTCGACGAGCCCGGCTGGCGCGCCCGCGCCGCCGAGCACCGTCGGCGCGTCGAGCGGTGGACCCTGCCCCACCGCGACCGCAAACGTCGCCGCGAGCCGCACCCGGTGCTGGACTTCGTCTTCACCTACTACTCTCTGCGCCCGCACCGCCTCGAACGCTGGCACCCCGGCCCCGACGTGCGGCTCCGCGGCGGCGACGACTACCTCGCCACGCCCGGGTACGTCCGCGACGGCGACGCCGTCCGTCTCGACCCCGCTGCCCTGCCCGACCGCATCGACTCCACCGCCGCGTTCGTCCGCGCCCTGCTCACTGCCACGGAACGCCGCAAGCCTCGCCTCGGCTGCTTCGGCATGCACGAATGGGCCATGGTGTACCGGGCCGACGCACCCCGTCACGACGCCGTCCCGCTGCGCCTCGGCAGCGCCGCCACTGACGCCGTCGTCGAATCCATGCCGGTCCAGTGCACCCACCACGACGCCTACCGCTTCTTCACCCCACCGGCGCGGCCCCTGAACACCTTCACACCCACCCGGGAAGCTCAGATCGCCCACGAGCAACCCGGCTGCCTCCACGCCAACATGGACCTCTACAAGTGGGCCTACAAGCTGCTCCCACTCACCCCCGGTGACCTCCTCGCCGACTGCTTCGAGCTCGCCGTCGACGTACGCGAGCTCGACATGCGCGCCAGCCCCTACGACCTCGCGGCCCACGGCTACCCGCCCGTCGCGATCGAGACCGCGGCCGGACGCGCCGAGTACGCCCGCTCCCAGGCAGCCTTCACCACCCGCGCCGCTCCCCTGCGCGAGCGACTGATCCAGCTCTGCACCACCGTCCTCGACGGCTGAACCCTCCCGCCCCGACCGGGCCGGCGGCTCAGGTCAAGGCAGATCGTTCGGTCGTCGAAAGATTGACGAAAAGAAGGCGTCAATGATTGATTGACGCGAGAAAGAACTAGGGTGAGACCAGTGACCGCTCACCGGAGATTCGCCGATACCGAAGCCTTGACCCCGGTGATGCGGGAGGTCTTCGGCACCGACCGCGCCATCGCCGCCGTCGACCGCCTGCTCAACGGCACCAAGAAGGGCGTCTACCGCGTCACGCTGGACGACGCGACCAGCACGATCGTCTATGTCTGGAACACCGACGAGGACTACTGGGTCGGGCTGCTCCCGGATGACCACGACGACCCGTCGAACCCGTTCGCGCACGCCTCCGGCATCAACCTCTTCGAGGGCGCCACCCGTCGACTGGAAGCGGTCGGAGCCCGCTCGCCCCGGCTGCTGCTCGCCGACCGCAGCAAGAACCTGTACCCGGCCGACATCGCCGTCGCGGAGGACGTCCGCGGCGGAACGCTGGAGGCGTTGCTGGAACGCGATCCGGACGCAGGCGGGCGAACACTCGCGCAGCTCTCGGACATGCTTCGACGCATGCACGCACACCGTGCGCCGGCGTTCGGGCGGGTGGCGTGGATCGACAGCGGCGGGGCGCCGCCGGACACGACCTGCGAGCAGGCCTACCTGGAGCGGTCGCTGGCGAACATCGCCACCGCCGTGCTCCGCGACGCCCGCGCGGCCGAAGGCGAGGCGATGTTGGAGGAGAAACTCCGCACCCTGCACGCCGCGCTCGAACCGCGCGCGCAGCACGGCATCGTCCACGGCGAGCTCGGCCCGGAACACACGCTCGTCGGGCCGGACGGAGAGCCCGTCATCATCGACATCGAGGGCCTGATGTACACCGACATCGAGGTGGAGCACTGCTGGATGCGGATGCGCTTCGGCCCGCACTACGAGGCGCTCCGCAACCCCGACCTCGACCCGCTGCGCGTCAGGTACTACCAGTACGTCATGCACCTGGACCTGGTCGGCGGCCCGCTTCGCATCGCCGAGGGCGACTTCCCGAACCGGGAGTGGATGCTCGACGTCGCGGACTTCCACCTGCAGCGGGCGCTCGCCTTCTGATCAGCTGATCAGCTGATCAGCGCTTCGGAGGAGTCTTCCGGCCCAGCACACCGAGCCGGTTGAACGTGTTGATCGTGGTGGCCACCCACGCCACCGCGGCCAGCTGCTCGGGTGTGAACGCCGCGGCAGCCCGCTCGTACGCGGCGTCGGGCACGTCCCTGGCGTCGGGCAGCCTGGTCAGCGCCTCGGTCAACACCAGCGCCGCCTGCTCCTGCTCCGTGTAGAGGTGCGCCGCGTGCGGCCACGCCGCCAGCAGGAGCAGCCGCTGCTCGTCCTCACCCTTCTCACGGGCCTCGTGCGAATGCAGATCGACGCAGAACGAGCACCCGTTCAGCATCGACGCCCGCACCTTCACCAGCTCGACGATCCGCTGGTCCACACCCGCGTCGGCCACCGCCTTCCGGACCACCCTGTCCAGCTCCGCGAGCTGCCGGTACGCCGCCGGCACCGCCTCACCCATCTGCACACGTTCACTCACAGCTCCACGCTACGAGCCACTGGACCTCGCGTATGGTCCAGTTCCGTGCCAGCTTCGTGGACCAGTGGGAACCAGAACGGGGTCGACCTGCACATCGACCCGTCCCGGCGCAGTGCCACCGACCTCGCTGCCGCCCTCCGAGCCGCGGTCCGTGACGGCCGGCTCATCACCGGCGCCGCCCTGCCCTCCACCCGCGCCCTCGGCGCCGATCTCGGGATTGCCCGCGGCACCGTCACCGCCGCTTACTCGCAGCTCGCCGCCGAGGGCTACCTCGTCGTCCGCCACGGTGCCCCGACGAGGGTCGCCGACGTCCAGCAGCTCCCGCAGGCCCGCCTGGCACCTGCCACGCACACGTCGTCAGGCCCGACCGCGGGCTGGACGTTCACGCACAACCTGCTGCCCGGCCTGCCCGACGTCAGCGCGTTCCCCCGCGACGCCTGGGCCGCGTCGATCCGCCGCGCGCTCGCCACCGCCCCGCACGACACGTTCGGCTACCCCGACCGGCTCGGCCACCCGGCGCTGCGCCGCGCGCTCGCCGCCTACCTCGGCAGGGCCCGCGGCGTGCTCGCCGACCCCGAGCACGTCGTCGTCGGCCCCGGCTTCACCGCGATGATCGCCCTCTGGGCGCGGGCCGTCCGCTCCTACGGTGTCACCGCGGTGACGGTCGAGGACCCCTTCCTCCCCCACCTGCACCGCGCCGTCGAGACCGCAGGTATCGACGTGACCGGTGCCCCCGTCGACCACGACGGCGTCCAGGTCGCCGCCATCACCACCCGGGGCGCCGTGCTCACCCCCGCCCACCAGTACCCGCTCGGCCACACCCTCGCCCCCACCCGCCGCGCTGCGCTGGCCCGCCGCGCCGCCGCCCACGACATGCAGATCCTCGAAGACGACTACGACGGCGAGTTCCGCTTCGACCGCAGGCCGGTCGGCGCGCTCCAGGCGCTGGCGCCCGACCACATCACGTACGGCGGGACGGCCAGCAAGGCTCTGGCCCCAGGGCTGCGGTTGGCCTGGATGGTCGTCCCACAGCGGCTCCTCCCCCACATCCGCGACCACGCCGCAGCCGCGGGCATGCCCGTGCCCGTGATCGACCAGCTCGCGCTCGCCGACATCCTCGACACCGGCGCCTACGACAAGCAGGTGCGCCGCATGCGCGGCCGATACCGGGCACGTCGCGACGCGCTCGTCGAGGCCGTCGCACCCCTCGGGTACGACCCCGACGGCATCGCGGCCGGGCTGCACCTCCTGCTCCCCCTCGGCGCCGGCGGCGAGCCCGCCGCGGCCGCCGCCGCCAAACGCCACCGGCTCGGCATCGACCTCCTCGGCCGGCACTCGATCACCCTCCCCCACCCCGACGGCCTCCTCGTCGGCTTCGGCGCACCCACCGACCACGCCTACCCAGCCGCCCTCGACGCGCTCGTCGCCGTCCTGCGCGCCCTGTAAACCGGCTGCGACTCCGGTCGCCAGCCCTGAGGATGGCCGGCATGTTCCTGCCAGGGCTCGAGCTCTCCCGAGCGTTCTACGCCGAAGCCGTCGCGCCGCTGCTCGACGGTCTCGTGCACACCGCCGCCCGCGTCGGCAGCGGCTCCGAGGTGCTCGGCTTCGACACCGAACGCTCCGCCGACCACGAGTGGGGGCCCCGGCTGCAGGTGTTCCTCTCCCCCACCGACGCCGGGCGCGCGGCCGAGATCAGCACGATGCTGGCCGAACGGCTCCCCCGCACCTTCCGCGGCTGGTCGACCCACTTCGCCGAGACCGACGACCCCGGCATCGGCCATATGTCCACCACCGACGGCCCCGTCGACCATCGCGTCGAGATCACCGACCTCGGCAGCTGGCTCGTCTCCCGCCTCGCGTTCGACCCGCGCGCCGGGATCGACCTCCTCGACTGGCTCGCCACACCCACGCAAGCCCTCACCGAGGTCACCGCCGGCGCGGTGTTCCACGACGGCCTCGGCGAGCTCGAACCCGTGCGCGCCGCGCTGCGCTGGTACCCGCCGGACGTCTGGCGCCACGCCCTCGCCTGCCAATGGGCCCGCATCGCCGAAGAGGAAGCGTTCGTCGGCCGCTGCGGAGAGGTCGGCGACGAGCTCGGCTCCGCGGTCGTCGCCGCCCGGCTCACCCGCGACCTGATCCGCCTCTGCCTCCTTATCGCCCGCGAGTACCCGCCCTACTCCAAGTGGCTCGGCAGCGCCTTCGCCCGCATACCCGTCGCCACCACGCTCACCCCCCACCTGCGGGCCACGCTCGCCGCCACCGACTGGCCCGCCCGCGAGACCCACCTCGCCGCCGCCTACGAGACCGTGGCGCGCCTGCAGAACACCACCCGGCTCCCCGACGGCACCCCGCTGTGCGCCGACGTCGACCCCGCCACCAGGCCGTACCACAGCAGGCCCTTCCAGGTGATCATGGCCGGCCGCTTCACCGACGCCCTGCGCGCCGCCATCACCGACCCGGAGGTGCAGGCCCTCCCCCTCACCGGCACCGCCGACCAGCACCTCGACAACACGAACCTGCTGACCAAACCGGACCACGTCCGTAAAAGGTGGCGTCAATGACTCATTGACCAGTGGGTGGAACTGATAACGGCGGTTGTTGGAGTGCCGGGAGTAGGCGGTCCGGCTCCCCAGGCAGGGTGCAGAAGGGGTCGCCGACCACCTATGGCACTCTTGCCTATATATACACGTCGCTGTATATATAGGTGCATGGTTTCCACGGTGCAGCAGCGGTTGACGGTGATCTCGGAGCCGAGCCGGTTCCGGATCGTCGAGCTCTTGAAGGATGGTCCGCAGTCGGTCGGCGGCATCGTCGACAACCTCGATTTGGGCCAGCCACAAGTGTCGCGGCATCTGCGGCTGCTGGCCGAGGCGGAAGTGGTGGATGCGACCAGACAGGCGCAGCAGCGGATCTACCGGCTCCGCCCAGAATCGATGCGCGAGCTGAACGCCTGGACGCAGCGCTTCGCCGGCTTGTGGTCGGAACGGATGGACCGCCTCGGCTCCTTCCTCGACCAGACGGACAGTAAGGATCAGTGAGCATGCAGACCATTCCTGGGGACGGGGTCGTGATCGACGAGTCACGCAACACGCTCCGTATCAGCCGCAGTTACACCGCCGAGGTGGACCGTGCGTGGTGGGCCTGGACCGACGCCGCGGCAATCACGAAATGGTGGGGTCCGGCAGGCTGGGTGGCGAGCGTGCACGAGATGGACGTTCGCCCCGGCGGTCGTTGGCGGTTCGAGCTCGCCCCCGAGGACGGGTCGGCCGAACCGGTTCGCGGCACCGCCACTTACGGCCTCGTCGATCCACTGGCCAGACTGACCTACGACGACGCCTTCGCCGACGACGCCTGGGAACCTGACGGCACCGGCACGTTCCCGACCTCGGTCTCCTTCACGCCCGTCGGCGCCGGTTGCCACGTCGAGGTCGACATCAGCTTCCCCGACACCCGGGCCCTGCGACGTGCCGTCGATCTACGAATGGCCGACGGCTACGCCGAATCCCTCGACCGGCTCGACGCCGTCCTTCGGACTCCACGAGAGGTAGCAATGCAGACGATCACGTCCACCGACGGCACCATCATCGCCTACCAGAAGACAGGTTCCGGTCCGGCGATCATCGTGGTCAGCAACGTGGCCGAGGACCACACCGGCCTCGCCGGCCTGACCACTGCACTGTCCGAGCACTTCACCGTGATCAGCTTCGATCGACGCGGACGCGGGGCCAGCGGGGACCCCCAGCCCTACGACCCGGCCCGAGAGATCGACGACATCGCCGCCCTGATCGACGTCGCGGGTGGCTCAGCAGCCCTTACCAGCGGTTCCGGTGGCTGCGCGATCACCCTCGACGCAGCCACCGCGCTGGGCAACAAGGTGACCGGGCTCTACCTCTACGACCCGCCGTTCATCGTCGACAACTCCCGCCAACCAGTGCCCACCCACTGGGTCGCGCAGGTAGAAAACCTGGTCGAAGCCGGCCGGCGCAGCGACGCAGTCGAGTACGTGATGACCGAAGTCATCGGCCTCCCGGCCGAATACATCGAGCCGATGAAACAGGACCCCTCCTGGGACGACACGACCCGGTACGCCCACACCTTCGCCTACGAGGGCAAAACGCTGAGCGGCCTCCAGGACGGCAAACCACTACCCGCTGACCGGTGGTCGACCGAAGCGCCGATCGCAGTCGCCGTCGGTGGCGACAGCGAGGCCCACTTCCATACCGGAGCCGCTGCCCTGGCCGCGCTTCTACCGAACGTCACGATCCTGACCCTGCCCGGCCAGAGCCACGGCGCATTCTGGGCAGCACCAGCCCCGGTCTCCCAACAGATCCGCCAGTTTCTGCTGAGCTGACAACAACACTCCCCGAACGACCTCGCCAAACGACCCCACCGATCGGCGGCATCATGAGGCCCGGCGCCCCGATCGACGACTGCCCCCAGGAGAACCGTCGACAACGACGTTTTGGCTGTTTGTTAGCGCTCACATTGACCAGAACGTCGTTGTCGACGGGTCCGAAGCGTGTCGACGGTCGCCTGCCACCATGCTAGGTTCAACCGAACGAACGGTCGGTCGAGCACGGAGGCTCTGGATGACACCGGTTCTGCGCAGCTACGTCCGCGGGAGCTGGCACTCCCCGACCGACGAGGGCAGGCCGCTGTTCGACGCGGTGACGGGCAAGGAGGTCGCGCGCATCTCGTCGGCCGGGATCGACATGGCCGCCGTGCTCGACCACGGCAGGCGGGTCGGCGGGCCGGCGTTGCGCGAGCTGACGTTCCACCAGCGGGCGGCGCTGCTGAAGGCGCTGGCCGGGCACCTGCGCGAGCACCGCGAAGCGCTCTACGAGGTGTCCGCCCGCACCGGCGCAACGCTCTACGACTCGAAGTTCGACGTCGACGGCGGCATCGGCGTGCTGTTCGCGTACGCGTCGAAGGCGAAGCGCGAGATGCCCAACGACACCGTCTACGTCGACGGCGACGTCGAGCCGCTCTCCCGCGGCGGCACGTTCGCCGGCCAGCACGTCGCCACCTCGCTGCGCGGGGTCGCCGTCCAGGTCAACGCGTTCAACTTCCCGGTGTGGGGGCCGCTGGAGAAGTTCGCGCCCGCGTTCATCGCCGGCGTGCCGACCGTCGTCAAGCCCGCGAGCCCCACCGCGTTCCTCACCGCCCGGCTGGCCGAGCTCATCGTCGAGTCCGAGATCCTGCCCGAGGGCACGTTCCAGCTGGTCAGCGGCTCGGTCGGGGACATGTTCGACCACCTCACCGAGCAGGACCTCGTCTCGTTCACCGGCTCCGCCTCCACCGCCGCGAAGCTGCGCACGCACCCCGGGATCGTCGGGCGCAGCGTGCGGTTCTCCGCGGAGGCCGATTCGCTCAACATGTCGGTCCTGGGCCCCGACGCCGGCCCCGGCACGCCCGAGTTCGACCTCTACGTCAAGCAGCTCACCACCGAGATGACGGTCAAGGCCGGCCAGAAGTGCACGGCGATCCGGCGCGCCTTCGTGCCGGCCGAGCACGTCGACGCCGTCGTCGAGGCCGTCTCGGCGCGGCTCGCGACCACCACCGTCGGCAACCCCGCCACCGCCCGCATGGGCGCGCTCGCCAGCCTCGAGCAGCGCGAGGAGGTGCGCCGCAGCGTCAAGGCCCTGCGCGACGCCGGGCGGATCGTGTTCGGCGACCCCGAGCACGTCGAGCTGGAGGACGCCGACGCCGAGCGCGGCGCGTTCGTCTCGCCGATGCTGCTGACCGCCGACCCCGACCGGGCGGAGCCGCACGAGGTGGAGGCGTTCGGGCCGGTCTCGACGGTGCTGCCGTACACCTCGACCGAGCAACTGATCGACTTCGCGGCCCGGGGCCAGGGCAGCCTCGCCGGCTCGGTCGTCACCGCCGACACGTCCTTCGCGCGGGACGTCGTGCTGGGTGTCGCGCCGTGGCACGGGCGGGTGCTCGTGCTCAACAGCGTCGACGCCAAGGAATCGACCGGCCACGGCTCGCCGATGCCGCAGCTGGTGCACGGCGGCCCCGGCCGCGCGGGTGGCGGCGAGGAGATGGGCGGCATCCGCGGCGTCCTGCACCACATGCAGCGCACCGCCGTGCAGGGTGACCCCGACACCCTGACGGCGATCACCGGCCGCTGGGTCGCCGGTTCGCAGCGGAACCAGACCGACGTCCACCCGTTCCGCAAGCACCTGGAGGAGCTCTCGATCGGCGACACGGTCGTCGCCGGTCCGCGGCTCGTCACGCAGGAGGACGTCGAGCACTTCGCCGAGTTCACCGGCGACACCTTCTACGCGCACATGGACGCCGAGGCAGCCGCCGCGAACCCGCTCTTCGGCGAGCGGGTGGCGCACGGCTACCTCATCGTCTCCCTCGCCGCGGGCCTGTTCGTCGACCCCGACCCGGGTCCGGTGCTGGCCAACTTCGGCGTCGACCGGCTGCGGTTCCTGACGCCGGTGAAGTTCGGCGACTCGCTGACCGTCACGCTGACTTGCAAGCAGGTCACCCCGCGCGACACCGCCGACTACGGCGAGGTGCGCTGGGACGCCGACGTCACGCGGCAGGACGGCGAGTCGGTCGCGCGCTACGACGTGCTCACGCTGGTGGCGAAGAAGGAGAAGTGAGCATGGCACGGTTCGGCGAGGCACCGGCCCCCGACGCGCTCGACCCCGCGGAGCGCATGTCCGTCGACGAGCTGCGCGCCACCCAGCTGGAACGGCTGCAGTGGACGCTGCGGCACGCGTACGCGAACGTCGCGCACTACCGCAAGGCGTTCGACGCGGCAGGCGTGCACCCCGACGACTGCCGCGAGCTCGCCGACCTGGCGCGGTTCCCGACGACGACCAAGGCCGACCTGCGCGACAACTACCCCTTCGGGATGTTCGCGGTGCCGCAGGAGCAGGTCCGGCGCATCCACGCGTCATCGGGGACGACCGGGCGCCCGACGGTCGTCGGCTACACCGAGCGCGACATCGACAACTGGGCCGGGCTGATGGCGCGCTCGCTGCGCGCGGCGGGCGCCCGGCCCGGCCACAAGGTGCACAACGCCTACGGGTACGGCCTGTTCACCGGCGGCCTCGGCGCGCACTACGGCATCGAGAAGCTCGGCGCCACCGCCATCCCCATCTCCGGTGGGATGACGCCGCGGCAGGTCCAGCTGATCCAGGACTTCCGGCCCGAGATCATCATGGTCACCCCGAGCTACATGCTCACGATCGTCGACGAGTTCGAGAAGCAGGGCATCGACCCGCGCTCCTCGTCGCTGCAGGTCGGCGTCTTCGGCGCGGAGCCGTGGACCGAACAGATGCGCCTCGAGATCGAGGAGCGCATGGACATGCACGCGGTCGACATCTACGGCCTCTCCGAAGTCATGGGACCTGGTGTCTCGCAGGAGTGCGTGGAGTCGAAGGACGGGCTGCACATCTGGGAGGACCACTTCCTCCCCGAGGTCGTCGACCCGCTCGACGGCACCCCGCTGCGCGACGGGGAGGAGGGTGAGCTGCTGTTCACCTCCCTCACGAAGGAGGCGCTGCCGATCATCCGCTACCGCACCCGCGACCTCACCCGGCTGCTGCCGGGCAGCGCGCGGCCGGGGATGCGGCGCATGCAGAAGATCACCGGCCGCAGCGACGACATGATCATCCTGCGCGGGGTGAACGTGTTCCCGACCCAGATCGAGGAGGTCGTCCTGCGCACCGCCGGGCTCTCGCCGCACTTCCAGCTGGTGCTGAGCACGCAGGGCCGGATGGACGCGCTCACCGTGCGGGTCGAGGCGCGGCCGGAGACCGTTGCCGACCGCCGCGCGACGGCGTCTGCCGAGCTGATCACCGCGATCAAGGAGACCGTCGGCGTCACGGTGGCCTGCGAGATCGTCGATCCGGAGACCCTGGAACGCTCCGTCGGCAAGCTGCAGCGGCTCAAGGACCACCGCACCCGCGCATGACGATCACCTGCCCCGGCTGCTCGCACGCGGTGCCGCTCGCCGAGTTCCTCGGGGCGTGCACCGCCTTCTCCCCCGCGCTCGGGACCGTGCAGTGGCAATGTCCGTCGTGCGCGTCGACCACCGACTTCCGCCCCGTCGACGGCGCGGTGGAGCTCGGGTACGTCTACGCGGCGGGCGCGGCGCATTTCGCGGCGATGGACAGCGTCCCCACCCCCGGGCTGGCCGTCCGACGTGAGCCGACCCGCCTCGTGGTCACCCACGGGACGGGTCGTTGGACGTTCGCAGGCTGAAGACCGAAGGCTGAAGCCGGTCGCGCTCAGGCGGCGGCGAGCACTCCGAGCTCCTGCTTGCCCGCGGCGGTCAGGCAGGCGGCCACCCGCTGGCCGGCCGTGCACACTGCCGCGGGGGCGATGTAGCCCGCCCGGGCCAGCCGGTGCGCAGCGGCCTGGTCGCAGCAACAGCGTCCGTCGAGGAACAGGTCGGGCTCGGCACCCCACTCGAGCTCGGCGTTGCCTGCCGCGACGGCCCGCAGGATCGCCCGGTCCCGGCCGGTGAGCTGGACGTTCATCGTGAGCTCCATCGCGCACTTCCCCTCCACCTCCGCCGGCGGCCTGTCCACCGGAACGATGCGGTCAATCATGGAGACCCGGCGTCGTTCGCGGACTCATCGGTGCGGGGAGGTCCTCTCGTGAATCGGTAAGCATTTCCTGACGGTTACGCAAGGTGGAGCCCGCCCGGTTCACCGTGATACCGCTATTGACAGGTTTTCTATCATGACAGTGTGTCTCACACCGAGGTGATCGCTCCCGACGGGCTGCGGCTCGCCGTCACGGCTACCGGCGACCCGGACGCACCGACGCTCGTCGCGGTGCACGGCTACCCGGACGACCACACCGTCTGGGACGGGCTGGTCACGGAGCTGCGCGACCACTTCCGCGTCGTCACCTACGACGTGCGAGGCGCCGGCGCCTCGCAAGCGCCGCCCGACCGCGCGGGCTACCACCTCGACCGGCTCGCCGACGACCTGCGCGCCGTGATCGACGCCGTCAGCCCCGACCGTCCGGTGCACCTCGTCGCGCACGACTGGGGCGCCATCCAGACCTGGCACGCCGTCACCGGCGACGCCCTGCGCGGCCGCGTCGCCTCCTTCACCTCGATCTCCGGACCGTGCCTCGACCACGTCGGCCTCTGGTTCCGCCGTCGCGGAATCAGCGCGCTGCGGCAGATCGTCCGCCAGGGCCTGCACTCCTGGTACACGGCGTTCTTCCGGCTCCCCGTGCTGCCGGTCCTCGCCTGGCGCGCGGGCCTCTTCGGCCGGGTGCTCGCCGCCCGCGAACGCATCGCGCCCCCGAACGTCCGCGACGCCGTCAACGGGCTGGAGCTCTATCGCGCCAACATTGCGCAGCGGCTCGCCGACCCGCAGCCGCGCCACACCGGCGTCCCGGTGCAGGTGCTCGCCCCGACCCGCGACAAGTACGTCACCACGCCCCTGCAGACCGACATCGCCCCGTACGTCGACGACCTGCGGGTCCGGCGCATCCCCGGCGGGCACTGGGTGGTCCGCACCCGGCCCGACGTGATCGCCCGATGCGTGCGCGAGCTGGTCGAGCACATCGAGGGCGCGCCCGAGGCGCTCGCGCTGAAGCGCGCACGGGTCGCGGGTGGGCGCTGGGCCGGCCGGCTCGTCGTCGTCACCGGTGCGGGCAGCGGGATCGGGCGGGCCACCGCGCTCGCCTTCGCCCGCCGCGGCGCCGAGGTGATCGCGGCCGACCGCGACCTCGCAACGGCGCAGGAGACGGTCGGCATGGGCGCTGCCGGCGCCTACCAGGTCGACGTCTCCGACGGCGCCGCCATGGAGGCGTTCGCCAAGCAGGTGGCGGCCGAGCACGGTGTGCCCGACCTCGTGGTCAACAACGCCGGCATCGGCATGGCCGGCGCCTTCGCCGACACCTCGCTCGCCGACTGGCAGAAGATCATCGACGTCAACCTGTGGGGCGTCATCCACGGGTCGCGGCTCTTCGCCGAGCAGATGCGCGCCCACGGTGAGGGCGGGCACATCGTCAACGTCGCCTCGGCGGCGGCATACCTGCCCCAACGCACCCTCTCGGCGTACGGGACGACGAAGGCGGCCGTGCTCGCGCTCTCCGAGAGCATGCGCGCCGAGCTCGGCGACGACGGCATCGGCGTCACCGCGCTCTGCCCCGGGTTCGTGCACACCAACATCACCTCGACCACGAAGTTCGTCGGCCTCGATGCCGCCGGCGAGCAGCGCCGCCAGCAAGCCACCACTGCGGCGTACGCCCGGCGCAACTACCCGCCGGAGCGGGTCGCCGAGCAGGTCGTCCGGGCGGTCGAGCGCAACACCGCGCTCGCGCCGGTCACCCCGGAGGCGCACATCGGGCTGCTGGCCTCGCGCCTCACCCCCGGCCTGTTGCGCGCCATCGCGCGCAAGGACATCGGACCTCGCTGATGATGCATGTTCCCGACGACTCCGACCGGGTGGCCCTCAACGCCCGCGACGTGCGGTTCGACTGGTCGCAGCTGCCCGTGCACTGGATCCCCGGCGAGCCGTTCGCGACGCACCTGCTCGACGTGCTGCACCTGCTGCTGCCGGAGGGCGAGCGCTGGTTCGTCCGGCTGTTCTCCGACGTGCTGCCGCTGGTCACCGACCCGCGGATCGCCGAGGACGTGCGCGGGTTCATCGGGCAGGAGGCGATGCACGCGTCGTCGCACCAGTCGGTGCTCGACCACATGGCGGCGAAGGGCGTCGACACCACGCCCTACGTCGAGCAGGTGGAATGGGTGTTCCGCGATGCGCTCGGCGACCGCGACCTCACCGGCGACGCCGCGCGGGCGTGGTCGATCGAGCGGGCCGCCGTGGTCGCGGCCGTCGAGCACATCACGGCGTTCCTCGGGCAGTGGATCCTCGACGCCCGCGCGCTCGACACCGCCGGCACCCATCCGGAGATGCTCGACCTGCTGCGCTGGCACGGCGCCGAAGAGGTCGAGCACCGGGCCGTCGCACACGACCTCTACATGCACCTCGACGGGCGCTACCTGCACCGCGTGCGCTCGCTCGTGCTGATCGCGCCGATCCTGATCCGGCTGTGGGCCCGCGGCACGGCCTTCCTGCTCTCCCGCGACCCGCAGCCGAGCCGGCCGCGGTGGCG
This sequence comes from Pseudonocardia sp. TRM90224, assembly GCF_021245725.1. Classification (GTDB taxonomy): domain Bacteria; phylum Actinomycetota; class Actinomycetes; order Mycobacteriales; family Pseudonocardiaceae; genus Pseudonocardia. Next base: position 15,162 of record NZ_JAJGSX010000015.1, on the reverse strand, counting down.
CGACCTGCGCAGAGCGCAGCGGCGCGGGTTGGCCCCGGGCACGTTCGCGACCGTGCGCGCGCTGCTCGCCTACCTGCGCCCCGGCTACCACCCCTCGCAGTACGGCTCGACCGACGCCGCCGTCACCTACCTCGCGTCGTCGCCCGCGGCTCGGGCGGCGGCCGCGCGCGAAACGGGATGACAGCGCGATGACAGCGGCTCCCGGCCCGCCGCGACCCGACCGGCTGCTGCGCACGATCGCGCGGGCGGCGGCGGGAGCGGCGGTTGTGGCCGCCCGCGGCGGCGTCCGGCTGCCGCGCCCGGTCGACCGGGACCTGAAGGTCGTCGTCGCGGAGCTCACCGCGGAGGCGCCCGACGCCGTCGGGCTGCGGCTCGCGCGGCCGGACGGCGCACCGCTGCCGCCCTGGCGCCCCGGGGCACACCTCGACGTCCTGCTGCCCTCCGGGCGGCTGCGGCAGTACTCGCTCTGCGGCGATCCCGCCGACCGCACCGCCTACCGGGTCGCGGTGAGACGCATCGACGCAGGTCAGGGCGGGTCGTTGGAGGTGCATGGGCTGCTGCCGGGCACGCGGCTGGTCGTGCGCGGGCCACGCAACGCGTTCCCGTTCGTCGTCGCGCCCGCCTACCTGTTCCTCGCGGGTGGCATCGGCATCACGCCGATCGCGCCGATGGTGCGGGCGGCCGCGGCCCGCGGTGCCGACTGGCGGCTCGTGCACACCGGCCGCGACCTGGCCTCGCTCCCGCTGAGCGAGCGGCTCGCCGGGCTCGACCCCGCGCGGGTGATCCGGCGCGCCGACGACGTGCACGGCGGCGTGCCGACGGCGGCGGAGCTGCTCGCCGACCTCCCCGCCGGCGCGGCCGTCTACTGTTGCGGCCCGCCCGCGATGATCGACGCCGTGCGCCGGGCGGTGCCGGACGGGCACGGGTTCCACGCCGAACGCTTCTCGCCGCCCCCGGTGCGCGGCGGCCGCCCGTTCACCGTGCGGCTCGGCCACGGCGGGCCGGTCGTCGAGGTGCCCGCCGATCGGTCCGCGCTGGCCGCCGTCCGCGACGTCGTGCCCGACCTCGCGTACTCCTGCCAGCAGGGCTTCTGCGGCACCTGCCACGTGCCGCTGCTCGCCGGCGCGACGGAGCAGGACACGTCCGCGCCCGGCCGCATGGCGCTGTGCGTCGCCCGCGCCCGCGACGCGACCCCGCTCGTCGTCGACCTCGGCCGCCACGTGGAACCATGTGGCGGCAGCACGAGCCCACCCAGCAGCCACAAGGTTCCATGAGTCGAGCAGCAGCACAGCCAGGACGCGCCCCGCGGCGGATGTCGCCGGAGCGGCGACGCGAGCACCTCATCGCCGCGGCGCTGGAGCTCTACGGGCGGCTCGCGCCGGAGCAGGTCACCATCGACGACGTCGCTAGGGCGGCGGACGTCTCGCGCGCGCTGTTTTACCGGTACTTCCGCGGTGTCGAGGAGCTGCACGTCGCAGCGCTCAGCGCCGTCGTCGAGGAGTTGACCACCCGCATCTCGATGCCGCCGGGCGAGTCGCCGGCCGACCAGCTGCGCGGGGCACTGGAGGAGTTCTTCGCCGTGGTCGAGCGGCACTCCGCGGCGTACGTCGCGCTGCTGCGGACCGGCTCGGTGATCACGACGGGTGAGACGGCCGCGCTGGTCGACGGCGTGCGCAACCACATCGTCGGGCTGCTGGTCGAGCGCAGCGGCGTCCCGGCGACCACCCCGCTCTTCCTGATGACGTTGCGCGGCTGGGTCGCCCTCGTCGAGGGCACGTCGCTGCGCTGGCTGCAGGAGCCGTCCATCCCCCGCGACGAGCTGATCACGTGGCTCGCCGACCAGCTCGCCGCCATGCTCACGGTGACGGCATCACGCGACGCCAGCGCCCACCTGCTAACCCTGACGTAGACCCCAACTTCGGGTCGTCAGGGGACGCGGACGTCGCCGGGGTCCTTGTCGGCCCGCAGCCCGCGCCAGGCGGCGTGGCGGAGCCTGCGGTCGTGGGTCCAGCGGCGGAACTCGACCTCGCCGACCAGCCCGGGCTCCACCCATTGCGCGCCGCGGGCGTACTCGCGAGGGACCTCCGCAAAAGGCGAGGTCGCGCGGCCCAACGGCACGAGCGCGCGCAGCAGGTCGTCGAGCATGCGGTCGGTGAACCCGGTGCCGACGTCGCCGATGTACTGCAGCACACCCTCGCCGTCGTAGGCGCCGAGCAGCAGCGCCCCCAACCCGTTCGCGCGTCTGCCCTTGCCTTGCCGCCAACCGCCGATCAGCACCTCCTGGGTCTGCACGAGCGCGGTCTTGACCCACGCCGGCGAGCGTCGCCCCGGCTCGTACCGGGCGGCCCGACGCTTGGCGACGATCCCCTCCAGGCCGTGCTGCCGGGCGACGCCCATCAGCTCCGCGCCGGTGAGGCCGTCGACGCTGGGCGGCACCTGCAGCCGCGGCGCGTGATCCTGCAGCCCGAGCTCCAGCAGCCGGTCGCGCCGGTCGACGTACGGTTGCGCCACCAGCGATTCGTCGTCGACCACCAGCAGGTCGAACACGTAGAAGAACACCGGGACCTGCGCCACTAGGTCGGGCGCCGGGCCGCGGACGTGCATCCGGTGCTGCAACAACCCGAAGTCGGGCCGGCCGCCGTCGTCCAACGCGACCAGCTCCCCGTCCAGCACGACCCGCCGCCCATCCAAGGCGTCGGGCAGGACGGCCAGCTCGGGGTAGCCACCGGTGAGGTCGTTGCCGTTGCGGCTGGTCGCCCGCCACTCGTCGCCCGCCACGCCGACGACCGCGCGCACACCGTCCCACTTGAACTCGAACGCCCAGCCCGGCCCGGCCGGCGGGGTGCCGGTCGTGGCCAGCATCGGGGCGATCGGCGCAGGCAGCGAGCCGGTCATCAGGCGATCGTGCCTGATCAGGGGCCGTCGTGGTGCGGGAATCCGACGGGGTTGCCGGATGGTGAGAAAACACTGACCCGATCGGGTCGCCCCTGCCGCCGCGTGGTGAGTCCGCCGGAGGGCCCCCGGTGCGCACACTCGTGGCACACCCCGATGGAGGGAGCCACCGTGCCGACGACAACCGTGCCGACGACATGCGCACCGATCACCGGGTACGAACCGTGCGACCGCTGCCGGGCTCGCGCGAAGGTCCGCGCCGTGCTGGCCGCCGGCGGCGAGCTGTTCTTCTGCGACCACCACGCCCGCCGCCACAGCGTGCGGCTCGCCGAGCTAGCTGCCGAGCTCTACCCGGCCGAGACCGACTAGACCGAGACCACCCGCCCTCCCGCGGGAAGTCAGGAAAGCCACTTTCCAGCAACCACGTTGCAGGAAAGTGGCTTTCCTGCGACTTGGAGCATGCCCGGTTCGATCGGGCACCCACGGGCACCGCAGCCGTCGCGGTCACCCCGCTCGTCGGGGAGGGCAGGAAAGCCACTTTCCTGCCCTGTGAGGGCCGGAAAGTGGCTTTCCTGCCCACGCGTGCGCAACGCCCGGCGGCCCTACGGCGCCCTCAGACCCGGTTCAGCAGGATCGGCAGCGACGCCTGGATCTGCTCGCGGTTCGGCTCCAGCCACGGCGGCAGCTTCAGCGACCGGCCGAGCTCCATGAGCGGCTCGTCGACGGTGAACCCCGGCCCGTCGGTCGCGATCTCCAGCAGCACGCCGCCCGGCTCGTGGAAGTAGATCGACCGGAAGTAGGTGCGGTCGCGGATCTCGGTGACGGGCAGGCCGGCCGCGAGGATCTCCTGTCGCCACACCTCCTGCGTCGCGTCGTCGGGCGCGCGCAACGCGACGTGGTGCACCGACCCGCCCGACTGCAGCCCTCGCGCACGGCTGTCGGGCACGACGTCCACCAGCGCGCCTGCCCCGCCGTCGCCCATCACGAACCGCATGCGACCGCGATCCTCGCTGTGGGCTCGCATGCCGAGCAGCTCGGTCAGCAGCCGCACGGTGTGCTCGGGCATGCGCTCGGACATCGTCACCGAATGCAGCCCCCGGACCGCGTGCTCGGCTGGGATGCCGGCCATCCCGTCCCAACCGGAGCGGTGGTCGCCGGGCGCGGCCACGAGGTCGAGCACGAACCCGTCGGGGTCGCGGAAGGTCAGCACCTCCTCACCCGCGCGCGCGTGCGGGCCGTCGACCGCGATCCCGAGGCCGGTCAGGTGTCGCTGCCACCAGCCGATCGACTGCGGCGGGACGCTCAGCGCCGTCGCTGTCACCAGGCCGCTGCCGGCGTGGCCCGCCTCGGCACCGGGCCACGCGAAGAACGTCAACAGCGTCGACGGTGCACCCTCGGTGTCGCCGTAATAGAGGTGGAAGCTCTCCGGCGCGTCGTAGTTGACGGTCTGCTTCACCAGCCGCAGACCCAGCGCCCTCGTGTAGAAGTCGATGTTCCGCTGGGGTTGCGTCGCAATCGCCGTGACATGGTGCAGGCCGTGCGGCGCGGGAGCGCTCATGGTGCAGCATCCTATTTGCCGTCTCAACGAGCCGCTGGCCCGCCCGTGCCACGATCACCTCATGGAGACCATGCTCGCCGGACGGCTGCACCTCGACGGCACCCGACGGTTCGCCGTCGAGGAGGTACCGGTGCCGGAACCCGCAGCGGGAGAGGTGCTGGTCGCCGTCGAGGCGGCCGGGGTCTGCCTCTCCGACGTGCACCTGATCGACGGCTCGCTGACCCCAGCTTTCCTCCCGGACACCGTCGTGACGCTCGGCCACGAGGTCGCCGGCGTAGTGCGCACCGTCGGGCCGGACGTGCCGGGCGACTGGAAGCCGGGCGACCGGGTAACGCTGCAGGCCGGGCAGACCTGCGGCACCTGCGCGGGCTGCGTCCGGCGCAGGGCGTGCATGCAGATCAGGACCCGCGGCGTCGACTACGACGGCGGCTGGGCGCAGTACACGACCGCGCGCCACGACACGCTCGTCGCCGTGCCCGACGCGTTGCCTCTCGACCAGGCCGCGATCGTCCCCGACGCCGTCTCGACGCCGTACGCCGCGATCGTGGTGACCGGAGGTGTGCGGCCCGCGCAGGCCGTCGGGATCTGGGGCGCCGGCGGGCTCGGCGCCCACGGCGTGCTGGTGGCGCGGCTCGCCGGGGCGGCGCCGATCATCGTCGTCGACCCGCTGCCGGCGGCCCGTGACCGCGCGCTCGACTTCGGCGCCGACATCGCGCTCGACCCCGCCGACCCGTCGTTCCAGGCGACCGTCCTGCAGGCGACGGGCGGGCGCGGGCTCGATGTCGCGTTCGACTTCGCCGGTGTCGGCGCGGTGCGCGAGCAGGCCGCGACGGTGCTCGGCCCGGGCGCGCAGCTGGTGCTGGTCGGGCTCACCCCGGAGCCGCTGACCGTCACGAACGGCACGCGCTTCAGCTTCCTCGGCAACGGCCTGCGCGGACACTACGGCTCGGCACCCGAGCACATCGAGCAGCTCATCCGGCTGGCCGGCTCGGGCCGGCTGGACCTCGGCCCGTCGATCAGCGCGCACATCCCGCTCGCCGACGCCGCGACGGCCGTCGCCCGGCTGGAGAGCAAGGACGGCAACCCGATCCGGCTCATCCTCACGCCGTAGACCCCGCAACTTGCCCACCGTTTCGCCAACCTGCACGGCGTTTCGGGTGTGCAGGTTGGCAAAACGGTGGGGAACTTCAGCGGCGGCGCAGCAGGACGCCGCGGACGAAGACGGCCTGGCCGGCGTGCTGCGCGCAGTCGTCGACCACGCTGACCAGGCGCACGCCGAGCGACACCGGCGGGTCCCAGCGCTCGTCGACGATCCGCTCCAGATCGTCCTCGCGGATCGTCTCGAGGTAGGCGACGGACTGCGCGTGCACGGCGTCGTGGTAGCCGAGCAGCAGCTCTGCGCTCGACTGCACCTGCCCGACGTCGGCGCTGCTCTGGCCGTACCCGGTCGCCGACGGCCGGAACGGCAGCTTGAACCGCTCCGCCCAGCCCTGCGACGTCCACACCTGCTCCTGCTCGGCGACCTCGGCGATGTGGTCGTCCTGCACGCGGGTCAGGTGCCAGACGAGCCACGCGATCGAGTTGGCCTCGGGGTCGAGCCGCTCGGCCAGCTCGGCTGTGCTCAGCCCGTCCACTGCGTCGTGGACGACCTCCTTGGCCCGCCCGAGACCGTCGACGAGAAGATCGATGCCGTTCATGGCTCCACCCTCGCACGGAGGGCCTCCTCGATCTCGGCGGCCGTCGCGAACTCGCCGGCGACGGCGGCGCGCTGCGACTCGTCGAGGTCGAGTGCCCGCAGCTCGGCCAGCGCCTGCGCCGCGCCGGCGGCCTCGCCGACCCGCATCCGCAGTTCGGCCAGGAAGACCAGCGCGCCGACCCGCTCGACGGCAGGTGCGTCGGTATGCCGGGCCAGCGCCTTCTCCAGCACGGAGATGGCGGTGCCCTCGTAGCCGCGCGAGTCGGCCTGCCGGGCGGCCGTGCGCACTGCACGCTCGAGTCGTCCGTGCGGCGACTCGTCGTCCGCGCTCTGCTTGGCACTGACCCGCAGCCAGTTGCCGCCCGGGTCCACGACGGTGAACCCGCCCGCCATGCCCTGCTTGCGCCGCGGCCGCGTGATGCGCGGGATCCCCGACTGCGGCAGTTTGCCGTACGCCCCGCGCAGCCCGGCGGCAAAAGCGTCGAAGAGCGCGGCGGTGTCGTCCGACACGATGATCACGCTCGCGTACGACTGCTCGGGGTCGAACCCCTCGATTCCGCCGAAGAACAGTGCGATGTCGTTGCGCTCCATCGAGAGGCAGGGGTACGGACGGTCCTGGCGGTAGGTCTGCACGAAGCCGAGAGCCTGGTAGAAGGGCACGACGTCGTCGAGGGCGCGGCAGGGAAGGATCGGGATCGTTCGCTCAGGCACGTAAAGACCGTACAGTGTTCGGAGTTTTGACGGAAGGACAGCGATGGAGTACGCGGGCCGCGGCGACCCGGCACGGACGATGGCGTTGCTCTGGCGCACCGCCCCCGGACCGCGGCGCGGACCGAAGCAGGGCCGCACGCTCGACGAGATCGTCGCCGCGGCGCTCACACTGGCCGCGCGCGTGGGACTCATGACGCTGTCGATGCGCGCGGTCGCGCAGCACCTCGGAGTCGGCGCGGCATCGCTCTACACGTACGTCCCGGGGAAGGCCGAGCTGCTGGAGCTGATGGTCGATGCCGTGGTCGGCGCACGGCCACTGCCCGTGCGCGGGGACGACCCGCGCGCGGCGCTCGACGCGTACGCGCGCGCCGAGCTGGCCGGATACCGCGAGCACCCGTGGCTGCTGCAGGTCGCGAGCGCGCGCTCGGTGTTCGGGCCCGGCGTCGTGGCCCGCTACGACGCAACGCTCGGCCTGCCCGACCTACCGGCGGCGCAGGCCGTCCAGGCGATCGCCGCGCTCGACGCCTACGTCCGAGGCGCCGCCGCCGAGGTCGTCGAGGCCGAGCAGGCGCCCGAGCGCACCGGGCGCAGCGACGACGAGTGGTGGGCCGCGCACCTCCCCATGCTCGACGAGCTCATGACCGCCGAACGCTTCCCGCGGCTCGCGGCCGTCGAGGCGGCGGGCGGGTTCGCCGTCGCCGCGACCGGCAGGCCGTACACGCTGCAGCGCGCGCTCGACCGCTTCGACGCCGGGCTCGCGCTGCTGCTGGACGGGATCAGCCGTAACGGGTGAACCGCTCGACGCGCGAATCCGAAAAGTGCCGATTCAAGGACGCAGTTTCCGGCGGTAGACATTCCCACGACATCTAGGCACAGATGTCCCCTGAATGTCCGACAAATGCCCTACCGTTCACCCTTTGCGCCCATGACCTCCGCACCTACGCTTTCGAACGAGAGCACCCGAGGACGAACAGAGAGGCAGCAGGCATGAGACTTGCCCTGGCGAGCATGAGCGACAGACTACTCACACTCCTCGTACCCAAGGCAGACGCCAGCGCAGGAGCATGCGAATACCGCGATTATTGCACGCATGGGCTATGCAGAATTCACATCAATGGGCCTGTCTACCCATACACCCGGAAGCGGCTCTACAGCAACTGCGAAATCGTGAACGCGGGCTGCTGCACCAAACTTTGACGATCACCCGTATCGGGTGACCCGCTCCGGCTCGATCACGATCCGGACGAGGTCCGACTCGACCATGCCCTTCAGGTTCGCGGCCTGCGCCGGGTCGTCGAGGTCCCAGTAGCGGGCGCCGAGCCGCGCGGCCAGCTCGCTCGCGCCGTCGGTGTGCACGGTGGCCGTGCCCACGACGGCAACCCAGTTCTCTGGCTCACCGACGGCGTTCGCCGCGACGAGCGACGCCCGCGGCTCGGCCTCGACAGCCCGGACCTTCGGCGACTCGGCGCTGGAGAAGAGCTGGATCGTGCCGTCGTCGGCGGCCTCGAACCACACCGGCCGCGGCGCGGGCCATGCCGTCTCGCTGCGCGGGGCGACAGTGAGGAACCCCAGCCGTGGTCCGGCGAGGAACCGGAGATCGGCGTCGGTGAGGGACGTGCTTGCCATCAATGCTCCCGAGAGGTTGCGGATGATCCATCCGCCTCAACCCGACGCACCGCACCCGGCATTCCACCCACACCCGACGGGAGGGCAGGAAAGCCACGTTCAGGCCCTGTGAGGGCAGGAAAGTGGCTTTCCTGCCCTCACACGCACCCCGAGACGCCGGCGAGATGGGTGCGGGACGCACACGTTGCCGGGAAAGCCACGTTCCCGGCCCCACACGCCGGGAAGGTGGCTTTCCCGGCACTCCCTTCCCGTGCCCCGCGCGGGTCAGGTGGCCGGCTCGATGCGGCCGGCCACCTCGCCGAAGGCGATGCGGGAGCCGTCGGGGCCGGGTGCCGTCGCGGAGATGACGATCTCGTCGCCGTCCTCCAGGAACGTGCGGGTGGTCCCGTCGGGCAGGGTCAGGGGCTCCGCGCCGCCCCAGCTCATCTCCAGCAACGAGCCGTATTCCTGCTTGCTGGCGCCGCTGACCGTCCCGGACGCGTAGACGTCGCCAGGGCGGGTCGGCGCCCCGTTGATCGTCATGTGCGCGAGCTGCTGCGCGGGCGTCCAGTACATCCCGGCGAACGGCGGCGAGGAGACGAGGTGCCCGTTGAGCCGCACCTCGATGGCGAGGTCGAGCCCCCAGTCGCCGTTGTCGCGCAGGTACGGCAGCGGCTCCGGGTCGCGGGCGGGCGGCGCGACCCGCGCGGCCTGCAGCGCGTCGAGCGGGACGACCCACGGCGAGATCGACGTGGCGAACGACTTGCCGAGGAACGGCCCGAGCGGCACGTACTCCCAGGCCTGCAGATCCCGCGCGGACCAGTCGTTCAGCAGGAACACCCCGAACACGTGCTCGGCGAAGTCCTCCACCGGCACCGTCGAGCCGAGCGGGGAACCTGCGCCGACGACGAACCCGACCTCCGTCTCGATGTCCAGCCGCACCGACGGGCCGAACACCGGCGCCGGATCCTGCGGACCCTTGCGCTGCCCCTTCGGGCGCACGACGGGCGTCCCGGAGACGACGATCGACCCGGACCGGCCGTGGTAGCCGATCGGCAGGTGCTTCCAGTTGGGCGTGAGCGCGGCGGAATCCGGGCGGAAGATCTTCCCGACGTTCGTCGCGTGCTGCTCGCTGGAGTAGAAGTCGACGTAGTCGCCGACCTCGAACGGCAGGTGCAGCGTCACCTCGGAGCGTGGGACGAGGTGAGCGCTCGTCACGGGATCACGTAGCCACTCCGTGATCGCGGCCCGCACCGCCGTCCAGGTGGCGCGGCCTGCCGCGAGCAGCGGGTTCAGCACCGGGGCGGCGAGCAGCGCCTCGAACGGGCCACCGGCCGCGGCCGCGCCGACGTCGAGCACGGCGTCGCCGTACGCGACCCCGATCCGGCGCCGGTCGTCGCCGTGGCTGAAGACGCCGTAGGGAAGGTTCTCCAGCCCGAAGCCGGCTGTCGTTCCGGTGGTCATGCGTTCGGTCCCCGTCCTGCCCACGTCCACGCGTACGCCGGGTCCTCGCTCGCGGTGCCGCCCTCACCCAGCTCCAGCGGGCGGAAGGTGTCGACCATCACGGCCAGCTCGTCGAAGAACTCCGCGCCGAGCGACCGCTCGATCGCCGAGGGCTGCGGGCCGTGCGAGTGCCCGCCGGGATGCAGGCTGATCGAGCCCTGTGTGATCCCGGAACCCTTGCGCGCCTCGTAGTTGCCGCCGCAGTAGAACATGACCTCGTCGGAGTCGACGTTGGAGTGGTAGTACGGCACCGGAACGGCCAGCGGGTGGTAGTCGACCTTGCGCGGCACGAAGTTGCAGATCACGAAGTTCTGCGCCTCGAACACCTGGTGCGCCGGCGGCGGCTGGTGCACCCGCCCGGTGATCGGCTCGAAGTCGGAGACGTTGAACGTGTACGGGTAGAGGCAGCCGTCCCAGCCGACGACGTCGAACGGGTGCGTCGGGTAGACGTACCGCGTGCCGGTGATGCCCCGGGAACCCCGGTGCTTGACCAGCACCTCGACGTCCTCGCCTTCGACCACCAACGGCTCGGCGGGCCCGTGCAGGTCGCGCTCGCAGTAGGGGGCGTGCTCCAGCAGCTGCCCGAACCGCGAGAGGTAGCGCTTGGGCGGCGCGATGTGCGAGTTCGCCTCGATCGCGTAGCAACGCAGCGGCTCGCCGCCGGTCGGGACCCAGCGGTGGGTGGTCGCCCTCGGCAGGATCACGTAATCGCCCTGGCGCGCCGTGAGCGTGCCGAACACCGTCTCGACGACCGCCTCCCCGGCCTCCACGTAGACGCACTCGTCGCCGACCGCGTTGCGGTACAGCGGCGACGACTCCCCCGCCACGACGTAGGAGATCCGCACGTCGGCGTTGCCGAGGACGAGCCTGCGCCCGGTGACGACGTCGGCGCGCTTCCACTCCTCGCCGGGGAACAGGTCGTGCAGCTTGAGGTGGCGCGGGAGCAACGGCCGGTTCTCCGTGGTGCGCTGGTCGGGCAGCTCCCACGGCGTGGCGTCGACGATCGCCGAGGGCACACCGGTGTGGTAGAGCAGCGACGAGTCGGAGGAGAAGCCCTCCTCCCCCATCAGCTCCTCGCGGTAGAGCCCGCCGTCGGGTGCGCGGTGCTGCGTGTGCCGCTTCGGTGGGATCTCACCGGTGCTGCGGTAGTACGCCATCGTTGACCTCCTCGCGATCTGCAGGAACGGGATGGTGCGGGCCGCCCAGGGCGCGACCGAGCGCCTCCGCGACGGCGGCGGTCGGGACGACGGCGGCGATGTGCGCATCGGGCCGGACGACGAACACCTCGCCGCTGCCGGCGCCGAGCAGCTCACCGGTGGGGTCGACCGCATCGAGCGCGAGCACCCGGACCGGCCCGGTGGCGGCCTCCGCGGCGGCCGCGAGCTCCGCCGGGTCGACGTCCGGGGCGGCGAGGAGCAGGAACCCGTCGCGCGCCACCTCCCGGAGGCGGCTGCCGCTGCGCGGCGAGGGCAGGAAAGCCACTTTCCGGCCCTCTGGGGGCAGGAAAGTGGCTTTCCTGCCCTTCCCGGGCGCGCCGTCGGTGCCGTCGGTCTTGTTGGTTCCGTCGGTCAGCGGCGTGTCCGGCACGAGCGTGCCCGGCCCCGGCGGCGGGGACTGCCCGCGCGGCGGCCGGCCGGCGAAGGGGCGGCCCGGGTCGGGTGTGGTCAGCGGCGAGTCGACGTACCAGAACGGCTCGTAGAGCCGGCCGGAGTCGACCTGCGCGCGGACGGCGGGGTCGGCGGCGGCGCGGGTGAGCACGTCCGTCCGGTGCGCCTTGCGCGGCGCGTCCGGCGGCACCAGGAAGTCCATGGTCGCGGTGGTGACGGCGATGTTCTCCGCAGCGGCCGCGTGCCGCTCGGCGTGGTAGCTCTCCAGCAGCTCCGGCCCCGCCCAGCCGCGCAGCAGGTAGGCGAGCTTCCAGGCCGCGTTCTCCGCGTCCGCCACCCCGGAGTTCAGCCCGCGCGCCCCGAACGGGGACATCAGGTGCGCGGCGTCGCCCGCGAGCAGCACCCGCCCCACCCGCATCCGGTCGACGCACCGCGAGTGGAACCGGTACACCGACATCCAGACGATCTCGTACGCCGTCTCCCCGATCACGGCCCTGATCCGGGCGTCGAGCGCTCCTGACGCGGCTTCGGCCTCGAGGTCGTACCCCGCGGCGACCTGCCAGTCGATGCGGAACGTCGAGCCGGGCGTCGGGTGGATCAGCACCTGCCGGCCCGGGTTCCAGCTCGGATCGAAGTGGAACCGCCGCTCGGTCGCCCACCCTGCGAGGTCGGCCTTGATGTCGCAGATCAGGAAGCGGTCGTCGAACGACTCACCCTCGAACGTCACCCCCAGCTGCCTGCGCAGCTCGCCGCAGCTCGCGCCGGCGCACAGGATCGCGTACGGGCCGCGCACGCCCACGGAACCGCACTCGACGGTCACGCCGGCGCTGTCCTGCGTGATGCCTGTTACCTCGCAGCCCCACCGGACGTCGATCAACGGTTCAGCGCCGACGGCCGCATCGAGCAGCTCCTCCGTCCGGCTCTGCGACAGGTTGACGAACGGCGGGAACGGCGAACGGCCCGGGTCGGTCAGGGTGTAGCTGAACAGCTCGGCGCCCTGGTGGAACGTGCGCGCGGTCGACCACGTGACGCCCTCCCGCGCCACCTGCTCCCCCACGCCGACCGCCGCCCAGATGTCGATCACATCGCGGTGCTGGCAGATGGCCTTCGACCCGATCACGTCCCGCTCGGGACGGCGGTCCAGCACCACGCACGGCACGCCCCAGCGCGCGAGCAGCAACGCCGCGGTCTGCCCGACGGGTCCGTTCCCCACTATTATGACGGGGTCCACGTCACCCGCCCTGCAGCTGCGCCCAGACTTCCTGGTCGCGTTCCGCGGTCCAGATGACGGGCCGCTCGACGCCGGCGAGCTCGTCCCACAGCCGGGAGACGTCGAACGGGAGGCAGTGCTCGAAGATCGGCCAGCGCCCGTACTGCTCGTCGAGCGCGGCGTGGCAGGCCTCGAAGGCGTCCCTCAGGGTGCCGCCGCGCGCCTGGGCCGCGCCGACCTCCCTGATCATGACGTCGAGGAAGTTCCGGGTCTGCGCGATCGCCGAGTCGACCGCAGCACGGCCACGGCTGACTGCGCCCCGACCGCCGATGAGCGCCTCCGCCCCGAACGCCTGCACCCGGTCGAGCGTGCCGCCCGTCCAGTCGCGGTGGAACGCGTCGCCGGTGTAGAGCGCGGCCTCCGCCTCGACGAGGTCGCCGGCGAAGAGGATCTTGTGGCGGGGCAGCCAGCCGACGATGTCGCCCTCGGTGTGGCCGCGCCCGCAGTACTGCAGGACGAGATCGCCGCGGTCGCCGCCGAGGTCGATCGTCAGCCGGTCGGAGAACGTGAGGGTGGGCCACGTCAGGCCGGGCACCGAGTCGGCCTGCTCGGCGAGCCGCGGCATGCGCGCGAACTCCGACGCCCAGTCCTGCTTGCCTCTTTCGGCGACGAGCGCGCGGGTGTTCTCGTGCGCGACGATCACCTCGGCGCCGAACGCGGAGGCGCCGAGGACCCGAACCGCGTGGTAGTGGCTCAGCACGAGGTAACGGACGGGCTTGTCCGTGTGCTCGCGCAACCTGGCCAGCCACTTGCCGGCCGCGACCGGCGTCGCCATCGCCTCGAAGCAGACGAGGAAGTCCTCCCCCTCGATCGCCCCGACGTTCGGGTCACCCTCGGCCGTCAGCGCGTAGACGCCGTCGGCGAGCACCTCCAGCGTCTGCTCCTTCTCGGCCAGGTCGCCCGAGGACGCGAACGGCTTCGCTGACATCCCGCCTCCAAGTAGTCAAAGCTTTGACAACCGGATGCTACGCCTGCGACGGCGGAATCGGAATCCCGTGCAACCCGTCGGGTGGCTGTGTTCGTCCTCCCCGCATGAAGCTCCGCCTCGCCCTGCTCGCCGCGCTGGCCCTGCTCACGGGGGCCTGCGGCCAACCGCCCCCAGCCGCCGCTGCACCCGGCATCTCCGCGAACCCCGACCCGCTACAGCTGGTCGGGACGTGGACCGTGCACGACGCCGGCTACGGCGACGGGGCGGTGGTGCACGTGTGGGCCGGCCGGTTCACCGTGATCGACGACTGCCTGCAGTTCGGCGGGCCGTGGCGGGCCGGGTGGACGGGCGACCTGATCGCCGGCGTCACCATGACGAGCGGGTGCCGCAAGGCCGTGCCGGAATGGGTCACCAAGGCGACCAAGGTGAGCATCAACGGCACCGAACGCATGCTGACCGGCGCGGACGGCACCGTCGCCGCCCGACTTGTCGCGTCGGACGCACCGCCGCCCGAGTACGAGCCGACCCCGGCGTCGACCGTCACCGACGAGGTGCGAGCGGAGTGGGGCCGACCCGCGCCGCTGCCACAGCACCTGCGACCGGTGTCGCCGGCCGCGCTGGCGGGCCGCTGGACACCGGAGCGCAAGACCGACTCGCAACCGTTCCTCGACTTCGCCACCGACGGCACCTGGACCGGCTCCGACGGCTGCAACCGAACAGCCGGGCGGTGGATCGTCGCGCTGGACGGCACGCTGCTCGCGACCGACCTCCTGGAGCAGACGCTCATCGGGTGCGACAACCTCCCGGTGGGCACGTGGCTCACGGGCGCGCGCCGGGCCGGGCTCGACGGCGAGACCCTCGTCCTGCTCGCCGCGGACGGGACGGAGACCGGCCGCCTCACGCGCTGACGAGCCCGAACCCGCGCGGGGGCACGCCGCGGGCGAGGTCAGGAAAGTGCGCCATGGCCCTCCGAGGGCTGCCACGAGGATGTGAATCCGTGATGGGTGCGGCGCTCGGGTGGACGGTCGCGGTGGGGTCGGTGAACGAACGGCGCGGCGGGCACGGGGCGGTGGTGGCCGGCTGGGTGTGTGCGTTGCGCACGCGAGGGCAGGAAAGCCACTTTCCGGCCCTCACGTTGCATGAAAGTGGCTGTCAGGTGAATCGACGCAACTGTCGCGGTCGGCCCAGGGTCGGGTGGGCTTAACGAGGCCGCTCACCCGCCGCCACATGGAACCCTGTGGCTGGCCTGCAACGTTGCACGACCGCCACAAGGTTCCATGTCGCGGACCCGGGGGCACGATCAACCCGCCAGCCTGATGCGTGCGCAACACACCCGTTGCCAGGAAAGCCACTTTCCTGGCACCACAGGACAGGAAAGTGGCTTTCCTGGCA
>NZ_JAJGSX010000014.1 GCF_021245725.1 Pseudonocardia sp. TRM90224 | reverse complement strand
GCACGATGGCCGTCCCCGTCGTGATCACCACGCCAAGACCGCGAACCCCTAACTCCACCACCCCACGGGACGCGACCAGCGGAGAGGCCCGTGGTGGCCGGGGATGCGTGCGGGACGCACACGTTGCCAGGAGTCCGCCATGGCCCTCCGGCCGCCACGAGGGATGAGAATCCGTGCCGGGTGCGGCTCGGTGTGTCGCCGCGGGATGTATGCGTTCCGCACGCGGGGGCAGCAAAGCCACTTTCCGGCCCTCACAGGGCAGGAAAGTGGCTTTCCTGCCCTCCGCAACCCCGAGTGAACTGCGAGGTCGCCGCTCCCGGGCCTGGACCTGCCCGTGGCAGCGGACCTCCGCGCTGAAATGCGGAACTCGCCCGCCGGCACGTGGGACACTCACCGTGCTGGACGTGTCGACTCACCGTGCCGAAAGTGTCGACTCACCGTGCCGAAAGTGTCGACTCACCGTGCCGAAAGTGTCGACTCACCGTGCCAAAAGTGTCGACTCACCGTGCCATTGGTGTCGACTCGCCCACCGAGTACTCCGACTCGCGGACGACCCGCTCGACGAACGCTGGGCGCTGCGTCACACCGCGGTTGACCTCAAGTCGAGTTCAAGGGCGAAGGTCGGGTGGCTGTTGCGAACGATCGACGGAGGAGAATCCGTGTCCGAGTACACGCTGCCCGACCTGCCCTACGACTACTCCGCACTCTCGCCGCACATCGCCGGCGAGATCATGGAGCTGCACCACTCGAAGCACCACCAGACCTACGTGAACGGCCTCAACAGCACACTCGACCAGCTGGCCGAGGCCCGAGCCACCGGGTCGTTCGGGCCGGTCGCCGGGTTGGAGAAGTCGCTGGCCTTCAACCTCGGCGGCCACGTCAACCACTCGATCTTCTGGACGAACCTCTCCCCCGACGGCGGCGACAAGCCGACCGGTGCGCTCGCGGCGGCGATCGACGAGCAGTTCGGGTCGTTCGACGCGTTCCGCGCGCATTCCAGGCCAACGCGCTCGCCATCCAGGGGTCGGGCTGGTCGGTGCTGGGATGGGACCCGCTGGGCCGCAGGCTGCTGGTCTTCCAGCTCTACGACCAGCAGGCCAACATCCCCGCCGCCGTCGTGCCGCTCGTGCTGCTCGACATGTGGGAGCACGCCTTCTACCTGCAGTACCGCAACGTCAAGGCCGAGTACGTCGACGCGTGGTGGAACGTCGTCAACTGGGCCGACGCGCAGGCGCGGTTCGACGCCGTCGCCGGCTGACCCGGCGCGCGGGCAGCTCAGAGCGGCACGCGGCCCGGGAACACGTTCGCCGGGTCGCGCTGCTGCTTGAGCTCCCGCAGCCGGGTGAGGTTCGCCTCGCCGTACACCGACCGCGCCTCCAAGGGGGCGCGGTCGGTGCCGTACACGAGGTTGGGCAGCACCCCGAGGGTCCACGGCTCGGCCGCCGACATCAGCCGCTCGTGCACCGGCCGCGCCGACGCCGCATCGCCGCCGAACGCGGGCGAGACGAGGGAGAAGAGGTAGCCGGCCTCGCGGTGCCCGATCGCGGCCCCGAACTCCGGCTCCCTGGTCATCGCCCCACCCATGTGCTTGATCTGCACGACGCAGAGCACCGGCGCGGTCGGCCCGCCCAGCTCGACGGCCGCCGCGCCCACCGCCGGGGCCAGCTCGGTGAGCAGCGCGTTCGTGCCGGTGTAGGAGTGCGGCTGCGCCGGCTCGTTGTGGATCGTCCCGCTCTCGGTGAAGGGCAGCTCGCGCATGGTGTCGACGAGCGGCGTCCCGATCTCGCGCATCGGCGCGACCAGCTCCGCCCCCTCGGCGGCCGGGCCGGCGTGGGTCACGGCGAGCGTTCCCACGTAGCGCCCGCGCAGCTCCTCGGGGATCGCGGGGATGTCCGGGAACGGCATCAGCGCGACCGACGACGAGGTCGCCTCCGGCAGCCCGGCCGACCAGGAGCGGAACGCGTCGAGCAGCGCCGGCACGTCGTCGCCCGCGAACGAGAGCCGGCCGCCGTACACCGTCCGCAGCGGGACGAGCCCGATCTCCAGTGCGGTCGCGATCCCGAACGCGCTGCCGGCGCCGCGCAGCGCCCAGAGCAGGTCGGGGTCGTTGCCGCCGGTGACGTGGCGCAGCTCGCCGTCGGCGGTGACGAGGTCGACGGCGCGCAGGTGGTCGGCCGCGTAGCCGTAGCGGCGACTGAGCAGGCTGAGTCCGCCGCCGAGCGTGTAGCCGGCGACCCCGACGCCCGGGAACGAGCCGGAGAGCGGCGCGAGCCCGTGCACCGCAGCCTTCTCGACCACGTCGCCCCACCGGGCGCCGGCCTCGACCCGCGCCGTGCGGGTGGCGGGGTCGACGGTCACGCCGGCCATCCGGTTCGTGGTGACGACGATCCCGCCGTCGTCGGCGACGAGCCGGCCGTGGCCGGTCGACTGGACCGAGAGCGGCACCCCGCGGCCGGCCGCGGCGCGGACGGCGGCCTGCACGTCCGCCGTCCCGGTAGCGCCGACCACCAGCTCCGGGCGGTGCTGCACACCGAGCTGGAAGCCGGAGAGCTCCTCGTCGAATCCGGGCTCGTCCGGCCGGAACACCGGTCCCGCTGTGGTGATCTTCGTTGTCATGGGACCCACGCTAGAAGCCCTTGAGGACAGCATCGGTCCTCAAGCAGTGTCAGAATCGTCGATGTGACGACCACCATGCCCGCCCGGCTCTTGCGCCTGCTGGCGCTCCTGCAGGGCCGCCGCGAGTGGCCCGGTGGCGAGCTGGCCGCACGGCTCGGCGTGACCACGCGGACCGTCCGCCGCGACGTCGACCGGTTGCGTGAGCAGGGCTATCCCGTCGACAGCACGACGGGCACCGCCGGCGGCTACCGGCTCGCCGCCGGCACCGAGCTGCCGCCGCTGCTCCTCGAGGACGACGAGGCGGTGGCGGTGGCGCGCGGGCTGATCGTCGCGTCCGGCACCGACGAGGCTGCGATGCGCGCGCTGGCAAAGCTGAGCCAGGTGCTGCCGGCCCGGCTGCGCAACGCGGCGGCTGCAGTTGCCGAGGCGACGGTCTCGCTGCACAGCAGCCCCCGCACGCACATCGACCCCGGCCTGCTCACGACGCTCGCCACGGCGTGCCGCGACCACGAGCTGCTCACGTTCGCCTACGAGCGCCGCGACGGCGCCGCGTCCCGCCGACGGGTGGAGCCGTACCGCCTGGTCGCCGTGGTGGGGCTCTGGTACCTGGTGGCGTTCGACGTCGAGCGGGACGACTGGCGCACGTTCCGCGTCGACCGCCTCACCGATCCGACCCCGACGAAGCTGCGGTTCCGGCCGCGCGAGCTGCCGGAGGAGGGGATCGGGGCGCACATCGTCGCCGGCGCGTTGAACGCGTCGTACCGCTTCTCCGGCGTGGCACTCGTGCAGGCACCCGCGGCGGAGGTGCTCGCCCGGCTGCACAACCCGCTGCCGGGCAAGGTCGAGGAGGTGGACGAGCGGACCTGCCGCGTGCGGCTGGGCTCGCACAACCTCTCGCAGATCGTGGCCGAGGTCGCTGCGTTCGAGGCCGACTTCACGCTGCCCGACGCCCCCGAGCTGGCCGGCCACCTGCACGACTTCGCCCAGCGACTGGACCGTCTGCGACCCCCGTAACGCCGGGGCTGGGGAGGGCAGGAAAGCCACTTTCCTGCCCTGTGAGGGCCGGAAAGTGGCTTTCCTGCCCTCGCGGGCGCAACGCACCCCCCGGCCACCTGGTGGGCCGGATGGGGTGGCCGGCTCAGGTGTCCGCGAGCACCACCATCGCCGCGTTGCGGCCGTTCACGCCGATGACGCTCCCGCCGGGGTGGGTTGCGGCACCGCAGAGGTACAGGCCCGGCACCGGGGTCCGCGGCGCGAAGCGGCGGTCCCACATCTGGTCGGGGAGGCAGTCGCCCTGGAAGATGTGGCCGCCGGTGAGGCCGATGCCCGCCTCGATGTCGGGTGGGCCGAGCACCTCGCGGTGGACGATGCAGTCGGCGATGTCCGGGGCGAAGCGGGCGACCTCGGCGATCGCGGCGTCGCCGATCTCCTCGCGGCGGGTCGCCCAGCTGCCTCCGGCGAGCTCGTAGGGCGCGTACTGGGCGAAGACGCTCATCACGTGCATGCCGTCCGGCGCGACCGTCCGGTCGTAGTGCGACGGGAAGTAGACCTCGGCCCACGACGGCGCCGCCCGGCCGGCCACGGCCTGCTCGAACGCCGCCTGGGTGGCCTCGATGCCGGAGGTGATCGTCACCATGGCCCGGTACGGGTGGTCGGAGCCGGGCGCGGCGCGGAAGCGGGGCAGCGCGCGCAGCCCACAGTTGATCTTCACGACCGGGCTGGACGACCGCCATGCGTCCACCCGCGACCGCCACTCGGCGGGCAGCTCACCCGCGCAGAGCGCCGCCGTGCGCTTGGGGTCGGCGTTGGAGACGACGGTCGCAGCCCTGATCAGCTCGCCGCCGGCCAGCCGCACACCCTCCCCCGGCTCCACCGCCCCGACCTCGACGCCGGAGGCGAGCACCGCCCCGTGCTCGACGGCGGCGTCGGCGAGGGCGAACGACACCCTGCCGGTGCCGCCGCGCACGTAGCCCCAGCGGCCGTCGGCGAGCGTGCCCATCGAGTGCATCGCGTGCACGGCGGCGGTGCCCGGGTCGCGCGGCCCGGCCCACGTCCCGATCACACCCTGCCCGTGCAGCAGCGCACGCAGCCGCTCGTCGGCGACGTGCTCCTCCACGACGTCGGCGATCGAGCGGTGCAGCAGCACGTCGAGCGCCTCCTGGTCGTGCCCGAGCAGCTCCGCCAGCTCCGCGCGGTCGGGGCTGTCGCCGAGCCAGCTGTCGCGCGGGCCGGTGCGCAGCGCGAGGCGGATCCGCTCGAACAGCGCCTCGTAGCGGCGGAAGCCGTCGACGTCCGCCGGCGCCAGCGCCGCCACCTCCGCCTCGGTGCGCTCGGCGTCGGACCAGAGCGCGATCGACGTCCCGTCGGGGAACGGGCACCAGAGGCTCGGGTCGAGCATCGCGAGGTCGAACCCGTGGCGGCGCAGGCCCAGCTCGTCGACGACCAGCGGGTGCAGCAGCCCGACGACGTACGCGCAGGGGCTGATCACGAACCGCTCGTCGGCGAACGGCCGCTCCAGCGTCGCGGCCCCGCCGAGCTGCTCGCGCCGTTCCAGCACGAGCACCGAGCGGCCGGCGCGGGCGAGGTAGGCGGCCGCGGTCAGTCCGTTGTGGCCGCCGCCGACCACAACCACGTCCCATCGACGCGCCGCCAGCTCGGTGATCGGCATCGGGAGCCCGACCTTGCCGGAAACCTGCTGCACCGTCATGTCCGGCGACGCTACCGTCCGACGGTGATCGCCGAGGCCCGGATCGAACACCGTCAACATGATCATCGGACCCGGATGGAGTGGGGTCTCGTGGGCGCCGAGCTGCTGGCGGCCGAGTGCGCGGTGGTGATCGTGATCGACGTGCTGTCGTTCAGCACGTCCGTCGACATCGCCGTCGGGCGCGGCGCTGCGGTGCTGCCGCAGCGCCACTCCGATCCCGACGTCATCCGGGCCGCCGAGGCGGCCGGGGCCGTCCCGGCGGGCGCGCGCGAAGGTCGAGGGCCGTCGTTGCGCCCGGCGTCGCTGACCACGCTGGAGCCGGGCACGCGCCTCGGGCTGCCCTCACCCAATGGCGCGACGCTCTGCGCGGCCGTCGCCGCTGGGCCGGCGGTGCTCTTCGCGGGTTCGCTGCGCAACGCGTCGGCGGTGGCCGCGGCAGCGCTCGATGCCTCGGCCGGTGGCCCGATCGGTATCGTTCCCGCTGGTGAGCGCTGGCCCGACGGCACGCTGCGCCCCGCGATCGAGGACGTGCTGGGCGCCGGCGCGATCGCCGCAGGCCTGCCGGACCGGTCGATCGAGGCCGAGCTCGCCGTCGCGCAGTTCGAGGTGGCCCGGCAGCGCGAGCTGGCCGACGTGCTCGCCGGGGCCTCGTCGGGGCGGGAGCTGATCGCCGACGGGTACGCGGCCGACGTCCGGCTCGCGGCGCAGCTCGACACGAGCGACGCAGCCCCCCGCTTGCGCGACGGGTTCCTCTGCTGACGCCAGGATGGCCCCCAGGATGAGCCCGAGAACGAGCCCTGTGGACGGCACCTGGACCGAAGTCGCCGACGGGGTGCTCGCCCGCCGGCACACCGAGCTGGACCTGACCACCGGCGTCGTGCTGGGCACCGAGCGCACGCTGGTGATCGACACCCGCGGCGACGCGCGGCAGGGTGCCGAGCTCGCCGCGGCCGTGCGCGCGCTGACCCCGCTGCCCTGGACGGTCGTGATCACGCACGCGCACTTCGACCACTGCTTCGGCACGACCGCCTTCCTCCCGGCGCCCGTGCTCGCGACCCCGGGCTGCCGCACGGCGATCGTCGCGAGCGCTGCGGCGCAGCGGCGGGATTGGGTCGCGCACTACCGCGGCACCGGCGACAGCACGACGGCGGACGCGCTGGCGGCGACGGAACCGGTGCTCCCGGATCCCGCCCCGGCCACGCTCGACCTCGGCGGGCGCAGCGTCGAGCTGCTGCACCTCGGCGCCGGGCACACCGACCACGACCTCGTCGTGCACGTGCCCGACGCGGGCGTCGTGTTCGCGGGCGACCTCGTCGAGCAGGGGGCGCCGCCCGACCTCGGCGACGCCGACCTCGCCGCCTGGCCGCACACCCTCGACGCGCTGCTGGGGCTGCGCCCACGGACGATCGTGCCCGGCCACGGCGACCCCGTCGACCCGGCGTTCGTGGCCGAGCAACGCGATCAGCTCGCGACCGTCGCCGCGCTGCACGCCGCCGTCGCCCGCGGTGAGCTGACGGCGGCCGCCGCGGCCGAGCGCTCGCCGTACCCCGGGGTGCGCTGGCCGGAATGACACACCGTGATGGAGGCTTCTCTGCACCTCCTCGACGGTGCAGGCTCCCTGCGTGCCGAGACGACGTCGGGTGACCTGCCGGCAAACCCACCGCAACATTCGAGCCATAGCGTCCCGCCCATGAGCGATCTCCCTCTCCTCGGCGCGGAGGAGGAGTTCCACGTCGTCGACCTGGCGACCCGCCGCTCCGCCCCCGAGGTCGACGCGCTGCTCGCGCAGCTGGACGGTGCCGAGTTCGCTCCCGAGCTGCAGCGCTCGCTCGTCGAGACGAACACGCCGGTCTGCGCGACGCTCGACGACCTGCGCCACCACCTGCAGCGGCTGCGCGGCAAGCTGGAGTCGGCCGCGCGGCCGCTCGGGCTCGGTGTGGTTGCGGCGGGCACGGTGCCGCTGGTCGACACGACGAGCGACGCGATCTCGGCGGGCGCGCGCTACGAGCGCATGCAGCACGAGTACCAGATGCTGGTCGCCGAGCAGCACATCTGCGGCGCGCAGATCCACGTCGACGTGCCCGACCGGGACGTCGCGGTGCAGGTCGTGCGCCGGGTCGCGCCCTACCTGCCGACGCTGCTCGCGATCTCCGCGAGCTCGCCGTACTGGCGCGGCCGCGACAGCGGGTACGCGAGCTTCCGCAGCATGGTGTGGTCGCGCTGGCCGACGGCCGGGCCGCCCGGCCATGTGGAGACGGCGGCGGACTACGACTCGATGGTCGCCGAGCTGATCGCGTCGGGCACGATCAGCGACCCCGGGATGGTCTACTTCGACATCCGGCCGAGCGCCCACCTGCCGACCGTCGAGCTGCGGGTGTGCGACGCGTGCCCGCACGTCGACGACGTCGTGCTGATCGCCGGCCTGTTCCGCGCGCTCGTCGGCAAGGCCCGCCAGGACCTCGACGACGGGCTGCCGCTGCCCGAGTCCCGCCACGAGCTGCTGCGCGCCGCGAGCTGGCGGGCCGCGCGGTCAGGGCTCGAAGGCGACCTCGTCGACCTCGTCGGGCCGTCGCTGGTGGCCCCTCCGCTGGTGATCGGACAGCTCGTCGACCAGCTCCGCCCCTTCCTCGAAGAGCTCGGCGACTGGGAGCAGGTGCTGGAGCTGTCGCGGGCCGCGCTGGCTCGGGGCAGCGGGGCCGCGCTGCAGCGCAGGGCGTTCGGCCGGCGCGGTGAGCTGGTCGACGTCGTCGACGCGCTGATCGAGCACACGCAGGGCCGCGTGCCCGCGCACGAGCCGCCCACGACGGTGCCGGACACCCCGCAGCTGCTGGCCGCCTACCACCCGACCTCCTACGACGAGGCCGTCAGCGCCGGCAGCCAGGTGTTGCCGCACTACGGGTGGATGTTCCGGACGCTCGACCGGCTCGGGCCGCGTGGCCTGCTCGCGGCCGAGGCGGCGCTGCGCACGGAGCAGAAGGCCCGCGACGTGACGTTCCGCGTCGGCGACGGCGAGCCCGACCGGCTCTTCCCGCTCGACCTCGTGCCGCGGATCGTCACGGCCGAGGACTGGGCGGGCCTGACCGCGGGGCTTGAGCAGCGGGTTCGCGCGCTGGAGGCGTTCATCCGCGACGTGTACGGCGAGCGCGCCATCGTGACCGACGGGGTGATCCCGGCGTCGGTCGTCGACAACGCGCCGGGCCGCAGCCGTCTCGGCAAGCTCTCCCCCGCCGACGCCGTGCGGATCGCGGTGGCCGGGATCGACCTGGTGCGCGACCGAGCCGACCGCTGGCTCGTGCTGGAGGACAACCTGCGGGTGCCGTCCGGGATCGGGTACGCGGTGATGAGCCGGCGGCTGATCCGCAGCGCGATGCCCGACCTCGAGCCGCCCGCCGGTGTCGTGCCGCTGGAGGAGGTCCCGGACCAGCTGCACAACGCGGTGCTCTCCGTCACCGAACCGGACGAGCCGGGCCACGACGAGGTCGCGCTGCTCTCCGCGGGCTCGCGCGACTCGGCGTTCTTCGAGCACCGCCTGCTCGCCGAGCGGATGGGCGTCCCGCTCGTCACACCGCGCGAACTGCAGGTCACCGAGCACGGCGTGTACCTCGTCGGCACCGGGGCGCGGCGACGGCTCTCGGCGCTGTACCGGCGGCTCGACGAGCGCGATCTGCTCGCCGCCCGTGGCGCCGACCAGCGGCTGATCGGGCGCGCGATCGGCAACGCCGTGGCCCGGGGCAGGGTCGCGATGCTGAACGCGCTGGGCAACGGTGTGGCCGACGACAAGCTCGTCTACGCGTACGTGCCGGCGATGATCGCGTACTACCTCGGCGAGGACGTGCTGCTCGACAACGTCCCCACCTACCCTTGCGTCGACCCCGAGCGGCGCGCCGAGGTGCTCGACCGCCTCGACGAGCTGGTGCTGAAGCCCGTCGACGGTTACGGCGGGCAGGGCATCGTCATCGGACCGCACGCCGAACCGGCCGAGCTCGCGGACGTCGGCGCGGCGATCCGGGCGAACCCGGCCGGCTGGGTGGCGCAGGACCTCGTCCAGCTCTCGACGCACCCGACGTTCAGCGAGGGCAAGCTCGAACCGCGCGCTGTGGACCTGCGCGCATTCGTCCTGCAGTCGCGGCGGGGAACAGGCACGCACGTCGAGGTGCTCCCCGCCGCCCTGAGCCGGGTCGCGCCGGCGGGCAGCCTGATCGTCAACTCGTCGCGGGGCGGGGGCGCGAAGGACACCTGGGTGTTGCGGTGACGGCGGGCGGATCAACCCCGGACGAGGCGGCTCGTGTAGCCCCGGTCGACCAGGCGCGAGTAGGCCTGCTCGACCTCCAGCGGGACGTCCTGCTCGGCCGCGAAGCCGTGCTTCGGGTATTCGAGGATCCGTTGCAGGTCCCCGACCACGTTGTCGATCACGAGCCGCGCATCGCCGATCTTCGCCGCGTAGTCGGGCAGCGGCGCGGGATCCGAGGCACACCGCACCTCGATCTCCGGCCAGACCTTCGCCGCGGTCACGAACGCGCGGCGCTGCATGTACGGCTTGCAGATCACCAGCGCCGTCCGGAGCCGCAGGCCGGCGGCGGCGACCAGCTCGCGGGTGAACACGAAGTTCTCGCCGGTGTGGGTTGCCCGGTCCTCGACGAGGATGGCCGTGTCGGGCACGCCCAGCTCCAGCGCGCGTTCGCGGAACTGGACCGCCTCGCCCCTGGGGAACCAGCTCCGTGTCGACGGGCTCGTGTCGCCGGTGAACACGACCAGTGGGAACAAGCCGGCGTGGAACAGCTCGGCGGTGCGCACCGCGACGCCGATGTCGTGGCTGCCCAGCCCGATCGCCAGGTCGCACGGCGTGAGCTCGTGGCACATCAGGTGGAAGTCCCACACGAGCTGGGCGTCGGCCCAGTCGGCCCTGGTTGGTTCGGCACTGCTCGGTTCGGCGCCGCTCGGGTCCGTCCCAGGCACCGTCAGAGGCTCGCGATGGCGGCGATGAGCGGTTCGGGATCCGGCTGCTCGCCGGTGCCCTGGAAGATCACGGTGTCGGCGCCGGCCTCGTGGAACTCCTGCGCCCGCTGCGCGATCTGCTCCCCCAGGTCGGCGGCCGACGTGTCCAGCTCGTGATAGGCCGCGATCCGCGGGGCGCCCTCGCGACCCGCGGCGGCCCGACCTGCGGTGACGGCCTCGGCGCCGGCCCGCACACCGTCGACGGAGAGGCCGGAGTCGAGCAGGACGCCGTCGGCGACCTCGCCGGCCAGGTGCAGCGTCTTCGGGCCGCGGGCGCCGATCAGCACCGGCGGCACCTGCGCCGGCGGCCAGTCGAGCGCGACCCGTTCCAGGTGCACGAACCGGCCGTCGACGTCGACGGTCTCGCCCTGCAGGAGCGCCCGCACCGCGCCCGTGTACTCGCGCAGCAGCGTCATCGGCGACGGCACACCGGCGCCGACCTGCGCCATCCAGTCCAGCACCCCGTGCCCGAGGCCGGGGACGAACCGGCCGGGGAACAGGCGCGCGAGCGTCGCGATCTCCATCGCGGCGAGCGCGGGGTTGCGCAGCGGCACCGGCAGCAGCCCGACGCCGACGGTCAGGTCGCGGCTCCAGGCGAGCGCGGCCGCCGCGGTGGTCAGGCCGCCTTCGAGGAAGCAGTCCTCCCAGACCCACAGCTCCGCGACACCCGCCGCCTCCGCCGACTCCACCACCCGGCGCAGGTCTTCTGGAGGGGACTGCGGCCGGAAGACGACACCGAGCTTCGGAGCGATCATGGGCCCATTCCACCACGATGAGCCGGACCCAAGGAGGCAACCATGTGCGGTATCGCCGGGGAGATCCGGTTCGACGACGGGCAGCCCGACGTCGATGCCGTCGGCAGGATGACTGCGGCGCTGCAACCACGCGGACCGGACGGCGCCGGCCTGCACAGCGCCGGGGCGACCGCGCTCGGCCACCGCCGCCTCAAGATCATCGATCTGTCCGAGCGCGGTGCGCAGCCCATGGTCGACCCCGAGCTCGGCCTGACCGCGGTGTTCAACGGCTGCATCTACAACTACCGCGAGCTGCGCGCCGAGCTGGAGGGCTTTGGCTACCGGTTCTTCTCCGAGTCCGACACCGAAGTGATCCTCAAGTCCTTCCACAGGTGGGGATCGCGGTGCGTCGACCGGTTCCTCGGCATGTTCGCGTTCGCCGTCGCCGAGCGCGATACCGGCGTGCTGACGCTGGCCCGCGACCGGCTCGGGATCAAGCCGCTGTACGTCGACGAGTCGGCCGACCGGCTCCGGTTCGCCTCGACGCTGCCTGCGCTGTTGGCGGGCGGCGGCGTCGACACGTCGATCGACCCGGTCGCGCTGCACCACTACATGACGTTCCACTCGGTCGTCCCCGCGCCGCGCACGATCCTGGCCGGCGTCAAGAAGCTCCCGCCGGCGACGATCCGGACGATCCGCGCCGACGGCACGTCGAGCGAGCACGTCTACTGGCGTCCCGACCACACCCGGCGAGCGGGCGACGCGGCCATGACCGAACGGGACTGGCGCGACGCCGTGCTCGAAGCGCTGCGGCTGGCCGTGCGCAGGCGAATGGTCGCCGACGTCCCGGTCGGAGTGCTGCTGAGCGGCGGCATCGATTCGTCGCTGGTCGTCGCCCTGCTGGCGCAGGAGGGGCAGACCGGGCTGAAGACGTTCAGCGTCGGCTTCCACGCGACGGCGGGCGAATCCGGCGACGAGTTCGCCTACTCCGACCTCGTCGCCGACCACTTCGCCACCGACCACCAGCAGATACTCGTCGAGCCGTCGCGGATGCTGCCGGCCGTCGACAGCACGATCGCGGCGATGTCCGAGCCGATGGTCAGCCACGACTGCGTGGCGTTCCACCTGCTCTCCGAGGAGGTCGCGAAGTCGGTCACCGTGGTCCAGTCGGGGCAGGGCGCCGACGAGGTCTTCGCGGGGTATGCCTGGTACCCACCGCTGGCCGGCGTGCCCAGGCACAGAGCGGCCGCCGAGTACGCCGCCGTCTTCACCGACCGGTCGCACGCCGCGCTCGCCGAGATCCTGGAGCCGGACTGGCTGCTCGAACACGACCCGAGCCGGGCGTTCGTCGACGCGCACTTCGCCGAACCCGGCGCCGACGAGGCGCTCGACGCGGCGCTGCGGATCGACTCGACGGTCATGCTGGTCGACGACCCGGTGAAGCGCGTCGACAACATGACGATGGCGTGGGGCCTCGAAGCGCGGGTCCCGTTCCTCGACCACGAGCTCGTCGAGCTGGCGGCGGCCTGCCCGCCCGCGCTCAAGCTCGCCCAGGGTGGCAAGGGTGTGGTGAAGGCGGCCGCGCGCGGCGTCGTCCCGGACGGCGTCATCGACCGACCCAAGGGCTACTTCCCCGTCCCCGCGATCCGCCACCTCGAAGGGCCGTTCCTCGAACGGGTGCGCGCCGCCGTCACCGATCCCGTCGCGAAGGCGAGGGGCCTGGTCCGCACCGACTGGCTGGATGCGATGCTCGCAGATCCGAACAGCAAGCGGACCAACCTCGGCTCGAACGCGTTGTGGCAGGTGGCGTTGCTGGAGATGTGGCTGCAGGAGATGAGGATCTAGTTGGTTGAGGGCACGGGGCTGTTCGGCCCGGCGTACACGCAGCCGGGGCTGTCCCCGGACGGCACGCGGCTCGCGTGGGTGTCCGACCGCGGCGGCCGGCCGCAGCTCTGGGTGGCGCCGCTGCCGGCCGACGGCCCGCTCGACGAGCCGCACGAGCCGCTCCTGCCCGACACCGACGTCGTTGCGCTGACCTGGTCGCCCGACAGCTCCTCGATCGCCGTGCAGATCGCGCCGTTCGGGGGCGAGCGCACCAGGGTCCGGATAGTCGACGCGGCCACGGGCGCCGGCCGCGACCTCGCGACGGGCGCCGCGGCGGCGACCCTCGGCGCGTGGTCGCCGACCGGGCGTCAACTGGGGATCACGATCCTGTCCGAGCACAGGAACGACGGGCAGGCCTGCCTCGTCGACCTCCGCGACGGCACGTCCACGGTGCTCACGAGCGGGCCCGCCGCCAAGGTCTGCGCCGTGAGCGGCGACGGGCGCCGCGCCGTCATGCGCACCGGAAAGCGCGGTGCGCGCGGGCTGGAGCTCGTCGACCTGCGCTCGGGACGGCGCACGAACCTGCTGCCGGGCGGCGCGCTCGTCGCCGAGGCGCGGTTCGGGATCACCGGGCACCAGCTGTACGTCCACACCGACGCCGGCCGTGACCGGGCCGCGCTGCTCGCGGTCACACTGCGGGGATCGGCGGTCTCGGGCGTCTACCCGGTGGCGGAGCGGGACGGCGACGACCTGGACATGGTGGCGCTCGACCCGGCCGGCGCCCGGGCGGCGCTGGTCTGGAACGTCGGCGGCCGCAGCGAGCTGGAGCTGCTCGACCTGCGCTCCGGCCGGCTCGAACCCGGCCCGCCGATCCCCGGCGACGTCGTCACCGGCGCCGGGTTCACCCGCGACGGGCGGGCGCTGGTCGTCGCGAGCGAGGGCCCGACCGTCCCACCTCGGATCTCCCGGGCCGGGCTCGGCTCGACGGTCACCGAGCCTTTGCTCCCTGCGGCGCCGGCCGTCACGTCAGGGCTCGTGGATCCGGTGCCGCACACGTTCCGGGCCGACGACGGGCTCACTCTCTCGGGCTGGCTGCTCCGCCCGGCCGGCGCCGTCGGGCCGGGCCCGACGATCATCTGGCTGCACGGCGGCCCGGAATCGCAGGAGCGGCCGACCGCACAGCCGCTCTTCCAGGCGCTGGTGGCGGCGGGGATCTCGGTCTTCGCCCCGAACGTGCGCGGGTCGAGCGGCTACGGGCGGCGCTTCGCTGCGGCCGACGACCTCGACCGCCGGTTCGCCGCGATCGCCGACGTCCGCGCCGCGGCCGACCACCTGACCAGCGCCGGGCTGGCGGATCCGGACCGGCTGGGTGTCGCGGGCCGCTCCTACGGCGGCTACCTGACGCTGGCGGCGCTCGCGGCGTACCCGGAACGGTTCGCCGTGGGCGTCGACATCTGCGGCATGTCGGACCTCGCCTCGTTCTTCGCCCACACCGAGCCGTGGATCGCGAGCGCCGCGACGACGAAGTACGGCGACCCGGATGTCGACGCCGCGCTCCTGCGTGAGCTCTCGCCGCTGCACCGGGCGGACCGGATCAGGGCTCCGCTGCTCGTCGTGCACGGCGAGCACGACACCAACGTCCCGATGATCGAGGCGACTCAGATCGTCGAGGCGCTGCGCGCGCACGGCCGCACACCCGAGCTGCTCCGGTTCGCCGACGAGGGGCACGAGATCCACGACCGGGCCAACCGCGAGGTCTTCGTCCGCGCTGTGGTGGCGTGGGTGGCAGCGGCGCTGCTCTCGCCGCGCCCGGCGGCGGCTATCCCTGCGAGAAGTCTTCCATGATCATGACGCCGTTCGGCCTGTTGATGACGAAGCTGTAGGGCTCGCTGCTCGTCGTGCCGTCCTTCCGGACGAACACCACGGTGGCGCGGACGAAGTCGGGCCCGGTCTCCCGAGGGTTGTCCAACCGCACCGAATCGAACTGGGCCCAGAAGCTGTCGAAGCCGGCCCGCCCGTTCGACTTGGCTTGCGCACGGGGGCTCAGCATCGCCCACGCGGCCTCGGTGTTGCCCGGAAGCTGGGCGTAGTAGTTCTGGACGTAGGCGATCGCATTGTCCGCCGCCGGCGGGGCCGTGGTCTGGGCAGTGGTTGTCGGAGCGCCGGTCGGCGGGGCGGCAGCGCTGGGCCCGGCGGAGGTGCTCGGCTCCGCGCCGGTGCCCGTGCCCTGGCTCGCCAGGTTGTTGTTGGCGCTGAGCATCGCGGCGGTGGCGCCGCCCGCGAGCGCGAGCACCGCAACACCGGCGATCAGCAGCATCGTCCGGCGCCGGCGGCGGGTCGCGGCCGGAGCGGGCGGTCGGCCGGCGGGAACCGGGCCGGCCGCCGCGGGCCGGGCCGGCGGGGTGGGCGGGACGTCGGCCATCGTGGGCGGCCCGCCATCGGGGTCCAGCAGCGCGGTGCCGCCGCCGAGCTGGATCGGGCTGCCGCCGTCGAGCGCGGCCAGCGCGTCGCGCGCCTGCGCCGCCGACGGGCGGTCCTCCGGGTCGGCGCTGAGCAGCCGCATGATGATTCCGGTGAGCTGCCCGGCGTGCTTCGGCGGCGGCACGTACCCGGTGGCAACCTTGTGCAGCAGCGCGTAGGCGTTGTCGTCGAGCCCGAACGGCGGGGTGCCCTCGACGGTGGCGTAGAGGGTGGCGCCGAGCGCGAACACGTCGGACGCCGAGGTCGGGGTGCGGCCCTGTGCGACCTCCGGCGAGAGGAACGCCGGGGTGCCCGCGATGAGGCCGGTGCGAGTGAGCTGCACGTCGTCGACGGCGCGCGACACCCCGAAGTCGGTGAGCTTGACCCGCCCGTCCTCACCGATCAGAACGTTGCCGGGCTTGATGTCGCGGTGCACCACACCGGCCAGGTGGGCGGCCGCGAGCCCGTCGGCGACGTCACGGCCGATCTTCGCGGCCTCCGACGGCGAGAGCGGACCCTTCTCCGCGATCACCGCCGAGAGCGACTTCGACGGCAGGTACTCCATGACCAGCCACGGTCGGTCGTCGTGGACGACGACGTCGAACATGCTGATGACGTGCGGGTGCTGCAACCTGGCGCCGATCCGGCCCTCGCGCAGGATGCGCTGCCGCGACTCCTCGAGTGCGTCGCCACCCGCCACCGTGGGCGGCGCGGCCGCCGCGAGCAGCTCCTTCACCGCCACCGTGCGGTTGAGCAGCTCGTCGGTGCCGCGCCATACAGCACCCATGGCGCCGGCGCCTATCCGCTCGTCGAGGCGATAGCGGCCACCGACTCGGACAGGCTCAGCGGTGGGCGCTTCCTCAGTCATCTTGACCAGGGTAGCGAGGACCCCCGTCAGCCCGCCGTCAGCTCCCCACCCGAGCGGGTGTGGCCGTGCACACGGCGGGGGGAACGCCGGCGCGTCGTGGCCCGACGGGGCCGGCGGGGAGGGCAGGAAAGCCACTTTCCGGCCCTGTGGGGGC
Source organism: Pseudonocardia sp. TRM90224 (assembly GCF_021245725.1). GTDB lineage: Bacteria > Actinomycetota > Actinomycetes > Mycobacteriales > Pseudonocardiaceae > Pseudonocardia. Next base: position 215,172 of record NZ_JAJGSX010000014.1, on the reverse strand, counting down.
AGGAAAGTGGCGTTCCTGCCCTCACGGTGCCTGCGCGTTCGGGCGCGGCACGGTGCACGGTGCACGGTGCACGGTGCACGGTGCGGGACGTGACCACGTCACGCGTCGGCGGCGGGTGGCTGGTGGAGATGCCGGGAAAGTGGCTTTCCCGGCGTCGTGTGGGTCTCGCACCCATCTACCGCGGCAGCCCCAGCTTCGCGGCGCACGCGGGCCACGAGCCGTAGCCGCCGCGGTCGTCGCGGACCCGGGTGGCCACTTCGATCTGCTCCTCGCGGGTGGCGCGGTCGGCGCGCGGGGCGAAGTCGGTGCCGCCGTAGTCGCGCCACGTCCCGTCGTCGAACTGGAGGCCGCCGTAGTAGCCGTTGCCGGTGTTGATCGCCCAGTCCCCGCTCGACTCGCAGGCCGCCAGCGTGGTCCAGACGGGGTCGACCCCGGACCCGGAGCGGGGCGCAGTCGGGCAGCCGCCGCCGCTGCGCCCCCGCGTCTCGGACGTCGTCGCGGACCAGTCGCAGCCGGCCGGCGGAGCGCCCGTCGCGAGCAGTGCACCGACCGTGGTCGTCGCCCCGAGCACGAGCACCGCGAGGGCCGCTGTCGACAGCGGACGGACGACACGATCGGTCGGCATGCGCCGGAAGGTAGGCAGGCCGGGGGCGGGTTCGCGGCCGAACAGAAGAACTCGTTCACGATCGCGAACGACACCCGATCGGGGTGCGCGAACCCGATGGGATTGCATGGCGCACACCCGCGGCGACCGCTCGGCGATCGGATCCGGACAACCCAGGATCATCCGTACGTCGAGCGGGTGACGCAGGCGACGCCGCCACACGGACGAGCCGGATTCGGCGCACCATTATCTCGTCGCAGCGACCCTGCTCAAGGCAGTTGATGAAAGGGGAACCGATGAAGATCGCGGACATCCTCGACACCAAGGGGCATACGGTGCATTCCGTACTCCCTTGGCTGACGGTGGCCGAAGTCGTCGATCGACTCGGCCGGTCCGGTGTCGGTGCCTTACTGGTTTGCGACGAGAACCGCGCCATCCGCGGGATCGTCTCCGAGCGGGACATCGTCCGCGCCCTCGGCAAGCACGGCGCCGCGCTGCTCAGCATGAGCGTCAGCGACGTGATGACGCGCCACGTGCGCACCTGCGAGCCGGACGAGACCGTCGCGCACGCGATGGCCCAGATGACGGCCGGGCGCTACCGCCACCTCCCGGTGGTCGACAAGGGTCGACTGGTCGGCATGGTCAGCATCGGTGACCTCGTGAAGAACAGGGTTCGGGAGATGGAGCTGGAGACCGGCGTCCTGCGCGACGCCGTCATCGCCCGCTACTGACGAGTCGTGGTGCTTCCGGCGGATCTGCCGGAAGCACCACAAAACGACCATCAGCTGAATTCGGGCTCTTCCGTCCGCGTCCGCTTGAGCTCGAAGAAGTGCGGATACCCCGCCAGCAGCCTGGCGCCGTCGAAGACCCTTCCGGCGTCCTCACCACGCGGGATCCGGGAGAGCACCGGCCCGAAGAAGGCGACGCCGTCGATGTGGATCGTCGGCGTACCGACGTCCATCCCGACCGGATCCATCCCGCGGTGGTGGCTGGCCCGCAGCTCCTCGTCGAAGTCGGTGCTGTGCGCGGCGTCGGCGAGCGCGGGCGAGAGGTCCAGCTCCGCCAGCGCCTCCTTGATGACGACGTCGAAGTCCTTGTTGCCCTCGTGGTGGATCCGCGTGCCGAGCGCCGTGTACAGCGGCTCGAGGATCTCCGGGCCGTGCTCGCGGGCCGCCACGATGGCCACCCGCACCGGGCCCCACGCCTTGTCCATCGACGCGCGGTAGCTCTCGCTGAGGTCGCGGCCCTCGTTGAGGACCGAGAGGCTCATGACGTGCCAGACGATCTCGACGTCGCGGACGTTCCGCACCTCGATCATCCATCGTGAGGTGATCCACGCCCAGGGGCAGAGCGGGTCGAACCAGAAGTCCACACGCGTTGTCTCGCTGCTCGTCACCCGACGACTCCCATCCCTATGCTTCAACGTTCAACGTGTGGTGCAACCGACGATCCCCGTGTGCTGTTCCCTCGGTCGGGGCCATATCGTCCGGACATCCCGGCCGCACCGTGGTTGGATCGCAGCCGTTGCAGTTGAGAAGAAGGAGCTCCCGCCGCATGGCCCCGCCCAACTTGACCCGCACCGACGCCGAGCTACGGGCGGAGCTGCTCGCGGTCGCCGAGTACACCGTCGATCTCGACCTGACCGACGGGGGAGGCAAGCCGGGCGACACGACGTTCAGCACGGTCACGACCGTGCGGTTCACCTGTCGCGAGCCCGGTAGCAGCACCTGGATCGACTTCGTCGGCGCCGGCGTGGCATCGGCCGTGCTCAACGGCACCGATCTGGACGTCTCCGGCTACCGCGAGGACGACGGCATCGCCCTGCCCGACCTCGCCGCGGAGAACGAGCTGCGCGTGGTCGCCACCGGCCGGTACATGAACACCGGCGAGGGCCTGCACCGGTTCGTCGACCCCGTCGACGGTGCCGTCTACCTGTACTCGCAGTTCGAGACGGCCGACGCCAAGCGCATGTTCGCGTGCTTCGACCAGCCCGATCTCAAGGCCAGGTTCACGATCTCCGTCAACGCGCCGTCCGGGTGGGAGGTGATCTCGAACGCCGAGGTAGACGCCGCCGAGGACGGGCCGGGCGGCGGTGTGCTCCGCCGCTTCGCGCGCAGCGAGATCATGAGCACCTACCTGGTCGCGCTCATCGCCGGGCCCTACAGCGTGTGGCGCGACGAGTACGTCGACGAGGGCGGGACGATCCCGCTCGGCATCTACTGCCGGGCGTCGCTCGCGGCCCACATGGACGCCGAGCGGCTGTTCACCGAGACCAAGCAGGGTTTCGGCTTCTACCACCGCAACTTCGGCATGCGGTACCCGTTCGGCAAGTACGACCAGCTCTTCGTCCCCGAGTTCAACGCGGGCGCGATGGAGAACGCCGGTGCCGTGACGTTCCTCGAGGACTACGTCTTCCGGTCGCGGGTCACACGGTTCCTCTACGAGCGGCGCGCCGAGACCGTGCTGCACGAGATGGCGCACATGTGGTTCGGCGACCTGGTCACCATGCGCTGGTGGGACGACCTGTGGCTGAACGAGTCGTTCGCCACCTGGGCATCGGTGCTCTGCCAGGCCGAGGCCACCGAGTACACCGAGGCGTGGACGACGTTCGCGAACGTCGAGAAGAGCTGGGCGTACCGGCAGGACCAGCTGCCCTCGACGCACCCCATCGCGGCGGACATCCCCGACCTGCAGGCCGTCGAGGTCAACTTCGACGGGATCACCTACGCGAAGGGCGCCAGCGTCCTCAAACAGCTCGTCGCGTACGTCGGCCGTGAGGAGTTCCTTGCGGGGCTGCGCAGCTACTTCGAGGCCAACGCCTGGGGCAACGCCACGTTCGACGACCTGATCGGCGCGCTCGAGCAGGCGTCGGGGCGTGATCTGTCCGGGTGGGGCGCCGAGTGGCTCAAGACCACCGGCCTCAACATGCTGCGCCCGTCGTTCGACGTCGACAGCGACGGCGCGTTCACCCGCTTCGACGTCGTGCAGGGCGGCGCGCGGCCGGGCGCGGGCGAGACCAGGACGCACCGGATCGCCGTGGGCGTCTACGACGACGACGAGACCGGCAAGCTCGTGCGCGTGCGCCGGGTCGAGGTCGACATCGCCGGCGAGCGGACGGCCGTCCCCGAGCTGGTCGGCGTGCCCCGCGGGAAGCTCGTGCTGGTCAACGACGACGACCTGACCTACTGCGCGCTCCGGCTCGACCCCGAGTCGCTCACCACCCTCATCGACCGCATCGGCGACATCGCCGAGCCGCTGCCGCGGACGCTGTGCTGGTCGGCGGCGTGGGAGATGACCCGCGAGGCGGAGCTGAAGGCGCGCGACTTCGTCTCGCTCGTCGCGGGCGGGTTCGGCAAGGAGACCGAGGTCGGCGTTGTGCAGCGGCTGCTGCTGCAGGCGCAGACGGCCATGGCGTCCTACGCCGACGAGCAGTGGGCTGCCGAGCGCGGGTGGCCGCTGCTCACCGACGCGCTGCGGTTCCGGCTCGACACCGCCCCGGCCGGCTCCGACGCGCAGCTGACGGTGGTCAACGCCCTGGCCAACGGCGTGCTGAGCCAGCAGCTGCTCGACCGGATCCGCGGCTGGCTCATCGACGTCGACGTGCCGGAGGGGCTCGTCGTCGACACCGACCTGCGCTGGCGGCTGCTGCACGCGCTCGTCGCGCACGGGGCGGCGGGCGAGCCGGAGATCACCGACGAGCTGGAGCGCGACCCGACCTCCACCGGCCAGCGGCAGGCGGAGCGGGCCAGGGCGCTCGTCCCGACGCCGGAGGCGAAGGAGCGGGCGTGGCAGCGGGCCGTCTACGACGACGACCTGCCCAACGCCGTGCAAGAGGCCATCATCATGGGCTTCAGCCACCCGGTGCAGCGCCACCTGCTCGGTGGCTACGTCGAGCGCTACTTCGACGCCGTCGCCGAGGTGTGGGCGCGCCGGACGAGCGAGCGCGCGCAGTCCGTCGTGATCAACCTGTTCCCGTCGTGGGCGGTCGAGAAGCCGACCATCGACGCCGCCGACGCGTGGCTCGCCGACGAGTCGCACCCGCCGGCACTGCGCAGGTTGGTGTCGGAGGGCCGCGCGGGCATCGTGCGAGCGCTGGCGGCCCGCGAGTTCGACCGCTCCTGACCTCGCCTACTCGTGCGGGGGCGGCGGTGGCGCGGCCGTCGGGGCCTGCACCGGGCTGGGGGTGCGCAGCAGCTCGGCGGCGTTCGGGGTGGTCTTCAGCACGGGCGCGGTCGGTGCGGTCTTGTTCACCGCGACCCTGCCGACGACCGGCACGCTCTTGGCGGCCCCGAGCACCTCACCAGGCGCTTGCCGCGCCACATGCACACCCGCGACCACCAGGTACGCCGCGAACATCGTGCCGGCGACCCAGGCCGCGGCGGAGACCGCGCGGCGCCGGCGGCTGAGGGCGGCGGGCGGGAGCGGCGGAATCGTCGCGTTCCAGGAGATCTCGAGCGACACCTGGTCGACCGGGGGGCGCGGCCGGGGGACCCGCACCTCCCACCTCGACGCCCACTCGGCCGTGCAGTTGGCGCTGTTGATGCTGTCGGGTCCCGGCGCGGGGCCGGTTCGTGCCTCACCCATGATGGGTCCTCCAGGCGGCCGCACGCCGGCAGCGGGGGAACCGCCGGGGCAGCCTGATCAGTGCGCGCTCCGGGGAGCTGGAGCGGCGCTACCCCGCTTGTCATGTGCGGCGGCGCTGGCGTTACCCGGATCCGGCTGAAATCTTGCTGGAAGTGTGTGAGATGCGTCCGGTTGCCGCAGTGGGGTGCGCGAAATAGCCGTCCGCAGGGTTCCAGTTTGGCTCCGCCTAACCTGGGCCCCGGTAGGTTTGAAACATGTCCACCGTGGATCACCGGCGACCGACGCAGCGCCCTCGTAGATCATCCGTTGCAGAGACGCTCGTGCTCATAGGGCTCACCTGGATCGTCGCTGCGATCTTCGTCGTGCTCGTTGCTAACGGCACCTCGTTCGGGCCGGTCGTGCTCGTGCTCTCGTGGACCCACGGCCTGCATCTCGGCGACGTCATCGCGCTGTTCGTGGCCTCGGCCGCCGCGTTCGTCGTCACCGCCGCACTCGTCGCCCGCCGCTGAGACCGCCATGACCACGACATCACGCGAGCGCACCACCTCACCTGCGGTGCCGAAGCCCATGCGGGCGACGCTGCTGGCCATGATCGGGTTGGCCGCCGTCGTCTTCACCGTGCTCGCGGTGCGCTACGCGGGCGACTCGGAGCCCAGCCGGTTCGACGAGCGCGCCGAGGGCGTCGTCGACGCCGCGACGAACGACCGCTCCCGGCTGAGCAGGCTGATCATCAGCCTGAGCCCCGTGCACATGATCGTGCTCATCGCGATCTTCGTGGTGATCTGCCTCGCCCTGCGCCGCTGGCGGCTCGCCGTCGTCGCGCTGCTCGGCCCCGGCCTCACCGGCATCGCGACGACCATGCTCAAACCGCTTGTCGGGCGGACGCTCGAAGGCGGCTTCGCCTACCCGAGCGGCCACACCGCCGCCGCTACCGCGCTCGGGATCGTCACGGCGCTCATCGTCGTCTCGCTGTGGCTACCCGACCGCTTCGTGGGTGTGCTCGTGGTGCTCGGCTTCGCCGGGCTCGCCGGCTCGGCGATGGCGGTGGCGCTGGTGACGAACAACTTCCACTACCCGACCGACACGATCGGCGGCTTCTGCATCGCGGTCGTCGTGGTGCTCGGCGTCGCGCTGATCGTCGACCGGATAGCGGAGATGCGGCGCGGGAAGCCGGTCACGCCTGCTTGAGCAGTTTCTCCGGCGTGTTCGCGTAGACCGCCATCCAGGTCGGGCGCAACCGGAAGTAGACGACGTCGGACCACCAGTCGGACGACCAGTCGGACGACGAGTCGCCGTAGCAGTCGAGCAGGTGATCGTGGATCTCCGGCCAGTCGGGGTGCTCGGTGCCGTCCGCGGGATGCACGGTCTCGACCTCGCCGTGGACGAAGACACCCAGCTCCTCCCCGCGGACGTGCGCGACGCTCGCGGCGGGCCGGACGCGCAGGTGCTTCGCCTTTGCCGCACTTCTCGCAGTGCCGAACACCCAGCGACCATGCAAGAAGTGCCCGTCGACGGCGCTGACCCGCGGCTCGCCCTTGGCGGTCACCGTCGACAGGACCAGCACGCACATCCCCGTCAGCACGGACACTGCCTGCTCCGCGGTCAGGCTCCGCTCGCCGGGCGTGATGATGGAACGCAGGTGCGTGGTCGAGCGGGCGAGCGAGGCGTCGAGAAGGTTCTGCAGGTCGTGGATTTCACCATCGGTCTCGTACACGTCGCTCAGCATGGCGTCGAAACCTGACAGGTCGTGTACAGGAAAGTCCGCCATGGCCCTCTGGGCCGCCACGAGGGATGAGAATCCGTGCCGGAGTGCGGCTCCGGGTACACGACCGCAGACCGGGGTGGGTGCCCGAACCGGGCGCGCAGGGCGCTCGTGCACAGGTTGGTGCCGCCGTGCACAGGTTCGAACCTGTGCACGGGGAGGCGAACCTGTGCACGAGCGACCCGCGGCCAGGGGCGGGGCTGTGGTGGCCGGCCGGGGTGTGTGCGTTGCGCACGCGAGGGCAGGAAAGCCACTTTCAGGCCCTCACAGGGCAGGAAAGTGGCTTTCCTGCCCTCCCCAACCCGGGGGTCAGCGGCGGCGGCGATTCACCTCATGCAGCCGTGATCCCCGTTCGGTGATGGCGGCCTGCCCATCCTTGCCCCGCCGACCGCCCCAAGGTCCAGGATGGACGTCACATACCTGGTGGTGTCGTCACACAAGGCATGACCTGTGTGACGACACCACCAGGTTTGTGAGGTCGGACGTCAGTGGGTGCGGCGCCGCCCGCCGGCCTGGTCGGCGAGCATGCGCAGGCCGTTGAGGAGGCCACCGAGCAGGTCGCCCTCCTTGAACGAGGCGACCATGCTCATCACGGCGAGCTTGGCGCCGCGGTCGGGCAGGCGGACGCGCGCGTCCGGCCCGGTGATCACCTCGACGACGCGCTGGCCGGGGCTGACGGCCACCAGCACGGCGCCGCTGGAGCCCTCGAGCTGGCCGTGCAGCTCGGCGGCGCGCTCGCTGGGGGTCTCGCCGAGGTCACCGAGGTAGACGCTGAAGCGCAGGCCGGTCTCGCGGCTGGTCAGCGTGAGCGCCTCGTCGAGCCGGGCGAGCTGGACAGGGCTGAACGGCTGGTTCTTCCGCGACGGCTCCTGGAACACCTCGGCCGCCGACACGCGGCCGGAGGCGGTGACGACCGCGCCGGTCGGGAGGGACTCGGGATCGACGACCGCGACCTCGCCGTGCCCGTGCTCACCAGCTGCCACGATGTCCTCCTCGAACAGTCGGTCCGCCCGCGGCAGCCGCGTGGCCGTCGACCGGCGGGAGCTGGGCGCCCGCCGGGTTCGCGGTCCACCACAGCGGCTCGTGCGGCCACGGCTGACCGGCCCGGTACCGCGGCCTGCGGGCCATCCGGGGTGCGACGACCAGCAGCGCGATGAGCAGGTACAACCCGACGCTGGGCACCACGAAGTAGAGGATCGTCTCCAGCACGCTCACAGTCGTAGAACGTAGTCGATGCGGGCCGCGGCGCACTCACCAGGTAGGAGGACGTCGATCACCCCGGCCGGCGGCGGCCGACAGCTGCGCACCCAGCGCGAGCAGCAGCGCGTCGTCGCCCGCTTGCCCGACGAGCTGCACCGATACGGGCAGCGGTGGCCCGTCGTCCTCGCCCGCCCACGTGAGCGGCAGGCTCAGCGCCGGCTGCCCGGTGATGTTGTAGGTGGCGGTGAACGGCGAGAAGCGCTTCTGCCGCTCGAAGTCCTCCGCCGGGTCGCCGCCGGCGGTGAACCAGCCCACCGGCCGCGGCAGCTGGGCCAGCATGGGCGTCAGCACGACGTCGACGGCCGCGTGCGCAGCGACGACCCGCCGCGTCACCGCGATGGCCGCCTGCGTCGCGGCGAAGTACTCCGGCCCGCTCACCGCGGACCCGCGCTCGCGCCACCAGCGGGTCAACGGCATCAGCAGTCCCTGCGCGGCTTCCGGCACGGGGTGGCCGTGCGACATCACCGCCCACAGCACCTCGAACGCGGGCAGGAAGTCCTCGGGGATCCCGTTCTCGATGTCGTCGACGATCTCGTGCCCGAGCCCCGCCAGCAGCGTCGTGGCCCGCTCGTACGCCTCCATGCAGGCCGGGTCGACCTCGACGCCGGGGACGGGCGGGCGCGCGTAGCGGCCGATCCGCAGCCTGCCCGGTTCCGCGAGCCGCGCGTGCTCGAGGTACGTCCCAGCCGGCCGGGCCAGCAGCGGGTACGGCTCCCCCACGACGGCGACGGCCAGCGCGTCCAGCATTGCGGCCGCATCGGTGACCGTGCGCGCGAGCGGGCCCGAGACCGACATGCCGAGCGGGTCGCCGCCGGTCGGGCCGCGCGACACCAGCCCGCGGGTGGTCTTCAGCCCGACCAGCCCGCAGCACGCGGCCGGGATGCGGATCGAACCGCCGCCGTCGGTGGCGTGCGCGAAGGGCACCAGCCCGCCCGCCGTCGCCGCGGCCGCGCCGCCGGACGAGCCACCGGCCAGCCGGCCCGTGTCCCACGGCGTGACGGCCGGCGGCCGGCCCGCAGGCTCCGTGTAGGGCGGCAGCCCGAACTCGGGGGTCGCGGTCTTCCCGAGGCTGATCGTGCCCGCCGCACGCAGGAGCCGGGCCGCGTCGTCGTCGACCTCGGGCACGTACGCGGCGTACACCGGCGACCCGAACGTCGTGACCACCCCGGCGGTGACCGCCAGGTCCTTGATCGCCGTCGGGACGCCGAGCAGCGGCGGGAGCTCGCCGCCCGCGGCGAGCAGCCGGTCGGCCTCCTTCGCCTGCAGCATCGCCGCCTCGGCGGTGACGGTGACGAACGCACCGAGCGTCCCGTCCAGCTCGTCGATGCGGCGCAGGTGGTGCTCGACGAGCTCCGACGCGGAGAACTCGCCGCCGCGCAACCCCGCGGCTTGGTCGAGAGCGGACAGGTCGTGGAGAGCTTCGGTCACGCCTGTGGGTCTACACGCCCGGGGGCGGCAGGACCAGGCACGCCGGGCACGACCTCGCACGCGCCGGACCGGCCGCCGCACCGTCGGGCCGAGGGCAGGAAAGCCACTTTCCGGCCCTCACAGGGCAGGAAAGTGGCTTTCCTGCCCTCCCCAGGGCGCCCCGGGAATCGAGACCCGTCCGCGCTAGCTCTTCGCCCGCTCCGCGAGCCCGAGGGCGTACTCGGGCCACCACTTGCCGGCGTCGGGCTCGCCCGGGCGGCAGGAGCCGTCCGACTCGCCGACCCGCTTGATCCAGAGGAAGGCGTCGGCGAGGGGCTCGCCGGTGTCGGTCGTGGGGGCCTGGCCCAGCGCGCGGCCGGGCGGGTTGCACCACGCCGGGCCGCCGTCGACCTCGTGGCCCTCGGCGCGCCCGTTGCCGTTGCGGCCGGTGTCGACGACGAAGTGCGTGCCGCCGAGCGCGTTGGAGAGGTTGCGGCCGTACTCGAGGATCGTGTCGGTGGGGTAGAAGTTCGCGACGTTGAGGCTGAAGCCGTCGGCCTTGCCCACGCCGCTGTTCTTCAACGCGCCGGCCAGCGCGCCGACGTCCGGGATGAACCCGGGGTTGCCGGCGTCGAGGTAGACGGTCGCGCCCGCACCCTTCAGCACCTCGACGGCGTCGGAGAGGAGGCCGGAGCGCTCGCCCTCCTCGTCGACGCACTCGCCGAGCTCGTGCGGGACGGCGTCGGGCTCCACGACGATCATGGCGCGCGAGTCGCCGAGGTTCTCCGCGACCTCCCGGATCCAGGCGCGGTAGTCGTCGGCGTCGTCGGCGCCACCGCCGGAGAAGCTGCCGCAGTCGCGGTTGGGGATGTGGTAGGCGACCAGCAGCGGGCGGGCGCCGGCGGCTTTCGCCTTGCCGACGTAATCAGCGACGTCCGCACCGATGTGTCCGGTGGGTTTCGTCAACCAATGCGCGATCGGCTCGGCCGCCATCTTGCGCATCTTCTCCGCGTCGGCGGTGCGTCCTTCCGATTCCCACTGGGTGGCCTGGCGGGCCGCGGGGGCGTCGGGTTCGACGTAGAGACCGGTCGACGGCTGGACCGTCCCGGTCGAGGCAGGTGGGTTGGTGACGGTCGGCGGCGCAGTCGTGCAACCAGCGGCGACGACGAGCAGCGCGCCGGCCAGCAGCGGCGAAATGCGCCTCGCGATGATCGACGAGGTGGGTCGGCGGGACACGTCACGAGTCTTGCAGTACCGGTTCACCGAAGATTCCCCCACCCCTCTTGGTCGCAAATCGACATATGCCGCCACGCTTATAGGCCCTAATCGTTCGGGACCAGTCCGAGCGCGTAGTCCGGCCACCACTGCCCGGCCGCGGGCTCGCCGCGGTTGCACTCGCCGTCCGACTCACCAACCCGTTTGATCCACAGGTAGGCGTCGACGACCGGATCACCGGTGTCGGTCGACGGGACCTGCCCGATCGAGCGGCCCGGCGGGTTGCACCAGCCCGGCCCGCCGTTGATGGTGTTGCGGCCGTCGCGCCCGTTGCCGTTGCGGCTGGTGTCGATGACGAAGTGGGTGCCACCGAGCGCGGCCGACAGCTGCTTGCCGTACCTGATGACCTCGTCGGTCGCGTAGTAGTTGGCGACGTTCAGGCTGAAGCCGTCGGCGTCGTTGATCCCGCTGCGCTTGAGCGCACCGGCGAGGTCGCGGACGTTGGTGATGAAGCCGGGGTTGCCGGCATCGACGTAGACCTTGACCGGCCCGGCGCCCTTGAGCACCCGCACCGCGTCGGAGAGCAGCTCGTCGCGTTCCGCGGCGGTGTTCCCGGCCGAGGCGCAGCCCAGCAGCTCGTGCGGGACGGCGTCCGGTTCGAGCACGACGGTCGCCTCGTGGCCGCCCAGCGCACCTGCGAGCTCCCTGATCCACGCCTTGTAGTCCGCGCCGTTCTCCGAGCCGCCGGCCGAGTACTGGGCGCAGTCGCGGTCGGGGATGTGATAGGCAACGACCAGCGGTTTCTGCCCGACGGCGCGCGCCTTGGCCACGTAATCGGCGATCTGCGCGCCGACCTCGCCCGTCTTCGCCGTGGCCCATTGCGCGATCGGCTGCTTGGCCAGCTGGCCCATCCGCTCGGCGTCGGCCGTGCGGCCCTGCGCGGCCCACTCGGCCTGCTGCCGGGCCGCGGGTGACGCCGGGTCGACGTAGTAGCCCGATGCGGAGGGCAGCGGCTTCACCTGGAACGGCGCCTCGCCCCCGCCGCCGCCGGTCTCCTGGGGCATCGGCCCGCCGAACGCGAAGATCGCGACGGCGGCCACGACGACCGCGCCGACGACGGCCCCGACGAGCACGGCACCCGGCCTGCGGGGGGCGGGCTCCGGATCGGATTCCGGATCCCGCCCCGGGCGATGTCGGGTCGGGATCACCGGACCAGTATCCAATGCGCGACCGACGGCCGGCCTTGGGCGTCGACCAAGAAGAGCATGTAGTACCCCGGTGGCACGAGCGCCTCCTCGGCCGGGATGGACAGTTGCAGCTTGCCTGCGCCGCCGTTGGCGATGTCGAGCGCGACGGTGCGCGCGTCGAGGTCCGTGACGTGGGTCGCGGCCCCTGGACGGATCAGCCGGGCCTTCTTGATGTCGGCCGCCTGCGGGCTGCTGACCGTGATCTTCGAACCGAGCTTAGCCTCCGTCGGCGCCTCGGAGACCACCGGCTGCGGTCCGTTGAAGAGGTACGGCGGGGTGAAGATCTCCAGCCGCTTCTCGAACTGCGCGGGCTTGAGGTCCTGCGGGTCGCGGAACAGCGCGTTCCCACCCATGGTCATGACCTGGCCGTTCGGCAGCAGGATCCCCTCGGAGTGGTAGTCCCGCCCGACGGTGGGGTCGGCCGCCTGGGTGAGCGTGTTCGTGTCCGGGTGGTACAGGCTCGCCAGCAGGTTGTGGCTGCCCCCGCGGCCGCGGTAGTTGCGCGAGCCGTTGCTGATCAGCAGGGAGTCGTCGGGCAGCTGCACGACGTTCGGGTAGCGCGTGGGTGCCGGCAGGTTCGGGCCCGGCTTGTACTCGGGCTTGGCCGCCTTGAGGTCGATGACGTCGATGCGCGCGGTGGACAGCGGCGACTCGCCGACGCCACCGCCGCCGACGACGATCACCTTCTGGTTCTGGACGGGACCGGCGAACGCCGTGCCGCTGGTCTCCATCAGCTCCGGGTCGCGCAGGCCCGTCACCGGCTGGAACGTGTTGCCGTTCAGGTTCCAGAACCCCGGGATGCGCCCCTTGTCGGCGGGCCCGTATCCCGCGTTGGACCCGGAGTAGAACAGGACGTCCTTCTTCGCGGTCTGCAGCAGCGCCGGGTAGGTCGGGAAGTACTGGTAGAGGTCGGGCCGCTCGGTCCAGACCTTCTTCACGGGGTCGTAGATCTCGTTCTGGCCGGGCAGGATCTGCCCGGTGCCGTCGAGGCCGGAGACCGACAGCACACCCTCCGGCAGCGCCACCAGCGACGGGTACCACCGCTTGTGGACCATGTCGCCGACCTTGACGTACTGCTCGGTGAACGGGTCGAACTCGTAGGTGTCGGCGATGCCCTGGAAGTCCTGCTTGTCCAGGTTGATCTTCTGCGCGAGCCCGTAGAAGTTCTTCGCGTCGGCGCCAGCCAGCCCGTTGATCGAGTACTGGGCCTGCGTCTCCGTCGAATACGCGGGGCCCTCGAGCTCCGACTCGACCCAGACCGTCGTCTGGCTCGCCGTGACCGTCGCCGTGCCGTTGCGCGCGATCTTCTTCTCGGCGGGCGGCAGCGTGAACGCGTTGGTCGCCTGGTACTTGCGGCCCTCCGGCGAGACGAACTCCGTGCCCTTCTCGAACGTGCGCCCGGCATCCGGGAACTCGTTCTTGACGACCATCGCGCCGGCCGCCTTCTTGACGTTCGGCGGGAGCAGCTCGTAGCGCTGCGTCCCGCCCGCAACGAGCAGCTTGCCGTCGGGCAGGAACGTGTGGCCGGAGCAGAACATGTCGGCGGGGGTCGGCACGATGTGGCTCGACCCGGTGACCGGGTCGTAGACGAGCGACTTGAACGTGCCGGCGTCGAACATCTTCTGGTCGTTGCCGGAGCCCGCGATCAGCAGCAGCTTCCCGGTCGGCAGCATCGCGGCGTGGATCGCGTTGACCTGGAGGTCCTCCGGGAGCTCGATCACGTCCCAGCGCCCGTACTGCGACTGGTACTCCGGGCTGTTGATCAGCATCTGGTGCTGGATCTGCTTCACGAAGGCGATCGCGGGCGGCACGTTGACCGCCAGCAGGATGGCGGGAAGGCCGATCAGGGCGATCGCCTTGCGCCGCTTGCGCATGCCCCGTACGGCCGCCTTGATCAGCTTCCTCATGCCACCGCTTTCATTCTCTCCGTCGGCCCGTCGACCATCACACCGACTGCACTGCCGGTGCTGCGGCCCTGCTGGACCGGCGCCAGGACCGGCTGCGCGCCGGTGGCGCCGGCGCTCGGCCTGTCGAGCCAGCACAGCATCGCGGGCATCAACGCGATCAACAGCGCGAGCGAGGGCCACATGAGCACGTCGACGTTCGCGTAGCCCTGAACGAACGCCGCGATGATGGCACCGCCGAGGATCGCGGCCCACAGCAGGTGCCTGGAGAACGTCCAGATCCCGTCGGTGCTGCTGGCCACGGCCTTGGGCGTCACGACGAACCGGGCGGGCCGGCGCAGCAGCGTGGCGATGAGGCCGGAGGCGTAGATCGGCGCGGTGAGCACCGACATCAGCATCCCGCGCAGGCCCGGCGAGCCCTCCTCCTCGAACGGGCTCACGTTGAAGCGGCGGTTGCGCACGTAGACCCACAGCTGGAAGAGCGTCGCGTCGATGTAGAGCGCCAGCCACAGCTCCGGCGGCACCACGATGCCCGAGGCGCCGAGCGTCAGGTAGATCACCGCGTTGACCGCGCCGAGGATCCAGCCCAGCGCCATCGACGGGTAGAACGCCGTGATGAGCAGGTAGTGCAGCGGGCGCAGGCCGCCGAGGCGGTGCTGGCGCCGCCAGAACGCGCCCGAGAGCAGCTCGAACGTGCCGCGCGACCAGCGCAGCTGCTGACCGAAGTAGTCGCCCCACGACGACGGGCCCTCACCGACGGCCACGACGTCGGGCGTGTAGACCGAGTGCCAGCGGCCGCCGGTCGCCGGATTGCGCCGGGAGTGCAGCGCGAGGCCGGTCGCCATGTCCTCGGTGATCGAGTCGCGCAGGCCGCCGATGACGCTCAGCGCGTCGATCCGCACCGCGTTGTTGGTGCCGACGAGCATCGCGGCGCCGTAGGCGTTCGCGGCGCGCTGGATCACCGAGTGGAACGGGAACTGCTGCGACTCGGCCGCCTTGGTGACGAAGTTGTCGACGTTCGCGTAGCACTGCGGGCCCACGACGTAGGCCACGTCGGGGTCGCGGAAGTAGCCGAGCATGCGCTCCGCGTATTCGGGGACCGGCACGTGATCGGGGTCCACCGACATGAAGACGTCGTAGCGGTAGCCGTGCTTGTCGATCCAGGCGTTGTAGTTGCCGTGCTTGGTCTTGGCCTTGAAGGCGCCCTTCGGCTGGTTGTACTCCTGGATGCCCTTCCGGCTGAAGTGCCGCACACCCTCGGCCTGGCACATCGCCTTCACCTGCGGGTCGTCGCCCTCGTCGAGCAACCAGACGTCGAGGCGCCCCGGGTAGCGGATCCGCCGGGCGGCGCGCAGCGTCGCCCGCACCATCTCGATCGGCTCCTTACCAGGAACGATCGTTGTGATGAAAGCCACCCGCATGCTCGGGTCCGGGCGCACCGGGATCGGATCCCGGGCGATCAGCGATGCCAGCGACAGAGAAAAGACGTTGACCAGTCGAAGACCTTCGACGAGTGCCACCGAAACGATCACGAAGATATTCGCCGCATTCGTGACCGGCGTGAACTCGTCGAACTCGGGACGGTGCGCCGGCAGGAACAGCCAGACGACGAACACGACCTCGATCGCAACGTTGATCAGGACGACCAGCAGGGTGCGCAGGACGGCCGACTTGCCGCCATCCGCGTCGACCCGCCGGTATTGCACCTGGTAGGGACCCTCCGGCGGCTCAGTGATCCGCCCGGCGAGCCGGGTGAAGTCCTTTCGCGACGGTGCCACGGCACCGCGATCCGCCCCCCGTGACCCGGTCGCGCCGCTTCCCCCGGCGACCAGATCCATGGATCTCTTGAACACCTTTCCACCCCTATGCCTTGACGTCCTTGCAATGCGGAGGACGGTCAGCGCCGACCGGGGAGCGATCCGTCGAGTTCGACGGGTGGCGCACCAGCCCTCTACCAGTCGATCGGCAGGCCCTCGGAGCCTGTTACCGAATTCAACCGGAAGCTGGTACCCCTATTGCTGAAATCCGCTCCACGAGCAGGGCACATTCCCCCGATGGAGACCTGCAACACATCGGACGCGACTCCGGTGACGGCCCCCCTTGGCCCGCCTCCGGTCCCCTGCCGGTCCGTCCCCACACCCTTCAAGACGTCCGAGACGCCAGTAGGTTGCAACAGCCTGTCGAACGCTGCCCAGATCGAGCCCGGGCGCCGACCTGACCGAGGGGACGGCCGGCCGCTCACCTGAACAGGCCGTAACTGCGGGGTCGCGCTACCGTTACCCCGACCGGGCGATGCCGCTGTACTCCAGCGGGCAGCCAGCACGTCATCATCCTGCAGCTGAGCAGAGGACTCCTCGAGCAAGCCGATGGGTGGTCACGTGTTCGGGGGCGGACATGACGGGTTGGAAATCTGCGGAGGACCGTTGTCTTTGCCGAACGTCAGGCCCGAGCAAGGGCCGACCGACTCTGGGCCGACCGACTCTGGGCCGACCGACTCCGGGCCGACCGACTCCGGGCCGAACCCTGGCCCGACCGTCGACGTCGCCGTGCCGTGCTACCGGTACGGCGAGATGCTGCCGACGGCCGTGCGCAGCGTGCTCGACCAGGAAGGTGTCACCGTCCGGGTGCTGGTGATCGACGACGCCTCCGGCGACGGGAGCGCCGACGTCGCGGCCGAGCTGGCCGCCGCGGACGACCGGGTCACGGTGAGCGTGCACGAGCAGAACCGCGGCCACATCGCCACCTTCAACGAAGGCGTCATGGAGTGGGCCGCCGCCGACTACACGATGCTGCTCTCCGCCGACGACGCACTCCCGCCCGGCGCGCTGCGCAGGGCGACGGCGCTGATGGAAGCCGATCCCGACGTCGCCTTCGTCTACGGCAACGCCCTGGACTGGGACGGCAGCCTGCCGCTGCCGCCCGCCCGCACCGCGGGCGCGGAATGGAAGATCTACTCCGGTCAGGAGTGGCTGCGGCGCCGGTTCGCGCTCGGCGTCAACCCGGTCTCCTCCCCGGCCGCCATCGTGCGCACGTCCGTGCAGAAGCAGGCCGGCGGGTACGACCCCGAGCTGCTGCACACCAGCGACCTCGAGGTGTGGATGCGGCTCGCGCTGTACGGGAAGGTCGGCTTCATCGCCCACGCTGACCAGGCCTACGTCCGTGGACACGCGTCGAACATGTCGGTTGCGTACGAGGATCGCGACGGCGGCGTCGGCGACCTGCGGATGCGGCTGCTGGCCTACACGACGCTCGTGCGCAAGTCGGCCGGTCGGCTGCGCGACGCCGAGCGGCTGGAGCGCAAGGTGCGGCGCAGGCTGGCCGGCGACGCGCTGCTGCGGGTGTCGCGCTCCTACGACAAGGGCCGGTACGACGAGCGCGCGGCGCGGCTGCTCGTCGAGTTCGCGAGCGAGACGGTCGGCGGCGCGGCCCAGCTGAACAAGCTGCCGGAGTGGCACGCGCTGCGGGTGCGCACAACGCTCGGCCAGAAGGCGTCGGCGATGCTGAGCCCGCTGGTGCTGACGGCAGCCGCACGCCGGTTGCGACAGGTGTGGCGCCGGCGCCGGCTCGATCGAGCAGGGGTCTGAGGTGCCCGAGGCGTACTCCGGAGATGCTCGATTTGCGGCGGAATGGGACGAGCTCGCCACGCGGGTGTCGGCCACCCCGTTCCACCGGCCCGGCTGGTTCAAGGCGTGGTGGACGGCGTTCGGCTCGGGCCGGCCGGAGGTGCTCCGGGTCCGCCGGGCCGGGCGGTTGGTCGGCGTGCTTCCCGTGGCCCGCAGCCGGGGTCGGCTGGCCGGCCTCACCAACTGGCACACGTTCGTGTTCGGGCCGGTCGCCGAGGACGAGCAGGCCTGGACCGACGTCGTCGACAAGGCGCTGCGCGGCGGGCTCTGGTCGGTCGAGCTCGGCAACCTCGTCGACGACGACGCGCAGCAGGTGGTCGCGCTCGCCCGGGACCGCGGGTTCCGCGCGCACCGCTCCCCCCTGCAGCGCTCACCCTTCATCCCCGTCGACCGGCCGTTCGACGACTACCTGAAGCACCGCGACCAGCGCTGGCTGCGGCAGTTGCAGAAGCGCCGCGACAAGCTGGCGCGCGCCGGCACGCTGGAGCTGACCGTGCACGACGGCTCCGAGAACCTGCCGGAGCTGCTCGCCGAGGCCTTCCGCATCGAGGCGTTGGGCTGGAAGTCGGAGAACGGGACGGCGATCCTCTCGCGGCCCGACACCACCCGCTTCTACACCGACCTCGCCGGGTGGGCGGCGGAGCAGGGGATCCTGCGCCTCGCGCTGATGCGGCTCGACGGGGTCGGCATCGCCGCCGACCTCGCGCTGGAGCAGGACGGCGTGCACTACTTCCTCAAGACCGGCTTCGACCCGGCGCACCGCAAGCTGGCGCCGGGGCTGATCCTGCGCCACGACATGATCGAGCGGGCGTTCGACCTCGGGCTGCGCTCGTACGAGCTGCTCGGCTCGGCCGAGCAGTACAAGTTGCAGTGGACCGACCAGGTGCACGAGATCGACCACGTGCTCGCCTACCCGCCCTCGGCTGCCGGTCGCTCGGCGATGCTGGCGTCGAAGGGCCTGGAGGTCGCCCGGCTCACCGCTGCGGCGGCCAAGCACGTGGGCACGGCCGGGAGGGACGCGCTGAAACGCAGGATGTCGAGGTGACTACGCTTCGACCGTGCGAGCAGTGGTCACCGGCGGTGCAGGCTTCATCGGATCTACGGTCGTCGACAGGCTGGTCGGTGGTGGCGCCGAAGTGCTGGTGCTCGACGACCTCAGCAGGGGGTCGCGCTCCAACCTGACGGCGGCGATGAGCGCGGGCGCCACGCTCGTCGAGCTCGACATCCGCGATGGCTCGGCCGTCGAGAAGGAGATGCGCGACTTCCGCCCCGAGGTCGTGTTCCACCTCGCCGCCCAGATCGACGTGCGCGCGTCGATGGTCGACCCGGCGCGCGACGCCGACATCAACGTCACCGGCTCGGTCAACGTCTTCGCCGCGGCGCACACCGCGGGCGCGCGCCGGGTGGTGAACACCTCGACGGGCGGTGCGATCTACGGCGTCACCGACGTCGTGCCGACCCCGGAGACCGTGCCGGCCGACCCGGAGTCGGCCTACGGTGTCAGCAAGCTCACGGTCGAGCGGTACGCGCGCTGGTTCCGCCGGGCCCGTGGCCTGGACGTCGTCACGCTCCGCTATGGCAACGTCTACGGTCCGCGGCAGGATCCGCGCGGTGACGCCGGCGTCATCGCGATCTTCTGCGACGAGCTGCTCGCCGGGCGCCGCCCCATGATCTTCGGCGACGGCACGCAGACCCGCGACTACGTCTACGTCGACGACGTCGCGGCCGCGAACGTCGCCGCGGCGACCGCCGAGCACCTCCAGCACGACACCTACAACGTCGGCACCGGCACCGAGGTCAGCGTCATCGAGCTGTTCAGGGCGCTGTCGGCGCAGGTCAGCGGCGGCGCGGCAGGGCAGGACCCGGAGTTCGCGCCGGCGCGGCCCGGTGAGCTGCAGCGCAGCTGCCTCGACGTGAGCCGCGTGCGTTCCGAGCTCGACCTGCCGCCCGCGACCGATCTCGCGACGGGCACGGCGCGCACGATGGAGTGGGTCCGCTCGATCCGCTGACCGCCCCGGCGGCCCGTGGGGCCGTGCCGGCGCTACGTGGCGCAATGCCATAGTGGAGGCCGTGCCAGTGCCCGGGAGGGCCCGGCGTGCACGATCGCGTGCAGCGCGCCGCCCGCGAACACCGTGGTCGCGTGCTCACTGCGCATCAATCGACTGCAGAGAGGACGACTGTGACATCCGCACCTCCACGCCTCGGCGTCGCGGTGATCGGCGCGGGGTACTGGGGTCCGAACCTGGTCCGGAACGCGCAGGCGACCCCCGAGCTCCAGCTGCGGTACCTCTGCGACCTCGACGCTGCCCGCGCCGCGAAGGTGCTCGGCGAGTACTCGACGGTCCAGGTCGCCACCTCGGTCGACGAGGTGCTCGCCGACCCAGCAGTCGACGCCGTCGCGATCGCGACGCCGGCCGCCTCGCACTACGCGGTCGCCATGGCGGCGCTGGAGGCCGGCAAGCACGTGCTGGTCGAGAAGCCGCTCGCGCCGACGTACGACGAGGGCCGCGCGCTCGTCGAGACGGCCGACCGGCTCGGCCAGGTGCTGATGATCGACCACACGTTCTGCTACACGAACGCCGTCCAGCAGCTGCGCCAGATGATCCACGGCGGTGAGCTCGGCGAGCTGCAGTACCTCGACTCGGTGCGGATCAACCTCGGGATCGTCCAGCGCGACGTCGACGTGCTGTGGGACCTCGCGCCGCACGACCTGTCGATCTTCGAGAACATCCTGCCGCCCGGCGTCACGGCTGTGGAGGTCGCCGCGCAGGGCTCCGACCCGGTCGGCGCCGGCCGCGCGTGCGTCGCGTACCTCACGCTCAAGCTCTCGAACGGCGTGCTCGCGCACGTGCACGTGAACTGGCTGTCCCCTACCAAGATCCGCAACATGATCATCGGTGGCTCGCAGCGGATGGTCGTCTGGGACGACCTCTCGATGAACCAGAAGCTGGCCGTCTACGACAGCGGCGTCGGCATCTCCGCGGAGACCCTCGACCTCGACGACCGGGCCGCGACGATCGTCTCCTACCGCAACGGCGACATGGTGGCGCCCGCCATGCCGAACAACGAGGCGCTGCGCGGGGTGATGGCCGAGTTCGTGGCGGCGATCAACGAGAAGCGCGCGCCGCTGACCGACGGCTGGTCGGGCCTGCGCGTGCTCGCGATGCTCGAAGCCGCGTCCACGAGCCTGAGCAGCGGCGGGGCGTTCGTCCCGATCCGCGACGTCGACCAGCCGGCACACCTTTCGGCCGGGAGCAACGGAGTGATCGCGTGAGCGAGCGTGCGAGCGAACCATCGGCACTGACAACTGCACAGCCGATCGACGGCCAGCGCATCCTGGTCACCGGCGGCGCGGGGACGATCGGGTCGGCGCTGGTCGACCAGCTCGTCGATGCCGGCGCCGCCGAGATCACCGTCATCGACAACTTCGCGCGCGGCCGCCGGGAGAACCTCGCCGCGGCGCAGGCCGCGGCCGGCGACAAGCTCGCGATCGTCGAGGGCGACATCAACGACCGCAAGCTCGTCGAGTCGCTCACCGAGGGCGTCGACGTCGTGTTCCACCTCGCGGCGCTGCGCATCACGCAGTGCGCCGAGCAGCCGCGGCTCGCGCTGGAGTCGCTGGTCGACGGCACGTTCAACGTGATCGAGGCGGCGTCGGCGGCCGGTGTCGGCAAGGTCGTCGCGTCGTCGTCGGCCTCGGTGTACGGCCTCGCCGAGTCGTTCCCGACGACCGAGCGGCACCACCCCTACAACAACGACACGTTCTACGGCGCCGCGAAGGCGTTCAACGAGGGCATGCTGCGCAGCTTCAAGGCGATGCAGGACCTCGACTACGTGGCGCTGCGCTACTTCAACGTGTACGGCCCGCGCATGGACACCCACGGCGTCTACACCGAGGTGCTCATCCGCTGGATGGAGCGCATCGGCCGCGGCGAGGCCCCGCTGATCTTCGGCGACGGCCAGCAGACGATGGACTTCGTGCACGTCCACGACATCGCGCGGGCGAACGTGCTGGCCGCGCAGGCCGACGTCACCGACGACGTGTTCAACATCGCGAGCGCCACCGAGACGAGCCTCGCCGGGCTCGCCGAGGACCTGCTCGCGGTGATGGGCTCCGACCTGAAGCCAGAGTTCGGGCCCGCGCGCGCCGTCAACGGCGTCACCCGCAGGCTGGCCGACATCTCCCACGCCGAGGAGAAGCTCGGCTGGCGCCCGGAGATCGACCTCAAGACGGGCCTGCGCGGGCTCGTCGAGTGGTGGACGAGCGCATCGGCGGAGGCCAAGGCATGAGCGGTATGTCCATCCCCGTGATGCGGCCGTGGCTGGGCGAGGAGGAGGCGGCCGCGGTCGCCGACGTCGTCCGCTCCGGCTGGGTCGCGCAAGGCCCCCGGGTCGCCGAGTTCGAGAAGGCGTTCGCGCAGTTCGTCGGCGCCGAGCACGGTATCGCGGTCTCGTCGTGCACGACCGGGCTGCACCTGTGCCTCTACCTGCTCGACGTGCGGCCGGGCGACGAGGTCGTCGTGCCGTCGTTCTCGTTCATCGCGACGGCCAACGCCGTGCGCTACTGCGGGGCGACCCCGGTCTTCGCCGACGTCGACCGGCAGACCGGCAACCTCGACCCCGCGTCGGTCGCCGCGGTGATCACCCCGCGCACCAAGGTCGTGCTGGCCGTGCACCAGGGCGGCCAGCCCGCCGACATCGACGCGCTGCGCGCCGTCTGCGGCGGGATCCCGGTCGTCGAGGACGCCGCGTGCGCCGCCGGCTCGACGCTGCAGGGCCGCTCGGTCGGCGCCGGCGCGCTGCTGGCCGCGTGGTCGTTCCACCCGCGCAAGCTGCTCACCACCGGTGAGGGCGGGATGATCACCACCGACGACGCCGACTGGGCAGCCCGGCTGCGCAGGCTGCGTGAGCACGGCATGACCGTCTCGGCCGCCGACCGGCACGCCAGCGGCAAGGTCGTGCTCGAGGGCTACGCGGAGACCGCGTTCAACTACCGCATGACCGACCTGCAGGCCGCGATGGGGCTCGTGCAGCTGCACAAGCTGCCGGAGATGGTGGCGCGCAGGCGCGAGCTCGTCGAGCGCTACGCCGAGATGCTTGCCCCGATCGACGTCCGCCCGGTGCGCGATCCCGAATACGGCACGAGCAATTTCCAGTCGTACTGGGTGGAGCTGCCCGAGTCGGCCCCGTCGGCCGCCGATGTGCTGGCCGCGCTCGCCGCGGAGGGCATCTCCGGGCGGCGCGGGATCATGGCGTCGCACCTCGAAGGCGCCTACGCGGGCCACCCCCATGTCGAGCTGCCGGCGACCGAGCACCTCACCGCCCGCACCGTCATCCTTCCGCTGCACCACGAGCTGACCGCCGACGACCAGAAGCGTGTTGTCGAGGCGCTCGCAGGGGCGATCCGACAGGGAGCGTCGTGAGCCAGAACATCCCGCTCGTCGACCTCGGTGCGCAGCACCGCCAGGTGGCCGACGAGGTGGCGGCCGGTTGGGCCGACATCCTCGCCCGCACCGCCTTCGTCGGCGGACCCGCGGTCGCCGCGTTCGAGGCCGAGTACGCGCAGTACATCGGCGTCGAGCACTGCATCGGGGTCGGCAACGGCACCGACGCGATCGAGTTCGCGCTGCGCGCGCTGGACATCGGCGCCGGCGACGAGGTGATCGTCCAGGCCAACACGTTCATCGCGTCCGTCGAGGCCATCGCACGGGCCGGCGCCACGCCGGTGCTCGTCGACTGCGTCGAGGACACCGCGCTGATCGACACCGACAAGGTGGCCGACGCCGTCACGCCGCGCACCCGCGCGATCCTGCCCGTGCACCTCTACGGCCAGGCCGCGGAGATCGAGCAGCTGCAGGCGAACCTGCCGGAGTCGATCGCGATCGTCGAGGACGCCGCGCAGTCGCAGGGCGCGCGCCGCAAGGACGCCGCCGCGGGCGCGCTCGGGCGGATCGCCGCCACCAGCTTCTACCCCGGCAAGAACCTCGGTGCGTACGGCGACGCCGGTGGTGTGCTCACGAACGACACCGAGCTGGCCACCAGAGTGCGGCTGCTGCGCGACCACGGTTCGCCGCGCAAGTACGAGCACACCGTGCTGGGCTTCAACAGCCGGCTCGACGCGCTGCAGGCCGTTGTGCTCTCGGCGAAGCTGAAGCGGCTCGACGGCTGGAACGACGCACGCCGCCGCGCCGCCGACCGCTACGACGCGCTGCTGAAGGACGTCGAAGGCGTCGTCCCGCCGGTGGTCGCGCCGGGCAACGAGCCGGTATGGCACCTCTACGTGGTGCGCGTCGCCGAGCGCGACCGCGTGCTCGCGCAGCTGCAGGCCGACGGCATCGGCGCCAGCATCCACTACCCGACACCGGTGCACCTGACCGGAGCGTTCGCGGACCTCGGCCACAAGGCCGGCGACTTCCCGATCACCGAGCGGATCACCAGCGAGATCATCTCGCTGCCCCTGTTCGCCGAGATCACCGAGGCGCAGCAGCAGCGGGTCGTCGAGTCGCTGGTCGCCGCGGTGCAGGGATGACCGGCACGCTCTCGGGGGTGCGTGTGCATCCCCAGGGACTCTGCGAGAGCGACGAGGTCGGCGAGGGCACCCGCGTCTGGGCGTTCGCGCACGTGTTGGCGGGCGCGAAGGTCGGGCGCGAGTGCAACATCTGCGACTGCGCGTTCGTCGAGGACGGCGCGGTGCTGGGCGACCGAGTGACCGTCAAGAACGGCACGCTCGTCTTCCGCGGTGTGACGTGCGAGGACGAGGTCTTCCTCGGGCCGAACGTGCTGTTCACCAACGACATGCGCCCGCGGGCGGCCAACCGGCTCGCCGCCGAGGACCTGCTGCCGACGCTGGTGCGCCGCGGCGCGTCGCTCGGCGCGGGTGTGGTGGTCGTCTGCGGCACCGAGATCGGTGAGTACGCGTTCGCCGGTGCCGGCGCCGTCGTCACGAAGGACGTGCCGGCGCACGCGTTCGTCGCCGGCAACCCCGCGGTGCAGAAGGGGTGGGTGTGCCGCTGCGGCGCCCGCCTCGACGAGTCGCTCACCTGCACGGAATGCGGAAAGCGCTATGTCCGTGACGGGGCGGACGGCGTAATGCTCAGCGCCGAGGACGCGAAAGACTGACAGGGCCAGCCAGAGCCAGCCAGGGCCGGCGCAGCCGCGACGAGCGCCTGCGGCAGCAGGGCAACCGAAGGAGTCGGGCCGTCGTCATGGCATCTTTCCGCACCCGGATCGGCCGGTTCGTCGCGGCGGTTCGGCGGCGGCTCGCTTCGATGCGGCAGACGTCCGACCCGTCGAGCGGGCTTCGCATGGCCAAGCTCGGGGTCGAGATGGTCCGGCCCGATCTCGCACAGCCGGTCGCGCAGACGGCGGTGCCGCTGCGGGTGAAGGACCTGGAGGGCGACCCGGTGCGGCTGCGGCCGCGCTCGCGCGACGGCAACGCGTTCGACATGGTGTTCCAGGAAGGCCTGCACCTCCCACCGCCCGAGATCGACGGACCGCTCGGCCGGATCGCCGTGTTCGGCGCCAACATCGGCCTCCCGCTCGCCGACCTCGGCATGCGCTACCCGTCGGCCCGGCTGCTGGGCGTCGAGCCCGACGCGGAGAACGCGGTGCTCGCCCGCGCCAACGTCGCGCCGCTCGGCGACCGCTGCACGATCGTCGAGGCCGCGGTGTGGTGGGAGGACGCGACGCTGACGGTCAGCTGGACGCACGACGCGTGGGGGTTCGACCTCGCGGAGGCCGCGGAGCCGGGCACGCCGACCGAGGTGATCGAGGCCGTGGCCGCGCAGCGCCTGCTCGACGGGTTCGCCGGCGGCAAGCCGGTCGACTACCTGCTGGTCAACATCGAGAGCGCGTGGCACGAGCTGCTGAGCCACGGCGAGTGGACCCGCGACGTCCGCTGCATCAAGATCGAAGTGCAGACCCGGTACGACGATGCCGTACCGCTGCTGGAGCGGCTGGGTTATACGGCGAGGATGGAGCGCCTCGGTTGGGGCGCGTTTGCCATCGGGGTGAAGGAGGTGGCGTGATGAGTTTCGTCGAGAGAGCGCGCAAGTCGGTACGGTGGCGTGCGGACGCCGCTCGCGACAAGGTTGCGGAGGCCCGTGCCCTCAGCGAGCGCACGGTGATCTCCCGGACGGCCGGGCGCACCGCGCCGACGAGCCGGATCCTCTGCTACCACACGGTCGGCATGCCCGAGATGGGCATCAACGACATCACGTTGCGCCGCCTGGAGCAGCAGCTGGCGCACGCGCGCAACGTCGGGTACCGGTTCGTGCCGGCGATGGAGCTGGTCGACGACGCCGTCGCAGGCCCGTCGGGCTCGAACGACCCCGCCGACCTGCGGCTCGCACTGACGTTCGACGACGGGTTCCGCAGCATCCTGACCACGGTCGCGCCGCTGCTCAAGAGCCTCGACATCCCGTGGACGGCGTTCGTCGTCAGCGGGTTCGCCGACGGGCGCGGGCGCAACGGCTACGACGACTTCCTCGACTGGCGCGAGATCGAGAAGCTGGCCGACGACGGCGTCACGATCGCGAGCCACTCGGTGACCCACCCGAACTTCTCGACGCTCTCCCCCGGCGAGATCGTCGCCGAGCTCGCCGAGTCGCGCGAGGCGCTGCGGCTCAACCTCGGCATCGACTCCACGGAGTTCGCGATCCCGTTCGGCCAGTCCGGCAACTGGCCGGCCGAGGCGCAGGCCGCAGCAGCGCAGGCCGGCTACCGCACCGTCTACGCGCAGTCGGTCGAGCGCCGCCCCGCCGGCACGGTCGCACGCACGTTCGTCACGAAGTTCGACGACGAGCGCATCTTCCGCGCCGCCCTCGCCGGCGCCTTCGACCGCTGGGAAGAGTGGTTCTAGCACCCCAACTTCCCCACCGTTTTGGGTGGATGCGCGCCCGTACGGCGCGCAAGTGCCCAAAACGGTGGGGAACTTGCCCACCGTTTTGCCAACCTGCACGCCCTTTCGGGTGTGTAGGTAGGCAAAACGGTGGGGAAGTTCGGTCAGACCCCGATGCGCAGCCCTGCGGTCCCGAGGCCGCTGGGGGCGAACGGGGCGCGCGAGCGGCGCAGCGCGACCTCGTTGTAGCGGTCGCAGCCGTGGTGCCAGGCGAGGATGCCCGACATCCACGACTTGAGGTCCTCGCCCCGCTCGACGAGCGCCTCGCGCACCTCCTCGGCGAGGTCGTGGTCGTCGAACATGGCCGGCATGTCGACGGCGAGGATGTGCTCGAACTGCTCCATGCGGGCCTTCATGAGGTCGGCGACCATGTCCCGGGCCGTCATGCGGTCGACGTCGAGGAAGTTCTCGACGACCAGCACCAGGTTGTGCACCTCGCCCTCGAACTCGACCTCCTTCTGGTAGGAGAAGAGGTCGTTGGTGAAGCACGCGTAGTCCTGCGCGGCGGTCTCGAGCTCCCGCAGCACCCTGGTCTCGTAGAGCTCCAACGGCACGAGATGCGCGTGCGCGAGCTTGCCGAGGCTCGCGGTGAGGTCGGCGCCGAACGTCATGCGGCGCATCTCGATGTAGTCCACTGGGTCCGGCACCCGGTTCTGGGTCTGGTTGGCCAGCTCCCACAGCCAGCTGCCGGTCATGTCGGCGACGGCGGTGCGGAACCGCTGCCGGGCGTCGGACGTCATCGGCTCGGCAGTCCGCACCCAGAGGTCCGCGAGACCCCGCTCGATCGGGGTCAGCGGCTCCGGGGTGGCCCCGAGGTCGAGCGGCATGAACAGCTGGAGCCGCTCGTGGCAGAGGCGGGCCGCCGCCTCGTTGCGGGAGTTGCCGAAGAGCAGCGGGAACAGGTCGTCGCC
Source organism: Pseudonocardia sp. TRM90224 (assembly GCF_021245725.1). Lineage (GTDB taxonomy): Bacteria > Actinomycetota > Actinomycetes > Mycobacteriales > Pseudonocardiaceae > Pseudonocardia. The sequence goes on along the minus strand of NZ_JAJGSX010000014.1, from coordinate 187,756 downwards.
GTAGGTGCCCCAGGCGAGCCAGTCGGTGGAGAGCTCCAGCTGTTCGAGGCTCGCGTCCGCGTTGAGGTGCGACGCGCAGTAGGCGAAGTCGAACCCGACGAACCGCGGCTCGTCCCAGACCCCGGCCACCTCGACACCCGGCAGCGAGTCGAAGAAGCCCATCCGTCGCGCCCACTCCAGCCCGTGCCTGCGCACGTCGTCGAGCAGCGGGGAGCAGGTGGCGGGGAACGGCATGTACAGCTCGGGCAGCGGGAGGTGCCCGACCGACGTGAACGGCATGTGCGTGTGCTGGTGGGCGCGGCGGCGCAGCCCCGGGCCCGTGGTGAACAGCGTCGACGCCGACATCCCCAGCCCGGCCGTGGTGGCGCCGCGGCGGGCGCCCTTGTTCATGTACCGGCTGGAGCGCATGTGCCACTCGTGCCCGCCCGACTGCCAGTCCTGCAGCCCCTTCACGTACGCGCCGACGCCGAGCTGCTCGTCCGGCGGGATCGCGTTGCTCACCAGCAGGTCCGGCACCTCCACCAGCGCCGTCGTCTCGAACTGGAGCATGCGGGAGGTCAGCAGGTCGTTGACCTTGTCGGCGGCCTCCTGCGTCGAGCAGTCGAAGAACCGCTCGAAGACGAGCACGGCGTTGGAGTTCTCCCCTTCCTCCTGCACCTCCCGCTGGTAGGAGAACAGGTCGTTGCGCAGGTGCACGGCATCGGCGAACGTGTCGCACAGCACCCGCATCGGACGTGAGGCCGCGATCGCGGCGGGCACCTCGGCGTCGACGGCGTGCTCGACGAGGTTCGCCGACCACGGCGCGCCACCGACCCGCCTGCGCATCTGGACGTACTCGATCGGGTTTGCGATCCGGCCGATCTCGATGTTGTCCAGCTCCCACATCGACTCGACCATCAGGTTGTGGGTGCTGGTGGTGAACCGGCGCTGCCAGTCGCCCGACCGGTGCGGCGCGGTGCGGCCCCAGAGGTCGACGAGCCCGGCCTCGGCGGGGTTGGTCGGCTCCGGCGCCTCCCCCTCCCCACCCATGAACAGCTCCAGGCGGTCGAGGTAGGCCTTCGCGCCCGCAACGTCCCGCGAGTACTTGAACTCCTCGAGGAAGTGGTCGTCGAAGAAGAAGACCCAGACGTACCAGTCGGTGATCAGGTCGAGCATCGTGGCGTCGCAGTCGGGATGGGTGTACGCGCACAGCAGCGCGTAGTCCATGCGGGCCAGCGCCACCTCCTCCCAGACGAGACCGCCGCCGGGCTTCTGCGCGTCGAGCATGCCCATGCCGCGCGCCCACTCCATGCTGTGCGCGCGGGCCTGTTCGAGGTGGGGATTTCGGCGCGCCGGGTACGAGAGGTAGAAGTCGGGCAGGGTGAACGCCTCCACGGCGGTCCTTTCTGGCAGGTCAGGTGGGCGAGCGCATTTCGGCGACGGCGTCGACGAAGGCATCGGGCTCGACGCCGAAGGCGCCGTCGAGCGGGGTTCGCAGCTGCAAGGCGATGTAGATGGTCGCGCCGACGGTGAACGCCAGCACGCCGACGACGACGAGGTTGATCGGGCGCCCGCTCATGCCGACGGCCAGCGGGAACGCGATCACCAGTGCCGCCCCGATGAGCGTGGCCACCAGCAGCACGGTGTTGAACGTGTTGTCGCCGGCGGCGAGGTCGACGCGGCTGCGGTGCGCCTCGTCGATGTCGCGGACGTCGCGCAGGCCGTACTCCCGCGCCACCCCCGACGCGCCCTCGGTCGGCAACGCGATGAACTCCGTGCGGATCGCGCGCACGAGGTCCGGGATCGTGTCCTCCGTCTCGCCCTGCCGCAGCAGCTGCCACTCGCGGTCGGCGACCGTGACGGCGTACTCGCGCAGCAACCCCTGCAGCGCCGATCGGTTCGGCTCCGGTGCGGCGTCGGCCTGCCAGTAGGCGTCGACCACCGCGTCGGCCTCCGCGGCCGCGTTGCTCTCGATGTCGGCGCCCTGCTGCCAGGCGAAGACGATGTAGAACGCAAGCACCACGGTGAACAGCGCGCTGAGGATGCCACCGGCGAAGGACACCGAGTCGGAGTCGAAGTCGCCGTCCGCGACCTCTTTGCGGCGGGCCAGAAAAGCGGCCACGACAACGGCGAGCAACGTCGGTGCCGCGACCGCGACAATGAAGTCGACAATCACAGTTGAGCCTCGTCAGTTGTCGGAGAACACCCCGGAACGGGAGGCGGAGCCACTCCAAGCTATGCCGCACCCGGGTGGGGGTCGAGACGCCCGATCGCAATCGCTCCGATCGTGTGAACAACTCGCAAGTATCTGTACTCCCCGGAGTGGGGCGACTAGGAAGTGTGACGGCCACGCTCGGAAGGGCAGCTGATGACAACGCGGCGAGTGCTCGCGGTGACCATGATCGTATTAATGATCGGAATGATCGGCGCCCCGGCTGCAACGGGCGCCGATACCGGTGCCGTTGCCGTCACCACCGGCTTCACCCCGGCCTCGGCACGGCCCGGCGACCGCATCACCCAGAGCGCCAGGGTGAGCAACGTCGGCACCGCTGTGCTCGTCCGGCTCATCGTGGAGCTGTCGGCGGCACCGGGCTGCAGGTGGCTCGTCCCGCTGCTGCTGCCCGGCCAGAGCAGGACCTTGTCGTGCGCGGGAACCGCCCGCGCCGGCGCCACCCTCACCGCCACCGTGAGCGGCGAGACCCAGCTCGGCATCGCCGTCTCGGCGCGGGCCAGCACGCTCCTGCCCGCACCGCCCCCGCCGCCCCCACCGCCGGTGGCCGCGCCGCCGCCGGCACCGCCGGCCCAACCGCCGCCGGCACCTTCAGAGCCTCCTCCGCCCAGGTCAGAGCCACCACCGGCAGAACCACCCGCCCCTGCTCCGATTCCGGAACCCGCTCCGGCGCCCGCGCCCGCACCGTCGCCGGCACCCGCACCAGCACCTGCCCCAATCGCCGCCCCGCCCCCTCCGGCCGCGCCGGCGCAGCCACCTGTCCAGCCACCCGCACCCGCTCCCGTCGGAGGCGCCCCTGCCGCCAGTCCAGCGCCGGCTCCCACGCCGGCTACCCCACCTGCCCTCCCACCGGCCCTCTCATCGACCCCCTCGTCGGCAGAGCCCGGCGGTCCGGTCGCCGCACCGGCGGCAGATGCGCCGCCGCCCGTCGCGGCCGCGATCGCCGAGCGCGCCGCCGCACCGCGGGAGCGGCCGACGCGGTCGGTGGCGATGACGGCCGCCGTGATCGCAGTGCTCGGAGTATTCGTCATGTCAGTTTCTGTTGGCGCATTGTCCGCGGTACTGCGGGTGCGTTGATCAAATCCCCTGAGTCACTGGCTTAACAATTCATGATCACCATTCCGGAAAGAACACTTCACGGCCGCCTGCACACGGTCCGATTCCGCCCACTTCGACACATTTCCAACACTCCGCAGATTGGTGGTATGTGTGATGACAACAACCGAACCCCTCGACGCCCAGGCACCCGAAGTTCCGCCGCGCACGAGCCTCGACACCTCAGCCGCCCGAAATCTCGCGACGACGACGAAGTCCGTCCCGCAGATGCAGGGAATCACGTCCCGGTGGCTGCTCCGGATGCTGCCGTGGGTGCAGGCCGACGGTGGTGTGTTCCGGGTGAACCGCAGGCTCAGCTACACCGTCGGCGACGGCCGGGTGGAGTTCACCACGACCGGCGCCGAGGTCAAGGTGATCCCCCGGGAGCTCGGTGAGCTGCGGCTGCTGCGCGGCTTCGACGACGTGGAGGTGCTCACCGCCCTCGCCGACCGGTTCGTCCAGCGCGAGTACTCGCCCGGGGACGTGCTCGTCGAGGAGGGCGGCCGGGCCGACCAGGTCTTCCTCATCGCCCACGGCAAGATCAACAAGCTCGGCCGGGGCAAGTACGGCGACCAGACCGTGCTGGGTGTGCTCGCCGACGGCGACCACTTCGGCGACGGCATGCTGGCCAACGCCGACGAGCAGTGGGAGTACACGGCCAAGGCCGTCACCCCGTGCACCGTGCTCACGCTGAGCCGCCAGGCCTTCGACGAGATGAACGGCAACGCGGGCGGGCTGCGCTCGCACATCCAGCACCGGCTCGCGGCCACCGACCGGCCCCAGAACGCCTCCGGGGAAGCCGCTGTCGACGTCGCCGCCGGCCAGGACGGCGAGTACGACCTGCCGCAGACGTTCGTCGACTACGAGCACAGCCCTCGCGAGTACGAGCTGTCGGTCGCCCAGACCGTGCTGCGCGTCCACAGCAGGGTCGCCGATCTCTACAACAAGCCGATGAACCAGACCGAGCAGCAGCTGCGGCTCACGATCGAGGAGCTGCGCGAGCGCCAGGAGCACGAGCTGGTCAACAACCGCGACTTCGGGCTGCTGCACAACGCCGACCTCGGCAACCGCATCCACGCCACGAGCGGCCCGCCCACGCCCGACGACTTCGACGAGCTGCTGTCGATCGTCTGGAAGGAACCCGGCTTCTTCCTCGCCCACCCGCGGACGATCGCGGCGTTCGGCCGCGAATGCTCCAAGCGCGGCCTCTACCCGCAGAGCGTCGAGATGGGCGGCAACCACGTGCCGGCCTGGCGCGGCGTGCCGGTGCTGCCGTGCAACAAGATCCCGATGAGCGAAGCGCGAACCAGCTCGGTGATGCTCGTGCGCACCGGCGAGGCGAACCAGGGTGTGGTCGGCCTGCACCAGACCGGCCTGCCCGACGAGTACCAGCCCGGGCTCAACGTCCGCTTCATGAACATCGACGAGAAGGCCGTCATCTCCTACCTCGTCAGCGCCTACTACTCGGCGGCCGTGCTGGTGCCCGACGCGCTCGCCGTGCTCGAGAACGTCGAGATCGGTCGCGAGGACTGACCTGTGACGACCACCCCCGAGCTGGCGGAGCCCCCGCCGCCGACGAGCCTGCAGACCTCGACGGCGCGCAACCTCGCCACCACGACGAAGTCCGTCCCGCACATGCAGGGGATCACCCCGCGGTGGCTGCTGCGCATGCTGCCGTGGGTGCCGGTCGACGCCGGCACGTACCGGGTGAACCGGCGGTTGTCGTCCACCGTCGGGGACGGCCGGGTCGAGTTCGTCCAGACGGGCTCGACCGTGCAGGTCATCCCGGAGGAGCTGGGCGAGCTCGCCGCGCTGCGGGCGTTCACCGACCCGTTGACGCTGACCGCGCTCGCCGGGCGGTTCGAGCAGCGCAGCCTCGAACCGGGCGAGGTGCTCGCCACCGCGGGCAGCCCGGTCGAGGAGATCGTGCTCATCGCGCACGGCAAGGTGACCAAGCTCGGCACCGGCCCGTACGGCGAGCCCGCCTCGCTCGGCTCGCTCGGCGACGGTGACCACCTCGGCGACGAGCTCCTCACAGACCGGGAGAGCACGTGGGCGTTCACCGCGAAGGCGGTGACGCCGTGCGTGGTGCTGGCGCTCTCCCGGACGACCGTCGCGGAGTTCCTCGACGTCGCGCCGGCGCTGCGGGCGCACCTCGCCGAGCTCGGCAGCAGGCCGGGGCCGGCCCGCAACAAGTACGGCGAGGCCGTCGTCGAGCTGGCCGCCGGGCACACCGGCGAGCCGGTGCTGCCGGCGACCTACGTCGACTACGAGCTCGCGCCACGGGAGTACGAGCTGTCGGTCGCGCAGACCGTCCTGCGCGTGCACTCGCGGGTGGCCGACCTCTACGGCAAGCCGATGGACCAGACCCAGCAGCAGCTGCGCCTCACCGTCGAGGAGCTGCGCGAGCGGCAGGAGCACGCGCTGCTCAACGATCCCGGCTTCGGGTTGCTGCACAACACCGCGTTCGCGCAGCGCGTCCAGACCCGGGAAGGGCCGCCTGCGCCCGCGGACATGGACGACCTGCTGAGCCGGCGCCGCAGCACGGCGTTCTTCCTGGCCCACCCGCTCGCGATCGCGGCGGTGCGCCGGGAGTGCAGCCGGCGCGGCATCTACCCGACCGACGTCGTGGTGGAGGGCGAGCGGCACACCGGCTGGCGCGGCGTGCCGGTGCTGCCGTGCGACAAGATCCCGATCAGCGAGCACGGCACCACGTCGATCCTCGCGATGCGCACGGGCGAGGAGTCGAGCGGCGTGATCGGGCTGCTCCCGACCGACCTGCCCGACGAGCACCAGCCGGGCCTCTCCGTCCGCTTCACCGGGATCGACGCGAAAGCGGTCATGTCGTACCTGGTCAGCGCCTACTACTCGGCCGCGGTGCTGGTGCCCGACGCGCTCGGGGTGCTGGAGAACGTCGAGATCGGACGGAGGGACCCGGCATGACCGCAGCAACCAGGAACGACGCCGGTGACCTGCTCACTGCCGTGCGGAGGCGGTGGGAGCCGGCGCTGCTGCGTGCGGTGAACACGCTGCCGAACGCGATGCAGCACGTCGCCGGCTACCACCTGGGCTGGTGGGACGAGGACGGCGCGCCGGCAGGCGCAACCGGCGGCAAGGCGATCCGGCCCGCGTTGACGCTGCTGACGGCGGCGTCCATCGAGGGCCGGATCGACAGCGGGGCCGACCCCGTGACGGCCGCGGTGCCGGCCGCCGTCGCGGTGGAGCTGGTGCACAACTTCTCGCTCCTGCACGACGACGTCATGGACAACGACCTGACCCGCCGGCACCGCCCGACCACGTGGGCGGTGTTCGGGGTCGGCCCCGCGATCCTGGCGGGCGATGCGTTGCTGTCGCTCGCGATGGACGTACTCGCCGCCTCGGACCATCCGGCGTCGGCGCCGGCGGTGCGGATGCTCAGCAGCACCGTGCAGGCGCTCGTCGACGGGCAGATCGCCGACCTGGCGTTCGAGCGGCGCACGGACGTCACCCTCACCGAGTGCCTCCGCATGGCCGAGGCCAAGACGGGCGCCCTGCTCGGCTGCGCGTGCGCGCTGGGTGCCCTGCTCGGTGGGGGTTCGGAGCTGCAGGTGCAGGAGATGGGCCGGTTCGGCTGCCAGCTCGGGCTGGCGTTCCAGCTGATCGACGACCTGCTCGGGATCTGGGGCGACCCCGAGACCACCGGCAAGCCGGTCCGCAACGACCTGCGGTGCCGCAAGAAGTCGCTGCCCGTCGTTGCCGCATTGACCTCGGAGACCGCGGCCGCCGCGAAGCTGCGCACGCTGTACTTCGACGACGCGGTGCTCAGCGAGGACGAGCTGGCCCGCGCCGCCGACCTCGTCGAGGAGGCCGGTGGCCGGGCGTGGTGCCAGCAGCGGGCCGACTCGCTGCTGGCCGGCGCGCTGCAGCGGCTCGACCGGATTGGCGAGGGCGCGACGAGGGACCTGCGCGCAATAGCCGAGCTGATCGGAAGGCGGGATCACTAGTGCGGGGTGTGAGCGTCGACAACGACGTTCTGGTCGCTTGGAACGTTTCAAAACAGCCAGAACGTCGTTGTCGACGGTTCCCGTGGCTCAGGTGCGCGGGCGGGACGGCGGTGCCGGCAGGGGGCGGGGCTGCGCCTCCGGCTGCTCGGGCGGTTCCGGCGCGCGCCGGCGGCCACCGCCGTTCGGCGGGGCCTCGCCCCGCCGCGCGGGTCGGGGGTCGTCGCGCTCCTGCGTCGGCAGCAGCTCCGTCGACGACGGCTCCTCCTGCGGTCGCCGCCACGCCACGGTGGGCGGTGCCTGCGGGGGGCCCGCTCGCCGCGGGCCCTGCGGCTGTTCCGGGTTGACCGGCCCGTTCATCGGCGTGCGGCGTGGGGGCTCGGGTGACGGTCCGGCCGGGCGGCGTGGTGGCACTCCGCGTTCCGGGGCGTCGGGGTCGACGCGCCGGCGCCGCGGCTCGTCGTCGGCGTAGCGGGGCGGCCGGCCGGAGCCCTCGGCGCGGGTCGGCAGCACGTGCTCGCCGGAATCCTGCCCGGAATCCTGTCCTGGGCGCTCCCCGTTCCGCCGCCTCGACGGCGCCCCGGTCCGCGGCGGCAGCGCGTGGCCACCGTCGCCCTGGTCGGGGCCTTCCGGCCGTCGGCGGCCACCGCTCGCCGGTTCGCCACGCGGGACGGGCCGCTCGCCGGTATGGCCGGGCCGCGCGGGGCCGTCGCCGTTGGCCGGCAGTGGTCGACGCGGCAGGGGCCGCTCGCCGGTCTCGTGGCCGGGACGAGGCCCGTGCCTGGGCACCTCGCGCTCGCCGGAGGTGGCTCCGCGCACGGGGCCGGGACCAGGGCCGGGTCGCCGCGGCGGCAACGGGTGCTCGCCGGAGACCGGGCCGCGCGGCGGCATCGGCCGCTCACCCGACTGCCCACCCGGCTGCCCACGAGGTGGCATCGGACGCCGCGGCGGCATGCCGTTCTCGCCGGTACCGGGCGGACGCACCGGTCGCTCGCCCGACGGACCGGCGCGGGTCGGGCCGTGCGGCTCGCCCTCCGGCTCCGCCAACCGCCTGCGCCCCGGCTGCGGCGGGGACTGCGGTACGGACGGGGGCATGGGCGGGGGCTGCTGGATCGGCTGGCCGACGGTCGGCGCACCCGGGTGCAACGGACGCTCGTCCGAGTCGTCGAGCTCCAACCGGCGGCGGCCCGACTGGGGCGGCATCGGCGGCATCGGCTGCGCAACCGTCGGCGACCCGGGACGACGGGGCGGCAACGGACGCTCGTCCGAGTCGTCGAGCTCCAACCGGCGGCGGCCCGACTGGGGCTGGGGCGGCATCGGCGGGAGCGGCTGCGCAACCGTCGGCGAACCAGGGCGCCGCGGCGGCAACGGGTGCTCGTCGGAATCCGGACCCCGCGACACCCCACCGAACCGGGGCGGGATCGACGGCTCGTCGTCCGGGTCCCGCCGCCGCCGGCGGCCCGACACCGGCGCCGGCGCGCCCGCGGGGCGCGGCGGCAGCGGGTGCTCGCCGGACTCGGGACCGCCGAAGCCGTCGCCCCCGCGGGGCACCGGCCGCTCCCCGGTCCCGCCGGCGCGGCGCGGCGGCGGCCCGAACCGGGGCGCCTCGTCGCCGGGGCGCCGGCGCGGCAGCGGCCGGTCCCCCGTATCGGGGGCGGACCTGCGCGGCGGAAGCGAATCGTCGAGGCCCTCCGCGCGGGCGTCGAGCGGCATCTCCCGCGAACGGCGTCCCGACGGCGGGCCGGGCTCGTCGGGCCCGCCCTTCGAAAGGGGTGCCTTCTGCTGGGGAATCGCCTGCGTCCGCACGTCCGGTGGCTGCGGCGCCTCCTGCTTCGGCATCGCCTCCGTCGGCGGCGCGGGCTGGGCCGGGCCGAGCTGGGCTGAACCGGGCTGGGCTGAACCGGGCTGGGCTGCAGACTGCGCCGGCAGCGCCTGCGTCTCGAGGTGCGCCGTGCGCATCGACGGCGGCGGGGGCTGCGGGCGGCGCGGCCGGCGCGGCGGCGGAGGCGGCATCGGCCGCTGCGGCTGCCGCGCTCCGCGCAGGCGGATCTCCATCGTGTCGTCGACGGAGTAGACCGGCAGCAGCATCGTCGGCTGGTCGAAGTCGAACGTCGGGCGGCGGCGCGGGACGAGGACCTCGCCGCTGTCGAGGTCCTCGTCGTCCTCCTCCTCTTCGTCCTCCTCGTCCTCGTCGTCGGTGTCGCCGCCGCGGCCGAGCTTGGCCATGACACCACCGAGTGCGCGCTTCATCAGGTGCGGCGCGACCACCGTCATCGCGACGAGGAACATCACGAAGAACAGCAGGATCTCGCCCAGCAGCACGACGAAGCCGAGCAGCCGCCCGAACGACTCGGCCTGGACGAAGTGGGTCTCCAGGTACCAGGAGGCGAAGGCGGCGGCGCCGGCCGCGATCGTCGGCGGCACCAGCATCCACAGCAGCCTGCCGACGGAGAACGGCAGCACCACCCGGGTGAGCCCGACGATCACGACGCCGAGCACCAGCTCGGTGACCGACATCGCGATGCCGACGCCGATCAGCCCGAGCGGCAGCAGCGCCGCGAGCATGCCGATGCCGCACACCAGGCTGATCGCGGTGGTCCAGTTCAACAGCTGCGGCCGGCCGGCCGCCTTGATCACCTCGCTGCCCGCGGCCTGCAGTGCGATGCCGACGCCGTAGCCCGCCATCGCGATCATCGCGATGCCGGACTCGCGCCACTTCTCACCGAGCACGAGCACGACGGCCGGCTGACCGAGCGCGAAGATCAGCCCGGCCACCGCGATCGAGAACAGCCAGCTCAGCTGCATCGCGGAGAGGAACGACTTCTTCAGCCGCTCCGGGTGCTTGGCCAGGCGGGAGAAGGCGGGGAAGAGGATGTAGGACCCGATCTGCACGACGGCGAGCGCCGGGATCTGGGAGAGCCGTTGCGCCTGCCGGTAGTGCCCGAGGTCGGCGTTGCTCAGCCGCCCGACCAGCGCGTTCTCCGCGATCGTGCGGATCCGCTCGGCCAGGCCCTCGATCATCAGAGGGAAGGCGAACTTCGCCATCTCGCGCCACAGCTTGTACGACGGGCGCCCGACCCCCGGCCGCCACTTGGCCAGCCACCACGTGAGCACCACCCAGATGCCCATCGAGACGTACTGGCCGACGACCATCGACCAGACGCCCCAGCCCATCGCCGCCAGGGTCGTGGTGACGGTCGCGTAGCCGATCACGCGGGCCGGGTCGACGATCACGCGGCGCTTGAAGTTGAGCTGGCGCTGCATCAGGCCGTCGGGGACGTTCGTCAGCGAGTGCAGCACGAGCGTGCCGGCGGTCAGCGCGGCGATCGAGGCGATGACGTCGCTGGCGTCGGTGTAGTAGCTGCCGATCAGCGGTGCGACGGCGACCGCGGCGAGCGCGAGCAGCACACCGGTGGTCAGGGTGACCCAGAAGACGGTGTCGGCGGCGTCCTCGATGTCGTCCTCACGCTGCACGAGCGCGAGCCGAAGCCCGCCCTCCGAGACGCTCACCAGGAAGCCGGTGAGCACCGTGCCCGCGGCGAAGATGCCGAGCTCCGCCGGCGAGAGGAAGTTCGCCAGCAGGAAGGTCTGCACGAACGAGACGATCTGGGTGACCAGCAGCGTGATCGCCGAGAGCTTCGCGCCGACGCGGACCTTGCTCTCGATCTGGTCGTCGTCCGGGACGTCGGTCGCGGACTTCTTCTCCGCCTGCACGACCTGCGTCCGGACGGATCCGTCGGCCTCGGCAGCCTCTTCCGGATGATCGCTCGGCCGATGTCTCCCCACCGCTACACCGGCCCGTTGGAGGTCGCCCGGACCGTTCCGAGGCATGGGTTCGGGCAGGCGGCATCCACCGACCTGCTCGACCCTGTCCCCACGATCTCCCTCGGATTCATCCGTGACGGCGCGTCCCCCGATGGCAGGGTAACCGCGCCCGTCTCACACAGGTAAATCGTCGGAACGGCTCCCGTTATTGAGGAGTCACCTTCGCTGGGATCGAACCTGCAGGTAGAGGCGGTGCAGACGCTCTGCCGTGACGTCGGCCGAGAAGTGGTGCTCAACACGCTCGCGGCCGGCTTCACCCATCCGGCGACGCGCCTGCGGGTCGCGGATGAGCTTCTCGAGCGCGTCGGCGAGCCGCTCGGGATCCTTCGGCGGCACGACGGTGCCCGTGCGGCCGTGCTCGACGGCCCGGGCGATGTCGCCGACGTCGGTCGCGACGACGGGCAGCCCGCTCGACATTGCCTCCAGCACCGAGAGCGGCATGGCCTCCCACCACGACGGGAGGCAGAAGATGTCGGCCTGCGCGTACTCGGCGGCCATCTCGCCGGGTTCGCGGGTGCCGAGCAGCTTCGTCCACTCGGGCAGGTGGTCGCGGACGGCGGTCTCGGCATCCGGGCCCTCGTCGGGGGTGCCGCCGAGCAGCCGCAGCTCGTGGTCGACGCCACGTTCCTTCAAGATCCGCGACGCCTCGGCGAGATCGAGCACGCCCTTGCGTGGGGTCAGCAGCCCCACGTAGAGGATGCGCGGCGGCTCGTGCGTCTCCTCCACGGGCGGCGCCGCCAGCGGCACGCCGTTGTCGACGAGCTCGACCTTGCCCGCCGGCAGCACCGACTCGAGCACCTTCTGCCCCGCCGTCCACACCGCGACGACCCGCTTCGCCGGCGCCATCGCCAGCCGCATCAGCACCCGGCGGACCGGGGTGGACAGCCAGGTCTGGATGTTGCCGCCGTGCGCGTGGACGACGACGGTGGCGCCGCGGCTGCGTGCGGCGAGCGCGAGCAGCGAGGCGCGCAGCACCGTGACCGAGGGCGCCAGCGCCGAGTGGATGTGCACGATGTCCTGGCCCGCGGCCATCCGGCGCACCGCGAGCGCGTCCTGCAGCGTGCGCTGCAGGTTGCCCGTGGTGACCTTGCCACCCTCCGGGGTGCCGGAGTGGGCGACGTTGAGGAAGCTGACGTCGTGCGTCTCGGCGAGTGCGCCGGCACGCAGCATCTCCAGGAAGGTCGGGATGCCGCCGCGGTCGGGCGCCGACTTGCCGACCAGCAGCACGCGCAGCGGCCGTCGACCGGCGAGGTCCATCCGAGGGCCTGCAGAACTCGGTTCAGGAACGGTCATCGGCTTTTCCGCAGCTTCCCGACCAGCGCGGACGCGACTCCCGCCCAGAACCCCACGCCCCAGCCGATGTGCATCGCGAGGAACGCCGGAGCGACGTTCGCGCGCTCGGCGGGCGTCTCGAGGCTCGCCGCGGTGCGCGCGGACGCCGCGGCCAGCGCGAGCGCGTACGGCGCGACCATCGCGGCGGCCCGACCCGGGCGCCGGGTCGCGACGAGCGCCGCGAGCCCGAGGTAGCCGACGAACGCCGGCACCAGCACGTGCCGCGGGCGCATCGACTTCGGGTGCATCATCGCGACGGCGACCTTGCCGTGCCCGTACCGGCGGTACTGCCGGTAGAGATCACCGAGCGTCTGGCGGGAATGCCAGGTGATGACGATCGCGGGGTCGAACAGGAGCCGGTGCCCGGCGGATCGCAAACGGTAGTCGAACTCGTAGTCCTCGTTCGCGACGAGCTCCTCGTCCCATCCACCGAGCTCACGAACGAGTGCCGTCGGATATGCCCCGAATGGGATGTGGTCGACCTCCTGGCGTTCCACACCGTGGTGGTAGACCGAGCCGCCTACCCCGAACGGGCTACCCAGAGCGGCGGCGATGGCCCGCCCGGCCGGAGTCACGCCCCGGCCGTCCTTGCGCCCCCCGACGCCGCCCCAGTTGCCTTCGCGCAGCCGGGAGACGGCGAGCCCGACGTACTCCGGTTCGACCGTCGAGTGCGCGTCGACCCGCACCAGCCAGCGGCCCCGGGCCGCGGCGAGCGCGGTGTTGAGCGAGCGCGGGATGCCGCCCTGCGGGTTGTGCACCACCTCGATGCGCGGGTCGGCGGCGGCACGAGCCTGCACGATCGCGCCCGTCTCGTCGCGCGACGCCCCGTCGATGACGACGACGACCTGCAGGTTCTTGTAGTCCTGCCCCTGCACGGCATCCAGACACGCGCCGATGAACCCGGCTTCGTCGCGGGCCGGGACGACGACCGTCACAAGATCTTCGACGGTCGCCTCCACCGCGGTGGGTGATGCCCCGCTCGGGTACGTCACGGGCTCTTCCTTCTTCCGGGTACGCGCTGAACGACGGTGCGGGACGGTACCGGCAGCACCGGCCGAGACGGCTCCCGCCCCGCGGCGCTCACATGGTGGCAGGTCTCTTCGTCATCAACTTCCCCGCCCGTGCGAAGCAACCTCCATCGAGTGCAGGCGTCGGTAACTGTGAGAAGTCGGGCTGTTCCGATGGCCCGGATGATTCACCCGATCGAGGACTGCTTGCCCACGCGGAGTATCCCGAGCGGTGAAACGTCTTTAAGGAAAGTGGCGATAGGCGTGTGAGTGCCGGCCCGATAGAGGGTGCATCCAGCTGGGTCCAGCCGGATGTGGGGGCCGTGCCGTACGAGGAGGACGGATCAGATTGACCGAAGTGTTCGACTCTGCGAGGGACACCACTCCCGCCGCGGTCGCACCTCGCCGGGCGCCGGCCGAGGATCTCTCGGCGCGCTCGACCTTCAGCACGCTCGTCGCATCCGCTGAGCTGGTCGCGCTCGCCATCGGCACCGCGGCCGCCGTGCTGTGGGCCGGTCCGCTGCCCGCGCTCACCATCGGCATCGCGACCGTGATCGGCCTCATGGCCTCGCGTCGGCACGCGTGGCGGTTCACCCCGTCGCTGCTGAACGACCTGCCCGGCACCGCGCTGCTGGTCGCCGTCCCGACGGGACTGGTCGCCGCGGTCCTGACCCCGCTGACCGCGGGCGAGCCGCTGGGCGCGATCAAGACGGGCGCGCTGCTGTTCGCGCTGCTCGTGATCGCCCGCGGCATCACGTTCACCGCCCTCCGCCGGCGCCGGCTCGCCGGCCGCGACCACCTGCGCGCGCTCGTCGTCGGGTGCGACGACGCCGGGGTCCGGCTCGGGCACAGCCTGATCCACCACCCGGAGTACGGCGTGCGGGTGGTGGGCTTCGTCGACGACGACCGGCCGCTGCTGGCCGACCTCGGCCCCAAGCTGGGCTCCGTCGAGTCGCTCCCGGTGCTGGTCGGACAGCACTCGATCGACATCGTGCTGGTCGCGTTCGGCGCGCACGCCGACGACTCGGTCGTCGACGCCGTACGCGGCCTGGGTGGGGCCGACTGCGAGGTCTACCTCGTGCCGCGGATGTACGAGCTGAACCACCACAGCCCGGTCTCGGAGCTGGTCGACGGCATCCCGCTGGTGAAGCTGCGCCGCCCGACGCACAGGTCCGCGTCGATGCGGGTCAAGCGCGCGATCGATGTCGTCGTGGCCGGCATCGCGTTGGTGCTGGTCAGCCCGGTGCTGGCCGCGATCGCCGCCGCCGTGCGCCGGGAGACCGGGCCCGGCGTGATCTTCCAGCAGGAGCGGATCGGGCTCAACGGGAAGCCGTTCGTGCTCTACAAGTTCCGCTCGCTGCAGCTGGCGACCGGCGAGGGCGACGTGCGCTGGAACATCGACACCGACACGCGGCTCGGCCCGGTGGGCAGGTTCATCCGGTCCACGAGCCTCGACGAGCTGCCCCAGCTGGTGAACGTGCTGAAGGGCGACATGAGCCTCGTCGGCCCGCGCCCCGAGCGTCCGTACTTCGTGGAGCGGTTCAACGAGACGATCCCCGGCTACCGCTACCGGCACCGCGTGCCGGTCGGCCTCACCGGCTACGCCGCGGTCAACGGGCTGCGCGGCGACACGTCGATCAGCCAGCGCGCGCACTTCGACAACCTCTACGCCGAGTCGTGGTCGCTGTGGCTCGACCTCAAGATCGCGCTGTGGACCGTGCAGCAGCTCATCCCGCGTCGTACGCCGGAGGCGGTGCTGCCGGTGCCGAGCCCGCCCACGCTGCAGGGTTCGAGCGACACCGTTGCCGCTGACGCGGTCGTCGGCGACGCGATGGCCGTCGATACGGTGTCGGCGGTCGACCCGGTGCCGACCGTGGATTCGGTGACGACGGAGCCAGCGCCGAGCAGTGACAAGCGCCAGTAACAACAAGGCGCGCTCGCTCGGCAATTCGCACGGAACGGGAGGAGGTGCCCTGTGCGCGTCCTCCAGGTGATCGACTCGTACTCGTACGGTGGCGCGGAACGGCTGCTGGCGACGCTCAACGGAGTGGCGCCGGCAGCCGGGCTGGAGATGACGGCGGCGAGCCTCTCGCCCTACACCGTCGAGCGGACCGCGAGCCTGCCCCTCCTGGAGGCGGCCGGTCTGCAGCCGTCGTTCATCGGGGTGCGCAAGCTGCTCGACCCTTCCGGCATCCGGAAGATCGTGGCCGCCATCCGCGCCTCCGGCTGTGACGTCGTGCACGCGCACCTCGGCACGTCGACGACGCTCGTGCCGCTCGCGGCCAAGATCGCGAAGGTCCCGTGCGTCAGCACGCTGCACCACCTGCCGCGCGCCGAGAAGCCGCTGAGCGGGAAGGTCAAGGACCACCTGCACATCCGCTGCGGCGAGCGCGGGCACGCGCTGGTGTTCGTCTCCGATGCTGCGCGAAACGCCGCCCGCCGCATCTACGGCCGGCCGTTCGGCAATTGGATCACGCTGCACAACGGGGTCGACCTCTCCGCGTTCCGCCCGCCTGCGGGCCCCGGCCGCGACGAGCTGCCCGCCGACCTCGGCATCGCGCCGGGCACCCCGGTCGTGACGATCGTCGCCGCGCTGCGCGAGCCGAAGGGGCACGAGTTCGCGCTGCGCGCGTGGCCCACCGTGCGCGCGGCGGTCCCCGGCGCGACGCTGCTGATCGTCGGCGACGGGCCGCACCGCGCCACGCTGGAAGGTCTCGCCGCGGGGCTCGGCGAGGGTGGCGAGAGTGGCAACGGTGTGGTGTTCACCGGCGCCCGCGAGGACGTGCCCGCGTTGCTGCGCGGCTCGACGCTGGCGCTGCTGCCCTCGCTCACCGAGGCGCTGCCGACGTCGCTCATCGAGTCGGCCGCAACCGGGCTGCCCGCCGTCGCCACCACCGTCGGCGGCACCCCCGAGGTCATCGAGCACGGCAGCACGGGAACGCTCGTCGCGCCGCGCGACTCCGAGGCGCTGGCCTCGGCGGTCGTCGAGCTGCTGGGCGACGCCGATCGCCGGGAACTCTTCGGACAGGCGGCACGTAGACTGGCCGAGGAACGGTTCGACCTGCTCGGCTGGGTGGGTCGGCTGTCGGACCTGTACGACACCGCTCTGCGCACGAGCCGGACCCGGGGCACCCGGCCGCACCCGGATTCCGACCGGGCAATGCGCTCGGAACATCGAGGAGTGACGTGAACGAGGATCGGCTCACCCGCCGAGCGCTGATCACCATCCTCCTGAGCGGGCTGGCCACGGCGGTTGTAGCGCTCATCGGCGTAGCGGCGTCCGGCGTGCTGCCCGACCAGGTCTACCGCGCGCAGTCGGTGGTGGTGCTCGCCCCTGCCGGCAACGCGGCGTCGGGCGAGAACGCCTCGCTCTGGGAGTCGCTCGGCGGCGGTACGCAGAGCCAGATCGCCGCCGCGATCTTCGCGTTGCCGAAGTTCCAGGACCAGGCCGCGGCCGCGGCCGGCGTCGAGCCCGACAAGATTTCGGTCACCGCCGGTGTCGTCGAGAGCTCCGTGCTGATCAACATCAAGGTCGACGCCCCGACGGCGGCCGCCGCCGAGACGGCCGCCGACAAGATCGTGGAGCTGGCCCGGCCCGAGATCGTCGCTTCGATCGGGCAGTTCCAGGTCAACCCCGTGCAGCCCGCGTCGGGCACCGCCACCCCGGCCGGCATCCCGGCCGGCCAGATGCTGGTGGTCGTGTTCATCGGCGGCCTGCTGGTCGGCTCCGGCGTCGCGCTCGTGGTCACCAGGGCCCGCAGCCGCAAGCAGGAGGAGGCCGTCGCCCCCGCGTACGAGAGCGGTGAGTTCCGCCTCCCCAACAGCGGTGAGTTCCGCCAGCCCAACAGCGGTGAGTTCCGCCTGCCGAACCCGCCGCCGCCACCGCGGCGCGCGCCGCAGCGTCCGAACGAGCGTCCGAGCGAACGCCCGAGCGAACGCCCGAACGGTCGGCCCGGCGGTCCCAACGGCGCGTACGGCGGTCCGCCGCCCCGCCGCCCGGCTGGCGACCCGCCCCGCCCGCGGTGACCCGGTGGTGATCGCATGGTGACGGCATGGTGATCGCCCCGCCGGCGCCTGCGCCCATCCGTAAGAGCGACGACGAGCGGAAGGCGATCCGTCTGCCGCTCGGCCTCACTCCGGTGCACATCGGAGTGCTCGCCAGCGGTTTCGGCGCGTTCGTCCTGATCTTCGGGCTCCTGATCGGCCCGACGACGGCGCTGATCGCCTTCGCCGCGCTCGTCGGCGGCGTCGTCGTCGCGACCGCGATCGTGAAGCCGTCCGTCGCACTCGGGATCATGCTGGTCAGCGAGTACGCCAACCTGAGCGGCGTCTTCGAGAAGTACGTCCCCGGCAGCATCTACCTCGCGACGCTCGGACTGTCGATCCTGTCGGTGGCGGTGGCGTTGTGCCGGAGGAAGTACCGCAGCCGGCTGCGCCGCAACTGGTGGGTGCCGGCGGCGCTGCTGACGGCGTACTCCGTCTCCGAGATCCCCGCCACGCTGTTCACGCAGGCCACCGACGAGACCGCGAACTCGCTCGACGGCTCGCTCAAGAACATCCTGTTCATCACGGTCATCCTGCTGCTGATGCAGATGTCGGACCGGCCGTGGATGATCGCGTCCTCCATCGTGATCCCGCTGGCGCTGCTCTGCGTCCTGATGGCGGTCAACCAGTACGTGCTCAACAACTCCACCACGCTGTTCGGGTTCTCCAACATCCAGTCGTTGGCCGGCGCGTCGATCGCCACCCCGCGCCACGCCGGGCCGCTGCCCGACTCGAACTACTGGGGCCGCTTCCTCGTCATGGGGTTCCCGCTCGCCATGGCGCTCGCGCACCGCGCCGCGGCGGCGAAGGATCGGCTGCGGTGCACCATGTGGATCGTCGCGGTGCTGTGCATGGGCGGGGGGATCTACCTCACCCAGTCGCGCGGCACGCAGCTCGGCATCGGCGCGGCCGTCGTCGTCTGGGTCATCGCGACCGGCCCCGCGATCCGCCGCAAGGCGATGTACCTCACGCCGCTGCTGCTGCTCGGGTTGCTGGTGCCCGGCGTCGGCGACCGGCTGCTGACCCTGACCGAGACCCTGACCGGCCCGTCGTACGCCGCCGACGAATCGCTCGTCGAACGGACCAACCTGCAGCAGGTCGCCTTCAAGATCTTCCAAGAGAACCCGATCTTCGGGGCCGGGCCGGGGTCGTTCGGCGTCGTGCTGCCGAAGTACGCACCGCTGAGCTCCGCGGGCTCGACCGGCGGCGTCACCTCGCCGCACACGCTCTACCTGCAGATCCTGTCGGAGAGCGGGATCGTCGGCATGCTCGGCTGGCTCGTGTTCATCGGCGGCACGATGTGGCTCGCCCTGCGCGCGGCGCAGCGCCTCGGCGGCGCTCGCGACGACGGGCTCGGCGGCCGGCCGAGCCGCGCGCTGGCCGCCGCCGCACTGGCGTCGGTGGTCGGCTTCTCGGTGGCGAGCATCTCGCTGCACATCTCCTACGCCCGCACGCTGCTGCTGATCTGCGCGTTCGCCGGCTACCTCTACAGCGCCGTCCGCGCCGACCCGCGGCTGGACACCCCGCTGGCGCAGATCGCCACGCGGCGCATGCGCGACGGCTTCCGCTTCGGGATGGTCGCCACCATCGCCACCGCGATCGCGGCATCCATCGTGGCCGCGACCCTGCTCTCCGCGCTCAGCCGCACCACCTACGTCGCAGAGACCGTGCTGGTGCTCAAGGTGACCGAAGGCGTCGGCAACTGGGAGGGCTACCTCACCGACATCCGTCGCCGCCCGTTCATCATGCCGACGTTCGCGGGGACGCTGCAGGGCACAGCGCAGCCGGGCACAACCGTGATACCCGATCCCACCAGGGGGATCATGACGGTGCACGCCGAGGGCAGCAGCCCCAGCGAGGCCGAAGCGCGACGCAACAAGACCGTCGACGGCGCCATCACGGCGTACACCCGTGCGGGCATCCTCGGTTCGTTCACGCCTGGCGTACTGGAGGTCAAACCGGTCACGCAGAGTGCAGCGGTGACCGACGGCGTCATCCGAATAGTGCTCATCGCGACACTCGTCGAGATCGCCGTCGTTGTCACGTTGTGCACGCGTATCCGCAGGCAGGAGCGCCGCCAAGGCACCGCCTGACCTGGCTGGCCGGGCTGGCCGGGCTGACCGGCTCGACCGGCCTGGCGGTACGACTGCGGGTTGCGCCGTGACCCGGCACCGGTTCGCCGGCGCACCGCTGCAGCGGCGGATGCTGGCCAGCGTGCTGGGCGTCGTGAGCGTCTCGGTGCTGGTCAGCGTGTTCGTCTCGCGGGTTGATGCGCGGAAGCCCGTCGAGCCCAACGGCTTCGACCTGGTGATCTCCGAGCCGGCATCGGACGATCCGCTGCCGCGCTCACTGACCCGCGACACGAGCCGCGACGGTGCCGGCCGCACGATGCTCTACAACGGCGCCGGCAGCCCGTGGGTCGGGCGGATCGCGCCCGACGCCGCCGTCGACCCCGCGTCGGACACCTACGTCCGCGGGTTCGCCTCCGACGAGTTCGTGCTCTCGCACAAGGTGTGGACCGTCCCGATCTACCACGCCGACGCCGGCACACCCCGGCGCAACGTGCCCCTGACTGCCGAGTGGGCGCTGGTCGACGCGCTGCCGAACGTGCCGGTGCCGCCCGACGCCCGGCCCGATCCGATGGACGACGCCCAGCTCGCGATCGTCGACAGCTCGACGGGGTGCGTCTACGACTTCTGGGGCGCCTCCGGCACGGGCAGCGGGCTGACCGCGCAGTGGGGCAACGCGATGCCCGTCGAGGGCTCCGGCGTGTACCCGGACGGCCTCGGGTCGCGCGCGTCGGGCATCTCGGCGGCCGCGGGTGTCATCACCGCCGACGAGCTGCGCCGGGGCTCGATCGAGCACGCGCTGGCGTTCGCCTACCCGAAGACGAAGGCGGGCGGGCCGGTGCCGCCCGCGACGAAGAGCGACGGCACGTCCACCGATCCATCGGCCCTCCCGGAAGGCGCCCGGGTGCGGCTCGACCCGGCCGTCGACGTGACGAAGCTGGGGCTGAACAGGACCGAGCTCGCGATCGCGCGCGCACTGCAGCGCTACGGGATGATCCTCGTCGACACCAGCGGCGGGTTCACCATCTACGTGCAGCACCCGCAGAGCCTCCCGGCCGGCACGTACGCCGGCGTGCTGCCCGACACCGACTGGATGGACCTCGGCAAGATCCCCGTCGACAGGTTCCAGGTGATGGATCTTCCAGCGCAGACCACCGACCGCTCTGGCCTCATCCGTAACAGGTGCAACAAGTTTTGACCGGTTCATCCGCACCGTGCGGGGGTCCGTACGGTGTGCGGATGCACGACTTCCGCGCTCGGCGGGCCACCGCCGCCGAGAGGTGCTCCCGATGACCCGGCGCCGCATCGCCTTCGTCGAGTTCACGCCGTCCGGCGGGCTGTTCCAGTTCACGGCGCAGCTCGCGACGGCCCTCGCAGAGCAGGGCAACGAGGTCCACCTCTTCACCGGGCCCGACCCGGAGCTCGGCTCCGAACACCCCGATTTCCACATCCACCCGGTGCTGCCGACCTGGCACCCCGGCGACGTCGGCACGGTCAACAAGGTCGTGCGGAAGCTGCGCCGCGGCGTGCGGGCCGCACAGCTCGCCACGGCCTGGCTCGTGCTGCTGCGCCACCTGCGCCAGGTCCGGCCCGACGCCGTGGTGTGGTCGGCGTGGCGGTTCAGCCTCGACGCCATCGGTGTGCTGCTGACCAAGCGCGCGCTGCCGTCCGCGACGCTCGGGATCGTCGCTCACGAGCCGCTGCCACGGCTGCGCTCCGACCGCACCGTCATGAAGACCGGCCCGCTGCTCGACCCGACCTTCGAGCGGGCGTGGCGGAGCATGAAGGTGGTCTTCGTCCTCGGCGAGGGCGCCCGCGCGCGGGTGTTCGAGCGCTGGCAGCCGTCCGGCCCGGTGATCGTCATCCCGCACGGCGACGAGTCGGCCCTGCGCGGCAACCACCCCGTGCCGAACGCCGCCGAGACCGACCCCGTGGTGCTGTTCTTCGGGTCGATGAGCACGTACAAAGGCGTCGACGTGCTGCTCGACGCCGTACCGGAGATCCGTGCGGCGGTCCCGGAGGCGCGGATCGTGCTCGCCGGCGCCGCCGGGAGCGTCGGAGAGAGCGAGCTGCAAGCCCGCTCGGCAGCGCTCGGCGTCGACGCCCGGATCGGGTACGTGCCGAACGACGCCGTCGCGACGCTCTTCGCCGAGGCCAGGGTCGTCGTCGTGCCCTACCGGTGGGCCAACCAGAGCGGGGTCGTGCACCTCGCCTACACGTTCGAGCGCCCCGTCGTCGCCTCCCGGGTCGGCGACATCCCCACCGTCGTCTTCGAAGGGGAGACGGGCCGCCTGGTGCCGCCGGAGGACCCGCACGCGCTCGCCGGCGGTGTGATCGAGCTGCTGCGCGACCAGGCCGCGGCCGGGCGGATGGGCGCGGCCGGCGCGGCGTGGCTCGCGTCGGAGGCGTCGTGGAAGCGCGTCGCCGAGCGGGTCGACGAGGGCTTCGACCGCGCGGGATCCACCCCGGACCGCCACGACCCGGCACCGCTGCCGAGGGTGCCGCCGCCCGTGCTGCTGCGCGCCTCCGGCCCGACGGTGCGCGACCAGCTCGTGACCGGCGCGATCCGGCTGGCGTTCGCGGTGGTGAACCGGACGGCCCGCCGCGGGCACTACGCCGTCTGCCGCAACCTCGGCCGGCTGGCCTCGGCCGACGCGTACGTCGAGTTCCAGGTCCCCGGCGGTGGCCGCTTCCGCATCCACCCGACCGACGGCTACTGGATGCGCCCGCTGCTCGTGCGCCGCACCTACGAGCCGGAGCTGCACCGGGTGATCGGCACAGCGGTCGACGCCGGCATCCCGTTCCTCGACTGCGGCGCCAACCTCGGCTGGTGGTCGGCGTTCGCCGGCGGCCGGGCGCCCCGGCCGACCGAAGTGCTCGCCGTCGAGGGCTCGCCGTCGACGTACCGGAAGCTGGTAGCCACCGCCGAGCTCAACGGCGGCTCGTTCCGCCACCGCCACGCCGCGGTCTGGTCGAAGAGCGGCGAAACGATCGAGTTCGTCGAGTCGGACGTCAGCGCCGCCTCCGGCATCGCGCAGACCCGGCCGGGCGACGCGACCGGGGGTCGGGTCGCCGCAGTGCCGACGAGCACGCTCGACGAGCTCGCGGAAGAGCTTGCCCCCACCTCGGGGCCGGTGGTGTGCAAGTTGGACGTCGAAGGTGCCGAGCTGGTCGTCCTCGCGGCGTCGCAGCGGCTGTCGCAAGGTGATATCGCGCTTTTGTACGAAGACCATGGAAACGACCCCGAGAGCACCGTTTCGCAATGGTTGTTCGAGCGCGGCTATACCATTCATGCGGCGTCCGAGGACGGTCGGCTGCGGCGACTCGCCGACCTGCAAGCTGTGAAAACGCTGAAAGTCGACCCGGCGTGGGGCTACAACTTCGTTGCGTGGGCCCCCGGTGGTAGCGCCGAAGCAGCGTTCAGCGCGCTCACCGACCAGGACTGACCCTCAGCGGAACGGCACGATGTCAACCCCCTAAAATGGGGGAGCGTACGGAGTGTCTTGTCCGGCAGGGCGTGAATCGGCCGGCCGCACCGTGAACAGCGTTGCATATTGAGGAGCCTTGGCCGTGCCAAACGCACCCGGTCCACCTGTCGTCCTGCTCGGTGGCGACACGAACGCACTGGCCATCGCCCGCAGCCTCGGGGCCTTCGGAGTCACGGTGCACGGGATCGGCGTCGCGCCCTACGTCGAGCGCTCCCGCTACCTGACCCCGATCCGGCCCGCCGGCAGCGGGAAGCCGGAGGACGTGTGGGCCCGGTTCCTCCTGGGCCCGGATGCCCAGCGCCACCGGGGCTCGGTCCTCATCGCGACCAGCGACATCGGCATCACCATGCTCTGCCGGTACCAGGCCGAGCTGGCCGAGCTCTACACGTTCGACAAGTTCGACGCCTCAGCGCAGCTGGGCATGCTCGACAAGCTCTCGACGTACGAGGGCGCCCGTTCGGCCGGTGTCCCGACCCCGCTGTTCTGGCGGGTCGATTCCGAGTCCGACATCGAGACGTGGCGCAACGAGCTCGTGTACCCGCTGATCGTCAAGCCGCTGCTGTCGCACGAGTACAAGGCGCGGTTCCCCGGGGTGACCAAGTTCCGGCTGGTGCACGACCACACCGAACTGCTGTCGGCGTACCGGGAGCTGGCCGCAGCGGGGCTCGCGGTCATGCTCGTGGAGAAGATCCCCGGCTCCGACGAACAGCTATGCAGCTACACGACGTACGTCGACTCGTCGGGCAGCCCGACGTTCGACTACACCAAGAGCATGTTGCGCCGGAACCCGCCGAACGAGGGCCTCGGTTGCTACCACATCACCGACTGGAACCCCGAGGTGCGCGAGGTCGGGCAGCGGCTCATCGAGCACGTCGGCCTCCGCGGGGTGTCGGTCTCGGAGTTCATCAGGGACACCCGCGACGGCAAGCTCAAGCTGATCGAGTGCAACGCCCGGTTCAGCGCCGCCGTCCCGCTGACCGTCGCGGCAGGGCTCGACCTCCCCAAGCACGTCTACCTGCGGACCATCGGCGAGCACCACGAGCTGCCCAGCGACTACACCACGGGCCTGCGGATGCTCTACCTCTCCGACGACGTGCGCTCCTTCCTCGCGCTGCGCCGCCGGGGTGAGCTCTCGCTCGGCGGTTGGATCCGCAGCCTGGCGCACCGCCAGACCTTCCCGATCTTCCGCTTCGACGACCCCGCGCCGGCCATCGCGCGTGCGGCTCAACGCCTCGGCAAAGCGGCCACCCGGGCGCTGCCGAAGGCGTCGCCCCGGCGTCAGGCAGCGTGATCCGCACAACGGCAAGAGGCCATTCACCCGCTGTTAGCATCGACCGTCGACCCCTGACGTAGAGAGGTTGCTGACGTGACCACCACCGCCTCGCCACGCGAGACGCCGGCAGACGCACTCTCGGAGCCGCCCGCCCGACGCGGCATCATCGACACCGACGTGCACCCGAACCCGCGCAGCGCCGACGAGATCCGGCCTTACCTGCCGCCGCAGTGGCGCAAGGGTTTCGTCGCGCCGCGGCGGCCGTTCTTCCACAACCCGATCCACGCCAACCGCCTCGACAGCACCCCGCCGGACGGCGGGCCGGCCGCGTCGGACCCGGCGTTCCTGCGCGAGCAGCTGATGGACACCTACGGCGTCTCGCACCCGATCCTGGTGCCGCGGACGTTCTGCAACATCCACCCGAACCCCGACTACGGGTCGGCCATCGCGGCTGCCTACAACGAGTGGCTCGCCGAGACCTGGCTCGGCACGTACAACTACGACGGCGCGTTCAAGGGCTCGATCACGATCAACCACCACGACCCGCTCCGGGCCGCGGAGGAGATCGAACGCTGGGCGGGCCACCCGCACATGGTGCAGGTGGTGACCGACTCCGGGGCGCGCGCTCCGCTGGGGCAACGCCAGTACTACCCGATCTACGAGGCGTGCGAACGGCACGGTCTGCCGTTCGCGATCCACCCGGGTTCCGACGGCATCGGGCTCAACATCATGCCGACCCCGGGCGTGCCGACGCACTACATCGAGTACCACTGCGGGATGGCGCTGGCCTTCCAGGCGCACCTGCTCAGCTACCTCACCGAAGGGGTGTTCGAGCGGTTCCCCACGCTGCGCGTCGCGATGCTCGAAGGCGGTGTCGCGTGGGTCGCGCCGCTGATGTGGCGGCTCGACGCGTACTGGCGGGCGCTGCGCCGCGACACGCCGTGGATCACGAAGCCGCCGTCGGAGTACCTGCGCGACCACGTGCGGCTGTCCACCCAACCGCTCGAACGGCCGGCCAAGGACGCGCACCTGCTCTCCCTGTTCGACGCGATGGACGCCGAGCACATCCTGATGTTCTCCAGCGACTACCCGCACTGGGACTTCGACTCCCCGACCAGGGCGTTCCCCAAGATGCCCGAGAAGCTCCGCAACGCGATCATGACCGACAACGCCAGCGCGCTCTACGGTCTGTGATGCCGTCCCACGCCATCGCCAGGGTCAGCGAGCTGCCGCCGGGGGAACGCAAGATCGTCGAGATCGACGGGCGCTCGATCGGCGTCTTCAACGTCGAGGGCCGGTTCTACGCCCTGCGCAACACCTGCCCGCACCAGGGCGCGCCGCTCTGCCTGGGCGCGCTCGGCGGCACCGCCGCACCGAGCCGGCCCGGGGAGTACATCTGGGAGCGGGAAGGCGAGATCCTCTCCTGCCCGTGGCACGGGTGGGAGTTCGACATCACCACCGGCCGGAGCATCTTCAACCCGCACCGGACCCGCGTGCGGAGCTACGAGGTGACCGTCCACCCCGACGAGGAGCCCGACCCGGGCGTCGACAGCTTCCCCGTCAGCGTGCAGGACGGGGTCGTGCTCCTGCACGTCTGACCCGCGGGGCCGGGCGTGGCGCACGCGAGGGCAGGAAAGCCACTTTCCGGCCCTCACAGGGCAGGAAAGTGGCTTTCCTGCCCTCCCCCAACTCCCGGGCGAGCTGCCTCGGCACAGTCGGCATCCCCGCCCGCAGGGCGCCTACCCCCGAGCACCCGGGGTGGGGTCGGAGGCACCCGGCTAACGCGACGCGACCGTGCCCGCCCTGCCCGCCGCCCACGCGGCCTGCTCGACGAGCCCGTACCGCTCGCACGCCTGCGCCAGCCTGCGCAGCTCGTTGACGGCGAGCGGGATGCCCTCGGCGGCACGCTGCTCGGCTCGGCGGGCCGCCAGCTCCCCGCTGAACCGCACCCGTTCGACACCCTCGGCCGGACGCAGCGCGTGCATGCGGTCGACCATCGCCTCGACCCGGGCGAGGCTTTCCTCGCGGGGGCCGAGGCACCACGGATCGATCACCACGACGACGTGCCCGATGTTCTGCGGGCGGTCCATGGCGCCGTAGGTCTCTGCGATCTCGTCGTCGAACTCGGCGCCGCCGAGCATTCCCGCCAGCAGCGCGATGGCGACCGAGAGCCCCGACCCCTTCGCGCCGCCGACGGGCAGGACGCTGCCGAGCAGGGCCGCCGCCGCGTCGGTGGTCGGCCGGCCGTCGGCGTCGACCGCCTCGCCCGGCGCGATCGGCACGCCCGCGTCGGCGGCGCGCCGGATCTTCGCGCGGGACGCCCCCGTCGCCATGTCGTGGACGTAGGCGCCGTGGCGACCCAGCGGAATGCCGATCGCGATCGGGTTGGTGCCCAGGAAGGGTTCGGCCGCCCCCGCCGGCGCGACCACACGGGGTCCGTTGGACAGGACGAACGCCACCATCTCCTGCTGCGCGGCCCTGAGGGCGTAGAACCCGGCGGCGCCGAGGTGCGTGGACCGACCGACGCCGACCAGGCCGATCCCGTGTTCCCTGGCGAGCCGGACCGCGAGATCGGTCGCCGTGGTCGCGGCAGCCGGACCGAGCGCGAACCCCGCGTCGATCCGCCGCACGGCTCCCGATCCCGCCACCTCGGCCAGCTCCGCCGTGCCGTGGGCGAGCCCGAGCGAAACCCGCTCCAGGTACGCCGGCAGGCGGTAGACCCCGTGGGCGTCGAGGCCCCGCAGGTCCGCGTAGAGCAGCACCTCGGCGACGGCGGCAGCGTCACCGCCCGGAACGCCGAGCCCTTCGAGGCTGCCCGCGACGAACGTCGCGAGCTCGCCCGCAGGAACCCGGACGATCACCGAGCGCCGGTGTCGACGCCCGGGTCGATGGGGCAGGCGTTCGCTTCGAGCTGCTGGTCGACCCAGGAATTGCTGAACTCGCCGCGCTGCACGGCCTCCAGGTAGGCGGCGTTGCCCCCGACGTAACGACGCAGCCGTTCGAGCAGCTCGGCCGCCACCTGCTGCGGCACGATGACGACCCCGGCCTTGTCGGCGACGACGACGTCACCGGGGTTGACGACAACACCGCCGCACGCGATCGGGTAGTTGATCTCGCCGGGGCCGCGGTGCAGCGGCCCGACGGGCGTCGTGCCCCGCGCGTACACCGGCATCCCGATCGGCTCGATGCTGGGCAGGTCGCGGATCATCCCGTCGACGACGAACCCCGCGATGCCGCGGTGGCGCGCCTTCGTGGAGATCACGTCGCCGATCACGGCGTAGGAGTGCGAGCCGTTCGCCGTGACCACGACGACATCGCCTTCCTTGGCCACGTCGAGCGACTTGTGCACCATCAGGTTGTCCCCGAGGTACGCCCGCACCGTGCAGGCCAGCCCGACCAGCGTCTCGTCGCCGCCGGCGAGACAGCGGATCTCCGCGTCGAGCGCGTAGAGCCGGTTGAGCAGGTCGGAGATGTCGGTGGTGCTGAACTCCCGGAACGCCTGGACGAGCTCGTCGGGCAGGCGCGGGAAGTCGAGCCGGATCCGGAAGCCGGGCCCGGGATGGATCGACGCGGAGTCCGGGACTCTCCTCCCGGTCGTCGACGTCGTATCCGGCCCCGTTGACACGGTCATGTCGCCTCCTGGTCGCTCGGCTCGATCCCCCTGGGCCGCCGGCAGCGCGGCGCCCTGACGGCCGTTCGCCCGCCATGGTAGATCGACGGTGATCGCCGCCGGACGGCATGCCTCCGGGAGACACCGCGGGGACGGCGTGGGCCGCGGCGGGGGCGGCTCGACCGTCTGGAATCCTCAGGCGGGTGAGCATCCTCTGCTACCACTCGGTGGCCCGTGGCTGGGACGACCCGGTGTCGGTCGAGCCGGACGACTTCGACCAGCAGTGCGCCGCGCTGAGCCGCTCGACCGACGTCGTGCCGCTCCCGGCGGTCGTCGACCGGCTCGCGGCCGGTGGGAGCGTCCCGCGCGGGCAGACGGTGCTGACCTTCGACGACGGGTTCGCCGACTACGTCGAGCACGCCGTGCCGATCATGGAGAAGCACGGGCTCACCGCGACCATGTACATCGTCGCCGGCTCGATCACCGACTCCGGGGTCGAGGTCAACTGGATCACCGGGCTGGACGCCGCGAAGGCACCGCCGCTGATGACCCGCGAGCAGATCGTCGAGCTGCACCAGCGCGGCTGGGACATCGGCAGCCACACCATGGCCCACCGCGACCTCCCGACGCTGTCGGAGGCCGAGTGCCTCGCCGACCTCACCGAGAGCCGCGAGTTGCTCTCCGACCTGCTCGGCGCGGCCGTCACGACGCTCGCCTACCCGTTCGGCCACCACGCGCCGCACGTCCGCCGCGCCGCGGAGCAGGCCGGGTACGCGTGCGCGGTCGCGCTGCCCGACGCCCCCGAGGAGGCCGGCCCGTTCTCGGTGCCGCGGACCGGCATCTACCGGGGCAACCCGATGTGGAAGTTCCGGGTGAAGACGAGCGGGTGGTACGCCGGCGTGCGTACCTCCCCCCTCTACCGCCTCGTGGGGAGTTGACCCGGATGTCTCGCACCGACCGGCTGGCGGCGTTGCTGAACCGGAGCGGGCTCGACCGGCTCGCCCGGCTGAGCTGGCGCGGCCTGCTCGTCCTGAACTACCACCGCATCGGCACGCCCAGCGAGACCGACGACCCCGACCTCTACAGCTGCACGGCCGATGACTTCGACAAGCACGTCACCGAGCTGGCGAAGCGGTTCGAGATCGTCACCGCCGGCAGCACGCAATGGCAGACCGGCGGCCCGGCGCGGCGGATCGCGATCACGCTCGACGACGGCTACGCCGACCAGAACGTCGGCGCGGAGATCCTGCACCGGCACGGCGTCCCGGGCACGTACTTCATCACCACGGGCTTCATCGACAAGCCGCAGCACGCGTGGTGGGACGAGATCGCGTGGCTCACCGGGACCCCCGTCGACCTCCCGGCGTCGCAGTGGCTGCCCGACGGGCTCGCCGCGGCCGGGCTGGACCCGACCCGCTACCGCCGGAAGGTCAACGCGGCCTACAAGGCGAAGGCGGGCGAGAAGGGCGAGGAGTTCCTCGCGGCGCTCGCCGGCTGGACCGACCGGCCGCGCCTCGACCAGCACGTCTCCGCCGACCGCTGGATGACGTGGGACGACGTTCGCACCCTCGCCGAGAGGGGCATGGAGATCGGCGCGCACAGCGTGACCCACCCGGTGCTCGCGACGCTCACCGCGCAGCGC
Organism: Pseudonocardia sp. TRM90224; assembly: GCF_021245725.1. Classification (GTDB taxonomy): domain Bacteria; phylum Actinomycetota; class Actinomycetes; order Mycobacteriales; family Pseudonocardiaceae; genus Pseudonocardia. The sequence continues at coordinate 158,182 of NZ_JAJGSX010000014.1, read as the reverse complement.
CAGCGCGAGGAGATCGAAGGGTCGGTGCGCCGCCTCACCGAGGAGCTGCGCTCGCCCGTCGACCTGTTCAGCTACCCGGTCGGCGCCCGCACCAGCTTCGACGCGACCACCCGCGCGCTGCTGACCGAGATGGGCGTGCGCCGCGCGTTCAGCTTCTACGGCGGGGTGAACGGCAGGGAGCACACCGACGCGATGGACGTCCAGCGCGCCGGGGTGTTCGGCGACCACACCCCCGACGTCGTGCAGGCGATGTCCGCCGTTCCCGGCATCCTCTGCTCGCCGTCCCGCTACGCCTGAAACTTCCCCACCGTTTTGTGCACTTGCGCGCTCTGGGAGCGCGCAAGTGCACAAAACGGTGGGGGGATTCGGGTCAGCCCCGGCCGGCGAGTGCGCGCAGCTTGCGACCCAGCGGCGCGTCGGCGCCGACGAGCGGGCGCAGGCCCGCCTTCGCGACCCGCTTCGCCCGCCGCGGCAACGAGCCGAGCGACGGCGCGTCGACCGAGCCGGAGCAGACGACCACGTCGCCGGTCTGCATGGCGTCCTTGTAGTCGTGGCGCCCGCGGCCGAGGTCGACCGTGCCGACGCCGCGCTTCGCCGCCGCCTCCGCCAATTGGAACAGCAGCAGGATGCCCGGGGAGTACTTCCCGAAGTCGTTGTCGTAGGCGGGCAGCCACCACGAGAGCACCGAGCTCGACCAGAGTCCCGCGTGCGCCGCGATCGGCCGGTCGCCCGCGTACAGCACCGACAGCGCGCCGGAGCAGCCCGCCGCCCGGCTGCGCACCACGTCCTCGACCAGCCGGACGATCTTCGGGTCGGCGAAGCGGTCCCACTCGCCCAGCTGCGCGTACTGGCCCGACTTCCACCGCTTCAGCGCCTCGAGCGCCTCGGCGTCGTCGCTCTCGAACTCGAACCGCAGCTCGCCGACCTCACGCTCCAGCTTGCGCTGCTTGCGGAAGGTCGAGGCGAACCACTTCTTCGAACGGCCGCGCAGCGCCTCGATGTAGGCCTCGTAGCCCTCGCCGAGCTCGATGATCGGCGACGACTGGCGCTGCGTCCGGTACGCCCCGGGGGGCAGCTGCCCCTCGACGAGGCACTCGAAGTCCCACCCGGCCAGGCCGCTGCGCCGAAGCAGCTCAGCGACGGCCGGCGCGTGGCCGGGGGCGTGCACGAGCGCCTCGCAGTCGGAGAGGGTGTGCCCGATCGGCCGCGCGACCGCGCCGTGCCGCTCGTGCGCGAAGAACCCGACGATCCCGCCGTCCTCCTCGAACACGGTGACCCGCGCCTCCGGGCGCACCGCGCCGACCGCGATGGCGAACTCGGGGGCGAGGAACGGGTTGGCGACGACGCCGGAGCCGTCCAGCAGACTCCGCCAGCGCTCCAGCTCCGGTCCCCCCAACTCGGACGGCCGAACCGTGGAGCAACGCACGACGAGCACTCCTTCCAGGATGTGTGGACCATCTGTGCCGGCCACGAGTCTTCCATGCGCCGTTCGGCGGACAGCCGAGACTGGAACGTCGCAACCTTGCACCGGCGATCGACCGTCCACCGATCGGACGCGTCCGCCGACCTCGACACCATGGACACGTTCGACTGAGAACGGCGACAGCACGCTACCCTCCGTCACTGCTGGCGTGGACGTGCAGGGGGCACCGGCCACGGCAGCACCGCTCCCCGCGGAAGGACCCCCTGACCCCACATGTCCAGACATAGAATGCCGGCGGATCCCAACCGCCGGAACTCCGAGCTCGGCATGGCGGACCACCCATCCGCCCTGCTCGAACCAGTCGGGCACCACCGGACCGACGACGCCCCGAACGACGTCGAACCCGGCTGGCGCACCGCAGGCAGCACCGATCGGCACGCCGACTCGTACACCGACCTGTACACCTATCGCGACCAGGGGTACGAGTACGCCGACGACAACTACGGCGACACCAAGTACGAGCCCGCCGCCGAGCACGGCGCCGCCCAGCACGAGGACGACGCCCGGTACGAGGACGCCCGGTACGAGGACGCCCGGTACGAGGACGCCGAGTACGACGACGCGGACTACGTCGACGACGAGCGTGACGAGTACGACGACGACTACGACGACGCCCCGCAAGACGGCCCGGAAGACGGCCCGGAAGACGGCAACCACGACGCGGACGACGCCGAGGCCGCGACGGCTCTGCACCCGGTCGCCGCGGCGGACCCCGACGAGGACGACTACTCGACGGCCCTCGTCGAGCAGGACTCCCCGACGGCCGCCACCGCGATCGTCAGCGCCACCGGCTCGCACCGCAGGGTCGCGCCGGGCAAGCGGCGCCGGGCCGCGGCCCGCTCGTCGCGCAGGCGTCTGCACATCGTGGTCAGCGCGCTGGCCGCAGTCGCGTTGCTGACGACGGTCGCGGTGCTGCAGATCGGGCCGATCGGCCCGTTCAACCCCGCCGCGCAGACCAGCGATCTCAACGCGCCTGCGCTCGACGACCTCCCGGCCGCGGCGCCGATCCCGGCGGCCCCGGCCACCGACGCACCGGCGGAGGCGCCGCCCGCTCCGGCGGAACCCAGCAAGGTGCCCGCGGCGAAGAAGGAGACGTCCGGCGGGGGCGGCGCCCCCGGCAAGCGGGCGGTCGCCCGCATCGAGCAGGGCGGCGGCCAGGTCATCAACGTCGGCAGCGGCGGCAGCATCAGCTCCGCGGCGTCGAAGGCCGGCCCCGGCGACACCGTTGTGATCGCCGGCGGCACCTACAACGAGTCGCTCGACATCCAGAACGACGGCAGCAGCAGCGCCCCGATCACCTTCCAGGCCGCGCCCGGGGAGAACGTGGTGCTCTCCGGCGGCGCGAGCAACGGCGGGATCATCCACTTGAGCGGCCGGTCGTTCATCCGCCTGATCGGGCTCTCGGTGCGCGGCTCCGACGGGTTCGGGATCGTCGGCGACGGCGCGAGCAACATCACCGTTCGCGACTGCGAGGTCTCCGGCTCCAGCAACGGCGGCGTGGTCTTCACCAACGGCTCGAACATCACCGTCGAGCACTGCGACGTGAAGGGCAACAACTCCGCAGGTGAGGGCGCTTCGCACGAGGCGATCACGTTCGAGGGCGTCAACGGCTTCACCGCTCAGAACAACGTGGTCCGCGACAACGGCGAAGAAGGCATCGACGCGAAGTACGGCTCGAAGAACGGCAAGATCCTCAACAACACGTTGACCGGGAACCGCGGGCCGAACATCTACATCGACTCCGCTTCCAACATCACGATCTCCGGCAACACCATCAGCAACGCGACGGGTTCGAGCAAGGCCGGCATCGGCCTCGCGGTCGAGGACCTCGCCGACGTCCGCCAGACGTCCGGGATCAAGATCACGAACAACGTGGTGAAGAGCAATGCGGGCGGCGGCGTGAGCTTCTGGGCGGAGTCCAGCGGAACGTTCTCCGACATCCAGATCCTGAACAACACGCTCTCCAACAACGGCCGCGGTGGGATCGACATCCTCGGCGGCAGCTTCGGCGGGAACAACGTCCAGCGCGGCAACACGTTCTCCGGCAACGCCAGCGAGATCTCCGGCGACTCGGGGGCGTTCTCGTCGGGCGGGGGCGAGTAGGGCGACCGCTGGTCAGGAAAGCCACTTTCATGCAACCACGTTGCACGAAAGTGGCTTTCCTCATGCCCTGAGCGGCCGGTGAACGGACGGCCCGTTCGACCACCTGACGTGGGCGAATGGTCCGCTTCTCAGCTCGCACCACACCCTGGCGACGCATCCGCGCCGCCTTTCGGGACATCATGGTGTCTCCGCCACCATGAGGGAGCGTGCCGTGCGAAGACGGATCGTGCTGATGACGGTGCTGGTGTCCACCGTGGCCATCAGCCTGTTCGCGCTGCCGTTCGCAGCCGTCTGGCAGCGCTTCTACACGCAGATCGAGCTCGCCGAGCTGGAGCGCGACGCGCACTCCGTCGCGGCCGATGCGCTCGACGACCTGCGCGACGGCGAGGTGCCGAACCCGCACTGGCTCGAGGACAACATCACCGCCGCGATCTACTCCCCCAACGGGCAGAAGCTCGTCGGGGAGGGCCCGCAGACCGCCGACGCGCCGGTCCGGAAGGCCATGCGCTCCGACAAGATCGAACCCGACCAGCTGGAGGACGACCTGGTCGTCGCGGTGCCGATCTACCGCAACCACGACGAGCAGCTGCTCGGGGTGGTGCGCGCCTGGACGCCGTCCACCGACGCCAACGCCCGGATCGCCGATCGCTACCTGCAGATGCTCGGGCTGGCCGCGGTCGCGCTGCTGGCGACGTGGCTGCTGGCCCGGTACCAGGCCCGCAGGTTGTCCGTGCACGTCGAGGACCTCTCGAAGGCCGCGCTACGCCTCGGCGACGGCGACTTCACCGTGGAGGAACGGGTCGTCGGGATCGCGGAGATCGACCAGGTCCGGTCGTCGCTGAACGCCACCGCGTCGCGCCTCGACGCGCTGCTCGCCCGCGAACGGGCCTTCTCGGCCGAGGCGTCCCACCAGCTGCGCACCCCGCTGACGGGCCTGCAGCTGCGGCTGGAGGCCGCGCTGCGCTCGCCGGGCCACGACCACACGCACGCGATCCGGGCCAGCCTCGCCGAGGTCGACCGGCTCGAACGCACCATCGCCGACCTGCTCGCGCTCGCCCGCGGCAACCGGCAGAAGGGGGTGCTCGACCTCGCCGGGCTGCTCACCGAGGTGCACCAGGTGTGGGGGCCGCGGCTGGGCAGTCAGCGCCGCGCGCTGCGGTTCGCGGTGGCGGAGAACCTTCCGGTCGTCGAGGCGTCCACAGCGGCGATCCGGCAGGTGCTCACCGTGCTGCTCGGCAACGCGACCGAGCACGGGAAGGGCACGGTCACCGTTGCGGTGCGCGACATCGAGGAGGCCGTCGCGATCGACGTCGCAGACCAGGGCAGTGTCAGCCAGGGCGAGGGCAGCGACCTGTTCGAGCGGCGCGAGCCCGACGCCGACGGGCACGGGATCGGGCTGGCCCTGGCCCGCAGGCTGGTCGAGGCGGAAGGCGGCCGGTTGCAGCTCAGCCGCCCGTCGCCGACGACGTTGACGGTGTTCCTCGCCGCCGGTCGGCGGTCCACCGGGTCCACCCCGCCGGCCGGGATGCCGACATCCGTGCCGCTGGTCCGGAGCCGGCCCTGAGCGCGCAGGTAGGGTGATCACGTGGCGAGGCTGCTGCTTGTCGAGGACGACCAGACCATCGGGAAGGTGCTCGAGACGAGCCTTGCCACGTCGGGGCACGACGTCACCTGGCACATGACCGGTCGCGGGGCGCTCAACCACGCCGCCGCCCAGCAGCTCGACCTCGTCCTGCTCGACCTCGGTCTGCCCGACATGGACGGCGTCGACGTCTGCCGGCGGGTCCGCGCCCTCCAGCCGGGCTGTGTCGTGGTGATGCTGACCGCACGGCACGACGAGATGGACGTCGTCGTCGGGCTCGAAGCCGGCGCCGACGACTACCTCACGAAGCCGATCCGGCTCGGTGAGCTGCTCGCCAGGGTGCGGGCGCACCTGCGGCGCGGCGGGGCCGGCGCGCAGCCGACCGGGGTGCTGGTCGTCGGCGACCTGACCGTCGACACCGGGCAGCGGCGGGTGCTGGTGAAGGGCCGCGAGGTCGTGTTGCGGGCGAAGGAGTTCGACCTGCTCGCCCGGCTCGCCGCGGAGCCAGGGGTGGCGCTGAGCCGCTCCACGCTCATGGAGGACGTCTGGGACGCCCACTGGTCGGGCTCCACCAAGACGCTCGACGTGCACGTCGCCGCGCTGCGCCGGAAGCTGGAGGCCTTCGCGCAGGGCGCGCCGCGCCTCCCCCGCGTAGCCACCCTCCGCGGCTACGGCTACCGGCTGGAAGAAGTCCCGGCGTAAACCGGCGCGGGACGGCACTGTGCCCGCCCTCCCCGACCCGGGTGAGCCGTCTCGGCGCAGTCAGGCTCCCGCCCGCAGGGTGGCCACCCTCCCCCGAGCACTCAGGGCGCGTCGGGGGCGCCGGGAAAGCCACTTTCCCGGCCTGTGGCGCTGGGAAAGTGGCTTTCCAGGCAACGTGTGCGGGACGCACGCGTTGCCCCCTGAACGACGTCTCGTGAGCGCGAACACACGCCCCTGACCTGCGGATCCACAACTTTGTCTGACGGCTTGCAATCGCCTTGCCGTGCGCTAACCATCGCCTCCCGACACTGGTCACATGATGCTGATCGGCGAGCGCACCCCAGGATTCGCGCCGGCCCCGGCGCGGCTGGTGGCGCGGACGCGGGCCATGGCGGTCCGGTCGCTCGTCGCTCGCACCGTGCGGGAGCGTCTCTCCCGCCGCCAGCACGCCGAGCAGGCGCGGCGTGCCGCTGCCGCGCAGATGCGCTGGATCACCGCCGCCCGCGAGCTCGACGTCCCCTCGCGCCGGGTCGCGGACCGCGGACTGGAGCTGCTGGCCGGCTCGGAGCGGTTCGTCGTCGGCCCGACCCGCTGGTCGCTGGAGCAGTCTGAGGCGCTCGAGGCCACGCGCGACCGCGCCGCGACGCTCGGCATGCTCGAGGCGAACGGCCTGCCGGTCGTCCCCCACGTGCGCTGCACGATCGCCTCGCTCGACACCGCGTTCGCGTTCATCGCCGCCGCGCGCCGCCCCTGCACGCTGCGCCCCGCGCTCACCCCAGGAACCGGCACCGGCACTGCCACCGGGACCGGCGCCACCTCGGGCATCACCGGCGAGCGTGCGCTCATCCGTGCCGCGGCAGATGCAGCCGCGGCATGCGCGTCGGTCGGCAGCACAGGTCCCCTCGCTGTGCTGCCGGCCGCCGCGCGCGGCCTCGACCGCGTGCCGCTGATGGTCGAGGAGGACGTTCCGGGCGAGCGGTTCCGCGTGCTCGTGGTCGACGGTGTGGCCGTCGACGCCGTCCGGATCCACCCCCGTACCGGCCCGGTCCGCGCCGGCCTCAACGCGCAGACGCTCACGGAGTGTGTCCGTGCGGTCGAGCACGTCGGGGCCCGCATGGCGGGTGTCGAGCTGGTCGTCAGCGACCCGACGGTCGCGCTGAGCCGTGGCGGTGGGTGCATCCGCACCGTTGCCGTGACCACCGATCTCACCGCGCACCAGCCGGAGTCGGGCTTCGATCCGGCCCGTGTAGTGCTCGAACGGTTGTCGGTGCCGTCACCCGCCTAGGTCGGCCCCCTCACCCGTCCGGCTCACACTTCTCCAAATCGCTCCGCGTCGTCACACGAGTCGCTACCGTCCCTCACGTCTCACACGACGGTGCAGATCGGCGAGAGGACCGGCGGTCACGATGTACGCAGAGCGACGAGAACACCCCCGCAGCAGCGGGCGCGTGATCGCGACGGTGCTCGCGGTCGCGGCCACCCTGGTCACCCTCTGTACTGCCAACGGCGATTCGGTCGTCTGGCAGACCGGCGCGGTCGACGGGTTGGGCGACGGGCCCGCTCCGGACCGTCGCCACTTCTCGACCTCCGAGCACGCCGGCAAGGTCCCGACCGCACCCATGCCGCACGGCCGCAGGGTGATCACCGAGCAGGCGCCCACCTCCGGAAGGACGATCAAGGTCGCCAAGGACGGCTCCGGCGACGCGACCTCCGTGCAGGACGCCGCCGAGCAGGCGCAGGCAGGCGACACCGTGCTCATCTCCGCAGGTGAGTACCCGGAGGCGCTCGCCCCGCCCCGCGACGGCTCCAGCGGCGCGTACATCACGTTCCAGGCCGCGCCGGGCGCCGCGGTGGTGCTCGACGGCAGCGGCGGCGAGTCGGCGGGCAACGGCCTGGTCGACCTGAGCGGCCGCTCCTTCATCAAGCTCGTCGGCCTCAGCTTCAAGGGCTCCTCGACGCACGGCGTCTACGCCGAAGGCGCGAGCGACATCGTCATCCGCGACAGCGAGGTCGACGGCTCCACCAACGGCGGGATGGTCTTCCTCGGCTCCTCGAACATCCTCATCGAGCACAGCGAGGTGCACGGGTCGAACTCCGCGGGCACCAGCGCGTCGCACGAGGCGATCAGCTTCGACGGCAGCGACGGGTTCGAGGTCGCCTACAGCGTCGTGAGCGACAACGGCGAGGAAGGCATCGACGCGAAGTACGACTCGCGCAACGGCAAGATCCACGACAACACCGTCAAGAACAACCGCGGCCCCAACATCTACGTCGACTCCGCCAACACCGTCGAGGTCTACAACAACCTCGTCGTCGGGACGACGGAAGGCAGCAAGGCGGGCATCTCGCTCGCCGTGGAGGACCTCTCCGACTCGCGGCGCACGTTCGGCGTCAAGGTCTACAACAACGTGGTCGTGAACAACGCGGGTGGCGGCATCGGGTTCTGGACGGAGTCGAGCGGCAGCTTCGAGGACATCCACATCGTCAACAACACCGTCGCGAACAACTCGAACGGCGGGCTCAACATCGTCTCGGGCGACTTCGGCGGCAAGAACCTGCTGCGCAACAACATCTTCTCCGGCAACGACGAGGACGTCGCGGGCGGCGCCGACGGGTTCACCGCCGACCACAACCTGTTCTCCGAGGGCGGCATCGGCTCGGCGCTGATCAACGGGGTCGTCCGGTTCGTCGACACGACGGCCGACGACCTGCGGCTCACGCCGGGCTCGGCGGGTGTCGACGCGGGCTCCACGGCCGACGCGCCGCAGTTCGACATCACCGGCGCGAAGCGGCCCACCGACGGCAAGATCGACATCGGCGCCTACGAGCTGAGCGGTGACGGCGCACCGACCCGCACCGACATCCAGGCGGGCGCGGATCCGCCGGAGGTGGTCGTCCCGCAGGTGCCGGCGCCGGTGGCGCCGGCCGCGCCGTCGCCTGGCGAGGAGGGCCTCAGCCCGGCATCCGGTTCCGCGCAGCGGGCGCAGTCGCGTTCCTGACCGGGAGCGCCCTGCCGGGGCCGGGCGTTCCGGGCGCCCCGGTGAACGGGCGGGTGCCCGCCCGCGGTGCCGGCGACGGCATCGGCTGCGGGCGGCCCACACCGTGCGCGGCGACGTGCAGCGCGGCGGCGTGGGTGACCGCCGCCACGGGCAGGCCACCGGTCACCGGCGGCGCCTCGTCCGGCTCCCGGTCGATGATCCAGATCGCGATCGGGATGAGTGTGATGAGCATCGCGAGCGCAGGCCACATCATCACCTCGATCGACGCGTACCCGAGCACCACCGACGCCGTGAGCGCGCCGGCGAAGAGCACCGCCCACTGCAGGTGGCGGCGGAAGGTGACGAGCTTGTCGCGCGTGACGGCGTCGCTCTTCGGCGTCACGACGAACTTCGCGGGCCGGCGCAGCAGGGTGGCGATGAGCGAGCTGGCGTAGATCGGCGCGCAGATCACCGACATCGCCATCCCGCGGATGCCTGGCGAGTTCTCCGCCTCGTACGGGCTCACGTTGTAGCGGCGGTTGCGGATGTAGACCCACATCTGGAAGGCCGTGGCGTCGATGTAGAGCGCGAGCCACAACGCCGGCGGCACGACGACACCGCTCACCCCGAACGACAGGTAGAGCACCGCGTTGATCGCGCCGAGGATCCAGCCGATCGCCATCGAGGGGTAGAACGTGGTGATCAGCAGGTAGTGGAAGAGCTTGCCGAAGCCGAGCCTGCGCGCGCGACCCCAGAAGTTGCTCATCAGGATCTCGAACGTGCCGCGCGACCAGCGCAGCTGCTGGCTGAAGTAGTCCGACCAGGACGACGGGCCTTCGCCGACCGCGACGACGTCGGGGGTGTACACCGAGCGCCACTTCGCGCCGGTCGCCGGATTGCGCCTGCTGTGCAGCGCAAGCCCGGTCGCCATGTCCTCGGTGATCGAGTCGGAGAGCCCGCCGATGCAGAACAGCGCGTCGAGCCGCACGGCGTTGTTCGTGCCGACGAGCATCGCGGCGCCGTAGGCGTTCGCGGCGCGCTGGATCACCGAGTGGAACGGGAACTGCTGCGACTCCGCCGCCTTCGTCACGAAGTTGTTGAAGTTCGCGTAGCACTGCGGGCCGACGACGTAGGCGACGTCCGGGTCGCGGAAGTAGCCGAGCATGCGCTCGGCGTAGTTCGGCAGCGGCACGTGGTCGGGGTCGACCGAGAGGAACACGTCGTAGCGGTAGCCGTGCTTGTCGACCCAGGCGTTGTAGTTGCCGTGCTTGGTCTTCGCCTTGAAGTGGCCCTTGGGCTGGTTGTACTCGGGGACGCCCTTGCGGCTGAAGTGCCGCACGCCCTCGGCCTGGCACATCTCCTTGACCTGCGCGTCATCGCCCTCGTCGAGGAGCCACACGTGCAGCACGCCGTCGTGGCGGATCCGCCGCGCGGCGCGCAGCGTCGTGCGCACCATCTCGATCGGCTCCTTGCCCGGCACGATCGTCGTGAGGAACGCGACGCGCATGCGCGGGTCGGGCCGCACCGGTATCGGGTCCCTCGCCAGCACCGTCGCGACCGACAGCGAGATCACGTTGATCATGCGGAGCAGCTCGACGATGCCGATCGACGTGAGCACGAAGATGTTCGCCACGATCGCGAACACGGTGCCGTCCTCGACGTCCGGGCGGTGCTGCGGCAGCAGCAGCCAGACGACGAAGGCGACCTCGATCAGGATGTTCGCGGTGATGATGAGGATCGAGCCCAGCCAGCGCCCGCGACCGGACTTGAGGTGCACGCCGCGGTACTTGACGCGGTACTGCTCACCCTGCGGCGGCTCGGTGATCTTCCCGGCGAGCGTGCTGAAGTCGCGCAGGTTGGCCGCCGCCATGATCACGGTCGGCGCATCAACCGAACTCTCGCGCACCCTCATCCCTTCGCCTAACGACCGGGGACCCACCCAAGTGACAAGCACCCACGCACGCCACGGGCGTGGCGACCGGAGATGCACGCCGCCGAGCAGCAAGATCGACGCATCTCCGCGCGGAGCCGCGGGACGTCGACGGGCTCCGTCACCCGGGCCGACGCGAGGGCAGCCTATCCGCCCATTGGGGTGAACGTACCGCCGGGTGGCGGGCTACACAGCGTCAACCGGGCGTTTCGGACCGGCCGGGGCCGCTGCGACCCGACCCTGGAACGATCGCGTCAGGCAGCGGCACCCAGCCACGGCTCCCATGCGGGCAGCGGCTCGACGGCGAGCACGAGCACCCCACCCGCTGTCCGGCTCGGGGCGCCGGGGGTGAAGTCGAGCATCCAGCCGAGCTCCTCGATCAGCCGGTCGGCCTTCTTCGAGTTGCAGGCACGGCAGGCCGCGACGCAGTTCTCCCAACTGTGCTGGCCGCCCCGGCTGCGCGGGACGACGTGGTCGATGGTGTCGGCGCGCTTGCTGCAGTACGCGCAGCGCCGACCGTCGCGGCGCAGCACGCCGGCCCTGGTCATGGGCACCGCGCGGCGGTAGGGGACGCGCACATAGCGGGACAGGCGCATCACCGACGGTGCGGGGATGGTGAGGTTCTCGGAGTGGAAGGCCTCGTCGAGGGCGGCCTCCACGCACTCGGCCTTGCCGGTGAGCATGAGTACGACGGCGCGCTTGGCGGTGACGACCGCCAACGGTTCGAACGTCGCGTTGAGAAGCAGGACCCGGGACCCCTTCGGGACCACGCTCGGGTGCGGCGCGATCCCCGGTGCCTCCCCTGGCTCGAGGCCGGCACCGATGGGGTCGGGTTGTCGATGCTTCACGCGACCACCTCCATGCGGCTGGAGCAATTGCTCCTGCCCAGATCAGACCATAGAGGGAGTGGGTTACGCACGTGTGATAAGGACTCGAACACGTCCCGGCGTGTCAGGTGATCTTTCGGGTGAACCTCGCGCGACGGGGTGCGCGTCACGCACCGGCGGCGGCGTCGAGCGCCGCGCGCACGTCCGCGACCAGGTCAGCGGTGTCCTCGCACCCCGCGGAGAAGCGCAGCAGCGCCGGGTCGACGGCGTCGCCCCACCGCTCCCGCCGGTCGACGGTGCTGCGCGGGCCGCCGAAACTCGTCGCCGAACCGACCAGGTTCGAGGTCTTCAGGAACGCCGCGACCGCCTGCTCCGACGCGAGCGTGAACCGCAGGACGCCGTTCCACCGCCGCATCTGCGCGGCCGCGACGGCGTGCGCCGGGTCGCCCGCCAGCCCCGGCCACCGGACGTCCGACGCCGCGGGGTGGGCCAGCGCCAGCTCGGCGACGGCACGCGCGTTCTCCGCCTGCCTGGCCAGCCGCAGGTCGAGCGTCGCGAGCCCGCGGTGGGCGAGCCAGGCCTCCATCGGCCCCGGCACCGCTCCCCCGCGCGAGCGCGCCTCGCGCAACCTGGCGAGGAGCGCCGGGTCGCGGGCGGTGACGTGGCCCAGCACGACGTCGCCGTGGCCGGCGAGCGCCTTCGTGTCGCTGGCGACGGTCAGGTCGGCACCGAGGTCGAGCGGCACCTGGCCGAGCGGGGTCGCGGTGGTGTTGTCGACGGCGAGCAGCGCGCCGGCCGCGTGCGCGAGCGCGGCGACCGCCGCGATGTCGACGACGTCGAGCCCGGGGTTGGACGGCGTCTCCAGCAGCACGAGCCCGGCGCCGTCCATCGCCGCGGCCCAGTCGCCGTTCGTCGGCACCTCCCGGACCTCGACGCCCAGCGGCGCCAGCTCGGCGTGCGCGAGGGAGCGCGCCAGGTAGTAGCCGTCGGCGGGCACGACCAGCGCGCCGCCGGTCGCGCCCAGCCGCAGCACGGCACCGATCGCGGCCATGCCGCTCGCGAACGCGACGCACCGACCGCCGTCGAGCGCGCCGATGGCGGCCTCCAGCGCGCGCCACGTCGGGTTGTCGGCGCGGCCGTAGAAGTCGGCGGGCGCCGGGTCCCCAGGCACGCCGAGCTCGAACGTCGAGGAGAGCACGGGACCGGGGTGCAGCGGGGCGCCCAACGCGGCCGCGACGTGCCCGCCGTGCACGCACCGGGTGCCGTCGCCGGCCCTACTCGGGTCGGGGTGCACGGCTGATCAGCTCCTTGCCCATCTCCGCTGCCGAAAGGCCCTCGTGGCAGACCCGCCGCACGGCGTCGGCGATCGGCAGCTCGACGCCGTACCGCTCGGCCAGCTCGCAGATCGAGAGGCACGACTTGACACCCTCCGCGACCTGCCCGTGGTTGGCTGCCTCCGCCTGTTCGAGCGATTCGCCGCGCCCGAGCCGTTCGCCGAACGTCCGGTTGCGCGAGAGCGGCGATGAGCAGGTCGCCGCGAGGTCGCCGAGCCCGGCGAGGCCCGCGAACGTCAGCGGGTCGGCGCCGAGCGCCATGCCCAGTCGGGAGATCTCGGCGAGCCCGCGCGTGATCAGCGAGGCCCTCGTGTTGTCGCGGAAGCCCATGCCGGCGGCGATGCCGCAGGCGAGCGCGATGACGTTCTTGCCTGCGCCCCCCAGCTCGCAGCCGGTCACGTCGGTGTTGGTGTAGGCCTTGAAGTAGTGGTTGGTGCACGCCATCTGCACGGCGACAGCGCGGTCGTGGTCGTTGCAGGCGATCACGGTCGCCGTCGGCTCCTCCGCGGCGATCTCCAGTGCGAGGTTGGGCCCCGAGACGACCGCCACCTGCTCCTCGTGCACCCCGGCGACCTCGACGATCACCTCGCTCATCCGCTTGAGCGATCCCAGCTCGACGCCCTTGGCGAGGCTCACGACCGTGCGCCCCTGCGGCAGCAGGTCGCGCCAACCTTCCAGGTTCGCGCGCAGCTTCTGCGACGGAACGGCGAGCACCACGGCGTCGGCACCGTCGAGCGCTGCCGCGGGGTCCGTGGTGGCGCTCAGGCGATGTGGCAGCTCGACGCCCGGCAGGTAGTCGGGGTTGCGGTGGCGTTCGTTCACCGCCGCGGCGACCTCGGCGCGGCGGGCCCACACCACCACCTCGCGCCCGGCGTCGGCCATCACCTTGGCGAACGTGGTGCCCCACGACCCCGCCCCCAGCACCGCAACGCGTCGCACGTCGGCAGGATGCGTCATGAAGCAGCTCCCTTGCGGAAGAACTCGGAGGGGGCCGGTTCGCCGCGCACCTCGGCGAGCAGCTCCCTGACCCTGGTCATCAGCATGTCGGTCACCTCGCGCAGCAGCGCCGCGTCGAGCGGGCGCTCGCGGTAGGCGGACAGGTCGATCGGCTCGCCGCAGCGCACCGTGATCGGCTTGCGCGGCAGCGGTCGGAACTTCTTGTTGTAGCCGTCGTACACCTCGCGGGTGCCCCAGTGCACGGTCGGCACGATCGGGACGTCGGCGGAGAGCGCAAGCCGTGCCACACCCGTGCGCGAGTGCATCGGCCAGCCGTCGGGGTCGCGGGTGATCGTGCCTTCCGGGTAGATCACCACGACCTTGCCGTTCTTGAGCGCCTCCGTGCCGGCCCGCAGGCTCTGCTGCGCGTCGATCGTCTCCCGGTAGACCGGGATCTGCTCGCTCCCGGCGAGCGCCCACCCGAGCACCGGTGCCTTCCAGAGGCTGTGCTTCGCGAGGAACCGCGGCACCCGGCGTGCCCTGTGCACCACCAACCCGGTGAAGACCGGGTCGAGGTGGGAGATGTGGTTGGCGACGATCAGCGCGCCGCCCTGCAGCGGGATGTTCTCCTTGCCGACGTAGCGCGCGCGGCCGACGAGGAACTCGATGGGATAGAAGAACACGGCGCAGAAGTTGATCCAGAAACCGCCCTTCTCACGCTTCACCCGCGATTCCTCCACTCCGGTCCGGGACCGCGAGTCTTCCTGGCCGAGCGACGCTGGTCCACCACCGGGTGCCGGCGTCACATCGATCGAGTCACATCCGCGGGCCGATCACCACCCTCCAACGCGTGCCACCATGGAGGAGTGCCAGAGGAACGCCCCAGAGGAATGCCTGGGATGAGCCACGACGTCGATCTCGTCGTCCCGGTCAAGCAGCTGCAGCTGGCCAAGACGCGCCTGCGCGGCGCCGTCGACGACGGCGCCGGTGAGCCGGAGCTGCACGCCCGGCTCGCGCTGGCGCTGGCGCACGACACCGTCGCGGCGGTGCGCGCAGCCCGCCGCGTGCGGCACCTCGTCGTGATCAGCTCCGATCCCGTCGTCGCTGCCGAGCTGGGTGTCGTCGGGGTCGAGGTGGTGCCCGACGGCCCCGTCGCGGGTTTGAACGCCGCGTACGAGCACGGTGCCGCGCTGCTGCGCTCGCGCGATCCGCAGTGCGTCGTCGGGGCGCTGCAGGCAGACCTGCCGGCGTTGCGCCCGGCCGAGCTCGACGCCGCGATCGGGGCGGCGCTCGCGGTGTTCGCCGGCGGCACCGCACGGCGGGCGTTCTGCGCCGACGCCGACGGGACCGGCACGACGTTCCTGCTGGCCGCGCCCGGCATCCCGCTCGCGCCCCGGTTCGGCGCGGGCTCGGCCGCGCGGCACGCCGCCGATGCCGAGCCGCTCGTCGGTACGTGGCCGGGCCTGCGCCGCGACGTCGACACCGGGGACGACCTGCGGGCCGCGACGGAGCTGGGGCTGGGACCGAACACCCGCGGGGTGCTGACGCCGTGCCCGGTGCGCCCCTGTTGAGCGCACGGCGAGCGGCACCTCCGGCGATCGGGGGTCCGGAGGCGCCGCTCGCACATCGGCGGGAGGCGGACGTTGGGAGCGGGCTGCCTGGCACCCGGACTCGGGATACGAGTGCCGGGCAACCCGCGCAGGGAAAGGCTATGACTGTGGAGGACGGGCGAGCATGATCCTCAGTGAGACTTGCGATCTTCTTAAGGTTCTGTTGTGACGTGCCGCACGCGTGCAGCCGTCCGGCCCGGAGATTCACCCGGATACCGGTGTACGCGGCTCACACACCGGCTGCTGGTGAGCAACAATCACCACCGTGGGTGACGACGTGAGCAGCATGCCGGATCAGGAGCCGGCCAAGCGCGCCGCCGGCCAGCGTCGGACCCCTCGCCCAGCGACCAGACGGGTGGCCGCCGCCGCGCGGGCCGGCGCCGGCGCGGCGACGCAGGCACCCGCCCGGCCCAGCGGCCCGGACAAGAGCGCGGATCAGACCGGGGACAAGGCGCGCACCGTCGCGCCTGCTCCGGCAGCGACGGGCAACGGCACCGACGCGCCGAGCAAGCCGGCTCAGACGGGTGCCGCGGTCCCGGTGAGCCCGCCGGCGCGCACGGTCACACCCGCGTCGGAGATGCCCGACGACCGCTACCTCAACCGCGAGCTGTCGTGGCTCGACTTCAACGCGCGGGTGCTCGCGCTCGCGGAGGACCCCAGCCAGCCGTTGCTGGAGCGGGCCAAGTTCCTCGCGATCTTCGCGTCGAACCTCGACGAGTTCTACATGGTCCGGGTGGCCGGGCTGAAGCGCCGCGACGAGACCGGGCTGGGCGTGCGCAGCGCCGACGGCATGTCGCCGCGCGAGCAGCTGGCCAGGATCGCCACCCGCAGCCAGGCGATCGCCGAGGCGCACGCGCGGGTCTTCCTCGACCGGGTGCGCCCGCGGCTCGACGAGGAGGGCATCCGCATCCTGCGTTGGGACGACCTGTCCGACGACCAGCGGCTGCGCCTGTCCGACTACTTCTCGGCGCAGGTCTTCCCGGTGCTCACCCCGCTCGCGGTCGACCCGGCGCACCCCTTCCCCTACATCTCGGGGCTCTCGCTCAACCTCGCCGTCACCGTCCGCGACCCGCAGGGCCGCACCGAGCACTTCGCCCGCGTGAAGGTGCCGAACAACGTCCCGCGGCTGGTGCGGGTCGCGACCGGCGACTCCAGCGTCACGTTCCTGCCGATCGAGGACCTGATCGGCGCCCACCTCGGCGACCTGTTCACCGGGATGGAGGTCGCCGAGGTGCACGCGTTCCGGGTGACCCGCAACGCCGACCTTGAGGTCGAGGAGGACCGCGACGAGGACCTGCTGCAGTCGCTGGAGCGGGAGCTGGCGCGGCGCCGGTTCGGGCCGCCGGTGCGGCTCGAGGTCACCGACACCATGTCGGAGCACATGCTGGAGCGGCTGCTGCGCGAGCTCGACGTCGACCCGGCCGACGTCGTCACCGTGCCGGGGCTGCTCGACCTGACCGCGCTGTGGGCGTTGCACGCGGTGGATCGCCCCGACCTGAAGGACGACACGTTCGTCCCGGCGACGCACCCTGCGTTCGCCGACCGCGAGACCCCGCGCAGCGTGTTCGCCACCCTCCGCGAGGGCGACGTGCTGGTGCACCACCCGTACGACTCGTTCTCGACGAGCGTGCAGCGGTTCATCGAGCAGGCGGCCGCCGACGACAACGTGCTCGCCATCAAGCAGACGCTCTACCGCACGTCCGGCGACTCCCCCATCGTCGACGCCCTGATCGACGCTGCCGCGGCCGGCAAGCAGGTCGTCGCGCTCGTGGAGATCAAGGCGCGGTTCGACGAGCAGGCCAACATCCGGTGGGCGCGAGAGCTGGAGAAGGCGGGCGTGCACGTCGTGTACGGCCTGCTGGGCCTCAAGACGCACTGCAAGACGTCGCTCGTGGTGCGCCAGGAGGGCTCGACGATCCGCCGCTACTGCCACATCGGCACGGGCAACTACAACCCGAAGACCGCGCGGCTCTACGAGGACCTCGGCGTGCTGACCGCCGATCCGACGATCGGCGCCGACCTCACCGACCTGTTCAACTCGCTCACCGGCTACTCCCGACAGACGTCCTACCGCAGCCTGCTGGTGGCGCCCTACGGCGTGCGCCGCGGCATCGTCCGGCGGATCGAGGACGAGGTCGAGGCGCACCGCGCCGGCAACCCGGCGGCGCGCGTGCGGATCAAGGTGAACTCCCTGGTCGACGAGCAGGTGATCGACGCGCTCTACCGCGCGTCGCAGGCCGGGATGCCGGTCGACGTCGTGGTGCGCGGGATCTGCGCGATCCGGCCCGGCCGGCCGGGGCTCTCCGAGAACATCCACGTGCGCTCGATCCTCGGACGGTTCCTCGAGCACTCCCGCATCTTCCACTTCGGCGCGGCCGACGAGTACTGGATCGGCAGCGCCGACATGATGCACCGCAACCTGGACCGGCGGGTCGAGGTGCTGCTGCGGGTCGCGGAGCCGGCGCTGGCCGGGAAGCTGGCCGACGTGCTCGACTCGTGCCTCGACCCGGCGACCCGCTGCTGGACGCTGCACGCCGACGGCTCCTGGGAGCCGTCGCCGTCGCCGGACTCCGGGGTCTCACCCGTCCGCGACCACCAGGCCGAGATGATGGCGCGCCACGCCACGCTCTCGGCAGACACGTCGTGAGCGACGGCTCCCACGGGACCGACGACACCGACGGCACGGCGGCGGAGGGCCTGATCAGGGCGGCGGGTTGCGTGCTGTGGCGGCCGGGTGATGACTTTGCAACGGGTGGCGAGCCGCAGGTGGCGCTCGTGCACCGGCCGCGCTACGACGACTGGTCGTTCCCGAAGGGCAAGCTCGACACCGGCGAGACGATGTCGGCCGCCGCGGTGCGCGAGGTCGAGGAGGAGACCGGGCACCGCGTCCGGCTCGGGTCGGCGCTCGGCGACGTGCGGTACGAGGTGGCGGACGGCCGCAAGATCGTCCGGTACTGGGCGGGTGAGGCCGTCGGCGGCGCCTTCGAGCCCAACGACGAGACCGACGAGCTGCGGTGGGTACCGGCGAGCAGCGCGGCGAGGCTGCTCTCGTACACGTTCGACATCGACGTGCTGCGCCGCTTCACCACGATCGGCGCGCCGACGTCGACCGTGCTGCTGGTGCGCCACGCGAAGGCCGGCAGCCGCAACCAGTGGGACGGCGACGACGACCTGCGCCCGCTCTCGGGCTCCGGCCGCGAGCAGGCGGCCAGGCTCGGCCGGGTGCTGCCCCGGTTCGGGCCCGACCGGCTGGCGAGCGCACCGCCCGTGCGCTGCCGCGAAACGATCGCGCCGCTCGCCGCCGCGCTCGGCGGGATGCCCGTCGCCGACGAGCCGTTGCTCGGCGAGGAGGGTTACTGGGACCATCCCGCCGCCGGCCGCGCGCGGCTGGCCGAGATCACCGCCGAACCGGGCGTCACGATCGTCTGCAGCCAGGGCGGGGTGATCCCCGACGTCGTCGCCGCGCTCGCGGACTCGAGCCCCCGCCCGCTGCGGATCGACACCACGGACGTGCCTTCCAAGAAGGGCAGCATCTGGCTGCTGTCGTTCACCGGGACGGAACTGCGCGCCGCGGACTACTACGCCCGAGCCTGACCCGAACTCCCCCACCGTTTTGCCAACCTGCACGCCCTCGGAGGTCTGTAGGTAGGCAAAACGGTGGGGAAGTTGGGGTGGACTCGCGGGCTACTTCTTGTTCTTCGACGCTTTCTTGCCCTTGTCTGCCTTCGCGGACTTCTCGGACTTGTCGGCCTTCGCGGACTTGGCCTTCGAGGTCTTGTCCTTGCCGTTCTTGCCGGTCCCGTTCTTCTCGGTCCCGTTCTTCGAGTCGTCCTTCTCCGAGCCGTTCTTGGCCGCCTTGCTCGGGGCGGCGGCGGTGAACGACGTCGTCACCTTCGCCCGACGGCTCGCCGGCTTCGCGGCGGGCGCAGGGGTCGCCGGGGCCGGGGTCGAGCCGCCACCGACGGCGGTGCGGAAGGTGGCGCCGGGGCGGAAGGCCGGCACGGTGGTGGCCGAGATCGAGATGGGCTCGCCGGTGCGCGGGTTGCGCGCGGTGCGGGCCGCGCGTGCCCTGCCCTCGAAGACGCCGAACCCGGTGATCGACACCGAGTCGCCGCCCTGCACCGTCTCCACGATCGTTTCGAGGAGACCGTCGACCGCCGTGGCCGCCGTCCGCCGGTCGCCGAGGCGCTCCGCGAGCGCGTCCACAAGCTGCGTCTTGTTCATAGCCCGTGACCGTAAGGCCTGCTCAGGGCCTTTTGCCAGCAGGCGCGCTCAGGCAGGTGCCGTACGGGGCATCCTGGATGGACGAGCGGCTTCGAAAGCCGCGATGTGATCGGCGTGGCGCAGGGTGAGGCCGATGTCGTCGAGGCCTTCCAGCAGCCGCCAGCGCGTGTAGTCGTCGATCTCGAACGCGACGGTGAGATCACGCGCCTGCACGGTCTTTTCCCGCAGGTCGACGGTCACCTCGGTGCCGGGCTCGTTCTCCAGCAGCTTCCAGAGCAGCTCGACGTCGGGCTGCGCGACCTGCGCGGCGAGCAGTCCCGCCTTCGCGGAGTTGCCGCGGAAGATGTCGGCGAAGCGCGAGGAGATGACCACGCGGAAGCCGTAGTTCATCAACGCCCAGACGGCGTGCTCGCGGGACGAGCCGGTGCCGAAGTCGGCCCCGGCAACGAGCACCGAGCCCCTCGAGAACGGCTCCTGGTTGAGGATGAAGCTCTCGTCGGCTCGCCACGCCGAGAACAGGCCGTCCTCGAAACCGGTGCGGGTGACCCGCTTCAGGTAGACGGCCGGGATGATCTGGTCGGTGTCGACGTTGGCGCGCCGCAGCGGCACGCCGATGCCGGTGTGGGTGGTGAACGCGTCCATCAGGCCAGGTCCTCCGGCGAGCTCAGGGTGCCGCGCACCGCGGTCGCGGCCGCGACCAGCGGGGACACCAGGTGGGTGCGGCCGCCCTTGCCCTGGCGGCCCTCGAAGTTGCGGTTCGACGTAGACGCGCTGCGCTCGCCCGGCGCCAGCTGGTCGGGGTTCATGCCCAGGCACATCGAGCAGCCCGCCGAGCGCCACTCGGCGCCGGCCGCGGTGAACACCTTGTCGAGGCCCTCCTGCTCGGCCTGGAAGCGCACGCGCATCGAGCCCGGCACGACCAGCATCCGGACGCCCTCGGCGACCGTGCGGCCGTCGATGATCTCGGCGGCGGCGCGGAGGTCCTCGATCCGACCGTTGGTGCACGAGCCGACGAAGACGGTGTCCACCCGCACGTCGCGCAGCGGGGTGCCGGCCTCCAGCCCCATGTAGGCGAGGGCCTTCTCCGCGGAGACGCGCTCGTTCTCGTCGACGATGGCCGCGGGATCGGGCACGCTCTCACCCAGCGGGAGGCCCTGCCCGGGGTTGGTCCCCCAGGTGACGAACGGGGTCAGCGCGTCGGCGTCGATGTCCACCTCGGCGTCGAAGGTCGCGTCGTCGTCGGTGCGCAGCTCGCGCCACGCGGCGACGGCGACGTCCCAGTCCGCGCCCTTCGGCGCGTGGTCGCGGCCTTCGAGGTAGGCGAACGTCGTCTCGTCCGGGGCGATCATGCCGGCGCGCGCGCCCGCCTCGATCGACATGTTGCAGATCGTCATCCGCGCTTCCATCGACAGGTTGTCGATGACGTTGCCGCGGTACTCCAGGACGTAGCCCTGGCCGCCGCCGGTGCCGATCTTCGCGATCATCGCGAGCACGACGTCCTTGCTCGTGACGCCGGGCCGCAGCGCGCCGTCCGCGCTGTTGACGTTGATCGCCATCGTCCGGAACCGCTTGAGCGGCAGCGTCTGCGTCGCGAGGACGTGCTCGACCTCGGAGGTGCCGATGCCGAACGCCATCGCGCCGAACGCGCCGTGCGTCGAGGTGTGGCTGTCGCCGCAGACGACGGTGGTGCCCGGCTGGGTCAGCCCCAGCTGCGGACCGATGACGTGCACGATGCCCTGCTCGGCGTGGTTCATCGGGTAGAGCGTGACGCCGAACTCGGCGCAGTTGCGCCGCAGTGTCTCGACCTGCGTGCGGGAGACCTCGTCGGCGATCGGGGCGAGCACGTCGAGCGTGGGGACGTTGTGGTCCTCGGTGGCGAGCGTCAGGTCGGGCCTGCGCACCTTCCGACCGGCGAGCCGCAGCCCGTCGAACGCCTGTGGGCTGGTGACCTCGTGCACGAGGTGCAGGTCGATGTAGAGGAGATCGGGCTCGTTCCCCTCACCCCTCCTGACGAGGTGCTGCTCCCACACCTTCTCGGCCAGTGTGCGTGCCACGCAGCCCGCCTCCTAAACTCTCTCGACTTCTCATAGATTGGGAAGTTAGTATCGGCTTGTGAGACAGCATAGCGGTATCGGCGTGCTCGACAAGGCCGTGGGGGTGCTGCGGGCGACCGCGGCGGAGCCGTGCGGGCTCGCGGAGCTGTGCCAGCGCACGGGCCTCCCGCGCGCCACGGCGCACCGGCTCGCGGTCGGGCTGGAGGTGCACGGGCTGCTGCACCGCGGATCGGACGGTCGGTGGCGCCCCGGGCCCACGCTCGCCGAGCTCGCGGCGGGCGGCGTCGACCCGCTGCTGGAGGCCGCGGCCGCGGTGCTGCCGCGCCTGCGCGACATCACCGGCGAGAGCGTGCAGCTCTACCGCCGCGACGGCAGCCAGCGCGTCTGCGTCGCCACCGCGGAGCCCGCGAGCGGCCTGCGCGACACCGTCCCGGTCGGCTCCCGCCTCCCGATGACCGCCGGATCGGGCGCCAAGGTGCTCGCCGCGTGGGCCGAGCCCGCCGTGCAGCGCGCGGTGCTCGCCGATGCCACGTTCGGCGAACGTGTGCTCCTCGACGTGCGCCGGCGCGGGTGGGCGCAGAGCGTCGCCGAGCGCGAGACCGGCGTGGCGAGCGTCTCGGCGCCGGTGCGCGACGGCGCCGGCCAGGTGGTCGCCGCCGTCTCCGTCTCCGGCCCCGTCGACCGCATCGGCCGCCGCCCCGGCGTGCGGTGGGCCGCCGACCTGCTGGCGGCGGCGGAGGCACTCCAACACCGCCTCTGACCGGGCCACGCCACCCCCGCCCAACCGCCCACCCCGGGGCGCAACGACTACGGAGCGAGGGCAGGAAAGCCACTTTCCGGCCCTCACAGGGCAGGAAAGTGGCTTTCCTGCCCTCCCCCGCGCAACGATCACCCTGCGGTGTCACCGTTCCCCCACCCGGACGATCGGCGGCAAGCGAAACCGCTAACGTGACCTCCCACCGGCTCGATGGATTCACTGAGGGTCATGTCGATCGACTTTCGAGGTCCGACGAGCCCTGAGGCACAGCGGCCGCGTGGCCGGGCACAGCAAGGAGTGCAGTGAGCGACCCTGCGACGGCGGAGCACAGCCGATGAGCTACGTGCTCGGTATCGATGTGGGCACCACGCGGAGCGCCGCGGCCATCGGCCGCACCGGGCCCCACTCCGGCGACATCGAGGTGGTGACGCTCGGGGACCGCTCCAGCGCGGTGCCTTCGGTGATCTACCTCGGGGACGACGGCGCAGTGGTCGTCGGCGAGGCCGCCGAGCGCAGGGCGGTGACCGATCCCGACCGCGTGGTGCGCGAGTTCAAGCGCCGCATCGGCGACCCGACGCCGGTGATGGTCGCCGGCCGCCCGTGGGCGCCCGAGGAGCTCTCCGCGCGGCTCGTGCGGTGGGTCGTCGACAAGGTCGCGCAGCGCGAAGGCGGCCCGACCAACCGGATCGCCATCGCGCACCCCGCCGCGTGGGGCGCGCACAAGAAGGACCTGCTCGGCGGCGCGCTGGCCAACCAGGGCCTGCCCATCACGTTCATCGCGGAGCCGCAGGCGGCCGCGCTGCACTACGCCTCGGCGGAACGGGTCGAGCCGGGCTCGACGATCGCGGTGTACGACTTCGGCGGCGGCACGTTCGACGCCGCCGTCGTGCACAAGGAGGCGAACGGGTCGTTCAGCCTGCTCGGCCGACCGGAAGGGCTCGAGCACCTCGGCGGGATCGACTTCGACGAGGTCGTGTTCCAGCACGTCGTCGAGGGCATGCCGGAGGCGTTCGAGAACCTCGACGAGACCGACCCCGCCGTGCTCTCGGCGGTGGCGGCCATCCGGCGCGAGTGCACCGACGCCAAGGAAGCGCTCTCCAGCGACACCGAGGTGTCGATCCAGGTGCTCATGCCCGGTGCGCGCGGCACGGTGCGGCTGCACCGCAGCGAGTTCGAGGCCATGATCCGCATGCAGGTGGAGGAGACCGTCTCCTCGCTGCGGCGCGCCATCACCTCCGCCGGGGTCGCCCCCGAGCAGCTCACCGCGGTGCTCCTGGTCGGCGGGTCGTCGCGGATCCCGCTCGTCGGGGAGATGGTCTCCGAGCAGCTCAACCGCCCGGTCGCCGTCGACGCCGACCCGAAGAACGCCATCGCCAAGGGCGCCGCGCTCTCCTTGACCTCCTACGGGACGTCCCGCACCGGCGGGCACGCGCCGTCGCCGCGCGGTGGCCGGCCCCCGCTGGGCGCCGCGTTGGGGGCCGCAGCAGGAGCTGCCGTGCCGCCGCCGCACCCGGGTGGGGCGTCGGGCTCGTACCCCGGATCGTCGGGCGGGTACCCGGCACCGCCGACCGAGCGGCTCTCCACCACCGGCGGCATGCAACGCCGGCACGCGGCGCCGCCCCCTCCGCCGCCGCGACCGCCGGTCTTCCCGGAGCGCCCGGCCCAGGACTACGGCTACGCCGGGGCCGGCGACTACCCGGAGTACGACGACTACGACGGCGAGTACGACGGCGCCGAGTACGACCCCGAGCCGCGTTACGGGCGCGAGCGCGGCGGCAGCCCCGTGCTGCTGGTCGGCGGTGGCGCGGCTGCTGCGGTCGTCGCCGTGATCGCCGCGGTGTTCCTCTGGCCGACGAGCGGCGCATCAACACCGACCGGCGTCGGCGCACCGCTGCCTCCGACCTCGGCGGCGGCAACGACGACGACCGAGGCACCGACCACCGCGCCGCCGACCACCCGCTCGCCGCGGCCCGAGCCGCCGCCGCGCACCACGCCACCGCCGACCACGACGACGGTGCCGCCCACGACCACCACCCCGCCGACGAGCACCTCGGTGCCGCCGTCGTCGACGACCCCGCCGTCGTCGACCGGGCCCACGACCGAGCCCGACGAGGACAACCGCTAGCCGCGGGCGCAGCGGGCAAACGAAAAGGCCCGTTCCGGCGAACCGGAACGGGCCTTTCGGTGTAGCCCCGACGGGATTTGAACCCGCGCTACCGCCTTGAGAGGGCGGCGTCCTAGGCCGCTAGACGACGGGGCCGTGGAAACAACATCTGCAGTTGTGCTACCTGGAGTGTATCTGCTGGGATACTGCATATTCCCGCTGGGGTACCAGGACTCGAACCTAGACTAACTGAACCAGAATCAGTCGTGCTGCCAATTACACCATACCCCAATTGCTCACGTTCATCCGGGTCCTCAGCTGATGGAACCGGTGTCCGTGCCCTGCGGTGGATACTCTAGCCGAGGCCTCCCGCGCGCTCCAAACCGGCCCTGATGCGCGCGAGTGAACGCTCCTTGCCCAGCAGTTCCATCGACTCGTAGAGCGGCGGCGACACCGTTCGGCCGCTGACGGCGACCCGCACAGGCCCGAACGCCTTGCGCGGCTTGAGCCCCAAACCGTCGACGAGAGCAGCCTTGAGGGCCTCCTCGATCGCGGGCGTCGTCCACTCCGCCAGCGCATCCAGGCTGGTCAGAGCGGCGTCGAGGATGGGAGCGGCATCGGCGCCGAGGTTCTTCGTCGCCGCTTCCTCCTCCGGCGCGAAGGCATCCTCCGCTACGAACAGGAACCGCAGCATCCGCGCGGCGTCGGAGAGCACGACGCTGCGCTCCTGCACGAGCGGCGCCGCGGCGGCGAGCACATCGCGCTGCTCCGCCGTGATCGTGCCGGTCGTCACACCTTCTGCCACCAGGTAGGGCTCAACCCGCTTCGCGAACTCCTCGACCGGCAGCGCACGCAGGTGCGCGGCGTTGATCGCCTCGGCCTTCTTGAGGTCGAAGCGCGCCGCATTGCGCGAAACGCGGGAGATCTCGAACGCCTCGGTCATCTCGGCCATCGAGAAGATGTCGCGGTCCTCCGCGATCGACCATCCGAGCAGCGCGAGGTAGTTGAGCAGGCCTTCCGGTGCGAATCCGCGATCACGGTAGAAGAACAGGTTCGACTCGGGGTCGCGCTTGGAGAGCTTGCGATTCCCCTCACCCGTCACGAGCGGCAGGTGGCCGTACCGGAACGGCCCGTTGCCGACGCCGATGCGGGCCAACGCCTCCAGAAGCGCGATCTGGCGTGGCGTCGACGGCAGCAGGTCCTCGCCCCGCAGCACGTCGGTGATGCCCATGAGCGCGTCGTCGACGGGATTGGTGAGCGGGTAGAGCGGGGTGCCGTCGCCGCGCGCGAGCACGAAGTCGGACACCGTGCCCACGCGGAAGGTCACCTCGCCGCGGACGAGGTCGTCGAACGTGATGTCGCGGTCGGGCATGCGCAGGCGGTAGACCGGCAGCCTGCCCTCGGCGCGGAAGGCGGCGCGCTGCTCGTCGGTGAGCTCGCGGTCGGCGTTGTCGTAGCCGAGCTTGGGGTCGCGCCCCGCAGCGCGGTGGCGCGCCTCGATCTCCTCCCCCGAGGAGAACGACTCGTACACCTCGCCCGCGGCGACCAGCTTGGCGAGCACATCGGTGTAGATCTCGCGGCGCTCGCTCTGCCGGTACGGGCCGTGCGGACCGCCGACCTCGGGGCCCTCGTCCCAATCGAGCCCGAGCCAGCGCAGCGCGTCGAGCAGCGCGACGTACGACTCCGCGGAATCGCGGCTGGCGTCGGTGTCCTCGATCCGGAAGACGAACGCGCCGCCGTTGTGGCGGGCGTGCGCCCAGTTGAACAGTGCGGTGCGGATCAGGCCGACGTGCGGGGTGCCGGTCGGCGATGGGCAGAACCGGACCCGGACGGCGTTCGCGAGCTCACTCATGGTCCGGCCAGCCTATCGGGGGGCGTCTCTGGCGCCGACGGCATTCCCGGTCTAGAATTCAACGCATGACGAAAAACGAGCGCACGACCTGCCTCGTCGTCGGAGGCGGACCCGCCGGGCTGGTGCTCGGCCTGCTCATGGCACGGGCGGGCGTCGAGGTGACGGTGCTGGAGAAGCACGCCGACTTCCTGCGCGACTTCCGCGGCGACACCGTCCACGCGTCCACCCTCAACCTGCTCGACGAGCTGGGTCTGGACGACCGGTTCGCCGCACTGCCGCAGCGCGCGATGACCCGCGCTCAGGTGCAGCTCGACTGCGGGATGGCCCGGGTGGCCGACATGTCCCGCCTCCCGGGCCCGCACAAATACATCGCGATGGTCCCGCAGTGGGACTTCCTCGATCTGATCGCCGACGAGGCCGAGACCGAGCCGTCGTTCACGCTGCGCCGCAACGCCGAGGTGATCGGGCTGCTGCGCGACGACGGCCCGCACAGCCGCGTCGCCGGCGTGCGCTACCGCGACCGCACCGACGGCTCCGAGCACGAGCTGCGGGCGTCGCTCACCATCGGCTGCGACGGGCGCGGCTCGGTGGTCGCCGCCGAGGCGGGGCTGGTGCCGCGCTCGTTCGGAGCGCCGATGGACGTGTGGTGGTTCCGGCTGCCACGCGAGCAGGGCGACCCCGAAGGCGGCGTCATGCGCGTGACCAGCGGAAACTTCGCGGTGCTCATCGACCGCGGCGACTACTGGCAGGCCGCGTACCTCATCGGCAAGGGCAGCGACGCGGTGCTGCGCAGGGAGGGCATCGACGCGTTCCGCGCGCGGCTCGCGGCGTTGGTCCCGTGGCTCGCCGAGCGGCTCGCGACGATCACCTCGTTCGACGACGTCAAGCTGCTCGACGTGAAGCTGAACCGGCAGCGACGATGGGCCGTCGACGGGTTGCTGCTGATCGGCGACGCCGCGCACGCGATGTCGCCGGTGGCCGGGGTCGGCATCAACCTCGCGGTCGCCGATGCCGTTGCGACCGCGCGGCTGCTGGCGCCGGCGCTGCGCAGCGGCGGCATCGTCCCGCTCTCGATGCTGCGCGCGGTGCAGCGCCGGCGCTGGTGGCCCACCGCGCTCGTCCAGGCGGGCCAGCGACTCGCGCACAACGTGCTGATCAGCGGGCCGGTCGCCGTCGCGAGCTCGCCCGCGGGGAGCACGGCGCCGGCTTCCGGGCTGCTCGACGACAACCCGCAGGGGCTGGCCCGCATGGAGGACCTGCCGCTACCGCTGCGGCTCCTGCGCCGCTTCCCGGTGCTGCAGGGCATCCCGGCGCGGATCGTCGCGATCGGCCCGCTGCCGGAGCACGCGCCGGCGTGGGCCCGGCGCAGCAACGCCCGCGCCTGACGAGTGGGCGCCGGCGTGGGCCCGGGGAGGGCAGGAAAGCCACTTTCCGGCCCTCACAGGGCAGGAAAGTGGCTTTCCTGCCCTCTCAACTGGAGTTGCGTGCGCTGGGCCGTCAGCTCTGGGCGATCGCGCACTCGCCGACCTTCGTGAAGCCGGTGCGTCGGTAGACGCGGCTCGCGCCGTCGTCGCCGGCAGCGAGGAAGACCAGCGCCGCGCCGGCCGCGCGGGCCGCGCTCGCCAGCACGGCGGTCACGGCGGCGGCGATGCCCTTGCCGCGGTGGCGGGCGTCGGTGGCGATCCCGGTCAGCTCGACGACGTCGCCGCTGCGCTGCGCCGATCCGGCCGCCACGGGCCCGTCCGGTCCGGTCACCAGGAGGCGCGCGATCGTCCCCGCGGCAAGGTCGGCGCGCAGCGCAGCGAGCGCGCGCTCGTTCATCCCACCCGGCGGTGCGGCGCCGAACGCGTTGGCCGTCACCGCGAGCGCGGCGCTCGCGGCGGACTGCAGGTCGCCGTCGGCGGGGCCGAGCAAGCGGGCGGTGCAGCCGACCGGGAGCTCGGCGGCAGCGGGCTCTCCCTCGAGCACGAGCAGCGGGCATACCTGCACCGACAGCCCGGCCCGCGACGCCACGTCCGTCATCGACGGGGCGGCGGCCGGCACCCACTCGAACGCCTCCGGCACCCGCAGGGCGCGTTGACGGGCCCGCATCCGCGCGACGTCGGCCGCGGTGACCGGCCCACCCCCGGGGATCGGTCGCGCGTAGAGCGGCCAGCCGGGGCCGTTCCGGCTGAACAGCCGCAGCGGGCCGTCGTCCGTGACCGTGGCCCAGGTGCGCGGCACGGCGTCGCAGAACAGGTCGATCCGCTGCAGGACGTCCACGCCCCCGGATACTGCCAGGCCCTGTCAGACGCCGATCAGCGCGCGGTCGCGGCCCGCGGCGTGTGCGAGCGCGTCGACCAGCGCCAGCCACGAGGCCTCGATGATGTTGCCGTGCACGCCGACCGTCGTCCACGAGCCGGACGGGTCGGTCGACTCGATCAGCACCCTCGTGACGGCGTCGGTGCCGTGCCCGTCGCCCGCGCCGCCCGGGGTGAGGATCCGGACCTTGTAGTCGGAGAGCTCCATGTCCGCGAGCCACGGGCACGACGGCGCGAGCGCGGCCCGCAGCGCCGCGTCCAGCGCGTTGACCGGCCCGTTCCCCTCCTGCGTCGCGATCAGCCGCTCGCCCCCGACGACGAGCTTGACCGTCGCCTCCGCGACGACCGCGCCGTCGGCCCGGTGCTCGGTGATCACGCGGTAGGACTCCAGAGTGAACGGCGCGGGGTTCTCGTCGCCCAGCGCGGAGCGCATCAGCAGCTCCAGCGACGCGTCGGCGGCCTCGTAGGACCACCCCAGCGCCTCGCGCTCCTTCACCGTCGAGACGACGGACGACACCGCGTCGGGGCGGCCGGCCAGGTCGACGCCGAGCTCGGTGCCCTTGAGCTCGACGCTGGCCCGGCCGGCCATCTCGGTGACCAGCACCCGCTGCCCGTTGCCGACGTCCACAGGGTCCATGTGGTTGTACAGCTCGGGGTCCACCTTGATCGCACTCGCGTGCAGGCCCGCCTTGTGGGCGAACGCTGACGTCCCGACATAGGCCTGGTGGGTGTCGGGAGCGATGTTGGCGATCTCCGCCAACGCGTGCGAGGTGCGGGTCAGCTCGCCGAGCGCGCCGTCCGGTAGGACGGGCATGCCCAGCTTGGTCACGAGGTTCCCCACTACGGCGAAGAGGTCGGCGTTGCCGGCCCGCTCCCCGTAGCCGTTCGCGGTGCACTGCACGTGCGTCGCACCGGCCTGCACCGCGGCGACCGAGTTGGCCACCGCGCAGCTCGTGTCGTCCTGGCAGTGGATGCCCAGCCGGAAGCCGGTGCGCGCGGCGACGTCGCGCACGACGGCGGCGATGCCGAGCGGGAGCATCCCGCCGTTGGTGTCGCAGAGCACCATGACGTCGGCGCCGGCCGTCGCGGCAGCGTCGAGCACCCGCAGGGCCGTCTCCGGGTCGTGCGCGTAGCCGTCGAAGAAGTGCTCGGCGTCGAGGAAGACGCGCCGACCCTCGCCGCGCAGGAACGCAACGGTGTCGGAGACCATCGCGCAGGCCTGCTCGACCGAGGTGCGCAGCGCGCGTTCGATGTGGCGCCGGTCCGACTTCGCCACCAGCGTGACGACGGGCGCCTGACTGTCCAGCAGCGCCTTGACCTGCGGGTCGTTGTCGGCGGTCAGGTCGGCGCGGCGGGTGGCGCCGAACGCGACCAGCACCGCGTGGCGCAGCTGCAGCTCCCCGGCCGCGGCGCGGGCGAAGAACTCGGTGTCCTTCGGCAGCGCACCCGGCCACCCGCCCTCGATGAACCCGACGCCGAGCGTGTCCAGCGCCGTCGCGACCGCGATCTTGTCGGCGACCGAGTAGCTGATGCCCTCCCGCTGGGCGCCGTCGCGCAGCGTCGTGTCGAAGACGTGGAACGTGTCTCCGAGCGGGGTTGCGGCGGGCTGGGTGCGGGACATGATCCTGGCTCCTGGGCGGGTTCGACGACGTGATCGGGCAACAAAAAAGACCCCCCGCGAATGCGAGAGGTC
Organism: Pseudonocardia sp. TRM90224; assembly: GCF_021245725.1. Classification (GTDB taxonomy): domain Bacteria; phylum Actinomycetota; class Actinomycetes; order Mycobacteriales; family Pseudonocardiaceae; genus Pseudonocardia. The sequence goes on along the minus strand of NZ_JAJGSX010000014.1, from coordinate 127,713 downwards.
TGCGCGTCGGCCTGGTGCTGCTAGCCGACGCGCCTGTCGATAATGATCACGCAAGAGTGGTGCACGCCGGCAGCATGGCACGACTCGTCCCGCGATGTCACACATCTGTTCCACATCGTGGGACGTGGTGGTGAGGTGGGCGGCGGATCCACACCCACGCCCCCGCCCCCGGGCCCGGCTCCTCCGGGAGGGCAGGAAAGCCACTTTCCTGCCCTGTGAGGGCCGGAAAGTGGCTTTCCTGCCCTCACTTTTGCGATTCGGCCACGCCGCGACCCGCGGTCGCGAACCATGGCCGGCATGGCTCGTGACATCGACTTACCATTGCTGAAACTACGCAAGGCCTGCCCGACCGGCGTCGCGACGGCTCGCCAACTCGTCGAGCTGGGCTGCTTGGAGCGAACCGTCTACAAGCGTTGCCTCGACGGCGGTCCTTGGCAGCGGATCCTGCCCGGCGTCGTTCTCCTCTTCACCGGCAAGCCGACACGCGAGCAGGAGGTCCACGCAGCCTCGCTGCTGTGCGGCCCCGACGCCGTCATCACCGGGATCGAGGCGTGCTGGATGCACGGCGTGCGGCGCGGACCGGTCCGAGATCGCAAGCGTGAGGTCCACGTGCTCGTCCCCTCGACGCGGCAGGTGCGTTCGGTCGACTACGTGCACGTCGAACGCACGGAACGGCTCCCGCTCGGGATGCAGCGCGGGGCCGTTCGCATCGCCCCGTTGGCTCGGGCGTGCACTGACGCGGTGCGACGGCTCCGCTCACCCGGCGAGGTCACCGAGCTGTTGTCCGACGCCGTGCAACGGGGCCTGTGCACTATCGGCAGGCTGGGTGAGGAGCTCGAGGCGAGTTCGCGGCGGGGCACTGCCGTACCGCGGAGGGTGCTTTCCGAGCTGGCGATCGGGGTCCGGTCAGCTGCCGAACGGGAGGCCCGTGTGCTGTGGAGGGCGAGCGGCTTGCCGGAGCCGCTGTGGAACGTTCCCGTGTACCGCGCCGATGGGCGCCTGCTCGGGATCGCCGACTGCTGGTTGGACGACGTGGCGATGGTGTGGGAGATCGAATCCAGCGAATGGCACCTTGCGCCCAGCGATCACGACCGGACCGTCGAGCGTGCCGCGGCCTTCACCGCGGCGGGCGCGGTGTACACGGCCACGAAGCCGAAGCGGCTCCGAACCGACGGTCGTGCCGTGATCGAGACGCTGCGCGCCACCTACCGTCAGGCCGCCCAACGCCCACGCCCCCCGCTCCGGGTCGAGCGGGCGGCGTGAGCCGGGAGGGCAGGAAAGCCACTTTCCTGCCCTGTGAGGGCCGGAAAGTGGCTTTCCTGCCCTCAACCCAGCCACGGACGGATGCGCGTTAGACGGGCTGCTCGAAGCAGACGGCGACCTTGCGCACCGCGTACACGGTCCCGCCGTTGGCGCACGCGGACTCGTCCGTCGCCCCCTCGACCGTCTCGCCGATCTTGACGACGGCGGGGTCGCCGCCCACGCAGGCGTGCTTGGTGGGGCCGGCGTCGCTCAGCTTGTAGCACTGGCCCTTGGCCCAGTCGATCTCGAGGCACAGCGCCCCGGTCTGGGCTGTGAAGATCTCTTCGAAGTAGACGGCGTCGGTGTCCTTCGAGCAGTCTTCCTGCTTGGGCGCCTTGCCGGTCACCCGGTGCGTCGACTCGGCGCTGCCGCACGGCGCCGGTGTTGCGCTGGCGTTCGCCTCCGAGCCGCCCAGCGTGAGGCACTCCCCGACCTTCACGCTGACGTCGACGGATCCACCGGTGTCGGCGGGGTGGGGCGGCTCCGGTGTGCCGCAGGCGAGTGTGGCGAACCCGACGACGAGCAGCGCCGCTGCGGAGAGCAGCGCTCTGACGACGTGGGTACGCAAAGGGATGATCATCGGTTTGCTTTCCGGTGAGATCGATCCCGCAATCAGTCGATCACGGGCGGAGGGAAGCTACCGCCCGTGACCGACAAAACCGGACGAATATCAGACGCTCGGCGCCGTGACGTGCGCGCTCACCAGTGCCGCGAGCCGGTCGCCGATGGAGCGCGTGTGGCCGGTGGCGGAGTGGTCGCGGGTCGCGAGGTCGAACGCGACGGCCGCCTCGATGCGCCGTGCCGAATCGGACTGGCCGAGGTGGTCGAGCAGCAGCGCGACCGACAGCACGGCGGCCGTCGGGTCGGCGATGCCCTGCCCCGCGATGTCCGGCGCGCTGCCGTGCACCGGCTCGAACATGCTCGGGTTGCGGCGCGAGACGTCGAGGTTGCCGCTCGCGGCGAGCCCGATGCCGCCGGTGACGGCGGCCGCGAGGTCGGTGAGGATGTCGCCGAACAGGTTGTCGGTGACGATCACGTCGAAGCGGCCCGGGTCGGTCACCAGGTGGATCGTGGTCGCGTCGATGTGCTGGTACGCCACGCTGACCTCAGGGTGCTCCAGCGACACCTCCTCCACGATCCGCGACCACAGCCGCCCGGAGTAGGTGAGCACGTTGGTCTTGTGCACCAGCGTCAGGTGCTTGCGCGGGCGCCGCGACGCCCGCGCGAACGCGTCGCGCACGACCCGCTCGACGCCGAACGCCGTGTTGATGCTGACCTCGGTCGCGATCTCGTTCGGGGTGTCCTTGCGCAGCAGGCCACCCGTGCCGACGTACGGCCCTTCGGTGCCTTCCCGCACGACGACCATGTCGATCTCGGCGTTGCCGGCGAGCGGCCCGCGCACGCCCGGGTACAGCCTGGCCGGCCGCAGGTTCACGTGGTGGTCGAGCTCGAAGCGCAGGCGCAGCAGCAGCCCGCGCTCCAGGATCCCGCTGGGCACGGACGGGTCGCCGACCGCGCCGAGCAGGATCGCGTCGTGACCCTGCAGCTCGGTGAGCACCGACTCCGGCAGCAGTTCCCCTGTCGAGTGCCAGCGTGCGGCACCGAGGTCGTAGGTGGTCGTCTCCGCACCGGGCGAGACCTCGTTGAGGACCTTCAATGCCTCGTCGATGACCTCCGGCCCGATGCCGTCGCCCGGAATGACCGCAAGGCGCATGCCCTCTGTCCTCTCTAGCCCGCTCACTCTGGCCCCCATACAGCAGGGCTGCACGTTACCGGCCGCAACGATCCCGACCCTCTGTCAACCACCCGATCGAGGTCGCCCCGTCGGGTGGAGCTGTGGTCGATCCTGTTCGCCGCAAGACCGCGACCAGGTGAGTCCCACCATCCGAGCGGGCCATTGTGCCCGCTCTCACATCACCCGGTCACCGCCACTTGCCGCTGGTACCGGTCCGACCACGCCGGTCAGAGTACGAGCCACCCAACTGGCCCACTCTCGGGGGAACGGTTTCCGGGCCCTCGCACGGCGGCGAGCCGGTCGGGCTTCCACCTGTTGATCGGCCACGGGGCGCCGGCGCCCTCCTCCGATGCCTCCTCCGGGTCCCCGACGACGGCGACCCGCGCGCCGGTGCCGTTCTGGCCGTGCACGACCAGCAGCGGCCCGTTCGAGGGACGGTCCAGCGTCAGCCTGGTACGCGCATCGGCGGGTTGCAGCGGGGTCGTCGAGCCCGCTACGGCGACGGGCGGCGCGAACGGGTCGACGCGCAGGATCCGGTCGGTGGCGTCGACGAACCCGTCGTCGCTGCCCGTCGGCCCGTACTCGCCGTGCACGACCACGCGGTACCGCATCGGGGCCGAGCGCTGCGTCGCCGGGTCGATGCCGAGCGTCGTGAGCCGCACGGGCAGCACCCACGCGTCGGTGTCGAAGACGTTGCTCGACGTGGCGCCGTCGAGCCCGTTGACCGGTTCGGTCGCCAGCTGCTTCCCGCTGCGCAGGTCGGTGGTGCGCGCGACGAGCAGGTCGGTGTCGGTCAGCGTCACCAGTTCCGTCGCGAAGTCGGGCCGGTTGTCGCCATCGACGTCCATCTCGACGGTCGGCACGGTGAGCGACCCGACGTTGTACAGGTCGGCCCACGTCGCCACGGCGAACGTCAGCAGCGCGTCCTGCGGCCGCCCGGCGGCCTTGGCGGCGGCCACGGTCGAGGAGACCCCGATGTAGCGCAGGTCGCCGCCGGTGCCCGTGGCGTTGGCGACGCAGCCCGAGACGACGTCGCTGCCCTCGCAGATCGGCAGCTTCGGGCTCTCCGCCGCGAGCGCGAACACCCCGACCCGCGACCGGTAGGCCTCGCGGCCCTCGCCCTGTGCCACGCCGGTGCCGCGCAGCTCGACGTTCCGACCGGTCACGGTCGCCGTCAGGTCGGAAACGGGTTTCGGCGCGACCGACACCGGCACCCGCAGTGTCCCGCCGGGCCCTTGCAGCACGACCCGGCCCGACGCGTCGGCGAGGTACTGCCGTGCCTGGCCGTCCTGGGTGAGTTCGATGGTCGGGTCGGCGGTGCGGCGCAACGCGCGCGGGTCGTCGATCCGCATCGTGACGTCCAGCAGCGCCGAGCCGCCTGCCGGCACGGTGACGGCCGCCGGCGTGACGGCGATCCGCACGCCAGGGGTGGTCGTCACGGCCTCGTAGGCGGCGGTGAGGGCGGCCGGGGCCGGGCCGTAGTTCGTCACCGCGATCCGCCGCGAACGTTGGAGCGGCTCCCCCGGGCGGGCCTCGACGACCCCGAACGTCACGCTGACGGCGCCCGGCTTCTCCGCATCGGCCGCGAGCAGCGTCGTGGCGAGCGCCGCGCGGGCGTCGATCCGGCCGGCGCCGACCCGCATGGGCGCGAGCCGGTTGCCGGTGCGGTTCTCCCCGGTGAACACGTCGGCGGTGGCCGTCCCCATGATCGCCGCCTTGAGCTGGGCCGGTGACCAGTCCGGATGCTGTTCCTCGACCATCGCGGCGACGCCGGCGACGAACGGGCTCGCCATCGAGGTGCCCGACATCCTGGTCCGCCCGCTGCCGGTGCCGACCGCGACCGACGTGATCGACTCCCCCGGTGCCGCGACGTCCGGCTTGACGGTCGGCGCGCGCACCCCGCGGGCGCTGAACGTGCTCGGGGTATCGGCGATCTCGGGCACCGTGACCTGCTGCGATCGGGAGAGCTTCCCCGACATCCGCACCTGCGTCGGGCCTGCCGCAACCGCGGCAGTCAGTGCGGCCGTCCCGGACTTCGTCATCTGGAACATCGGCACCTCGGCGTTGCCGGCGATCTTGATGGAGCCGAAGTCGGACCGGCCGGAGGCGATGACCACACCGACGGCACCGGCCGCGGCGGCGTTCTCGGCGCGCGGCTGCGAGCCGCAGATGCGCTTCGTGTCCTCGTCGAACCACTCCAGCCACACGACCGCGCCGCGCGCGCGGCCGGCGTCCTCCGGTCCGTACGCGTTGCAGCCCTGCGCGTTCGCCGAGCTCAGCTGCACGACGGGCCCGGTGACGTCGAGCGTCTCGTAGCGCTCGTAGCCGATGCTGTACTGGCCCGCGACCGGCCCCTTCCCGGCGATCTCGATGCCGTCGAGCAGCACCCCGGGGTCGCGCACGCTCGCGACGGCGAGCGCGTCGGGGCTGTTGCCGGGCGAGCCGCCGGCGTCGTAGGAATCGCCCGCGTTGCCGGCGGCCGCGACGACGAGCACGCCGTTCTCGGTGAGCACCCGCACGAAGTCGTTCACCGGGTCGTCGACGGCGCCGAACTCCGAGCCCAGCGAGAGGTTGACGATGTCGAGCCGGTCGGCGAAGTCGCCGTCGCCATCCGGGTCGAGCGCGTGGTCGAGCCCTTCCGCGGTGAGGTCGGTCGACCCGGAGCAGCCGAAGACGCGGATGGCGTAGATCGACGCTCCGGGTGCCGAGCCGGGTCCGATCCGCATGGCGTCGAGCTGCTCGGGGGTGAGGGTGCGCGGGTCGCCGCGGAACGTCGCACCGTTCGCGTCGACGCCGTAGCCGGCGGCCGTGCCCGCGACGTGCGAGCCGTGCCCCTCGCAGTCCATGGGGTCGTCGTCGGGCGTGGGGACGGTGCGGGCGGGCTGGTCGGAGTCGGCGTCGTAGTCGTCGCCCGCCAGGTCGACGCCGCCGACCACCTTCTCCGTGGGGAACTGCCGGTCGTCCGAGGTGAAGGCCTCGACGGTGCCCGGCCCACCGAAGTCGGCGTGGGTGTAGTCGACACCGGTGTCGACGATGCCGATCCGGACGCCCGTGCCCAGCCGTCCGGTCTGCTGCCAGGCCCGCAGCGCCCCGCCGAGCTGGTCGGCGCTCGCGTTCGACGGGTACGCGGTGGTCAGCTTGCGCACCGAGCGCACCCCGGGTTGCGCGGCCAGCAGGCGCGCAGCGGCCGGCGTGGCGCGCAGCGCGAACCCGGGCACGGCGTTGGTGGTGCGGAAGACCGCGGAGCCTGCCTCGTGGCCACGCAGCCCGGCGAGCATCTGGTCGATCCGCGCCCTGATGGTCGCGCGCGCCGCACGCGCGGCGTCCCTGGCGCGGGCCCGGTCGCCGGGGCCTGCCGCGAGGTACTGCTGCAGCGCCGACGGCCCGTCGAGCTCGACGAACACCGTGCTCATGGGCAGCGGCGGAGCCGCAGCCGCCACCCCCGCCGGCATCGCCGCAAAACCCACCGTCAGTGCCAGTCCGGCCGCGACGACCATCGTGCGCCAGCGCCGTCGCGCCACCCGTCCGTCCCCCACCCAGCCGCCCTCACCACCGGAGCCATCCCGGCGGTCAGCGGGCAACCTATGGCGGTGGCCCGGCGCCGATCGTGCGCCGCTCTGACGGGCAGCCGATCGTGTGGATTACCGGCCCCGGTCGAGGGACACGCGCGCAGGGTCGAGCATCTAGCCGTCGAAGGAGATCAACCGGGTGGTCCGGGCGCCGACGGAGGCGCCGATCGGCTCCAGCACCCCCGGGTCGACGGGCCGGTCGACCCGCAGCAGCATGATCGCGTCAGTGCCGTCGGTGGTCTGGCTGATCTGCGCCGCCTCGATGTTCACCGCGGCCTCGCCCAGCAGCGACCCGACCCGGCCCATGACGCCCGGCCGGTCGGCGTACTCGAGGAGCACGACATCGCCCTCGGCGCGCAGGTCGAAGTGGCGGCCGTTGACCTCGACGAGCTTCTGCACCTGCTGGCGCCCGGTCAGCGTGCCGGAGACGGAGATCGACTCGCCGTCGGGCATCGCCGCGCGCAGCTGCACGACGCTGCGGTGGTTCTCGCTCTCCGGCGCGGTCGTCACCTCGACGGCGACCCCGCGGTCGGCGGCCAGCGCCGGCACGTTCACGAATGTCACCTGCTCCTCGACGACCTGCGTGAACACACCGCGCAGCGCGGCGAGCGCGAGCACGGAGACGTCGTCGGCCGCGAGCTCACCGGCGACGTCGACGGTCACCGACGTCGGCAGCCGGCCCGCGACGGCGTGCAGCACCGTCCCGAGCTTCTGCGTGAGCGGCAGCCACGGCCGCACCTCCTCGCCGACGACGCCGCCGGCCTGCACGTTCACGGCGTCGGGGACGAACTCGCCGGCGAGCGCGAGCTGCACCGAGCGTGCGACGTCGGTGCCGGCGCGGTCCTGCGCCTCGTCGGTCGAGGCGCCCAGGTGCGGCGTGACGACCACCTGCGGCAGCTCGAAGAGCGGGCTCGACGTCGTGGGCTCGGTGAGGTAGACGTCGATCCCGGCGCCGCCGACGTGCCCGCTGCGCACCGACTCGGCCAGCGCGTCCTCGTCGATCAGCCCGCCGCGGGCGGCGTTGACGATGAGCACACCCGGCTTGGTGAGCGCGAGCTGGTCCTTGCCGATGAGCCCGAGGGTCTCGGCGGTCTTGGGCAGGTGGATCGAGATCACGTCGGAGCGCTGGAGCAGCTCCTCGAGCGTCAGCAGCTCGATGCCGAGCTGGGCGGCGCGGGCCGGCGCGACGTACGGGTCGTACGCGACGAGCTCGACGCCGAACGCGGCGAGGCGCTGCGCGACCAGCTGGCCGATCTTGCCGAGCCCGACGACGCCGACGGTCTTCCCGTTGAGCTCGACACCGCTGTAGGAGCTGCGCTTCCACTGCCCGGCCCGCAGGCTCGCGTCGGCGGCGGGGATGTGGCGCGCGGTCGCGAGCAGCAGCGCGACGGCGTGCTCGGCCGCGGAGACGATGTTGGAGGTCGGGGCGTTCACGACCATCACACCGCGCGCGGTGGCGGCGGGGACGTCGACGTTGTCGAGTCCGACCCCGGCGCGCGCGACCACCTTCAGCCTGGTGGACGCCGCGATCACCTCGGCGTCGACGTTCGTCGCGGAGCGGATGAGCAACGCGTCGGCATCGGCGATGGCGGCCAGCAGCGCCGGCCGGTCGGTGCCGTCGACGTGGCGGACGTCGACGCCGTCGCCGAGGAGGGCCACCGCCGACTGTGCGAGCTTCTCGGCGAGCAGGACGACGGGGCGGCGGGCGTTGGTCACGACGGTTCCAGTGCTCCTGAGTCGGTGGCGGGGATGGGAACCGATCCTAGTGGCGCGCGCCGCCGGCGTCCCCTCTGGCGTTGGCGGAGCCGCCGGTCGAAAATCCACTTTCCGGACACTTCGGACTACGACCGGACAATGGGACCCAGCTGCCTCCCGCCGGCGCGGGCGCGCGACCGTCGGTAGGGGTGCCTGGAAAGTGGCTTCCCGGCGTGTGGGGCCGGGAACGTGGCTTTCCCGGCAACGTGTGCGTTCCGCACGCAAGGGCAGGAAAGCCACTTTCCGGCCCTCACAGGGCAGGAAAGTGGCTTTCCTGCCCTCCCGGCGGAGCCGGGAGGGCAGGCTTGCGGATCAGGTGGCCTTCGAGCCCACCCAGCTCATGAGGCCGCGGAGCTTCTCGCCCACCTGCTCGATGGGGTGCTCCTGGCCCTCCTTCTGCAGGCGCGTGAAGTTCGGGCGGCCTGCGTCGTCCTCGGCGACCCACTCGGCGGCGAAGCGGCCGTCCTGGATCTCGGCGAGGATCTTGCGCATCTCGTCCTTGACGGCCGGGGTGATCACCCGCGGGCCGCGGGTGAGGTCGCCGTACTCCGCGGTGTCGGAGATGGAGAAGCGCTCGTTGGCGATGCCGCCCTCGTACATGAGGTCGACGATCAGCTTGAGCTCGTGCAGGCACTCGAAGTAGGCGATCTCCGGCGCGTAGCCGGCCTCGGTGAGCACCTCGAACCCGGTCTGCACCAGCGCGGCGGCACCGCCGCAGAGCACCGCCTGCTCGCCGAACAGGTCGGTCTCGGTCTCCTCCTTGAACGTGGTCTCGATGACGCCGGCGCGCGCGCCGCCGATCGCCGCCGCGTAGGAGAGCGCGAGCGCCTTCGCGTTGCCCGACGGGTCCTGCTCGACCGCGATGAGCGCGGGCACACCCTTGCCGTCGACGAACTGGCGGCGCACGAGGTGGCCGGGACCCTTCGGCGCGACCATCGCCACGTCGACGTCGGCCGGCGGCTTGATCAGGTCGTAGCGGATGTTGAAGCCGTGCCCGAAGAAGATCGCGTCACCGGCCTCGAGGTTGGGCGCGATGTCCTCGGAGTAGATGTGGCGCTGCTTGGTGTCCGGCGCCAGGATCATGATCAGGTCGGCCCACGCGGACACCTCCGAGGGGGTGCCGACCTCCAGGCCCTCGTCGGTCGCCTTCTGCCGCGACTTCGAGCCCTCCGGCAGGCCGATCCGGACGTCGACGCCCGAGTCGCGCAGCGAGAGCGAGTGTGCGTGGCCCTGGCTGCCGTAGCCGATCACCGCGACCTTGCGGCCCTGGATGATCGAGAGGTCGGCGTCGTCGTCGTAGTAGATGTTCACGCTCATGACGGGTACGGAGTTCCTTTCGGGTACTGATTCAACGGAAGTTCGAGTTCACCGGACGGCGGCGGCCGCGGTGATCGACCGGGGACCGCGGCCGACGGCCACCATCCCGGATTGCACCATCTCGCGGATGCCGAACGGTTCGAGGTTCTTGAGCAACGCCGCGAGCTTCTCGGCGGTTCCGGTCGCCTCGATCGTCAGCGCCTCCGGCGTGACGTCGACGGCCTTGGCCCGGAACAGGTTGACGATCTCCAGCACCTGGCTGCGCACGCCGGGGTCGGCCCGCACCTTCACCAGCAGCAGCTCACGCTGGACCGAGGCGGCCGGCTCGAGCTCGACGATCTTGATGACGTGCACGAGCTTGTTGAGCTGCTTGGTGACCTGCTCGAGCGGCAGGTCGTCCACGGCGACGACGATCGTCATGCGCGAGACGTCCGGGTGCTCGGTGGGGCCCACGGCGAGCGACTCGATGTTGAAGCCGCGCCGCGAGAACAGCCCCGACACCCTGGCGAGCACGCCCGGTCGGTCCTCGACGAGCACCGACAGCGTGTGGCGCTCCATCATCCCTCGTCTCCCTGCTCCTGATGTGGCCGCGCCTCTGCGATCACCGCGTCGACCGCCGCGTCGTCGGCGACGAGCTCGTCACCGTCGAACAGCGGCCGGATGTTGCGCGCGGCCATGATCTCGCTGTTGCCGGTGCCGGCCGCGACCATCGGCCAGACCTGCGCGTCGGCCCCGACCACGAAGTCGATCACGACGGGCTGGTCGTCGATCTCCATGGCCTGCTTGATGACCCGGTCGACCTCTTCCTTCGACTCCGCGCGCAGCCCGACGCACCCCATCGCCTCGGCGAGGAGCTTGAAGTCGGGGATCCGGTGCTTGTGCGTGCCGAGGTCGGTCTGCGAGTAGCGCTCCTTGTAGAACAGGTTCTGCCACTGCCGGACCATGCCCAGGTTGCCGTTGTTGATGATCGCGACCTTGATCGGGATGCCCTCGATCGCGCAGGTCGCCAGCTCCTGGTTGGTCATCTGGAAGCAGCCGTCGCCGTCGATCGCCCAGACCACGGCGTCGGGACGGGCCATCTTCGCGCCCATCGCGGCCGGCACCGCGAAGCCCATCGTGCCGAGACCACCGGAGTTGAGCCACGACCGCGGCTTCTCGTACTTGATGAACTGCGCGGCCCACATCTGGTGCTGCCCGACACCGGCGGCGTAAACGGCGTCCGGGCCGGCGATCTGGCCGACCCGCTCGATCACGTACTCCGGGGAGAGCGAGCCGTCGGTCGGCCACGAGTAGCCGAGCGGGTAGGTGCCACGCAAGTCGTCGAGGTAGGCCCACCACTGCGCGAGGTCGCGGTGCCCGTGCTCGGTGCGCTCCGCCGTGACGGCCGTGATCAGCTCGGTGATGACCTCCTTGCAGTCGCCGACGATGGGGACGTCGGCGCGGCGGTTCTTGGAGATCTCCGCGGGGTCGATGTCGGCGTGCACGATCTTCGCGTCGGGCGCGAAGCTCGCCAGCTGGCCGGTCACCCGGTCGTCGAACCGCGCGCCGAGCGCGACGAGCAGGTCGGACTTCTGCATGGCCGCCACCGCGGCGACCGTGCCGTGCATCCCCGGCATCCCGACGTGCTGCGGGTGGCTGTCGGGGAACGCGCCCCGCGCCATCAGCGTCGTCACCACCGGGATGCCGCTGAGCTCGGCGAGCTGCAGCAGCTCCGCTGACGCCTGGGCCTTCAGCACACCACCGCCGACGTACAGCACGGGCTGCTTGGCCGCGCAGATCAGCTTGGCGGCCTCGCGGATCTGCTTCCCGTGCGGCCGGGTCGTCGGCCGGTAACCGGGCAGCCGCATCTCGGCGGGCCAGGTGAAGGTCGTCTGCTCCTGCAGGACGTCCTTCGGGATGTCCACCAGGACCGGGCCGGGTCGGCCGGTGCTGGCGAGGTGGAAGGCCTCCGTGATGGCCCTCGGGATGTCCTTCGCGTCGGTCACCAGCATGTTGTGCTTGGTGACCGGCATCGTGATGCCGGTGATGTCGGCTTCCTGGAAGGCATCCGTGCCGATCAGCGGGCGGGATTGCTGCCCGGTGATGGCGACGAGGGGGATCGAGTCCATGTGCGCGTCGGCGATCGGCGTGACCAGGTTCGTCGCCCCGGGCCCCGACGTGGCCATGCAGACCCCGACCCTGCCGGTGGCCTGCGCGTACCCCGTCGCGGCGTGCCCGGCGCCCTGCTCGTGCCGCACGAGGACGTGCCGTACCCGCGTGGAGTCGAGAAGCGGGTCGTAGGCCGGGAGGATGGTGCCGCCGGGAATGCCGAAGACGACCTCGCAGCCCACCTCCTCCAGCGAGCGGACGAGCGACTGGGCGCCCGTCATCGGCACGGCGTCGAACCGCGGCGCGGTCTCGCCGCGCGGCGCGGTGGCGGCCTGCTGGCCCGGGCGTCCCGGCGGCGGGGCCGGTTTCGGTCCCGCCGTTCCGGATCGGGGCGTTGCGGTGGTCATTTTGCGGTCAGCCTCACTGCATGGGAGTCAGACATGAAAAAACCCCCGACCGCCGGGTCCGGCGGAACGAGGGTGGCGCGTCGACGACCGAGTGCTCGCTCAGGCGTTGACGCGCCTGCGAAGTACGAGCACCCGGTTGGTGGACATGCCCGCGACGCTAGCCGCCGTCCGGATGATGCGTCAACCCACTGGGAATGGGGTACCAGATCGTGGGACGAGTGCGAGGACGTCCGACTGTGCGAGCCCCTCTGAACCAAGGCGCGTCCCGGCTCCGCCGCAAGGGCAGGAACGCCACTTTCCTGCCCCCACAGGCCCTGAACGTGGCTTTCCTGCCCTCCCGATGGCCCCTCTCCACGGCACCGGAGTAGCGCCGTTCGGCGGGCACCCGGCGGGCGCATCGTCAACCCCGGGGGTGCGACGATGGACGGCGTGAGTTCCACCGATGACGGCCCCGCCCCGCGCGCCGTCTTCCGCGTCTCCCCGCTGGTCGTGCTCGTCGCGCTGGCGTTCGCGTTCTGCGCGACGCCGTTCGCGTTCGGCGCTCCGTACCTCTGGCTGATCTACCTGCTGCCGCTCGGCATGATCGTATGGACGCTGCGCGTGCGGACCGTCGCCGATCCGGAGGCCGTGACCGTTCGCAGCCTCGTCAGCGGGCGGCGCGTACCGTGGAGCGAGATCAGCTCGCTGCGACTGGGCAACCGCACCCGGGTCAGCGCGGTGCTGACCGATGGCGCGGAGCTACCGCTCCCGGCCGTCCACGTCCGCCATCTGCCCCAGCTTTCCGCCGCGAGCGGCGGCAGGCTTCCCGACCCTGCTGGAGAGTGAGCCCTGATGCCGGCTCTGCGTTCCCGCGTCACCACCCACGGCCGCAACGCCGCCGGCGCCCGTTCGCTGTGGCGCGCCACCGGCATGACCGACGACGACTTCGGCAAGCCGATCGTCGCGATCGCCAACTCCTACACCCAGTTCGTCCCCGGCCACGTGCACCTCAAGGACCTCGGTGACCTCGTGGCCGGCGCGATCCGGGAGGCCGGTGGAGTGCCGCGCGAGTTCCACACGATCGCCGTCGACGACGGGATCGCGATGGGCCACGGCGGGATGCTCTACTCGCTGCCCAGCCGCGAGGTGATCGCCGACGCCGTCGAGTACATGGTGAACGGCCACGCCGCCGACGCGCTCGTCTGCATCTCCAACTGCGACAAGATCACCCCCGGCATGCTGAACGCCGCCATGCGGCTCAACATCCCGACGGTGTTCGTCTCGGGCGGGCCGATGGAGGCCGGCAAGGCCGTGGTCGTCGGCGGGGTCGCGCAGGCGCCGACCGACCTGATCACGGCGATCGCGGCGTCCGCTTCGAGCGCGGTCGACGAGGCCGGGCTGACCGAGGTCGAACGCTCGGCGTGCCCGACCTGCGGCTCCTGCTCCGGCATGTTCACCGCCAACTCGATGAACTGCCTCACCGAGGCGCTCGGGCTCGCGTTGCCGGGCAACGGCTCGACCCTCGCCACCCACGCCTTCCGCCGCGAGCTGTTCCTGCAGGCCGGGCGCACGGTGATGGAGCTGGCGACCCGCTGGTACCGCGACGACGACGCGAGCGCGCTGCCCCGCAACATCGCCACGAAGGCCGCGTTCGAGAACGCCATGGCGCTCGACGTCGCGATGGGCGGCTCCACCAACACCGTGCTGCACGTCCTCGCCGCCGCGCAGGAGGGCGAGATCGACTTCGACCTCGCGGCGATCGACGCCGTCTCGCGCCGCGTGCCGTGCCTCGCGAAGGTGTCGCCGAACTCCGATTACCACATGGAGGACGTGCACCGGGCCGGCGGAATCCCGGCGATCCTCGGCGAGCTGCGCAGGGCGGGACTGCTCGACACCGAGGTGCACACCGTGCACTCCCCGACGCTGGAGGCGTGGCTCGACGAGTGGGACATCCGGGCCGAGGCACCGTCGGAGCGGGCCGTCGAGCTCTTCCACGCCGCGCCGGGCGGGGTGCGCACCACGCAGGCGTTCTCCACCGAGAACCGCTGGTCGTCGCTCGACACCGACGCCGCAGGCGGCTGCATCCGCGACCGCGAGCACGCCTACACCGCTGACGGCGGCCTCGCGGTCCTGCGCGGCAACATCGCCCCAGACGGCGCGGTGATCAAGACGGCCGGCATCCCGGAGGACATCTGGCGCTTCGAGGGGCCCGCGCGGGTCGTCGAGAGCCAGGAGGAGGCCGTCTCGGTGATCCTCACCAAGCAGATCCAGGCCGGTGACGTGCTCGTCGTCCGCTACGAGGGCCCGTCCGGCGGGCCGGGGATGCAGGAGATGCTGCACCCCACCGCATTCCTGAAGGGTGCCGGCCTGGGTGCGAAGTGCGCGCTCATCACCGACGGCCGGTTCTCCGGCGGCTCCAGCGGCATCTCGGTCGGCCACATCTCGCCGGAGGCGGCGCACGGCGGCGTGATCGGGCTGATCGAGGACGGCGACACCGTGCTCATCGACGTCCGCAGCCGCACCCTCGAGGTGCAGGTGGACGAGGCGGTGCTGGCGGAGCGCCGGGCCAAGATGGAGGCCTCGGAGCGGCCGTGGCAGCCGACGGAACGTACGCGCCCCGTCAGCAAGGCGCTGCGCGCCTACGCCGCGCTCGCCACCAGCGCGCACACGGGTGCCGTCCGCCGCATCCCGTAGAACTTCCCCACCGTTTTGCCAACCTGCACGCCGTTCAGGGTGTGCAGGTTGGCAAAACGGTGGGCAACTTCGGCGCAATCCCCCATCGTTGGGGGCTAGTGGGTGTGCAGGGTGACGGGGCCGAGCAGGCCGGTGCGCACCTGGCCCGCGTAGACGCCGGACGTGGGTGAGGCGTCGTCGAGGTAGCCGGCCAGCGTGCCGCGCACGACCACCTCGATCGTGTTGGCGCCGGGCCGCAGCAGGCCGGTGATCTCCGTGCGCCACGGCCCCCAGACGAGCCGGTCGGCGAGCACGCCGTTCACCGAGACGTCGGCGGTCCCGCGCACCTCGCCGAGGTCGAGCACCGTCCGCCCACCGGGTTCGACCTGCACGGACGTCGTGTAGGTGACCTGTCCGCCGAGCGCTCGCAGCCCCAGCTCCGCCCACGGGACGAGCGGCATCTCGGCGGCCACGACCTCCACCTCGACCGGGCCGTCGAGCAGCGCACCCGCGCGTCGCCCGCCTGCCGCGGCGAACCGGAGCAGCACCGGCCCGCGCACCGGCGCCGCGAACCGCACCCGACCCCCTGCGTCGGGCTTGTGCTCCGCACCACCGACCTCGACGACGACGTCGAGCGCCGTCGGGATCCGCAGCCCGACCGTTCCGGGTGGCGCGAGCATCCGCAACGTCTCCGTCCGCGGCCCACCCGGCGCGATGTCGGGCACGAGCGGCAGCACCACCCCGCCGGACGCGACCGCGGGATCGAGCCACGCCGCGCCGGGCAGCGGGTGCGACCGGGGCCGCTGGCACACGAACCGGGGGTCGCCGCCGTGCCACCGGCGCGCCACGAGCGGCACCGGACGGCCGTCCCGCGTCGCCCGCCAGCCCGCACTGCCGCTCACGAGGCCGAGCCCGGCAGAGTCGAGCGTCGCCGCCGTGGGGTCGCCGCCGTGCTCCGTCAGCCGCAACGTGATCATGTTCGAGCCGGCCCGCAGGTGCGTGCCGACGTCGTTGCTGTGCACCCGGATCTCGCGGTGCTCCGGGTACGGGTTGAAGTCGCCCTGCAGGCCCACCTCGACCCCGTTGACGACCACCGCGCACGACCCGTTCGACCCGACCTGGATCTCGGCGTCGGCAGGTATCGCCGCGAGCTCGACGTCCACCGTGACCTCGCCGGCGTCGCCGGGAACGGCCGGCCCACCGGGCCGCAGCCACTCCGGCCGCCGCGCCGCCTCGACGTCGGTGACCACCGCGAACCCGGCCCGCAGCGGCCCGTCCCGCTCAGCGGTCAACTCGATCTCGACGAGCACCGTGCGCCCGCCCAGCTCCCGCGGCAGCGGGCTGAACGACTGGTGCCCCTCGCCGACGACCGCCAGCTCGATCCCACCTGCCCGGACCCGCCGCGCGGCACCGGCGCCGACCATCAGCGCGAGCCCGTCGACGTCCGGCAGCTCCAGGTGCGTGCGCACGTCGAGCCGGTCACCGGCGGCGACGGCCCGCCGGTCGAGGAACTCCTCGGGCACCACGCCCTTCGGCCCCAGCGTCTCGGCGTGCACCGGGTCGTTGCGGATGCCGCGCGAGAGCGACCACTCGGCCGGCTCCCACTCCCCGCCCCCGTGCCGGACCTGCGCAAACGGCCCGAAGCCCGCTGTCACCGGCGCCCACCCGCCTGCAACGGCGTGCTCCAGCTGCCACACCTCGATCGGGAGCGTCCCCGTGCGATCGGCCGCGGCGAGGTCGCCCCAGCGGTTGTCCAGCGTCGACTCGGCGAGCCCGGTCCACGGCCCCACGACCGCGACCGTCTCCGTCACCGGTCCCAGCGGTTGCGCCGTCGGCTCCGGCAGGTGCTCGGCGAGCACCAGCAGCGCCACCGCGCCGTCGTCGAACGGCACCTCGACCGTCCAGCCGCCGTCCGACGCCACGACGGCCAGCTCCGTGCGCCGCCCGCTGCCGGGCGACCAGCTCTGCGCACGCGGCCGCTCGATCCCGGTCACGCGGACGGTCGCGGTCCGGCCCCGCGGCGGCACGAACCGGTACCCCGTCGTGCGCAGCCGGTCGTTGTACTCCTGCCAGTCGAAGCCGCTGTCGACCCAGGAGCCCTCGAAATCGAGGATCGGCGCGACCGTCCCACTCTGCCCGTCGTGCGCCATCAGTGCCACGACGTGCGCCGACCCTGCCGCCCGCAGGACGAACGGTGCGTCGGCCGACACCTGGACGGGCCCGCGCAGCACGGCGTCCGGCACCGCGGCCGCGGCGTCGACGGCCACCAGCCCCGCGACGCCCGCAAGCGCGTCCGGAACGGCTCCGACCACAACCACCCGCCCACCCGCCGCCGCGAGCTCGGCGAGCCGTTCCGCCGCGGCCGGGAGCAAGATGCTCACCGATGGGACCACGACGGTCCGGTAGGTCTCGTCCGCGATCCGCAGGCCGCCGTCGACGACGGTGCCGCGCGCGATCGTCGCCTCGTCGAGCGCGTCGTGGTCGATCCCGGCCGATTCCAGCACGCCACGCCGCTCCGTGAGCCACGAGTTGACGCCATTGAGCTCGCGGAACGTCCGCTCGGCCAGCACGGCGGGCGGCAGCGGCCCGGCCAGCGTGAGGTGCGCCTGCGCGGTGCTCGTCGGCGAGAGCAACGCGACGTCGCAGACGTGCCGGCCCGCGGTCAGCATCGAGCACACGCGCGCGACCGCCGTCGCGAAGACGTCGTAGGACGGCCAGTACGGCTGCCGCCAGCACGTCGACGGCGGCGCCCACTCCCACCACCCGCCGACGGTGGCGTAGTAGACGGCGTGCGGGTCGTAGAGCGTGGCGCCGCGGCGGAGGAACGCGGAGAGCCAGTCGTAGGTCTCCTCGAGCGTGCCGCCCCAGCCGGAGGAATGGAACGCCTCGATCCACACCCGCTCGTGCCCGTTCGCGTGCGCGAGCGAGCTGTGCACCTTCGCGTCGCCCCAGTGGTCGCTGCCGGGCGCGCCGTACCCGGCGTGCAGCCCGAGGTAGTCGCCGTAAGTGCGGACCCCGCCGATGGGGTCGCCCTCCCTCGCCGGGGACGCCTGGTCGAAACCGCAGGTCAGGCCGCGTTCGGCGAACCACGAGTCGTGCTGGTCGAAGAAGCCCCGACGGGCCAGCGTGGCGCGGTGCTCGTGGTAGTCGCGCCGCACCGCCGCAGCCTCCGGCGAGCCGTCGGGCTCCCACAGCGCCCAGAGCCGCGGCAGCAGGTCGTAGCCGTACCGCTCGGCGAACGTCGAGGCGAAGTCGCGGCCCCACGTCGGCATCGGCGGCAGCTCGTCCTGGAAGAACCCGCCGATGCTGCTGCCGAACCAGCGCCCCACCGCCCGTTCCAGCGTGCCGTGCACCTGGTCGAGCAGCGCGGCGCAGGCCTGCTCGTCGAAGTAGTCGAAGCCGCTGCGGCCCGCGTGCACCACCGTCACCTCGGCCGGCGCACCCGCCCACTCCGCGACGCCGTCCACGATCGGGACGTCGACGCGCACCCCGCCGGCGATCGCGTACGCCGCGAGCGCGGTGTGCCCCGGCGGCGGCCGCAGCGTCACGTCCGTGCCGCTGCCGCGCGTGCGGAAGAGCGCCGAGCCTGCGAACCCCGGCTCTGCCGCGATCAGCCTGCCCTGCAGGTTCGCGCCGGAGAACCCGATCTGGTCGTACATCCACAACGTGAACCCGAGCTCGGCGGCGTCGGCGCAGGCCTGGTCGAACAGCTCCAGCCACTCCGGGGAGAGGAACGGCGGGTCGTCGGCGACCGACCCGAACATCGGCCCGGTCGGGGCGAGGCAGAGCACGACTGCCTGCCGCACCCCGCCCGCCACGAGCCGTTCCATCTGCCAGCGCAGCCGCTCCCGGGTGACCTTCGCGCCGCTCCACCACCAGATCGGCAACGGACCGTACTCGGGCCGTGGGTCGGTGAACCGCGCCAGCAGATCCTCAGGGGTCACGCCCGTCACGTCGCGGCGCGCTCCCGCTCGATCTGCTCCAGCGACTTGCCGGCGGTGTCCGGCATCCAGAAGTACCCGACGATGCCGCTGACCAGCAGGAACGCCGTGAGCAGCAACGCGACCGGGCCGATCTCCACGGCCGCGAGGATCGGCACGAAGAAGCTCCAGATGCCCAGCACCGTGCGCGCGACGCCGAACGTGAAGCCCTGCGCGGTGCCGCGCAGCATCGTCGGGAACAGCTCCTGGCTGAACACCTTGTACGTCGGCTCGCCGGCGAGCGCGGCGCCGATGCCGAACAGCACGATGTTCGCGATCACCACCGGCACGCTGAACGGCAGCACGAGGTAGAGCGCGTAGGACGCGACCTGCAGCACCGCGCCGGTGGCCCACATCGTCCGGCGGGTGGCGTAGCTGCGGTCGTTGACCCGCATGAAGATGAAGACGGTCGCGAGGATGCCGATCACGAAGCCCGCGCAGGAGAGCGCAACACCGGCCGCCTGCGTCCCGGCGCCCAGCGTCTCCACGACGTACGGCGTGAAGATCCCCGCCGTGCCCGCGGCGAGCCCCCAGAACGTGTAGATCGTTCCCGTCCACACCAGCGCACGCAGGTTCGGCCCGCGGAAGAGCTCCTTCACCTGGCTGCCGAGGGCGCTGGCCGCGCCGGAGGCCGCCGTCCACCGAGCCGACTCGACCATGCCTCTGCGCATCGCCCAGGTGATCAGCGCGACCACGAAGAGCTGCAGGAACACGATTCTGGTGCCGAGCAGGCCCAGCGGCGAGAGCACGAGCGCCATCACCAGCACCACGACCGGCCCGAGGTTCCAGGCCACCTGCGTGAGCCCGATCAGCCGGCCCCGGCCCTTCGCCGGCGACAGCTCGCCGACCAGCGCGAGCGACGTCGGCACGTCCGCGCCGACCGCCACGCCGACGATGAAGGTGCCGGCGAAGAGCATCACCGGGTCGACCGCCAGCGCGATGAGCAGGATGCCGAACGCGTAGACGAGCAGGTCCCACTTGTAGATGCGCTTGCGGCCGAGCTTGTCGCCGAGCCGACCGCCGATGAACGCCCCGACCGCGCAGCCGATCGCGTTCGGACCGATCGCCGCGAGTGCGCCGACCCCGAAGCTGCTCAGGCCGAGGTAGGCCTGGAAGAGCGTGAGGCCGGCACCCAGCGCGACGATCGAGCCGGCGTCGAGGTAGGACGCCATCGCGGCGAGCGCCGACCACTTCCACTGCTGCTTGCTGATCGTGGCGCCGTCCTCATCGGGTTCGATCCCTACGGCGTCAGGTGAACTCATGGGCCGTTCTCCTCGTCATCATCGACGGACTCGGCGCTGGCGTTGATCGACTACAGAGTTGAAACGTATTAAGCGCAGGACCATAGCCACGCCGAATGAGGTCCACAAGCCCGAACATCGGTCCATCTTGACGGTCCTCGCTGCCAGCCCTATCGTTCCCGGCACCGCGGAGTGAAACGTTTCATCAGGAGATCCCGCCGTGCGCTACTGCTTCCTGCTCCAGGTGCGACCCGACCGGCTGGCGGAGTACCGCGAACGACACCGCGCCGTGTGGCCGGAGATGCTGGCAGCGCTGCGCGACGCCGGATGGCGCAACTACTCGCTCCACCTGCGCGACGACGGCCTGCTCGTCGGCTACGTCGAGTGCGACGACCTGGCGGCCGCGCAGCGCGCGATGGCCGCGACCGACGTCAACGCGCGGTGGCAGGCCGAGATGGCTACGTTCTTCACCGGGCTCGACGGCAGGGCACCGGACGAGTCCTTCCTCGTGCTCGACGAGGTCTTCCACCTCGAGTCCCAGCTCGCCGCAGAACATTCGGCAGTGCAGGAGGGGTCGCCATGACCGCGCTCACCAGGGTGCCACCGCGCCGGACGACGATCGGGCTGGTCGCGGGTGGGCTCGGCGCCTACTGGCCGCAGTTCCCCGACCTGCTGCCGCAGCTGCGGCGCTCGGCGGAACGGGTGTCGCAGCGGGTGCGCGAGCTCGGCGACGTCGACGTCGTGGACGTCGGGTTCATCTCCGACGCGCAGGAGGGCGCGGCCGCCGCCGAACGGCTCCGCGCCGCGGGCTGCGACCTGATCATCGGCTTCCTGACGACGTACATGACGGCGTCGATGCTGGTGCCGGTCGCGCAGCGCAGCGGATCGCCGGTTCTGCTGATCAACCTGCAGCCCACGGAGAAGATGGACCACAAGTCCTTCGACACCGGCGCCTGGCTCGCGTACTGCGGCGCGTGCCCGCTGCCGGAGATGGCCAACGCGTTCGAACGCGCCGGCGTGGCGTTCCGGTCGGTCTCCGGCTACCTGGAGGACGAGCGGGCGTGGGCCCGCATCGGGCGCTGGGTGGCGGCCGCCGGGGTCCGCGGCGCGCTGCGCCACGGCCGCCACGGGCTCATGGGCCACCTCTACCCCGGCATGCTCGACGTCTCGACCGACCTGACGTCCGTGACGACGCAGCTCGGCGGGCACGTCGAGGTGCTGGAGCTCGACGACCTGCGGGTCCGCGTCGACGGGGTCACCGACGACGAGGTGAAGGACCGCATCGCGCTCGTCGAGGACGTCTTCGACATCGACGCCGGTGTGAACCCCGACGACCTGGCGTGGGGCGCACGCGTCTCGGTGGGGCTCGACCGGCTCGTCGACGAGTTCGCGCTCGACTCGATCGCCTACTACCACCGCGGTCTCGGTGGCGAGCAGCATGAACGCCTCGGCGCGGGAATGATCCTCGGCGCGTCGCTGCTGACCGCGCGCGGCGTTCCGGCCGCCGGCGAGTACGAGCTGCGCAACTCGATCGCGATGCTGGTGATGGACAGGCTCGGAGCGGGCGGCTCGTTCACCGAGCTGCAGGCGCTCAACTTCGTCGACGGCGTGGTGGAGATGGGCCACGACGGCCCCGCGCACCTCGCGATCAGCTCACGTCGCCCGCTGCTGCGCGGGCTCGGCGTCTACCACGGGAAACGCGGCTGGGGTGTGTCCGTCGAGTTCGACGTGAACCACGGCCCGGTCACCGTGTGCGGGCTGGGGCAGCGCCGCGACGGCCGCTACGTCATGGTCGTCGCCGAGGGCCAGGTGGTGCCCGGACCGCTGCTCGAGATCGGCAACACGACGTCGAGGGTCGACTTCGGCTGCGACCCCGGCGAGTGGGTCGACGCCTGGAGCGCCTCCGGCGTCGACCACCACTGGGCGCTGGGCACCGGCCACCGCGCGGCGGACCTGGCCGCCGTCGCCGAGCTGCTGGAGCTGGAGTTCGTGCAGGTCCGCGTCGCGTCCTGAGCGCGAGCCGGGGTGAGCGGGTGAGTCGACACCTTCGGCACGGTGAGTCGACACCTTCGGCACGGTGAGTCGACACCTTCGGCACGGTGAGTCGACACCTTCGGCACAGTGAGTCGCGCGTTCCGGGCGACGAGGTGAGGTGGAGAGGGCAGGAAAGCCACTTTCAGGCCCTCACAGGGCAGGAAAGTGGCTTTCCTGCCCTCGCGTGCGCAACGCACACATCCCGACCGGCCGGCCGTCGCGGCCCGGGTCGGGCCCGGGTCGGTCGTGCACAGGTTCGACTCCTCGTGCACAGGTTCGAACGTGTGCACGGCACCATCAACCTGTGCACGAGCGCCCTGCGCCGGCAGTCCGTGCACCCACCCGTCGGGCCGGAAGTGAACGAACGGCACTTTCGTCCACTAGGTATGGACGAAAGTGCCGTTCGTTCACCGACCCCACCACAGCCGTACCCCCGAGTGCCGCGCCCAGCACGGATTCACATCCCTCGTGGCGGCCCGGAGGGTCATGGCGGACCTTCCTGACCTTCCCCACGCGCCGCACAGGGCGAGCGCAGCGAGCCGACCGCTCAACGCGGCTGCCCCTCGATCGCGTCGAGCCGCTGGACGAACCGCACCACGGCGCGGCCGACCGGCCCGGCCTCCGATCCGGCTGGCAGGTCGCGACCGATGCAGTCGAGCAGTTGACCCACGGCCAGCAGCACCTGCTGTTCCGAGCGGTCCTGCTGCCGCAGCGCCCGGCGGCGCAGCTGGTGGGAGGCGTGCAGGCACACCTTGCCGACCGATCCCGGCCCCGCCGAGTTCGGCACGTTCGACGCGATCGTCACTGATCAGCCCTCCTCGCCGGCGCAGCACCGGCGGAGCAGGTTTGCCCACCGCTGCGCCCGGCAAACGTGCTGGTTAAGCTCCGCGTATGGGTCTGTTCCCGACGAAGCGTCCCCGCACCGCCTGAGGCGGTGCACTCCGCCGACCGGGTATGAGTCCGGTCGGCCTCTGACGCGTGTCGACATGGACCCGACGAGCAGACGTGTCACCGCCGCGTTCCCCTTCGACCTTCCAGGGACGACGCGGACGTGGAATCGAACATCGCCGGCCGGCAGG
Organism: Pseudonocardia sp. TRM90224; assembly: GCF_021245725.1. Taxonomy (GTDB): domain Bacteria; phylum Actinomycetota; class Actinomycetes; order Mycobacteriales; family Pseudonocardiaceae; genus Pseudonocardia. Next base: position 104,554 of record NZ_JAJGSX010000014.1, on the reverse strand, counting down.
CCGGCTCCTCACCGACCCGGGAGACACCCCCGGCACTCGCCGCTGTAGCTGGGTGGCTGAGGTGCCCCAGTTGCTCTTCGGCCGGGCTGCGCTGCGCGGACCGCAGCGTCGAGTGCTCGTCGGGGCATTCCTTCGACATCGCTCGCCAGGGTTACGCCTCGCTGATCACCGGCCACCGGCGCCACCGCCATGCCGGTGACGGACCCGGCATGGTGGCCGCCCGCGAGCGCTTCCTCGGTCGGGATCACTACCGGGCCCTGCGCTCGACGGTCACCGCGCTCGCGGTGGAGAACGCGCCATCCGACCCCGGGCTGATCGTCGATCTCGCCGGCGGGACCGGGCACTACCTCGCGCCTGTCGTCGACGCCTGTCCGGACTCGTGGGGCCTGACCACGGATCTCTCGAGTGCGGCGCTGCGCCGCGCCGCGCGCGCCCATCCGCGAGCGGCGGCCGTCGCTGCCGATGTGTGGCGACCGCTTCCGCTGATCTCGGAGTCCGCCGCGGTCGTGCTCAGCGTCTTCGGCCCGCGTCCGGCCGCGGAGATCCGGCGCGTTCTGAAGAGGGACGGCGTGGTGATCGTGGCCAACGCTCTTCCGGAGCACCTGCAAGAGCTTCGTGATCTCGTCGGCACCATCGGGGTGGACCCGCGCAAGGCCGAGCGGATGAGCGAAGCCTTCAGGGCCTTCGAGCGGGTCGCCCACCAGGTCGTGTCGTGGCGCTTGGCGCTGGACCGGGACGACGTGGAGGCTGCCGTTGCGATGGGCCCCAACGCCCGCCACCTCGACCCGTCCCGCCTGCTCGCCACCGCCGCGGAGTTGCCGGCCGTGGTCGGGGTGAGCGCCGCGATGGAGGTGACGGTGCTGCGACCGAGCTGACCGCGGGCCGGCACGCAGACGAACCCTCAGGTCGAGCGGCGGCCGGCGGCCGGCCTGGACGTCTTGCGCCGGCCGGCGGCGACGTACGGGGCCAGCACCTCGCGCAAGGTGGCGCTGTTCGCCGCGGAGAGGTCGATCTCGTAGAGGTGCCCGTCGAGCCCGAAGGTCATCTGTTCGACGGCCTCCCCGCCGTCGAGATCGTCCACCAGGGTCACGGTCGTCTGCCGAGTCACTTCGTCGTCCTCCTCGGAGCGGCGTCTGCGCAGGGGAGCATCTGCGCAGGGGCATCGACGGGACGTTCCGCATTCCGGGGAGACATCCGAACCCGCGCGCCGACGCGGCTTCGATGCGCGCACCGGCTCGTCGTCGAGCGAGCCTGCATGAGTTCTACGACAGAATCCGGAAGCCGTCAATCTACATTAGACATGACGTACCGCGGGTGCCGTCTCCGTCGGAGATCCATTCAGGCCGGTGGCCCGACGTCGCGCCGCTGGGTGTACGACAACGCGCCAACCCCGCCGAACAGCACCATCACCGCAGGCAGGATGCCGATCGAGTGGTCGACGCCGGTGAGCACCAGCGCGGCGTAGCCGACCATCACCGCACCCGCGAGCCCGCACAGCACCCGGAACCACACCGGCCGCTCGGCACGGACCCTCAGGTACCAGACCACCAGCCCGTTGCCGCCGGCCGCGCGGGCCCGCTCGTAGTCGAGCGCGTCGTCGAGCGCGACCGCCTCCGCGATGCGGCCGGTGAACGACATCGGGTTGAGGCGCACCGATCCATCGGCACCGGCCGCCCACGCGTGCACCGCCGCCGGCGCGCTGCCCAGCTGGCCCGGCAGCCGCGGCAGGTCGAGCAGCGCCGCCAGCCGGTCCAGCGCGGCACGCGGCTCCGCGGTGGTCGTCAGCAGCTCGACCAGGTCGACGGCGTTCTCGGCCGCCGACGGGAAGGCGGTGGCCAGCTTCTCGACCGCAACCTCGGCCTCGGCCTCGAACGGCGACCACGGCGCCGCACCGCTCGACGACGAGCGCCACTCGTGCCCACCGCGGCGCCGCCCGGACCGGGTCGCGAGGAACCCCGCACGCCACGGGCCCCACCAGAGCGCGATCGCGGACTTGCGGGTGGCGGTCGTGAGCGCGGCGACGAGCTCGTCGGGGCGCCGCTTGGGGTCGAACTCCGGCACCAGCGCCGACCAGCCCTCCCCGACGGGCAGCACCCAGCCGGCGACCTTCGTCAGCACGGCGATCTCACGGACCTCGCCCGCCGGGTGCGGCAGCAGCACGACGGCGGTGTCGCGGCCGATCGCCGAGTCACCAGGGCGCAGGTCGCCGGGACGCAGGTCGCCGGGGCGCACCTCGGCGAGCACCCCCGGCGACGTCCGGCCGCGCGGGCGGTCGCCGCGGCCCGGCTCGACGCGTTCCGCTCCCCCCGCACCGCGCTCCAGCGCCGAGTGCCCGATCCCCGAGGTGGAGATGCCTACCGCACGGCACGCCCTGGCCAGCACGGCGTTCACCGGCTCGCGGTACAAGGCGATCTCGATCTCCTGCTGCGTCTCCGCGGCTCCGTCCGCGGCGAGCGCGGCGTCGACGGCCGCCTGCAGATCGGCCGGCATCGGGTCGTTGCGCACCGACGCCAGCGCGAGCGCCGCCTCCGGCCGCCCACCCACCTGCGCGATCCACTCGGCGTCGGCGTCCCACGCCTTCCGGGCGGCCAAGTACTCCACGGGGTCGCTCGGCGGGAACCAGTGCACCGACCAGCCGATCGCGCCCTGCCGGCCGGACGGGTCGACGACCCCCAACTCCGCGACCTCTTCGTCGTCGCCGACGAGCAGCCACGCCGGCACGTCCAGCGCCATCACGACCTCGGCGAGCTGGCCGGCGAGCGCGTCGACGCTCACCCGGCGGGGAACGTCGGGCAGCACCGTCACGACGCCCGGGCCGTCTGGCCCGTCCGGGCTCTCCAGCAGCCACCCGCCCAACCCCGCACCTCGGACGGCGGCGCGCACGTCCTCGACCGACGCACCGATCACCGCTGCATACGTGCCCACAGATCCCCCCGCGGCATCACGGCCGGTTCCCCCGAACGACGGCCCACGAACGACGGCGCACTGTAGTGGACGCCACCGACAGCGCCGAAAGCCCCGACGGCGCCTGCTTTCAGCTCGATCTGTCACCTGTTTAAGGCGCGGTTGAGGCGGCCTTCCCTAGCGTGATGTGCACCGTTTGGTGGGGAGCACCGTGGCTGACATCGCGACAGAGCAGGGACCGTGAGGCGCATCGCCTGCCGGTGGCGCCCGCGCGCGGACCGGCCCGCGCCGCACCGGCCCGGTCCGTCGGACCGCCCCTGGTTCCCGCGGTGCCCGCGGCCGGCATGACCGCCGGCCGCAGTGCGCGCCACCCGTCGCACCGATCCCCGCGCGTCCCCGACCTCCGGAGGTGCCCAGTGCTGCTGCCCAGCCTGGTGGAGCCCGTCCCGCTGACGGCCGTCACGACGGCCGCACCCCTGACCGCGCAGCAGCGCCGGATCTTCGCGCTGCACCGCTCGGGTGCCGCGGGCACCTCGGTCCTTTGCCGGACGGCACGGCGCCTGCGCGGGCCGCTCGACCGCGTGGCGCTCGACGCCGCGCTGGTGGCGCTGGTGGGCCGCCACGTTGCGTTGCGCACCGCCGTCCGGCAGACCGACGACGGGCCGGTGCAGCTGGTTCTGGCAGCTCCGACAGCGAGCCCGCTGGAGTTCGTCGACCTGAGCGAGCACGTGCGTCCCCTCGACGCCGCGCGCCGGCTCGTCGACGCATTCGCCGAGCAGCCGCTGCCGTTCGGACCGGCCCCGCTGCACCGCGTCGGGCTGGTCCGGATCGGCGCCGACGACCACGTCCTGGTGTGGAGCCTGCACCGCATGGTCTGCGACGAGCACTCGCTCGCGCTGCTGGAGGAGGAGCTGCTCGCCCTCTACGGACGGGGCCGGCTCGAGCCGGTACCCGTCCAGTTCCCCGAGTACGTCCGGTGGGACACGCGTCGCGACCGCTCCCCCGGCACGCACTACTGGGCCGAGCGGCTCGCCGGGGCACCCACCGAGTCGACCCTGCCCGCCGACACCGCCCGCAAGCCCGGCGCGCCCGCACGGGCCGGGCGCGCGACCCTGCAGCTGGACGCGGAGCTGTCCGCGGCACTGCTCGGGGTCGCCCGCCGGCAGCGCTGCTCGCCGTCGGTGCTCTTCGCCGCCGCGATGACGGCAGCGCTCGCGCGGCACACCGGCGAGCCGGACGTCGTGATCGGGATGCCGACGAGCGACCGCTGCCTCCCGGGCCTCGACCGCTCGGTCGGCCCGTACGAGACCGTGCTGCCGATCAGGGCCGACCTCACCGGGGCGACGTGGCGCGAGCTGCTCGCCCAGCTGCGGGCCACGACCCTGAGCGCCCTGGCCAACAACGCTCTCCCGGTCGGCGGCCGGCCGCCGTTCCGCACCGCACTCGTGTTGCGCCGTCCGGCGCCGACGGAACCGGTCGCCGGGCTGCTCCGCGAGCCGTGGCCGCTCCCTGCGCCGACCGGCCCGCTCGACCTCACCCTGCAGGTGACGGTCGCCGAGCGCACCGAGCTGACCTGCGAGTACTCCGGCGACCGGTACACGCGTGCGGCGATCGAACGGTTCCTCGACCACGTCGCACGCATGCTCGTCGCGATGACGACCGACCTCGACCGGAACCCCGCCGCCGTCCCGCTGCCGGACGGGCACCGCCCGCCCCCGGTCGGGGCGTCGCCGGCCCGGGTCGCGACGCCGGTGCTGGAGCGCTTCCACGAGATCGTCGCCGACCAGCCGGACGCACCGGCGATCATCACCCCGCGCGAGACCCTCACCTACGGCGACCTCGACCGGATGGCCGCGTTCGTCGCGGAGCAGGTGCGCGGTGCCGGACTGGTCGGGGTGGCGCAGACGGCCGGGTTCGACGCCGTCGCGGGGCTGCTCGGCGCGTTCACGGCCGGTGCCGCCGCGCTCCCGCTCGACCCCGACGAGCCGCATCGGCACGCGGCGCTGCTCCGTGGGAACGGCGCCGACGCCGTGCTCGGCAACAAGGCGATGGGCAGGGCCGCCGCCCCGGCACGCCCGGCCGCCGTCCCCGCCGGGCTCGCGCTGGTGTTCGGCGCTTCCGGTCTGACGATGGACCACTCCGCGCTCGCCCGGCTCACGACGTCGCTGCGCGCGACGCCGGGCTTCGGCGCGGGCGAGCGCGTGCTGCTGCTGCGGCCGCTCTCGACGGAGGCCGGGATCGCCGCGATGCTCTCGGCGCTGACGTCCGGCGCCGCGTTGGTGCTGCACCCCGGGGCCGCCGCGTTCGACGCGCGCAGGCTGGTGCGGTTCTGCGGCCGGCTCGGTGTCACCGCGGTGGACGCGCCGCTCGGGTCGTGGGAGGCCTGGACGGCGGCGCTGACCGCGGGCGACTTCCGGGTGCCGCACGACTGGCCGGTGACCACCATGACGGTCAACGGCGGCCGGGTGGCGCTGCCCACGCTGCGGGCGTGGGCGGCGGCGACCCGCCAGCGCGTCACGTTCGTCCACCGCCGCGGCCCGGCCGAAGCGGCCGGCTGCGCGACGGTCATGTGCACCGTCGCCGGCGGTCGCCACGGCGGCAGCCACCTGCCCGTCGGACGTCCGCTCCCGCACGTCGAGGCCCACCTGCTCGACCCGGCCGGTGTGCCCGTGCCGCCCGGCGCCGTGGGCGAGCTCCACCTCGGCGGTCTCGGGGTCGGTCTCGGGACCGGCCGGTACCTCGTCCGCACGGGCGAGCGGGCCCGCCGGCACGCGGACGGCACGCTGGAGCTCGTCGACGAGCCGGCCGGCGATGGGGCGGCTCCGAGTGCGGTTGCACCCCTTGCCACGCACGTGACACCCACCGCCATGACGACGCCCAGCCGGTACACCGGCGTCCTCGCCTCCGCACGCCGGATCTGGCAGCCGGCACAGGCCTGCTGAGCAGGCCCGAACTCCCCCACCGTTTTGCCAACTTGCACACCGTTTCGGGTGTGCAGGTTGGCAAAACGGTGGGGGACTTTACTTCGTCGAGCCCGCCAGCACGCTCTGCACGAAGTAGCGCTGGAACGAGAAGAACACGACGAGCGGCACGAGCATCGAGAGGAACGCGCCGCTCGCGAGCACGTCGATGTTGCTGCCGAACTGCCGCAGCTGCCCGCGCAGCGCGACGGTGATCGGCGCGGAGCTCTGGTCGGCGAACACCAGGGCGACGAGCAGGTCGTTCCACACCCAGAGGAACTGGAAGATCGCGAGCGACGCGATCGCCGGCTGCCCGATCGGCAGCACGACCTTCCAGAAGATCCGCCATTCGCGCCCGCCGTCCATCCGCGCCGCCTCCAGCAGGTCGCGCGGGATGCCGGCGAAGAAGTTGCGCAGCAGGAACACCGCGAACGGCAGCCCGAACGCGACGTGGAACATCACGACGCCGACGATCGATCCGTAGAGCCCGATCGCGCCGAGCAGCCTGGCGACGGGGATGAGCGCGACCTGGACGGGCACCACGAGCAGCGCGACGACGCCGATCATGATCCAGTCGCGGCCGGGGAACTCGACCCACGCCAGCGCGTACGCCGCGAGCGAACCGATCACCACCACCAGCACCGTCGACGGCACGGCGATGAGCAGGGTGTTCCAGATGGACCGGACGAGCCCGTCGTCGGCGAGCAGCTCGGCGTAGTTGGCGAGCGTCAGCTCAGCGGGTGCCGTGAGCACCGTCCACCAACCGCTGGCGGCGTTGCTGCTCTCCGGCCGCAGCGACGCCGCCAGCAGCCCGAACACCGGCATCAGCCAGAACACCGCGACCAGCCCGAGCCCGACCCGCAGCATCGGACCGCCGAGCCGGTGCACGATCCGCGGCGCGAGCGGCGGCCGGCGCTGCGGGGCGCGCCGCGAGCGCACCGGCTCCGCCGACCCCTCCCGCCCCCGGTGCTCGGCGCCGACGACGGATGTCATGAGCGGTCCCTCCGGAATCGCCGGATGTTGAACACCATCGCGGGCAGCACGAGCAGGAAGAGCAGCACGGCCAGCGCGCTGCCGATGCCCTGGTCACCGCCGCCCGGCCCGAACGCCACCTGCCAGATCTGCAGCGCCAGCACGTTCGCGTCCTCCTGCGCCGACCCGGGCGCGATGACGAAGACCAGGTCGAACACCTTGAGCACGTTGATCACGAGGGTCACGAAGACGACGAGCAGCACCGGCGAGAGCAGCGGCACCGTCACACGCCGGAACACCTGCCACTCGGTCGCGCCGTCGACCCGCGCGGCCTCCAACGCGTCGCGCGGGATCGCCGCGAGCCCCGCCGCGATGAGCGTCATCGCGAAGCCCGCCATGATCCACAGCCAAGCCGAGATGATCACCGGTGTGATCAGCGCCGGCCCGAGCCACGTCAGCCCGCGGAACGGCTCGGCGAAGTTGGTCGCCGGCAGCCGGACGGTGTAGCTGCCTGGCGCGAGGTCGGGAACGGTGAAGCGGCCGTCGTCGCCGGTCGTCGTCGTGGTGACCACCTGGTCGCCCGCCAGGACCTCGACGGTCACCCCGGGCATGCCGCGCTCACCGCCGTCCACCCGGCCCGGCACCCCGCCGGCGCCCGCCCCGGCATCGAGCCACACCAGCCCGCGCAGCCCGGTGCCCGCGCCCGGCGTCACCGCGGGCGCGGCCTGGGCGGGCAGCGCGTCCGGCGCGAACCCGGTCAGCGGCACGGCGAGCACGTCCTGCGCGCCGACCTGCCCGACGCTGCCGAGCCCACCGCCCGGCAGCTCGACCAGCGCGCCGTCGCGCGGGCGGACCCCGGGGTACGGCGACGACGGCGCGACGAGGTCGTGCCCCGCGACCAGCACGGCGTTGACGAGCCCGCGGTCCGGGTCCTCGTCGTAGACCAGCCGGAAGATGATCCCCGAGGCCACCAGCGAGATCGCCAACGGCATGAACACCACCAGCCGGAACGCCGCAGCCCACCGCACCCGTTCGGTCAGCACCGCGAGCACGAGCCCGACCGACGTCACCAGCGTCGGCGCGACGACCACCCAGATCACGGTGTTGCGCAGCGCGACGAGCGTGCGCGAGTCCGTCAGCGCAGTGGCGTAGTTGCCGAGGCCGACGAAGCCGGTGCCGCGGGCGTCGAACAGGCTGCGCCCGATCGAGTAGACCGTCGGGTAGGCGACGAACACCAGCAGCAGCAACAAGGCCGGGGCGAGGAACAACAGCGCCAGCCGCGGGCTGCCACCTGGTTCGGTGTCACCCTCGGTGTCGTTCCAGGGGTGGCTCTTGCGGGAGCTGAACACGGACATCGTTCAGCCCGCCGCGTAGACGGTCGCGGCTTTGGCCTCGAGCGCGGCGAGGATCTCGTCGACCGCGGCCGGATCGGCGAGGTGGTCCTGCATGGCTTTCCAAAACCCGTCGCCCTTCGTGCCGCCCAACGCCGTCGGCATCAGGTCGGACATGTCGAACCGCAGCGTCCGCGCACCCTTGAGCTCCTCGGCGATCGAGCGGCTGATCGCATCGGGGTAGTCGGACAGCTGCACCTGCTCGTTCGGCGAGATGAACCCGCCCTGCTCGACCCACACCGACGCCGCCTCCGCGCTCGCGAGGAACTCGACGAGCGCGCTCGCGGCCGGCTTGTTGCTGAACACGACCGCGGTGTCACCGCCGCCCACCACCGAGTCCTGGTCGCCGATCTGCGGGAACGGGAAGAGCTTCGCGTCCTCGCCGACGACGGCCGAGGTGCTCTTGTTGATCGCCGCGGCGACGAAGTCGGCCTCGTAGACGAACGCGGCGGAGGGCCGGTCGCCGAACACCTTGACGACCGAGCCGGTGAACTCGGTCTGCAGCGCGCTCGCGATCCCGCCGGGGATGAACTCGGGCCGCAGCACCTCGTTCAGCTTCTGCAAAGCGGTGCGCACCGAAGGGTGCGTCCACGGGATGCGGTGCGCGGCGAGGTCGTCGTACATCTGCGGGCCCGCGGTCTGCAGGTAGACGTTCTCGAACCAGTCGGTGAGGGTCCAGCCGTCCGCACCGCCGACGGCCAGCGGGGTCTCCCCGACGTCGGCGCGGTTGCGGAGCACGTCGACGAAGTCGTCCCACTGCAGCGGGGGTCGGAAGTCGGGGCCGAGCGTGTCGGCGTCGTACCACATGATCGACTTGTTGGCGGCCTTGAACGCGACTCCGTAGAGCCGCCCGTCGTAGGTCCCGAGGTCCCTCCACGACGGCGCGAAGTCGGCCTCGACGAGCCGGGCGGTCTCCTGGCTGAGCGGCACCAGCGCGCCCTCCTTCGCCAGCGTCTTGACCAGGTTGGGCTGTGCGATCACCGCGACGTCCGGCGGCGCGCCGCCGGCCAGCCGGGTGGCCAGCACGGTCGGCAGCTCGTCGCCCGCCGACGTGTAGGTGACCGTCGCGCCGGTCTTGCGCTCGAACGCGTCGAGCACCTTCTCGAACGCCACCTGTTCCTGGTCCGACCAGACCGCGGCGACCTCGATGGTCTGCCCGCTCAGATCACCGTCGGCGGCACCGCCCTCACCGCCACCGGCGCAGCCGGCGACCATCAGCAGCACCACGGCGGCGCAGGCGGCACAAGCAACGGCGGGGTGTTTCGGCATGGGTGTCTCCTCACCAGTCGCCGATCGCCAGCCCGGTCTCGGGATCGAAGAAATGCAGGCTGTCGACGTCGACCCGGACGGAGATCGACTGGCCTTCGTAGACCCGCGTGCGCGGGCTGAACCGCCCGACCAGCACCGTCGCGCCCCGCCGCGTGCGCACCGCGCCCGACTCGCTGTCGAGCTTTGCCTGGTCCTCCGTGGTCACCTGCTCGGCGTCGATCGGGAAGTGCACCATCACGTCGGCGCCCATCGCCTCGACGATGTCGGCGACCGAGTGCAGCGTCGCGCCGTCGAAAGCGCCGACGACCTCGGCGTCCTCCATGTTCTCCGGGCGGATCCCGACGACCACCTTCCGCCCGTCGTACGAGCGCAGCGCGGGGCGGGCGTGCATCACGGCAGGCGGAACGATCAGCCGGTGCGGCCCGAAGGTGATCGACGCGCCGGCAGGCTCGATCGTCAGCTCCGCCGCGATCATGTTCATGCCCGGGGCGCCGATGAACCCCGCGACGAGGATGTTCTCCGGCTTGTCGTACAGCTCCTGCGGCGACGCGACCTGCTGGAGCACCCCGGCGCGCATGACCGCGACCCGGTCGCCGAGCGTCATCGCCTCGGTCTGGTCGTGCGTCACGTAGACGGTGGTGACGCCGAGGTCGCGCTGGATCCGCGCGATCTGCGCCCGCATCTGGACGCGCAGCTTGGCGTCGAGGTTCGAGAGCGGCTCGTCCATCAGGAACGCACGCGGCTCGCGCACGATCGCCCGGCCCATCGCCACCCGCTGCCGCTGCCCACCGGAGAGGTGCCGCGGCTTGCGGTGCAGGTGCGGCACCAGCTCCAGCACGTCGGCCACCTCGTTGACCTTGCGCTCGATCTGCGCCTTCGGCGTCTTGCGCAGGCTCAGGCCGAACGCGATGTTGTCGAAGACCGTCAGGTGCGGGTAGAGCGCGTACGACTGGAACACCATCGCGACGTCCCGGTCGCGGGCGGGCATGCCGTTGACGACGCGGCCGCCGATGCGCACTTCGCCCTCGGTGATCTTCTCGAGGCCGGCGACCATCCGAAGCGCCGTCGTCTTGCCGCATCCCGAGGGCCCGACCAGCACGAGGATCTCCCCGTCCATGATCTCGAGCGACAGGTCGGTGACGGCACGGGTGCCGTCCGCGTAGACCTTCCCGACCCCCACCAGCTCGATGCCAGCCACGACCAAACTCCGTCCACCGATGGCCGCGGGGCGTGACGCCCGGCACGGCAGATCTTCGCGAGCCTAGGCAGTGTTGCTTCAACAGCGCCTTAAGGAGGTGCCAGTACGGGCTGAAAGGTGAAAGCTACGTCACTCCTTCGCGGCCGCCGTCCGCTACCTTTTGCGTCATGTCCCTGGTGTTGCTGGTCGAGGACGACCACGCGGTGCGCACGGCGATGGCTGGCGCCCTGCGGAGCCACGGGCACGTCGTGCAGCCGGTCGGGAGCGCGCTCGATGCGCTGCGCACCATCACCGACGACCACGTCGACCTCGTCGTGCTCGACCTCGGGCTGCCCGACCTCGACGGGTTCGAGGCGCTGCGGCTGGTCCGCGGCATCACCGACGTCCCCGTGATCATCGCGACCGCGCGGCGCGACGAGCCGACGATCGTCCGGCTGCTCAACGCCGGCGCCGACGACTACCTGGTGAAGCCGTTCTCCACCGAGCACCTCACCGCTCGGGTGGCCGCCGTGCTGCGTCGCTCACGCACCGTGGAGCCGGCCGACGAGTCACCCGTGCGGATCGACGAGCTGCAGGTGGACGTCGCGCGCCGGGAGGCGACACTCGCCGGCACGCCGCTGACACTCACCCGACGCGAGTTCGACCTGCTCGCCTACCTCGCGACGCACCTCGGCCGGGTCGTGTCGAAGTCGGAGCTGTGCCGCGAGGTGTGGAAGCAGCCGAACCTCCGCCTCGACCAGACGATCGACGTGCACCTCTCGTGGCTGCGGCGCAAGCTCGGCGAGAGCGCGTCGGCGCCGAAGTACCTGCACACCGTGCGCGGTGTGGGCGTCAAGCTGGTGGAGCCGTGCGACAGCTCGTCCTCCGCCTGATCCTCGCGACGGCAGCAGCTGCCGTCATGTTCGCCGTGGCCGCCGCGCTCGTGCTCGACGGCGTCCGCGACAACGCTGCCGCCCGCGCCGGGGCCGAGGCCGACATCGGGGCCGTGACCAGCCTCGTCGAGGTGACGGGTGACGACGAGGCGCTCCGCCGTGGCATCGCCCGCACCGGATCCGGGCGCGAGGGCAGGCTCGCGGTGCACGTCGACGGCCGGACGGTCGGGACGTCGTGGTCGGCTGCGCTGCCCGAGCCGGTGCGGGCTGCGACCACGCCCGTCGAGCTGGCGGTCGACGGCGGAACGGTGCTGGTGCGCCCGATCGACGGGGCGCGGCGGGCCGTGGTGGAGGCGTTCGTCCCGAGCTGGCGGCCCGGGGCCGGCACGCTCGGCGTCGCGGCGATGCTGGCCGCGGCGGGTGCGGTCGGCGCCGGGATCGGCGCGGTCCTGTGCGTCAGGGCGCTGCGGCCTGCCGTCACCGACCTCACCGAGCTGACCTCGACGGCGCACGCCATCGCGCACGGCGACAGCGGCGACAGCGGCGACAGCGGCGACAGCGGCGACAGCGGCGACAGGAAGGTCGACCCGCCGCGGTACCGACCGATGACCACCCCGGAGACAGCGGCGCTGGCCGAGGCGATCGACACGGTCGCCCAGCACATCGACGACGCCCGCACCCGCGAGCGGCGCATGGCCGCCGACCTCTCGCACCGGCTGCGCACCCCGCTCACGGCGCTCGCGCTCGACGTCGGGACGATCGGCGACAGCCCGTCAGCGCAGCGGGTGCGCCGCGCGGTCGCGTCGCTCGACCAGGACGTCGACGCGCTGATCAGGGCGACCCCGGTCGAGCAGCCGACCGACGCCGTCTGCGACGTCGTGGAGGTGGTGCGGCGCCGGATGGACTTCTGGTCGGTGCTCGGCCAGCACGGCGGCCGCAGCTGCGAGGTCACCCTGACCGATCCGCCCGCGCGCATCGCGCTGCCGGAGGACGACCTCGCCGCGGTCGTCGACGCGCTGATGGGCAACATCTTCCGGCACACCCCGGCCGGGGCGGCCTTCGCCGTGTCGGTGGTGCGGCACGCCGGCTGGATCAGCCTCGTCGTCGACGACGCCGGCCAGGGCATCGTCAACCCCGCGGCAGCACTGCGGCGCGGGCACAGCAGCGCCGGCTCGACGGGACTCGGGCTGGACATCGCGCGCGACGCCGTCGAGGCGACGGGCGGCACGATCCACCTCGAACGAGCCGCGCTCGGCGGTGCCCGCATCCGGCTGCGGTTCGGCGAGACCGGCGCCGACCACCACGACCCGCACGAACCGCGGGCGTGGCGGCTCTGGCGGATGCTGCGGCGGGAGAGCCGCGCGACGGCGAGCGCCGCCCCGGCGTCGACACCGGCGTCGGCGTCAGCGCCGGCCGGCGGCGGCTGGTAGCGGCGTCCCGGCGGGCCCGGTCGTTTCGACGCTCGGCTCGTCCTTCGTCGCGGGGAAGAGCACGATCCCGACCACGACCAGTGCCGATCCGACAATGTGCCACACCGTCAGCGTCTCGCTCAGCAGCACGACGGCGCTGAGGACGCCGATCACCGGAACCATGTTGAGGATCAGGCCGGCCATCCCGGCCGGCACGTGCCGGATCGCGCTGTTGTAGAGCAGGAAGCTCAGCGCGAAGCACACCCCGCCGACGAAGATCGCGGCGAGCCAGAACTGCGGCGCGACGGCCGTCGGGAACGGCTCGCGGCCCGTCAGCCACGACCACAGGCCCAGCGGAGCGACGAAGAGCGTGCCGTACGTGAACTGGTAGGTGGTCATCGTGAGCGGGTCGACCGTCGGCGCGACCTTCGCGGCGAGCGTCACGTAGACGGCCGCGGCGACCGAGCCGGCCACCACGATGAGATCTCCGACGGCGAACCCGACACCGCCCCCGAGCAGGTCGTGCCCGCCCAGCGCGAGCACGCCGGCGACCGCGAGGAGCAGGCCGAGCAGGCCGCGGCCGCCGATGCGCTCGCCGAGGAAGATCGCGGCGAGGACCAGCACGAAGATCGACTCCGTGACGCCGAGCAGCGACGCGTTCGCCGCCGTCGTGAAGGTGAGGCCGAGGGTGAGCCCGCCGTACGCCAGCGCGGGCTCGAACAGCCCGAGCAGCGCGAACCGCAGCCTGTCCCGGGCCGGACGTTCGCTCGGAGCAGCCCGGCCACGGATGAGCAGCACGGCCCACAGCACGATCGTCGCCGCGGCGAGCTTCACCACGAGCATCGTCATCGGGCCGAAGCCGCCGAGCGCGAACTTCGTCGCGGTGGTCGCGAGGCCCCAGCCCACCGCGGCCACGACCAGCACGAACCGGAAGTACCAGCCGTTCATGAGACACCCACCTCCACCGGGCAACGGTCCTGCGGGCAGGCCGCGTAATCGCAGAAGCGGCAGATCCGATCGGCGCGGGCACGATCGGTCGCCAGCGCCGTCAGCACCGGCTCCGCGACCGCCGCGAGCGCCCGCTGCTCCTCCTCGTCGAGCGGGGCGAGCGCGGCACGCAGGACCTCGCGGCGCTCGGCGACGACCCGCTCGGCGGCCGTCGAGCCGTCGCCGGTGAGCCACAGCGCGACGCTGCGCTTGTCGAGCCCGGGCCGCCGTTCGACCAGCCCGGCGGCGACCAGCCGGTCGACGAGCCGCACACCTCCGGAGCCGGTGATGCCCAGCACCTTGCTCAGCTCGTCGACGCGGCAGCCGGGCACGTAGTGGATCGTCGCCAGCGCCGCGGCACCGCTCGGCCCGTGCACGCCGGCCCGCCGGGTGGCGTCCTCCAGCGCGTCGGCGAGCGCCACCACCATCGCGGCAACGAGGTTCGCGGAGCGGTCATCCATGTCCTCGACAATACCTGACTGACTCAGTCATCACTCAACGAAGCCGCAAACTTCCCCACCGTTTTGGGTGGATGCGCGCCAAATCAGCGCGCAAGTGCCCAAAACGGTGGGGAAGTTCGGGTCAGAGTGCGCGGCGGACGTGGTCGACGAGGTCGAGCGCAGCGGCCTCGGCCGGCGTGCGCCACGTGTGGTCGTCGTGCTCGCCGGCGCGGAGCACAACCGCGCGGTCGGGCTCACGCTCGGCGACGTCGAAGAAGGTCGCGTGCACCGTCATCGGCCGCCCGCCGAGGTCGGGCCAGCTCTGCCGCGAACGCTCACCCGTGACGGCGACGGCGAGGCCGGTCTCCTCCGCGATCTCGCGGACCGCGGCGCGCTCCGGCGGTTCCCCCGGCTCGATGGTCCCGCCCGGCAGCTCCCAGCGGCCGCCGAGGAACACCGCGGGGTCGCGCCGGACGAACAGCACCGCGTCGCCGCGGGTGACCCAGCCGTATGCGAGGTGGAGGTCGGGCATGCGGTGATCGTGGCGCACGGGATGTGAGGTGTCGGTGGACGGCGTCCGGGGAACAACTGTCCGTGCCCCGACGGCTGCGACGAGAGGACGGCACGAGCGCCACCCTGCTGCCGCGGGCGGGACTGGTCGCGAACGGGCTCATGCACCTGCTGGTGGCGTGGCTCGCGCTGCAGGTCGCGTTCGGGCGCAACCAGCGCGCCGACCAGACCGGAGCGCTGGAGGCGATCGCGGCGCAGCCGCTCGGGCGGGTGCTGCTGTGGGGGCTGACCGGCGCGTTCGCCGCCGTCGTCTGCTGGCGGGCCACGGAGGTGTTCGGCCGGCACCCGCCGGCGTCGAGCACGGCCCAGCGGGTGGGCAAGCGGCTGTTCGCGGCCGGCCAGGTGGTGCTCTACGGCGTGCTGACCTTCCTGGCCGCGCGCGTGGCGGCCGGTGCGCCGGGTGGGACCGGCGGCAGCGGCGTCACCGTGCAGCTGCTGCAGCTGCCGTACGGGTCGGCGATCGTCGTGGCCGCCGGGGTGGCGATGCTGGTCACCGGCGGGGTGATGGTCGTGAAGGGCGCTCGCATGTCGTTCGAGTCGGACATGGACATGCGCGCGGTCGGGCCGCGGATGCGGACGTTCATCGAGCGGCTCGGCCAGGCCGGCGCCGTCACGAAAGGGGTGGCCGTCGCCGTCATCGGCGGGCTGGTCGTCGCCGCCGGCACCACCTACCGACCCGAGCAGGCCGAGGGGCTCGACGCCGCGCTCAAGACGATCGCCGGCCAGCCGTTCGGGCCGGTTGCGCTCGTGGCGGTGGCGGTGGGCCTGACCTGCTACGGGATCTTCGCGCTGTTCGACGCCGTCCTGCACGAGGTGTGATCGGAGGTTTCCGATCAGCCAGCGCGGCTACCCCTAAGACGGGAAGGACAGGTGAGCACCGTGCCCGAGGTCCAGGTCATGGCCATCGCACTCGACGCGCTCCACGGAACTCCCGTGCTGCTCATCCAGGAGCGCGGCGGGGCGAACCGCATCCTGCCCGTCGCGCTGGACCTGCCGGAAGCCGTCGCCATCGAGTCCGAGCTGGAGGGCAGGCACTCGCCGCGCCCGGCGACGCACGAGCTGGTCGGGCTGATCGTCGACGCGCTCGGGCGTCGCATCGACCACGTCGACCTCGACGCACCCCAGGACGGCGGCCTCGAGGCGGAGCTAGTGCTGGACCAGGACACCCGGTTCCCCGCCCGGGTGAGCGACGCCGTCGCGGTGGCCCTGCACGACGGGGTGCCGATCAGAGCGAGCGACG
This sequence comes from Pseudonocardia sp. TRM90224, assembly GCF_021245725.1. Lineage (GTDB taxonomy): Bacteria > Actinomycetota > Actinomycetes > Mycobacteriales > Pseudonocardiaceae > Pseudonocardia. Next base: position 88,342 of record NZ_JAJGSX010000014.1, on the reverse strand, counting down.
ACCTGCTCGACATCGCGGAAGCGCTCGACCTGACGATCGTCGTACCCGGTGGCGCCGAAGCCACCGACGCGGCGCCCGAGCCGGAATCCGATCCCGAGACCGGGGCGCCGCCGATCACGGAGGCGGAGATCGCGCAGTTCAGCGCCGAGCTGGACGAGCGCACCTAAACCTGTTGCACGCCGGGCGGCCGCGGGCTTGCCTGACACCATGTCGCACACCGCCGAGCCGGACAGCCCCCTCGAGCGGACGTTCGGCTGGTGGGACATGTTCGTGGCGCCGCAGGACGACCCACGCACGGACGGCGGCTTCGTCGGCGAGCGCGACACCCTGCTCGGCTACCTCCGCAACTTCCGCCTGACACTGCGGATGAAGTGCGCAGGTCTCGACGCCGAGGCGTTGGCGCGCCGGTCCGTCCCGCCGTCGAACCTGTCGCTGCTCGGGCTGGTGCGCCACCTGGCGGGCGTCGAGCAGACGTGGTTCCGCATCCGCATGGCCGGCGAGGACGTGCCGCGGCTGTACCGGACCGACGACGACCCCGACAACGACATCAACGGCGCGGTCGGAGACCCGGACGTCGTCGTCGAGGCGTTCGCGGCATGGGACGCGGAGATCGCGTTCGCCGAGCGCTACGTCGAGACGGTGGTCGACCTCGGCGCCGCGGGCAAGGCCGGCGACCCGCTGCGCGACGTGCTCGTCCACATGATCGAGGAGTACGCCCGCCATTGCGGGCACGCCGACTTCCTCAGGGAACGCATCGACGGCCGCGTCGGCCAGTAGCCCGAGGTGAGTCGACACCTCCAGCACGGCGAGTCGACACCTCCAGCACGGCGAGTCGACACCTCCAGCACGGCGAGTCGACACCTCCAGCACGCCGGCACCGTGCCGAAACGCGCAACTCACCGTGCCGAAACGCGCAACTCACCGTGCCGAAGCGCGCGACTCACCGTGCTGAAGGTGGCGACTCACCGTGCCAGAAGTGACAACTCACCGGGCTGGAAGTGGCGACTCACTTGTTGCGCGGCCGGCCGTGCTCAGCGCCGCGCCGGCGAGCGTGACGGCCGCTGCGACCAGCGCGATCGCCGCGGCGCCCCAGCCGGCGGCGAGGACGAGGCCGCCGAACCAGCCGGCGAAGGCGGCCGCCAGCTGGTAGGCCGAGGCGTTGACGGCGATGGCCAGCGTCGGCGCCGCCTCGACCGCCGAGCTCGCCGCTGCCAGCACGCGGGTCTGCATGCCGGGGACCACCGCGAACCCGAGCGCCCCGACCAGCACGACGAGCCCCACGGTGGCCGGCCGGTTCGCGCTGACCGCCCACAGCGCCACCAGCGCGACGGCGAGCGCGGCGAGCAGTGCCGGCTGAGCGATCCGCGGTGCCAGGTCGGCGAGCCGCCCGCCGGCGAGGTTGCCGACCGTCGCACCGACGCCGTAGGCGAGCAGGAGCAGCGGGACCGCGCCGGGTGCGAACCCGCTGACGTCGACGAGCAACGGCGCGAGGTAGGTGAAGACCGCGAGCAGCCCGGCGTTGCCGACGGCGGTGACCGCGATCGCGAGCAGCACCCCGCGCGAGCGGAGCACACCCAGCTGCGCGAACCCGCCGCTGCCGGCCCGCGGGACGTCCGGCACCGTGCGCAGCACGAGCAGCAGCCCCAGCACGCACCAGACCGCGATCGCGAGGAACGTCGCCCGCCAGCCGTACGCGCCGCCGATCACCGTGCCGATCGGCGCGCCGAGGATCATCGCGAGGTTCATGCCCAGCGCGAGCATCGCAACCGTCGATGCCTGCTTCCCCGCGGGCGCGGTGGAGGTCGCGACCACCAGCGCGGACGCGAAGAAGGTGGCCGTGACCAGCGCCGTCGCGATCCGGGCCGCGAACAGCACCGGGTAGGACGGGGCGAACGCCGAGGCGAGGTTCCCGACCACGGCGACGACCAGCAGCACGGCGAGCAGCGGCTTGCGCGACGCGGAAGCCGTCCAGATGGTCAGCAGCGGTCCGCCCACGATCATCCCGAGCGCGTAGGCCGTGACGAGCAGGCCCGCGGCGGGGATCGGGACGGCGAGGCCCGCTGCGATGTCCGGCAGCAGCCCGGCGATGACGAACTCGCCGGTCGTGACGCCGAAGACGCACACCATCAGCGCGAACACGGATCTGGACACTGTTCCCCCTTTTCTTGACTGACCAGTACACAATGTGGGCGCACCGCAACCCGGCCGCTACACCCCGGCGGATCAGAGTGCGGCGACGGCACCCTCGACGACGTCCAGCAGCGCCTGCCGGTCGGCGGTGACCTTCGCGAGCGCGCGCAGACCGTAGTAGGCACTCTGGAAGGTGCGGGCGACCTGCATCGGCGGCCGATCGGTCCGCAGCTCGCCGGTGCGCTGGCCGACCGTGACGAGATGGCAGATCGCCTGTTCGAGGTCGTCGAACTGGCGCCGGACGAGCGCGGCAACAGTGGCGGTGCGGCCGCACGCCTCCGTCGCGGCGTTGAGCGCGAGGCAGCCACGGCGGCCCGGATCGGCGAGGTCGGCGTCGATCACACCGATCATCAGCTCACGCAGCGCGCCCTTCACCGTCGCCGCCGGCTCGGCGAGCATCTGGAGCTGCCTCGCGCCCGCCGTCGCGGCGTAACGCTGAATGGCCTGCTCGTAGAGGCGGTGCTTGCTGCCGTAGGCGTTGTAGAGGCTGCCCCGACCGAGGCCCGTGCGCTCGCACAGCTCCTGTGTCGACGCACCCTCGTAGCCGCGCTCCCAGAACACGGTCATCGCCGCGTCGAGCACGGCCGTGTCGCTGAACTGCCTCGGCCGCCCCATGTGACGAAGGCTAACCACTTCTGTACAGATCAGTCAACAATGTGTCGGCTACTCTCTGCAGCCAGGTAAGGCTTACCGAAGGAGGGTCCATGGCGAGGCGGGTGATCACCGCGTTGGCGGCGGGGCTGGTGCTGGCCGGGCTGGCGGGATGCGGCACGGCCCCCGAGGCTGCCGCGCCGGCTGCCGCCGACGGGTTCCCGATCACGATCAGCGACGCCATGGGGCAGGTGACGATCCCGACGAAGCCGGTGCGCGTCGCGGCGCTGGACGCCAGCTACGTCGACGCCGCGATCGCGCTGGAGGCGCAGGTCGTCGCCTTCACCGCGTACCGGGGGATCAGCGACAAGCTGCCGGACTACCTCGGCCCCGACGCGCAGACCTACGGCAAGGACGCGCGGTCCGTCGGCGAGCTCTCCAACCCGAGCCTCGAGGCGATCGCGCAGGCCGACCCCGACCTGATCGTCTCGGCGAAGGTCCGCCACGAGCAGCAGCACGCGCAGCTGCAGGGCATCGCACCGACGGTGTTCAGCGCAACGACGGGCCCGACGTGGAAGGAGAACATCCGGCTGCTGGGCCGGGCGCTGGGCCGGCCCGAGATGGCCGACGCGAAGATCGCCGCCTACGAGCAGCGGGCCCGCCGCATCGGCGACGCCGTCCGGGCGAAGCTGGGCCGCAACCCGACGATCTCCGTCGTACGGTTCGCCGGTGAACCGACCGTCCGGCTCTACTCGCCGACGTCGTTCTCCGGGACCGTGCTCACCGACGCCGGGTTCGCGCTCAACCCGACCGCGACGGGCGTCGAGGCCGGCAAGATCAGCGCCAACCTCAGCCCCGAGCAGATCGGCGCGCTCGACGCCGACAACATCTTCGTCGCCACCTGGAACGACGAGAAGGGCGAGTCGGCGAAGCAGGCCGAGCAGTTCCGGTCCAACCCGCTCTGGGGCACCCTGAAGGGCAAGCTCCAGACCGTCCAGGACCTCACCTGGATGACCGCCGTGGGCCTGCAGGGCGCCCACGTGATCCTCGACGACATCGCGACGACCTACGACGTGCCGAAGGAGTAGCCCTCAGCGGGGCCGCAGCTTGATCTGCGCGTCCTTGGGTTCCCCGAACTCCTCCCGCAGCGCGGGCAGCAGCTGCGCAGCGGCGAACTCGAGGAACTCCACCTGCGTCTCGCCGCCGATCTGGGCCAGCGCGACGTGGGAGTAGCCGGCGTCGACGAACGGGCGCACTGCATCGACGTGCGCCGTGACGTCGGGCCCGCAGGGCAGTGCCGCGCGCACGTCCTCGGTGCGCACCGCCTGCGTCGCCGCCGCGAAGGCGGACGGGCCCGGCAGCTCCGCGTTGACCTTCCAGCCGCCGGCGAACCAGCGGAACAGCTCGTGCGCCCGCTCCGCCGCCGTGTCGACGTCGTGCCCCCAACTGATCGGTTGCTGGCCGATCGCCGGCACGTCGTACCTAGCCGCCTTGGTGAAGGCGCTGCGCAGCTCCGCGTCCGGCTCCACGGCCACCATCGCGTCGCTGACCGGCCCGAACGTCTCCACCGACTGCTCACCGGAGACCGCGACCGCGATCGGCACACCCTCGGCCGGCCGGTCCCACAGCTTCGCCGAGTCGACCCTGAAGTGCTCACCCACGTAGTTGACGTAGCCGCCGTCGAGCAGCGCCCTGATGATCGGCACGGCCTCGGCGAGCATCTCGTGCCGGACGTTGACCGGCGGCCAGCCGCGCCCGACGACGTGCTCGTTGAGGTTCTCGCCCGCACCCAGGCCGAGCGTGAACCGGCCTTCGGAGAGCAGCCCGATCGTCGCGGCCTTCTGCGCCACGACGGCGGGGTGGTAGCGGATGATCGGGCAGGTCACGTAGGTCATGAGCCCGACCCGCTCGGTGGCCGTCGCCACCGCGCCGAGCACGCTCCACGCGTACGGGGAATGCCCCATCTCGTCGAGCCATGGGAAGTAGTGGTCGCTCATCACCTCGAAGTCGAAGCCCGCCCGCTCGGCGGCGACCGCGTCCTGCACGAGCTCACGGGGCCCGCGCTGCTCGCACAGCAGGGTGTAGCCGAATGCCGTCATGCGCACGGCTACCCCGCAACACCCGCGCGGACACCACGCCAGTGGCCTCCGGCTCCGCCGGAGGTTCAGGAGAGTCCGCCACGGCCCGCCGGGCCGCCACAAGGGATGTGATCCGTGCCGGGCGGGGCCCGGCCAGCGGACGGGCGTGTGCCTGGAAAGCCACTTTCCCGGCGCGTGGGGCCGGGAACGTGGCTTTCCCGGCAACGTGTGCGTCTCGCACCCATCCCGCGTACACCCGGGGCACGCGGGCGGGAGACCGTCCAGCGCTCACCGGCTCGCCGTAGACCAGTGGATCCGAAGGGCATGGCGGACTTCCCTGGCAACACCGGTTGCGGCGCCTGGACGTCACGCTGCCCGGGGTTCGCCCAGCTTCACGAAAATCACACCGGCCAGGATCAGCGCCCCGCCGACCACCTGGACCACCGCCGGTACCTGCCCCAGCAGCACCCAGGCGAACACCAGCGCGGCGAGCACCTCCAGCAGCGCGAAGAACGACCCGAGCCGCGACCCGAGCCGCCTCGACGCCGCGATGCCCGCGACGTACGCCAGCGCGGTGGAGACGAGGCCGAGCGTGAGCACCGGCACCCACCAGTCGACGGTGAACCCCTGGAACACGACCGGCGCCGTTGTCGCGGTGAACGGCAGGATGCCGACCGCGCCGGCCAACGACAACGCGACCCCGCCGACGAGCAGCCCACCGGCGGCCAGGACGCTGCCCGGCAGCCCGTTGTCCTCGTGGGAGGAGAGCACGAAGTAGGTCGCGGCGCCGACCATGGCGGCGAGCGCCCAGAGGATCCCGACGACGCTGACCTCCGCACCGGAGAGCAGGTCGAGCACGAGGAAGAGCCCCACGAGCCCGAAGGCGGCGCCGACGAGCGTCAGCACACCGGGCCGCTGGTCCTGGCGGGCCCAGAGCCAGCCCACGATGGCGACGGGCGCGGTGAACTCGATCAGCAGCGCGACCCCGACCTGCATGTGCGAGACGGCGTTGAAGTACGCGAGCTGGCACCCGGCGACGGCGATCAGCCCGTAGGCGACGATCAGCGCGAGGTTGCGGCGCACCAGCCCCCACCGGCCGCGCAGCTGCACCACGGCGATCGGGACGAGCAGCAGCGCGCCCAGCACGATCCGCACGGTGACCGCGGCGGCCGCGGTCCACCCGGCGTCCATGAGCCCGCGCGCCAGCGTCCCCGAGAGGCCGAAGGACCCCGCGGCCAGCACGGCGAACCCGAGCCCCGCTGTGAGCCTGCTGGGAGCCGGAATCGCCGTGTCATGAGTAACTGTCGCCATGGCTCATGACGTTATGCGGCGTGCGTGTAAGATGTCAATGTGGCATTCGCTCATGACACCAACGCGTCGTTGCTTGCTGCCGTCGCGCTCGTGAACTCAGCGGTCGAACCCGACACCATGACCACGCTCGCGGACCTCGAAACCTTCTACGTCACGCACGGCTACACCGGCTCCAGGACGCGCGACCAGGCCGAGCTCGACGCCGTCCGCGCGCTGCGCGCCCCGATCCGCGCGCTGCTGACCAGCAGCCGCGACGAGGCCGTCGTGATCGTGAACAAGATCCTCGCCGAGCTCGACGCCGTCGTCCCGCAGCTCGTGCGGCACGACGCGTTCGACTACCACCTGCACGCCGTCCACGAGGACGCGCCTTTCACCGACCGGATCGCCGTCGAGACCGCCATGGCGATGGTCGACGTGATCCGCACCGACGAGATGAGCCGGCTCTCCGTGTGCGCCGACGAGACCTGCGACGGGCTCGTCGTCGACCTCTCCCGCAACCGGTCACGTCGCTTCTGCAGCACGACGTGCGGCAACCGGGCCGCAGTGGCCGCCTACCGGGCGCGCAAGTCGGGCTCGTAGCCGGATCACGACCAACCCCGCGGCCAGGGGCGGGGCTGTGGTGGCCGGCCGGGGTGTGTGCGTTGCGCACGCGAGGGCAGGAAAGCCACTTTCCGGCCCTCACAGGGCAGGAAAGTGGCTTTCCTGCCCTCCCCAACCCGGGGCGTGAGCTGCGCGAACGGCACTTTCGAACGATAGGTTGGCCTGAAAGTGCCGTTCGCGCACATCCCGGCGGTCGCCGAGCGGGCGGGATCGTGAGTTGAGTGTGCCCAGGGCTGCCGCGACAGCCCTGAGCACACTCCCGATCAGCCAGTGCCTGGATCCCGGGGTGCCGGTCCACCGCGGTGGCTGCGGCGATCCACCTGACAGCCACTTTCCCGGCACGACGCGCGGGCCGTCCCCTCACATACTGGCACTGGCCGCCGTGTTCGCCTCCACCCGCTCGCGACGGGCCAGCTCGTAGCTCGCGAACGCGGTGGCGAGGTCGGGCCCGTCGCGCAGCGCCTCGGCCAGCGCGACCGCGTCCTCCAGCGCCATCGACGCGCCCTGGCCGGTGGCGGGCGACGCGGCGTGCGCGGCGTCGCCGATGACGATCATCCGGTCGCGGTGCCACATCCGGACGTTCGCGAGGTCGTATGCGTTGGTGACCAGCGCACGGCGCGACGCCGAGACGATCGCCGACGGGAGCCGTCCGACCGACAGCAGCTCGGTGAGCTCGGCGACGATCGACCGGGTCGTTGCGGCGGCCAGTTCCGCGCGCCCGAGCGCGGGGCCGAACGCGCGGGCGAACCACCACGTGCCCTCGCGCTCGGTCGCGATGGCGCCGAAGGTGGCCGCCGCTTCCCGGACGAAGTGGATGCGGTCGACCGGCTCGCCGACGGCGTCGGAGTACCCGTAGTACACGCGGTGGCCGACGTAGCGGGGCGGCGCGGCCGCCGGGTCGATCATCGTCCGGACGGCCGAGCGCACCCCGTCGGCACCGACCAGCAGCTCGCCGGTCGCGACGGCGCCGCTGCCGAACGTGAGGCGGACCTCCTCGGGCGTCGTCTCGGCGGCACTGAGCCGCTCGCCGTATCGGATCTCGATCCCCCGGCGCTGCGCCTCGGCGCACAGCACGGCACAGAGCGCCGCGCGGGTCAGGTACCGGTACCCCGGCCCGTCCGCGCTGCCCAGCGGCCTGCTGGCGATCTCGGTCCCGTCGGCGGCGCTGAGCAGCAGCTGGCGCAGCGGCTCGCTCGCGTCACGCACGGCCGCGTCGGCATCGAGGCGCGCAAGAGCCGCCATCCCGTTCTCGGCAACAGCGAGGAACGCGCCGGCATCCGCGTCGCCCTCCGCGCCGGCCTCGTGCACGACGACCTCGGCGCCGTTCGCGTGCAACCCCAGCGCCACCGCCGTGCCCGCAATCCCGGCACCGACCACATGCGTCACAGGCATCACACGCGTGACGATATCGACCTGATGTGGACCATCACCATGCTGTCTGACACCGTCGCGGGCGTGAGCGCCCACCTGCCGTTGACCGGCGAGCGGACCGTGCCGGGCATCCCGGAGGAGAACTACTGGTTCCGCCGCCACGAGGTCGTCTACCGGGCCGTCGCGCCGCGGTGCGCCGGCGCGGTGGTGCTGGAGGCCGGTTGCGGCGAGGGGTACGGTGCCGACCTGCTCGCCGAGGGAGCCCGCCGGGTGCTCGCGCTCGACTACGACCCGACGACCGCTGCACACGTGCACTCCCGCTACCCGCGGGTGGCGGTCGCGCGGGCCAACCTCGTTGCGCTGCCAATCGCCGACGCCGTGTGCGACGCGGTGGTGTCGTTGCAGGTCGTCGAGCACCTGTGGGAGCAGGAGCAGTTCCTGCGCGAGTGCCTGCGGGTGCTGCGCCCCGGCGGCGAGCTGCTGCTCTCGACGCCGAACCGGATCACGTTCTCCCCCGGCCGCGACACCCCGCTCAACCCGTTCCACACCCGCGAGCTCTCCGGCGCGGAGCTGGCCGCCATCGTCGACGACGCCGGCTTCACCTCCGTGCAGGTGCTGGGGCTGCACCACGGCCCGCGGCTGCGGGCGCTCGACGCCGCGCACGGCGGCTCGCTCGTCGACACCCAGGTGCGCCTCGCCGTCGCCGGCACGGCGTGGCCGGCCCGCCTGCTGGCCGACGTCGAGTCGGTGACCTGCGCCGACTTCGAGCTGTCGCCCGCCGATGTGGACGCGAGCCTCGACCTGCTCGTGCTGGCCACCCGGCCGTGAGCGACTCGACGGTCGGCACGTTCTGCCTCGTCCTGCACAGCCACCTGCCGTGGCTGGCCCACCACGGGCGGTGGCCGGTCGGCGAGGAGTGGCTCTACCAGTCGTGGGCGCACGCCTACCTCCCGGTCGTCGAGGTCGTCTCGCGCCTCGCCGAGGAGGGCAGGCGGGACCTGTTGACGCTCGGCGTCACGCCCGTGCTCGCCGCGCAGCTCGACGACCCGCACTGCCTCGACGGGATGCACCACTGGCTCGGCGGCTGGATGCTGCGCGCGCACGACGCCGCGGCCCGCCTGCCCGACCTCGCCGCCTACGAGCACCGGCAGGCCGCGACCGCGCTGGAGTCGTTCGAGCGCGGGTGGCGCCACGGCGCGTCACCGGTACTGCGAGGGCTCTCCGACGCGGGCGCGGTCGAGCTGCTCGGCGGGCCGGCAACACACGCGTTCGGCCCGCTGCTGCAGCCGGAGGTGCGTGCGTTCGCGCTGGAGACGGGGCTGGTCGACACGACCGTGCGGCTCGGCACCCGCCCGGCGGGGATCTGGGCGCCGGAGTGCGGCTACGCGCCCGGCATGGAGGACGGGTACGCGGCCGCGGGCGTGCGGCGCTTCCTCGTCGACGGCCCGGCACTGCGCGGCGAGACCGCGCTCGCCCGCACGGTCGGCTCCTCGGACGTCGTCGCGTTCGGGCGCGACCTCGACGTCACCTACCGGGTCTGGTCGCCGCGCTCGGGATACCCGGGCGGGCGCGACTACCGCGACTTCCACACGTACGACCACCCCTCCGGGCTCAAGCCGGCGCGGGTCACCGGCCGGTCGGTCGCACCGGAGCGCAAGCGGCCGTACGACCCGCAGCGCGCGGCCGCGGCCGTCCGGCGCGACGCCGCCGACTTCGTCGCAGTCGTCCGCTCGCGGCTCGTGGACCTGCAGGAACGGCTCGGCCGCCCGGCGCTGACCGTCGCGGCGTTCGACACGGAGCTCTTCGGGCACTGGTGGCACGAGGGGCCCGCCTGGCTCGACGCCGTCCTGCGCCTGCTGCCCGCGGCCGGGGTCCGGGTGACCAGCCTGCGCGGCGCGGTGGACGCCGGGCTGGTCGGCGGCCCGGTCGACATCCCGGAGTCGTCATGGGGATCGGGCAAGGACTGGCGGGTGTGGGCGGGCGAACAGGTCGCCGACATCGTCGGGCTGAACGAGCAGGTGCAGAAGACCCTGCTGAGCAGCGTTGCGCCGGGCGCAGCCCGCGACCCGCTGCGCGACGCGCTCGCGCAGGAGGCGCTGCTCGCGCTCTCCAGCGACTGGGCGTTCATGGTCAGCAAGGACTCCGCTGCCGGCTACGCCCGCGAGCGCGCCCACGGCCACGCCCAGCACGTCGCGGAGCTGGCCACGCTCCTGCGTGCCGGGCGCCGCACCGCGGCGACACGCCGGATCGCACAATGGCCGGCCACGCCGTTCGGCACCGTCGACGCCCGCGGCCTGGCATAGAAGTTCCCCACCGTTTTGCCAACCTGCACGGGCAATTCGGCGCGCAAGTAGGCAAAACGGTGGGGAACTTTCAGACGGTGCGCCGGGTGCCGTCGGCCGCGGATGCCCTGACCGCGTCGAGGAGGCGGTGCAACCGCACCGCGGCCGCGAAGTCGGGCGTCGCGCTGCCGCCGGTCTCGATGTCGTCGGCGAGCTGGGCGTAGAGGGCGGCGACGTTGGTGTGCGGGCCGACGGCACCGGGATCGACCAGCTCGGTCCACTCCCCCTCACCGGCCCGGATCCCGAGCAGCTTCAGCCCGCCGATCTGGATCTGGGCCAGCCGCGGGTCGGTCGGCGCGGATACCACCGCGAGGCGGCCGCCGGTCCCGACGACGTCGATGCGCGTGCCCGGGTCGGCCGGCACGGCGTCGACGATGGAGGCGGCGAACGCGGCGCCACCACTTGTCCGCCCGGCGAGCACCATCGCGTCCGGGCTGGTCGCCGTGCCGGGCGCGCCGGTCTCGATCACCGTGAAGTCCGGGTGCTGCACCGACAGGCCCGCCGCGACGTCGACGATCGGCCCGACGATCTGCTGCACGGCGTCGAGGATGTGCCCGCCGAGCACCTCCACCAGCCCGGCGCCGTTGGACCGGTCCATCGTGTACGCAGCCCACGCGGGGATCGCGCCGCCCGCACCCTTCGCCCGCCCGGCGGTGACGTTCACCGAGGTCACGCGCCCGACGAAGCCCTCGGCGACCAGCTCGGCCGCCCGCACGACGGCGGGCGCGAACCGGGCCTGCAGCCCGACCGCGGCGTTCACGCCGCGCGCCGCGGCGGTGAGCGACTCGGCCTCGGCCGTGTCGAGCGCGAGCGGCCACTCGCTGAGCACGTGCTTCCCGGCGTCGAGCACCGCGGTGATCAGCTCGGCGTGCATCGGCACCTTCACGGTGATCGCCACCAGGTCGACGTCCGGATGCGCGGCCAGCTCGCGGGCATCGGTGAACCAGTGCGCCGCCCCGAACTCCGCCGCGGCACGCCGCGCGCTTTCCTCCCGGCTCGTCGCGACGGCGGTGAGCGCGAACCGCGGATCGGCCAGCAGCGCTGGGACGTGTGCCACCGCCGCCCAGCTGCGTTCCGGGCTGGCTCCGACGACCCCGACCTTGATCATGACACTCCCCCGGAAGCGGACGCACACCGTCCGCTTGCCCGGCCAGCATAACCGGACTTCGTAGGTCCGCTTGCTACCGTGTGCCCATGACCGCCGTCGACCGGCTGCTGGCCAGCGGCCCCACCCCGCGCGCCGACGCCCACCGGAACGTCGAACGGCTGGTCGCGGCTGCCCGCGAGGCCGTGGCCGAGATCGGGACGGGTGTCACCGCGCACGAGATCGCGCAGCGCGCCGGGGTCGGCATCGGCACCTTCTACCGGCGACTGAGCTCCCGCGACGACCTGCTCGCGGCGATACTGCTGGAGTCCATCGAGGAGGGCCTGCGGCTCGCCGCCGAGGCGCTCGACGAGCCCGATCCGTGGGCCGGCTTCACCGGGTTCGCCACGGCGTTCGTCCAGCTGCGCGCGGTGAGCTGCGGGGTGAACAACGCCCTCGCCGGCCGCGCGACCGTCGAGCTGCCCCTCGACCAGGTGCGCGACGGCATCCGCAAGCTCGTCGAACGCGCGCAGCGGCACGGCGCTTTGCGCGCCGATGTGACGTGGGAGGACGTCGCGTTCCTGCTCGCCGGGACGACCGTGGACCACACGATCGGGCTCTCGCCGGCCGCAACGCCTGACAACGAGCAGTGGCGACGCAGCGTGCGGGTCGTGCTCGACGGTCTCGCCGCACGTCCCGGCCCTACCGGCGGGTAAGTTCCCCCTCGTGCGGGTGCTGATGGTGTCGTGGGAGTACCCCCCGGTCGTCGTCGGCGGGCTGGGGCGGCACGTGCATGCGCTCGCGACGCAGCTCGCCGCCGGTGGCCATGACGTCGTCGTGCTCTCGCGCAGGTCGACCGGGACGGACGCGGCCACCCACCCGACCGTCGACGAGGTCGTGGAGGGCGTCCGCGTGCTCGCCGTCGCCGAGGATCCCGGCCACTTCGAGTTCGAGCGCGACATGGTCACCTGGACCCTCGGTATGGGCCACGCACTGCTGCGCGCGGCGCTGACCAGGCTCGATGACTGGCGCCCGGACGTCGTGCACGCGCACGACTGGCTGGTCGCACACCCCGCGATCGCGCTCGCCGACGTGTTCGGCGTCCCGCTCGTGGCGACCTTCCACGCCACGGAGGCCGGCCGCTACGCGGGCTGGCTCTCCTCGCGACTGAGCCAGCAGGTGCATTCGGTCGAGTGGTGGCTCGCGCACCGCGCCGACACGCTGATCACCTGCTCGGCTGCCATGCGCGACGAGGTCGCGGAGTTGTTCGAGCTCGACCCCGCCCCGATCACCGTGGTGCACAACGGCATCTCACCGCGCGCGTGGCGCGTCGGCCCGCAGCGCGTCGCGGCGGCCCGCGAGCGGCACTCACCCTCGGGCGCGCCGATGCTGCTCTACTTCGGCAGGCTCGAGTACGAGAAGGGCGTGCAGGACCTCATCGCGGCGCTGCCGCGGGTCCGTCGCGCGCACCCGGGCGCGAAGCTGCTGGTCGCCGGGACCGGAACGGCGACGGAGATGCTGGTGGCGGCCGCGCGCTCGCACCGGGTGCGGCGCAGCGTCACGTTCCTCGGGCACCTGCCCGACGCCGACCTCGCCGCCGCGCTCGCCGCGGCCGACGCGGTGGTGCTGCCGAGTCGCTACGAACCGTTCGGGATCGTGGCGCTGGAGGCAGCTGCCGCGCGGGCGCCGCTCGTCGCCTCGACGGCCGGCGGGCTCGGGGAGGTTGTGGTCGACGGGAAGACCGGGCTGTCGTTCCCACCAGGAGACGTGCCGGCGCTGGCCGCGGCGATCACGCGGGTGCTCGACGACCCGAAGGCGGCGGCGCGGCGGGCCGGAGCGGCGCGGAGCCGGCTCGGCGAGGACTTCGACTGGACTCGCATCGCGGCGCGGACTGCGACGCTCTACGCGTCGGCGTGCGCCGGCGGACCCGTCGAGCTCGGGCGACCCAAGATCCCGACGGGCAACGTCTTCGGGCGTTCGCAAGACAGCTAGGCGGCGTCCTCACGCATCGCGGCGAGCGCGGCATCGGGGTACTCGGCGACGAGCTCGAGCACCAGGTCGTCGCGGTCCTCGGCGACGGCATCGTTGACGGCGGCGGTGTAGCGGGCCTCCAGTGCCTGGAGCCGGCGGACCGTTGCGTCGTTCATGGCGCGGACTTCCTCTCGGGCGGCGGGACGCTCTCATACAGTTGAACGTACGAACCCGAGTCTGTGTTTCCGGATCTGATACAGCTCACATCGATTCAGAAAGAGTTAAGGTCCTTTTCGAGCCTGCGTTGGACTGCCGCGGCGGTCTTGTTCGCGATGTCCGCAAGTGCCGCACGCTGCTCCGTGGCGGCCTCGTAGTCGGCCAGCCGGTTGCGCACGACCCGCGCCGGGGCGCCCACGGCGATCGAGTACTCGGGGATCTCGCCACGCGCAACGGCGTGCGCGCCGAGCACCGAGCCGCGCCCGACCCGCGTGCCGCGCAGCACCGAGACCTTGGTGCCGACCCAGCAGTCCGGCCCGATCCGCACGGGCGTCTTGACGATGCCCTGGTCCTTGATCGGGATGTGCACGTCGGCGATGCGGTGGTCGAAGTCGGTGACGTACACCCAGTCGGCGATGATCGTCGCCGCGCCGATCTCGACGTCGAGGTAGCAGTTCACCGTGTTGTCCTTGCCGAACACGACCTTGTCGCCGATCCGCAGCGAGCCCTCGTGGCAGCGCAGCGAGTTGCCGTCGCCGATGTGCACCCACCGGCCGATCTCCAGCCGTCCGTAGCCGGCGCGCGCGTGCAGCTCGACGCGCTTGCCGAGGAACACCATCCCGCGCAGCACGACGTGCGGGTTGGTGAGGCGGAACCGCAGCAGGCGGGCGTACCGCACGAGGTACCAGGGCGTGTACGCGCGGTTGCGCAGCACCCACCGCAGCGAGGCGATGGTCAGGAAACGGGCCTGGGCCGGGTCGCGCCGCAGCGCGCGACCCCAGCGGTCCCGCATCGGCGACCCCCACATGCTCGTCATCCCCGAACCATAACGACCGCGCGCTTGCCCGCCGGGTCATGATCGGCCATCGTGCGGAGGTGCCCCGGATCGTCGTCGTCGGAAGCGTGAACCTCGACCTGACAGCGGAGGTGGACCGCCTCCCCGAGCCCGGTGAGACGCTGGCCGCGGGCGCGCTGCGCAGGGTCCCCGGCGGCAAGGGCGCGAACCAGGCGCTCGCGGCGCGCAGGCTCGGCGCCGACGTCACGATGGTCGCCGCGGTCGGCAAGGACACCGCGGCGGACGAGGCGCTGGCGATGCTGCGCGCGGAGGGCGTCGACCTGACCGCCGTCCGCGTCGACCCCGAGCTGCCGACCGGCCACGCGCTGATCACGGTCGACGCGGAGGGCGAGACGACGATCATCGTCGCGGCCGGCGCGAACGCCCGGCCGGCGGTCGAACCGGCCGATCTCGCGGGCGCCGACGCCGTCCTGACGGTGCTGGAGGTGCCCGACGAGACCGTCGCCGTGGTCGCCGAGCACGCACCCGGGTTCCGCGTGCTGAACGCGGCGCCGTCCCGTCCGGTCGATCCCGGGGTGTTGCGACGGCTCGACCTCGTGGTGGTCAACCGCGCCGAGTTCGCCGCGCTCGACGGGCTCGACGCCGCTGGTGCCGTCGCCGTCACCTACGGCGGGGAGGGCGCGGTGCTGCGCCGTGGCGGTGTCGAGGTGGCCCGCGCCGAGCCGCCGCCGACCACCGTCGTCGACGGGACGGGCGCCGGCGACAGCTTCACCGCGGCGCTGACCGTCGCGCTGCTCGCCGGACGGTCCGACGCCGACGCGCTGCGCTACGCGTGTGCCGCAGGTGCGCTGACGGTATCCCGCCGCGGCGCGCAGCCGTCGCTCCCGACGGCGGCCGAACTGGAAGGAATGCTGTGAGCCGAGCTGTGATACCGCTGGTCATCGACACCGACCCGGGCGTCGACGACGCCGTCGCGATCATGCTGGCGGCGGCGTCGCCGGAGGTCGATCTGCGTGCCGTCACGACCGTCTTCGGCAACGTCCCGCTGCCGAACACGACGGCGAACGCGCGGCGGGTGCTCGCACTCGCCGGGCGCGACGACGTGCCGGTCGCGGCGGGCGCGGCCCGCCCGCTGGTGCACCCGCAAGCCGAACGGGCCGAGGCGTGGCACGGCGACGACGGACTGGGCGGCCGGGCGAGCGAGTTGCCGGAGCCGGGCGCGGAGCCCGACCCGCGTGGCGCCGTCGCCGTGCTGGCCGCCGTGCTGCGCGAGTCGGCGGAGCCGGTGACGATCGCGCCGATCGGGCCGCTGACGAACATCGCGCTGCTGCTCGCCGTGCACCCGGAGCTCGCGCCGCGCATCCGCCGGATCGTGTGGATGGGCGGCTCGCTCGGCGCCGGCAACACGACGGGTGTGGCGGAGTTCAACGCCCACTGCGACCCCGAGGCGGCGCACCGCGTCCTGACGCAGGCGGACGTGCCTGTCACGATGGTGCCGCTGGACCTGACGATGAGCTGCCCGGCGGGCCCGGAGTGGATCGGGGCGCTCGCCGCGGGCGGCCCACGCGGTGAGGCGCTCGCGCAGGTGATCACGCACTACCGGACGGCGTTCCGGACGCGATACGGGATCGACGCCGTCGCCGTGCACGACGCCGTGGCCGTGCTCGAGGCGATCCTGCCCGGGACGCTCACCCCGACGTCGATGGCGATCCGGGTGGCCTGCGACCTGGGACCGGCGCGCGGCGCAACCGTCGCGGGCGGAGCGGGGCCGCACGTCGGCGTGGCCCTGGACGCCGACACCGACGCGGTACTGGCCGAGATCCTCACCCGGCTCCGCACGCTCGGGTAGCCGTCGCCGCTCAAGCGAGCCCGTGCTCGATCGCATACCGGACGAGCGCGGCCCGGTTGGGCACGGCCAGCTTGCGCAGCACGTGCTGGACGTGGTTCTCGACGGTGCGCGGCGAGAGCACCAGCCGTGCCGCGATCTGCCGGCCGGTCAAGCCTTCGACGATGAGCCGCAGCACGTCGGTCTCGCGCTCGGTCAGCTGCGGCAGGCGGGCGCCGGCGGGCCGGCCGTGGGCCTCCAGCACGACGTCGGCGAGGCCGGGACTGAAGACGGCCTCACCCGCGGCGGCGCGGTGCAACGCGGCCTCCAGCTCGGCGACCCCCGACGACCACACCAGGTAGCCCGCCGCGCCGGCACGCACGACGGCGAGCACCCCGGTGTGCTCCGCTGTCCGTGCGACGGCCAACACGGGCGCGGCAGCAGCCGTCGCCGCGACCGTCTGCGTGCCGTCCGGTCCTGCCGTGTCGAGATCGACCACGACGACGTCCGGCTGCTGCTCCACGACCGTCCGCGCGGCTTCCTGTGCCCCGATCGCCCGCCCGACGACGTCGACCCCGCCGATCGACAACGCGACGCCCACCCGGGACCCGGGAGCTGCGACGATCACGATGCGCATCTGGCGGAGGGTAGCGACGCGGACACGGGCGCAACACGTCCGTCCAGAGAGGTCCGGAGTGGGAGCGCACACACCACCGGACATCCGGCGCTGCGTTGCGTGCGATGCGCACGGAAGTTCCGGAAAGCCACTTTCAGGCCCCCACAGGGCAGGAAAGTGGCTTTCCTGCCCTCCCCTGCCAAACCGGTGAGGGCTCAGTCGTCGTCGGCCAAGCCCTTCTCGATCGCGTAGCGGACGAGCTGGGCGCGGTTGTGCAGCTGCAGCTTGCGCAGGGTGTTCTGGACGTGGCTCTCGACCGTCCGGTGCGAGACGACGAGCCGCTCGCCGATCTGCTTCGCCGTCATGCCCTTCGCCACCAGCCGCAGGACCTCGGTCTCGCGGTCGGTGAGCATCGGCACGGCGGGCTCGCCCGACGCGGCGGCGGGCTCGCCCGCGAGCCTGCGGTACTCGCCGAGCACGAGCCCCGCGAGGCCGGGTGTGAACACCGGGAAGCCCTCGGCGGTGCGGTGCACGGCGGCGAGCAGCTCCTCGGCACCGGCCGACTTCACGAGGTAGCCGGTGGCGCCGGCCTTCACGGCCTCCAGCACGTCGGTGTGCTCCCCGCTCGCGGAGAGCACGAGGATCCGCGTCTCCGGCAGCTTCGCGAGGATGCCCTCGATCGCGGTGACGCCGCTCGTCGCGCCGAGGTTGAGGTCCATCAGCACGACCCGCGGGCGCGTCGCGTTCGCGATGCGCACGGCCGCGTCGGCGTCGGCCGCCGTCGCCACGACCTTCAGCCCGCGCTCGGTGAGGTCGCGCGCGACCCCTTCGCGCCAGATCGGGTGGTCGTCGACGACCATCACCGTGATCTCGTCAGCCATCGGCGTCCCTCCTCGTTCCCCGGCGCTCACCGGGCAGCCCGCCTGGGCAGGTTGATGATCCATTCCGTCCCGCGGCCGGGCCCGGTGTCGCAGGTGAGCGTGCCGCCGAGGTCGTTCACGCGCCCGCGCATCGACATCGCGACCCCCAGCCTGCCCTCCGACTCGGCCGCGGCGAGCCGGCCGGCCGGGATGCCGGGGCCCTCGTCCCGGACGCTGATCTCCACGGCGTCGCCGGTGTCCTCCAGCAGCACCCACGCCGGCGCGTCCGGCCCGACGTGCAGCGCGACGTTCGCCAGCGCGGCACCGACGACGGCCACCAGCTCATCGACGGCACGCGCGGGCATCTCCACCCGGTGCGCGGGGGCGGAGACGGTGACGCGCGAGGTGCCGAGCATGCGCAGCGCTGCGGCGAGGTCGCGCCTCCCGTGCACGTCGACCGGCGCCGGCCCCGCGGTGAGCAGCGTGCGAAGCGCGTACTCCTGCTCCCCCGCGAGCCTGCCCAGCTCGCCCGCGGCGCCGCCGAGCTCGGCGCCGCGCCTGCGGACGTACCCGAGCACCTGCAGGACACCGTCGTGCACAGCACGGGCAAGGCGGTCGCGTTCCATCATCGCCGCTTCGGACGTGATCGCCGCCCGCAGCCGCTCGGCGTTGCGGCGCACGACCGTCGACGCGAACCCGATCGACACCCCGACCAGCACGAGCAGCTGGACGTCGGGCAGCTCCGCCTCGAACCGCGCCTGCACCAGGAACAGCATCACCGACAGCGCCGCCGCCCCGGCGAGGCCGCCGCGGACGCCGAACGCCAGCGCGAGGGCCAGCACGGCGCCGGGAGTCCAGATCGAGCCCATGACCGACTCGTCGGAGAGCACCTGCGCGCGGGTCTGGACGAACGGCGTGGTCGCCATGACCCCGACGGTCACAACGAGATCGGCGATCGCCAGCCGGCCGCGCGGCATCATGCCGAAGTAGCCGTAGCCCGTCACGACGGTCCATGCCGCCATCACCGCCAGCACGGCGACCGCGCCGGCCGGGGACGCGAAGTTGCCGAGCGTGTAGAGCACGCCCCCGATCGAGCTCAGCAGCGTGAGCACCCGGTAGACCAGCAGCCCGCGCCACAGCGGTTCGAGCGGGCGGTCCATGTCGGCCGCCGACGGCATCTGCCGCAGGTAGTCCGGCGGCGGGGTCAACGGACCGGCCTCCGACGTGGGCCGATCACGGGGCGGTCCGGCGCTCGCCGTCGGGCCACACGCAAGGCGCCTCGCCGGTCAGGGTCAACGTGCTGGCGTCGACGAGCGCGGTCAGGCGGTAGCCCCCAGGACCCGCCGCTTCGAGGCCCGCCGTGCCGGTCGGCTCGGTGTGGGAGCGCACGACGATCCATCCGCTCCCGACCAGGTGCTGAGCCACGCGCTCCAGGGTGGCAGCGGGATCGGCGCCTGCGGGAAGCGGCCCCACGGAACTGAGCTCGGGGCGCCGCTTGCCGCTCGGTGTCGTGAAGTCGAGGTCGAGCCACGTGCACGAGCCGGCCGATGCCTGCTCGGCCACGGTCTGCGGCACCATCGAGACGGCGCGCGCCGTGCTCTCGAGCACCCCGCGAACCCGCCCGGACGCCTCCGCTGCCGTCTCCGTGGGACTCGTCTGCACGGCGATCACGACGGCAAGGGCCGCCAGCGCGATCGCGATCAGCAACACGGGGAGGTTCAGCGCGCGCCGCAGCATCGTCGTCCGGCTCATCGGACCATCGTGGACCGTCGCGTCGATCACCGAATCGGTAGGACTACGGCTAGGCCGTGCCTCGCGTCAGCCGGGCCGCTTGGTGCCCGTCACAAGCGCGTTGTAGAACCACCCACGCGGGACGAACCGGGACATCACGGTGTCGTCCAGCCACGAGAGGCGCTGCCAGCTGCGGTAGGCGAACATCGCCCAGCCCCACCCGAGCTTGCCGGGCGGCACCGCCGCATCGAACGTCCGGACCGGCCAGCCCAGCATCGCCGCGGTGAACTCCTCGGTCGCGGCCCGGACGTCCTGCGCGCCCGCCCGCCGCGCTGTCGACTCGAGCTCGGCGGGGTCGAAGACGTGGATGTCGACGACCGCCTCCAGCGCGGCCGCGCGCGACGACTCGTCCAGCTCGGCCTGCGGTCGCCGCCACCCCTGCAGCGCGGGGATCCGGGTGACCGCAGTGGTCGCCTTCCAGGTCAGGTTGCCGAGGCGGCGAGCGTAGAAGTCGCCGACCTTCGTCGGCTCGCCGGCGAACACGAACCGCCCGCCCGGCTTGAGCACGCGCAGCACCTCACGGAACGCCAGCTCGACGTCCGGGATGTGGTGCAGCACCGCGTGCCCGACGACGACGTCGAACGAGTTGTCCTCGTACGGGATGCGCTCGGCGTCGGCGACCCGGCCCTCGACGTCCAGCCCGAGGTGCTCGGCGTTGCGCAGCGCGGCGGCGACCATGCCCGGTGAGAGGTCGGTGACGGCGCCGCGCTTCGCCAGCCCCGCCTGCATCAGGTTGAGCAGGAAGAACCCGGTACCGGAGCCCAGCTCCAGCGCCCGCTCGTACGGCCAGCCGTCGTCGTCGGCGATGCGGCGGAACCGACCGGCCGCGTAGGAGATGCAGCGCTCGTCATAGGAGATCGACCACTTGTCGTCGTACGAGCCCGCCTCCCAGTCGTGGTAGAGGACGTTCGCGAGCTTGCGGTCCTGCCACGCCGCCTCCACCTCCTCCGCGGAGGCGTGCGGGTTGGGCGCCGGGTCCTTACTCATGGGTAGATAGCGTAAACGGCGTCTTACCGGTCGCCCAGCCACCGCTACCATTGTCTCGATGACTGAAGCGTTCGCGACGACGATGCCCCCGGGCGGCTGGACGGTCGACGACCTCGACAGGTGGCCTGAGTCACAGCTGCGCCATGAACTGACAGATGGGGCCTTGACCGTGTCGCCGTCGGCGTCGAACCTGCACCAGTCCGTCCAAGGTCGCTTGTTCGCGAGGCTCGATGAGCTCGCTCCGGATCCGCTCGTGGCTGCGCAGATCGTCGAGATCCGCTTCGGTCGCCAGCTCACCCGCATCCCCGATGTGCTCGTCGTTCACTCCGACGAGCCGAGGCGACACTGGTTCGCACCGTCCGAGGTGCTTCTCGCGGTCGAGATCGAGTCGCCCGGATCGCACACCGAGGATCGGGTGACCAAGCCCGCCATCTACGCCCAGCACGGCATCCCGGCCTTCTGGCGCATCGAGCTGGAGCCGCTGCGCGTGCGCATCTTCCGGCAGGGCGAGGGTGACAGCTACCGGGAGGTCCTCGGAGGCGGCACGGAGCGACTGAAGGTGACCGACCCGTTCGACATCGACATCGCGCTCGTCGACCTGCTCCCACGCTGGGCCCGCTAGCGGCCCTCGAACTGCGCCTTCCCCGGCCCGTTCTCGACGAACGAGGCCATCCCGACCCGCCCGTCCTCGGTCGCGAAGAGCGCGGCGAAGGCGTCGGCCTCGATGTCCAGCCCGGTGCGCAGGTCGACGTCGAGGCCGCCGTCGATGGCCTTCTTCGCCGCGGCGAGCGCGACCGCGGGGCCGTTCACGAACTGCTCGGCCCACCGGCGGGCGGCGGCGTAGACCTCGTCGGCCGGCACGACCTCGTCGACGAGACCGATCGCCAGCGCCTCCTCCGCCTTCACCATCCGGCCGGTGAAGATCAGGTCCTTGGTCCGGGACGGGCCGATGAGCCGCGCCATGCGCTGCGTGCCGCCACCGCCGGGGATGATCCCCAGCAGGATCTCGGGCTGGCCGAGCTTCGCGTTGTCGCCGCAGATGCGCCGGTCGCAGCCCAGCGCGACCTCCATGCCGCCGCCGAGCGCGTAGCCGGTGATCGCGGCGACCGTGGGCTTGGGCACCTCCGACAGCGCGCCGAAGCACGCGTTGAGCCGCCGCGCGACGGGTGCGATGTCGGCGAACGACATCGACGCCATCTCCTTGACGTCGGCGCCGGCCGCGAAGACCTTCTCGCCGCCGTAGACGATCACCGCGCGGACGTCGGCGCGCCTGCTCGCCTCCTCGGCCGCGGCTTTCAGCTCCTCCTGCACCTGCCGGCTGAACGCGTTCATCGGGGGCCGGTCCAGCCGGATCGTGCCGATCCCGCCCTCGACCTCAAGGTTGACGAACTCGCCCACGCCGCTTCCTTCCGTCGTCCGCTGCCTCGGTCGGGACCCTACCCGCGCTCGGCCGTCAGGAGGTCCACGAGCTCGATCGGGCGGCTCAGCGCCACCAGGTGCCCGCCGGGCAGCTCCTCGATCTCCAGCCCGAGCCGCTCGGCCACCAGCTTGCGCTGGAACTCGACTGGGAAGAACCGGTCGTCGCTACCCTGCAGGAAGCGCGTAGGGACGTCCGGCCACGCCGCGAGGGGCCACGGCTTCCCGAACGGGGTGTCGGACTGCAGCGGCGGCGGGCCGGCCTTCGCCTCCTCGACGATGTGCTCGGGGACGTCGTGGAAGAACTCGATCCAGGGGTCGAACGGCGCGTCGGGGTCGCGGCCGTCGCGCAGCGCCATCTCACGGGCCGCCGCGCCCTGCCCGGTGGCCTCCCACCACTCGCCCGCCGACTCGCCCGGCTTCGGCGTCATGGCGTTGACCAGCACGATCTCCCGCACCGGCAGGCGCTCGGCCACCAGCCCGGTGGTGAAGGCACCCATCGACTGCCCGACCAGCACGACGTCGCCCGCAGGCCGGTCGCCGATCGCCGCGACGACGGTGTCGACGTACTCCGCGAGCCCGGCGGTGTCGTCGGCGCCGGGCAGCTCGACGGGCAGCGCCTCGTACCCGCGCTCCTCCAGCAACGGCACCACCCGGTGCCAGTACCAGGCCTGCCCGGTCGCGCCGGGGATCAACACGTACGTCGTCCCACTCATGGTCACTGCCCTCGCTCGGCGAACTCGGACGCGCTGCCCCCACCGGGGAACCGCGAGACGAAGTCGAGCACACCCACCCAGCTCGGGCGAACGGCGATGCGCGCCATCCGCACGCCGGGCCGGTCCGAGTCGGCGATCGTCGCCTCGGCCTGCTCCGGTGTCGCCGCGTAGCGGCGGTGCGCTTGCACGTACTCCGGGACGAGCCCCTCGACGTCGGCGACCTCGGCCCGGCCGCGCAGGAGCAGCACCTGCGGTGGGGCGACCGGGGTGTCGATGGTGATCGCGACGTCCGGCCGGGCGCGCAGGGCCGCGATCTTGCGGGCGCCGGCGAAGGTCGCGAAGACGATCTCGTCGCCGGTCCACTGGAACATCATCGGGAAGACCCGGGGAGTGCCGTCGGCGGCGGTGTACGCGAGGCGGGCGAGCTCCGTCGAGTGCAGCAGCCGCTGGGCGACGTCGGTCGATATCAGGTCGGGGTGGCCCTGGGGCAGGGTGGTCGAAGAAGACATACTCCTAGATTAGGAGTGCTTGCTTTGATTACGCAAGAGATTGCTACGATGCAGCGATGGCCGGGAAGCGGAACTACGACGACCCGTGCGGGATGGCACGCGCCCTCGACATCGTCGGCGAGCGGTGGGCCCTGCACGTCGTGCGCGAGCTGCTGCTCGGCCCGAAACGGTTCTCCGACCTGGTCAGGAGCCTGCCGGCGGTCAGCCAGAACGTGTTGTCCCAGCGTCTGCGCGAGCTCGCCGAGGCCGGTGTCCTGCACCGGCGCCGGATGGGCCCACCGGTCAGCGCGAACGTCTACGAGCTCACCGATCGCGGCCAGGAGCTGCGGCCCGTCGTCATCGAGCTCGCCCGCTGGGGCAGCCGGCTCGCCACCACCGCGGTCGGGGAGCTCTCGGCCGACGCGCTCGCCATCGCGATGCTGACGACCTACGACGGCATGGCGAAGGACGCGCTCATCGAGCTGCGGCTCGGTGAGGAGCGGTTCCGCGCGGAGATCCGCGACGGGCGGTTCGACATCACCCGCGCCGAGACGCCGCACGCCGACGCGGTGATCACGACCGACGCGGCGGCGCTGCGATCGGTCGTGTTCGGCGGCCGCCCGCTCGACCCGTCAGCCGTCACCGGCGACCTCGACGCCGCGCAGGCGTTCGTCCGCCACTTCCCGCGCCCGGCGATCACCTGACCGAACGGCTGGGTTCGCGCCGGGGTTTCAGCGGCGCCAGGCGGTGTAGCGGCCGCGGCGGCGCTGCACGGTGAGCGGCAGGCCGAAGGTGGCCGAGAGGTTGTCGTCGGTGAGCACGTCGTCGAGCAGCCCGGCCGCGACGACACCGCCCTCGCGGATCAGCAGCCCGTGGCTGTAACCGACGGGGATCTCCTCGACGTGGTGCGTGACGAGCACCGAGGCAGGCGCATTCGGATCGGCGGCGAGCGCGGTGAGCCGCGCAAGGAGGTCCTCGCGGCCGCCGAGGTCGAGCCCGGCCGCGGGCTCGTCGAGAAGCAGCAGCTCGGGGTCGGTCATCAGGGCCCGCGCGATCGTCGTGCGCTTGCGCTCGCCCTCGGAGAGGGTGCCGTACGTGCGCTCCACGAGCGCGCGCATCCCGAGCGCGTCGAGCAGCTGATCGGCCCGGTCGGTGTCGGCGGAGTCGTACGCCTCACGCCACCGACCGAGCACGCCGTACCCCGCGCTGACGACGACGTCGCGCACCGTCTCCTCCGGCGGGACCCGCCCGTTCAGCGCCGCCGACGACAGCCCGATCCTGGTGCGCAGCTCGAAGACGTTCACCCGGCCGAGGCGCTCGCCGAGCACGTGCACCGTGCCGACGGTGGGGTGCAGCTCGGCAGCCGCGAGCCGCAGGAGCGTCGTCTTCCCCGCGCCGTTGGGGCCGAGCACGACCCAGCGTTCGTCCAGCTCGACGGCCCAGTCGACGTCGTGCAGCAGCGTCGAGGCACCCCTGCGGACGCCGACGCCGTCCATCCGCACGACGAGATCGGTCAGGTCGGGAGTGTCGCTGCTGCGCTGGGTGAGCATCGACTCAGGGGATGATCCGGACGCGGCCACCCCTCTATCCTCGCCGATCGTGCCTGTCTTCCCTCTGGGTGCCCATGCCGACAGCGGCGGGGTGCGCTTCGCTGTGGCCTCCACCAGCGCGGATGCCGTCGAGGTGTGCCTTGTGGACGGGACGGGCGACACGCTGGGTGAGCGCCGCGTGACGCTGCCGGAGCGGACGTTCGGCGTTTGGCACGGTTACGTTCCCGGCGTCCGACCGGGCCAGCGTTACGGCTATCGGGTGCACGGCCCCTACCGTCCGTGGGACGGGCTGCGGGCCAACCCGGCGAAGATCCTCGTCGACCCGTACGCCCGGCGGATCACCGGCGGCATCACCGACATCGTCGCGGCGCGCGGCTGGGCCGACGACCCGATGACCGGGCCGCAGAGCACGGTCGACTCGCTCGGGTACGTGCCGCTCTCGGTGGTCTCCGAGCCCGACGTGCTCGCGCCGCTCGAGCGGCCCGACGTTCCGTGGTCGGAGACCGTGATCGCCGAGCTGCACGTGCGCGGCTTCACCAAGCTGCACCCGGAGGTCCCGCCGGAGCAGCGCGGCACGTACCTCGGGCTCGCCCATCCCGCCGTCGTCGAGCACCTGAAGAAGTGCGGGATCACGGCCGTCGAGCTGCTGCCCGTCACCGCGATCGCGGACGAGCCGCCGCTGCTGGAGCGCGGCCTGCCCAACTACTGGGGCTACGCGACGCTCGGCTTCCTCGCACCGCACGCCGGCTACGCGAGCGTGCCCGGCGCGGAGATCGACGAGTTCCGGACGATGGTCGACGCGCTGCACGCCGCCGGTATCGAGGTGATCCTCGACGTCGTCCCGAACCACACGGCCGAGGGCGGGGTCGGCGGCACGACGCTCTCCTACCGCGGTCTCGACGCGCCCGCGTACTACTCGCTCGGCGGCAACGGGCACGACGCCGACATCACCGGCACCGGCAACACACTCGACTCCGGTTCGCCGACGGTCATCCGGCTGGTCTGCGACGCGCTGCGGCACTGGTCGACCGTGTTCGGCGTCGACGGCTTCCGCATCGACCTCGCGAGCGTGCTGGGCCGCCCGCACTCCGGCGCGTTCCACCCGGACGCCCCGCTGCTCACCGCGATCGCGACCGACCCCGTGCTGTCGGGCCGCAAGCTGATCGCGGAGCCGTGGGACGCCACCGGTGAGGGCTACCGGGTCGGCGGGTTCGGGGTGGCGTGGTCGGAGTGGAACGGGCGCTACCGCGACGCGGTGCGCGACTTCTGGCGCGGCCACGGCGGCATCGGCGAGGTCGCGTCGCGCCTGATGGGCAGCTCAGACCTGTACAAGGTCTCGGGCAGGCGGCCGTGGGCGTCGATCAACTTCGTCACGGCGCACGACGGGTTCACGTTGCGCGACCTCGTCTCCTACGAGCACAAGCACAACGAGGCCAACGGCGAGTCGAACCGCGACGGCACCGACGACAACCGGTCGCAGAACTTCGGCGTCGAAGGCGAAACGTCGTCGCCGGTGGTCGTCGAGCGGCGCCTCGCCGCGGCGCGGGCGCTGTTGGGCACGCTGCTGCTGTCCAACGGCACGCCGATGCTGCTCGGCGGCGACGAGCTCTGGCGCACCCAGGGCGGCAACAACAACGCCTACTGCCACGACAACGAGATCTCCTGGGTGGACTGGACGCCCAGTACCGCCGCGGACGCGCTCACGTCGTTCGTCGCCCGTGCGGCGCAGATCCGCCACAGCTCACCCGCGCTGCACCGCGACAGGTTCTACCGCGACGGCGAGGTGCTGTGGTGGCACCCGGACGGCAGGCGGATCGGCGGCCACGACTGGCACGACGGCGGGCTGCGCAGCCTCGGCCTCCTGCGCGCGGAGTGGCTGCTGCTCCTGCACGCCGGCGACAGCGCCGTGCCTGCGACGCTGCCGCCCGACGGCGCGTTCGTCCCGATGCTGGACAGCACGCGGCCGGGCGGGGCGCCCGTGACGAGCCGTCCCCTGCCCGGCGGGACGACGATCACGCTCCCGCCGCACTCGCTGATCCTGCTCCGCCTCACGACGGCGTCGTAGCCGGCGGGTGGTCGGGGGAGGGCCGGAAAGCCACTTTCAGGCCCTGTGGGGGCCAGGAAAGTGGCTTTCCTGCCCTCCCGGCGGAGCCGGGAGACCGCCCCGTTCCGGGCTAGACTCCGCCCGTGCCGCGTTACGAGTTCCGCTGCCGGGAGTGCGCGCAGACCTTCGAGGTCAGCCGCCCGATGAAGGCGTCCGGCGAGCCCGCACCCTGCCCCGAAGGGCACGCGGACACCGTCAAACTGCTCTCGACGGTCGCCGTCGGCGGCCGTAGCAGCGCGGTCGGCAGCGGCGCACCGGCGGGCGGCGGTGGGTGCTGCGGCGGCGCGTGCGGCTGCCGCTGAGCTACCGATCGTGGTGTCGGCGCGGTGACGACCTGCCGTACCGCGGGTAACAATCCGCAGGCTCTCGATCACCCGATCGGTGACGGGCCCTATCCTCCGGTGCCGTCGGAGCGGCGCGACTCCTGATCGGGGAGCCGGTTCGAGCCTCCGGCGGCGACCATAGGGGACGGTATGAGCAACATCCTGAGCAGCGGGCAGAGCCTGAACATCGGGGACAGGCTGTTCTCGCCGAGCGGGCAGTACTGGATCGGCGTGCTCGAGGAGGACGGCAACTTCGTCCTCAACGGTCCCACCGGCGCGGTGTGGAGCTCCGAGAGCTGGAACAAGGGCGGCGTCCGCGTCGACATGCAGCCCGACGGCAACCTCGTCCTCTACACCAACGACAACCAGCCGGTCTGGGCGTCGAACACCGACTCGCCCGGTGCGCACTTCGCGATCCAGGACGACCGCAACATCGTCGTCTACGCGGCCGACGGCAGCGTCGCGTGGTCGCCCAACACCTACGAGAGCGGGGAGTGACCGCAGTGGGCAACTCTCTCGAGAGCGGCTCCAGCCTTCGCCTCGGCGACCGCATCCACTCCCCCAACGGCAGGTTCTGGATCGGCCTGCTGGAGGAGGACCAGAACGTCGTGCTCAACGGCCCCACGGGCGCCGTGTGGAGCACGGAGAGCTGGAACAAGGGCGCCGACCGGCTCGACATGCAGGCCGACGGCAACCTCGTGCTCTACACCAGCACGAACGACGTGGTGTGGGCGTCGGGCACGGGCGTTCCCGGCTCGCGGTTCGTCATCCAGGACGACCGCAACGTCGTGATCTACGCGCCCGACGGCAGCGTGGTGTGGTCGCCCAACACCTACCTCTCCGAGGCGGAGCAGGCGGCCGACGCGGCGTCGGCGGCCCCGGCGGCGCCGGAGCAGCGCACCTACGTGGTCGAGTCGGGTGACACCCTCTCGGCCATCGCGGAGCGCTTCTACGGCAACGCGAACGACTACCGCCGGATCGCGGAGGCCAACGGCATCGCGAACCCGGACCTGATCCACCCCGGTCAGCAGCTCGTCATCCCGAACTGACGGTCCGATAGAAACTTCCCCACCGTTTTGCCAACCTGCAGACCCCGGAGGGCGTGCAAATAGGCAAAACGGTGGGGAAGTTCGTCAGCCGGCGAGGACGATCTTGCCGAGCTCGGCGTGCGAGGCCAGCAGCGGGTGCGCCGGCAGCACGCGCACGGTGTAGCCGGTGAGCCCCGCGTACGGCAGCGGCACGACGGCCTCGAACCGCTGCCCGTCCGCGACGCCGTCGGCGGCACCGACGTGCGCCATCGCGACGGCCTCGGCCCCGCGCAGGTCGTCCGACTCGTCGACCTGCCCGACGACGGCCTGCACGACGACGTCGGTCGGGTCGAGCCCGGCCAGCGCGACGGTCGCCCGCACCGTCATCGGCGCCCCGACGACGGGCGTGTCCGGCAGCCCCGACGCGTCGACGCCCAGCACCTCGACCGAGGGCCACGCCGCGTTGAGCCGGCTGCGGTAGGCCGCGATCTCCTTCGCGCCGGCGAACCCGTCGGCCGCGACGCTCGCCGCCGCGCGCGCCGCGGGCGCGTACAGGTCCTCTACGTACTCGCCGACCATCCGGGACGCCTGCACCTTGGGCCGCAGGCTGGTCAGGGTGTGGCGCACGAGCTCGACCCACCGCGTCGGGACGCCGTCGGTCCGCTCGTAGAACGCCGGGCCCACCTGTGTGGCGAGCAGCTCGTAGAGCGCGTTGGCCTCGAGGTCGTCGCGACGGGTCGGGTCCTCGATCCCGTCGGCCGTCGGGATCGCCCAGCCGTTGCGGCCGTCGTAGAACTCGTCCCACCAGCCATCGCGGATGGAGAGGTTGAGCCCGCCGTTGAGCGCCGACTTCATGCCCGAGGTCCCGCACGCCTCCAGCGGGCGCAGCGGGTTGTTCAGCCAGACGTCGCAGCCCCAGTAGAGGTAGCGGGCCATCGACATGTCGTAGTCGGGGAGGAAGACGATCCGGTGGCGCACCGCGGGGTCGTCGGCGAACTGGACGATCTCCTGGATGAGCGCCTTGCCGCCGTCGTCGGCCGGGTGCGACTTGCCCGCGACGACGAGCTGGACGGGGCGGTGCGGGTCGAGCAGCAGGTCGCGCAGCCGCTCCTTGTCGCGCAGCATCAGCGTGAGGCGCTTGTACGTCGGGACGCGCCGGGCGAAGCCGACGGTCAGCACACCCTCGTCGAAGACGTGGTCGGTCCAGCCGAGCTCCGGGGTGGACGCGCCGCGCTGCAGCCACGCCTCGCGCACCCGGCGCCGCACCTCGCCGACCAGCTTGGAGCGCAGCGCGTTGCGCAGCTGCCACAGCGATTCGTCGCCGACGTGCGCGAGGTCGCTGCCGGGTTCACCGATCAGCTCGGTGATCTCCCGCGCCTCCCAGGTCGCGCCGTGCACGCCGTTGGTGACCGAGCCGATCGGCACCTCGTCGGCGTCGAAGCCCTCCCACAGGTTGCCGAACATCCCCCGCGAGACCGCGCCGTGCAGCTGCGACACCCCGTTGGACCGCTGCCCCAGCCGCAGCCCCATGTGGGCCATGTTGAACATGCCGGGGTTCTCCTCGGCGCCGAGCGCGAGGATCCGGTCGGTGGGCACACCCGGCAGCAGCTGGCCGTCGAAGTAGTGCCGCACCAGGTCGATCGGGAACCGGTCGATGCCCGCGGGCACGGGCGTGTGGGTGGTGAACACCGTGCCGGCGCGGACGGTGGCAACGGCCTCGTCGAACGAGAGCCCCGGCCCGTCCTGCAGCTCGCGGATCCGCTCCAGGCCGAGGTAGCCGGCGTGGCCCTCGTTTGTGTGGAACACCTCGGGCTGCGGGTGGCCGGTCGACGCGCAGAACGCGCGCACCGCCCTGACCCCGCCGATGCCGACGAGGATCTCCTGCTTGATGCGGTGGTCCTGGTCGCCGCCGTAGAGCCGGTCGGTGACGGCCCGCAGGTCGGGCTCGTTCTCCTCGATGTCGGAGTCGAGCAGGAGCAGTGGCACCCTGCCGACGGCCGCCTGCCACACCCGCGCGCGCAGCAGCCGCCCGCCCGGCATCGCGACCTCGACGAGCACGGGCGCGCCGGCGCCGTCGAGCAGCAGGTGCAGCGGCAGCCCCTGCGGGTCGAGCACCGGGTAGTGCTCCTGCTGCCACCCGTCGAGCGAGAGCGACTGGCGGAAGTAGCCGGAGCGGTAGAGCAGCCCGACGCCGATCAGCGGCAGCCCGAGGTCCGACGCCGCCTTGAGGTGGTCGCCCGCGAGCACGCCGAGGCCGCCGGAGTAGTTCGGGAGCACCTCGGAGACGCCGAACTCCATCGAGAAGTACCCGATGGCGGCCGGCAGCGACGCGTCCCGCTCCCGCTGGGCCTGGTACGCCCGCGGCTCGTCGAGGTACGCCGCGAGGTCGTCGGCGAGCCTGCGCACGGTCTCGACGGCGTCGGTGTCGGCGGCCAGCTCGGCCAGCCGTGCCGACGGGATCTCACCGAGCAGCCGCACCGGGTCGTGCGCCGCCCGCTCCCACGCATCGGGGTCGAGGGTGGCGAACAGGTCGTGGGTGGGGGCGTGCCAGCTCCAGCGCAGGTTTGTGGCCAGGTTCTGGAGTGGGGCAAGCGCCGCCGGCAGCTGGGCGCGGACGGTGAACCGCCGAAGAGCTCTCACGGGCGTGGAGCGTAGTTGAATCGATGGCGGGATCGTTCAAGATGGACGCAGCTCACGCACTTGAACGTGTTCAAAGAGCCTGCTAGCTTGACGGACATCTACTTGAACACGTTCAAAAGGAGATCCCATGACGTACACCGTGGTCGCTTATCTCGCCTACCTCGCGATCGCGCTGCCGATCACGGTGTGGGTCGTCCGGGCGCTCGGCCACCACGGCGGGGTGTTCCTCGTCGACGTCTTCCCCGGACAGGAGGAGCTCGCCGCGTCCATCAACGCACTGCTGAAGATCGGTGCCTACCTGGTGAGCCTCGGGTTCGTGCTGCTGTTCCTGCGCACCAGCGGCGAGGTCGCCTCGCCCAAGGAGCTGGTCGAGGAGATCAGCTGGAAGATCGGTGTCGTGCTGCTCGTGCTCGGCGGCATGCACCTGCTAAACGTGCGGGTCTTCCAGTCCGTCCGGCGCCGCAAGTGGCTCGAGACCAACCGGCCGGTCGCGCCGGCGGCACCGGCCGCCCCGGCGCCGATGTACCCACCGGCCGCGCGATGACCGCGAAGGTCCTCCCGCTGATGACCGGTAACCTGCGCGTCGTGGGCGAACCAGCCAGCCCCCGATCTGCCCGCGGCGAGCAGACGAAGGCCGCGATCGTGTCTGCCGCGCTCGACCTGTTCAAGGAGCGCGGCTACGAGAAGACGACCATGCGTGCCGTCGCCGACGCCGCCGGCGTCTCGCTCGGCAACGCCTACTACTACGTCGCGACCAAGGAACACCTGATCCAGGCGTTCTACGACCGCATGTCGGAGGCGCACACCGAGGCGGCCGCCGGGGTGCTCGCCCGCGAGAAGACGTTCGCGCGCCGGCTGGCGGGGGTCTACGAGACGTTCCTCGACGCCGCGGAGCCCTACCACGAGTTCGCGGGCAAGTTCTTCAAGAACGCCGCGGAGCCGACCAGCCCGCTCTCGCCGTTCAGCCCCGAGTCGGCGCCCGCGCGCGAGGCCAGCATCGGGATCTTCCGCGAGGCCGTGCGCGGCTCCGACGTCAAGGCACCGGCCGCGGTGCTGGCGGAGCTGCCCGAGTTGCTCTGGCTGCTGCACATGGGCGTCGTGCTGTTCTGGGTGCACGACACGAGCGAGGGCCAGCAGCGTTCGCGCATGCTCGTCCGCCACGCGGTGCCGCTCGTCGACCGGTTGGTCCGGCTGACCCGCGTCCCCGGTGTGCGTGGTGTGGCCGACGACGTGATCGGACTCGTCCGCTCCCTGAAGGGCTGAGCACCGTTCGGTCCGTTATGCCTGGCAGGATCGTTCAAGATGTGCGTCACCAGCACTGGACGTACCCGCTCCGGCAGTGGACCCTTGAGGTGCCACGCGGGCGCCGGTGACGATCACGTGAACTCCACGCGGCCACCGGCGACCCGTTCCAAGAGGCGACGGAGCGGGTAGGTAGGTTTGTGACTCACGCAACGGGGTGCCATGTGGGGGTGAGCCGATGACGGGTCGGCTGGGAATCGATGACGTCAGCCCCTCGGTCAGCGGCGGCCGCCATCCGAGCAAGGCCGTCGTCGGCGAGGTCGTTCCCATCGATGCGGCGGTGTGGCGAGAAGGCCACGATGCCGTCGCGGCGAACGTCGTCTGGAAGCAGGTCGGCAGCCGCGGCGCCGCCCAGCACATCCGGATGACCCCGCACCCCACCGAACCCGACCGGTTCATCGCGGCGATCAGCGCCGACGAGCCCGGCCTGTGGACGTTCCGGGTCGACGCCTGGAGCGACCCGTGGGCCACCTGGCGCCACGCCGTCACCGTGAAGCTCGAGGCCGGCCAGACCGCCGAGGAGCTCGCGAACGACCTCGAGGTCGGCGCGCGGCTGCTGCAGCGCGTCGGTCGCCGTCCCGCCGAGCGCCCGTTCCGCGACCTGCTCTTCGGCGCGGCCAACGCGCTGCGCGACACGGCGATGCCGCTGCACGCCAGGGTCGCGCCGGCGATGTTCCCGGCCGTCGAGACGATCATGACCGAGCGCCCGGTCCGCGAGCTGATCACCAGGGGCCGCCCGCAGCAGGTGTACGTCGACCGCGACCGCGCGCTCTTCGGCTCCTGGTACGAGATCTTCCCGCGCTCGACCGGCGGCCGCGACGAGAAGGGCCGCGCGGTGCACGGCTCGTTCGTCACCGCGGCGAAGGAGCTCGACCGCATCGCCGCGATGGGCTTCGACGTGGTCTACCTCCCGCCGATCCACCCCGTCGGCACGGTGCACCGCAAGGGCCGCAACAACAACGTCAACGCCGGCCCCGGCGACGTCGGCTCCCCGTGGGCCATCGGCTCGGCCGAGGGTGGGCACGACGCGATCGACCCCGAGTTGGGCACGATCGACGACTTCGACGCGTTCGTCGCGCGCACGCAGGACCTCGGCATGGAGGTCGCGCTCGACTTCGCGCTGCAGTGCGCCCCCGACCACCCGTGGGTCGAGGAGCACCCCGAGTGGTTCACCGTGCGCCCCGACGGCACCATCGCCTACGCGGAGAACCCGCCGAAGAAGTACCAGGACATCTACCCGATCAACTTCGACAACGACCCGGCCGGGATCTACGCCGAGGCGTTGCGGGTGGTGCTGCACTGGGTCGAGCACGGCGTGAAGATCTTCCGCGTCGACAACCCCCACACGAAGCCGCCGAACTTCTGGCACTGGCTGATCTGGCAGGTCAAGGCGCAGTACCCCGACGTGTTGTTCCTGGCCGAGGCGTTCACCCGCCCCGCTCGGCTATTCGGCCTCGCGCGGCTCGGGTTCACCCAGAGCTACAGCTACTTCACGTGGCGCACGACGAAGGCCGAGCTGACCGAGTTCGCGCAGATGCACGCCCAGCGCGCCGACGAGTGCCGGCCGAACCTCTTCGTCAACACGCCCGACATCCTGCACGAGTCGCTGCAGACCGGCGGGCCGGGAATGTTCGCCATCCGGGCGACGCTCGCCGCGACCATGGCCCCCACGTGGGGCGTCTACTCGGGCTTCGAGCTGTTCGAGTGGGAGCCGGTGAAGCCCGGCTCCGAGGAGTACATGAACTCCGAGAAGTACGAGCTGCGCCCGCGCGACTTCGCGGCCGCGATCAACGAGGGGCGCTCGCTCGAGCCCTACATCACCCGGCTCAACGAGATCCGGCGCGCCCACCCCGCGCTGCAGCAGCTGCGCGAGATCCACTTCCACCACGTCGACAACGACTCGATCATCGCCTACTCGCGGACCGATCCCGCGAGCGGCGACACCGTGCTCGTCGTCTGCAACCTCGACTCGCGCAACGCTCAGATGGGCACCACGTCGCTCGACATGCCGGCGCTCGGGCTGGGCTGGCACGACCGGATGACGGTGCACGACGAGATCAGCGGCGAGACGTACGACTGGGGCCAGCACAACTTCGTGGGTCTGGAGCCCTGGAACCACGTCGCGCACGTCCTGCGGGTGCAGCGCGCCTGACCAACTTCCCCACCGTTTTGGGTGGATGCGCGCGTTTTCGGCGCGCATGTGCCCAAAACGGTGGGGAACGTTCGTGTAGGGCCGATGAGACGGTCTTGAAACCACCGCCGTTCATAGTGGTCGCATGGCGCCGGACCGGCCGGCGCCGACGCTGGGAGTGCGATGCTCGAGGGAATGTTCGGGCCTTACCAGCTCGACACCCTGCTCGGGCGGGGCGGGATGGGCGAGGTCTACCGGGCGTACGACACCCGGCGCAAGCGGGTCGTCGCGCTGAAGCTGCTCGCGCCGCACCGCGCCGACGACCCGGCCTTCGTCGCGCGGTTCCGCCGCGAGTCGGAGTTGGCGGCCCGCCTCTCCGAACCGCACGTCATCCCGATCCACGACTTCGGCGAGATCGACGGCCGCCTCTACCTCGACATGCGGCTCGTCGAGGGCACCGACCTGCACCAGCTGCTAGGAGAGGAAGGCCGACTCGCGCCGGAGCGAGCGGTCGGGCTGGTGCGGCAGGTCGCCAGCGCGCTCGACGCCGCGCACGCCGCCGGGCTGCTGCACCGCGACGTCAAGCCGTCGAACCTCATGTTGGTGAAGGACGACGAGGGCCCCGATTTCGTGTACCTCGCCGACTTCGGCATCGTCGGCGAGGTCGACGCCACCGACGGCAAGAAGATCACCGCGACCGGGGTCGCGCTCGGCACCGCCGCGTACATGGCGCCGGAGCGGTTCGACGGCGCCGGCGACCACCGCGCCGACGTCTACGCATTGGGCTGCGTGCTCTACGAGCTGCTCACCGGCAAGCGGCCCTACGTCGCCGACTCGTTCATCGCGACGATGACGATGCACATCCGCGGGGCGGTGCCGCGGCCGTCGGTGGACGGCCTGCCGCTGGCGTTCGACCAGGTCATCGCGACCGCGCTGGCGAAGACGCCGGATCGGCGCTACCCGAGCGCCGGCGCGCTGGCCGCTGCCGCGCAGGCGGCGCTGACCGCTCCCGAGGTGACGGAGCAGCTCACCGTGCGGGAACGGGCGGTGGCCGCCGCGCCCCCGTACCGACCGGCGCCGCCTCCGGTGCCGCCCCCGGCAAGACCCCCGGCAACATGGCCGGATCCGGCCGTCCACGCGCCCGAGCCTGTCTTTCCGGCGCAGTCGCCGCAGCCGCGCCGGCGGGTGCGGCGCCCGATCGTGCTCGCGGCGAGCGGGATCGTGCTGGTCGCGGCGACCGTCACGGCGGTTGTGCTCTCCAGCGGCGCTCCGAACCGGCCCCTGGCCAGCACGCCGAACCCCTCGACGACAACGACTCAGCCCCAGCCCACTCTTCCGCCGGCCGACCCCACCGCGCCCAAGTCAGATCCCTTCGCAACGGACCCGACCTTCAGCAGCAAGACGATCGCCCCACCGCCGCCCGCTAGGACAACCCAAGCCGCACCGCAGCCGCAACAAGGTGCGCCGCGCCCGGCGATCGCGAAGGCGGAGCTGGAGGCCGAGGTCGAGAAGGTGGCTGCGCCGACCTTTGACAATCAGGAGGTCCACGCCGTATGCGACGGTGATCTGCCTCCGGTGGTCGGGGGGCAGCAGACATGCCTTCTCACCATCAAGACGGAATACGGACCCGACCAGCAGAGGGCAACGCTCACCGCGGTCGCACCGGCTCCAGGTCAAGGGAACTTCCACGTGGCCTACGCACCCGCGAGGTAGTCCGTCCCCCTCCGTCGGGCACGGAAATGACAGCTACCCTCATGTCCGTCACCTCGCCCCGTCCTGCGCGTCGGCAGTCCGCCGGGTATGACTGGCCGGGTGCCTTCCCCCTCGCCCGCCCCCGCCCGGTAGGAACGCGATATACCCATGTCGACCGACACCTCGGCCGCCGCTGCCGACGACCAGCTGCCTGAGACCTCATCCGACGACTACGCCCATGCGCGGGCGCTCGACGTCGATCCCGAGTGGTTCAAGCGAGCCGTTTTCTACGAAGTGCTGGTCAGGGCGTTCTCCGATTCGAACCGGGACGGCACGGGCGATCTACGAGGGCTGACCGAGAAGCTGGACTACATCCAGTGGCTCGGGGTCGACTGCCTCTGGCTGCCGCCGTTCTACGACTCGCCGCTGCGTGACGGCGGCTACGACATCCGCGACTTCCGGACCGTCCTGCCCGAGTTCGGCACGGTCGAGGACTTCGTGACGCTGCTGGACGAGGCGCACAAGCGGGGCATCCGGGTCATCACCGACCTGGTCATGAACCACACCTCCGACACGCACCCGTGGTTCGAGGAGTCGCGGCGCAACCCGGACGGCCCGTACGGCGATTTCTACATGTGGGAGGACGACGACTCGCGCTACCCGGAGGCGCGGATCATCTTCGTCGACACCGAGGCGTCCAACTGGACGTACGACCCGGTCCGCGGCCAGTTCTACTGGCACCGCTTCTTCTCCCACCAGCCCGACCTGAACTACGACAACCCCGCCGTCCAGGACGCCATGCTCGACGTCCTGCGGTTCTGGCTCGACATCGGCATCGACGGGTTCCGGCTCGACGCCGTGCCCTACCTGTACGCACGGGACGGCACGAACTGCGAGAACCTGCCGGAGACGCACTCGTTCCTCAAGCGGACCCGCAAGGTCATGGAGGACGAGTACCCGGGCCGCGTGATGCTGGCGGAGGCCAACCAGTGGCCGTCGGACGTCGTGGAGTACTTCGGCGACGCCGAGGTGGGCGGCGACGAGTGCCAGATGGCGTTCCACTTCCCGCTGATGCCGCGCATCTTCATGGCCGTGCGCAGGGAGAACCGCTTCCCGATCTCGGAGATCCTGGCCCAGACGCCGGCGATCCCGTCCGGCTGCCAGTGGGGCATCTTCCTGCGCAACCACGACGAGCTGACGCTCGAGATGGTCACCGACGAAGAGCGCGACTACATGTACGCGGAGTACGCCAAGGACCCGCGGATGAAGGCCAACATCGGGATCCGGCGCCGGCTGGCCCCGCTGCTGGAGAACGACCGCAACCAGCTGGAGCTGTTCACCGCGCTGCTGCTCTCGCTGCCGGGCTCGCCCGTGCTCTACTACGGCGACGAGATCGGGATGGGCGACAACATCTGGCTCGGCGACCGCGACGCCGTCCGCAGCCCCATGCAGTGGACGCCCGACCGCAACGCGGGCTTCTCCTCGTGCGACCCCGGCCGGCTGTACCTGCCGGTGATCATGGACCCGCTCTACGGCTACCAGGGCGTCAACGTCGAGGCGCAGCTCAACTCGACCACGTCGCTGCTGCACTGGACCCGGCACATGATCGAGATCCGCAAGCGCCACCAGGCGTTCGGCCTCGGCGAGTACCACGAGCTCGGGGGCTCGAACCCGTCGGTGCTGGCCTACGTCCGCAGCCACGGTGACGACGTCGTCCTGTGCGTCAACAACATGTCGCGGTTCCCGCAGCCGGTGGAGCTGGACCTCTCCGCGTGGCAGGGTTGTGCACCACACGAGCTGACGGGTGGAGTCCCGTTCCCCCGGATCGGCGAGCTCCCGTACCTGCTCACCCTGCCGGGCCACGGGTTCTACTGGTTCTCGATCACGCCTGCGGAGGAAACTGCATGACCCTGGTTGAGGAGCTTCCCCACCTGCTGCCCGAGTGGCTGCCACAGCAGCGCTGGTTCGCCGCGAAGGGCCGGCCGCTGCGGTCGGTCGCCATCGCGGCGAGCACACCGCTGATCAGCGATGGGGAACCGCTCCTCGACCACGTCCTGCTGGCCGTCGAGTTCGACGACGCCTCCCCCGTCCAGCACTACCAGCTGCTCGTCGCGCGCTGCGACGCGCCGCGCGGCGAGCTGGAGCACGTCGTGATCGGCCAGGTCGACGGCAAGATCGCCTACGACGGGCTGTGGGACAGCCGGGTCACCGAGTGGTTGCTCGACGCGATCCGGGCCGGGCGCACGGTCGGTGAGCTGCGGTTCGCCGCAGAGCCCGAGGCCGACATCGCCTCGGGATCCCCGGGGCGGGTGCTGGGCGTCGAGCAGTCGAACACGTCGGTGTCGTGGGGCGAGAAGTCGATCCTCAAGCTGTTCAGGCGGGTCGCCCCGGGCGTGAACCCCGATCTGGAGCTGCACCGGGCGCTGCGCTCGGTCGGCAGCAACGAGGTCGCGGCGTTGCAGGGCGCCGTCGAGGGAACGCTCGACGGCGAGCCGGTGACGCTGGCGATGCTGCAGGACTTCGCCGCGAACTCGGCCGACGGCTGGTCGATGGCGCTGGCGAGCGTGCGCGACCTGCTCGCGGAGGCCGACCTGCGCGCCGACGAGGTCGGCGGCGATTTCGCGGCGGAGGCCTCGCGGCTCGGCGAGACGATCGCCGTGCTGCACGCCGAACTGCGCGAGGCGGTCGGCACGGGTGAGCACGACGCCAGCGCGCAGGCCGGATCGTGGCACGAGCGGCTCGACGCCGTCGCCGACCAGGTCCCGGCGCTGGCCGCGTACGTCGAACCGATCCGCGCGGTCTACGACTCCGTCGCCGCGCTCGACCTGCCGATCCCGACCCAGCGCGTGCACGGCGACCTGCATCTCGGCCAGTCGCTGCGCACCCCGAAGGGCTGGCTGGTGATCGACTTCGAGGGTGAGCCGTCGAAGACGATCGAGGAGCGGGTCCGCCCCGACAGCGCGCTGCGCGACGTCGCGGGGATGCTGCGCTCGTTCGACTACGCCGCGTTCCACCAGCTCTCGCAGTGGGAGCCGGCCAGCGTCTGGGCCGAACCGGAGCACGACTCGCAGATGGCGTGGCGGGCCAACGAGTGGTCGGCCCGCAACCGCTCGGCGTTCTGCGACGGCTACACGCTGCGCGCCGGCGCCGACCCGCGTGACCAGTCGGCGCTGCTGCGGGCGTTCGAGCTGGACAAGGCCGTCTACGAGGTGCTGTACGAGACGCGCAGCAGACCCTCGTGGGCGCCGATCCCGCTCGCGTCGATCAAGAGGCTGACCGGGGAGGCCACGCGCGTCGATCGGTAGCGTGCCGTAGGTGCTCCCCACCGATCAGGCTGATCAGGTCGATTCCTGCTGGCCGCCGTTGCCCTCTGCCAGGCGCGGCGCCGGCGATGTTCCCATCCCGTCGCGGGTGGCGCTGGAATGCGCCGACGATTGGTCCAATCATGCGCTCGACCGCTTCTCCTACCTGAACGTCCGGCCCGCGACCGGGGCGGAGGAGCTCACCGTCCGAATTGTGCGCGACCCGGCGCTGCGCCACGAGCAGTTCCGGCTCGACGTCCGGCCCGGAAGCGTCGACGTCGTGGCTGCGGACCGGGCCGGCGTCGGTCACGCGGCGACGGTCGTGCGACAGCTGCTGCCGGCCGACGCCTGGCGGCGCACACCCGTCGAGCGCGGCTCGTGGGTGCTGCCCGTCGTCGCCGTGGACGAGACGCCCGCGTACCCGTGGCGCGGGTTCATGCTCGACGTCGCGCGGCACTTCGTCCCGAAGCAGGACGTGCTGCGGCTCGTCGAGCACCTCGCCATGCACCGGCTCAACCGGCTGCACCTGCACCTGACCGACGACCAGGGTTGGCGGGTCGAGAGCCTGCGCCACCCGCGCCTGGCCGAGGTGGCGAGCGGGCGCGCCGAGACCGTGATCGGCGTGCCGGGGGTCAGCGAGCCGCCGAGCTTCGACGGCACCCCGCACGGCGGCTACTACTCGGTCGCCGACCTGCGGGAGATCACCGCGCACGCCGCGCGCCACGGCATCGAGGTCGTGCCGGAGATCGACCTGCCCTCGCACGCGGACGCGTTGATCGCCGCATTGCCGGAGCTGGCGGTGCCCGGAACTGCACCGCGGCCGGTCAACCCCACCTGGGGCGTCATCGGCAGCCTGATCAGCCCGCTCCCGGCGGCCCGCGCGGTCGTGGCGGAGCTGCTCGCCGAGGTGGCCGACGCCGTCGACTCGCCGTACCTGCACGTCGGCGGGGACGAGGCGCCGCTGGACGAGTGGGCCGGCTCGGCCGCGGTGCGCGATTACATGCGGGCGAGCGGGCTCGCGTCGATCGCCGAACTGCAGTCGGAGGTGTACGGCTTCCTAGGCCGTACCGTCGAGGAGCTCGGCAGGCGACCCGTCATGTGGGACGAGGGCTTCCACGTCCACGGCATCCCCGCCAGCACGATCATCATGGCGTGGCGGGCGCAGAGCCACGGCGTCGGAGCGCTGCGGGCAGGCCACGACGTCGTGATGGCTCCGGTCGACGGCACGTACTTCGACTACAACGAGTCGGGCGACGACGAGCCGCTCGCGCTCGGCGCTGGGCAGGACATCGAGCACGTCGCGGCGTTCACCCCGACGATCCCCGCCGACGTCCCCGGCGCGCTGCTGGGCGTCCAGGCGCAGCTGTGGACGGAGTACACCCCCGACACCCGTACCGTGGCGTACCGGACGTTCCCGCGCCTCGCCGTCCACGCCGCGAACGCCTGGACGGGGGAATCGACACCGTGGCCGGGGCGGCGCGACGAGCTGACGACGCACCTGGCCCGCCTCGCCGCGGCGGGCATCGAGTACCGCCCGCTCGCCGGCCCGCACCCCTGGCAACGTGGCGGAACGGGGCGCCGGAAGGCGATCAGCCCCCACCGGGTGAACGAGTAGACCGCCCGCCTCCATAGCAGCACACAGCGACCGAATCGTTGCAGCCAGGCTCGGCGGTTGGGGCCCATGGGCAATAAGGTGCGCTGGTGGATCGCGAGGAGAACACGACCCAGACGATCGAAGTCGATCCCAGCCCGCCCGACCGCGGCACGATGGAGCGGGTGCTCGGCGGAGCGCACCACGACCCGCACGCGGTGCTCGGCGCGCACCCGCACCCCGACGGCACGGTCGTCAGGGTGCTGCGCCCGCACGCCGACGAGGTGCACGTCGTGCGCGAAGGCGGTGAGGGACACCCGCTGGTCAAGGTGCACGACGCCGGGCTCTTCTCCGGTGTCGTGCCTGGTACGTCCGCGGACTACCGGCTGGCGGTGCGGTACGGCGAGCGGGTCGACATCGTCGACGACCCGTACCGCTGGCTCCCGACTCTCGGCGAGATCGACCTGCACCTGATCGCGGAAGGCCGCCACGAGCGCCTCTGGGACGTGCTCGGCGCGCACGTGCGCCAGTACGACACCCCTGCCGGGCCCGTCACGGGCACCAGCTTCGCCGTGTGGGCACCGACCGCGCAGGGTGTGCGGGTCACCGGCGACTTCGACGGCTGGAGCGGCTGGGCGCACCCGATGCGGGTGCTCGGCAGCACCGGCGTGTGGGAGCTGTTCGTGCCGGGCATCGAACCCGGCACCCGCTACAAGTTCCGGGTGCTCGGCAAAGACGGCCGCTGGCGCGACAAGGCCGACCCGCTGGCGTTCCGCACGGAGATCCCGCCGGCCACGGCGTCCGTCGTCGACGAGTCGACGTACGAGTGGGCCGACGGCGAGTGGATGCAGGCGCGAGCCGGGCGCGAGGCGCACGCCGAGCCGATGAGCGTCTACGAGATGCACCTCGGCTCGTGGAAGCAGGGCCTGACCTACCGGGAGATCGCGCACGAGCTCGTCGAGTACCTCGACAAGACCGGCTTCACCCACATCGAGCTGCTGCCGGTCGCGGAGCACCCGTTCGGCGGGTCGTGGGGCTACCAGGTCACCTCCTACTACGCGCCGACGGCGCGGTTCGGCACGCCCGACGACTTCCGCTACTTCGTCGACCACCTCCACCAGCACGGCTACGGCGTGATCGTCGACTGGGTGCCGGCGCACTTCCCGCGCGACGAGTGGGCATTGGCGAAGTTCGACGGCTCACCGCTCTACGAGCACGCCGACCCGCGCCGCGGCGAGCAGCCCGACTGGGGCACGCTCGTCTTCGACTTCGGCCGCCCCGAGGTGCGCAACTTCCTCGTCGCCAACGCGCTGTACTGGCTCGACGAGTTCCACATCGACGGCCTGCGCGTCGACGCCGTGGCCTCGATGCTCTACCTCGACTACTCGCGGCCGGAAGGGCAGTGGCTGCCCAACGTCCACGGCGGGCGGGAGAACCTCGACGCCGTCGCGTTCCTGCAGGAGATGAACGCGACGGTCTACCGCCACCACCCCGGGATCATCACGATCGCCGAGGAGTCGACGGCGTGGCCGGGCGTCACACGTGCGACGCACCTCGGCGGGCTCGGGTTCGGGTTCAAGTGGAACATGGGCTGGATGCACGACACGCTCGACTACACCGGGCGCGACCCCATCTACCGCGGCTACCACCACAACCAGATGACGTTCTCGCTGATGTACGCGTTCAGCGAGAACTTCGTGCTCCCCATCTCGCACGACGAGGTCGTGCACGGCAAGGGCTCGTTGTGGACCCGGATGCCTGGCGACGCCTGGAACAAGGCGGCGGGGGTCCGTGCCCTGCTGGCGTACATGTGGGCGCACCCCGGCAAGCAGCTGCTGTTCCAGGGCAGCGAGTTCGGCCAGGAACGCGAATGGTCGGAGCAGCGTTCGCTCGACTGGCACCTGATGGACGACCCGCTGCACGCGGGCATCCAGGCGATGGTGGGCGACCTGAACCGGGCCTACCGCTCACTGCCGGCGAT
Source organism: Pseudonocardia sp. TRM90224 (assembly GCF_021245725.1). Classification (GTDB taxonomy): domain Bacteria; phylum Actinomycetota; class Actinomycetes; order Mycobacteriales; family Pseudonocardiaceae; genus Pseudonocardia. Next base: position 45,449 of record NZ_JAJGSX010000014.1, on the reverse strand, counting down.
GTGGACGAAGGACACGACGCCAGAGGGCTTCTCCTGGATCGACGCCAACGACGCCACCGGGAACGTGCTGAGCTTCCTGCGCCACGGCGTCGACGCCGACGGCAAGTCGGTGGTCATGGCGTGCGTCGCGAACTTCTCGGGCACCCCGAACCGCGACTACCGGGTGGGGTTGCCGTTCGCCGGTCGCTGGCGTGAGGTGCTCAACACCGACGCGGAGGCGTACGGCGGTTCCGGGGTCGGCAACCTCGGCGCTGTCGAGGCCGACCAGACGATGTGGCACGGACGTCCCGCGTCAGCGCTTCTGCAGCTGCCGCCGGCCGGGGTGTTGTGGCTGGTCCCGGAGCCGTTCGAGGGCGCGGTGCGCCGGCGTGCTGCGGCGGCCGACCCAGAAGCGGCCGGTACCGAGACGGCCCGCACTGGGACGGCCGGCCCAGACACGGACAGCGCGGAGCCGGACAGCGCGGAGCCGGCCGCCGCAGAGGCAGCCGTCGCAGAGGCAGCCGTCGCGGAGACGGCGGCGCCGGTCGCAACTGCGGAGCCGGTTGCCGAGTCGATCGTCGAGGTGTCGGACGCGCCTGAGGCGGCCGCCGATGAGACGTCGGCCCCGGAACCGGTGCCGGACGTGACGCCTCCGGCGGACGCGGCCGCAGCGGCCCCGGCCCCGGCCCCGGCCCCGGCCCCGGAGACCGTCCCCGAGGAGGTCGCGCCGGAGGTGCCCGAGGCCGGGACGTCCGAGGTCGAGGTCACCGCGCCGGTGGAGGCGCGCGTCGACTCAGCGCCGGTGGAGGCGCGCGTCGACTCAGCGCCGGTGGAGGCGCGCGTCGACTCAGCGCCGGAGGCGGCGCGCGCCGACTCAGCGCCGGAGGAGGCGCGCGCCGACTCAGCGCCGGAGGCGGCGATCGTCGACTCCGCTCCTGCCGCACCGGTCACCGCCGACCTGCCGGTCGTTGCGCCGCCGACTCCGGAGGGCTGGCCGGCCGACATCGCGGATCTGCTCAAGCCGCCGCCGAGGCACGCGCTCGCGCCGGTCGAGGACGAAGCTGACGTAGAGGCAGAGCCTGCGGTTGCGGATGCCGTCGAGCCAGGACCGCTCGATGGTCAGGCGACGCGCGCCGAGGCCGTCTCGGCCGTCGAACAGGACTCGGCCGAGTCGTCGGATCCGGATCCCGGCGACGCCGCGGACCGCAGCAACAGGGCCCAGTAGCCCACGAGCACGGCGCAGTAGAGCGACCGCCCGATGTCGGCAACGGTGCCGTCGGGCGGGAACTCGGCGTTCCACGAGACCGGGATCAGCGTCACGGCGAGCGCCACCGTCGCCGCGGCGTGGTGCCGCATCGCGACGAGCACGAGCACGCCGGGGAACAGCAACAGCAGGTAGTTGTGCCAGGCGATCGGGGAGAGCAGCAACCCGGCGGCGAGCACGGCCCACACCGCGGTGCCCGAGGGGTCGATCCGGTCGCGCCGCCGCGCGCACCACACGCAGGTCGCCCCCACCACGATCAGGCCGGCGACGGTCCCCAGCGCGGGAGGCAGCCCGAACCGGACGGCGAGCCCCGGAAGCGAGGCGTTGTCGACGGAGTCGGGCACCCCTTCCGCGATCGCGATCCGGACCCACTCGATCGCGGTGGACGGCCCTGCGAGCAGCGCGCCGAGCACGGTCGCGCCCGCCGCGGAGCCCATGCCCGCCCACGCGGGCGCCCAGCGCCGTTGCAAGGCGGGGAGCAGCAGGATCGGGGCGAGCGACGGTTTCAGCGCGACCGTCACCCCGAACAGGACGGCACCGAGCACCGGCCGCCCGCGGCGCTGCGCGGTCCACCCCGCGACGAGACCCGCCAGCAGCAGCGGGTAGATCTGCCCGAGCACGAGCGTGCCGTGCAGCGGTGAGGAGAGCAGCACGATCCCGAGCACAACCGCCGTCGCCGGCGTCCCGAGCTGCAGCTCACGGGCGACCACCAGCACCGAAGCGGCCACCACGAGCACGCTGAGCAGCACGAACACCCGGTATGCCAGGAGCGCGTCGAGCGCTGCGAACGGGCTGAGCAGCACCGTCATCAACGGTGGGTTGAGGTTCGTGAGCTTCGCCGGGGTGTCGTAGATGTCGGCGCCCCGGGTGAACGCGACGGCCGAGTGCCAGAACGTGTCGAAGTCCAGGTGCAGCTCACGCATGTCGGTCGAGGGCAGCTTCGTCACGAGCGCGTCGGGATGCCGGATCGTGAGCGCCACGGCCAGCGTGACGGAGACGGTCGCGAGCAGACCCGCCACCGTCCACCGCACGCGGGTCGGTTGTGACACGGCTCCCGACGTTATCCGTATGGGTCGAGTTGCGCCGAACCGCTCCCCCGCGGCCGGCGCGCGAGGATGATGCAGCGGTGTCCGCAAGCGGTCGGCTGGTGTCGCTGGTGAGCATCGTGCTCGCGTCAGCGCTGGTCACGGGCTGCGCAGAGACGTTCGACACCCGGCAAGTGCCCGACGGGCAAGGTGCCGCGACGTCGATGGCGGCCTCGGTGGCGACGTCGGTGGCAGCCGCACAGTCGGTCCCGCCCGAGGACGCCGCAGCCTCGGCCGCTGTCGAGGAGCTCCAGCGGTTCTGGCGCTCCGCCTTCCCTGCGTCGTTCGGCAGGGAGTGGGACGACATCGCGGTGTTCGCGCCCGTCCGCGCGGACGCCCAGCACGCGCCGTGCGCGACGCGGGCCGGCGCCATCAGCGGCCAGGCCTACTACTGCCCAGCAGCCGACGCCGTGGTGTGGGACGCCGAGGAGCTGGTCCCGTCGCTGCACGAGCGGTTCGGCCCGGCGGGCGTGGCCGTCGTGCTGGCCCACGAGGTCGGGCACGCCGTCCAGACCCGGCTCGGCGTCGATGCGGCACAGGTCGCGCAGCCGGAGCGGTACCCGACGATCCTGCTCGAGGCGATGGCCGACTGCTACGCAGGCGTCGCGCTGGCGCACCTGGCGGCGAACCCGGTGACCGGCCTCCCGTTCGGGGTGGCCGAACGCGACCGGGCCGTGCTCGCGCTCGTCGGGTTCCGCGATCCGGTCGGGGTCGACGCCGGCGACCGCAGTGCACACGGCAACGCGCTCGACCGGGTCTCCGCGCTACAGGACGGCTACGCCGCCGACCCGCGTGTGTGCGCGACGATGAGCCTGGACAACCGGACGTTCACCCAACGCCGCTTCACCTCGGGGGCCGACCAGGCCCGGGGCGGTGACCTGCCAGTTCCGGCGCTGCTCGCGGCCGTCGAGGAGGACGCGCGGCGATGGTTCACCGCGGTGGGATCCACACGGGCGCCGGAGTGGAGGGCACCCGCGCTGCGCCGCCGCCCGACCGCAGCGTGCGACACCACCGCGCTCGCCGCGCAGGGACCCGCCCGGTTCTGCGAGCGCGACGGCAGCGTGTCGGTCGACCTCACGGAGGTGACCTCCGTGCACCGGCGGATGGGCGACTACGCCGGCGGGGTGCTGGTGGCAAGCCGCTACGCGCTCGCGACGGCAACGGCCGCCGGAGCGCGGGCCGACGGCACCACGGCCGTCTGCCTCGCCGGCGCCTACACGAGCAGGCTCATCGACCTCGAGGAGTCGTTCGCGCTGTCACCTGGCGACCTCGACGAGGCCGTGCAGGTGCTGCTGGCCGTCGACTGGGCCGCACGCGACGCGCACGGCGCCGTCGACCCTGCCGACCACGGCTACGAGCGCGTCGCACACTTCCGGCTCGGCCTGCAGGGCGGGCCGGACGCCTGCTTCCGCTGACCGCGCCCCGATCAAACCACGCGGTCAGAAGAGCGCTCGGGCGAGCGCCCGCCGGGCGGCGGTCACCCGCGTGTCGTCCGAGGGGTACAGCTCGAAGAGCCCGACGAGGTGCTCACGGACCTGGTCGCGCTCCTCCCCGAAGGTGCGCCCGACCAGCCCGACCAGCCGCGCGAAAGCGGCCTCGGTCGAGTCGGAGGCCACCTCGGCGTCCGCCGCGGCCAGCTGGGCGTCGATGTCGTCGGGCTGCGCGTCGGCACGGGCGATGGCAGAGGGGTCGGCCTTCTCCGCCCGCGCGAGGAAACGCACCTGCGCCAGCGCGGCGTTGGCCTGCTCGTTCGTCGGCTCGACGGCGAGGATCTGCTGGTAGGCGGCCTCGGCCTCGTCGTAGTCGCCACGCTCCAGCGCGTCCTCCGCGGCCGTGAACCGCGGGTCCTCCGGCTCCTCGACGGGCTCGTCACCTGCCGTGGCGGCCTCGGCCTCGGCGATACCGGGCATGCGGTCGCGCAGAGCATCGAGCAGCGAGGTGATCCACTGCCGGACCTGCGGCTCCGGCTGAGCACCGTTGAACGCGTCGACCGGCTGGCCGCCGACCACCGCGACCACCATCGGGATCGACTGCACGCCGAACGCCTGCGCGATCCGCGGGTTGGCGTCGATGTCGACCTTCGCGAGCACCCAGGCACCGCCGCCGGCCTCGGCGAGCCGCTCCAGCACCGGCGACAGCTGCTTGCAGGGCTGACACCACGTCGCCCACAGGTCGACGATGACGGGGACGTGCATCGAGCGTTCCAGCACGTCGGCCTGGAAGCTCTGCTCGGTGACGTCGATGACGAACTCGCTCGCTGCGCCTGCGCCGTCCGGCGCGGCCTGCTGACGTGCGGCAGCCTCCGAGCGGGCCTTCAGTGCTGAGAGGTCGACCGCACCCGCCATGGCGGACGAGAGCGCAGCCGTCTGTGTGCGTGCGCGTGGATCAGGTCGGGACACGTATTCATCCTGGCACGGAGGCGCCAGTGGGCGCTGCTCGGCCGACGTGACGGGCGGGTGTCAGGGGCGGGGAGCGCCCACCGCCGCGACTACGACTATCAGCAGCAGAAACGCCACGCCGATCAGGCCGAGCACGATGCCGGCGATCGCCATGCCGTCGCCGCTCTCCCCCGTCCGGCGGATCTGGCTGCGGGCGACGAACCCGAAGACGAGCGCCAAGATGCTGCCCAACCAGTAGATCCAGATGATCCCCAGCACCAGCGACGCGATCGCGAACCCGTTGGTGGCGACGTGCCGGACACCCCATCCGTACGCCGGCGGATAGGCGCCGTACGGCTGCGGCGGGTAGTACGGCTGCTGGTGGTACGGCTCCGGATAGGGCGGGTAGGGCTGCGGGTAGGGCTGGGGGTACGCCGGCAACTGGGGCTGCGCCGACGGGTAGGGCCCGGCGGCGGGGTTGAGCTGCGTCGGCGCGTACGGCTGGGCCGGCGGGTCGGGCTGCACCGGGTTGCCGGTCAGCGGGTCGACGACGAACGGCTCGTAGCCGGGGGCCTGGCCATGCTGGTGGGCGCCGGACGGGCTGCCCCACGAACCTTGCTCCCCCGGACCGGGCGGCCAGCTCTGCGCGGGCTCCTGCGTCATGGCTCGATCATGTCACCGACGTTCACCCGGCCGTGGTCAGCGGCCGCAGCGCCATGGGATTGACGGTGGGGAACTCGCCTGCCGCGACGATCGTCGCCACGACCGGGGCCACGAGCTCGACCAACCTGCCGGCCCGGTCGGCGCCGACGGCCTCCCACGGGGCTGCCGCCAGCGAGTCGGTGTGCTCCTCGACCTCCGCACGCAGCGCGAGCCCGGCCGCGGTCGGGCCGCCGGCGCCGTCGAGCAGGTCGCGCCCGGCGAGCCGCTCGACCGCAGCCGCCCACTCCGCCTCCGGCCATCCGCGGCGCTCCCGCAACCAGTCGGCGTCGATCGCGTTGTCGGCCGCGAAGAGCACCAGCGCCTCGGCCGGGTCGAGGCCCGCGGCGAGCAGCGCCGCGACGTGCCCGTCGCCGCGGTGCTCCCGCAGCACCGTCTGCGCATGCCACAGGACGAGGTGCGGCTCCTGCGGCCACTCCAGCCGGGCGTTCGCCGCCGCCAGCGCCCGACCCGCGGTCGGGGCGGCCCGCGCCGCCTCTTGCGCGATCGCGGCCGCCTCGGCGAGCTCGGGCGAGGCGAGCGTCTTCGACCCGAGCAGCCGACGCAGCGCCGCGTCGATCCCGGCGAGCCGGATCTCCAGGAACCGCTCCGGCGCCGCGGCTTCCCACACCGTCGGTACCGCACGCGCCACCATCGCGGCGCTGAAGTTGTAGAACAGCGCAGTGACCAGCTCCGCCGACGCCGCGCCCAACGGTGCCGCGCGCATCGCGAAGTAGCTCGGCCAGAAGCCCTTCACGCCCAGGTCGGCGCAGGCTTCCCGCGGCTCGCGGCTGACGTAGACGACGACATGGACGGGTTCGAGCGCCCGCCACATCCGACGCGACAGCGATCCCTGATCGTCCATGGCCGAACAGTAGGACGTCCCATCATGTCGGGCCACCGTCAGCCGATCAGGTCGTCTTCAGTGACCGTCCGCAGTCACCGAACGCGAACGGTTGCATACCGCCCGCTATCGATCACCGAACCGGTGGAGCACCAGACGCCACGGCGATTCGTTGATGAAGTGTGAGTGACGAATCGGTCGCTCTGCGTAGACATTCACCCGGCCGCACTTCGCGGCATCCCTCACCCGGAGGACCTGCATGAGCACGGAGAACACCGTCGCCGACCGCCTTCTCAACGATGCGCGCAAGAAGACCGCCAAGAACGAGAGCCCGATGCTGGGCAAGATCGCGCTGATCATCGGCATCATCGGCCTCGTCGTGAGCCCCGTCTCGATCCTCGGCTGGATCGTCGGAGCGTCCGCGGTCGTCACCGGCGCCATCGCCGTGAAGCGTCCGGCAGCGGCGAAGTTCGCGAAGATCGCCATCGCGCTGGGCGTGGCAGCCATCCTCGTCGGCGTCTTCTTCTACACCCTGAACATCGCCGTGCGCTGACGCGTCGGACCCGGGGCGACGATCCCCCTGGGATCGCAGGGGTCGCCGTTCGCGGCGACCCCTGCGGCATGTCCGGGGTCTTCCCGACAGGCGGAGCTCAGCGCCCCTCGAGCGCCTGCTCCACCCGCTCGACCTTCGACGTGAGCTGACCGGTGTAGCCGGGCCGGATGTCGGCCTTCAGCACGAGGCTGACCCGCGAGCTGTGCGCCTGGACGGCCTCCACAGCGCGCTTGACCACCTCCATCCCTTCGTCCCAGGTCTCGGCTTCGATCGTGGTGAACATCGAGGTCGTCTCGTTGGGGAGGCCGGACTCCCTGACGACCCGCACGGCGTCGGCGACCGCGCCACTGACGCTGTCGGACCCGGAATCGGACCCGGCCGGGGCGATGCTGAAGGCGAAGAGCATCCGCCCAGCCTGCACCACCACCCGCGCCGGATCACGCCCGCGATCGACGGCCCGCCCCGCGGGTGGCCGGCGGCGCGCGTTCCCGGCCGATCGCACGCGAAGGCGAGCCGCTGCGTCCGGTCGGAGGCATCGCACTGCTAGCGTCGCTGGTCATGACGTCCCGCAACCCGCTGCCGTTCGACCCGATCATGCGGGCCGCTGCGCTGTGGGACGAGCGGATCGGCCCGGCCGGGACGATGGCCGCGGTGACGAGCATCATGCGGGTGCAGCAGATCCTCCTCTCCGCGGTCGACGGCGCGCTGCGGCCGCACGGCCTCACCTTCGCGAGGTACGAGGCGCTGGTGCTGCTGACGTTCTCCCGGCGCGGGACGCTGCCGATGCGCGTGATGGGCGAGCGTCTCCAGCTGCACCCGACGAGCGTGACGAACATCGTCGACCGCCTGCAGGGCGACGGTCTCGTGCGCCGCACCCCGCACCCCACCGACCGGCGCGCCACGCTGGTGGAGATCACCGAGACCGGATCGGCGCTGCTCGAGGCCGCGACGAAGTCGGTGACCTCGATCGACTTCGGGCTGAGCGGGCTGACCGCGGAGCAGCAGGACGAGCTGACCGAGCTGCTCGGCCGCGTGCGCAAGGCCGCAGGCGACTTCGACTGACGCCTGTTCACAGGTCGCGCCAGTTCGCCCGGCGGTGCCCGCCGCCCGAACGGTCGGCCCGCCGGGCACCCGGCCACGCACGCATCGCGCGGGCGCCACCGCCCCGCCGCCCTCCCACCGGCCGAGACCGGCGACCGATGCAGAAGCCCGTCACGGCGCCCCCCGCCGATCCGGCTGCGACGCACAACGAACATCCGAGATCCATGGCGACCTCTCCCCCGAACAACTGTTGACGCCCTGTTGCGTCAACCCCATTGACATTAGCCCCCACCCCCGACAGTCTTGGATCCATCGGGTGACAGGGCGGGGTTCGGAGGGAGAGCAGACGTGCAAGGTCGGGTATTGCTGGCGGTCAGCGTGATCAGCGCGGTCCTGATCACGGTGGGCACCACCGTGGCGCTGGTCCTCCTGGAGCCGGCCGCGTCCAAGGGGGAGGCGCTCAAGACGGGCGGCCTCGCCGGTGGCGCGATCGTGGCGCTCTACGCGCTGTGGCTGAACGACAGGCGCCGGCGCACCGAGGAGGCGCGCCATGAGCTGGAGAGCGACAAGATCGCCGACGAGCGCTTCGCGCGCTCGGTCGAGCTGCTGGGCAACGAGGCCGACCAGGTCCGGGTCGGAGCGCTGCACGCGCTGGCGTGGCACGCCGATGCCACCCCGCGCTACCGGCAGACGGTCCTCGACGTCTTCTGCGCCTACCTGCGCCGTCCGTTCCACGATCCGGCGGCGTCCACGAACGGCACGCCGCCCGATCCCGCGGAGTTGCTGGCCGCCGATCGCGAGCGCCAGGTGCGCTCCACCGCGCAGCGGCTGATCGCCGACCTGTTGCCGTGGGGGCAGAGTGAGGACACCCGCGCCTACCACCTCGACCTGAGCGGGGCCCACCTCGAGCACTTCCGGCTGGAAGGGCGGCGGATCGGGCGGCTGGTCGCGCGCGACGCGCGGTTCGTCGGCATCACGCGCATGAACGAGCTGCAGGCGAGCAAACCGGTGCTGCTCACCGAAGCGAGCTTCGCGGGGCGGCTCACGCTGCGCGACGCCCGTCTCGAGGGCGGGCTGTCGTTGAAAGAGAGCACGTTCGCCGAGGAGGTCGCGCTCGACGGGGCCGCCGTCTCCACGTTCCTCGACGTGCGGACCACAGCGCAGCCGGCGCTCGTTGGCGGCCTCAGCGTGGCGCCCGGCACGCGGGTCGACGGCGACAGCAACGGGTGGGTGGCGACGTGAGCGAGGAGCCGGCACGCGGGCTGCGGGCGGCACGCCTCGCCCGGGGCTGGTCGCAGAGCCAGGCGGCGCGGGAGCTGTCAGCGCTCGGCACAGCCACCGGAGGTGCGACGGCGGCCCCGGCGAGCCTGAAGTCGCTGCTCTCGCGCTGGGAGAACGGGCACGCGCTCCCCGATCCGCAGAATCGCGCCCTGCTCGCGCAGCTTTACGAGCGCACACCCGCCGAACTCGGCATCGCGGAGCCCACCGATCCTGCGGCCGGGCGGAGCGAGGAGCTGATCGCCGAGCTGGCGACGGCCGCCGCGGCCGACTCGGGCGTCGTCTCGCTGTGGAAGGTGCAGCTCGCCGCCGCCCGCCGGCTCGACGACGAGCTGGGCGCCGCGGGGGCGGGGCGGGTGGTGCGTGCGCTGGTGGAGCAGCTGGAGAGCACCTACGCGCACAGCCTCACCCGGGCCGGACGGCAGCGGGTGGGCGTCGTGCTCGCCGCGGCGTCCGAGCTGGCGGGCGCGCAGGCGCTCGACCTCGGCCGGCACGACGAGGCGTGGCACCACTTCGACCGCGCGCGCACGATCGCGGCCGCGACGGAGCTGCCCCTCGTGGCGGTGGCCGCGACGGCCGGTCTGGCCTCGGTGCTGGTGGATCTTGGCAAGCCGCAGCTGGCGGCCGAGCTGCTCTCCGACGTCAGCTCCGAGGAGCAGCCGGCGGGCGTGGTGCGCCTCGCGGCGGCCAGAGGCATCACGAGCGCGGCCGCCGGTGAGGCGGCGGCGGCACGGGCGGCGTTCGCGGAGGCCAGGCGCGCGTTCCCGCGGGTCACGGTCGAGGTCGTCGAGCCGACGCTGCCCGCGATCGAACTCGCCGACCTCGACCGGTGGCACGGACACGCCCTCGCCGTGCTCGGCGACACCTCAGCGGTCGAACCGCTGGAGCACGCGCTCGCCGCCGAGCCGCGGTCGGCGCGCGTGCGCGCCGGTATCCATGCCGACCTGGCGGTGGCGCTGGCGCGGGAACACCCCGAGATGGCCTCCACCCACGCGCGCAGCGCGCGCGAGCTCGCGATGCGGATCGGATCGAGCCGCATCCCCCACCGACTCAGCGGGAGCACACCATGAGACGCGCGTTATCCGAGGCCGCTCGCCAGCTCGTCGGCAGCGGCGTACGGGTCGATGTCCCCGGCAACCACACGTTTGGCCAGCTCAGGGAGGCCACCGACACCACGGACGTCGCCTATCCGCGCACGCACCTCCGCAAGGGTGATCGCCTCGATCTCGGCCGCCGCGCGGGCGAGCCGGCCGCGTTCCCGCTCGCCGCTGGAGTCGAGCCACGCGCGGTGCTCGTCGAGCGCGGTGAGCACGTCGTCGATCCCTTCCCCACGTGCGGCGATGGTGCGCACCACCGGTATGCGCCAGCCCCGCTCCTCGCCGCCGTAGGAGAGCATGTGCCGCAGGTCGCGGACGGTCTGCGCGGCCCCGTCCCGGTCGGCCTTGTTGACGACGAACACGTCCGCCACCTCGAGGATGCCGGCCTTCGCCGCCTGCACCCCGTCGCCCGCCCCGGGCGCGAGCAGCACCACCGTGGTGTCGGCGAGCGCGACCACCTCGATCTCCGACTGGCCGACCCCGACGGTCTCGATCAGCACCACGTCGCAGCCGGCGGCGTCGAGCACACGCAACGCCTGCGGCGTCGCCCACGCGAGACCGCCGAGATGTCCGCGCGCGGCCATCGAGCGGATGAACACACCGTCGTCGGTGGCGTGCTCCGCCATGCGCACCCGATCGCCCAGCAGCGCGCCGCCCGAGAAGGGCGAGCTCGGGTCGACGGCGAGCACACCGACCCGCCGCCCCTGCGCGCGCAGCGCCGTCACCAACGCCGAGGTCGTCGTCGACTTGCCGACACCCGGCGGCCCGGTCAGCCCGACGACATGCGCGTGGCCGGTGTGCTGCGCAAGTGCCGAGGCCACCTCACGCAGCTGCTGCGACGCCTCCGAGTCGACGAGCGAGAGCAGGCGGGAGACGGCGAGCGGCTCGCCCCGCCTGGCCCGCTCGACCAGGTCGGCGATGTCGAACCGGCGCGCCATCTGCCCGACCGACGTCGCTCAGCCTGCCGAGGGCACGCGGATGATCAGCGCGTCGCCCTGGCCGCCACCGCCGCAGAGCGCGGCCGCACCGACACCGCCACCGCGGCGCTGCAGCTCCAGCGCCAGGTGCAGGGCGATGCGCGCGCCCGACATGCCGATGGGGTGCCCCAGCGCGATCGCGCCGCCGTTGACGTTGACCTTGTCGTCGCCGAGCCCGAGCTTGCGCGAGGAGACGATGCCCACCGCGGCGAAGGCCTCGTTGATCTCCACGAGGTCCAGGTCGCCCGGCGAGATGCCCTCCTTCTCGCACGCCTTCGCGATCGCGTTGGCCGGCTGCTCGTGCAGGCTCGCGTCGGGCCCTGCGACCACGCCGTGAGCCCCGATCTCGGCGAGCCAGGTCAGCCCGAGCTCCTCCGCCTTCGCCTTGCTCATGACGACCACCGCGGCAGCGCCGTCGGAGATCTGCGACGCCGACCCGGCGGTGATCGTCCCGTCCGAGGAGAAGGCGGGGCGCAGCCTGGCGAGCCCTTCCGCGGTGGTGTCGCCCCTGATGCCCTCGTCGGTGGCGAACTCGACCGGGTCGCCCTTCCGCTGCGGGATCGCGACCGGCGCGATCTCCTGCGCGAAGATCCCCTTCTCGGCCGCTGCCGCCGCGCGCTGGTGCGAACGTGCGGAGAACTCGTCCTGCTGCTCGCGGGTCAGCTCGTACCGGCCGTTGTACTTCTCGGTCGAGGCGCCCATCGCCACCTGGTCGAACGCACAGAAGAGGCCGTCGTGCGCCATGTGGTCGAGCATCGTGACGTCGCCGTACTTGTGGCCTTCGCGCGACTTGCCCAGCAGGTGCGGCGCCTGCGTCATCGACTCCTGCCCACCGGCCACGACGAGGTCGAACTCACCGGCGCGGATGAGCTGGTCGGCGAGTGCGATCGCGTCGATGCCCGAGAGGCAGACCTTGTTGATCGTCAGTGCCGGCACGTCCATGGGAATGCCACCGGCAGCCGCCGCCTGGCGGGCGGGGATCTGCCCCGCTCCCGCCGTCAGCACCTGCCCCATGATCACGTACTGGACCTGCTCGGGCGCGACACCGGCGCGCTCCAGCGCCGCCTTGATCGCCACCCCGCCGAGCTGCGCTCCGGAGAAGCCCTTGAGCGATCCGAGGAGCCGTCCCATGGGGGTGCGGGCTCCCGCGACGATGACCGAACCGGACACGATTCCTCCAGCAGCTTCGATGGCGGGGCACCTATGAGCGCCCTGAACAACTGGACCTACTGCGCGACGCTCGCTACGGCCCCAGCCGTTCAGGACCCTCCCAGACGATACCCGCAGGTAGCGCCCATGCTCCCGGTCAGCGAGCGGATCCGGTCCGTGATGAGGCGCACAACCCCACGTCAGCGCCCCGACGGCCTACATTGCGCCCATGACAGCTCATCAGGTGCTTGCGGTCGACCACGTCGGGATCGCGGTAGCCGACCTCGACGAAGCCATCCGGTGGTACGCAACGACGTTCGGGCTGGTTGCGACCCACACCGAGGCCAACGAGGAGCAGGGCGTCCGCGAGGCGATGCTCTCGGCGCCCGGCGACAGCGGAGCGGCCATCCAGCTGCTGGCCCCGCTGCGTCCCGATTCGGCGATAGGGAAGTTCCTCGAGCGCAACGGGCCGGGGATCCAGCAGCTCGCCTACCGCGTCGCCGACATCGAGGCCTCCTGCGCCGCGCTGCGCGAGCAGGGGCTGCGCTTGCTCTACGACGAGCCGCGCAAGGGCACGGCGGGTTCACGGATCAACTTCGTCCACCCGAAGGACGCCGGAGGTGTGCTGGTCGAGCTGGTCGAGCCGGCCGCCGCCCACTGATCGGGCGACGTGCTCCACATCACTTCTTTCCCTCACGATTCAGACGGGTACCATACTGCGCAGTAACTTTTGGGATACCAAGCAGACCTGAGCCAGCGGAGGCCAGCCGTGCAGGAGATCCTCGACGCGATACTCGCCGAGCAGTACGACGCAGTCGCAGGCCTGGACGTGCCGGAGCACTACCGCGGGATCACGGTCCATGCCGACGAGGCGGAGATGTTCGCCGGGATGCCCTCCCGCGACAAGGACCCCCGCAAGAGCCTCCACCTCGACGAGGTCGCCACCCCCGAGCTCGGCCCTGGCGAGGCGATCGTCGCCGTGATGGCCAGCGCCATCAACTACAACACGGTCTGGACGTCGATCTTCGAGCCGGTCTCGACGTTCGCCTTCCTGCAGCGCTACGGCCGGATCTCGCCGCTCACGAAGCGACACGACCTGCCCTACCACGTCGTGGGTTCCGACCTCGCTGGCGTGGTACTGCGCACCGGGCCTGGCGTCAACGCGTGGAAGCCCGGCGACAAGGTGGTCGCGCACTGCCTGTCGGTCGAGCTGGAGAGCCCCGACGGGCACGGCGACACGATGATGGATCCCGAGCAGCGCATCTGGGGGTTCGAGACGAACTTCGGTGGACTCGCCGAGCTGGCGCTGGTCAAGTCCAACCAGCTCATGCCGAAGCCCGCGCACCTGACGTGGGAGGAGGCAGCGGCACCGGGCTTGGTGAACTCCACGGCGTACCGGCAGCTGGTCTCCCGCAACGGGGCGGGGATGAAGCAGGGCGACACCGTGCTCATCTGGGGCGCCTCCGGCGGGCTCGGCTCGTACGCCACGCAGTTCGCGCTGAACGGCGGCGGTGTCCCGGTGTGTGTCGTCTCCTCGCCGGAGAAGGCCGAGATCTGCCGCCGGATGGGCGCGGAGCTGATCATCGACCGCAACGCGGAGGGGTACCGGTTCTGGCGCGACGAGCACACCCAGGACCAGCGCGAGTGGAAGCGCTTGGGCGCGAAGATCCGCGAGCTGACCGGTGGCGACGATCCCGACATCGTTTTCGAGCACCCGGGCCGGGAGACGTTCGGCGCCAGCGTCTACGTCGCCCGGAAGGGCGGCACGATCGTGACGTGCGCGTCGACCTCCGGCTACGAGCACACGTTCGACAACCGTTACTTGTGGATGAACCTCAAGCGGATCATCGGCTCGCATTTTGCGAACTACCGCGAGTCGTTCGAGGCGAACCGGTTGATCAGCCGGGGCAAGATCCACCCGACGCTGTCGAAGGTCTACCCGCTGGCCGAGACCGGGCAGGCCGCGATGGACGTGCACACCAACAGCCACCAGGGCAAGGTCGGCGTGCTGGCGCTCGCCCCCCAGGAGGGACTGGGTGTCACCGATCCCGAGCTGCGGGCGAAGCACGTCGACGCGATCAACCGTTTCCGCGGCGTGTAGCCGACACCCGTCCGAGGGCTGCCCGACCGGGTGATGCGCGTCGCGACAATGTGTGCAATCCCCCGACTCGCGACGCACATTTCGGTACGGTGAGTCCCATGGTCGGAGATCCCATGGTGCCCCCCGCCGACACCGGATTCGACGTCGTGCGCCGTGGTTACGACCAGGCTCAGGTCGATGCCCATCTCCATCGCATCGATGCCGAGATACGCATAGTCGCAACCGACCGGGCCGCCGCTGTCGACCAGGCGGCCCAGCTGACGAAGGAGCTCGACGACTCGCGGGCCCGCGCCGAGCGGTTGCGCGCGCAGGTCCGCACGCTCGTGAGCCCCCGGCAGAACGTCACGAGCATGAGCGAGCGGATGCGTTCGATGCTGCGTCTCGCCGAGGACGAGGTCGGCGAGATGCTCGCGCACTCCGAGACCGAGGTCGCGAAGCGGCTCAGCGATGCCGGCGTGCAGGCCGAGCAGATCCTCGAAGCAGCGCGCGCCGAGGCGGAGTCGATCCGTGTCGCCGCCACCTGCGATGCCGAGGAGTACACGCAGGAGCGCGCCAAGGCGCTCGCCGAGATCACCGCCGAGCGGCAAGCGTGCGCCGACACGATCGCCGCGGCCGAGATGACCGCCGCCGCGGAGCGGGCCGACGCCTGGGCCGAGTCGGAGGCGCGCCGCAAGCTGGTGGAGGAGGACTTCACCATCGCGATGGACCAGCGCCGCGCCGAGGCGCTCTCCGCGCTGAAGGCCGCGCGCACCGAGGCACGCCGCGCGATCGACGAGATGAAGGAGACGTCGGCGGCGCAGGCCCGCCAGGAGGTCCTGACCGCCCGTGCGCAGGCGCGCCGGATCATCGCGATGGCCGAGCAGCGCGCGAGCGACCTGCTGGCGCTGCGCCGCAGGCTCGTCGAGCAGCTGCACAAGACCCGCCTGATGCTGGAGCAGTCCACCGCTTCGCTCGACCTGCTGCGCGACGTCGACCCGAGCGACTCCATGGCCACCCCGCCGAACGGCACCCCCGTTGTCGTGCCGCCGTCGCCGCGGCGGCCGTCACCGGGCCGTCGTGCGTCGGAGCACGCCGGCGCCCGCTGACGTCCGGCCTCCGGCCTCAGCGGCGCGAACCCGGACGCCGGCGGTGCCGGGCCGTCCAGCAGCCGTTGTGCCAGTGGCGCCGCTCGTCGACCGAGCCGTACTCGGCGGCCGGCCACGCCACGATGTGCGGGGTCCCGGCCGCGATCAGCTGGTCGCAGCCGGGACAGCGGTAGCTTTTCACCGCCTGCGCGCCGGGAATGCTCCGCACGAGCCACTCCCCGTCGGACCCGCTCTCCGCGCGGGTCAGCGCGGCCGAGCGCAGGGGGACGTGCTCGTCGCGGCGCCGGTTCGACCGTGCCACGAGCTCGTCACCGCGCCGCGTAGTCCCGGAACCCGTGCCCGGTCTTGCGGCCGAGCCTGCCCGCCGTGACCAGGTGCTCCAGCAGCGGCGCCGGCGCGAACCCGGAGAGGCGGAACTCCAGGTAGAGCGAGCGCTCGATGGCCAGCGACACGTCGAGCCCGACGACGTCGAGCAGTTCGAACGGGCCCATCGGCAGCGCGCAGCCCGTCTTCATGGCGGCATCGATGTCGTCGGCCGTGGCGTAGTGCGCCTCGAGCATCTTCACGGCGTCGTTGAGGTACGGGAAGAGCAGCGCGTTGACGATGAACCCCGCGCGGTCGCCGCACGACACCGGCACCTTGCCCAGTCGCTCGCAGATCGCGAGCGCGGTGGCGGCGACGTCGGGCGCCGTGGTGATCGTGGAGACCACCTCGACCAGCTTCATGATCGGCGCGGGGTTGAAGAAGTGCAGGCCGACGACGTCCTGCGGCCGTGACGTGGCCGCAGCGCACTCCACGACCGGCAGCGACGACGTGGTGGTGGCGAGGATCGCGCCCGGCTTGCAGATCTCGTCGAGCGCGGCGAACACCGCGCGCTTGACCTCGAGCTCCTCCGCGATGGCCTCGACGACGAGGTCGACGTCGGCGAGGTCCTCCAGCCGGGTGGTGCCGGTGATGCGGGCGAGCGTCTCGTCGCGCTCCTGCTCGGTGAGCTTCCCGCGGACGACACCCTTCTCCAGCGACTTGCGGATGCCGCCGAGCGCAGCGTCGATCTTGGACTGGCTGCGGCCGCGCACGACGACGTCGAAGCCGGACTTCGCGAACACCTCGACGATCCCGGAGGCCATCGTGCCGGTGCCGACCACGCCGACCCTGGCGACCTCACGCACCGCGGCGTCGGCCGGGACGGTGCCGCTCGGGGTGAGCGCGTCGGGCACAACCTCCTGGCTGTGCGGCTTGGCGTAGGTGTAGAAGCCGCGGCCGCTCTTGCGGCCCAGCAGGCCCGCGGTGATCATCTGCTTCAGCACCGGCGCGGGCGCGTGCATCTGGTTGCGGGACTGCTTGTACATCGTGTCGAGGATCTCGTAGCTCGTGTCGAGCCCGATCAGGTCGAGCAGCGCGAGCGGGCCCATCGGGTAGCCGCAGCCGTAGCGCATGGCGGCGTCGAGGTCCTCGCGGGTCGCGTAGCGGCTCTCGTACATCCGCGCGGCGTGGTTGAGGTAGCCGAAGAGCAGCGCGTTCGCGATGAAACCCGCGCGGTCGCCGATGACGACCGGCACCTTGTCGAGCGTCGCGGCGAACTCCTTCAGGTCGTCGATGACGTCCTGCTCGGTCACGACGGTGCGCACCAGCTCGACGAGGCGCTGCACGGGCGCCGGGTTGAAGAAGTGCATCCCGACGACCTTGCCGGGGCGCCCTGTGTGCACGGAGAGCTCGGTGACCGACAGCGAGGACGTGTTCGACGCGAGGATCACGTCGGGGCGGCAGACCTTGTCGAGCTCGCCCAGAACGCCGGACTTGAGGTCGAGGCTCTCCGGGACGGCCTCCACCACCAGGTCGGCGTCGGCGAGGTCGGCGAGCGACGTGGTGGTGGTGATGCGGGCCAGCAGCTCGTCGGCGCCCTCCTGGGTGAGCTTGCCGCGCTTGATCGCCCTGGCCGTCGAGGACGCGAGGTGCGCGCGGCCGCGCTCGACGGCCTCGGCGTCGACCTCGGCGGCGATCACCTGGAGCCCGTTGCGGGCGAACACCTCGACGATGCCGGCACCCATCGTGCCGAGGCCGACCACGCCGACCGTCCGGAACTCGCGTGCCACGCGCCTACCTCCGCCGTTGGGGATGAGTTCCCGCGATCCTCGCATCTCCGGGCGTCGCGCGGGCGCTCGTGTGGGCTACCTCCCGTGCCGCATCTTGATCAACCCGACGAGCGTGGCCATGCCGCGGCTGGTGCGCTTGAAGCTGGTCACGGCGATGGGGAGGGCGAACTTCTGGCGTGCGACGGCCTGGGGCCGGGTGAACTCGCGCAGGCCGTCCTCGCCGTGGATGCGGCCGAACCCGGAGTCGCCGACGCCGCCGAACGGCAGGCTCGGGATGCCGGCGAAGGAGATCACGCTGTTGATCGCGACCATGCCGCAGCGCAGCCGCGCGGCGATCTCCTCCCCGCGCTTCTTGGAGAAGACCGTCGCGCCCAGGCCGTACCCGGTCGCGTTGGCGCGGCGCACCGCCTCGTCGAGGTCGGGTACGCGGTTGACCACCAGCAGCGGCCCGAACGTCTCCTCGGTGATGGCGCTGCTGTCCTCCGGGACGTCGAGGATCACCACCGGCTCGACGAACGGCGGGCGGATCGACTCATTGCCGCCGACGACGGCGCGCCCGCCCTTCGCGAGGGCGTCCTCGACGTGGCGGCGCACGACCTCCGTCTGCGCCGGCATGGTCATCGGGCCGAAGTCGCCGGCCGGGTTGCCACCGGGCCGCAGCGTGCTCGACTTGGCGACGACCCGCGCGGTGAAGGCGTCGGCGACGTCCTCCAACACGTAGACGCGTTCGACGCCGACGCAGGTCTGCCCCGCGTTCGACATCCCGCCCCACACGGCGGCGTCGGCGGCGGCCTCGATGTCGGCGTCGGAGTCGACGATCAGGGGGTCCTTGCCGCCGCATTCGATCAGCACCGGGGTGAGCGTCTCCGCGCACGCAGCCATCACGCGCTTGCCCGTGGCGGTCGAGCCGGTGAACGCGATCTTGCCGACCCCCGCCGAACGGCACAGCGCGGCGCCGGTCTCGCCGAAACCGGTGACGACCTGCAGCAACGGGTGGCCGTCGACGAGCTCGGCAAGGGTGTCGGCCAGCGCGACGCCGACGCCGGGCGTCAGCTCGCTCGGCTTGAACACAACGGCGTTGCCCGCGGCGAGCGCGTAGGCGATCGACCCCATCGGGGTGAACACCGGGTAGTTCCACGGGCCGATCACACCGATCACACCGATCGGGGCGTAGGTCAGCGAGGCCGCCTGGTTGCTCATGAGCAGCCCCGACGACACCTTGCGCCGCCCGAGCACCTTCTCTGCGTGCTTCGCGGCCCAGTCGAGGTGGTCGATCGCGAGCACCAGCTCCAGCTTCGCGTCGTCGAGCGGCTTCCCCGTCTCGTCGGAGACGACCTGCGCGAGCGCGTCGATGCTGCGGACCAGCGCCTTGCGCCATTCGCCCAGGCGGCGGCGGCGTTCGGCGTACCCGAGCGCGCCCCACCACTTGGCGGCCTCGACCGCACGGGCGACCGCAGCGTCGACAGCCGCGGCGTCGTGCACGGGGTGGGTGCCGACGACGTCGCCGGTGCGCGGGTCGAGCGACTCGAACGTCGGGGGCGCAGGCGCAGCCTCGGCGGGCACCTCGGTAGCGGTCATTACTCAAGAGTAATGCGAGCCGCGCGGCCCGTGTGGGCCGAAAGCGGCACGCATGTGCCGCCCGCCCGCTGGGGAGCGCGGCGCAGGCGGCTCAGAACAGCCGCAGGTCGGTGCTCTCCGTGCCGCGCAACGCGTCGTAGTCGACGACGACGCACCGGATGCCGCGGTCCTCCGCCAGTGTGCGGGCCTGCGGCTTGATCTGCTGCGCCGCGAAGATGCCGGCGACCGGGGCGAGGAGCGGGTCGCGGTTCATGAGTTCGAGGTAGCGGGTGAGCTGCTCGACGCCGTCGATCTCGCCGCGGCGCTTGATCTCGACGGCGACGCTGCCGCCGGCGGCGTCGCGGCAGAGCAGGTCGACGGGCCCGATCGCGGTCATGTACTCGCGGCGGACCAGCGTGAAGCCCTCACCGAACGCCGTCGGGTGGGCCGCGAGCAGCTCCTGGAGGTGCGCCTCGACGCCGTCCTTGACGAGGCCGGGGTCGACGCCGAGCTCGTGCTTGGAGTCGTGCAGCACCTCGTCGATCGTGATGACGAGCGACTCGTCGGCCTTGTTGCGCACGGTCCAGACACCCGGCTGCTCCTCGAGCCAGCACGGCGGGCTCATCCAGTTCAGCGGCTTGTAGGCGCGGTCGTCGGCGTGGATGCTCACCGATCCGTCGGCCTTGACCAGCAGCAACCGGGGCGCCATCGGCAGATGCGCGGTGAGCCTTCCGACGTAGTCGACCTGGCAGCGGGCGATGACGAGACGCACCTCACGACCCTATTGCCCGGGTGCGGCGGGCCCGAAGTCAGGTAGTCCACTACGTACGCCGCCCACGTCCCGCGGCGGGAGGCTCCCTGCATGATGCGCACCGCCATCCGAGCCGCCACCCTCTTCGACGGCGAGCGGCGGATCGACGATCCGCTCGTCGTCGTCGAGGACGGCCGGGTCGCCGAGGTCCGATCAGGGCATATCCAGCCGCCGTCCGACGCCGAGCTGGTGGAGCTGCCCGGGGCGACACTGCTGCCCGGCCTGGTCGACACCCACGTCCACCTGGCCTTCGACGGGGGCTGGGACCCGGTTGCCACGCTCGCGGAACGCGATGACGACGAGGTCATGGCCGCGATGGGAGTTGCCGCGGAGGCGCAGCTGCAGGCCGGCGTGACGACCGTGCGCGACCTCGGCGACCGCGACTACCTCTCGCTGCGCTTCCGGGAGGAGTTCACCGGCAGTACACCGACGGTGGTCGCGGCCGGGCCGCCGATCACCACCGACGGCGGGCACTGCCACTTCCTCGGCGGCGTCGCGGCCGGCGGGGTGCGTGGAGCGCGCGCGGCGGTGCGCGAGCACGCCGAACGGGGTGTCGACGTCATCAAGGTGATGGCCAGCGGCGGGATGATGACCGAGGGCACGCTGGTCCACGAGCCGCAGTTCGCTCCCGCGGAACTGCGCGCGATCGTCGACGAGGCGCACCGGTACGGCCTGCCCGTCACGGCGCACGCGCACGCCGCGCAGGCCGTCAGCGACGCGCTCGCCGCGGGCGTCGACGGGATCGAGCACTGCACCTTCATCACCGAAGACGGGGTGCGCCCGGTCGACGAGCTGATCGAGCGGCTCGTCGAGCGCAGGGTCGCGATCGGACTCACCGTGGGCATGCGTCCGGTGGAGGGCGCCCTCCCGCCGCCGTTGCTGATGCGCATCCTCCCGGACGTCATGGCGCTGTCGGCCCGGCTGATCCGGGCGGGCGCGCTGGTCGTGGCCGGCACCGACGCCGGCATCGCGCCGGTCAAGCCGCACGGTGTGCTGCCGGTCGGCCTGCAGCACCTCGTCGAGCTGGGGATGGAACCGTTGGTGGCACTGCGCACCGGCACCTCGGTCGCGGCCGGTGTGTGCGGGCTGGGCGACCGCAAGGGGCGGGTCGCCGCGAGCTTCGACGCCGACCTGCTCGCCGTCGACGGCGACCCGACCGTCGACATCACCGCGCTGCACCGACCGGTCGCGGTGTTCCAGAGCGGCCGGCGCGTCGACAGCGGGCTCATGGCCGATTCGCGAGCCCGGACCCGGCAGTAGCGGTGTTGTTCGCCGCGAGCGCCGCGCCCGCGGCGGCGAGCGCGGCACGCACCTCCGGCGGTTCGAGCGCCTCGATCTCGGCGCCGAGCCCGACGAGCTGCGCCGCGGCGACCTCGTTCGACTCGACGTCGAGCTCGACGACCCGCCAGCCGTCGGCGTCGGGCGGCGCGGCATGCGCGACGGCACGCAGCGCGGCGTCCGGGTCGGTGACGTTGATCAGCCAGCGCAGCGCGCGCGGCCCCAGCCGCAGGCGCACGGTGGTGCGCAGCATCGTGGTCTCGAACCGGGCCGCGGCGCCCGCCCACCACTCCGCGAGGTCGAAGCCCATCGGCCGCTCGAACCCCTCCCCCGACGGCTCGGCGGCGGCGATGCGGTCGACCCGGTAGGTCAGCAGCGTGTCGACGGGCCCGACCCGCCGGCCGCCGATGCTGCGCGCGACGACGTACCAGGTGCCGGCCTTCAGCACGAGCCCGAGCGGTTCGATCACCCGCTCCACGAGGTCGTCGCGACGGCGGTAGGAGATCCGCAGCTGTCGCTGCTCCCACACCGCCTCCGCGACCGCGGCGAGCTGGGTGACCTGCTGCGGCGCGTGGAACCACCCCGGCGCGTCGAGGTGGAACCGGGCCGCGACGGTGCTCGCGTGCTCGCGCAACCCCTCGGGGAGCGTCGCGAGCAGCTTCGCCTGCGCACCCGCGAGCGCGGCGCTCATGCCCAGCTCGGCGAGCACGTGCGGCGATCCGACCGCGAACAGCGCGGCCGCCTCCTGCGCGGTCATCCCGTCGAGCCGCGTGCGCCAGCCGTCGACGAGCCGGATGCCGCCTCCGCGGCCCGCCTCCGTCCAGATCGGGACGCCGGCCTCGGTGAGCGCCGCGACGTCGCGGTAGATCGTCCGCTCGGAGACCTCCAGCTCACGGGCCAGCTCAGCGGCCGTGGCCTCGCGCAGCCGCTGCAGCGTGAACAGCAAGGTGACCAGTCGTGACGCGCGCACCCCCAGATCGTGCCCGACTGGCCGGTCGGGCACCGTATCCGGCGTGGAGACGATCAGCAGCCGGCAGGTCTACGCGAACAGCTGGATGACCGTGCGCGAGGACGCCGTGCGCCGCGCCGACGGCACCGACGGCATCTTCGGGGTGGTCGACAAGCCCACCGCGGCCCTCGTGATCCCGCTCGACGGGGACCGACTGCACCTCGTCGAGCAGTTCCGCTACCCGGTCGGGCAGCGGCGCTGGGAGTTCCCCATGGGCACCGCGCCCGACCGGGCCGAGCAGGACCCGGCCGAGCTGGCCGCGCGCGAGCTGCGTGAGGAGACGGGCCTGGTCGCCGGGCGGATGGAGCTGCTCGGCAGGCTCGACATCGCGCCGGGCATGTCGAGCCAGCGCGAGCACGTCTTCCTCGCCACCGAGCTGACCGAGGAGAGCGCCCTGCGCGAGCACACCGAGCAGGACATGCGCACCCGCTGGTTCAGCGTCGCCGACTTCGAACGGATGGCCCGCGACGGCGAGCTCGTCGACGCGCAGAGCCTTGCCGCCTACTTGCTGCTCCAGCTGCACCGGCGCTAGCGCCCTCCGCTCCGGGAAGACAAACAAGCAGCCTTGACCGTTTTCCGGGCGGCGACGATGCTGGCGCTCGCGCCGACCGCCGAGCAGAGGATGACGATGGATCTTCGCGAGTCCGACGAGCAGCAACTCCTGCGCTCCTCCGTGGCGGCGCTGGCCGGCAAGTACGGCCACGAGTACCTCATGGAGAAGGCGCGGACCGGCGGCAAGACAACGGAGCTGTGGGCGGAGGCGGCCGAGGCCGGCTACCTCGGCGTCGCCGTGCCCGCCGAGTACGGCGGCGGCGGGGCGGGCATGATCGAGCTGGCGATCGTCGCCGAGGAGATCGCGGCCGCGGGGTGCCCGCTGCTGCTCATCGTCGTGTCGCCGGCGATCGCGGCGACCGTCATCGCGAAGAGCGGGACGACCGATCAGAAGGAACGCTGGCTGCCCCGCTTCGCCGACGGCAGCGTCCGGATGTCGTTCGCGATCACCGAGCCCGACGCCGGCTCGAACTCGCACCGCATCACGACGACGGCCCGCCGCGACCCCGAGGGCGCCGGCTGGCGGCTCTCCGGCACGAAGTACTACATCTCCGGGGTCGACGAAACCGACGCCACGCTGGTCGTCACCCGCATGGAAGACGCTGCGAGCGGCACGCTGCGGCCCGCGATGTTCATCGTCCCGAACGACACCCCCGGCATGACGTACCAGCCGATCGAGATGGCCATCCACAGCCCCGAGAAGCAGTTCACGGTGTTCTTCGACGACGCGCTCGTCCCGGACGACGCGCTGGTCGGCGGCGAGGAGGCCGGCCTGGCGGCGCTGTTCGCCGGCCTCAACCCGGAGCGGATCACCGTCGCCGCCTACACGAACGGCACCGCCCGCTACGCGCTGCGCCGCGGCATCGACTACGCCAAGGACCGCACGGTGTGGTCGACGCCCATCGGCGCGCACCAGGCCATCGCGCACCCGCTGGCGAAGGCACACGTCGAGGTCGAGCTGGCCAGGATGGCGACCACCCGCGCCGCGTGGTTCTACGACGCCGGTGACCACGTGGCCGCGGGCGAGGCCGCCAACATCGCCAAGTACGCCGCGGCCGAAGCTGCGATCAACGCCGTCGATGCCGCCGTGCAGGCGCACGGCGGCAACGGCATGGCCGTCGAGTACGGCGTCGGGACGCTGGTCGGCGCGGTGCGGACGGCCCGCATCGCCCCGGTCAGCCGCGAGATGATCCTCAACTACATCGCGCAGCACTCACTGGGGTTGCCGAGGTCGTACTAGGAAGCCGATCCGGGATGTGTGCGTTCCGCACGCGAGGGCAGGAAAGCCACTTTCCTGCCCTGTGAGGGCCGGAAAGTGGCTTTCCTGCCCTCCCCCGACCCGTCGGGTGAGCTGCGTCAGCCCAGGTGCAGCGGCAGCGCCGCGAGCCTGCGGATCCCCGGCACCGGGATCCACTCGGGTCGCTCGGCCGCCATCGAGAGCCGCGGGAAGCGGTCGAACAGCATCCGCAGCGCCACTTCCGCCTCCTGCCGGGCGAGCGCGGCGCCGAGGCAGTAGTGGACGCCGTGGCCGAAGCCGACGTGGCCGTCGCCGTGGCCGGTCGGCCGCCGCGTGAAGTCGAGGCGGTCCGGGTCGGTGAACTCGCGCGGGTCGTGGTTCGCGGAGACGAGCACGGCCTGCACGGCGTCGCCCGCCTTGATCGTCACACCGCCGAGCTCGACGTCCTGCACCGCGTACCGGAGCCGGGTCACCTGCACCGGGCCGCACCAGCGCAGCAGCTCGTTGACGGCAGCGGGCCACAGCGACGGGTCGTTGCGCAGCAGCTCCAGCTGGTCGGGGTGCTGCAGGAGCGCGAGGGTGCCCGCGCTGACGAGGTGCGCCGTGGTCTCGTGGCCGGCCATCACCAGCGTGATCACCATCGTGACGGTCTCGACCTCGGAGAGGCGGTCCCCCTCCTCGTCCTGCACCCTGATCAGCTCGGTCAGCAGGTCGTCGGCCGGCTCGGCCCGCCTGCGCTCGATCAGGCCGTGGGTGTGCTCCACCATCGCCGTCAGCGCCGGCCCGATCGAGCCGGGCTTGAACGACGTGATCTCGGCACCCCACTGCCGCCACTGCGGCCGCTCCGCCTCCGCCACCCCGACGAGCTCGCTGATCACCGTGATCGGGAGCGGGTAGGCGAAGTCGCGGACCAGGTCGGTCGGGTCGGTGAGCGTGTCCAGCAGCTCGGCCGTGATCTGCTCGACGCGCGGGCGCATCGCGTTGACCCGGCGCACCGTGAAGGCGCGGGACACCAGCTTGCGCAGGCGCGAGTGGTCGGCGCCGTCGACGTCGAGCACCGACTCGTTGATGTACGGCATCAGCTCGGGCGGCACCCCGAACTGCTCGACGATCTTGTCGCGGGCGTTCTCGACCACCATGCCCTCGACGGCCTTGGCGTTGTTGACGAACCGCGTGTCGCCGAGCGCGGCCCGGACGTCGTCGTACCGCGTGACGTACCACGCCGGGCCGCCGTCCATCCGCGTGCCGAGCACCACCGGCGCCTGCTCGCGCAAGCGGTTGTAGCCGGCCACCGGGTCGGCGATGAACTCCGGGTCCATCAAGTTGGGACCCGTCGCACCGACGGTGTCGGGTGTTGCGGTCATGGCCCACTCCCCCTTCTGCTGCTCCGGGATCACCGGACGCGGCGCTTCCATTCGTCGTCGATGTGCGTGATCAGCGATCGGTAGATCCCGGCGACCTCGCGCGCGACGTCGGGCGGCACGCGCCCGGGCACCTCGATCGCGGCCCGGACGGTCGTCGCGAGCAGGTCGGCCCGCTTCTCGACGTCCACGGCGGCGGGTGCGCCGTCGATGACGAAGAAACCGGTGGTCACGGCGGCGAACACGTGCAGCAGCTCATCGACGTCGAGGTCGGCGCGCAGCAGCCCGGCCGCCCGCAGCACCTCCAGCGCATGCCGCAACGCGCCCGAGCGCTTCTGGACCATCACGGTCATCGTGCCGCCCGCCTCTTGCACGAGCCGGCCGAGCACCTCCGGATCGCCCAGGTAGAGCGGGCGCGCGACCGGGTCGTTGGCGACCGCGAGGTACACCTCGCGCGAGGAGACCGACGGGAGCACGGCTTCCGGGTCGGACTCCATGCGGTCGACGAGGTTCCCGACGACCCGGCGGTGCGTGCGCAGCAGGACCGTGAGGAACAGCGCGTCCTTGGTCTTGAAGTGCAGGTAGACCGTGCCCTTGCCGATATGCGCGTGCCGCGCGACCTCGTCGATCGTGACGCGCTGGTACCCCCAGCGGACCAGCAGCTCGGCCGCGGCGTCGAGGATCCGCTCCACCCGCGCGGGAGGTTGCTCAGGTGCCGCCATGGGAGTCCTTCCGCCTCGATGACCAGATTGGTTTATCCAGTCATCGAGTCAGACTAGACCCTCCCGACGCAGGACGGCAAGAAGGACCCTGCATCCTGTTCCCGTGACCGGCAGCGCACCTCCCGACGACCAGGGCATCGAGCGACTCCTACCCACCAGCGGCAGCCTGGCCCGCGGCGTCACGTCCACCGTTCCCGGAACGATCGTCGCGAAGTCGGTCGACGGCGGCATCACCGTCGGGCCGCGCGCCGGCCGGACCATCCTGTTCGGGCGCAACGTCCACGAGGTGCACGTCTGCGTCGGCGGCGACGACCGGCGGGTGAGCCGCCAGCACGGCACGCTGATCTCCGACGGCGACGGCTGGGCGCTGCGCAACGCCGGTCGTTCACCGCTGCGCCTGCCCGGCCGGCTGGTCTTCCCGAACGAGCAGCCCTACCCGATGACACCCGGCTACACACCGGTCTTCGTGCCCGGCTCCCACGGGCGCGAGCACCTGCTGGAGATCTTCGTCGTCGGTCCGGCCGGCGACCGGCCACCCGCCCAGCACAACGGCATCACGATCGCGCCCGCGCTGTGGCCGCTCACCTCCGACGAGCGTCTCGCGCTCGTGGTGCTCGGTCAGCGCTACCTCATGCACGAGCCGAACCCGCAGCCGCTCACGTGGCAGCAGACCGCCGAGCAGCTCGCCGAGCTGCAACCGACGGCCGGCTGGACGGCCAAGCGCGTGGAGCACCTGGTGGCCAAGGTCAGAGGTCAGCTCTCCAAGGCCGGCGTCGCCGGCCTCGTCCGCGAGGAGGTGACCGGCCCGCTCGGCAACTCGCTGAACCACAACCTGCTCACCGAGCTGGTTGCCTCCACGACGCTCGTGCCGCCGGACCTGCACCGGCTGGAACGGCGCTGACGGTCACTGGTTACCGATCCAGAAGCAGCTGGTGTAGTAGCCGCCGGAACTGATCACCCAGGGCTGGTAGTGGTTGGGGACACCGTCCTGGAACATGATGTAGGTGCCCGCGCGGATCCGCACGTCCACGGTCGGCCGCCCATCGAACGTCTTGCACGCCTCGGTGTCGTTGGGGTAGGTCGGAGCGCAGACCGTGCACCCGGGCAGGTCGATCTCGAACGCCGTCGGGCCCGCGACGAGCAGCTTCATCGGCCCCGGTTGGGCGTTGTAGACCTTCATCAGGATCGTGCCTTCGGTGCCGAACGACGCGGGGACCTCGACAGCGGTCTTGCGCCCGTCGCCGACCTTCGCCGAGATCGCCACGGCCCGCCCCAGCTGCGCCTGCGGCGACTCGGGGTAGCCGGTAACCAGCTTGTTGATCGGCTCGACCGTCTCGAGGTACGCGCCGGCCCGGAACCGCTCCAGGCCGCATTCGAGCAGTGCGAGCACCCGGTCGTTGTTCGCAGCGCCGACAACCCCGCTCGTCTCGGCGGCGGGCAGGCCGACGAAGTAGTCGAGCACCGGGACCGACGGGCACCAGCGGCCCTTGACGAAGTCGCCCCGCCCTGCGGCGAACACCTCGGCGAACTTGCCGTCGACCTGCGAAGCCGCCGGCGTCGCGCCCAGCTCGCGGCGCACGATGAGCAGCGCGTCGATGGCGGTCTTCGCCGACGACACGCTCGGGCTCGTGCTCGCCATGGACTGCGCGGTGCTGGTCGCGAGCGCGATGTAGGTCTCGGCGAGCGCCGGCCGCGGGTCCATCCGGGGCTGCGGCACCTCCGTCAGCAGCTCCCGGTAGACCGTGATGGCCTCGGAGTAGTCGTCCGAGCGGCGCAGCGACTCCGCCCAGTCGCGGTAGGTGCCTTCGAGCCGGTCCAGGACGGTCGGCAGCAGCAGGCTCGACGGATGCGCGGTGCGGTGCTCCTTGAGCTTCGTCGTGACACCGCGGTAGTCGCCTTGGCCGGCCGACACGGCGGCCGTGAACTCGTCGCACTCGACCCGCTTCACCGCCGCCTCGGTGACGTACGGGCCGAACGTCAACTCGAAGGGCCCGGTCACGGTGTCGAACGCCGTGACGGCTGCGTTGCAGTCGCCGCGGCGCTGCGCGTCGAGGCCGGTCTCGTACGCGCTGCGGCCGGCGCCGTCGTAGACGAGGAAGCCGGCGACGAGCGCCACGATGGTGACGACGCCGGCAGCCGTGGACACGATCCGTCCGGCGACGGAGACGCGGCGCGGCGCCGTCCACATGGCCAGGCGCCAGCCGTCGATCGCCATCCAGAGCAACCACGCCACGCCGACCACGAGCCAGGGGCCCACCGCGGAGGCGGCGTTCGTCAGGAACGCCAGCACCACCAGCACCGCCGTGCCGAGGAGGTACAGGACGGCGCGCAACCATCGGCCCAGGTAGGCGTATCCGAGACCGAGGCCGCTGAGGTTCAGCAGCGCGGCCGCCGGCGGGAAGCGCGGCGGGAGCGGAGGCGGGTACGTCACCTCCACCGTCCGATCCGCCGAACCCCTCACGTCGTCGAGTTCCATCGTCCCCCCAGCCTCGCGCGCCCCCCGACCCGCGCACAGACAACCATGTGTGGGCGGGAGGGGTCCCGGGGCGGCATTCAGCGAAGTACCGTCGGGTATGGCCGATTACGAGCACATCCTGGTCAAGCAGGACGGCGACACCGTCCGGATCACCATGAACCGGCCGGAGCGGCGCAACGCGCTGTCCGAAGCGCACCTGCGCGAGCTGCTGGACGCGTTGGAGACCGCCGGTCGCAGCGATGCGACCGGTGTTGTGCTCGCCGCCGAGGGCAAGGCGTTCTCCGCCGGTCACGACTTCGCCGACGTCGCCGCCCGCGACCTCGCCGGCGTCCGCGACCTGCTGCAGCTGTGCACGAAGGTCATGCGGACCGTTCAGGAGATCCCGCAGGTCGTCATCGCGAGGGTGCAGGCCGTCGCGACGGCCGCGGGGTGCCAGCTCGTGGCGTCGTGCGACCTGGCCGTCGCGGCCGAGTCGGCGACGTTCGCGCTGCCGGGCGGGAAGGGCGGCTGGTTCTGCCACACGCCCGCGGTGCCGGTGGCCCGCAACGTCGGGCGCAAGCGGCTGATGGAGCTCGCGCTCACCGGCGACCCGATCGACGCGGCGACGGCCGCCGAGTGGGGTTTGATCAACTATGCCGTCCCGGACGCCGAGCTCGACGAGCGCACCGACGAGCTGCTCGCGCGCGCCACCCGCGGCAGCCGGTTCGGCAAGGGCGTCGGCAAGCAGACCCTCTACGCCCAGCTCGACCGCCCGGAAGCCGACGCGTACGCGATCGCAGTGGAGGTGATGGCGTCGCTGTCGCAGAGCGCGGGGGCGAAGGAAGGCATGGCCTCGTTCTTGGAGAAGCGGAAGCCGGTGTGGCCCGACTAAGGCGCTGCTCGCCCCGCCGGGTCGGGGGCCGGGGTGGGCAGGAAAGCCACTTTCAGGCCCTGTGAGGGCAGGAAAGTGGCTTTCCTGCCCACGCGTGCGGAACGCACACATCCTCTTTGCGGCTGCTGCCCGCTCGGCGGATCGGCGCCGGTCGCGCTAGTCTCGCGCGCCATGCTCACCCGCCGCCGCCTCCTCACGCTCGCCGGCGGCGCCGTGGCGGCCGCGGCCGCCACGGCGTGCTCGCCCGGCCGCGGCGGGACGACTCTGGAGAAGGCCCGCTACGACGGGGTGCTGCGGGTCGGCATCGCGGGCGAGCGCCCGTACGGCTACACCGATTCGGACGGGCGGGTGACCGGCGCGCAGCCCGAGGTCGCGCGGGCCGCGCTCGCGACGATGGGGGTCGGCGGCATCGAGGCCGTGCAGGTCACGTTCGACCGGCTGATCCCCGGCCTGCTCGGCGGCCAGTTCGACCTGATCACAGCAGGGATGACGGTGACACCGCGGCGATGCGGGGAGATCGCGTTCTCACGCCCCGACTTCCTGGCCGCGCCGGCGTTCCTCGTGCGCAAGGGCAACCCGAGCGGGATCACGACCTTCAGCGACGTCGCGCGTTCCCGAGCCAAGCTGGGCGTGCTCGCGGGCTCGGCCGAACGCGACTACGCGCTCGGTTCCGGCGTGCGACCCGACCGGCTCGTCGAGCTGAGCGGGCAGGGCGAGCTGGTGCGCGCGGTCGCCGACCGCAGCGTGACGGCCGCGGCCCTCACCGCGATCTCGCTGGCCGACGAGCTGCGCCGCAACCCCGACTCCGATCTGGCGGTGACCGCGCCGACCGTCCCGATCATCGACGCGACCCGGATCGTCCCCGCCGGCGCGTTCGCGATGCGCGCGCAGGACGCCGACCTGCGCGCGGAGCTCGATACGGCGCTGGGGGCGCTGCAGGCGTCCGGCGAGTGGCTGCGCATCACCGCGCCGTTCGGCTTCACGCAGGAGAACCTGCCGCCGCCCGACCTCACCACCGAGCACCTCTGCGGGCGGGACTAGCTGCAGCGCGCCGGGCGCGCTGCGTACACGAGGGCAGGAAAGCCACTTTCCGGCCCTCACAGGGCAGGAAAGTGGCTTTCCTGCCCTCCCGGCGGAGCCGACGTCGACCACCTATCCCCTGCTGAGCAGGGCGCTGAGGAACTCGCGCGTCCGCGGCTCGCGGGGTTCGGTGAACAGCTCCGCCGGCGGCGCTTGCTCGATCACGCGGCCGCCGTCGAACATCATCACGCGGTCGGAGAAGTCGCGGGCGAACCCCATCTCGTGCGTCACGCACAGGATCGTGATGTCGGTGCTGCGACCGATGTCGCGCAGCAGCGCCAGCACGCCGGCGACGAGCTCGGGGTCGAGCGCGGAGGTCACCTCGTCGAGCAGCAGCACCGAGGGCCGCATGGCCAGCGCCCGTGCGATCGCCACCCGCTGCTGCTGGCCCCCGGACAGCCGCGACGGGTGCTCATCCAGCTTGTCCGCGAGCCCGACGAGGTCGAGCAGCTCCTTCGCGCGCGCCGTCGCCTCGTCGCGGGAGAGGCCGAGCACGCGGGTCGGTGCCTCGGTCAGGTTCCCGCGCACCGTCATGTTCGGGAAGAGGTTGAACTGCTGGAACACCATCCCGATGCGCTTGCGCACCTGCCGGCTGTGCCGCTCGTCGGCGGGCACGAGCTTGCCGCCCTTCTCCATGTGCGAGAGGTAGGAGCCGCCGACGGAGATCGTGCCGGCGTCGATCGACTCCAGGCACATCAGCAGCCGCAGGATCGTCGTCTTGCCCGAGCCGGACGGCCCGATCAGCGTGACGTGCTCGCCCGGCTGCACCGAGAAGTTGAGGTCCGACAAGACGGTCCGGTCGCCGAAGCGCTTCTCGACGCCATCGAAGACGATCATGGGTTCAGACGGCGACACTGCGGCGCTCCAGTCGTCGGACCAGTATCGATGCGGGGTAGCTCAGCAGCAGGAAGAGCAGCCCGGCGATCGTGTAGGGCTCGGTGGGTCGGAAGGTCTCCGACGAGATCTCCTTGGCCGTGTTGACGACCTCGACGACGCTGACCGCGAGCAGCAGCGGGACCTCCTTGAACATGGAGATCACGTAGTTGCCCAGCGCCGGGAGCACACGCGGGACGGCCTGCGGCAGGATCACGCCGGTCCAGACCCGGCTGCGCGGCAGGCTCAGCGCGGCGGCGGCCTCCCACTGCCCGACGGGCACGGCGTCGATGCCGGCGCGGTACACCTCCGAGGTGTAGGTCGCGTAGTGCACGCCGAGCCCGATCACGCCGACGGCGAACGCGCTCAGCACGATCCCGACGTGCGGCAGGACGTAGTACAGGAAGAACACCTGCACCAGCAGCGGTGTGGAGCGGACGAACTCGACGAACGCCCAGACGAGCTGGTCGACGACGGGGATCCGGGCCCGCCGCACCACCGCGATGACCAGCCCCAGCACGAGTGCGACGAGCGACCCGAGCACGGTGATCTGGATCGTCACGAGCAGCGCTTCGAGCAAGCGCGGGAGGATCGAGAAGGCGTAGCCCCAGTCCCAGAGCGGCGTCATCCGACCGCCACCTCCGCCCGCGCCTGCCGGGAGGCACCGCGACGGCCGAGCCGGCCCGCGGCCACCCGCTCGAGCGTCCGCATCACCGCCGTGATCACCAGCGCCAGCAGCAGATAGATCACCAGCATCAACGTGAAGATCAGCACGATGTCGCTGCCGAAGTTGGGTACGAGCACCTGCACGCCGCGCTCGGTCACCTCGGAGACGACGATGAACGACAGGATCGCCGAGGACTTCAGCAGCTGGATGAACAGGTTGTTGAACGGCGGCAGCATCTCCACCACCGCCTGCGGCAGCACCACCCTGCGCATCCGCTGCGCCGGGGAGAAGCTCAGCGCCGTCGCGGCCTCGACCTGCGCGCGCGGCACCGACTGCACGGCGCCCCGGACGATCTCCGCGCCGTACGCGCCGTGGTTCAGCCCCAGCACGACGATCCCCGCGAACAGCGGGACCAGCTGGAACCCGACGAGCACCGGCAGCACGAAGAAGATCCAGAACAGCTGGACGACCTCGGACGTCCCGCGGAACAGCTCGACGTACACGCGGCTGACCGCCCGCAGCCACCGTTGCGGCGAGAGCAGCGCCAGCCCCGCGACGAACGACAGCACGATGGTCAGCACGATGCCGCCGAGCGTCGCGATGACGGTCGCGGGCACGCCGTCGAGCAGCACCGCGACGATGCGCGGCAGGTTCTCCATCAGCGGCTCAGCCGCCCGAGCAGAGGCGCTGCGTCGTGACGTCGGCCGCGGGCACGTTGTCCTTGCTGAACCCGAACGGCTCGGCGATCGTCAGCCACTGGCCGCTCTCGTGCAGCTTCTTCAGCTCGGCGTTGAACGCGGTCACCATCGCCTCGTCGCCCTTCCGGAAGACGAACGCGCCGGCCGAGACCGTCTCCTTGCCGTCGACGACGGGGAAGAACCCCTCGGTGACCTCGACCGCTGCACCGGCGTTCTTCTTCACGACGTCGTTGAGCGAGATGTTGGTGAGCGCCGCGGCGTCCGCCCGGCCCGCCGTGATCGCCTGCAAGAGCGTGTTCTGCGTGTCGAAGACCTGGATCTGGGCGTCGGGGACACCGCTCTTCTGCGCGTAGCCCTGCTCGACCGCACCGCTGAGCACGGCGAGCCGCAGGTTCTTCGCCTTGACGTCGTCGAAGGTGCGCACCGCGTTCGGGTTGCCGGTCGGCACGAGGAAAGCCGTCGGCGCGGTGTAGTCCGGGTCCGAGAAGACGGCGTTCGCACACCGTTCCGGGTTGATGAACATGCCGGCGGTCACCATGTCGAACTGCCGTGCGTTCAACGCGGGGATGAGCGAACCGAACTCGACGACGGTCGCCTGCGCGTCGTTGATCCCGAGCGCTTTCAGCACCGCGCGAGCGACCTCGACCGATTCGCCGGTGACCTTGCCTGTCGGATCGGTGAAGCCGTACGGGGCTTCGTTCGCGATCCCGACCTTGATCGTGCCCGCACTGCGCGCATTCTCGAGAATTCCGCCGCTACCAGTGCTGGTGCTGGTGCTCGTACAGGCCGACAGAACGGTCGGGGCGGCCAGGGCAGCCGCACCGACGAATGCCGATCGTCGCAGGAAATCGCGCCTGTTCCAGGTCTGCGTCATGATGTCCCCTTCCGTCGCCCGCGCGACACTAGGGGAATCCGGACACAGGGGCATGACGGAGCAACATCACCAGGGCAACGGGCGGCCCGCAGCGCGATGGTCCAGTATCGATGGCATGGTGTTGCGAATCGGCGGACTCCCCGTCTGGGTCGGGCCCTCCGACATGATCGCGGGGGCGCGGGCCGTGATGGGCTGGACGGACGATGCGGTCGAGCTGGTGGCGGCGCTCCCGCAGCGGATCACCGGGCTGCTCTCCGAGGCCGAGGACCTCGTCGCACGGATCAACGGCATCGCCGATGCCGCGGAGTCGATCGTCGCCAGGGCCGAGGGGATGGTCGGCTCGATCGACGGGGTGCTCGGTGAGGCGCGGACGGCCGTCACCGGGGCCGACACCGTGCTCACCGAGGCAGGTGCGCTGGTCAAGCGGATCGACCCGCTGCTCACCGAGGTCGGCACGATCACCGGCGACGCCGCGGCCGTGATCACCAAGGCCGACGCCGTCGCCGGCTCGGCCGCGGAGATCGTCACCGGCGCGGGCACCGTGACGGCGGAGGCGGAGGCCATCATCGCCACGGTCGGCGGGGTCACCGCAGGCGCCGAGGGCGTCATCCAGAAGGCCTCCGCGGTGGCCGACCGGGCGCACGGCGCGGTCGAGAACGCCTCCGGGGCGGCCGCCGACGCCGTCGAGCTGCTCGCGCTCTACCAGCCGATCGTCGAGCGCGGCGCGCCGCTGGCCCGCCGATTCGTCGAGGAGTTCTCCGAGGAGGAGCTGCTCGCCGCGATCCGGCTCGTCGACCAGCTGCCGCAGCTCACCGAGCACGTCGAGTCCGACATCATGCCCATCCTGGCCACGCTCGACCGGGTCGGGCCCGACGTGCACGAGCTGCTGGGCGTGCTGAAGGACGTGCGGATGGCGATCCAGGGCATTCCCGGCTTCCGCATGCTGCGCCGCCGCGGTGAACAGCAGCCCGGGTGACCGCGCGACCCGGATCGATCCGGGGGCGCCGGTGGAGGAGAGGAGGAGCTCGACGATGCTCGGGACGGTCGTGGCCGGCCGCTACCGGCTCGACGAGCTCATCGGCCGCGGTGGGATGGGATCGGTCTGGCGGGCCACCGACACGGCGCTGGGCCGGATCGTCGCGCTGAAGCAGGTGCACGTCGCGCACCTGCCCGACGAGGACGCCGACCTCGCCCGCGAGCGGACGATGCGCGAGGCGCGGATCGCCGCGGCGCTGAACCACCCCAACGCCATCACGGTGTTCGACGTCGTCGCCGACCACGGCGACCCGTGGCTCGTGCTGGAGTACCTGCGGTCGCGCAGCCTCGGCATGATCATCCGCGACCGCGGCCCGCTCGACCCGAGGGAGGCCGCCGTCATCGGTGCCGCGGTCGCCGCCGCGCTGGGCGCGGCGCACGCGGCCGGGATCGTGCACCGCGACGTGAAGCCGGAGAACATCCTCGTCGCGACCGCGGAGGGGCAGCCGATCGGCGCACGGTCGGTCGTGAAGCTCACCGACTTCGGGATCTCCCACGCCACGACCGTCCAGACGATCACGGCGACGGGCGCGCTCTCCGGCACCCCCGCCTACTTCGCCCCGGAGACCGCCCGCGGCGAGGGCACCGGGCCCGCCACCGACATGTACTCGCTCGGCGCGACCCTGTACGCCGCCGTCGAAGGCGCGCCGCCGTTCGGCCGAGGTCCCGCCGACAACGTGCTCGCGCTGATCGTCCGGATCTCGCACGGCGGGGCGACGGCGCCGGCCGGCGCCGGCCCGCTCACCGAGCTGCTGACCAGGCTCATCGCCGACGACCCGGCTGAGCGGCCGAGCGCGCTCGAGGTCGGCGCCGAGCTCGACGACATCGCCGACGGCGCGGTCGGACCGATCGGTGGCACCGGATTCACCGGAGCCCCGGCCGGAACCCCCGCCGGAGCCCCCGCCGGCAATCGGCCGACGGGCACGTTGGTCGGTATGCCGGCGCCACGGCAGCGGTCGCGGCGCTGGCCGGGCCTGGTCGGGCTGGCCCTTTTCGTCGTCATCGTCATCGTCAGCGCGGTGCTGACCTTCACGTCGTCGCCGCAGCCCAACCCCGGGCTCGCCCCGGCGACCCCGACCACGGTCACGGGCCCCTGAAGTTCCCCACCGTTTTGCCAAGTTGCAGACCCGCAACGGTGTGCAAATCGGCAAAACGGTGGGGAAGATCGGGGTAGCTTCCGTCGGACTATTCTCAGCGTGCGATCGCGGAGGGGGCACTCGACATGCAAGACGGTGGCGGCATGCGCGTAGCCGGCCGCTACCGCATGCACGAGAAGCTCGGCGAAGGCGGCATGGGCACGGTCTGGCGCGCCACCGACGAGCTGCTCGGTCGCGAGGTGGCCGTCAAACGGCTCAAGGTCATGGGCGAGAACGCCGCCGATGCCGCGATCGCCAGGGAGCGCACGATGCGCGAGGCGCGCATCGCCGCCGCGCTGCACCACCCGAACATCGTCACGATCTTCGATGTCATCGTCGAGGACGGCGAGCCGTGGCTGATCATGGAGTACCTGCCCTCGCGCAGCCTCGGCAGCATCCTGCGCGAGCGGACGGCGCTCCCGCCGGCCGAGGTCGCCGTCATCGGCGCGCAGGTCGCGGCGGCGCTGGCGGCCGCGCACGGCGCCGGGATCGTGCACCGCGACGTCAAGCCCGACAACATCCTGGTCGCGACCAGCGGTTTTGCGGTCCCCGACCAGCCGGTGCTGGGCCGCGGCAGCGTCGTCAAGCTCACCGACTTCGGCATCTCGCACGCCGCGACGGCGCAGGCGATCACCGCGACGAACGCGCTGAGCGGCACGCCCGCCTACTTCGCACCGGAGACCGCCCGCGGCGAGGGCACCGGGCCGCAGACCGACCTCTACTCACTCGGCGCCACGCTGTACGCGGCCGTCGAGGGGAACCCGCCCTTCGGCTCGATCAGCGACAACCTGTTCGCCATGCTCGCGCGGATCTCCCGCGGCAACCCGCCGCCACCACGGCAGGCCGGCCCGCTCACGGAGACTGTGCTGCGGCTCACCGCGGACAACCCGGATACCCGGCCGAGCGCGGAGCTGGTCCAGCAGAACCTCCAGTCGCTCGTCACCATGAACCAGCGCACGCCCAACATCGGACGCGCCGAGCCGACCATCGCCACTGCGCCACCACTCCGGTACGCCGCGCAGCCACCGGCTCCGTCGGCCGGGCGGTTCCGCCTGCTGCTCGCGGCGCTGGTGACGCTCGTCGTCGCCGCGCTCGTCGTCGCGGGGATCATCGTGGTGCGCGGCGCGTCCACCACCGTGGCCAACGGTCCTACGACCACGGCGGCCCCGACGACCACGGCGGCCGCGCCGGTCGTCCCGGCGGTCACCGATCCACGCACGGTCGACCCCTGCTCGCTCATCGACGTCAACGCCCTCGCCGCGCTCGGCACCGCGCTCGTCGACGCCGACAACGCGGTCTTCTCCGGCTGCGCCGCGGGCATCACGCTGCCGGCAGGCAAGTACGCGACGCTCTTCGCCGACATGGAGAACCCCGCACAGCTGCCCGACCCGGTGGGCGGGGTCGAGTCGCGGATCAACGGCCTGCTCGTCGCGGCCTACCCGCCGGAGGCGGCGCGCTGCGAGCGCCGGATCGTCCTGCCCGACCGCAACTCGGCTCGTCTCTACGCCGTGTCGAGCGGCGGCGTCGAGAGCAGCACGCTGTGCTCGATCGCGCAAACCGCGGCCGAATCGGCCGTCCGCACGCTGACCACGAAGGGCCTCGGCACGAGGTCGCCGATCGCGGAGACGAGCACCATCGCGGACCTCGCGGCTTGCACGCTGGTCAGCCCGGCCGAGCTGGCCGTCGTGCCCAACCTCGACACGTCCGCGCTCTCCGGCTTCGGCGGCTGGACCTGCACCTGGTACACCACCTCCGGCAACCCGATCACGCTCCGGATCGACTACTACCGCCGCGCTCCGCTCAGCGACAGCGACGGCAAGGCGGTCGACCTCCGCGGGCGGGCGGGCCGGGTGCTGTACACGCCCAACAGCGACTGCTTCGCCAACATCCCGCAGCGCTCCTACAACGTCGCGGGCGAGGCTCGCGCCGAGGTCGTCGGGGTGCTCGCCTACGGCTCGCAGCCGGAGGCGGAGCTGTGCGGCTACGTCACCGAGGTGGCGAAGGCCGTCGTCTCCCGGCTGCCACCGGCGAGCTGAGCCGTCCGCGCGGACGTGAGCCGTGACGCGGCCCGTCAGCGCTGAAGTAGAGCAGCCGCCGCGTTGAGTTCTGCCTCGGTGAACGCGCCGTACTCCTGCTCGCATGCATCGAGCGCCGGGCCGAGCAGCTCGTTGCGCAGATGATCGGCTGCCGCTTCCGCAAGCCAGCCGGACACGCTCGTCTTGGCCCGTGCTGCGGCCGCCCGGACCGCCGCCCCGAGGTCGGCATCCATGGTCACAGTGATCCGGGCCGCGTTCACGTGTGAAGTGATATCGCATCCCCGAGGAGGCACCACCCCTTTACCTCAGCTCGTGCACCCCGCGGATGATCGTCACGATCTCGTCCATCATCTCCGTGAGCTTGTAGTCCTTGGGCGTGAAGACGGCCGCAACCCCACGCTCGCGCAGCACCGCGGCGTCCTCGGGCGGGATGATGCCGCCGACGATCACCGGCACGTCGTCGGCGCCCGCGGCACGCAGCCCCTCGACGACCGCCGGCACCACCTCCAGGTGGGAGCCGGAGAGCACCGAGAGCCCGACGACGTGCACGCCCTCCTGGACGGCCGCGGCCACGATCTGCGAGGGCGTGAGCCGGATGCCCTGGTAGACCACCTCGAACCCGACGTCACGCGCGCGGACGGCGACCTGCTCGGCGCCGTTGGAGTGCCCGTCGAGCCCGGGCTTCCCGACCAGCATCCGCAGCCGGGTGCCCAGCTCGTCGCCCGTCGCCTTGACGCGCTCGCGCACGGCACCGATCTCGCCGGCGACGTCGGCGCCCGTGACCGCCGCCGAAACCCCGGTGGGCGCGCGGAACTCGCCGAACACCCCGCGCAGCACGCCGGCCCACTCCCCCGTCGTGACGCCGACCTTCGCGCACGCGATGGAGGCGTCCATCAGGTTGGTGTCGGTCTTGGCCGCGTCGCGCAGCCCGGCGAGCGCCTTCTCGACCGCGGCGGCGTCGCGGTCCGCCCGCCACTTCGTGATCGACTCGATCGCGGCGGCCTCCGTCGCGGGGTCGACGGTCTCGATCGCGGCGGCACCTTCCGCCTGCAGCGGGCTGGGTTCGGTCGTGTCGAACCGGTTCACGCCGACGACGACGTGCTCACCCGACTCCATCCGCCGCCGCCGCTCCGACAGCGACGCCACCAGCTGGCCCTTCATGTATCCGGTCTCGACCGCGGCGACCGCGCCGCCCATCTCCTGCACGCGGTCGATCTCCGCGCGGGCGCCCTCGACCAGCTCGGCCACCTTGGCCTCGACGACCCGGCTCCCGTCGAAGAGGTCCTCGTACTCCAGCAGGTCGGTCTCGAAGGCGAGCACCTGCTGCATCCGCAACGCCCACTGCTGGTCCCACGGCCGCGGCAGGCCGAGCGCCTCGTTCCACGCGGGCAGCTGCACCGCGCGGGCCCGCGCGTCGCGGCTGAGCGTCACGGCGAGCATCTCCAGCACGATCCGCTGGACGTTGTTCTCGGGCTGCGCCTCGGTCAGGCCGAGCGAGTTGACCTGCACGCCGTAGCGCAGCCGCCGCTTCTTCGGGTCCTCCACGCCGTACCGGTCGCGGGTGATCTCGTCCCACAGCCGCGCGAGCGCGCGCATCTTGCACATCTCCTCGACGAACCGCAGCCCGGCGTTCACGAAGAACGAGATGCGGGCGACGACGTCGGGGAACCGCTCGGGCGGCACCTGGCCGGAGTCGCGGACGGAGTCGAGCACCGCGACGGCGGTCGAGAGCGCGTACGCGAGCTCCTGCGCGGGCGTCGCCCCCGCCTCCTGCAGGTGGTAGCTGCAGATGTTGATCGGGTTCCACTTGGGGATCTCGCCGACCGACCAGGCCACCATGTCGGTGATCAACCGCATGCTCGGCGCCGGTGGGAAGACGTAGGTGCCGCGGGAGAGGTACTCCTTCACGATGTCGTTCTGCGTGGTCCCGGCCAGCGTCGCGCGGGGCGCGCCGTGCTCGTCGGCGACCGCGACGTACAGCGCGAGCAGCCACATCGCGGGCGCGTTGATCGTCATCGAGGTGTTGGCCTCGGCGAGCGGGATGCCGTCGAAGAGCGTGCGCATGTCGCCGATGTGGCTCACCGGCACCCCGACCTTGCCGACCTCACCCTTGGCGAGCTCGTCGTCGGGGTCGTAGCCGGTCTGGGTCGGCAGGTCGAACGCCACGGAGAGCCCGGTCTGGCCCTTCGCGAGGTTGCGCCGGTAGAGCGCGTTCGACGTCGACGCCGACGAGTGACCGGCGTAGGTGCGGATCACCCAGGGTCGGTCGCGCTCGTGGTCGGTCGGGTACGGCACCGGACACCTCCGCCATCGTGGTCGCCCGATCCTACTGGCGCGTAACCCGCAGCCACCTGCTCGAAGGATCGCCGTCACACCGCCGGATCGATCCAGCGGGCCGCGTGGTCACCCGATGTCGCACAATGGCGCCGTGGCGCCCTCGTTCGTCGTCGTGCTCGGTGCGCTGGTCATGGCCGGCGTGCTGTTCCTGCTGCTGCGCTGGACGTTCGGCACCGGGCGCGACCAGGTCGCACCGCACCTGCCCGACCCCGACGACCCCACCGGCGACGGCCTGCTGCAGGAGGTCACCCGCACGGGCGACGAGAGCGCGGCGGGTGTCCTGCGCTCCCGCCTGCGCGCCGCCGGGATCCGCGCGACCATCGGCAAGGCCGAGGCCGGGGCGTTCCGACTCCTCGTCTTCCCACGCGACGCCGCAGCCGCGCGGGACGTCCTGCGCCGCCCAGAAACATAGGACCTCTGAGCCGAAAGAGGTGGGCCTCTCGCCTTGACGTGTGACGCTGCGTACACCATCTTGGTCCGAGACATCGGATCTGTTGCGCGGTCACTCAGTGTTGAGGGAGTCCCAATGGGCACGACGAACAGCCGGCGGCGGGCGTTCGCCGGGATCGCGGCGGCCTGCGCGCTAGGTCTCGCGCTCGCCGGTTGTGGCGGCGGCGAGACCAGCGGAGCGGCCGGCGGGCCGACCAAGCTCGTCTGGAACATGTGGAGCGGCTCGACCGCCGAGACCGAGAACTGGACGCACCTCGCGGACATGGTCACCGCGAAGTACCCCGACATCACGATCGAGTTCCAGACGACCGGCTTCAACGACTACTGGACGAAGCTCGTCGCGCAGGCCAGCGGCGGCGAGACGGCGTGCATCCTCGGCGTCCAGTCGCTGCGCGCGCCCACGATCTCCTCGTTGCTGGTGCCGCTCGACCAGGAGAAGCTGCAGGCCGCCGGCATCAACCTGGCCGACTTCGACCCGTCGATCGTCAAAGGCCTGCAGGTCGACGGCGAGCAGCTGGGTGTGCCGTACGACTTCGGACCGCTGGTCATGTACTACAACGTCGAGGCCTTCCAGGCCGCCGGCCTCCCGGCGCCGAAGATCGGCTGGACCACCGACGACTTCATGACCGCCGCCAGGACGCTCACGAAGGACGGCAAGTACGGGTTCTCGCTCTACCCGAGCATCGACAACGTCACCCCGTGGTCGCTCTCGGCCTCGGGCACGCACCCGGTGGTCGACGGCAAGCTGAACCTCACCCAGCCCGGCTTCGAGCAGGCCACCCAGTGGTACGTCGACCTCGTCTCGAAGGAGAAGGTCGCCGCGCCCGTCCAGGCGACGAGCGAGGGCACCCCAGCACTCGACAAGTTCATCTCCGGGGAGTCGGCGATGACCGTCGACGGCCCCTGGCAGCTGATCAACACGGCCAAGAAGACCAAGTTCACGGTCGGCGTCGCACCGATGCCAGCCGGCGCGTCCGGCTCGCACAGCCAGGTCGCGGGCTCAGGGTTCGGCGTCTCGACCTACTGCGACCAACCGGAGGCCGCGCTCAAGGCGATCTCGGTGATCACCGGCCCGGAGGCGTTGCAGTACCTCGCCGAGCAGGGCCGCGCCTACCCGGCACGCACCGCGCAGCAGGAGAAGTGGTTCCGACCGGAGCTGGCCGGCGCGCGTGACGGCCTCCAGGAGGCGATCAAGAACGGCGTCTTCTCCCCGACCACCGCCAAGTACACGCAGGTCGCGCAGCTGTTCCGGCAGCACGGGGTAGCGGCGGTGAACGGGCAGACCCCGGTGCCGGAGTTCCTCGACCTCGTCCAGCAGCAGGCCGGCTGAGCGGATGGCCGTCCCTCTCGCAGCACCACCGGGCGCGGTCCGGGCCGCACGCGGGTCCGGGCACCGCCGCGGCGACGGCAAGGCCGCCGCAGGCTTCCTGGCCCCGAGCGGCGCGGGGTTCCTGGCGTTCACGCTGATCCCGGTCATCGGGTCGCTGGTGATCAGCTTCTTCGCCTGGCCCGTGCTCGGCCGCCGCAAGTTCGCCGGGTTCGAGAACTTCACCGACCTGATCACCGACCCGACGTTCCACCGGGTCATGCTCAACACGCTGGTCTTCGTGCTGGCGTACGTGCCGCTGAACCTGGCGGTCTCGCTCGGGCTGGCGCTGTGGATCAACTCGAAGATCCGCTGGCGCGGGCTGTACCGGTTGCTGTTCTTCATCCCGACGGTCACCCCGATGGTGGCGAACGCGCTGGTCTGGCGGCTGCTCTACCAGCCGAACGGGCTGATCTCGCAGACCTGGGAGACGGTCTTCGGCAGCCCGGCGCCCAACTTCCTCGGCGACCCGAGCTGGGCGATGGCCGCGGTCGTGCTGATGTCGGTGTGGCAGGGCTTCGGCTACAACATGCTCGTCTTCTCAGCGGGCCTCGACGCCATCCCGAACCAGATCCAGGAGGCCGCCTCGATCGACGGCGTCGGCCCGTTCCGCCGGCTCTGGAGCGTCACGCTGCCGATGCTCTCGCCGTCGATGTTCTTCGCGATGATCATGACTCTGATCACGTCTTTCCAGGTCTTCGCGCAGCCGCAGATCATGACCGACGGCGGGCCGGGCATCGCCACCGAGACCGTCGTCATGCACCTCTACCGCGAGGGTTTCATCCAGTACGAGCTGGGCACGGCCTCTGCCATCGCCTGGTACCTGTTCCTGATCATCATGCTGGTCACGGCGCTGCAGTTCGTCGGGCAGAAGCGATGGGTGCACTATGACGGCTGACCTCGCCACCCGCTCGACCGTGCCGGCGAAGCCGGACGAGCCGCCGCTGCGGCCCACCGCACAGCGCCTCGGCCCGCGCGGGATCTTCTCGCAGGTCCTGCTGACGCTCGTGCTGCTGCTGTTCCTGCTGCCCTTCATCTGGATGCTCTCGAACTCGGTGAAGCCGGGCGACGAGGTGTTCAGCAGCGGACTGCTCGGCTCAGAGGTGCGGCTGGGCAACTACGGGGAGGCGCTGGCGTACCTGCCGTTCGGCCGGTTCATGCTCAACGGCCTGTTCGTCTCGATCTCCGGGACGATCGTGGTCTGCGTGACGTCCGTGCTCGCCGCGTACGCCTTCTCCCGACTGCGATTCCGCGGCCGCGGCGCGATCTTCATGGTCTACCTGGCGACGCTGATGGTGCCGCACGAGGTCACCGTCGTGCCGCTGTTCATCCTCATGCAGCAGCTGGGCTGGGTGAACTCGTACGCCGCGCTGATCTTCCCGTGGGCGTTCTCGGCGTTCGGGACGTTCCTGCTCCGGCAGTTCTTCCTCTCGATCCCGCAGGAGCTGGAGGAGGCCGCCGTGATCGACGGGGCCAGCAAGCTGCGGATCCTCGTGCAGGTGATCGTGCCGATCGCGCGCCCGGCCATCGCCGTGCTCGCGGTGTTCACCTTCATCAACTACTGGAACAGCTACCTCTGGCCGCTGATCATCATCAACTCGCAGGAGAAGGCCACCATCCCGTTGGGCCTGAGCTACTTCCTCAGCCAGAACGGCAACGAGTGGCACCTGCTGATGGCCGGTTGCGCCATCGCCATGGCACCGACGGTGCTCATGGTCGTGCTGCTGCAGAAGCACCTCATCCGCGGCATCGCCATCTCCGGCATCGGCGGCCGCTGACCGAAGGGACATGCATGGACGAGCAGGTCGACTGGG
Source organism: Pseudonocardia sp. TRM90224 (assembly GCF_021245725.1). Classification (GTDB taxonomy): domain Bacteria; phylum Actinomycetota; class Actinomycetes; order Mycobacteriales; family Pseudonocardiaceae; genus Pseudonocardia. The sequence goes on along the minus strand of NZ_JAJGSX010000014.1, from coordinate 1,586 downwards.
GAGCGCTGGCCCGCCCGACACCGGGCTGGTTCCCCGACGCGAAGCTCGGCATCTTCATCCACTGGGGCGCCTACTCCGTGCCGGCGTGGGCGGAGCCCAAGGGTGAGCTGGGCACGATCGACCCGCAGACGTGGTTCCGGCACAACTCCTACGCCGAGTGGTACTGGAACTCGATCCGCTTCGACGACAACCCGGCCCGCGAGCACCACCGCGAGGTGTACGGCGACGCGCCGTACGACAACTTCCTCGACGCGTGGACAGTCGACGAGTTCGACCCGGCCGCGTGGTGCGAGCTGTTCGCGCGCACCGGCGCCCGGTACGTCGTGCCTACGACGAAGCACCACGACGGCATCGCGCTCTGGGACGCGCCCGGCACCGGCACCCGCAACACCGTGCACCGCGGCCCCCGCCGCGACCTGGTCAGCGAGATCGCCACGGCCGTCCGCGACGCCGGGATGCGGTTCGGCGTGTACTACTCGGGCGGTCTGGACTGGTGGGTCGCCGACCACCTGCCGGTGATCACCGAGCGGGCCAACCGGCAGCGTCCCAACGACGCCGCCTACGCCGCGTACGCGTACCTGCACGTCAAGGACCTGGTCGACCGCTACCGGCCGGACGTGCTGTGGAACGACATCGAGTGGCCCGACGCAGGCAAGCACAACGGAACCCTGGGGCTGGCCGAGCTCTTCCGGCACTACTACGCGACGGTGCCGGACGGCCTGGTCAACGACCGCTGGGGCGCCACCCACCGCGACTACGCCACCAGCGAGTACCAGCACCGCCTCGACTCCGAGTCGGCGCCGGCGTGGGAGAACTGCCGCGGCATCGGGCTCTCGTTCGGCTACAACCGGATCGAGGACGCCCGACATCTGCTCAGCGGGCGCGGCGTGGTGCGCCACCTCGTCGACATCGTCTCCCGCGGCGGCAACCTGCTGCTCAACATCGGCCCGACGGCGAGCGGCGCCATCCCCGACGGCCAGCGCGCGACGCTGGAGGCGCTGGCCGGCTGGATGGACGTCAACTCCGCCGCGATCCACGGCACGCGGGCGCTGCCGGCCGACATCGCGGGACCGTCCGACGAGCCGTGGGTGCGCTGGACGCGGGGCGAGAAGCAGGCGTGGGCGATCGTCGACGCCGGCGGCTCGGTGGTGCTCCCGGCGAACGCCGACCGGCTCGACGCCGCGGCCGCGACGCTGCCGGACGGCACCCCGGTGCGGGCGGAGGCGACCACCGGCGGGATCCGCGTCGAGCTGCCGGTCCGCGACCCGGAGGGCGACGAACCGCCGCTGGTGGTGGGCATGCCAGTGCGCTAGCCGGGCCAGCGCGCCCACCGCAGGGCTCCACGCAAGGGGATGCGTGCGTTCCGCACGCGTTGCCGACCACCCTGGGGCGGCACCTGGGGGGCAGGAAAGCCACTTTCCTGCCCTGTGAGGGCCGGAAAGTGGCTTTGCTGCCCTCGCGTACGCAACGCACACAACCCGGCCGGATACGCGCGAGACGCTCGCCGAAGGGTCGCGTCCCGTGGGGTGGTGGAGTTAGGGGTTCGCGGTCTTGGCGTGGTGATCACGACGGGGACGGCCATCGTG
>NZ_JAJGSX010000013.1 GCF_021245725.1 Pseudonocardia sp. TRM90224 | reverse complement strand
ACTTCCCCGGACGACTCCCCCTGTGATACGTTAACAATCAGTCCACCCGTGGCTTACACGGGAAAAATGACAGGCTCTCACGCAGAGACTCACGCGATGGCTTCTCCCATGCGCTGCGACGCGCGCGACGACCGGGACTTACACCACCAGCGGGGACGTCACCCCCACCCGCTCCAGGACCCCCGTCGAACCCCACACGGTGTGCACCGTCGGCCGGGCTCCTGCCCCCGCTCCACCCCACCGGCAGGGCGTCAGGAAAGCCACTTTCCTGCAACCACGTTGCATGAAAGTGGCTTTCCTGACCTCCGCGCACATCCCACACAGCAGCCTGCGGCGAGCCGGCAGGCCCAGCAGCACACCCGCCGGGGCCCCGGTGCGCAGCCGAGGATCAGGCCTACACGATGCCGGGAAGCCACTTTCCGGGCGTCCCACGCGCGGGACGCACCGCCGCAGGTTCAGGCCCCGTCGGTCGCGGCCAGCGCCTCCCGGGCGCGGCGGCCGACGGCCTCGGCGAGCTCGGGCGGGTCGACGACCCTGGCGTGGCCGCCGAGGCCGAGGACGAGGCGGACGAGCCAGGCCGGGTCGGCGTAGCGCAGCCGGACCTCGACGCGGTGGTCCGCCAGCTCGACGAGCTCGTCGACCGGGTAGTACTCGGCCACCCAGTGCGCCGCCTGGTCGAGCACGAGCACGGCGGTGCGGTGCTCGGCGCTCGGGCGGAAGAGACCCTCCGACAGGTCGGTCGGCTCGGCGTCGGGCGGCGGCGCGGCGGGCTCGTCGAGCACGTCGGCGTCGTCCACGCGGTCGAGGCGGAACAGGCGCACCGCCTCGGCCCGGCGGCACCACGCCTCCAGGTAGCCGCGGCCCTCGACGATCAGCAGCCGCATGGGGTCGATCGTGCGTTGCGAGACGGCGTCGCGGCCGGCGGTGTAGTAGCGGATCCGCATCGCGCGGCCCTCGGCGAGCGCCTCCCGCACAGCGACGGTGGCCGCCTTCTCCTCCGGCGACATGTCGAGCACGTCGCCGGCCACACCGGCGTCCCCGACCGCCTTCTCGATCTTCACGGTGGCCCGCCGGACCGCGGCTGTGTCGACGACGCCCGGCGCGTCGCCGAGCGTCCGCAGCGCGACGAGCAGCGCTGTTGCCTCCGCGGTGGTCAGGCGCAGCGGCCTGCGCATGCCTGCGTCCTCGGTGACGCTGACGGTGTCGCCGGAGAACGAGAGGTCGACCAGGTCGCCGGGGCCGTAGCCGGGCAGGCCGCACATCCAGAGCAGCTCGAGGTCGCGGCGCAGCTGCTTCTCGGTGATCCCGAAGTCGGCCGCGGCCTCGGCGACGGGGATGCCCGGTCGCGCAAGCAGGTACGGCACCAGCGACAGCAGCCGCGGCAGCCGGTCGGCGACGCCCGTGCTCACGACGCACCCGCCCTCAGCTGGTGGGCCTGCGCCGCTGCCGCCCAGTTGGCGCGGACCGCGGCAGCCAGCTCCGGCGGGCTCAGCACCGCGACGTCGGCGCCGTGGCCGGCCAACCAGCGCGCGACCGTCTCCAGGCTGCGCAGCTCGACCTCCAGCTCGTCGCCGTCGCGGCCCGCGTGGGTGCGCTGCCGGATGACGACGCCGAGCCGGCGCAGGCCGTGCGCGCGCCCGGCCGCGATCCAGATCCGGGCGGTGCCGCCCGCCGACGGCGGGTCGACGCTGCTGCGGACCATGCCGAGCATGTCGACGCCCTCCGGCACGGTGACGGCACCCGCGGCACCGATCGCCGTGACCGCTCCGGAAATGCGGGAGACGCGGAACGAGCGCGGCGCGGCGCGGTCGCGGTCGTGCCCGACGAGGTACCAGCGGCCGCGGTAGGACACGACACCCCACGGCTCGACGGTGCGGCGCTGGACCTCGCCGCCCGCGCCGCCGCGCTGGTGGTCGAACGTGACGGCGCGGCCCGCCTGCACTGCGGCGAGCAGCGGCCCGAACGCCGGCTCCGTCGCGCGCACCCGCGGCTGCACCCGGCCCTGGTCCTCGTCGACCTCGACGCCGGCCGCGCGCAACTTGAGCAGCGCGCCGTGCGCGGGAACGGCCAGCTCGGGCGAGTCCCACAGCCGCGCGGCGAGCGCGACGGCCGCGGCCTCGTCCGGTTCGAGGTCGATCTCGCCCAGCTCGTAGTCCTGGCGCGCGATGCGGTAGCCGTCGGCGGTGTCGAAGCTGGAGCGCCGCCCCGTCTCCAGCGGCACGCCGAGCTCCCGCAGCTCGGTCTTGTCGCGCTCGAACATGCGGAAGAACGCCTCGTCGTTCGGCGCGTCGGCGTACCCGGGCACGGTCGCCCTGATGCGCTCGGCGGTGAGGAACTGCCGGGTGGACAGCAAGCAGAGCACGAGGTTCACCAGACGCTCGGCCCGTGCGGAGGACACGCTGGCATCGTACGACCGGCACCGACCGGTCCCCACCCGCCGGGTGGGTCCGCGGCGAACGTCTCAGAGTGCTACACCCGCACCCTTGACCGGCGGTGGCAGCGGGAACACGCTCCGATGATGGGCGCGGAGCAGGACGTGGAGACCTTCAACCCGTGGACCGTGGTGAACCTCGTGTTCCACCACCTGGCGGACGCCGGGCTGCACCCGGTGCTCGGCGAGCGCGGAGACCCAGCTGTGCCCGCCGCCGCGCTGCTGCGCGCCCTGGGCATCGAACCGGGACGCAACGACGAGGCCCTCACGTCGGCGGGGGTGCAGGACCAGCTCGCCGAGATCCGGGCCCGGATGCTCGGGGAGCCGTAGCGACGGACCGGGTGCGTGCGTTGCGCACGCGAGGGCAGCAAAGCCACTTTCCTGCCCTGTGAGGGCCGGAAAGTGGCTTTCCTGCCCTCCCCAGCCACCCGCCCTCCGGCGTCCGGTCAGCGCGCGAGCAGCACCAGCACGATGCCGACCACCGCGGGGAGGCTCTGCACCAGGAGGATGCGCTTGTTGGCCGTCGCGGCGCCGTAGAACCCCGCCACGAGCACGCAGAGCAGGAAGAACAGCGCGAACGCCAGCCCGACGTCCGTGCGCGCGCCGCCGGCGATCAGCGCGACGATCAGCCCGGCGGCCAGGAACCCGTTGTAGAGCCCCTGGTTGGCCGCGAGCGTGACGGTCTGCTCCGCGAACTCCTCGGTCGTCCCGAACGCCGCCCGTGCCCGCGGGGTGCGCCACAGGAACATCTCCAGCACCAGTATGTAGACGTGGATCAGCGCGACGAGCGCGACGACGACGTCAGCGGCGATCTGCACCCGAGCCTCCCGTAGATGATCAGGAAGCCGGACGGTAGCGCGCCGCGGGCTACAACGACGCGATCAACCGGTCGACACGCTCGTCGACCGACCGGAAGGGGTCCTTGCACAGCACGGTGCGTTGCGCCTGGTCGTTGAGCTTCAGGTGCACCCAGTCGACGGTGAAGTCGCGGCCGGCGGCCTGCGCGGCGGCGATGAAGTCGCCGCGCAGCTTCGCGCGGGTCGTCTGCGGCGGGGTGTCCTTGGCCGCCTCGATGTCGCCGTCGTCGGTGACCCGGTCGACCATGCCCTTGCGCTGCAGCAGGTCGAAGAGGCCGCGCCCGCGCCGGATGTCGTGGTAGGCGAGGTCGAGCTGCGCGATGCGCGGGTTGGCCATGTCCATGTCGTTGCGCAGCCGGTAGCGCTCGACGAGGCGGTGCTTGATCGCCCAGTCGATCTCGCGGTCGATCAGCGAGAGGTTCTGCGACTCGACGGCGTCGAGCGTGCGACCCCAGAGCTCGACCACACGCTGGATCGTGGGGTCTTCCGAGCCGCGGGTCGCGACGTGCTCGACGGCCCGCTCGTAGTACTCCCGCTGGATGTCCAGCGCGCTGGCCTCCCGGCCGCCCGCGAGGCGCACGGTGCGCCGTCCGGTGAGGTCGTGGCTGATCTCGCGGATGGCGCGGATCGGGTTGTCCAGCGTGAAGTCCCGGAACTGGACGCCCGCCTCGATCATCTCCAGCACGAGCGTCGCGGAGCCGACCTTCAGCAGGGTCGTGACCTCGGACATGTTGGAGTCGCCCACGATCACGTGCAGCCTGCGGTAGCGCTCGGCGTCGGCGTGCGGCTCGTCGCGGGTGTTGATGATCGGCCGCGACCGCGTGGTCGCCGAGGAGACGCCCTCCCAGATGTGCTCGGCGCGCTGGGAGAGGCAGTAGACCGCCCCGCGCGGGGTCTGCAGGACCTTGCCCGCACCGCAGATCAGCTGGCGGGTGACGAGGAACGGCAGCAGGACGTCGGCGATGCGGGAGAACTCCCCCGCCCGCGCGACGCAGTAGTTCTCGTGGCAGCCGTAGGAGTTGCCAGCGGAGTCGGTGTTGTTCTTGAACAGGTAGATGTCGCCGCCGATGCCCTCGTCGACCAGCCGACGTTCGGCGTCGACGAGCAGGTCCTCGAGGATCCGCTCCCCCGCCTTGTCGTGCGCGACGAGCTGCGCGAGCGAGTCGCACTCGGCGGTGGCGTACTCGGGGTGGCTGCCGACGTCGAGGTAGAGCCGCGCGCCGTTGCGGAGGAAGACGTTCGACGACCGGCCCCACGACACCACCCTGCGGAACAGGTATCGCGCCACCTCGTCGGGGGACAATCGTCGCTGACCGTGGAAGGTGCAGGTGACCCCGAACTCGGTCTCGACACCGTAGATCCGCCGCTGCATCCCGCCAGCGTAAGCGGAGAGGGGCCACTCATGTCACGCCTGTGACGGCCGAGTTCCGGCGCGTCGCGTCGCGCAGTCACCCCCGCAGCGTCAGGACGATCTCCGGCAGGCGCTGGATCAGCGGGAACGCCGAGCCGAGCGACGACGCCCCGTACGGCACGGCGTGCACCCTCCCGGCCGCAACGGCCGGCGGATCGGCCCACAGCGGCGACTCGAGCAGCGGGACGGCCTCCGGACCCGGCGTGCGCCCGTCCACGGCCGCGGGGACGAGCAGCACGTCCGCCGCGCGGAGCAGCCCGAGCTGAGCCGGTCTTACAGCTCGTCGGGGGTGTCGATGGTGCGCAGGATCAGGTCGGGCGACTGCACTGCGACGGCCTCGACGTCGGGCTCGACGAAGTCGCCGACCTTCGGCACGCCGCGCAGCCGCTGCGGGTACGGGCCGCCGGTGGCCTCGTAGCCGTCGCCGCAGACGGCAACGGGCACGAGATCGAGGTCGACCACCGCGAACGCGCCGTAGAAGTCGGCGCAGGCCACCCGCGACGCGGCGGCGGGCACCTCGACGGGACCCCGGTCGGTCAGGACGCTGCGCATCCGCGGACCGGCAGACCCCGCCGGCGCGGCCGGCGCGCACCCGGCCAGCACGCTCCCGGCGCCGACGGCCGTCGTGGTCGTCAGGAAGTGGCGCCGCGAGATCCGGGAGACTTCGAGCACCGGAGCGGTCACAGCAGCCCCGCCTCGGCCAGGCGCGCCTCGTAGATGTCCTGCGCCTCCTCCTCGTCGGACCCGGTGGCCTCCGCCTCCGCCCAGATCCGTTCGTACTGCTGGGCGGTGCGCTCGTAGCGGCGCATCCAGCGCTCGTTGTCCATCCGCCAGTAGCCGATCACGCCGTACTGGTGGGGCCGCATGCCCAGCTCGTGGCGCAGGTGCTTGCGCACGCCGCGGGTCGCGGCGGCCTCACCTGCGACGTAGACGTAGCCGGGGCCGCCGGTCTCGACGAGCGAGGCCAGCCCGAGGCCGCGGGCGAGCTCCTCCAGCCGGCTGCGGCGGGCGAGGTCGGGGTTGTGCACCCAGGTGACGTCGACGTGCGCGGGCATCGGCACCTCGTCGCCGGGGTCGGGGACCTCCACGACGGCGGTCGTGCGCACGCCCTCAGGTGTTTCCTCGGCGATCCGGCCGATCGCGGGCAGCGCCGCGACGTCGCCGATCAGCACCTGCCACACCGTGTCGGCGCCGCGGCGGTACCAGCTGTTGCGGGCCGAGACGCCCAGCCGGTCGCCCGGTTCGGCGCGCCGCGCCCAGCCCGCGCCGACCCCGCCGTCGTGGGTGACGACGTCGATGTCCAGCCGGCCGGTGCGCGGCTCGACGGCGCGGATGGTGTACCAGCGCCCGTAGTCGTCGCGACCGCCGTCGGGCAGCGGCAGGTGCAGCACGCACGCCTCGTCCGGCACACCGAGCGACGCGATCGGCGGGCCGGCGAGCCCGATCCGGACGATGCTCGGCGACGTGCGTCGCACGTCGAGGACCTTCAGCTCGAACGGGACCTCGGCGCCCATCACCACCCCCTCGTCGAAGTGAGGCTTACCTTACCGAGTGCCCGGCGTAGGGTTCGGTGGTGATCTCCTGGACGCGTCGGCGCATCGACCGCGTGAACGACGTCGACCGCGCGCTTTCCCGCGCGGTCGCCTCGCTGCCGCCGTCGCGGTTCGACACCGTCATGAAGCGGCTTTCGACAGCGGCGAACCACAGCTTCCTGTGGTTCGGGATCGCGGCCATCCTCGCCGCGCGCCGCGGCGCGTCCCGCAAGGCCGCGGCCAGAGGGGTGCTCGCGATCGCCGGCGCCAGCCTTTCGGCCAACGCCGTGCTCAAGCCGCTGCTGCCGCGTCGCCGGCCCGCTGCCTCCGAGCTGCCCGCCTACCAGGCGATCGCGAACCCGCCGACGTCGTCGTCGTTCCCGTCGGGGCACGCCGCCTCGGCCGCGGCGTTCGCGACGGCCGTGGCGATGGAGAGCCCACGGCTCGGTCTGGTGATCGCGCCGATCGCCGCGTCGGTGGCGTACTCGCGCGTGCACGTCGGCGTGCACTGGAGCTCGGACGTCGCGGTCGGTGCCGCGATCGGCTCGGGGGTCGCGCTCGCCACCCGCCGCTGGTGGCCGGTGCGCCACTCCGACGAGGCCCGCGCGCGCCCGCTGGACGCCGTGCCGGAGCTGCCCGACGGCGAGGGCCTGGTGATGGTGTCGAACCAGCGCTCCGGTGACCCGAACCACGATCCCGCCGCCGAGCTCGAGGAAGCGCTGCCGAAGGCCGTCGTGGTCCGCGCCGAGCCCGACCGCGACCTCGACGAGCAGCTCGACGAGGCCGTCGTGGAGCGCGACGGCTGGGTCAAGGCGATCGGGGTGGCGGGCGGCGACGGCACCGTTGCGGCCGCAGCCGCCGTCGCCGGCCGGCGTGGCCTCCCGATGGTCGTGGTGCCCACCGGGACGCTCAACCACTTCGCCCGCGACGTCGGCGTGTACGACCTGCAGGAGGCCGTCGACGCGACCGGCGCCGGCCAGGCCGTCGCGGTCGACCTCGGGTTGATCGACGTGCACCCCAGCGGGGGCGCGCGCGATGCCGTCACGAAGGTGCGCTGCTTCCTGAACACCGCGAGCCTGGGCTCCTATCCCGACCTCGTGCGGCTGCGCGAGCAGTGGCAGCCGCGCTGGGGCAAGTGGCCGGCGTTCGCCGCCGCGCTCGTCGTGGTACTGCGCCGGGCCGAGCCGGTGCAGATCAGGATCGACGGGCGCTGGACGTCGGTGTGGTTCCTCTTCGTCGGCAACGGCCCCTACCACCCGCGCGGGATGGTGCCGGCGTGGCGCCCGACGCTCGATTCGGGCCTGCTCGACGTGCGGTGGCTGCGCGCCGACGTGCGGTTCTCCCGCCTGCGCGCGATCACCGCGCTGCTGCTGGGCGCGCTCGGGCACAGCCGCGTCTACCGCCAGATGGAGGTGCCGCGGCTGGAGGTGGAGCTGGCAGTCCCGGGCATGCTCGCCACGGACGGGGAGGTCGTGGGGGAAGCGGGCCGCTACACGTTCCACGTGGCGAAGGACGCCATCCCCGTCTACCGCCGCCACGAGGACCGCTGGACGGGCCGTGATCGCCCGTACCAGCGGATGTGACCCGATCCTGACCCTGTGACGTCGCGTCAGCCGCCGCCGTAGGGGACGGTGAGGACCTCGAGGTTGTGCCCGTCGGGCGAGTCGAAGTAGAGGCCGCGGCCACCGTCGTTCGTGTTCTGGCCCGGGGTCGAGTGGCCGGGGTCGGCGAAGGTCGCGACGCCGCGCTCCTCCAGGCGCTTCGCCACCGCGTCGAACTCCTCGTCGCTGATCAGGAACGCGTAGTGCTGCGAGTGCACCTCGCCGTCGGTGTCCATGAAGTCGAGGTTGACGCCGTTGGCCGTCTCGACGACGGCGAACGGCCCGTACGTCGTCGGCTCCGGCAGCCCGAGCACGTCGGTGAGGAAGCGGGCGGAAGTGGCCTTGTCGCGGGTGGCGACGATCGTGTGGTTCAGCTCGATGCTCATGCTCACGAGCATGCAACCTCGACCTGGGTGCAGGTCAAGGCTGCACACCCGCTATGGCTACCGGCCGGCGGCGCCCGACCGGCGACCGGCGACCGGACGGCTACTCGGAGACGGCCCCGCTGCCGGCCGGCGCGTCGTCGCCGCCGACCTCGTCGGCCCTCGCGGGCCGGTCGACCGCGCGGTTGGCCTCGGGCAGCAGCTCGCGCAGCGCGTCGCCGGTGATCCGACGGAACGTGCGACGCGGCCGCGCCCGGTCGAGCACGGCCACCTCCAGCGCGCTGACGCCGAGCACCCGCTCGGCCTGCGCCGAGCCGTTGCCGCCGCCGGACCCGGAGCCGGAGCCCGCCGCCACGCCGGCCTGCAGTCCCTCCACGGCGATCGCGATCGCCTCGGCCAGCTCGAGCCCGGACCGGTAGATGTCCTTGAGCTTCGTGCTGATCGGCTCGGTGGTGCCGCCCATGACGACGAACTGCGGCTCGTCGGTGATGGAGCCGTCGTAGGTGATCCGGTAGAGCTGGTCGTCATCGGCGGTGACACCGACCTCGGCCACGCACAGCTCCACCTCGTAGGGCTTCTGCTGCTCGACGAACGCGGTGCCCAGCGCCTGCGCGTAGGCGTTCGCGAGCATCCGCCCGGTGACGTCGCGGCGGTCGTAGGCGTAGCCGCGGACGTCGGCCATGCGGATGCCGCCGGTGCGGAGGTTGTCGAACTCGTTGTAGCGCCCGACCGCGGCGAACCCGATGCGGTCGTAGATCTCGGAGACCTTGTGCAGGGCGCTGGAGCGGTTCTCCGCGACGAACAGCACGCCGCCGGTGTAGGTCAGCACCACGACGCTGCGGCCGCGGGCGATGCCCTTGCGGGCCAGCTCGGAACGGTCGCGCAGGAGCTGGTCGACGGAGGAGTAGAACGGCATCGTCATGGGTCAGCCCCCCGGGTTCTCGGTGCGGCCGGCCACGACGTCACGGACCACGGCCTCGATCTCCGGCTCGGGGCGGCGCACCGCGCCCTCGTCACCGGTGATGGTGACGACCGTGGGGAAGATCCTGCGGGTCAGGTCGGGGCCGCCCGTGGCGGTGTCGTCGTCGGCGGCGTCGTAGAGCGCCTCGACGGCGGCGCGGATCGCGCCCGCGGCGTCGGCGCCGGGGTCGTGGCGCTTCTTCAGCGCCGACTTCGCGTAGACCGAGCCGGAGCCGACCGAGTGGTAGCCCAGCAGCTCGTCGAACCGACCGCCGGTGGGGTCGTAGGTGACGATGCGACCGGCCTCGGCGGGGGGCCGCGCGAGGTCGTAGCCGACGAAGAGCGGCACCACGACGAAGCCCTGCAGGGCGGCGGCGAGGTTCTGCTGCACCATGCCCGCGAGCTTGTTGGCCTTGCCGTCGAGCGAGAGCGGCACGCCCTCGGTCTTCTCGTAGTGCTCGAGGTCGACGGTGAACAGGCGGATCATCTGCAGCGCGACACCGGCGGAGCCGGCGATCCCGACCGCGGAGTGCGAGTCGGTGACGAACACCTTGTCCATGTCGCGCTGCGCGATCGTGTTGCCCGCCGTCGCCCGGCGGTCGCCGGCGATGAGCACGCCCTTGTCGAACGTCAGCGCGACGATGGTGGTGCCGTGCGGGATGTCCGGCCGCGGGACCAGGCCGCCGGCCCCGGACGCGATGCCGGCCGCGAGCCCCTCCGGGACGCGGCCCGGCAGCAGGTGCGGCGCGTTCGTGGCGACGAAGTCGATGAACGAAGAAGGGCCGGGCGCGAGGTACGCGCCGAGCCCGGAGGGTATGACCGGCGACTGCCGGGGATCCGGGAACGCCATGGTCCGGTGCGTGCCTCTCCTCGTGCGGGTGCGGTGGTGCAGGTGCCGTGGTGCTCGTACTGCTGGCCGGCCCGAGGGCCGGTGCTCGGCGACTGCTGAGCGATGACCGGGCGACTACTCGCCGCCCTTTTGGACGTACGCCCTGACGAAGTCCTCGGCGTTCTCCTCGAGCACGTCGTCGATCTCGTCGAGGATCGTGTCGACGTCCTCGCCGAGCTTCTCACGACGCTCCTGGCCGGCTGCCGCGGCGTCGGCGCCCTCGTCGTCGTCGCCGCCACCGCCGCCCTGGCGCTTCGTCTGCTCCTGCGACATGGTTCCCTCCTCGCGCCTGGCCCCGGCCACCGCGCGGCCTGCGCACGACGTACCGGGGTCCGGTACTTGAACAGTACCCAGCTGATCGGCGACACGCCCGCCGCCAACGCCGTGACAATGGGCGCGTCCTGCGCCCACGCCCCGTCACCCGCGGGTGAGCGCCTCCACGAGCTCCTCCGCCGTGCGGGAGTTGTCGATCAGTTCGCCGACGTGGCGGCGGGTGCCGCGCAGCGGCTCGAGCGTGGGGATGCGGACGAGCGACTCGCGGCCTATGTCGAAGATCACCGAGTCCCACGACGCCGCCGCGACCTCCGCGGGGTAGCGCTCGAGGCAGCGGCCGCGGAAGTAGGCACGGGTGTCCTCCGGGGGCGTGCGCATCGCGGCGACCACGTCGTCCTCGTCGACCATCCGCTTCATCGAGCCGCGCGCCACGAGCCGGTTGTAGAGGCCCTTCGCCATGCGGACGTCGGTGTACTGCAGGTCGACCAGCGCGAGCCGGCCCGAGTTCCACGCCAGCCCGTCGCGCTCGCGGTAGCCCTCCAGCAGCCGCAGCTTCGCCGTCCAGTCGAGCCGGTCGGCGGTCTCCATCGGGTCGCGGGCGAGCGCGTCGAGCACGTCGCCCCAGACCTGCAGGACCTCAGCGGTGTCGTCGTCGACGTCGGCGCCCATCGTGTTCTCGACGTGCTTGCGCGCCTTCTCGAAGTAGGCCTGCTGGACGTCGAGGGCGGTCATGCGGCGCCCGTCGGCGAGGTCGATCGTGAGCTTCAGGGTCGGGTCGTGGCTGATCCGGTGCACCGAGCGGACGGGCTCGGCGAGGCGCAGCTCGTCGAACCGCACGCCCTTCTCGATCATGTCCAGCACCAGCGCGGTGGTGCCCACCTTGAGGAAGGTGGAGTACTCGCTCATGTTGGCGTCGCCGATGATGACGTGCAGCCTGCGGTACTTGTCGGCGTCGGCGTGCGGCTCGTCGCGGGTGTTGATGATGCCGCGCTTGAGCGTCGTCTCCAGCCCGACCTCGACCTCGATGTAGTCGGCGCGCTGCGAGAGCTGGTAGCCCGACTCGTCGCCGGACGCGCCGATCCCGACCCGGCCGGCGCCGCAGACGACCTGGCGCGTGGTGAAGAACGGCGTGAGGCCCGCGACGATCGACGGGAACGTCGTCGAGCGCGCCATCAGGTAGTTCTCGTGGCTGCCGTAGCTGGCACCCTTGCCGTCGACGTTGTTCTTGTAGAGCTGGATGCGTGGGGCGCCGGGCACGCTCGCCGAGCGCATCGCCGCCTCCTCCATCACCCGCTCCCCCGCCTTGTCCCAGATCACGAGGCTGCGCGGGGTGGTGACCTCCGGCGTCGCGAACTCCGGGTGGGCGTGGTCGACGTAGAGCCGGGCGCCGTTGGTGAGGATCACGTTGGCGGCGCCGAGGTCGTCGAGCTCGGAGTCGTTCGGGGCGTGCAGCGTGGGCGCGGACAGGTCGAAGCCCCGGGCGTCGCGCAGCGGCGACTCCACCTCGTAGTCCCAGCGGGCGCGGCGCGAGCGGGGGATCTCCGCCGCAGCGGCGTAGGCGAGCACCACCTGGGTGGAGGTGATCACCGGGTTCGCCGTGGAATCGCCCGGCACCGAGATGCCGTACTCGACCTCGGTGCCCATGATCCGTCGAGTGGTCATGGCCGGGTCTCCTGCACGCTCATGGCACGAGCCTATCCGCGTGTCCCCGGCGGAGGGGCAGGATGGGGGCCGTGCAGCTTCCTGCCAGGCCGGGGGACGAGCCGGTTGCCGTGTTCGACGCCGCCGGTGCGGTGACCGGTGTGGCGCCGCGCGGGGTCGTCTACCGCGAGGGCATCTGGCACGGCGCCACCGGTGTCCTGCTGCGCAGCGGCGACGGCGAGCGCGTCTACGTCCACCGGCGCACGCCGGGCAAGCTGATCTGGCCGAGCCGGTACGACTGCTGGGCGGGTGGGGTCATCGGCCCCGGCGAGCCACCCGACACCGCGGCGGTCCGCGAGCTGTCCGAGGAGCTGGGCGTCGAGGTGCCGCTCACCCCGATCGAGCGCTTCGCGTTCGAGGGCGACGGCGTGCGCTGCCACATGTTCACCTACGAGGCCCGCTGGGACGGGCCGGTGCGCCACCAGCCGGAGGAGATCGCGTGGGGCGGCTGGGTGACGCTCGACGACCTGCGCGGATGGCTCGACGACCCGGAGGGTCACCCGTTCGTCCCCGACGGAAGGGCCGGGATCGAGCGCTGGTTCAGCGCACGTCGAGCGCGATGAACTGGGTGACCTGCGTCTCGCTGAAGTTGTCGTCGCTGACCAGCACGAGCGTCTGCGTGCCGTCGGGCCGGTCCGGGCCCCAGGCCATCCCCTCGATGTTGTCGACGGACGCGACGGGCAGGTCGCCGATGTCGGCGACGAGGTGCTTGCGCACCGGCTTCGCTCCCTCGAGCGTCCCGGTCGCGCTCACGTCGGTAGCGCCGAAGGTGTCGATCTCGTAGAGGCGCACCTTGTTGCCGACACCCGTGACGAACGAGCGCTCCAGCACCAGGAACCGCGACGGGTCGTCCGCGTCGATCGCGAGGATCGCGGTGACCCCGGTGCTGGCGAGCTTGTCGGCGGGCACGGGGTCGGCGAACAGCGGTTCCTGCTGGTAGACGTACTGCGCCCGGACGTCCCCGGCCCGCGACTGCAAGACGATCCGCGAGAGCGCGCCGGCGGTGCGCGTCGGCACCGGGCCGTCCTGCAGCAACGGACCCTCAACGGCCGTCACGACGAGGTCGCCGCCCTCGGCGAACGTGAGGCCCTCGGGCCCGAGATTCTGCCGGATGCCGTGCTCCTGCGCGCTCGGCTTCTGCTCGGGGGCGAGCGGCAGGTCGCGGACGAACGCGCCGTCGCGCGTCGCGAACCGCACGCCCGGGTCGATCAGGGTCGGGGGCGTGCCGTCGGTCGGGACGATCCGCTCGCCCTCCTGGCTCCAGGCGAGCTCGTGGGTCTGCGGGTCGACGCGGATGTCCTCGGGGTCGGGCGTCGTGCCGTCGCCGCCCTTCAGCGCCGGGTACGTGGAGCCGTCGGCGCGCCGGAACGGGTGCGTGCCGGTCAGCTCCACCCCGCTCAGGTGCCCGGCGGGGCCGTCGAAGCGCAGCGCCGCGGTGTAGAAGCGGGCCGGCTGCAGCGCGGAGCGGTCGTCGCTCACGACGAACCAGGTGTCGCCGTCGCGGTCGAGGCCGGAGAAGCCGCCGACGGTCGTGCCGTTGAACGTCGTCCCCGGCGGGATGCGGTGCTCGCCCAGGAAGCCCACGGTGATGTGGTGCTCGCCCGCGGCCGCGGGCTGGGCGGTCAGCAGGATGAGCCCGAGTGCGGCGGCGGCCGCGAGCCTGGCGCGTGCGTGCATGGGCGCATCCCACCCGGCCGGGGTGACGGCGAGGTGACCGTGCGGTGTCCGCAGTAAGGCGATCATGACTGCGGCGATCAGGCTCCGGCGTTGGTCTCCGCCGGCGTCATGTGGGGCCCAGCTGTGCGAGAGGGCGCCATATGGGACAGCGCCATATGAGCCAGCACTGTGTCGTAGATCTCCCCCAGCGCCGCCACCTGCTCTGCGCTCAGCGCGTCGAACAGCTGCGCGCGCACCTCCTCGACGTGCCCGGGCGCGGCCGCGACCAGCGCGGCCATCCCCTCGTCTGTGAGCTCGGCCAGCGCGCCGCGCCGATCGGACGCGCACGGCTTGCGGCGCACCCAGCCCATCTCCTCCAGGCGGGCCACGGCGTGGCTCAACCTGCTGCGCGAGGAGTGCGCGTTGGTCGCCAGCTCGCTCATCCGCAGCGTCCGGCCGGGCGTCTCGGAGAGGCGAACGAGGATCTCGTAGTAGGCGTGCGGCATACCGGCGCCGGTCTGCAGCTGGCGCTCCAGCCGCTCGAACAGCATCCGGTTCACGGCGAGGAAGCCGCGCCACGTGTGTTGCTCGTCATCGTCGAGCCATCGGGTCATGGACGTGCCCCTAGGAATAGTTGAGCCCTCAACACGTTTGAGGTAGCGTCACTCTCAACAACTGAGAGTTCAAATAACTCCCCCTCACGGAGGCTCACATGACCACGGCGACCAAGATCCCCGGATACGTTGCAGGTACCTGGGACATCGACCCGGTGCACTCCGACGTCTCCTTCACGGTGCGCCACATGATGGTCAGCAAGGTACGCGGCCGGTTCGCCACGTTCACCGGCTCGATCGTCACCGGCGAGGACATCACCGGATCCGAGGTCAGC
Organism: Pseudonocardia sp. TRM90224; assembly: GCF_021245725.1. Taxonomy (GTDB): domain Bacteria; phylum Actinomycetota; class Actinomycetes; order Mycobacteriales; family Pseudonocardiaceae; genus Pseudonocardia. The sequence goes on along the minus strand of NZ_JAJGSX010000013.1, from coordinate 52,566 downwards.
GCCGAGATCGACGCCACCTCGATCACCACCGGCAACGACCAGCGCGACAACCACATCCGCTCGGCCGACTTCTTCGAGGTCGAGACGCACCCGACGTGGACGTTCCGCTCCTCGGCCGTCCGCGAGGACGGCGGCGACCTCTTCCTCGACGGCGACCTGACCATCAAGGGCGTCACCCGCCCCGTCTCGCTGGAGCTCGAGGTCAACGGCTTCGGCCCGGACGCCTACGGCGGCACCCGCGCCGGCTTCTCCGCCGCGACCTCGATCAACCGCAACGACTACGGCGTCGACATCGCGATGCCGCTCGACGGCGGCGGTGTGGTGGTCGGTGAGAAGATCCAGATCAACCTGGAGATCGAAGGCGTGCTGCGCCAGTCCTGAGCGCCCCTCCCCACGCCTCCGGCGTGGGGTCAGGAAAGCCACTTTCATGCAACCACGTTGCATGAAAGTGGCTGTCAGGTGAATCGCCGCTAGCCCTGGGTCGACGTTGCACACCGTCGACACACCTTGCTCATGGCCGGCCATGTGCAACGCACACCCACGGTATGCAACGTCGACCCCACCCGGTCCCACGACGAGCGGTCGGCCACCTGCCCCGGGATGCAGGTGGAGGGCAGGAAAGCCACTTTCCTGCCCTCACAGGGCCTGAAAGTGGCTTTCCTGCCCTCGCGTGCGCAACGCACACACCCCAACCCCAGCACGTCCCCGCGGATGCGTGCGCAAGGCACTCCCGACCGCCCGGCGGGCCGGGCCGCGCCCAGCACGGATTCACATCCCTCGTGGCGGCCCGGAGGGTCATGGCGGACTTTCCTGACGTCCGGGCCCAGCGGGCTGTCGGTACCCGGCGTTACGGTCGACGCATGTCCTACCGCGAGCTCCCACCGCCGGCGCCGTTGCGCGGGCTGGTCGAGTGCGGTTGGCGGGCGGAGGTCGCCGCGGCGGCATCACCCGTGGTGAAGGACGTCCTTCCCGACGCCTGCATGGATCTCGTGTGGAACGGGCGCGACCTGCTGGTCGCGGGGCCCGACACCGCGCCGCACCCGGTCCTTCGCGAGCCGGGCGTGCGCAGCGCCGGGCTGCGGTTCGCGCCGGGGCGGCTGCCGGCGCTGCTGGGCGTCCCGGCCGCCGAGCTGCGCAACGCGCGGGCCCCGCTCGCCGAGCTGCACCCGCGGCTCGCGGCGGAGGTCGTCGCACGCATCGAGGGCGGCGCAGAGCCGCTCGGGGCGCTGGCCGCGCTCACGCGGGCGCTGCCGGGGTCGTTCCCCGAACCCGCGCTGAAGATCGTGCTCGCCGGCACGGCCGCCGGCCGCTCGGCCGCGGGCATCGCCGACGACCTCGGCTGGACCACCCGCTCCCTGCACCGCCGCTGCCTGGCGGCGTTCGGCTACGGACCCGCCGTGCTGCGCAGGGTGCTGCGCTTCCGCACCGCGCTGCAGCTCCTGCAGGCCGGCGTGCCGGCCGCCGAGGTGGCAGCCGGCGCCGGCTACGCCGACCAGCCGCACCTCTCCCGCGAGGTGCGGCAGCTCGCCGGTGTCGCGCCCGGCCAGCTGGGTGCTCAGCTGGGCAGGGGCGCGAACAGGTCGACGCCGTTGCCGTCGGGATCGAGCAGCGTCGCGTAGCGCTGGCCCCAGGGCGCGTCGAACGGGTCCAGCTCGCTCCGGTAGCCGTCCGCGGTCGCCTCGGCGTGCAGCGCGTCGACGTCGGCCGGCGAGTCGACCGCGAACGCCAGCCCCAGCCGGCCCGCACCCGTCGGCGGCTCCCAGCCGGCGTGGAACGACCGGACCACCGCCTCCGTGTCGAAGAGCAGCCGCATCCCGCTCGGGAACACGACCTCGACGTGCGGCGCGTGCTCCGCACCGGCGGGCACCGGCGCCCCGAGCAGGCGGTAGAAGGCCAGCGCCTTCCCCATGTCCGCCACGATGATCCCTACCGCGTCCAAACGTGCCTCGATAGCCATGCCGGCAACGCTAGGACCGCGGGCGGAGCGTGTCGTGAACGGATCGGACACCCGCTTAGGGTGATCCCCATGCCCGCTCTCCCACCCGACGGACGGCCGCTGATCGGCTCGACGGTCCGGCTCGACCCGCTCGTCCCCGCCGACGCCGAGGCGCTCTTCCCGCTGTTCGCCGACCCGGCCGTCTACGAGCAGGGCTACGTCATGCACGGCCCGCCCGCCGACGTCGAGGAGACGCTCGTGCACCACGTCGAGCGGCTGCGGGCGCCCGGCCGGATCCCGTACACCATCCGGTTGGTGTCCGACGGGACCGTGGTCGGGACGTCGTCGCTCATGGACGTCGACGTGACGAACGAGCGCACCCACATCGGCTCGACCCTCTACGGCTCACGCTGGTGGGGCACCGCGGTGAACCCGGAGTCGAAGCTCCTGCTGCTCGCCCACGCGTTCGACGACTGCGGCATGGGTCGCGTCAAGATCCAGACCGACGCGCTCAACCTCCGCTCGCAGGCCGCCATCGCCAAGCTCGGCGCGCAGCGCGAGGGGGTGCTTCGCCGGCACGTGCGGCGCGCCGACGGCACGTTCCGCGACTCGGTCGTCTTCAGCATCCTGCGTGACGAGTGGCCGGCCGTCCGCGACGGCCTGCGCGCCCGGCTTGCTTCCGACCAGCGCTGACCTGCCGGCACCGGCGGCGAGACGAGCTCAGGGACGGACGACCCCGCCGGCCAGCATCGGCGACAGGATGTGCCGGCGGAGGGTCTCGGAGTCCTCCTCGGCGAAGGTGCGCATCCCGTCGATCGTGAGCATCGCGACGCCGTGCACGGTCGCCCAGCACAGCCGCATCGCGGTGTCCAGCGAGACCCGGAGCCGGCCCGCGGCTTCGAGCCGACCCAGCGTCTCCCCGAGCACGGCCAGCGCCGCCGGACCGACGGTGCTCTGCGGGTCCCGCCCGCGGGAGTCGAACACGACGCGGAACAGCGCCGGCTTCTCCACAGCGAAACGGACATAGGCCAGGCCCTGCTCGAGCAGCAGCCCCACCTCGTCGCCACCATCTGCGCGCACGGCGCGCAGCCGCTCGCCGAGCTCGGCGAATCCGCGTTGGGCCACGGCGTTGAGCAGCTCCCGCCGGTTGGCGAAGTGCCGGTAGGGGGCCGCGACGCTGACACCGGCGCGTCGCGAGGCCGCAGCCAAGCTGAAGCCGTCGACGCCTTCCTCCTCGATGAGCACGAGCGCGGCATCGATCAGCGCTGACTCAAGCGCTCCGTGGTGATACGAGGACTTCGCCATCGCGGCCATCGTTCACCCTCTTCGCCGATCGGGCCAATCCCCATGGGTTCGGCCCTCGCGCAGCGAGGACGATGGCGTAGACCGGGGCCAGCGTGGCCGACGCGGCGGCGAACGTGAGCTTGGCCACCGAGAACCCGGCGTGCAGTGGCGCGAGGACCTCGGGGAATCCGAACGGGTCCGACAGCATCACCAGCGAGACGCTGTTCTCGACGACGTCGCACGCGGGCGCGAGCGCCATCAACGGCGCCATCCGCCGCAGCCGGCGCGATCCGGCCGGGTTCCGGTGGCGCAGCAGCGCGGCTGCGGTCAACACGATCATGGTCAGGCTCGCTGCGAGTCCGACCGACCAGATGACGTCGACCAGCTCCGTGGCGACCATCCGGTCGAGCGTGCCCTGCGCAGCGAGCACTCGGTAGTGGCCGCGGACGGTCTCGGCGTCGAAGCCGAGGTTCGCCTCGGCGAGCGTGACCGGATGCCGCACGCCGGCGAAGGTGCGCTGCACCAGGATCTGCCCCAACACCGCGAGCCCCACCGAACCGGTGAGCAGCGCGAGCAGCTCGACGCGACCGAGCACACGACGCAACCATGTCTGCTGCCACAGTGTCACACCCGTCACGACCAGCAACGGGACCCCGATCGTCGCCAACGCCAACCGCAACGCCTCCGTCCAACCGGCCGGGACATAGATCACCACGGCAAGAGCCGCGCCGAGGAACAGATGCACGATCCTCGCGGTCCTACGCACCACCACACCGCTCACCCCGACAATGTTAGAGGCATTAACATTGTCGGAGCAAGCGCGCCGTACGACCTCTGCTTGACCTTCGGGTAGCCCGAGGGTCCATCGTGTGCCTGTGGACGAGGCACAGTTGAGCATCGGGCACTTCGCCCGGATCTCCGGGCTGTCGGTGCACACGTTGCGGCACTACGACGAGGTGGGCCTGCTGCGCCCGGACACCGTCGACGACGTGTCGCGGTACCGCCGCTACCGGCGCGAGCAGGTCGCGACGGCACGGCTCATCCGGTCCCTGCGCTGTCTCGGCCTCGCGATCGACGACATCGTGGACGTGCTCGCCGCCACCGCGGACGACGCGCGTGCCGTGCTGGAGCGGCACCGCCACCGGCTGGAGATCCAGCGCACCGAGCTGGACGTGCAGCTCGGCAACGTGGCCCGCTACATCGAGAAGGGAGTCTCCGTGGAGAGCGTCGTGCAGGTCGGCTGCAGGCCGGTGCAGATCAAGCTCGCGGTCAAGGACGCGGCGAGCGCCGCGCGCTTCTACCAGGACGCCTTCGGCTGCCGGTACGAGGTGACCCGGCGCGCCGAGGACACCGAGTACCACGGCCTCATCTTCGGCACCTACGGCCGCGACGACTTCTTCCTGATGCACTTCATCGACGATCCCGCCGACATGGACCAGCCGGGCAGCTCGACGTTCGGCCTGCTCGTCGACGACCTCGACGCCGTGCACGCCCGCGCGGTGCAGGCGGGCGGGTCGGAGCTGTTCGAGCCGCACGAGCCCGAGGGCATGCCCCGCTGCTCCGCCGTCCGCGACCCCAGCGGCAACTGGGTGTGGCTCTACCAGGCCTGACCCACCGGTGACACCCAGCCCGCAGGGGCCCCGCCGGGGTGCCAGGAAAGCCACTTTCCTGTCCTGTGGCGCCAGGAAAGCCACTTTCCTGGCAACCCCCGTGACCAACCTGGACTACCCAGGAAGGTGGCACCCCCGGAGGGCCGGAAAGTGGCTTTCCTGCCCTCCACACGCACCCGGGGCAGGTGGCCGACCGTGCGCCCGTCCGCCACATGGAACCGTGGTCGTCACGCAGCCCTGTTGATCAACCACAGGGTTCCATGAGGCGACCCCGGCCAGCCCGTGCGACCGGGTGGGGTCGACGTTGCACACCGTGGGTGTGCGTTGCACATGGCCGGCCATGTGCAACGTGTGTCGACGCTGTGCAACGTCGAACCAGAGGTGGTGCCAGAAAAGTGGCTTTCCTGGCACTCCGCGGCCACGCGTGCCCGGCAGCGCTGTCCTGCAACTCACGTCGCAGGACAGCGGCTCCGGGATCTGCCGGCTACAGGTACTGGCCCGTGTTGGACGCTGTGTCGATCGCCCGGCCCGGCTCGGCGTTCTTGCCGGTGACGAGCGTGCGGATGTAGACGATCCGCTCGCCCTTCTTGCCGGAGATGCGCGCCCAGTCGTCGGGGTTGGTGGTGTTGGGCAGGTCCTCGTTCTCGGCGAACTCGTCGACGATCGCGTCGAGGAGGTGCTGCACGCGCAGGCCCGGCTGGCCCGTCTCGAGCACCGCCTTGATCGCGGTCTTCTTCGACCTGTCGACGATGTTCTGGATCATCGCGCCGGAGTTGAAGTCCTTGAAGTAAAGCGTCTCCTTGTCGCCGTTGGCGTAGGTGACCTCCAGGAACCGGTTCTCCTCCGTCTCGTCGTACATCCGCTCGACGACCCGCTGGATCATCGCGTCGATGCAGGCGCTGCGGTTGCCGGCGAACTCCGCGATGTCGTCGGTGTGGATCGGCAGGGTCGGCGTGAGGTACTTCGAGAAGATGTCCTGCGCCGCCTCGGCGTCGGGACGCTCGATCTTGATCTTCACGTCGAGCCGGCCCGGACGCAGGATCGCCGGGTCGATCATGTCCTCGCGGTTGGAGGCGCCGATGACGATGACGTTCTCCAGGCCCTCGACACCATCGATCTCGGCGAGGAGCTGCGGCACGATCGTGGTCTCGACGTCGGACGAGACGCCCGACCCGCGGGTGCGGAAGATCGAGTCCATCTCGTCGAAGAACACGATGACCGGAGTGCCGGCCGAGGCCTTCTCCCGGGCCCGCTGGAAGATCAACCGGATGTGCCGCTCGGTCTCGCCGACGAACTTGTTGAGCAGCTCCGGGCCCTTGATGTTGAGGAAGAACGCGCGGCCCTCGTCGGGGTTGTCCCCCCGGACCGCGGCGACCTTCTTCGCCAGCGAGTTGGCGACCGCCTTCGCGATGAGCGTCTTGCCGCAGCCGGGCGGGCCGTAGAGCAGCACACCCTTCGGCGGGCGCAGCTCGTACTCCTTGAACAGCTCGGCGTGCAGGAACGGCAGCTCCACGGCATCGCGGATCTGCTCGATCTGCCGGAACAGGCCGCCGATGTCGGAGTAGTCGACATCGGGCACCTCCTCCAGCACGAGGTCCTCGACCTCCGCCTTCGGGACGCGCTCGTAGGCGTAACCGGCCTTGGTGTCGACGAGCAGCGAATCGCCCGGCTTGAGCGGCACGACGTCGGGCTTCTCCGGGCCGGCGATGAGCGGCTCGGCGAGCCACACCACCCGCTCCTCGTCGGCGTGCCCGACGACGAGCGCACGGCCGGCCAGACCGTCCAACGGGTCGGAGAGCACCTCTCGCAAGGCGCAGACCTCGCCGACCCGCTCGTAGTCGCCCGCCTCGACGACCGTGAGCGCCTCGTTGAGGCGCACCGTCTGGCCGCTGTTGAGCTCCGCGATCTCCACCGCCGGCGAGACGGCGACCCGCATGCGCCGACCCGAGGTGAAGACGTCGACGGTCTCGTCGGGGAAGCTCGCCAGGAACACGCCGTAGCCGCTGGGCGGCTGGGCGAGCCGGTCGACCTCCTCGCGGAGCGCGACCAGCTGGCCGCGGGCCTCCTTGAGCGTCTCGGTGAGCTTCTCGTTGCGGGCGGAGAGCTGCGCGAGCCGGCTGGCCGACTCGGCGAGACGCTGCTCCAGTACACGTGCATGCCGCGGCGACTCGGTGAGCTTGCGGCGGAGAAGGGCAACCTCTTCCTCGAGGAAGCGGATCTGCGCTGCGGCCTCCGCGGGGGTCAGCTCCCCGCGATCACCTGGTTCACGCCTGCCGGGACCGTCGTAGGGGTTCACGGCAACCTCCCTCCGTGTTCCGTTTCCATACGGTACCTGGCCGGTCCGACAGTGGCCGTGCGGCGAACCGGTGATCCACCACTCAACCGGACGGCACCTTGACGCTCCACCGAGTTCGGTGCTGCGTCACAGTTGACCACGCGGACGCGATGCGGTGCTGGGCCGGACGACGTCACCGGCTCGTCGGTCGGCGCTGCGGACGTGGCGGAACAACACCCTCTGCTAGGCGTCTCGCGGTCACCAGGAAGGCCGTGTGGCCCTGCATCCGGTGATCCGGCCGCACCGCCAAACCGACCACGTGCCACGGCCTGACCAGGCATTCCCATGCTTGCGGCTCGGTCCAGCACTGCTGCTCGCGCAGATCCTCGACGAGCCGCGACAGCTGTGTCGTCGTCGCGACGTAGCCCACGAAGATCCCGCCCGGGATGAGCGCGGCAGCCACCGTCGCGAGGTGCTCCCACGGCGCGAGCATATCGAGGACGACCCTGTCGACCTGCTCGGCGGCCGGATCGTGAGTATGGAGATCGGCGACTTTCAAGGTCCAGTTGGGTGGCGTGTCGCCGTAGAAAAGTCGGACGTTGCGCTCGGCGTGTTCGGCGTGGTCGTCGCGCACCTCGTAGGACAGGACGCTCCCGGTGGGCCCGACGGCCTGCAGCAGCGAGCACGTCAGCGCCCCCGAACCGGCGCCCGCCTCCAGCACCCGCGCCCCGGGGAAGATGTCACCCCACATCAGGATCTGCGCGGCGTCCTTCGGGTAGATCACCTGCGCCCCGCGCGGCATCGACAGGACGTAGTCGGCCAGCCGCGGGCGCAGCGCGAGGTACGGCGTGCCCGTCGGGGATACGACGAGGCTGCCCTCCGGCTTGCCGATCAGGTCGTCGTGACGCAGCCCGCCGCGGTGGGTGTGGTACTCGGCGCCCGCCTGCAGGGTCACCGTGTAATGGCGGCCCTTGGGGTCGGTCAGCTGTACGCGGTCGCCCGCCCGGAACGGGCCGCCACGGGCACGCATCGAGCTGCTTGCGGGGTCTTTCTGTTCCACCAGCTCTTCCACTGCCTGTTCCGTCACTGCTTGGTCCGTCACTGCTGCACCGGGAGCATCCGCCACTGGCCGTCGACCTTGCGCAGGCCGGCGACGTTGGTCTTCGTCTGCCCTTGGGTGGACGCGGTGAACGTCACGAACGCCTGGTCGCCCTCGACCCTCACCGCGGAGATCTTCGTCGTGCGGGCGATCTCGTCGATGGTCTCGGGGGTGCCGGGCACGGCGAAGATCGCCTGGAACGCCTCGACGCAGGACGTCACCTGGACGCCTCGCGCCTTCAGTGTGTTGATCAGGCCCTCGTTGGTCTCGGGCGCGTTGAGCGTGCACGCCTTCGGGAAGTCCCTGGCCAGCAGCGAGGCGTTGTACTCGGTGACGGTCGTGCGCACGACGTCCTGGTCGCCGGCGGCACCGGTGGCGGACGGGCCGGTCGGGGCCGCCGCGGTGGTCGCCGCCGCGCTCGGGGCCGGCGCGGGAGCGGGCGCCTGCGGTGGCGCTTCTCCCCCGCAGCCGGCGAGCGCGAGCGCGATCCCGGCGGCCAGCGCGCAGGCGAGCACCCGGGGTGCCGCCAGCACGCGGAAGGTCCGTGTCATGGCGAGAACCTACGGGGGCGCCGGGTTCCGTCGGTGCCCACCCCTACGCTCGAAGGTGTGAACGAGGCACGGGTGGCGGAGAAGATCGACGAGCTCGACGAGGAGCCGCGCCGCCGCCGTCCCGCGCTCTCGCCGTCGCGGGCCGGCGACTTCAAGCAGTGCCCGCTGCTCTACCGGTTCCGCGCGATCGACAAGCTGCCCGAACGGCCGGGCCGCGCCCAGATCCGCGGCACCCTGGTGCACGCCGTGCTGGAGCGGCTGTTCGACCTCCCGGCGGCCGAGCGGGTGCCGGCCGCCGCCAAGGCGATGGTCGATCCGACGTGGGCGCAGCTGTGCGAGCAGGATCCCGAGCTGGTCGAGGCGCTGTTCAGCGGCGCCGACGACCCGGAGCTGCCGGCGTGGCTGGAGTCGGCGGGTTCGCTGCTCGAGACGTACTTCGCGCTGGAGGACCCGCGCCGGCTCGAGCCGGAGGCCCGCGAGCTGCTCGTCGAGACGGAGCTGGCCTCGGGCCTGCTGCTGCGCGGCTACATCGACCGGGTCGACGTCGCGCCCACCGGCGAGCTGCGGATCGTCGATTACAAGACCGGGGCCGCGCCGCGGCCGGTCGCGGAGACCAGGGCGCTGTTCCAGATGAAGTTCTACGCGCTCGCGATGCTGCAGCTGCGCGGGGTCGTACCCGCCCAGCTGCGGCTGCTCTACCTCGCAGATTCCGAGTCGCTCACCTACGAGCCGGAGGAGGCGGAGCTGCGCCGCTTCGAGCGCACGCTCGAGGCGATCTGGGCCGCCATCCGCACGGCGGGCGAGACCGGCGACTTCCGGTCCAACCCGAGCCGCATGTGCGAGTTCTGCAGCCACAAGGCGTTCTGCCCGTCGTGGGAAGGCACCCCACCGCCCTACCCGGGATGGCCGCAGGAGCCGACCGGTGACGAGACACCGGTCGACCGCGCCGGCTGAGGGCCAGGATGCGTGCGTTCCGCACGCAAGGGCAGGAAAGCCACTTTCCTGCCCTGTGAGGGCCGGAAAGTGGCTTTCCTGCCCTCCCCCGGCTCTACCGGGGACACCCCGTCAGGAGGCGAAGGAGCCGTCGACGGCGCGGCAGGAGCGGATCTCGGAGATCAGGATGGCGCGGGCGCCGAGCCCGGCGAGGTCGTCCATGACCTTGTTGGCGGTCTGCTTGCGCACCATCGACCGGACGCCGAACCAGCCCTTCTCCGACAGCGGCGCGACGGTGGGCGCCTGCATGCCGGGGGTGATCCGCTTCGCCTCGTCGAGCACGTCCTCGGGGCAGTCGTAGTCGACCATGACGTACTGGCGGGCGTAGACCACACCCTGCAGCCGCGCGGTGAACACCTTCATCTCGGCCTTGATCTCGGCCGGGACGAGCCGGTCGGGACGCTCCTCGCGCTCGATGAGCGTGGCCTGCGACTCGGCGATCGCGTCGCCGAACGGCGCGAGGCTGTGCTGGCGCAGCGTGCGGCCCGACGAGACGACGTCGGCGATGGCGTCGGCGAGCCCGAGCTGCACCGAGATCTCGACGGCGCCGTCGAGCTTGATGATGTCGGCCTTCACGCGGCTGCGCGCGAGGTGCGCGCGGACCAGCCGCGGGTAGGACGTCGCGATCTTCTTGCCCTCGAGGTCCTCGAGCTTCCACTCCCGGCCGTCGATCCCGGCCGCGGGCGCCGCGAAGCGGAACTTCGACGCGCCGAACCCGAGCTCGATCACCCGCTTGACCTGGCTGCCCGACTCGTCCATGAGGTCGGCGCCCGTGATGCCCAGGTGCAGGTCGCCGGAACCGACGTAGGTCGCGATGTCCTTGGGCCGAAGGTAGAAGAACTCGATCTCGTTCTCCTCGTCGAGCATGCTCAGGTCACGGGAGTCGGAACGCTGCCGATAGCCCGCCTCCCGCATCATCGTCGCGGCCGGGTCGGCCAGCGTGCCCTTGTTGGGAAGTGCGATGCGGAGCATGGGAGCTCTCTCCTCGGTCTTTCGGGTGTCTCAGAGGTACTTGTACACGTTGTCGAGCGTGATGCCGCGACCCAGCATGAGCACCTGGACGCGGTAGAGCAGCTGGGAGATCTCCTCGGCGAGTGCGTCGTCGCCCTCGTGCTCGGCCGCCAGCCACACCTCACCGGCCTCTTCGAGCACCTTCTTGCCCTGCGCGTGCACCCCTGCGTCGAGCGCCGCGACGGTGCCGGAGCCCTCCGGCCGCGTGGTGGCGCGTTCGGTCAGCTCCTCGAACAGCTGATCGAAAGTCTTCACGTGCACGTCTCCCTCACCAGCAAGGTGTCTTCCTTCGAGCGTCGCCGCTCGCGTCATCTCTCAGTGTCATATGGCGTGCACGCTGCGGCACAACGACGTGCCGCTGCTGCTGCGCCCGGTGCCTGAGCTGCGCCGGATGGCGTCCCGCGGCGTACGGCACACGGCTGGAGTACGCCGTGAACCGCCGCGAGAGGCCGTCCAGCCGGGACGAAAGGTCCCACACCCGAGCACCGGCAACCCAACCCGTTTCGCACGACGGCGGTGTGGCAATGATCACTCCATGAAGATCATTCCCATGGGATCAAGCCGCCCGCTCCCCCGTAACCAGCCGGTAGGCCTGCCGGATGTCGGTGGGGGTCAGCCCCACGAGCGACTCCCGCAGCACCCGACCGGGCCCGGCCGGCACGGGGATGTCGCACGGCACGACGAGCACGGCGGCGCCGGCCCGCTGCGCCGCGAGCGACCCCGTCGGCGAGTCCTCGACGGCCAAGCACTCCGCCGCGTCGACGCCGAGCAGCGCGGCCGCCCGCAGGTACGGGTCGGCGGCCGGCTTCGGGTGCTCCACCTCGTCGCCGCAGACGGTCACGGCGAAGTGCTCGCGCCCGATCCCGTCGAGCGCCATCTCGGTGAGGAACCGCTCCGTGTTGGTGACCAACGCGTTGCGCCAGCCCGCCGCGCGCACCATCCGCAACGCCTCCAACGCACCCGGCCGCCACTCCAGCCCCTGCGCGAAGAGCCGCTCCGTGCGCTCGTTCATGAAGCGCTCGGCGCCCGCCATCCGGTCGGGGTCGTGCGGCAGCCCCAGATCGTCGAACATGATCGTCAACGTCCTGGACATGTTCGAACCGATCATGTCCTCGCGCGCCGCGACGCTCAGCTCACCACCCAGCCACGCGGCCGTCTCGTGCAGCGAGACCGTCCAGACCTTCTCCGAGTCGACGAGCGTGCCGTCCATGTCCCAAAGCACCGCGGCAGGAGGTGCCGCATCAAGATCAGCGTCGATGTTCGGAACCGACAAGCGTTCCTCAGCCGGCATTGAAGTACTTCGCCTCCGGGTGGTGGGCCACCATCGCGTCGGTGGACTGCTCGGGGTGCAGCTGCAACTCCTCCGACAGCTCGACACCGATGCGGCCCGGCTGCAGCAGGTCGATCAGCTTCGTGCGGTCCTCCAGGTTCGGGCAGGCGCCGTAACCCAGCGAGTAGCGAGCACCGCGGTAGCCGAGCTTGAAGAACTCCTCGACGTCGGCCGGGTCCTCCTCCGCGAGGGTGGCACCGCTCGACCAGGTCAGCTCCTCGCGGATCCGCCGGTGCCAGTACTCCGCGAGCGCCTCGGTCAGCTGCACACCGAGCCCGTGCACCTCGAGGTAGTCGCGGTAGGCGTCCTTCGCGAACAGCTCGTTCGCGTAGTCGGCGATCGGCTGCCCCATCGTGACCAGGTGCAGCGGCAGCACGTCCACCTCGCCGCGCTCCACCGCGACCTTGCGCGGCCGCCAGAAGTCGGCCAGGCACAAGTGCCGGTCGCGACGCTGGCGCGGGAACTCCAGCCGGTAGCGCTCCAGCGCGTCGGGCCGCACGTCGTCCAGCACCACCAGCGCGTCGCCCTCCGACACCGCGGGGAAGTAGCCGTAGACGACGGCGGCGTGCGCGAGGATGCCGTCGGTCGCGAGGCGCTCCAACCAGTACCGCAGCCGCGGCCGGCCCTCGGTCTCCAGCAGCTCCTCGTAGGTCGGGCCGCTGCCACCCTTCGCGCCCCGCAGCCCCCACTGCCCGAGGAACAGCGCCCGCTCGTCGATCATGCCGGAGTACTCCGCCAGCGCCACACCCTTGACCACCCGGGTGCCCCAGAACGGCGGCGTCGGCAGCGGGTTGTCGATCGTGACGTCCGAACGGTCCGGGATCGGCCCCGCGACCTCGGCCTCGGCCGCCTTGCGCTTCGCGGCCACCCGCTGCGAGCGTTCGTGGCGGGCCTTGCGCTCGGCCTTCTTCGCCTCCTCCTCGGGGTCGACCTCCGGTGCCTCGCCGCGGACGCGCGCCATGGTCGCGTCCATCAGCCGCAAGCCCTCGAAGGCGTCACGCGCGTACGCGACCCGGCCCTCGTAGACCTCCGAGAGGTCGTTCTCGACGTAGGAGCGGGTGAGCGCGGCGCCACCGAGCAGGACGGGGACGCGCTGCGCGACCCCGCGGGCGTTCATCTCCTGCAGGTTCTCCTTCATGATCACCGTGGACTTGACCAGCAGCCCGGACATCCCGACGGCGTGCGCGTTGTGCTCCTCCACCGCCGAGAGGATCGTCGAGATGGGCTGCTTGATGCCCAGGTTGACCACCGTGTAGCCGTTGTTGGTCAGGATGATGTCGACGAGGTTCTTGCCGATGTCGTGGACGTCGCCCTTCACCGTGGCCAGCACGATCGTGCCCTTGCCCTCGGTGTCGGCCTTCTCCATATGCGGTTCGAGGTGCGCCACCGCGGTCTTCATCACCTCAGCGCTGGCCAGCACGAACGGCAGCTGCATCTGGCCGGAGCCGAAGAGCTCGCCGACGGTCTTCATGCCCGAGAGCAGCGTGTCGTTGATGATCTCCAGGGCGGGTCGGGACTCCAACGCCTCGTCGAGGTCGGCGCCCAGGCCCTCGCGCTCGCCGTCGATGATCCGCCGCTCCAGCCGCTCGAACAACGGGAGCCCGGCCAGCTCCTCCGCGCGGGTCGCGCGCGCCGACGACGCCGAGACGCCCTCGAAGAGCTCCATGAACTTGTTGAGCGGGTCGTAGCCCTCGCGGCGGCGGTCGTAGACCAGGTCGAGCGCGACCGAGCGCTGCTCGTCGGGGATCTTCGACATCGGGAGGATCTTCGCGGCGCTCACGATCGCGGTGTCGAGCCCCGCGTTCACGCACTCGTGCAGGAACACCGAGTTCAGCACCTGCCGCGCGGCGGCGTTGAGGCCGAACGAGATGTTGGAGACGCCGAGCGTGGTCTGCACGTCGGGGAAGCGGCGCTTCAGCTCGCGGATCGCCTCGATCGTCTCGATCGCGTCGCGACGCACCTCCTCCTGCCCGGTGGTGATCGGGAATGTCAGGGTGTCGACGACGATGTCCTCGATGTGCATGCCGTGGTTGGTGGTGAGGTCGCGGATGAGCCGGTCGGCCACCCGCACCTTCCACTCGGCGGTGCGGGCCTGGCCCTCCTCGTCGATGCAGAGCGCGACGACGGCCGCGCCGTGCTCGCGGACCAGCTCCATCGCCACCTGGAAGCGCGAGCCGGGCCCGTCGCCGTCCTCGTAGTTGACGGAGTTGATGATCGAGCGGCCGCCGAGGCGCTCCAGCCCCGCCTTGATCACCGCGGGCTCGGTGGAGTCGAGCATCACCGGCAGCGTCGAGGCCGTCGCGAGGCGCCCGGCCAGCTCGGCCATGTCGGCGACGCCGTCGCGCCCGACGTAGTCGACGCACAGGTCGATCAGGTGCGCGCCCTCGCGGGTCTGGTCGCGCGCGATCCCGACGCACGCCTCCCAGTCCTGCTCGAGCATCGCGTCGCGGAACTTCTTCGAGCCGTTGGCGTTGGTCCGCTCACCGATCATCAGCACCGACGTGTCCTGCCGGAACGGCACCGACGCGTACAGCGAGGACAGGCCCGGCTCGGGGCGTGGCGTCCGAGTGCGCGGCGGGAGGTCGCGCACCGCCTCGGTGATCGCCGTGATGTGCGCGGGCGTGCTGCCGCAGCAGCCGCCGATGAGCGACATGCCGTAGTCGCGGACGAACACCTTGAGCGCCTCGGCGAGCCCGTCGGGGTCGAGCGGGTACTCCGCGCCGTTCGGCCCGAGCACGGGCAGCCCGGCGTTCGGCATCACCGAGAGCGGGATGCGCGAGTGCTTGGACAGCGTGCGCAGGTGCTCGCTCATCTCGGCGGGGCCGGTCGAGCAGTTGAGGCCGATCAGGTCGATGCCGAGCGGTTCCAGCGCGGTCAGCGCGGCGCCGATCTCGGAACCGAGCAGCATCGTGCCCGTCGTCTCCATCGCGACCTGCGTGATGACCGGGATGCGCCGACCCTCCTCGACCATCGCCCGCTTGACGCCCAGCACGGCGGCCTTGACCTGGAGCAGGTCCTGGCAGGTCTCGATGATGATCGCGTCGGCGCCGCCGGCGAGCAGCCCGCGCCCGCACTCCTGGTAGGCGTCGCGCAGCGAGGCGAAGCTCGCGTGGCCCAGCGTCGGCAGCTTCGTGCCGGGCCCGACCGAGCCGAGCACGTAGCGCGGCCGGTCGCTCGTCGCCATCTCGTCGGCGACCTCGCGCGCCAGCTGCGCGCCCTTGAACGCGAGCTCCTCGATCCGGTCGGCGATGTCGTAGTCGGCGAGGTTGGGCAGGTTCGCCCCGAACGTGTTGGTCTCGACGGCGTCGGCGCCGGCCTCGAAGTAGGCGCGGTGGATGTGGCGCACGACGTCGGGGCGGGTGTCGTTGAGGATCTCGTTGCAGCCTTCGAGGCCGGCGAAGTCGTCGAGGCCCAGGTCGGCGGCTTGCAACATGGTGCCCATAGCACCGTCGGCTATGACGACCCGTTCGGCGAGAGTGTCCATGAACGTGGTGTCGAACGCATGCGGCTGCATAGTGTCCTTTTCCGGTCGGCTGCGGGCGGGATCCCGACCCCACACGGTAGTCGTGCATCGGCCTCGCCCGCCGTGCCGTCGCACTCCGCGGTGCCGCGGGCCGTAGTCTGGTCCGATGACCGATCGCACGCCGGACCCCGGAGCGGAGCACCCTTCACCCCGCCTCGTCGACCCGGTGATGATCGCCGCCTTCGAGGGGTGGAACGACGCGGGCGAGGCCGCCAGCACCGCGCTGGAGCACCTCGAGCTGAGCTGGGACGCCACGCCGCTCGCGTCGATCGACCCCGAGGAGTACTACGACTTCCAGGTCACGCGCCCGCACGTGCGCCTCTCCGACGGCGTGACCCGCCGGATCGAGTGGCAGACCACCCGGCTGTCGGTGGCGACCCTCCCCGGCACCGAGCGCCACGTCGTGCTCGTCAACGGGATCGAGCCCAACCTGCGCTGGCGCAGCTTCTGCCGAGAGCTGCTCGGCCACATCGAGCGGCTGGGCGTGACCAAGGTCATCTCTTTGGGCGCGCTGCTGACCGACACCCCGCACACGCGGCCCACACCGGTCAGCGGGATCGCCTACGACAAGGAATCGGCGAGCGAGCTGCGCGTGGAGCTCTCGACGTACGAAGGCGCCACCGGGATCGTCGGGGTCTTCCAGAACGAGTGCGTCGCGGCGGGCATCCCGGCCGTGTCGTTCTGGGCGTCGGTGCCGCATTACGTCTCGCAGGCGCGCGTGCCCAAGGCCGCCGTCGCGCTGCTGCACCGCATCGAGGAGGTCCTCGACGTCGAGGTGCCGCTCGGCGGGCTGCCCGAGCAGGCCGAGGAGTGGGAGCGCACCGTCTCGGAGATGGCCGAGGCCGACGACGAGGTGCGCGAGTACGTCCGGCAGCTGGAGGAGCAGGCCGCCATCGACGCTGCCGACGCCGACGTGCCGGAGGCCGACGGCGACGCGATCGCCGCCGATTTCGAGCGCTACCTGCGCCGACGTGGCTCGGGCGGCGCAGGCAGCTGAGCACGACGGAAGGCACCCGGGAGCGCTTCGCCCGGCTCGGCGTCTACGCAGGAGCGTTCCTCGGCCCGTTCGGCGGCGGGATCACCGTCGCGATGCTGCCGGAGCTGGGCGTCTCGTTCGCGGTGACGCCCGCGACGGCGTCGCTGAGCATCACCGCCTACCTCTTGCCGTTCGCGGCGGTCCAGCTGGTCTCCGGGACGCTCGGGGAACGCTGGGGGCGGCGGCGCACGGTCATCGCCGGCTACGTGCTGTACGTCGTCGCGTCGGTGGCGTGCGTGCTCGCCCCGACGTTGACGCTGTTCGTCGCCGCACGCGCGGTGCAGGGTGTGGCCAACGCGTTCACCACGCCGCTGCTGCTGGCCGCGCTCGCCGCGGCCACCCGGCCGGAGCGGCTCGGGCGGGCGCTGGGCTGGTTCGGCTCGCTGCAGGCCGCGGGGCAGACCAGCGCGCCGCTGCTCGGCGGGCTCGCCGCCGAGGTGGAGTGGCGGGCGGCGTTCATCGCCGTCGCGCTCGTCGGGGTCGGGCTCGCGGTCGTCGGCATCCCGGCCGGTGCTGCGCCGAGCGGACGGCCGTCGCTGCGCACGGCGATGCGACCGGAGGTGCTGCGCATCGGGGTGGTCTCCGCGCTGGGCGCCGGGTGCCTGACCGGGTTGGCGTTCCTCGTCGCGCTGCGGCTGGAGGAGCAGTTCGACGTCGGCGCCGGCACCCGCGGCCTCGTGCTGACCGGGATGGGCGTCGCCGGGCTGCTCACCGCGCGGATGGTCGGCGGGCGGATCGACACGGTCGGGCCGCGGCGCAGCGTCCTGCTCGGGACGGTCATCGGCGCGCTCGCCGTCGCCGGTGCCGGGCTTGCGCCCGACGTCTGGATGATCGCGGTGATCTGGACGACCGCCGGCGTCGCCACGCAGCTCGTGCTGGTCGGGGTGAACACGCTCGTGCTGCGCTCCCCCGCCGGCAACACGGGCGGCTCGATGTCGGTGGTGCAGGCCGTCCGATTCGGCGGCAGCGCGCTCAGCCCGGTCGCGGTGACCCCGATCTACCACGCCGACCCGTTAGCCGGCTTCCTGATCCCGGCCGCCCTGATGGCCACCCTCATCCCGGTCGCGCTCCCCCGCGACCGGAACTGACCCCGAACTTCCCCACCGTTTTGTGCACTTGCGCGCCTGTGGGGCGCGCAGGTGCACAAAACGGTGGGGAGATTTGGGCGGCCGTCAGGCGAGGGCGGCCAGCACCGCTCTCGCGTAGGCGCGTTCGGCGTCGGTGTCGACGTGGCGGGAGCCGTCGGTCAGCACCACCGCGTGGCCGTCGCCCACGGGTTCCAGCAGCCGGAACCGCTCACCGAGCGCCTCGCGCAGCTGGCTCTCGTGCGGCAGCCAGACCGCGGCGTCCTGCTCGACGCTGTCGAGCGCCCACTCGGTGGTGCCGTTGAAGCGGATCAGCCGCCCGGTCGGCGCCTCGTGGACGTCGATGGTGAGCTCGCTGACGACGAACACCTCGGTGTCCATGCCGCGGTTGGCGATCACGAACCGGTCGCCGGACGCGGGCGTCCAGGTCAGTCCCGCAGCCTTCAGCCGCAGCGCCAGCTCGACCGAGATCACCGCGGCTCCACGGCGTGCTTGCGCAGCTCTGCGACGTCGACCCACTCCAAGGTCCGCGCGTGGGTGGCCTCCAGCACGACGGGCGGCGCGACGCCGGCCTCGTTCGCCTCGACCCACCTGTCGGCGCACAGGCACCAGCGGTCGCCGGGCTGCAGGCCCGCGAAGCCGTACTCCGGCCGCGGCGTCGACAGGTCGTTGCCCGCCGCCGCGCTGAAGGCGAGGAACTGCGCGTCCACCTGCGCGCAAACGGTGTGCACGCCGGTGTCCTCACCGCCCGTGTCGCAGCAGCCGTTGCGGTAGAAGCCGGTCAGCGGGTCGGTGCTGCAGGTCTGCAGCTCGCCGCCCAGCACGTTGCGCGCCATGTGGTCCACCCAACCAGAACGGGTAGTCCGACCGCATGACAGAACGCGCCCTCGATCCCGAGCCGCCCCGCCCGCCCGGCGTCCCCGACCTCGACCTCGACATCCCGCTGCCGGGCGACGATTCCGACAGCAAGGACGCCGAGGGCGACCCGAAGCCGCGGAACGAGGACGTCGAGGAGGACGCGGGCGCGACGGAGCCACCGGACTGACCCCGGGGACTCCCGCCCGTGAGGGCAGGAAAGCCACTTTCCGGCCCTCACAGGGCAGGAAAGTGGCTTTCCTGCCCTCACCCCGACCCTGCGCTCGCGAGGGTCGAAACGCGCTAGAGCGCGATGCCCAGCAGCGCGTCCACCGCGTCCCGGACGAGGGCGGGCGCCGCGGGATCCGTCCCGCGCCGTTCGAGCGCCTCGCTCGCCCAGCCGTCGACGGCGGCGAGCGCCGAAGGCGTGTCGAGGTCGTCGGCCAGGTGCGTGCGCAGACGCGCGACCAGGTCGTCCGCGGCGGGTCCGGCGTCGAGCGCGACGGCCTGCCGCCACCGCGCGAGCCGCGCCTCGGCCTGCGCCAGCAGCTCCGGAGTCCACTGGCGGTCGGTGCGGTAGTGCCCGGCTAGCAGCGCCGCGCGCACGGCGTTCGGGTCGACGCCCTGCGCGCGCAGCTTCGAGACGAACACGAGGTTGCCGCGCGACTTGGACATCTTCTCGCCGTCGAGACCGATCAGGCCGGCGTGCGTGTAGTGCCGCGCGAACGGGTGCTCCCCGGTGAACGCCTCCGCGTGGGCGGCGCCGCACTCGTGGTGCGGGAAGATCAGGTCGGAGCCGCCGCCGTTGAGGTCGATCTGCGAGCCGAGCCGGTTCAGCGCGATCGCCGCGCACTCGACGTGCCACCCGGCGCGCCCGGCGCCGAGGTCGGACTCCCACGACGGCTCGCCCTCGCGGGCCATCCGCCAGAGCAGCGGGTCGAGCGGGTGCCGCTTGCCGGGGCGGTCGGGGTCGCCGCCACGCTCGCGGGACAGCTCGATCATCGTCTGCTCGTCGTAGTTGGACTCGTAGCCGAACCGGCCCGTCACCGAGCTGTCGAAGTAGACGTCGGGGAACTCCGGGTCGTCCACGCGGTACCCGGCGCCGGATGCGAGGAGCTTGCCGACTAGCTCGGAGATCTCCCCCATCGCCTCGACGGCGCCGACGTAGTGCCGTGGCGGGATCACCCGCAGCGCCTCCATGTCCTCGCGGAAGAGCGCCGTCTCACGCATGCCGAGCACAACCCAGTCGTCGTGGTCGCGCTCGGCGCGCTCCAGCAGCGGGTCGTCGATGTCGGTGACGTTCTGCACGTAGAAGACCTCGTGCCCGAGGTCCCGCCACACCCGGTTGACCAGGTCGAACGCCAGGTAGGTCGCAGCGTGGCCGAGGTGGGTCGCGTCGTAGGGCGTGATGCCGCAGACGTACATCGTGGCCTCGGGACCGGGCGCGGTGGGGCGGATCCGTCCGGTCGCCGTGTCGTACAAGCGCAGCGCGGGGCCGCTGCCGGCGAGGCGTGGAACGTCGACGGATGCCCATGTTTGCATGACGAACAACTTACGCGTCGGGCGCCGGACCGACCCACCACTCGGTTGCGAGCTTCGCCTCGATGTCGCGCAGATGCCGGCGCGAGCAGGTGACGCAGAGCCAGGTCACACGCCCGTCCGGCGCGATTTCACGGGTCCAGGCGAGCGCCGCCGGGTCCGTTTTGTCGTGTGGCTCACCACACCGGTCGCACCGCTCCACGTCCACAGTGTCGCCCGCCACGGGACGGGCCGAGAACCACCCTTGACGGCCACCCCCCGCTCTGCGAGTTTTAGACCAAACATCTAGTCCGGAGGTGTGCATGGCGGTGATCGGTCTCGACATCGGGGGCTCGACCACCCGGGCGGCTCGCGCCGAGGACGGCGTCGTCGTCGCGGAGGCCGAGTCGGGCAGCGCGAACATCGCCGCCGTCGAGGTCGGGGAAGCCGGGCGGCGCATCGCCGAGGCGATCTCCGCGGTCGGCACGGACGGGGTGGTCGCCGTCTGCGCCGGCGCGGCGGGCGCCGACGCCGACGACTCGGTGCGGACCATGCACGACCTGGTGGCGGCCTGCGTCCCCGGTGCGGCCGTCGGCATCGTGCACGACGCACGGCTCGTGCTCGCCGCGGCCGGCCTCGACGTCGGCGTGGCGGTGATCAGCGGGACCGGTTCGGTCGCGTGGGGTGCATCCGCCGATGGGCAGGACGCGCGCGCGGGCGGCTGGGGCCACCTCCTCGGCGACGAGGGCAGCGCGTTCCAGGTCGCGCTCGACGCCGTCCGGCACGGCCTGCACCGGATGAACCGCGGTGAGCCCGTCGACGCCCTCACGTCCGCGATGCTCGACGCCTGCGGCCTGACCAGGCCCGAGAGCCTCATCGACCACGTGTACGCCCGGACCGAGCGCAGCGCAGGCGGAGCGAGCATCAGCACCGACAAGCGCTACTGGGCGCGGCACGCCGGTGTCGTCGCGGCGCTGGCCGAGCGCGGCGACCCGGCCGCGGGCGCGGTGCTCGACACGGCGGCCGACGCGCTCGTCGCGCTCGCCTCGACCGTGCTGACCCGGCTGGCGATCCCGGGGCCCCTCGTGCTCGGCGGCGGGTTCGTCCTGCACCAGCCCGCGCTCGCGCAGCGCGTGCGCGACCGGCTGCCCACGACCGAGATCCGCCTGCTCGACACGGCACCGGTGTTCGGCGCCGTGCGTCTCGCCCAGCAACTCGAAACGTCCCAACTGGAGACGGCAATGGCGCCGGCCCAGCCCGACCCCGCTTGGGAGCGCGCATGATCAGCACCACGGACCGTCCCGCCGACCAGTCGCTCCCGCCGGGCAGCCTGATGGCGGCCGAGATCGCCGAGCAGCCGGCCGCGTGGCGGCGCCTGCTCACCGACGGTGCGGCCGCGGGCCTCGAGGCCGCCGCGGCGCTGATCAGGGAGCGCGCGCCGCGGATGGTGCTGTTCGCCGCGCGCGGCACGAGCGATCACGCCGCGCTTTACGCGAAGTACCTCGTGGAGATCGAGCACGGGCTGGCCGCCGGGCTCGTCTCGCCTTCGACCATGACCGCCTACGACGCCCGTCCCGACCTGCGGGACGTGCTGATGATCGGCGTGAGCCAGTCGGGCGGCTCACCGGACCTGGTCCGGTCGCTCGACGTCGCCAGGGCCGGCGGGGCGCTGACCGTGGCCGTCACCAACAACCCCGGCTCCCCGCTCGCGGCCGCGGCGCACGTACACGTCGACGTGCTGGCCGGGCCCGAGCGCGCGGTCGCGGCGACCAAGTCGTACACGTCGCAGCTGCTCGCGCTGCACCTGCTGTGGGACCGGGTGCGCGGCGGCAACGGCGGCATGGCCGCAGCGCTGCCCGACCTGGGCGATTCGCTGCTGGCGCGCGACCACGAGGTCGCCGCGCTCGCCGGCCGCTACCGGTTCGCGCAGCGGATGCTCACGACCGGGCGGGGCTACTCGTACCCGACGGCGCGCGAGGCGGCGCTGAAGCTCATGGAGACCGCGTACGTCTCTGCGCAGGCGTTCTCCGGCGCCGACCTCATGCACGGCCCGCTCGCGCTGGTGGAGCCGCAGGTCCCGGTGTTCGCGGTGGTCGCGGAGGGCATCGGCGGCACCGCGATGGAGCCGGTGCTCGCCGGGCTCGCCGAGCGCAGCGCCGACGTGTGCTGCGTCGGGCGGCCCGACGCCGTCGCCGGTGCGGCGGTCGGGTTCACGCTGCCCTCTGGCACGCCCGAGCAGCTCTCCCCGCTGCTGGAGATCATCCCGTTCCAGATGCTCGCGCGGCACGTCGCCGTCGACCGCGGCGGCGACCCGGACGCGCCTCGCGGCCTGCGCAAGGTCACGGAGACCCTCTGATGGCACTCTTCACGGCCGCCACGGTCGTGATCGGTGCCGGCCCCGACGAGATCGGCGTCGGCCCCGGCTGGGTCGACGTCGAGGGCGACCGGATCGTCGGCGCGGCGCTCGGCACCCCGCCGCGGATGTCTGATCATGACCTGGGCGACGCCGTGCTCGTGCCGGGGTTCGTCGACCAGCACGTCCACGGTGGCGCCGGGGCCGCGTTCACCGGCGGCGACCAGGAGGAGGCGATGCGCGCGGTGCGGTTCCACCGCGCGCACGGCACGACCACGATGGTCGGCAGCCTCGTTGCGGCCTCCCCCGCCGACCTGCGCCGCGACGTCGACGCGCTCGGCGATCTCGTCGCCGACGGGGAGCTGGTCGGGGTGCACCTGGAGGGCCCGTGGCTGGCGGCGGCGCGCTGCGGCGCGCACGATCCCCTCCAGCTGCGCGACCCGGACCCGGCCGAGCTGGACGCCCTGCTGCGGACGGGCCGGATCGCGATGATCACGCTCGCCCCCGAGCGCGACGGCGGGCTCGACGCGGTGCGGCGCATCGCGGCCGCCGGGGCCGTCGCCGCGCTCGGCCACACCGACGCCAGCTACGCGCTCACCCGCGAGGCCATCGCGGCCGGGGCGCGCGTCGGGACGCATCTGTTCAACGCGATGGCGCCGGTGCACCACCGGGAGCCCGGCCCGGCGATCGCGCTGATGGAGGACGAGCGCGTGACCGTCGAGCTGGTGACCGACGGGGTGCACGTCCATCCGGCGCTCTGGTCGCACGTGGTCGCGAGCGCCGGGCAGGGCCGGGTCGCGGCCGTCACCGACGCGATGGC
Organism: Pseudonocardia sp. TRM90224; assembly: GCF_021245725.1. Lineage (GTDB taxonomy): Bacteria > Actinomycetota > Actinomycetes > Mycobacteriales > Pseudonocardiaceae > Pseudonocardia. The sequence continues at coordinate 29,287 of NZ_JAJGSX010000013.1, read as the reverse complement.
CGCGGCCGGGATGCCCGACGGCGAGTACCGGCTGGGCGCGCTGAAGGTGGCCGTCGTCGACCGGCTCGCGCGGCTCGACACCGGGACCATCGCAGGCAGCACGGCGACCACCGACGAGCTGTTCGGCAACGTCGTGCGGCACTCCGGACTGCCGCGCGAGGCCGCACTGGTACGTGCCGTCGCCATGACGGCCACGGCACCGGCGCGCGCGCTCGGGCTCGCAGACGTCGGCGCCATCGCCACCGGCCGGCGGGCCGACCTCGTGGTGCTCGATCCCGACCTGCGCGTCCGTGACGTCTACCGGGCCGGCGTCCGCGTCGCGACCCAGGAGCCGTCCACGCTGACGGGTTGACCGTCGACAACGACGTTTTGGCTGTTGTTAGCGCTAACAAACGACCAGAACGTCGTTGTCGACGCGTACCACGCTGGGAGTAGGCGCGGTGTCGACCGCAGTACGACGTGCCGGGTACGCCCGCGGCGACACCATTTCCCGCATGACAGCAACACGACCGGCACCCGCCCGCGTGCCCGCCGCGTCCGTCGGGTGGCGCATGCGACCGCTGACCCGCAAGGTGATGCTGATCGTGCACATCGTCTCGGCGGGCGCGTGGCTGGGCATCGATTTGATGGTCGGCGTGCTCGTCTTCACCGGGCGGCTCGCGCCCGACCCCGTCGTCGCCGGGCTCGGCTACCAGGCGCTCGGCCTGTTCCTGCTGTGGCCGCTGCTCGTGGCCGCGCTCGCGACGCTGGTCAGCGGCATCGTGATGGGGCTGGGCACGAAGTACGGGCTCCTGCGGCACTGGTGGGTCGTCACGAAGCTGGCGATCACCCTCGTGCTGGCCACGCTGATCGTCATCGCGTTGGCGCCCGGCCTCGGCGCGGCCATCGAGCACGGCCGACAGCTGGCCGCCGGCGTGCCGGCCGAGCAGATCACGGCCGGCGTCGACGACCTGATCTACCCGGCACTGGTGGCGCCCAGCGCGCTGCTGATCACCTACCTGCTCTCGGTGATCAAGCCGTGGGGTCGGATCCGCAGGGTCTAGTGCGGTGGCCACGAACGTTGCCGGGTTGATCGCGTGATCCAGGCGGCGCCTCGCAAGGCGCCGCCCGCAGCTCAGACCGGGCGTCTTTGCAAGGGCGGCAACGCCGCGAGGCGTCGTCTGGGCGCGCGAGCGACCCGGTGGACGTTTGTGGCCGCCGCACTAGCGGCGGGTGCGGAGGTAGTCCGCGACCACCTCCGCGCCCAGCCCGTCGAGCGTCGGCGCGACGACCCGCCCACCGCAGCGACGCGCGATGCCGTCGACGAACGCGGCGAGCCGCGGGTCGTCGCCGAGCACGAAGAACGTGAAGTTGGCCCGCAGCCCGGTGATCCGGTCGAGCTCGCCCACCGTGGCCTGCAGCGTCTCGCGGCTCGGCGGGTAGTCGAACACCGCGTTGCCGTCGCTCTCCAGGTGCGCGGTCGGCTCGCCGTCGGTCACGACGAGCACCACCGGTTGCGCGTCGGGGTTGCGGCGCAGGTGCCGGCCGGCGAGCAGCAGCGCGTGGTGCAGATTGGTGCCCTGCTCCCACGCCCCCTCCAGGCCGACCAGCTCGCCCAGCTCGACCGTGCGGGCATGCCGCCCGAACGTGATCAGCTTCAGGTCGTCGCCCCGGAACCGCGTGGAGATCAGCTGGTGCAGCGCGAGCGCGGTGCGCTTCATCGGCACCCACCGCCCGTCCTGCACCATCGACCACGACGTGTCGACGCACAGCGCCACGGCGGCGCGGGTGCGCTGCTCGGTCTCGACGATCTCCACGTCGGTGACGTCGAGCCGCCGCTCGTCGCCGCCCGCCCTGCGCAGCTGCGCGTTCAGCATGGTCCGCGGGACGTTCCAGGCCTCCGTGTCGCCGAACGCCCACGGCCTCGTCGCCCCCGTCGCCTCGCCGGACGCGCCGGAGCGATGGGTCTCGCGCTCGCCGCGGCGGGCGCCGATCCGGTCGACGACGTCGCGCAGCGCCGACTCGCCGAGGCGCCGCAGCGCCTTCGGGGAGAGCTGCAACGAGCCGTCGGGGGCCCGTTCGAAGAGGCCCTGGCGTTGCAGCTCGCGTTCGAGCTCGGCGAGCGCGCGGGCGTCGACGCGGGCCTCCTCGCCGAGGTGCTCGGCGATCGCGTCCAGGTCGATGTCCTCCATGCGGGCGCCCGGGTAGCTCTGCGCCAGCTGCTCGGCCAGCGCGTCGAGCTGCCCGAGCTGCTCCATCGCGCGGGTCGCCTCGCCCATGCCGAGCGGGTTGTCGCCGCGGAAGCGGCCTTGCCCCTCCCAGTCCTCGCCGGGACGCAGGCCCTGCAGCTGCGCGTCGAGCTGGGCGAGCGACTGCGCGAGGCGCGGGTCGCCGAACGCCTGCTGCGCGAGCTCCATCAGCTCCGCGCGCTGCTCGGCGCTCATCGAGTTGAGCATGCGCTGCGCAGCCGCGGCCCGAGCCGCGAGCAGGTCGATCAACTCCCCGGTGTTCTGCGGGTCCTCCGGGAAGAACTCGCCGTGCTTCTGCATGAACTCGCCGAACTGCTGCTGCGTGTCCTGCCCCGCGGCGTGGGCGGCCAGCAGCCCGTTCAGGTCGTCGAGCATCTCCCTGATCCGCTCGACGTCCTCGGGCGTCGCACCCTCCATGGCCTGCTTCATGCCCTGGAAGCGCTGGTCGAGCAGCTCGCGCCCGAGCAGCTCGCGGATCTCCTCGTACGCCTCGCGGGCGTCGGCGGAGCGCCACTGGTACTGGTCGAGCTCGCGGACCGCCCCGCCGGTGTCGGACGGCAGCGCGTCGAGCTGCATCTCGCGGAAGCGGGCGTCGTCGCCGTCGTCGCGGGCGAGGCTCTCGCGCTCCGCGTCGAGGGCACGCTGCAGGAGCTCGCGGACCTCCTGCAGCGTGCCGTCGAGCCGGTTCTCCCGCTGCAGGCGGCTGCGCCGCTCCCAAACCTGCCTGGTCAGCTCGTCCAGACCCCTGCGGTTCTCCGTCCCCCGGCGCAGCAGCTCCTGCAGCGCCGAACGCGGGGAAGCGCCCTCCATGACGTCACGGCCGATCTCGTCCATCGCGGCCCGCAGGTCGAACGGAGGGGCGAGCGGGTCGGGGCCGTCGACGTAGGGACCGTACTGCACATGTCGATCTCGCCGTGGCACGGATTCCACGCTACGCCCGGATCGCGGCCGGCCGCACGGACCGAGCGGACGAGGCCCCGGGGGAGGGCAGGAAAGCCACTTTCCTGCCCTGTGAGGGCCGGAAAGTGGCTTTGCTGCCCTCGCGTACATGCCCCGCCGGGGTCGTCACACCATGGCGGGCTCCGGCTCGGGGGTGGGTTCCGGCCCCGTCGCGATCTTGAGCGCCTTGACGAGCGAGCGGTACAGCTCGTCGCGCCCCAGCAGCTCGCCGTGGGTGCCCATCGCGCGGATCGCGCCGCCCTCCAGCACGACGATGCGGTCGGCGTCGACCACCGTCGAGAGCCGGTGCGCGATCGTCACCACCGCTCCCCTGCTCGCCACGCGGTGGATCGCCTCCTGCACGGCGGCCTCGGTGAGGCCGTCGAGCTGCGCGGTGGCCTCGTCGAGCAGCAGGATCTCCGGCTCCGACACGAGCGCCCTGGCCAGTGCGATGCGCTGGCGCTCGCCGCCGGAGATCTGGGCGCTCGCGAGCGGGGTGTCGAGCCCCCGCTCCAGCTCCCGGGCCCGGTCGGCCAGCCGCACGGCGTCGAGCGCGGCCCAGAGCTGCTCCTCGGTGGCGTCCGGGTGGGTGTAGGTGAGGTTCTCCCGCAGCGTCCCCACCACCAGCGGGGTGTCCTGCTCGACGTAGACGATCCGCCTGCGGATCTCCGCGAGCGGCCGCGACGCCAGCGGCGTCCCGTCGAGCAGCAGGGTGCCCTCCGACGGGGAGTGGAACCCGAGCATCAGCGAGAACATCGTCGTCTTGCCCGCACCGGACGGCCCGACGATCGCGGTGTGCCCGACAGCGGGGATGTCGAGCCGGATCCCGTCGACGGCGGCGGGACCGTCGGCGTGGTAGCGCGCGGTGACGTCGCGGAACGACAGGACCCCCGCCACCGGCTCCGGCTCGCCGGCGGTGACCGCCGGCGCCGAGCGCTCGACCTCCAGCCGCTGCACCTCACGGATGCGCGCGGCCGCGGCGACGCCCGACTGCAGCGACGTCATCGTGGTCGAGAGCTCCGTGACCGGCCCCATCAGCTGGAACGCGTAGAGCAGGAACGCGACCAGGCCGGAGACGGCCAGCACGCCGGCACCGACCCGCCACGCCCCGACCGCGAGGATCAGCAGGATCGCGAGCTGGATGCCGCCGCCAGCGACGGTCCACGCGACCGACTCGATCCGGACCGCACGGAAGCTCGCCCGGCGCGAGCCGTCGGCCTCGGTGATGATCCGGGCGCTCTCCCGCTCCTCGGCGCGGCTCGACTTGACCGTCTTGATCGCGCGCAGCGCCCCCTCCAGCGCTCCGCCCATCCGGCCGACGGCGTCCTGCGCGCTCTGGTTCGCCGTCGCGATGCCCGGCATGAGCAGCGCGAACGCGATGACGACCAGCAAGATCGCGCCCATCGTCGTCGCGAAGAGCACGACGTCGAGCATCGCCATCAGCGCCAGCGCGCCGACGAGCCCGACCAGGCCGTTGACCAGCTGGACGATGTTGCCGGCCGCCTCGCGCAGCAACACCGTGTCGGACGTGACCCGGGTGACCAGCTCACCAGCCGGTCGCGTGCCGAGCTCCCCCAGCCGCACCCGGAAGAGCCTGCGCACCATCGTGCTGCGCGCGTCGAACACGATCGTCTCGGCCAGCCGGCCCATGACGATCCACTGCACCATGCCGACGGCCGAGCCGACCACGAGCAGCACGACCAGCAGCAGGACGACCGGCCCGATCGGCGCCGCGACGGCCAACCCGTCGAGCAGCTGCTTCGTGACCAGCGGCGTCACCAGCGTCGCGCCCGTCGTGACCAGCCCCAGCACCAGCCCGAGCGCCAGCACCCACCGGTGCGGCCGCACGAACGACCACATGACTTTGATGTTCTGCCAACGGGACCCCTCACTACCCATGCGGGCCATCCTAGCACCGTAATAGGACAGCTCTGTCTTATTTTTCGTCAGCAGTGCGCTGTTATAGTGCGCAGCATGTCCATCGAGGCCGAGTCAGGGACGCGGGCGCGCACCCGGCGCGCCATCCTCGACGCCGCCGTCACCGTGCTCTCGGAGCGGCGCACCGCGTCGATGTCGGAGATCGCCGACGCCGCGAACGTGGCCCGCAGCACGCTGCACCGCTACTTCGCCGACCGCGCCGAGCTGATCGAGGCGCTCGTCGACAACGCCATCGCCCGCGGGAGCGCCGCCGTGCAGGAAGCCGCGCTCGACAAGGGCCCGGCGACGGACGCGATCCGCAGGCTCGCCCTCGCCTACTTCGACCTCGGGCCGTTGATGACGTTCCTCTGGCAGGAGCTCTCGCTCGACCAGGAGGACCATCCGTTCTGGCAGAAGATGGAGGCGCAGGGCGACCCGATGACCGAGGTCGTCGAACGTGGACTCGCCGACGGCAGCTTCGACCCGGCCTTCGAGGCCGAGTGGATCCGCCACATGTTCTGGGCGGTCGTCTTCAGCACCTGGGAGTTGGTCAGCGACGGCCGGATGGCGCGCCAGCCCGCCATCAGCGCGATGCTCCGGACGATCGAGAAGGCGCTCGCGACGGAGGCCGCGGGCGCCTGAGGGGGCGGCGGGGAGCCACGGCGCGGATGTGCCAGGAAGGTCCGCCATGGCCCTCCGGGCTGCCAAGAGGGATGAGAATCCGTGCTGGGTGCGGCGCTCGGGTGTGCGGCAGCGGTGGGGCCGGGACGCGACGCCGAGGATGCCGGGAAAGTGGCTTTCCCGGCGTGTGGGGCCGGGAACGTGGCTTTCCCGGCAACGTGTGCGTCCCGCACCCATCCGGCGTGCACCCCGGGCGCGATGGGCCAGCAGGGAAGGTCAGGAAACCTTTCCTGGCAACACATGCAGGACGCACGCGTTGCCAGGGGTCAGCTGTAGCTGACCGTGTTGTCGTCCGACTCGTCCTTGGCGAGGCGGCGGGTGAGGAACAGCAGCTCGAGCGCCAGCTCGGCGGCGCTCGCCATCGGGCCGGGCTCCTCGGTGCCGCTCGCACCGAGCCGGCGGGCGACCTCGGTGAGCGCCTCGACGGCCGGGAGGGCCGCGACCACCTCGATCGCCGGCACCCGCTCGCCGGTGCGGACCGGGGTCTGCGCGACCGCCTCCGCGAGCGGGGTCAGGTCGATGCCGCGCAGCCTGGCGCGCGCGGTGCCGGCCGTCGCCCGGCGCAGGAGGTGCGTCAGGTGCTCCTCCTCGCGGCCCTCCTCGCCGGAGGCGAACTCCAGCTTGCCGCGCAGCACCGACGGCACCGACTCGAGGTCGATCGGGCGGGCCACGGCGCGCTCCTCGCCCGTGATCGCCGCGCGCCGCAGCGCGGCCGCGGCGACCGTCTCGGCCGCGGCGACGGCGAACCGGGCCGAGACGCCGGAGCCCTGGTCGACCGCGCTCGACTCGCGCAGCGACCGCGTGAACCGGGCGACGATCTCCAGCAGGTGCCGCGGCACCGCCGCGACCAGCTCGGCCTCCTGCTCTACCAGCGCGATCTCGTCGGCCAGCTCGAGCGGGTAGTGCGTGCGGACCTCGGCGCCGAACCGGTCCTTGAGCGGGGTGATGATCCGCCCGCGGTTGGTGTAGTCCTCCGGGTTGGCGCTGGCGACCAGCAGGACGTCGAGCGGGAGGCGCAGCGTGTAGCCGCGCACCTGGATGTCGCGCTCCTCCATCACGTTGAGCAGCGCGACCTGGATGCGCTCGGCGAGGTCGGGCAGCTCGTTGATCGCGACGATCCCGCGGTGGGCGCGTGGCACGAGCCCGAAGTGGATCGTCTCGGGGTCGCCGAGCGAGCGGCCCTCCGCGACCTTGACCGGGTCGACGTCGCCGATGAGGTCGGCGACGGCGGTGTCGGGGGTGGCGAGCTTCTCGGTGTAGCGCTCGTCGCGGTGGCGCCAGGCGACCGGCAGGTCGTCGCCCAGCTCGGCGGCGCGGCGGCGCGACGCGGGTGTGATCGGTGCGTAGGGGTGTTCGCCCAGTTCGGAGCCGTCGATGACGGGCGTCCACTCGTCGAGGAGGCCGGACAGAGCGCGCAGGAGGCGCGTCTTGCCCTGGCCGCGCTCGCCGAGCAGCACGACGTCGTGTCCGGCGATGAGGGCGCGCTCCAGCTGCGGGAGCACGGTCTGCCCGAAGCCGACGATGCCGGGCCACGGGTCGCGCCCCTCGCGGAGCGCGGTGATCAGGTTGGCGCGGATCTCGTCCTTCACACCACGAAGCTCGTGGCCGGACTCGCGCAGCGCGCCGAGGGTACGGGGAAGATCTTGGGGCACGGATTCCACGCTACGCCCGGCCCGGCGGGATGTCCGAACGTCGGGGAAACTTCGGTGCCGTCAAGCAACAAAAGCCGCGAGCATGGTGTTGTAAGTCCCGTGGAATCCCCAACGCGCTCGGCCGTGCTGCTCGGCCTCCTGTTCGGTTTGGCGGGCACCAGCACGTCCGCGGTGACCGTCGCGCTGCCGGAGCTGACCGCCGACCTCGGCATCTCCGTCGCGACGGGCGTGTGGATCATCAGCGGGTACACGGTGGCGCTCGCGGTCGCGACACCGACGCACGGGCGGATCGCCGACATGGTCGGCATCCGGCTCCCGCTCTGCCTCGGCATCGCGGCGATGTCGCTGGGTGCGCTCGCCGCGGCGCTCGCACCGAACTTCGCGGTGCTGATGATCGCGAGGATCGTGCAGGGCGCGGGCGCCGCTGCCGTGCCCGTGCTCGCGACGGCGCTGATCAGCGCGCGGTGGAGCGGCGACCAGCAAGGCGCCGCGCTCGGCCGCATCGCGGGGACCTCCGCGACCCTCAGCGCGCTGGGCCCGCTGCTGGGCGGCGCGCTGGAGGCGTTCGGCGGATGGCGGTGGGCGCTCGCGCTGCCGGTGATCGGGCTGCTCGCGATCCCGCCGCTCTGGCGGGCGGCACCCGGTGGCGGGACGGGCGAGCGGATCGACAAGCTCGGCGCGACGCTGGTCGCCGTTGCCGCGTCCGGGCTCGTGCTGCTGATCCAGTCGCCGTCGGCGGGACAGGTCGCGGCCGTGCTGGGCGCCGTCCTGCTCGTCGTGGGGGTGCCGGCGGTCGTGCTGCGGGTGCGCAAGCGGCCCGACGGCTTCCTGCCCCGCGCCGTCATCACCAACGCGGTGGTCCTGCGCAGCGCGTTCGCGGCGGCCGCGGTGCCGGCGAGCTGGTTCGCGCTGCTGCTCGGGGTGCCGCTCGCGGCCGCGTCGTGGGGGTGGACGCCGCTCGCGACGGGGGTGCTGCTGCTCCCGGCCGCCGTCGTCGGCTTCCTCTCCCCGCCGGTCGCGAGGTGGCTCCTGCACCGCCTCGGCGCGCACCGCGCTTTGACGCTGGCCTGCCCGACAGCGATCGTCGCGCTCCTCGTCTCCGCTGCAGGTGGGGCGTTCGACTCGCCGGTGCTGCTCGCGATCGGCGTCGCGCTGGTGACGGTCGCGTTCGGCGTCGGGCACCCGGCGATGATCTCCTCGGTCGGCGCCGCCGTCGGCGGCGAGCAGCGCGGGGTCGCGCTCGGCATCGCGACGCTCGTCTTCCTGACCGGCGCGAGCGTCGGCGCGGCGCTGGTCGGCGGGCTCGCCGACGTGATCGGGGTGCCGGGCGCGCTCATCGCGCTGATCGCGCTCCCGGTGGCCGGGGTGACGACGCTGCTGCTCCGCCGCCGCGAGCCGGCCACCACGTAGCTCCCACCGGCTCCGCCGGTGGGCAGGAAAGCCACTTTCCTGCCCCCACAGGGCCGGAAAGTGGCTTTCCTGCCCTCCCCGGGTGCGGTTCCGGGAGGTGACTCCCCCACCGCCCGTGGGGCTTGCCCCACCCAGGCTCGGGGGCGCACCGGCTGATCAACGGGCCGCCGTCCGGCGAGGCTCGTGGCATGACGATCGACACCGCTACACGGGCAGGGAGCGACTTCTCCGTGCTGTCGCGCCGCATCGCGGCCGCGGGGCTGCTGGAGCGCAAGCCCGCCTACTACGTCGGCCGGTTCGCGCTGGTCGGGGCCGCCGCGGCGGCGACGGTCACGGCGTTCGTCCTGCTCGGCAGCTCGCCGTGGCAGCTGCTGGTTGCGCTCGTGGCGGCCGCGTTGTACGGGCAGGTCGCGCTGCTCGCGCACGACGTCGCGCACCGGCAGGTGTTCCGCACGCGGGCCCCGTCGGCGGTGGTCGGGCGGCTGCTGGGCAACCTCGGAATCGGCATGTCGTACGGCTGGTGGATGGACAAGCACACCCGCCACCACGCCAACCCCAACCACGAGGGCCTCGACCCCGACGTCGAGCCGGGCGCGCTCGCGTTCACGCAGGAGCAGACCAGCCGCAGCACCGGCGCGTTCCGGTTCATCCAGCGCCACCAACGGGTGCTGTTCTTCCCGCTGCTGACGCTCGCCGGCATCGACCTGCGCCGCGCCAGCCTGCAAGGGCTCCTCGGCGCCGGCGGGGCCCGGATCGAACGCCGCGGCCTGGAGCTCGCGCTGATCGCCGCGCATGTCGTCGGCTACCTGGCGGCGCTCTTCCTCGTGCTGCCGCCGGCGCTGGCGGTGGCGTTCTTCCTCGTGCACCAGTGCGCGTTCGGCGTCTACCTCGGCTCGATCTTCGCGCCGAACCACAAGGGAATGGAGATGCCGCAGGAGAAGCTCGACTTCCTGCGCAAGCAGGTCGTCACCTCCCGCAACGTGCACGGCGGGCCGGGCACCGACCGGGTGCTGCACGTCGCGATGGGCGGGCTCAACCACCAGATCGAGCACCACCTCTTCCCCAGCATGCCGACGCCGAACCTGCGTGCGGCACGTGTGGTCGTGCGCGACTACTGCGCCGAGATCGGCGTGCCCTACCACTCGACGGGCCTCGTGGCGTCGTGGCGGGAGACCCTGCGCCACCTCGACCACGCGAGCGAACCGCTGCGCTGACGTCCGATTCGTTCACGACCTGAGCGCGCCGTTCGGGAAAGGTGACCGGCATGGACATCGATCTGGACGCAGCGACGCGCTTCATGGCGACCCACGCCCGCCAGCTCGACCGCAGGCGGTACGCGCACCTGATCATCGGCGACGACGCGGCGGGGGTCGTCGCCGCGGTCAACGCCTATCGCAATGCCGACGGCGGCTACGGCTGGGGACTCGAACCCGACCTGCGCAGCTCGTCGAGCCAGCCGGGGGCCGCGCTGCACGCGTTCGAGGCCCTCGCCGACGCCGGCGTGGCCACCCCGGAGGGGCCGGCGCTGTGCGACTGGCTGGCGACGGTCGCCCTCCCGGACGGCGGCGGCCCGTTCGCACTGCCGATCGACGACCCGGCCGGGTGCGCGCCGTTCTGGGCGGACGCCGACCACACGACGTCGTCGCTGCAGATCACGGCGGCGGTCGTCGCGAACGCGCACCGGCTCGCCCGGCACGACCCCGCCGTGGCGGCGCACCCCTGGCTGGCGGCGGCGACCAGGTACTGCCTGGACGCCATCCGGGCCCTCGACGACTCGCCGCACGCCATCGAGCTGATGTTCGCGCTGCACCTGCTGGACGTACTGCACCCGACGCACCCGGAGGCCGTCGACCTCGTGGCGCAGCTGGGCAAGCACATCCCCGACGACGGGGTGCTGCCGGTCGCGGGCGGGAAGCCGGACGAGGCGCTGCGCCCGCTCGACGTCGCGCCGCTGCCCGACGGCCCGGTGCGCGCGCTGTTCAGCGCCGACGTGATCGCCGCCGACCTCGACCGGCTCGCATCGCAGCAGGAGGACGACGGCGGCTGGACCGTCGACTTCGCCAGCTACTCCCCCGCCGCGGCGGCGGAGTGGCGCGGCTACGCGACCGTCGCGGCGGTCACGACCCTGCGCGCCAACAAGCGCCTCGGCGCCTAACCCGCCCCCGAATCGTGGGCCCCAGGTCCTGCGGGGGAGGGCAGGAAAGCCACTTTCCTGCCCTGTGAGGGCCGGAAAGTGGCTTTGCTGCCCTCGCGTGGGGAACGCACACATGACCCGGCCGCCATAGCGGGATTGCGCTGAGGGGGCGTGCGCCGGCCCGGTCCGGCGGTTGGTGCCGGATTGTCGGGGCCGTTCGCTACCTTCCGACCATGATCGACGGTTCACCCGATGGGGTGGCGTGGGAGCGGGCGAGCCTGGTGCGGGTGGCGCCGCCGGTGCGGCCGCGGAAGCTGGCGAAGGTCCCTTTCCTCGAGCTCGCCGACGGCCGCCTGCAAGGCGTCGTCTCGAGCGGCTCGGACATCGAACGGGTCTACGTCTCCTCCTTCGCGGCGGGGACGCACGCCTTCACCTGCAGCACCAACAACAACCGCCCGTGCGGCGGCGTGTCGGCCCAGCACGCGTGCAAGCACCTGCAGCTGCTCGTCGCCGAGGCCACGCTGCAGTACGGGACGCAGCGGGTGGCCCGCTACCTGCGGGTCGAGGCGCCGGAGGGCGCCGAGCTGATCACGTGCCTGCGCGGGCACCACGAGCCCGCCCCGGCTGCTGCCGTGTTCAGCCGGTTCCTGCGCCACCTCGCCTACCTCGAGGTGCCCGACAGCACCGCGCCCGTCCCGGAGCTGGCCTGGTTCCCCGCAACGGCGGTGGGCTGATGCTCGCGCAGCAGCTCACGGCGATGCAGGGCGCGCCGGCCGGGATCGACGACGCCGCCGAGCTGGCGGCCGGGTTCGACGACGCGCTGGTCGACGGCCTGGCCCGGCTCGGCGAGGAGCACGCGGCGGCCGTAACCGCGCTGGCCGCGGCGTTCGCCGGGTCCCCGCTCGGCGAACGGGTCGCGGCGGCCGCGGCGGCGGTCACCGCGGGCTCGCCGTCCGACGCCGATCTGGTTGCGCTCGCCGGCGCCCGGACGGCGCTCTTCGGCTCGGTACACGATGCCCTGCTGGGCACGCTCGATTCCGCGCTCGGCCGCGACCGGACGTCGTGGCCGGCGGAGCTCTCGCCCGCGCCGGGCCGGCCCGGCGCGGCGTTGGCCTGGCTGCGCGAGCTCGCCATCAGCGGTTGGCGCGGAGTCGACGACGGGCTGCTCTCGACCGCGGAGCCGGTGATCGAGGCGCTGCTCACCGCGCCGGGTCGGCGCCGGCTCGCGGTGCTGCTCGACGGGTTCGCGGGTGAGCTGCGCGCCGGCAGCCCGCTGGCCACCATGGCGCGCCTGCCGACACGGCGCTGGGCCGACCTCTGGTGCCGGGCCGTGCTGCTCGACGCGGCGGGCACGGTTGGCACGCCCGAGCCGGTGTCGGGCCGCCTGCTGGTGCTCGGCGTCGACGTCGCCGAGCACGCGACGGCGGTGCAGGTCCAGGTGCACGGCGTGCTCGAACCGTCCGACGGCGGGCAGGCGGTGCTCGTGCGGGCCGCGGTGACCGCGGCGAAGGTCGAGACGATCACCGGACCAGCGGTGTGGGCGTTGCTGCGCCGCCACCCGGTGCTGCTCGGGGTGCTCGCGGGCCGGGCGTCCGTCGAGGTCAGCGGCATGCCGATGCTGCCGGGCGGCGAGCTGCTCTGGGACGACGGGTGTGTGGCGGTCGGCGAGGCCGCCGACCCGTTCGTCACCGCCCGGCTGCACCTCGCGGGCGCGCGGGGAGCCGCGGTCGCGCCGATCGACCGCCACCCGGTCGCGATCGCCGAGCCGGTGGTGCTCGAGGGCTACCGGGCCGTCGAGGGCGGTTTCGACCTCGGCGGCGCGACGATCGCCGTCGACACCTCGCGGCTGCCCTCGTGCGGTCCGCTGACCCCGGCGCTCGTCAAGGGCTCGACGGCCTGCATCGGCCTCCTCCGGCACAGCGCCGACGGCTGGCAGCTGCAGCCGCTCGCGGTGCAGGCGAAGGTCAAGCGGGCGCTGACGGTGCTGAGCACGGCCGACTGGGCGTTGGGCCCGACCGACCCTGCGGTCCAGAAAGCGCAGGCCAAGGCGGGCGACGCGGTCGGCGTGCTGCAGGAGCGCGCAGGACGGCTGCTGCGCAAATGAGCGCCGGGGAGATGAGCGCTGCGCAAATGAGCGAATCCAACCACCGTCAGGTCCTCTACTGGCGCCTGCTCGCGCGGCTGTTCGACCCGCAGGAGCACCCTGCGCTGGAGAGCGCCAGCATGGCGGTCACGGAGGCGGCCGGCCTGCCGGGCGCCCTGCTGGACCCGTCGGTCTCGGTCGACACCGTCGTGCAGCGGTTCCCGGAGCTCGCAGGTGAGTTCGAGGAGCTGCTCTCTCCCGGCCGCGAGCACGCCGAGGGCGGCGAGGTGCGCAGAGCTGCGCTGGCGTCGAAGCTGCTGCTCAACGTGTTCTCGACCGGCGCCGGCGCGGTGACGGCCGGTCAGCTCGGCACGTGGCAGGCCGATGCGCGATGGCTGGAGCGCGCACTCGGGCCGGACGGTCGTGGCGAGCACGGGCAAACCGTGGCGGCGATCGAGGCCGACCTGGTGAGCCGCATGCAGCTGCGCGAGGTGCTGGCCGATCCGGTGCTGGCGAAGCAGCTGACGCCGAGCATGTCGTTGATCGAGCAGCTGCTGCGCGACAAGTCGAACCTGTCGGGCGTGGCCCTCGCCAACGCGAAGGCGCTGATCCGGCGGTTCGTCGACGACGTCGCCGAGGTGCTGCGCACGCAGGTCGCGAAGGCGCGCGTGGGCGCCGTCGACCGCTCGGTACCGCCCAAGCGGGTGTTCCGCAACCTCGACGTCGACCGGACGATCTGGAAGAACCTCACCAACTGGGATCCCGAGCAGCAGCGACTGCTCGTCGACACCCTGTACTACCGGCGCACCGCGAAGCGCACCACGCCGGCGCGGCTGATCGTCGTGGTCGACCAGTCCGGCTCGATGGTCGACTCCATGGTCAACTGCACGATCCTGGCGTCGATCTTCGCCGGGCTGCCGAACGTCGACGTGCACCTGATCGCGTACGACACCCGCGCGCTCGACCTCACGCCGTGGGTACACGACCCGTTCGAGGTGCTGCTGCGCACCAAACTCGGCGGCGGCAACGACGGTCCGGTCGCCATGGAGATGGCCCGGCCGAAGATCACCGACCCGCGCGACACCGCGATGGTGTGGATCTCCGACTTCTACGAGTTCGACCGGTCGCAGCCGCTCTTCGACGGCATCGAGGCCGTCCACCGTTCCGGGGTGCGGTTCATCCCGGTCGGCTCCGTGACCAGCTCGGGGAGCCAGATCGTGAACCCGTGGTTCCGGACCAAGCTCAAGCAGCTCGGCACGCCGGTGATCTCCGGCCACATCCGCAAGCTCGTCCACGAGCTCAAGAACTTCCTCGACTAGGAGACCGCTCAGCGATGGCAGAAGACAAGACGGACGAGACGCTGCGCGCGCCCGCCGAGGTGAAGTACGCGGAGGAGCTCGAGTGGCTGGAGTCGGTCGACACCGACCCGAAGCCGTTCTCGTGGCGGCTCAGCCCGCGCATGGTGCGGCTGTTCGTGCTGGGCTCGCAGCGGTCCGACGGGCTCGACCGGGAGATCCCGCAGAAGTGGTTCGGCGACCGCAGCTTCGTCGAACGCAGCATCGTCACGCTGGCGTCCGACCGCGGGCTGCTGCTGATCGGCGACCCAGGCACGGGCAAGAGCTGGCTCGCGGAGCTGCTCTCCGCGGCGATCAGCCGCAACTCGACGCTGGTCGTGCAGGGCACCGCCGGCACCACCGAGGACCACATCAAGTACTCCTGGAACATCTCGATGGTGATCGCGAAGGGCCAGTCGCGGAAGTCGATGATCCCCTCGCCGATCATGACGGCGATGGAGCGCGGCGTGATCGGGCGGGTCGAGGAGCTCACCCGCTCCACCAGCGACGTCCAGGACGCGCTGATCTCGATCCTCTCGGAGAAGTACGTCTCGATCCCCGAGCTGGAGACCGACAACATCGTCTTCGCCAAGCCCGGCTTCTCGATCATCGCGACGGCGAACAGCCGCGACCGCGGTGTGAACGACCTGTCCTCGGCGCTGAAGCGGCGCTTCAACTTCGTCCGCATCCCGGTGGTCACCAACCGGACGAGCGAGGCCGAGATCGTGCGGTTCCGCACCACCGAGCTGCTGCGCCGCCACCGGATCGAGCTGGAGGTGCCGCCGTCGCTGCTCGACATCCTGCTGCAGAGCTTCGCCGACCTCCGCGCCGCCGCGGCCGCCGCCAACAGCGACGACGAGAAGCTCGAGTCGGCGCTGTCGACCGCTGAGCAGATCGGTGTGCTGGAGGACGCCGTGCTGCACAGCACGTTCTTCGGCGACCGCACGCTGCGGGCCGAGACGCTCGGCAGCGCGCTGGTCGGGTCGCTCGCCCGGCGCACGCCGGAGGACCTCGCGATCCTCAACAAGTACTGGCACGGCGTGATCGAGCCGCGCAGCAGGAAGGAAGCGGGGGAATGGCCGGGCTTCCTCGAAGGCGGCCGGAACGCGATCTCCACCCTCTCGTGAACAGCCCTCTGATTCGGGAGCGGTCGAGCACCTTCGACGCGTTGCGCGAGCAGCTGCTCGACGCTGCGGCCGTCTTCGCCGGCGGCGACGGGTTGCCCGCGATGCTCGCCGGCATGGTCGACGACGTCGACCGCGCGCTCGGCGAGCCGCTGGAGATCTTCCCGGTGTGCCACCACTCCCCCGCGTCGGCGCTGGCGATGACTCGGCGGCTGCAGGAGAAGCAGCCCCAGGTGATCTACCTGGAGCTCTGCGAGGACATGCGCCCGCTGCTCGACGAGCTGCGCAACTGCCGGCTCCCGGTGGCGTTGCAGGCCTTCGCCTCGCAGCTCGACGGCTTCCCCGAGGGCGCCGGCCCGCTGAGCGTCATCGCGCCGATCACCGAGGCGTCGGCCGAGTACCAGGCGATCGCCTACGCGCTCGACACGCCCGGGGTCGAGCTGGTGCTGGTCGACCGACCGTGCGACCACGTGTTCAGCGGTGAACGACACGACGAGCCCACGAGCGATCCGGCCGAGGAACCCGAGAAGCTCCACGGTGACGCCGTCGGCGTCGAGATCGGCGAGCTGCGCCCGCGCTTCGCGGAGCTCGAGGAGCACCTGCTGCACCACGGCAAGGTCCGGCACTGGTCGGAGTGGTGGGACCAGTACGTCGAGCAACCGCTCAGCGGGGCCGACCACGACACGTACCGGCAGGTCATGGCGTTGATTGGGAGCCTGTTCCGTCGTTTGCGGCAGGACGGCGACCGGCTCGCGGGCGACGAGGAGCGCGAGCGGCACATGTGGACGCGCATCCGGGAGCACCTCGCCACGAGCGGGGTCGATCCCGGGCGGTGCATCCACGTCTGCGGAGCGTTCCATGCGGTGAGCCGCGTGGAGGAGTTCGGCCTCGCCGGCACCGACGCGTACGCCATCGCCCCGCGCACGGCGACGGCATGGCTGTACGGGCTGATCCCGTCGAGCCACTCCGCGATCGAGGCGCAGTTCGGGCTCGCGCCCGGTTCGGTGTCGATCGCCGCCGCGGGCTGGGCGAAGGCGACCGGACGCGGCGGGGTCCGGCCCTACCAGCTCGAAGGTCAGAAGGGCACCCGCAAGTCGTCGCGGAAGCCCGCGGGGGTCCGCCCCGCTACCGGCACGGCACCGGTGACGGATCGGCTCACCGGCTTCCTCGGCCGGCCGCCGGAGCTGGACGACGTCGACGAGGACGAGCTCCGCGGCTGGTGCATCGACATCGTCCGGCTCGCCCGCCGCAACGGCTACCTCGCCAGCACCGCAGACGCGATCGCGGTGTTCGAGACGTCGATCCTGCTGGCCCGCATGCGCAACCGGGCGCGGCCGACGCCGTACGACTTCCAGGACGCGGCGGTCACCTGCATCGAGAAGGACACCGTCCCGGGCAGGCGCGACGTCGCCCAGCTGTGCACGATCATGCTGGGCGGCGACCGGGTCGGGCAGGTCGGTTACGAGTCGCTGCCGCCGCTGGCCCGCGACGTGCAGGACCGCCTCACGCCGCTGGGCATCGACCTCGAGAAGCGCACCCAGCAGCGGGTGCTGCTCGACCTGCGGGCGCATCCCGAGCTGCAACCCTGCTCCGACCTGCTGTGGCGGCTGCGCCACCTGCTGCCCGAGGGCGTGGTGCGGCCGATCATGGGGACGCGCGGGCTCGGCGAGCGGGCGATCCAGGAGAGCTGGGACGTCGCGCTCGGCCGCCACCAGCGCGCGATCATCGAGCTCGGCTACGAGGGAGTGACCGTCGAGCACGTGCTGGAGCAGCGGCTGCGGCGGGTCGTGACCGACCCGCGGGCCACCGCGGGCAGCGCGCTCGCGGCCGTCGAGGACGCCGTGCGCCTGCTCGGCGGCCACCGGTTCGCCGACGAGCTGGGGCACCGCGCCGTCGAGCTGCTCACCACCGAGCGGAGCGTCGACGACGCGCCAGAGGTGCTGCGCCGGATGCGGCGACTGCTCGCGTACTACCGGACGAACCGGCCCGGGCTGCCGGCGTGGTGCGAGCAGTTCGTCACCACCGGGTACGCGCACTACTGCACGCTGCTGCCCACGGCGTGCGTCGCCGAGGAGAGCGGGGTGCGCGAGGTCGGCGCGATGCTCGGCTTCCTGTTCACGCTCGAAGGCCTCGCGCTCTCGCTCGGCTGCGACCGCGCCCAGCTGGAGCTGTCGGTCGCGCAGTCGCACCCCGAGGAGCCGGCGAAGATCGCGTTGCTGTGGGCGGCGCGCCTGCAGCTGGGCATGCTGACCCGCGACGAGCTGCGCGCACGCTGCGCCGACCTGCTGGCCAACCCGCTGGTCGTGCCGGCATTCCCGCTGTACCTGAGCGGGTTCGTCCAGGCGCTCGATCCGGTGCCGGCGCTCGCGCCGTTCGTCGTGGAGGTGCTCTCGACGGCGTTCGCGCGGCTGCCCGACAGCGTCCTGCTGCCATGGCTGCCCACGCTGCTCACCACGCTGCGGACGCACGCCGCGGAGCTCGTACCGGTGCTGGTCAGGGAGGCAGCACGGACGTTCCCCGCGGACCTGGCCGCGCTCGACGCGTGGGTGCCGCCGTGGGAGCGGCCGGCCGCCGCTGTCCCGACTGCGACGGTCCCGGCGGCCGCGCCCGTCACTGGCCCGGTCGGCGAGCTCCTGGCGCGGCACCGGGAACCGACCGACGCCGTCGCGGCGCTGCTCGGCATCGACGGCATGTGGGCCAGCAGCCACTCCGCGACCGCCGGCCCTGCGGCGAACGCGGTGCCCGAGCTGCTGGCTGCGCACCCGGCAACCACCGCGGCCGTCGCGGCACTGCTCGACCCAGGGTGACCACCAACTTCCCCACCGTTTTGGGCACTTGCGCGCCGTTTCGGCGCGCATCCACCCAAAACGGTGGGGAAGTTCGGGGTCGTGCGCCTTAGGGGGCGAGCAGCAGCAGGGTCGGGAGTGCGACGAGGGCCACGGCCGCGGCGCGGACCAGCACCTTCAGCCCGAGGGGCAGTGGCGGGGGCGGCTCGACGATCCGGTGCAGGCGCCGGTCGAGCGCGGCGGTGAACGAACTCAGCGCGGCCGCGGGCGCCGCACCGCCCATGGAACGCAGGGCGCCGGTCAGCTCGGCAGGCGCGACCCTGGCCGCGGCGACGTCGTCGGCCCGCATCTCGATCAGCGCGGCCACCGCGACCTGCGCGCACACCATGCCCTGCACGAACGGCGCGGTCGTGCCCCAGGCGACGAACGGGAGCACCACGAGGTCGTGCCGTTCGCGCAGGTGGGCCCGCTCGTGCGCGAGCACCGCGCGGACGGCCGGCGGGTCGAGCGCGTCGAGCACGCCGGCGGAGAGCACGAGCCGCGAGCGCATCCCCGGCAGGCAGTACGCCACCGGCACGGGGTGGTCGAGCACCCGCGCGCCGGGGGCCGCCGGCCACGGGGTGGCGAGCAGGTCGAGCAGGTCTCGGTGGCGGCGCCGGGCCCGCAAGGTGCGGAACGTGACCGCGGCCAGCACCCCGACCAGCCAGCCGGCCAGCAGCACTGCGGCGATCAGCGCCAGTGCGTGCGTCACCCCGAGCAGGCGGAGGTCGAACGGGTCCGCGAGCAGGGCCCGGACCGCGCTGGGCAGGGTCGGACCGAGCGGAGCGAGCCCGTAGACGATCCCGGCTCCGAGCAGCGCGAGACCGCCGGCAAGACCGACGGCCTGCCACACGAGCAGTGCTCCGACGGGGTCACGACTCGGCCAGCGGGCCGCCGCGAGACCTCTGCTCACCGGCTCGGCCAGCAGCACACCGAGCACGAGCAGACCGAGTGCGGTCAGCTCCATGGCAGCCGATCCTAGGCGGCGTCGTCGCGGCCGGTCCGCTCAGTCCAGCAGGTCACGCAGTTTGTCGCGCTCGTCCGGCGGTATGGAACCGAGGAAACGGGCGAGCGCGGCGCCGCGGTCGGGGGCGGCGTCGAGCGCGTCGCGCATCAGCTCGGCGACGTGGTCCTCACGGCTCGCGACCGAGCGGTAGCGGTGGGCCCTGCCCTCGCGCTCGCGGGTCACGAGGCCCTTGCGTTCAAGTCGTCCCAGCACCGTGAGGACGGTCGTCGTGGCGAGCTCACGACCTGCGAGTGCGTCCTGCACGTCGCGGGCGGTGAGTGGCTCGTCGGCCGTCCACAGGGTCTCCATCACTGCACGTTCCAGCTCACCCAGTGTTGCCACGATCCCATTCTACATGGAGTAGAACCCTTGGATCCAGTTCCGCGTGACGACTACATCACCTGAACTTCGTCGCCGACCTGGAGGTAGTTGAACCAGGCGACGGCGTCGTCGTGCGTCAGCTTCACGCACCCCTTGGAGTAGGTGTCCTGGCGGCCCTCGTGGAACGCCACTCCGCCGTCGGCGAAGAACACCGAGTACGGCATCTGCACCAACGACTCGCGGCTCGTGTACTCCTGCGCCTTCCACTGCACCGTGAAGGTGCCGAGCGGGGTCGGGTTCGCCTCATCGCCCTGCATGACCCTGACCGGGCCGCGCAGCACCTCACCGCGCTCGCCGAAGAGCCAGGCCAGGTCCTTGTCGAGGTCGACGCACGCGCGTGCGGTCGACGTGCACGGCGTGCCCTCCACCGGCACGCCCACAACCGGCCCGCCCTCACCGGCGGGCTCGGGCTCCTCGGCCGTGCCGATCCCGCTCATGACCACCCCGGCGATCGCGACCACAGCCGCCGCAACCGCCACCGTGCGCGCCGCGCGTGCACGAACCCCCATCGCCCGCTCCTTCGCCGTTCCCGCGACGCTCAACGAGGCGACCGACAAGGAGTTACGAGCTGTGATCAGGCAATCACACGAGGTTGCTATCGACCGGTGAAGACCGGGTCTCGGCGTTCGGTCCGGGCCGTCCGGCCTTCGACGAGGTCGGCGCTCGCCCAGCACGCCTCGAAGGCCGCGAGCAGCTCGGGATCGACGACGTGTCCAGTCCGGTCGGCGGCCATCTTGCTGTAGCGCAGGGTCAGCGGCGCGAACCCGGCGATCTCGGCGGCGAGCGCGAGCGCGGCGTCCCGATGGCCGATCCGGTCGGCGAGCCCACGCGCGAGCGCGAGGTCGGCGCCGATCCGGTCGCAGGCCAGCAGCAGCGCGCGGGCCGTGGCGCCGCCGGCCAGCTGGGCGATCCGCTCGACCGTCCACGGGTCGACGGCCAGCCCGATCCGCGCCGTCGGCACCGCGAACACCGCCTCGGGCGAGACGACACGCAGGTCGCACGCGATCGCCAGCTGCGTCCCGGCGCCGATCGCCGGCCCGTTGACGGCGGCCATCACCGGCACCGGCGCGGCAACCAGCGCGTCGAGCGCCGTCCGCAGGGCGTCGCGGAAGCCGTCGGAGTAGACCTCGTCGAGGTCGGCGCCGGAGCAGAAGCTCGTGCCGGCGCCCGTGACGACAACCGCACCCACGCCCGCCGCCAGCACCTCCTCGACCGCCGCAGCGAGGTCGCGGCAGTGCGCGACGTCGAGCGCGTTGCGCCGCTCGGGCCGCGCCAACTCGATGACGCCGACCCGCTCGGCGACGGACACGGTGATCACAAGCGACTCCTCAAGGCAAATGTCCCCACCGTTTTGCCAACCTGCACACCCAAAAGGGCGTGCAGGTTGGCAAAACGGTGGGGAAGTTCGGGGTTCATGTGCCCCAGGGGGACGTGGTGGGGCCGGCGCCGATGCGGTCGCACGCCTCGCGGGCCATCGGGGTGATCACCCCTGCGCCCTCGGCCCGCGCGCGCTCGACGATCAGCGCGAGCGCGTCGGCCTGCTGCGACGTCAGGCCCATGTGCTGGTAGTCGAAGCCCTGGTCGGGGGCACCGCGCAGCTGCTCCCCGGCCCAGTACTCCAGCTGGCCGATGCACACCGTCACCGGGTCGGGCGGCGGCGGGAACTGGGGAGCCGGCGGCGCAGCCGGCGCCGGTCCGGCGCATGCCACGACGAGGAACGCCCCTGCTGCGGCCACAGCGAGTCGTCCTGCGCGGCTCGGCGAGGCAGGTGTCACCGGGCGAGTCTCGCACGGGCATACGCTGCGTCTGCACAACTCGACCTTGGGCGCGGAGGAGAGACACGGTGTCGGAACCCGGACTGCGGATGGGCACCCCCGCTGGGCGGTGGGTGCTGTTCACGACCGTGCTCGGCTCGGGCCTCGTGATGATCGACGGCACGGTCGTCAACGTCGCGCTCGACCGGATCGGCGCCGAGTTCGGCGCCGGGTTCGCCGGGCTGCAGTGGACCGTCAACGCCTACACGCTCACCCTCGCCGCGCTGATCCTGCTGGGCGGCTCGCTCGGCGACCACATCGGCCGCCGGCGGGTGTTCCTGATCGGCGTCGTGTGGTTCGCGCTGGCCTCGCTCATGTGCGGGCTCGCCCCGGACGTCGGCTGGCTGATCGCCGCCCGCGCGCTGCAGGGCGTCGGCGGCGCGCTGCTCACGCCGGGCAGCCTCGCGCTGATCTCGGCGTCGTTCCACGGGCCCGACCGGGCCGCGGCGATCGGCGCGTGGTCGGGCCTGGGCGGCATCGCCGGCGCGATCGGCCCGTTCCTCGGCGGCTGGCTCGTCGAGTGGAGCTGGCGGGCGGTATTCCTGATCAACCTGCCGATCGCGGCGCTGATCGTCGTCGTCGCGCTGAAGCACGTGCCGGAGAGTCGCGACACCGAGTCGGCGAGCGGGCTGGACGTCGCCGGGACGGTGCTGGCGACGATCGGCCTCGGCGGGCTCACCTACGGCCTCACCGGGCTCGGGGCGCACGGGCCGTCGCTCGACGCCGTGGTGACGCTCGTGGTCGGCGTCGCGGCGCTGGCGGTGTTCGTGCTGGTGGAGCGCCGGTCGTCGCACCCGCTGGTGCCGCCTGCGCTGTTCACCGACCGCGTCTTCACCGCGGCGAACATCGCGACACTCCTGATCTACGGCGCGATGGGTGTCGTGTTCCTGCTGCTGGTGTTGCAGCTGCAGACGGTCTCCGGGTTCAGCCCGCTCGCCGCCGGCACCTCACTGCTGCCGATCACCGTGATCATGCTGCTGTTCTCGGCGCGGGCCGGCGCGCTCGCCGCACGGATCGGGCCGCGGATCCCGATGACGGTCGGCCCGCTGGTCAGCGCCGCGGGCCTGCTGCTGTTCCTGCGGGTCGGGCCCGACGCGACGTGGCTCGCGCACGTCCTGCCCGGCGTCCTCGTGTTCGGTGCGGGGCTCGCACTCACCGTCGCGCCGCTCACCGCGACCGTCCTCGACGCCGCGCCCGACCGCTTCGCCGGCTCGGCGTCCGGCGTGAACAACGCCGTGGCGCGGGCAGCGGGCCTGCTCGCGGTTGCGGTCATCCCGGGGCTCGCCGGCATCTCGGGCGCCGATTACACCGACCCCGCCGCGTTCACCAACGGCTTCCGCATGGCTCTGATGATCGGCGCGGGCCTGCTCGTCGCCGCGGCGATCGTCTCGTTCGCGCTGGTCCGCCGCCCGGCGGTGACGACGCCGGACCGCGACCGCGTCAAGATCGAGGAGTGCCTGCACTGCGGCGTCAACGGCCCGCAGGTGCACCCGGCGGACGCGCGACCCTGACCCCTTCAGCTCGCCGCCGGGCCCACCCGAAGGTCGCGACTTGCGTGCGTCCCGCACGTTTGGGCAGGAAAGCCACTTTCCGGCCCTCACAGGGCAGGAAAGTGGCTTTCCTGCCCTCCCCAGCCGGCGGGCGCGTCTGGCTCTAGCCCGCCGCCGCCCGCCGCACCGGCGCGCCGACGGCGAGGTCGGCCAGCACCCGGCCGAGCGCCGGGACGAACGAGAAGCCGTGGGTGGACGACCCGACCCCGACCACCACGGGTCCGGAGCGTTGCGTGAGGAACGGCCCGTCGACCGCAGTGGTGTACGCGCTGCTCACCGGCGTCGGGTGGGTCGGGTCGGCGCCGGGCAACCAGTCCTGCACGTAGCGCTGCAGCTCGACGAGATCAGCGCCGTCCGGCCCGTCGACGCCCGCTCGCACCCCCTCCGGCGCGGCCAACCCGGCGATCGGCGCCGCGCCCTCGCGGTGGTGCACGAACGCGGGCCACTGGACGGGACAGCCCCCGCACGGCGTCGCACCTAGCACCGGGAACACCGCGAGCTCGTCGCGCACCACCTGCAGCTGCGGCAGGTCGACGGTGCCGCCGACCAGCTCCGCGGTCCACGCGCCCGCCGCGATCACGACCTTGCGGGCGCGCACGACGTCCTGGTCGGTGACCACGTCGACCGCGTCGGGGCCCTGCACGACGATGTCGGTGACCCGGGTCCGGTGGCGGACCAGCGCCCCCTCGCCCACGGCCGCCGCGGTGAGCGCGGCGACGGCGTGGTCGGCGTTGATGCGGCCCGTGCGGTCGGGTTGGTGCAGCACCCGGCCCTGGAACCGCATGCCCGGCCAGCGCTCCTCCGCGTCGCGCGCGGTGAGCCACTCGTGCCGCAACCCGCGGGCGGCGAGCGCACCGGCCCGCGCCGCGACGACGTCGGGATCGCCGTGATCGACCCCGCCGGTGAGGTGCAGCAGGTCGGCACCGGTCGCGGACTCCAGGTCGCGCCAGAGCGCGAACGACTCGTCCGCCAGCGCTGCCACGGCCGGGTCGGCGCTACCCGGACGGTACGTGCGGGCCTTCCCGTGGGACGCACCGCGGGTGTGGCCCGGCGCGAACCGCTCCACCAGCAGCACCTCCACCCCGCGGGCGGCCAGCTGCCACGCGGCGGCGGCGCCCACCGCGCCACCGCCGACCACAACGACATCGGTCATCCACCGCGGACGCTGCGCGAGCGGCAACCGCCGCGAGACAGGACGGCGACGGTGTACAGGGCGCTGCAGGCGGGCCATCGGATCCTCCGGTCGGGGACTCGCTCGATCACCGCGGACGCGGGTCGGGTGCTCGCGTGCGCGAGCCGGAGCGGGTCAGCGACAGAGGGCGGTGCAGGTGCGGCAGAGGTCGACGTGCCGGCGCTTGGACGTGGTGGTCCGCAGCATCCCGGTGGCCTCCACGTCGTCGACGCTACGTGGCCACCGGGATGGGTTGTCAATACCGGATCAGCCCGCACCGGGTTTCAGTCGAAGATCTCCGGCTCGGCCTTGCTGATGCGCTCCCAGATCGGCTGGAACTGGAACCACCCGGCGAACTCGTAGCCGACCTGGCCGCGGGTCAGCTCAGCCTCCTCGTGCGAGATCTGCCGCGGCGGCCGCCCGATGCCAGCGGCCGCGGCGTACGCGGTGAGCTGGCACTGCGCCGTGCGTTCCAGCGTGAGGAACCACCAGGCCGCGCTGTCGACGCTGCCGCCTACCGTCAGCATGCCGTGGTTGCGCAGGATCACCGCCCTGTGCGGGCCGAGCGCCACCCCGATCCGGCGCCCCTCCTCGCGGTCGAGCACCACCCCGGTGAACGTGTCGTGCACCCCGAAGTCCTGGTAGAACGCGCAGGAGTCCTGCGTGAGCGGCTCGATCCCGACCTCGAGCGACGAGAGCGTCTTACCGGCGGGGCCGTGGGCATGCGCGGCGGCCACGACGTCGGGCCGAGCGGCGTGCACGGCGCAGTGGATCGCGACCGCCGCCCCGTTGACGGCGCGGTCGCCCTCGACGACCTGCCCGTCCTCGTCGACGCGCACCAGGTCGCTGCTGCGGATCATGCTGAAGTGCATCCCGAAGGGGTTCACCCAGAACGTCTCGGGCGCCTCCGGGTCGCGCACGGTGATGTGCCCGGCAACACCCTCGTCCAGACCCGCCTTGCTGAACATCCGGAACGCAGCGGCGAGCTTCGCCTTCCGGTGCGCCCGCTCCTGCGCCGGGCTCTCGAAGACCGGCGGGCTCGCCATGTACAGCTGCTTGCCGTCGGCGTCCGTCAGCGCGGCCGAGGTCGGAGTGGCAGCAGGGGTGTCCTGGATCGGGGTGGCTGTCACGCGTGACTCCTCTGTCGGGTGACCGGCTCTCGGACGTCTCAGTGTGCACTTTCGCCGGCGTGTGATCGAGGATCGTGGGGATGGCCGCACACGGGTGGACGCGCTGGCTGGACCCGTAGCCGAACTTCCCCACCGTTTTGGGCACTTGCGCGCCGTGGGAGCGCGCATCCACCCAAAACGATGGGGAAGTTGGGCCACCACGGCTCGACGACCGGTAGAAGGTCCCCACCGTTTTGCCTATCTGCACGCCGTTTCGGGTGTGCAGGTTGGCAAAACGGTGGGGAAGTTCCCCATCGTTTTGGGTAGTTGCGCGCCGTGCGGGCGCGCATCCACCCAAAACGGTGGGGAAGTTGTCGGTCAGCGGCGGTCGCGGGCGGCGGCGAGCCGGGCTCGGACCTGCTTGCGGACGGCCGCGCCGCCGTCGTCGCTCGTCCCGGAGCCGGCGTCAGCGCCGTCGAGGATCCCGAGCGCGTCGTCGATGGCGGCGCGCAGCACCTCGCACTCGGTACCGCGGTCGGCGAGCTTCGTGTGCATGGTCCACAGGTCGACGAACACCGCGACCTTGGAGCGCAGCACCCACGGGTCGAACGGCTTGGTGATGTAGTCGACCGCGCCGGCCTGGTAGCCGCGGAAGGCGAGGTGCGGGTCGTAGTCGACGGCGGTGAGGAACAGGATCGGGATGTGCCGGGTGCGTTCCCGCTGCTTGACGTGCCCGGCGGTCTCGAAGCCGTCCATGCCGGGCATGTGCGCGTCGAGCAGGATCACCGCGTAGTCCTCGACGAGCAGCCGCTTGAGGGCATCCTCGCCGCTGGTCACCGACACGATCTCGATCGGGAGACCCTCCAGGATCGCCTGCAGCGCGAGCAGGTTCTCCCTCCGGTCGTCGACGGCGAGCACGCGCGCCGTCGCCCGGCCTGCTGTCGAACGCCCGTCCGCCATAGGTCCTTCCGAAGTAAGTGCTGCCGTGGTCGGTGTTGCGGTCATGCGCGGCCCGACGACCGCGACAATGGGCCGCTGCCGTTGGCGCCGACCGCCCGCGCCGGCACGACCCACGACGCCATGAGGGTCAGCAGCTCGTCCAGGTCGACGGGTTTGGTGATGTAGTCGGTCGCCCCGGCGGCCAGGCTCGACTCCCGGTCACCGGGCATCGCCTTGGCCGTCAGGAACACCACCGGCAGGTCCTTGCCCTGCGGGAGGGCCCTGATCCGCCGGGTCGTCTCGTTGCCGTCGAGGTCGGGCATCATCGCGTCCATCAGCACGATGTCGATCTCCGGATGCTGGGTGAGCATCCGGATCCCGTCGGTGCCGTTGTCCGCGTAGAGCACGGTGAGCCCGTGCAGCTCCAGCGCGCTGGTCAGCGCGAACACGTTGCGCACGTCGTCGTCGACGATCAGGACGGTGGCTCCGGAGAGCTCCGGCGTCGCCTTCACCCCCGCGGGCCCGCCCGGCGCCGCGCGCAGGATCGGGTTGTTCCCCCGGGTGGGACGGATGGGCTCGGGGGCGGGCGGTTCCGGCTCGCGCGGCGGCAAAATGCGACCTGCCGGCGCGTTCGCGGCCGAGAGCTCGTCGGGCAGCAGCAGGGTGAACACCGAGCCCTCCCCCACCACGGACTGAACCTCGATCTTGCCGCCGAGCATCCGCGCGAGGTTCTTCGAGATCGAGAGGCCCAGCCCGGTGCCGCCGTACTTGCGGCTCGTCGTGCCGTCGGCCTGCTGGAACGCCTCGAAGATCATCTCCAGCTTGCCGGCGGGGATCCCGATCCCGGTGTCGCGCACCGCGAACGACACGACGGACTCGGCGGAGTCGAGCGCCGGCACGCCGTGCAGCGTCCCGGCCGGCACCTTCGAGAGCGTCATCGTGACGCCGCCGGTGTCGGTGAACTTCATCGCGTTGGCCAGCAGGTTGCGCAGGATCTGCTGCAGCCGCTGCACGTCGGTCGTGATCACCGGCGGCAGGTCGTCGGACGCCTCCACCCGCAGCTCCAGGCCCTTGACCTCGGCCTGCGGCCCGAATGCCTGCTCGATGTCGACGCGGACCTCGGTGAGGTCGACCGGTGTGACATCGACGTCGACGCGGCCCGCCTCGATCTTGGAGAGGTCGAGGATGTCGTCGATCAGGCGCAGCAGGTCGGAGCCGGCGCCGTGGATCGTGCTGGCGAACTCGATCTGCTTGGACGAGAGGTTCTCGTCGGGGTTGTCCGCGAGCAGCCGTGAGAGCAGCAGCAACGAGTTGAGCGGGGTGCGCAGCTCGTGGCTCATGTTGGCCAGGAACTCCGACTTGTACTGGTTGGCCAGCGCGAGCTGCTGCGCCTTCTCCTCGACGCCGCGCCGCGCCGCGTCGATCTCCATGTTCTTGATCTCGACGTTGCGGTTCTGCTCGGAGAGCTGCTCGGCCTTCTCCTCCAGCTCGGCGTTGGTTCGCTGCAGCTCGGCCGACTGGTCCTGCATCTCCGTCGCGAGCGCCTGCGACTGGGCCAGCAGCACCTCTGTGCGCCGGTTCGCCTGAATCGTCGTGATCGCGATACCGATCGTCGCGACCAGCCGCTCCAGGAACGTCAGGTGCAGCGACGAGAAGGGCGACACCGACGCGAACTCGATCACGCCGAGACACTCGCCCTCGAACTGCACCGGCAGCACGACCAGCGCGCGCGGGTCGACGGCGCCGACGCCCGACTGCAACGGGAGGTATCCCGGCGGCAGGTTCTCGACCAGCATCATCTGCCTGCTCGCGGCGGCCTGCCCGACCAGGCCCTCACCCAGCCCGAACGAACGCGGCGGCTCGCCGATGCTCGCCGCGTAGGCGCCGCACATCACCCAGCGCTGGTTCGCCGCACTCGCCACACCTGTCACGTGGTCGTCCGAGTCGCCCAGGAAGAACGCGCCGACCTGCGCGTTCACCAGTGGCGCGACCTCGATCATGATCATTCGGCAGACCTCGCCGAGATCACGCTGACCCTGCAGCAGCTCACCCATGCGGGCGAGGTTGGAGTCGAGCCAGTTCTGCTTCGCGTTCTCGGCGGTGGTCTCGCGGAGGTTCACGATCATCTGGTTGATCGTGTCCTTCAGGTCGGCGATCTCGCCGCGCGCCTCGACCGTGATCCGCTGGGTGAGGTCGCCGGACGCCACCGCCGTGGACACCGCCGAGATCGCGCGCAGCTGCGTGGTGAGGGTGGACGCCAGCTGGTTGACGCTCTCGGTGAGGTCGCGCCAGGTGCCGGAGGCGCCGCGGACCTGCGCGAGCACGGCGAGCCGGCCCTCGGTGCCGACCTCACGCGCCACCCGCGTGACCTCTTCGGCGAACGACGAGAGCTGGTCGACCATCGTGTTCACCGTCGACTTGAGCTCCAGGATCTCGCCCCGAGCATCAACGGTGATCTTCTGCGACAGATCGCCCTTCGCCACAGCGGTCGTGACCTGGGCGAAGTTGCGGACCTGCCCGGTCAGGTTGCCGGCCAGCTGGTTCACGTTCTCCGTGAGATCGCGCCACGTCCCGGCGACGCCCTTCACCTCCGCCTGGCCACCCAGCTTGCCCTCGATGCCGACCTCGCGCGCCACGCGCGTGACCTCGTCGGCGAACGACGAGAGCTGGTCGACCATCGTGTTCACCGTCGACTTGAGCTCCAGGATCTCGCCCCGAGCATCAACGGTGATCTTCTGCGACAGGTCGCCCTTCGCCACAGCGGTCGTGACCTGGGCGATGTTGCGGACCTGGTCGGTCAGGTTGCCGGCCAGCTGGTTCACGTTCTCCGTGAGGTCGCGCCAGGTGCCCGCGACGCCCTTCACCTGGGCCTGGCCGCCCAGCTTGCCTTCCGTGCCGACCTCGCGCGCGACGCGCGTGACCTCGTCGGCGAACGACGAGAGCTGGTCGACCATCGTGTTCACCGTCGACTTGAGCTCCAGGATCTCGCC
>NZ_JAJGSX010000012.1 GCF_021245725.1 Pseudonocardia sp. TRM90224 | reverse complement strand
CGTGACCTCGTCGGCGAACGACGAGAGCTGGTCGACCATCGTGTTCACCGTCGACTTGAGCTCCAGGATCTCGCCCTTGGCATCAACCGTGATCTTCTGCGAGAGGTCGCCCCTGGCCACCGCCGTCGTCACCTGCGCGATGTTGCGCACCTGGTCGGTCAGGTTGGACGCGAGCTCGTTGACGTTCTCGGTGAGGTCGCGCCACGCGCCCGACACGTTCGGCACGGCGGCCTGGCCACCCAGCTTGCCCTCGCTGCCGACCTCGCGCGCAACCCGCGTGACCTCGTCGGCGAACGACGAGAGCTGGTCGACCATCGTGTTCACCGTCGACTTGAGCTCCAGGATCTCGCCCCGGGCGTCAACGGTGATCTTCTGCGACAGGTCGCCGGTGGCCACCGCCGTCGCGACCTGCGCGATCCCCCGCACCTGGTCGGTCAGGTTGGCGGCCATCAGGTTCACCGCGTCGGTGAGGTCCTTCCACGTGCCGGCGACGTTCGGCACGGAGGCCTGCCCGCCCAGCAGCCCGTCGGTGCCGACCTCACGGGCCACGCGGGTGACCTCGTCGGCGAACAGGCGCAGCGTGGACGTGAGCGAGTTGATCGTGTCGGCCAGCTCGGCGACCTCGCCGCGGGCGTTCACGGTGATCGTGCGGGAGAGGTCGCCCTGCGCGACGGCGGTCGCCGCGCTGGAGATCGACCGCACCTGGTTGGTCAGGTTGCTCGCCATCGTGTTCACCGAGTCGGTGAGCGCCCGCCACGTGCCGGCGACGCCGCGGACGTCGGCCTGGCCGCCGAGGCGCCCGTCGGTGCCGACCTCCCGCGCCACGCGCGTGACCTCGTCGGCGAACGACGAGAGCTGGTCGACCATCGTGTTCACGGTGCGCCCGATGCGGCGGAACTCGCCGCGCAGCGGGCGGCCCTCGATCTCCAGCGCCATGTGCTGGGAGAGGTCACCCTCGGCGACGGCCTCGATCACGCGCGCGATCTCGGCCGTCGGCGCGGCGAGGTCGTCGATCAGCGCGTTGACCGCATGCACACCGGTCGCCCACTCGCCGTTGTACGACTCCTCGTCGAGGCGGTCGGACGTGCGGCCCTCGCGACCGACGACACGGCTGATCCGCAGCAGGTCGCGGTTGCGCCGCTGCGCGGTCGAGATCACCTCGTTGAAGTTGTCGGCCACCTGGCCCGCGACCCCGTTGCGGCGGGGCAACCGGACGTCGAAGCGGCCCTGCCCCATCAGGTGCAGCGCCGTGGCCAGCTCCGCGAGCAGCGCGGCATGGCCGTCGGCGCCCTCGGCACCGTCGGCGTTCTCGTCCTCGACGGGGGTGCTCGCGCTGCGTGCCTCCGCCGCCGTTCGTCGGGTTGTTGTCAAGACCGTCCTCCCATGCACGCCAGCGAGAAGCCGGGGCATGTGCGTGCACCGAACACCGGTTCGGCACGGCCACCGCACGGATGAGCCAGCCGCACGCATGGACCATAGTCGATCCCGTCCGAGCGCGGCGGTCACAGGACGGCCCGCCCGGACAAATCGTTGCCGACACGGCACACTGCACCCGTGCCAGTTCCGTTCGAGCGGCGGATGCGCTTGCCGCCCGATGTGAGGTCCGCCCGCAGAGCCCGCCGGATGCTGCAGGACGCCTTCCACGAGATCGACGGGCTCGACCCGGCCGACGAGCTCGCCGACACCACCGTGCTGCTGGCGAGCGAGCTGTGCGAGAACGCAGTGCTGCACGCCGGGACCGAGCTGGAGGTTGCGCTCACCGTCGATCCGGACCACATCAACGTCGCCGTCACCGACCGCGGCGCCGGGCCGCTGGAGATGCACCTCGCCCAGCCCCGCCCGCGGTACGGGCGCGCCGCGACCCACGGCAGGGGTCTCGAACTGGTGCAGCGCCTCGCCGCCACGTGGGGCACGCGGCACGAGTCCGACGGCCGGCACGTCATCTGGTTCTCGCTCGCCCGCACGCCCGTCACGCTGCCGCCGCCCGCGCCGCTGGAGCCGATCGACCCCGAGCGCGTGTGGTCGGCCGCCGAGCAGGCGCGGTGGCTGCTGCACGTCCCGCCGGGGCTCGTCGACCGCCTCGAACCGTTCGAGCTGGTCGCCGAGCTGGTGCGCAGGCTGCGGGAGCTGCTCGACGCCGAGTCGGTCGCCGTCGAGGTCGACGAGGGCGACGGCG
The DNA here is from genome assembly GCF_021245725.1 of Pseudonocardia sp. TRM90224. Classification (GTDB taxonomy): domain Bacteria; phylum Actinomycetota; class Actinomycetes; order Mycobacteriales; family Pseudonocardiaceae; genus Pseudonocardia. The sequence goes on along the minus strand of NZ_JAJGSX010000012.1, from coordinate 18,629 downwards.
CGGGCCCGCAGGAGGTGGCCCGTGACGGCGCCGGGATCACCGCAGCCCGTCGGGGGCCGGTGGTCGAGGTGCCGCTGCCGACGACGCAGCCGCTGCGCGGGGTGCTGCGGGTGGCGCACCGGGCGCGGCCGGACGACCCGCTGCAGGACACGGCCGAGGCCGTCGACCCCGGCAAGACCCGCGACCTCGCCGAGCTGATCGCCTACCGCGTCGCGATGGCCGTCGAGTCGCACTGGCTGCGCGCGGTCGACCAGCGTCGACGCGCCTGGATGACCTACCTCGCCGAGACCAGCGAGCTGCTGGGCCAGTCGCTCGACGTCGACCTCGCCGTCGCCGTGGTGCCGCAGGTCGTGGTGCCGCGGCTGGGCCAGTGGTGCGCCGTGCACCTGCTCGACGACTCGGGGCGGCTGCAGCTCGCGGCGATCACGCACGCCGACGAGAACGCGCTGCCGGAGCTGCGCGCCGTGCTCGACCCCGACGAGCTGCCCGGGATCCCCGCCGAGCTGCGCACGCTGCTCTCCGACGTAACCCGGGGCAACACCGCGCCGGCCCGGTTCGCGGTGCCGGCCGAAGGGCTGGTCGTGCCGCTGCGCACCCGTGGGCGCGCGATCGGCGCGCTCGTCGTCGGCCGGCCGGCGGGGCGGGCACACACGCCGGAGGACGTCGTGCTGGCCGGCGACATCGCCCGGCGCGCGGCGCTCGCGATCCACAACGCGCAGAGCGCGGCGGCGCACGTCGCCGTCTCGCAGGCGCTGCAGCAGGCACTGCTGCCGCGGGCGCTGCCGGTGGTGCTGGGGCTCGACTTCGCCGCGGAGTACCTTCCCGCGAGCTACGGCAGCGACGTCGGCGGCGACTTCTACGACGTGTTCACGGTCGACCCCACCCGGTGGCTCGTCTCGATCGGCGACGTCTGCGGCAAGGGCGCACGGGCCGCGGCGCGCACCGGGCTCGTCAGGGACGTGCTGCGGGTGCTCGTCCGCGACGGGCGCACGCTGACCAGCGCGATCGAGATGCTCAACGCCGTGATGATGGAGGCGGCCGACCCGCTGCAGTTCTGCACGCTGGCCGCGGCGATGGTGCACAAGCCGCGGCGCGGACGCTCGCACGGGCTGGACGTCGAGCTGGTGCTGGCGGGGCACCTGCAGCCGGTGGTGGTGCGCGCCGACGGCACCGCGGAGCTGATCGGGACGTTCGGCACGGCGGTCGGGCTGGTGCCCACCGTCGCGCTGGAGTGCACGACGCACCGCATCGAGCCGGGCGACACGCTGCTCGTCTACACCGACGGGGTCACCGAGCGCAGGCGCGGGCGGGAGCAGTTCGGCGCGGAGCGGCTGCTCGACGCCGCGCACGAAGCGGCGGGCGGCACGGCGGCGCAGGTGGTGGCCGCAGTGCGGGAGAAGGTGGAGCGGTTCTCCCCCGACCCGCTCGGCGACGACATCGCGCTGCTGGCGGTCCGCGCCGCGCCGTAACGCCCCGGTGATCCGATACTCCACTCGTCGGTACCCGCTGGGTGTTGACGTGGCGCATCCTGGGTACGGGATCGATGCAGTACTTGATCGTGCTTTCTGCAGGGGGACCGAGCTCTGAAGAGGAACACCCGGCGCGTCAGCCTCCTGCGGGAGCTGCGCTCGTTGCCGACCGTCCTGCTGGTGGTGTTCTGCCTCGCCGTCGGGATCCCGCTGGTGGTAGCTGTGACACCGGGCCAGGAGATCGTGGCGTTCGGGCAGCACATCACCGTCGGCGCGCGGCCGCCCGAGCCGACGCTCGCCGGTCCGGCCCGGCTCGTGCAGGTCGGCAACACGTCGCTCGACCTGGAGCGGCTGCACGTCGTCGGGCCGTTGCGGCCGCAGCTGACGATGGGCCCGGTGCTGCGCAACGCGGCGGCCGACGCCGTCTTCGACCCGGTCAAGGGCCCCGAGGCGCGTGACGCCGCGGTCAAGGCGGTCACCGACGGGTTCGTGGCGTGGTACCTCTGGGGCGGGCTGGCGCTGATCGGCTTCACCCTCGCCGCCGCGTTCGCCGCCGCGGGTGTCCGGACGCTGGTCGTGCTGCGGCGGCACAGCAAGGCGACCGACGACCCCTGGTCGCTCGCCGACATCTGGGCCTACTGCCGGCGCGCGGCGGGCCGCATGACCGTCGTCGCGACGATCGCGTCGGTGCTCGCATGGGGCGTCTCCGGCGGGCTCGCCTACGCCGGCGCCGCCGACGGGTTGCGCGGGGTGACCTCGCTGGCGCAGCTGGTCGGGGCCTATCACCTCTCCCCCGACGCGGTCGGGCCCGAGGTGACCGGGTACGCGGGGGCGGTGATCGGCGACTCGCGCGCGGTGCGCGTCGGCGGGCCGCCGGTGCCGCCCGGCGGCCTGCACAGCAGGGCCGACGACGCGGCCTGCCAGCGCAGCACCGACTCGCTCGCCGCCGAGATCGGGCGGTTGCTGCCGGCGCAGGTGCTGAACCTGGCCTGCCCGAGCGCGACGGTCACCAGCGGCCTGCGCGGGCCGCAGGAGCAGGGCGGGCAGGTCGTCCCGGCGCAGGTCGGCGTGCTCAAGCAGGTGAGCGGGCTGCGGTTCGTCGTGGTCGCGATCGGGCCGAACGACGTGGGCTGGGCCGATTTCCTGCGCTACTGCTACGGCGTGCCCGACTGCTCCGACCAGCTCACCCAGGGCGAGTTCGACTACCGCCTCGCCGCGTTCGACCGGGTGTACGGCGACCTGCTCGTCGACCTGAACGACCTGCCCGACCGGCCGCAGGTGATCGTCGTGAACTCCTACGGCGCCTTCTCCCCCGGCGCCAGCTGCCCAGACACCCGGGCCAGCGGCTACCCGGGGCTCGACCCGACGAAGATCGGCCTGCTCCAGGCGCGCAACGTCCAGCTCAACGCGGTGCTGGAGGCGGGGGCGCAGAAGTACGGCTTCGCGGTGGCCCGGCCGGCGCTGGGCGGGTTGTGCGCACCCGGGACCGACGGGCTCGGGCCGGACCTGCAGGGCCTGGCCGACCCCTTCCCGTTCCACCCGACGGGCGTCGGCTCGCTGCGCATGGCGTCGGCCGTCGTGCGCCTCATCGAGCCGCCGCCGTCGCGCTAGGGACCTGCTCCCCTCCGCCACATGGAACCTCGAGGCGGTCCTGCAACGATGAAAATCGACCACAGGGTTCCATGTGGCGTCGGCGAGGAGGATGGCGGCGTGGCGTACTGGGTGCTGCACGTCGACCTCGACCAGTTCATCGCGGCGGTCGAGATCCTGCGCCGCCCGGAGCTGGAGGGCCGGCCCGTCGTCGTGGGTGGGAAGGGCGACCCCACGCAGCGGGGGGTCGTGGCGACGGCGTCGTACGCCGCGCGCGAGCACGGCGTACGGTCGGGGATGCCGATGCGGACGGCCGCGAAGCGCTGCCCCGACGCCGTCTTCCTCCCCGCCGACAACCCGGCGTACGAGGAGGCGTCGGAGGAGGTCATGCAGGTGCTGCGGGAGACCGGCGCCGTCGTCGAGGTGATGGGCTGGGACGAGGCGTTCGTCGGCGTCGAGACCGACGACCCGGTGGCCTTCGCCCGCGGCATCCAGGCCGCGGTGCTGGACCGGACCCGGCTGCACTGCTCGATCGGGATCGGCGACAACCTGCTCCGCGCCAAGATCACGACGGACTTCGGGAAGCCGGCCGGGATCTCCCAGCTCACCGCCGCAACCTGGTTCGACGTCATGGGCGACCGGTCGACCCGCGCCTTGTGGGGTGTCGGCGCGAAGACCGAGCAGAAGCTCGCCGCGCTGGGCATCAGCACCGTCCGCGAGCTCGCCGCGGCCGACCGCGAAGCGCTCGCCGCAGAGCTCGGACCGACGCTCGGGCCGTACTACGTGCAGCTGGGGCGCGGGATCGGCCGTGCGAAGGTCGACGCGACGCCGTGGGTGGCGCGCTCGCGCAGCCGGGAGACGACGTTCCAGGAGAACCTCAGCGAGTGGGACGACGTCCGCGCCGAGGTGATCGAGCTCGCCCACCGCGTCGCCGCCGACGTGGTGGCGGAGGGCCGGCCGGCGCTGCGGGTGGGGGTGAAGGTGCGCTTCGCGCCGTTCATCACCAGGACGCACAGCATGACGCTGGAGGCGCCGACCTCCGACGCGGCGGTGCTGGAAGCGGCCGCCCTGCAGGTGCTGGAGATGTTCCGGCGCGGGCGGGACGTGCGGCTACTGGGGGTGAAGGCGGAGTTCGACCACCCCACGGGCGACCCCGAGCCGCGATAGGCCCCCCCCCGGGGTTGCCTGGAAAGCCACTTTGCCGGCACCACGCGCCTGGAAAGTGGCTTTCCAGGCACATCCCGGGCGCGGCCTTCGGACGTCGCTAGCGGGTGGTGAGCCACTCCAGCGCGTCCTCGACCGTCGCGACCGTCTCCGCCTCCGGCGCCGGTGGGCGCTCCACCAGCACCACCGGCAGGCCGAGCTCGCGGGCCGCCACGAGCTTCGCGGCCGTCATCGCCCCGCCGGAGTCCCTGGTCACGAGCACGTCGATGCGGTGCTCGCGCAGCAGCGCGCGCTCGGCATCGGCGGTGAACGGGCCGCGGTCGAGCAGCACCAGCCGGCGCGGCGGCAGCGGGGGCGGCGGCGGGTCGACCGCGCGCACCAGGAACCACATCGACTCGACGGCGGCGAACTCCGCCAGCCCGCCGCGTCCGGTCGCGAGGAACGCGCGCCGGCCCAGCGTCGGCAGCAGCGCCGCTGCGGCGGCGGTGTCGGGCACCCGGTGCCAGCGGTCGCCGGGGCTCTCCGCCCACCCCTCCCGCCGCAGCACCAGCAGCGGGAGCCGCAGCGCCGCGGTGGCGGCGATCGCGTTGGCGGTCATCCGGGTGGCGAACGGGTGGGTCGCGTCGACCACGACGTCGACGTCGCGCGCGCGCAGCCAGTCGGTCAGCCCGCCCGCACCGCCGAACCCGCCGATCCGCACGTCCCCCGCCGGCATCGCGGGCACGGCGACCCGCCCGGCCAGCGCCGACGTCACCGTGAACCCCGGTTTGCGGTGCAGGGCGTCGGCAAGCACGCGGGCCTCCCCCGTCCCGCCGAGCACGAGCACGTTCACCGCGGGTCCCGGCGGCGCAGCAGGTAGGTGTCCATGATCCAGCCCTTCCGTTCCCGTAGCTCGGCCCGCACCTCCTTGATCGTGCCCTTCATCGCCTGCAGGTCGCCGTGCAGGAGCGTCTCGTCCGAGCTTCCGACGTAGGCGCCCCAGAAGATGTCGACGTCGGGATCGGTCAGCTCCGCGAAAGCGGTGCGCGAGTCGAGCATCACCACGACGTCGTCGACGTCGGCCGGCATGCCGCTCGCGGCGAGCCGCCGGCCCGTGGTGACCGTGAACGCGCGGCCGACCCGGTTGAGCACCAGGCGGTGCGCCGCCGCAAGCGCCTGGACGCTGCTGATCCCGGGCACCGAGACGATCTCGACCCCCGGGCGCCGCGCCCGGATCCGCTCCAGGATCGGCAGCGTGCCGTCGTAGAGCGCGGGATCGCCCCACACCAGGAACCCGCCGGACTCCCCCTCGGCGAGCTCCTCGGTGAGCATCCGCTCGTACAGCGCCTCCCGCTCGCCCTGCCAGCTGCCGACGGCCGCCTCGTATCTCTCGGCGGCGCGATCGCGCTGCGGGTCGGGGGCCTCGACCACCCGGAACAGCCCGTTGACGTGCCGCGCGAGCAGCTCGGCCCGCAGCGCGGCGAGGTCGCTCTTCACCTCGCCCTTGTCGATCGTGAAGAACACGTCGACGCGGTTCATGGCGGCGATGGCCGCGAGGGTGAGGTGCTCGGGGTCGCCGGAGCCGATCCCGATGACGTAGACGGTGCGCATCAGCGGCCGAGGTCGAGCGCGGGCGGCCGGGTGACGTCGGGCACCCGCATGACGAGCGCCCCCGGGTCGACCCGGATGCGCAGCCGGCTCACCTCACCGATCGGGTCGCCGTCGATCTGCGAGGGCTGCGGCGTCTCAGCGGAGATCGTGATCGACTGCGCCTGCCAGTGCTCCACCCGTTCGTGCCCTCCGCGCTTCTTGCTGATCACCCGTCCGGCGACGGCGACCCAGCCCGCCATGCCCTTGGGGGCGAGGTTGACGATGTCGAGCAGGCCGTCGTCGATCGTCGCCGCCGGCATCAGCACGAGCCCGCCGAGCAGCGTGCCGCTGTTGCCGACGAGGACGGTGCGGGTGCGGCGACGCAGCGGCGGGCCGTCGTCGAGCGTGATCGTGACGCGGGTCCGGCGCCCGCGCATGGCCCGCAGCCCCGAGATCACGTAGGCGAGCGGGCCGACCTTCACCTTCAGCGCCTCCGGGGTGCTCGCCATGATCAGCGCGTCGAAGCCGGTGCCGGCCATCACGAGGAACACGTGCTCGTCGTCCTCGTTGTCGAACCGGACCCGCCCGACGTCGATCGGCCGGTCGTCGCCGGTGAGGGCGATCGTGGTGGCCGCCGCGATCTCCTGCGGGGTGCCGAGCGTGCGGGCCAGCAGGTTGCCGGTGCCGGCCGGCAGCAGCCCCATGGCGACCCCGGTGCCGGCGAGCGCCTGCGCAACGGCCCGGACGGTGCCGTCGCCGCCGCACGCGAGCACCACGTCGGCGCCGCGCTCGACGGCGGCCAGCGCCTGGCCGGTGCCCGGGTCGTCGACGGTCGTCTCCAGCCACAGCGGCTCCGCCCAGCCCAGATGGGCGCAGACGGCCTCGACCCGCTCCCGGCTCCCCGGGTCGGCCCGCACCGGGTTGGCGACGACGGCCGCGAGCGGGCGGTCCTCGGGCTCGGCCGCGAGCGCGTCCGGGTGCTTGGCCTGGCGGCGTCCCCTGACCAGCGCGAGCAGCAGCAACGCCAGCACGGGTACGGCGATGCCAACGATCAGCCACCATTCGCCGGACACGGCGGAAACCCTATGCGCGGATCGACGGACGGCAGCGGGCGGCTCGCTCGATCGAGCGAGCCGCCCGCGTCTGGCCGGCGAACGTCAGGAACGTCGAGAACGTCGTTCAGACGGTCGCGAGGGTCGTGGGCGCGCTGTACGTCGGCTCCGTGTAGGGAAGGCCGAGGTCGTGCGCGACCTGCAGGCTGTTGAGCCCGCCGTCGTGGGTGGAGAGGCCGGCGGCCAGCGCGGGGTCGGCGACCAGCGCCTGCTCCCAGCCCTGGTTGGCGAGCTTGAGGACGTACGGGAGGGTCGCGTTGGTGAGCGCGTACGTCGAGGTGTGCGGCACGGCGCCGGGCATGTTCGCGACGCAGTAGAACACCGAGTTGTGCACGGTGTACGTCGGCTCGGCGTGGGTGGTCGGGCGCGAGTCCTCGAAGCAACCGCCCTGGTCGATCGCGATGTCGACGAGCACCGAGCCGGGCTTCATGCGGCGCACGAGATCGTTGCTGACCAGGCGCGGCGCGCGGGCGCCGGGCACGAGGACGGCACCGATCACGAGGTCGGCGTCGAGGCAGGCCTTCTCCAGCTCGTGCGCGTTGGAGACGACGGTGCGCACGCGGCCGGCGTAGCGGTCGTCGAGCTGGCGCAGCTTGGTGATGTCGAGGTCGAGCACCGTGACGTCGGCGCCGAGGCCGACGGCCATCGCGACGGCGTTCTGGCCCGAGACGCCCGCGCCGATCACGACGACGTTGGCGGGACGGACTCCGGGCACGCCGCCCAGCAGGACACCGCGACCACCGGCGGCGCGCATGAGCGCGCCGGCGCCGGCCTGCGGGGCGAGCCGGCCGGCGACCTCGCTCATCGGGGCGAGCAGCGGGAGGGTGCCGTCGGGCAGCCGCACGGTCTCGTACGCGATCGAGGTGGTGCCGGAGTCGAGCAGCGCCTGGGTGCAGGGCAGCGAGGCGGCGAGGTGCAGGTAGGTGAACAGCACCTGGTCGCGGCGCAGGCGGTGGTACTCCTGCTCGATCGGCTCCTTGACCTTGAGGAGGAGGTCGGCCGCGGCCCAGACCTCGTCGGCGGTGGCGACGATGCGCGCTCCGGCGGCCTCGTAGTCCGCGTCGGTGATCGAGCTGCCGAGACCGGCGCCCTTCTCGATGAGCACGTGGTGCCCGGAGCGGGTGAGCTCGAACGCCCCTGCGGGGGTCAGAGCAACGCGGTACTCGTGGTTCTTGACCTCGCGGGGTACGCCGATTCGCATGTGCTAGAGAATGAAGAACCTAGCGCTACACTGCAAGAAGTCCGCAGAAGATTCGTCAGGAGGCGTCGGTGCCATTGCCATCTGCAGGTTCGCAGCCTGCGCGAGCGCTTACGCCGAATGATGTTCGTCTCGATCCGGTCGACCACGCGATCCTGCGCGAACTGCGGGCCGACGCGCGCATCTCCAACAAGGATCTGGCCGATCGGGTCGGGGTCGCGCAGTCCACCTGCCTGGGGCGGGTCAGAGCGCTGCGGCAGGCCGGGGTGATCCGCGGCTACCACGCCGACATCGACCCGCGCGCGCTCGGCCACGACCTCCAGGCGATGATCGCCATCAGGCTCCAGCCGCACGCGCGCGGGGCCATGGGCGATTTCGTCACCGCGCTGAGCGCGCGGCGGGAGGTATTGGAGGTGTACTTCGTGGCCGGCGCCAACGACTTCCTGATCCACGTCGCGACGTCGAGCACCGACGACCTGCGCTACTTCGTCGGCGAGGTGCTCAACCGCAACCCCGCGATCGCCGGCACCGAGACCAACCTGATCTTCGAGCACACCCGGGTGACGGGCGGGCCGACGTGAGCGGCTCGAGCGGTGCGCAGCGGCGGCGCGGCGTGCTGGGGGCGACGCTCGTCGCGGGCATGGGGCTGCTCGGCACCGGGCTGCGGGCGCGCCCGGGTTCGGCGGCGTTCTACGGTTTCACCAGCGCCACCGCGGTGACGTGGGCGGGTGGCGCGGTGGTCGACGGCCCCGTCCCGGCCGGCCGCTCGGCGCACCCCGTGCTCGTCCCCGTCGCGATCGGCGCGAGCGTCTTCGGCGCCTTCTATGCGGCCGCGGTGGTCTCGTTGCGCGTGCCGCCGCTGCGCCGCGCGATCCGCACGGTGCTGGGACACTACGAGGCCGGCGCCGGGCTGCCGGTGGTGCTGACGACGCTCGCGAACGGGGCCGCGGAGGAGCTGTTCTTCCGCGGCGCGGTGTACGACGCCGCGGGTCCACGTCCGGTCGCCACGTCGACCGCGATCTACGTGCTGGCGACCGCCGCGAGCCGCAACCCGGCGCTCGTGCTCGCGTCCGGCGTGCTCGGCACCGTCCTCGCGCTGCAGCGCCGCGCGACCGGCGGGGTGGCCGCGCCGCTGCTCACGCACGTGACGTGGTCGGCGCTCATGCTGCGGTTCATGCCGCCGCTGTTCCGGGAGGGCTGAGCCGGGCATCGCCCGGTGCGTGCGTTCCGCACGCGTGGGCAGGAAAGCCACTTTCCTGCCCTCCCCCGCCTGCACGTACAGGCGAAACGGAGGATGATCCTCCCGTTGTTCGTGCGGCGGGATCGGGGGCGTGGTGCGAGTTCTGATCGTGACAGCGGGTTCGCGGGGCGATGTTGCGCCCTTCACCGGGCTCGGGCAGCGGCTGCGGCTGGCGGGCCACGAGGTGGCGCTCGCCGCGCACGACCGGTTCGCCGATCCGGTGCGCGGAAGCGGGCTGGAGCACCGGCGCCTCCCCGGGGATCCGCTGGAGCTGGTCCGTGCGCGCACGGCCGCGCCGTCGCCCGAGGCGGCCCGGTCGGTCTTCGCCGAGTTCCTGGACGAGCTGGGTGCCGGCGTGGTCGCCGCCGGTGCCGCGGGCACCGACGTCGTGCTCACGGCGTTCGGCCCGGCACCCGTGAGCCGCCTCGTCGCCGCCGGCCTCGGCATCCCGAGCATCGGCGTCTACCTCGTTCCGGGAGTCCCGACGCGGGAGTTCGCGCCGCCCGGTTGGCCGGGCGCCGAGCACTCGTCGCCCGACGACAACCTCTCTGCCGGCCGGCAGGTGCTCGCCCGGACCGGCTCCCTCTACGCCGACGTCCTGCGGCGGCTGCGCACGCAGCTCGACCTGCCCGCGGGGCCGATGGAGACGCCCGAGGTCTGGCCGATCTGCCACGGCTTCAGCACCGCGGTGGTTCCCCGGCCCGCCGACTGGCCCAGGTCGGCGCACGTGACCGGCTACTGGTGGCCGGCGACCCCACCGGCCTGGCAGCCCTCCGACCAGCTGCTCGACTTCCTGCAAGCCGGCCCGGCCCCGGTGTTCGTCGGGTTCGGCAGCATGACCCCCGACCACGAACGGCTCCACGAGGTCGTCGCCGCGGCTGTCGGCCGCGCCGGTGTGCGCGCGGTCGTCCAGTCGGGATGGGCCGACCTCGGCGCCGCCGGCGACGACGTGCTGGTCGTCGGCGACATACCGCACGAGTGGCTGTTCCCGCGCATGGCTGCCGTCGTCCACCACGCCGGAGCGGGCACCACCGGCGCGGGCCTGCGCGCCGGGGCGCCGGCCGTCCCGGTGCCGGTGCTGGTCGACCAGCCGTTCTGGGCGGCCAGGCTGCACGACCTCGGCGTCGCCCCGAAACCGTTGCCGCTGCAGGAGCTGACCGCCGAGAACCTGGCCGAGGCGCTGCGGGCCTGCCTGGACGAGCCGGCGTACCGCGAGCGCGCCACTGCGCTCGCGGCCCGGATCGGCGACGAAGACGGCTCCGCCGGGGTGCGATCGCTCATCGAACGGCTGTGAGCGAGGGTCCTCGGCGTGCACGAAGTGGCAATTGACCGTGCCAGAAGTGACGACTCACCGTGCCAGAAGTGGCAACTCACCGCTCCCGAACGCGCGACACGCCCGCCGAAACGTGGGACTCGCGCGCTGGAACATGGGACTCGCGCGGCTCACACCCCGACGAACTCGCCGAGCGCCTCCAGCAGCCGCGTCACGTCGTTGTCGTCGACGTACGGCGCCAGCCCGATCCGCAGGGCCCCGGTGTCGCCCAGCCCCAGGTGCCGGGAGGCCTCGAGCGCGTAGAACGAGCCGGCGGGCGCGTTGATACCTCGCTCGGCGAGGAACGTGTAGGCGTCGCCGGGAGCCCGATCGGTGAAGCCGACCAGCAGCGTCGGGGTGCGGTGGGCGGCCTTCGAGAAGATCCGGGTGCGCGGCAGCGCCGCGATGCCCTCCTCGATGCGGCCGCGCAGCCGCTCCTCGTGCGCTTCGACGGCGCTCGCGGAGGCGAGCAGCCGGTCCCGGCGGGTGCCGTCGGTGCGGTCGAACCCGGCGAGGAAGTCGACGGCCGCGGTCGTCCCGGCCAGCAGCTCGTAGGGCAGGGTGCCGAGCTCGAACCGCTCGGGGACGGCATCGGTGGCCGGCAGCAGCTTCTGCGGCCGCAGCGTCTCCAGCAGCTCCGGCGACGCGGCGAGCACACCGCAGTGCGGGCCGAGGAACTTGTACGGCGAGCAGGCGAAGAAGTCCGCCCCCAACGCCGTGACGTCGACGCCGGCGTGGGCGGTGTAATGCACGCCGTCGACGTAGGTGAGGGCGCCGGCGGCATGCGCGAGGTCGGTGATCGCCCGGACCGGTGGCCGGGTGCCGAGCAGGTTCGACGCCGCCGTCACCGCGACCAGGCGGGTCCGCGGCGTGAGCACCTCGGCGACGGCCTCGGCGCTCAGCTCCGCGGTCTCGGGGTCGAACTCGGCCCACCGGAGCACCGCACCCGCGGCCTCGGCGGCGTACTGCCACGGCCGGATGTTCGCGTCGTGGTCGAGCCGCGTGACGACGACCTCGTCGCCGGGCGCCCACGTCGCCGAGAGCGTGCGGGCCATGTCGAACGTCAGCGCCGTCATGCTGCGGCCGAAGACGATCCCGCGCGGGTCGGCGCCGAGCAGGTCGGCCATCGCGCCGCGGGCGTCGAGGACGATCGTGTCGGCGGTGCGTTCGGCCGCCGTGACCCGGCCGCGGTTCGCCATCGGCGCGGTCAGCGTCGACGCGACCGCGTCGGCGACGACGTCGGGCGTCTGGGACCCGCCCGGACCGTCGAAATGGGCGTATCCGGCGCCCAGCGCCGGGAAGTGCTTGCGGACGGAACCGACGTCGAAGCTCATGCGCCCCACCCTGCCATCCAGGGCGGGGTAATCAGTTCCAGTTGTCGGGCTCCGGTGGCGGCGGGGACGCGCCCGGCGGCGGCTCGGCGTGGTGGCGGCCCTGGCGCAGGCCGCGCTGGTAGCCGCTGAGCCGGTCGCGGACGCGGTCGGGGACACGCTCGGGGGCGGGCAGGTCGGCGCCGCCGCCGCGGGAGATCGGCGGCGGGACCAGCTGGCCACCTGGACGGCGGCGGGGCAGCCCGCTCACCGTCATCGGTGCGGGCTCCGGGGTCGCGGCACGTGCCGCGGCGGCGCGCCACTCGTCGTCGCTCGGGGTCTCCCAGTCGAGCGGGCCACCGCCGTTGCGCGGGGCCTCGGCAGCGGGTTCCGGCTCGTCGCGGAACCATGCGGACGCGATCGCCTCGAAGATCGGGGTGGCGATGCTCTCGTCGCTGGCGTCCTGCACGAGGTTGACCAGCGGGCCGAACAGCTCGTCCACCTGCCCCGCGGGGATGGGCGTCATCTTCTCGTCCAGATCGGAGGAGAAGGGCTCGGGTGACGTCGGACGGCCCCGCTCGCCCGAACCGGACGGGATCCGGCTGGGCAGCGACGGGTACGACGGACCGTCGGGGAAGCGGGGCTCCGGCAACCCGGCCGGCGGGAAGGGGTCGTCGTTCCGCGAGGGCGCCGACAGCGGCGACGCGGACATCGGGGAGGACGTCGGAGGGGACATCGGGGAGGAAGGGGGCGCTGCCAGGGGGGACAACAGCGACGACTGCGACAGCGGCGGAGCCAGCGGGGGCGGCGGCGCGGGCGGCGGCGTCGAGAGGGGCGGCGACGTCGAGAGGGGCGGCGACGACGACAGCGACGAGAGCGGGGCGAGCGGCTCCGCCGCGGCCGGCGACGGCGCGGAGAGCAGCGGGAACGCGTCGGAGAGCGACTCGCTCGCAGGGCTGCGGCGGGGCAGCGGATCCGGCTCCGGCACCGGGAGCGGCGGCGGGGTCGGGGCCAGCGGGGCCGGCAGCGGCGGCGGGGTGTGCATCAACGGGTCCGACGCGGTCGGCACCGGCATCGGCGGTGGCGTCGGCGGCAGCGGCGGGAGCGCGGCGAGCTGGGGCCGCGACGCACCGTTGGTGCGCTGGCGCGGGGTCTCGGCGCGCTCCCCCGGTTTGCCCTGCAGCAGCGGTTCGGGCGGGAGCACCATCGAGTCGGGGCAGAGCACGGCCGCGACCATGCCGGCACCCGGCTTGGCCAGCCGCAGCGTGATGCCGTTGCGCGACCGGTTGCTCAGCCGCTCGGCGGCCCGCAGCGCTCGGCGTCCGCCCAGGCCTTCCGGGTCGTAGCGGGACGCGCCATCGGCGCGCACCTCGACGGCGACCCCGCCGTTGCGGTCGATCCGCGAACCCAGCTCGACCCGCGCGCCGGGGTACACGGCGGTCGCGTGGTCGAGCAGCTCGGCGAGGACGTGCAGCAGCTCGACCGCCGCGACCGGTGTCAGACCGGCTGCCGGCGCCGGGCGCACCTCGATCCGGCGCGGCTCCTCGGCGGCCTCTGCGGCGTCGGAGAGCACCTCGGAGAGGCGGCGCTGGCGCCCGTTGCTGCGCACGCCGGGGTCCTGGCCGCAGAGCATCAGCAGGCTGTCGGTGTCGCGCCGCATCCGCCGCGCGATCTCCAGCAGCTCGGGGAGCTCGGCGGGGGCCGGCAGCAGCGGGTCGGACTGCATGCGGTTGAGCAGCCACACGTGGCGCTCGAGCCGGCCCTGCAGCTTGCGGGCGACCCCCGCCTGCGCGTCGTCGGCCTCACCGGGGATCCGGCGCGGGCCGGTGTCCCATCGCGCACCCGGATCGAGGCGACCGACGGCCACGGAGTCGCTCTCGGATGCGGACATCCTGTCGCCCACCAGTCGGACCTCCCAGAACGGAACACGTCGACGCGGCCACCGACGCTCCCGTGATGACGGCACAGCAGTGAAGCAGGGCTCGGCGGTCGACACGGGGAGCGGCGAGAACGCATGTCCTGGCGGGCACGCTACCCCGAGGCGGCCAAGTTCTTCCGCTCGCGCCCCTGGGTGCGCTCAGGGCGCGCCTGGATGCGACGGACGGCGGGCAGAGCGTGATCTACGCGGGCCCGGCCGGCACCCACCGCCCGCCCGATCCGAACGACCGCAGCCCCTGCTCGCCCGCCCGACCCCGAAGTTCCCCACCGTTTTGCCAACCTGCACGCCCTTTCGGGTGTGCAGGTTGGCAAAACGGTGGGGATGTCGGCCGGGTGGTCAGGGGGCGAGTTCGGCGGCGAGCTTCGCAGCGACCTCGGCCGGCGCGGGCATCGCCGCGATCTCGGCGGCCACCTCCGCCGCGGCGACCCGGATCGAGGGGTCGCTGACCAGGGTCGCGACCGTCGCGGCGGTGAGCTCCTTCGTCGACGCCGCGATCCCGGCCCCGCGACGGGCGACCAGCTCGGCGTTGTGCCTGCGGTCCCCCGGCCCGACGAGGGCGAGCTGCGGCTTCCCGGCCGCGAGCGCACCGAACATCGTGCCTGCGCCGGAGTGGTGGACGATCGCCGCCGCGTGCGGCAGCGCCTCGCGCAGCGGCACCCACCCGACGCAGCGCACGTTCGGCGGCAGCGCACCCTTCGCGACCCGCGCGGGCGGCCTGACCAGCACGACCTCCGCGTCGAGCGCGGGGGCGAGCTTCAGCATCGGCCGGATCGGGTCGCCCACCGCGGGCCCGGCGATGGTGCTGTGGCTGACCAGCACCCGCGGTCGCTCTCCCGGCGACCCCAGCCACTCCGGCAGCTCACCGGTGCTGGCCGGCGGCACGTACCGCATCGGGCGTCCGGTCGAGGCCAGGCCGAGGCTCGGCGGCGAGATCGACAGCACCGCGAACGGGTCGGGCAGCTCGGCCACGTTGTGGCTGCGCATCGCGGTGCGCATGGTGGGGTCGGCGGTGACGGCAGCGACGAGCGACGGTCCGTCGAACGGCATGGTCTCGTGCAGCACGGCCGGCACGCCGTGCCGGGCGGCGGCGACGGCCCCGGCCGCGCCGAGCGGCTCGTGCACGACGAGGTCGGGCCGGTACCGCTCCACCAGCGCGACGACGGCGTCGAGGAACCAGGCGTTCGCCCTGCCGAAGGTGTGCCCGACCATCCGCGTGCCGCCACGGCCCGCCAGCTCCAGCCGCACCAGCTTCGGGTGCGCGAGCAGCAGCCCGACGCCGATGCGCGTGAACGACACCGTCGACGCGACGTCCTCGATCGGCATGCCGGCGGGCGCGGCGCCGATCGCGGCGCCGCCGCTGGCCAGCAGGACGTCGTGGCCGGCATCGCGGAACGCCTGCGCGAGCGGCACCATCGGGAGCAGGTGCCCGGTCAGCGGTGCCGCGACGAACAGGACCTTCACGGCGCCGGCCTTCACGGAGCCAGGTCCACGAGCAGCCGGTCGAGGCCGTGGACGATCGAGTACTTGCGGTAGGCGAGGTCCGCGGGCGGCTCGGCCATCCGCATCTCCGGGAACCGCGCGACCAGCGCGGGGAACGCCGCGCGCAGCTCGAGCTTGGCCAGCTCCGCGCCGACGCACCGGTGGATGCCGTAGCCGAACGCGAGGTGGCGCACGACCCCGCGGCGCGGGTCGAACGCCTCCATCTCGGCCGACTCCGCGGCACGCAGCGTCGCGTCGCGGTTCGCCCCCGACAGCGACGGGATCACCACGTCGCCCTTCTTGACCAGCTGCCCGGCGACCTCGACGTCCTCGCGCGCGAACCGCGGGAAGGCCACCTGCACGACGGAGAGGTAGCGCAGCAGCTCCTCCACGAACGGGTCGACGGCGGCGCTGTCCTCGCGCAGCATCGTGACGTACTCGGGGTGGTTCAGCAGGATCACCGTGCCGAGCGCGAGCGTGCTGGTGGTGGTCTCCAGCCCGCCGGTGAGCAGGCCGTCGGCGATGCCGGCCAGCTCGTGGTCGGTGAACTCCTCGCCGTGGTCGCTCACCAGCCGCCCCAGCAGGCCCTCGCCGGGGTCGACGCGCTGGCGCTCGACGATCCCGCGCAGGTAGGGCAGCGAGTCGTTGACGGCGGCGAGCGACGCCTCCGCGCCGTCGCCCAGGTCGAACCGCGCGGTGGAGAGGCGCTGGAAGTCGGCGCGGTCCTCGTACGGGACGCCGAGCAGCTCGCAGATCGAGAGCGACGGCACCGGCAGCGCGAACATCGCGACGATGTCGACGGGCCCCTTCTCCGCGGCGGCGGCCATGGCGTCGAGCTGCTCGTCGACGATGCCCTGCACGCGCGGCACCAGCCGGCTCAGCCGCCGGCCCGTGAACTCCGGGGTGAGCACCCTGCGCAGGCGCGTGTGGTCGGGCGGGTCGCTGAAGCCGAGCCCGCCGGGGTTCTCGTCCTCCCCGAAGCCCACGGCGCCGGCGAGCTGGCGGAAGTCGTTGCTGAACGTCGCGGTGGCGCCGAGCACCGACTTCGCGGCGTCGTACCCGCTGACGAGCCAGACGGTCACGCCGAGCGGCAGCTTGATCCGGCTGATGCCGCCGGACTCCCGGTGGTCGCGCAGCCAGTCGACGGGGTCGAGCCCGTCGCGCTTGAGCGGCAGCAGCGCCGATTCCGGCAGCAGCGAGAGCTTCGCCGCGGACAGCCCGCCACCGCCACCGCCGCCGAACGCGCGGCGCGCGATGTAGCCGATGATCCGGGACTTGAGCGCGCGCAGCGGGCCGGTGCGCCCGCTGAGCACACCGCCGACCCGCTCACCCGCCGTCCGCAGCGCCGCACGCCCGACCGCAGCCACGCGCGTCGTCGACTGTCGTGTCCCGCCCCACCGGACCCGTTCCCGAGACATCACGCCTTGATTCTGGCCCCTGGCGTGACCTCATATAACGGGCACCCCGCCCGGTTTGTCCCGCGCGCAGGTACCGCCGGGAGGACGGCTACCCGCCCGCCCAGTCGCCGCGCACGTGCGAGAGGTGCAGCGTCATCATCCGAGCCGCCTCCGGAGCGTCGCCGTCGAGCACCGCCTCCAGGAGCGGGAAGTGCTCCTGCGCCGTCGAAACGAGCAGTCCCTGCTCCGCCAAAGAGCGCAGCCCGTACAGGCGCGTCTGGTCGCGAAGCATCTCCACCATTTGGACGAGCCGGCCGTTGCCGAGCAGCCCGAGCATCGTGAGGTGGAAGTCGCGGTCGGCCTCCAGGAAGACCGTCATGTCCCCGTCCACCGCGGCCTTCGTGCAGGTGCGGGCGTACTCCCTGAGCATCTCGGCCTCGGCGCTGTTGTCGCGCGCCGCGAGCCGCTCGACGGCGGGCACCTCCAGCAGCAGCCGCAGCTGGTAGACCTCGTCGAGGTCCTTCTCGGTCACCGGGGTAACGCGGTAGCCACGGTTCGGCACCACCTCCATCACGCCCTGGTTGACCAGCGTCAGCATCGCTTCGCGCACGGGCGCGTTGGACGTGCCTAGCCGCGTCGCCATCGCCGACGCCGAGTAGATCTCCCCCGGCCGGATCTCGCCTGCGACGAGCTGCTGCCGGATGACGGCGAGCGCCTGGTCGCGAAGGCTCGGCCGGCGAAGCGGTTCCACGCGGGGTCCTCCTCGGGTGGTGGCAGCGCAGTGTTGACATCGGTGCGTCGGTGGGAGAGATTCTGCCACCGACCCGCGAGGTTATCGATTACCACTAACCGATCGACCACTACCCGATCGAAGGGCCCTCCATGACGGCAGCCGCACCCGCCTGGATCGACGCGGAGACCATCGCCGGGGCGCTGCCGCCCGCGGCGGCGATCGACGTGCTCGAGACGGCGCTGCGCCGCACGCCGGACGGGGACGGGCTCGACCCCGAGAACGACGGCACCCGCACGCGCTTCGGCACGAGCGCCGGCGAGCTGCTGCAGATGCCGTCGGCCGCGGGCCGCTTCTGCGGCACCAAGATCCTCGGCATCTGCCCGGGCAACGAGGGCACCGACGTGCCCGTCATCCAGGGCGTCTACGTGCTGTTCCGCAGCGCCGACCTGACCCCGGTCGCCGTGCTCGACGGCGCGGCGCTCACGACGCTGCGCACGCCGGCGACGTCCGCCCTCGCCGTGCGGCACCTCGCGCCGCCGGACGCGCGGCGGGTGGCGCTCTTCGGCACCGGCGTGCAGGCGTGGGGGCACGTCGAGGCGCTGCGCGCCGTGCTCGACATCGAGCACGTCGACGTCGTCGGGCGGACTCCCGAGCGCGTCGACGAGCTGGTCGGGCGGATCACCGCGGCCGGGATCCCGGCCGCCGCGGCCGAGCCGGACGCCGTGGGCGCGGCCGACGTCGTGGTGTGCGCCACCGCGTCGCCCGAGCCGCTCTTCGACGGCGCGCTCGTCGCCGACCACGCCGTCGTCGCCGCGATCGGCAGCCACGACCCCGCCAGCCGCGAGGTCGACTCGACCCTGGTCGCGCGCGCGACCGTGGTCGTCGAGTCGCGGGTGAGCGCGCTGCGCGAGGCCGGCGACGTCGTCATCCCGATCTCCGAGGGTGTGCTCGGCCCGGACGACCTGGTCACGCTGGCCGACGTCGTGCGCAGGACCGCGCCGGCGGCCACCCGGCCGCGATTGTTCAAGGGCACCGGGATGCCGTGGCAGGACCTCGTCACCGCCGGTGCCGTCGCCGATCGTGTGCTCGGCGCCGGCGGAGGGAGTACCCGATGAGC
>NZ_JAJGSX010000113.1 GCF_021245725.1 Pseudonocardia sp. TRM90224 | reverse complement strand
ACAGTCTCCCTGGCAGCGGGGCACTTTCGTCTATCCGGGTACGGACGCACCGACCAGCTCATGAAGAGCCGGGGCTAACGACGCCGCAGGCTTCGCTTGACGCTACGGACCGCTCAGTTGCTCCCCAGAAGGGCTTTCGACGCTGGGCTTCGACCCCGCCCGTTTCCAGACGAAGCCGCCAGCCTGCTACCGGGCCTCCTGGCAGCTACCCGGACCGGACTCACACCGGCAAGCAACGACGAGCTTACGACCAGAGATCAACTACACCGTCCACCTCCAGTCTGGCTGGGCGCACGAAGAGCCGGGGTTAATCCATCCAGTCGTGGCGTGGGCAAGGCGTTGATCCACAAGCAGAGCACCGCCGCCGCCGACGCCGGTCTCTGGACGCTGCGGGCCGCCGTCTTCCCGGAGAACCTTGCCTCCATCCGCTCGCACCAGTGCGCCGCCTACCGCACCTTCGGCCTGCGCGAACGCATCGGCCGCCGCCACGGCGCCGGCGCGACACCGT
>NZ_JAJGSX010000112.1 GCF_021245725.1 Pseudonocardia sp. TRM90224 | reverse complement strand
CTTCCCGACCGCCATGTCGATCACAGCGGTCGATCTTGGTCCACCCGCGGCTTACACCGTTCGCGTGACACGCCCGGACGGACCCGAACCCGACGACGGACCCGACTCCGAGGTCAACGAGCTGTCCATCACCCCGCACCCGGACCGGCCGGGCGGGGTGATCAAGGGCCGGTTCGACAATCCGGTCCTGTTCGCCACGATCGCGACGTTGATCGACGCGAAGTCGAAACCGGCCGGCGCGGATGATCAGCGCAGCTGCAAACAGCGCCAGGCCGAAGCGTTGGCCGACATTTGCGGGTACGTCCTCGACCACGGCGACGTCCCACAGTCCGGCGGTCACCGGCCGCACCTCAACGTGCACATCCCGCTCACCGAGCTGGAAACCCGAGTCCGGACCGCGATCCTCGACTTCGGCGGCCACATCACCACCAAAGACCTCCGCCAGCTCGCCTGCAACGCCGCCGTCATTCCGATCGTCATGAACAGCGACAGCCAGCCCCTCGACATCGGCCGCCTCTC
>NZ_JAJGSX010000111.1 GCF_021245725.1 Pseudonocardia sp. TRM90224 | reverse complement strand
ATCAGAACCGGCGCCGGCCACAGCCACAGCACCAAACACAAGATCGACTCGCTGCCCTCATGAATGACCGGGGCTAGTGAACCGCAAGCGGGTCGCCCGTATCATGCGCGAGGCCGGCCTGCAGGGCCTCTACCGGCGCCGACGCGGCGGCTGCACCATCAGCGACCCGCACGCGGACACCTTCCCGGACCTGGTCGAGCGGAACTTCACCGCAGAAGCGCCGAACCGGCTGTGGGTCGCCGACATCACCGAGCATCCCACCGAGGAAGGGAAACTGTATTGCGCCGCGGTCATGGACGTCTATTCACGTCTCATCGTGGGTTGGTCGATCGATGACAACATGCGCAAGGAACTTGTCATCGACGCACTCGGCATGGCCATCATTCGTCGACGCCCGGATAAGCAACCCGACAACACATGCACGATCACGCACTCCGACCACGGCTCACAAGGCGGATTCAACCGGTCGTCGCAACACCTCGAGCCGGAGGTGTGTTGTGGGTCGAGAGCCTGGTTGGGGAGCGGAAG
>NZ_JAJGSX010000110.1 GCF_021245725.1 Pseudonocardia sp. TRM90224 | reverse complement strand
GTCGACGTCGTCGGAACCGGGGTGGTCGGAGTCGTCGTCGGCACCGGCGTCGTCGGAGTCGTCGTCGGCACCGGCGTTGTCGGCGTCGTCGTCGGCACCGGCGTCGTCGGCGTCGTCGTCGTCGTCGGCACCGGCGTCGTCGGAGTCGTCGTCGTCGTCGGCACCGGCGTCGTCGGAGTCGTCGTCGGCACCGGCGTCGTCGGAGTCGTCGTCGGCACCGGCGTCGTCGGAGTCGTTGTCGGCACCGGGGTTGTCGGCGTCGTCGTCGGCACCGGGGTCGATGTTGTGGTCGATGGCGGCGGGCTCGTCGGCTGAGCCTTCGCCGCCGGCGCGAACCACAGAGCGAGGATCGCCACACCGGCCACAACCGCGGCGACCACGAAGCCTCGCCGCACCGGCGAACCGCGGATCCCACCAGCCCGCACGAACTCCCGCAACCGCCACGCACCGGCAGCCAGCACCGACCCACCGGCCAGCAGCATCAGCGCCGGCCCGAGCCACCCCCTCGAAGCGACAGCGCCGGACCCGTC
>NZ_JAJGSX010000011.1 GCF_021245725.1 Pseudonocardia sp. TRM90224 | reverse complement strand
GAGCGCCAGCGAGTGAATCATCAGCACAGCGCCCGCGCGAAGCGCCGGCCGAGCGCCAGCGAGGGCGAGCGATGAGCGAGCGCCAGCGAGTGAATCATCAGCACAGCGCCCGCGCGAAGCGCCGGCCGAGCGCCAGCGAGGGCGAGCGATGAGCATTACCGATGCGGACCCGGTCGGCGTCAGCCTGCGCAACGTGCGCAAGCAGTTCGGCGACCACGTCGTGGTCGACGACGTCTCGCTCGAGGTCGGGCCGGGGCAGGTCGTCTCGATCATCGGGCCGAGCGGCGCGGGCAAGAGCACCCTGCTGCGCTGCATCAACCTGCTCGAACGGCCCGACGCGGGCGAGATCACCGTCGGCGACGTGACCATCCACCCGGAGACGGGCGTCGCGCCACGCGACCTGACCCGGCTGCGCCGCACCGCGGGCATGGTGTTCCAGTCGTTCAACCTGTTCCCGCACCTCACGGTGCTGCGCAACGTGTCGATCGCGCAGGAGCGAGTGCTGGGACGCGACCGCGCCGCCGCCGAGGCCCGCTCGCGCGACCTGCTGGCCAGGGTCGGGCTCGCCGAGAAGGCCGACACCTACCCCACCCGCTCGTCCGGCGGGCAGCAGCAGCGCATCGCCATCGCGCGGGCGCTCGCCATGGACCCAAAGGTGATGCTGTTCGACGAGCCGACCTCGGCGCTGGATCCCGAACTGGGCCTCGACGTGCTCACGGTGATGCGCGAGCTGGCGGCCGACGGCATGACGATGATCGTCGTCACACACGAGATGCACTTCGCGCAGGACGTCTCCGACCGCGTGGTCGTGATGGCCGACGGGAGGGTCATCGAGGAGGGACCGCCGGCGCAGGTGCTCGTCAAGCCCGCGACCGAGCGCACGCAGCGGTTCCTGCGTGCCGTGACGGACCGCTGATGCAGTTCCTCCAGGCGGTGCTCCTCGGCGTCCCGATGACGCTGCTGATCACCCTGCTCGCGTTCGCGGTGGGTGCGGTCCTCGGCGTGCCGCTCGTGCTGGCCCGCCGCTCGGCGCTGGCGCCGGTGCGGGTGGCCGCGCGGCTGGTCATCGACGTGCTGCGGGGCATCCCGCCGGTGGTGTTCCTCTTCGTCATCTACTACGGCGTCGGCACCGACGTGATCAAGCTCAACGCGCTGCAGGCGGCCGTCATCGGGCTCGGGCTGATCGCGGCCGGGTACATGGCCGAGATCTACCGCGGCGGGCTGCTCGCCGTGCACAAGGGCCAGTTCGAGTCGGCCGCGGCGCTCGGCATGTCGCACTGGACGGCGCTCTCGCGGATCATCGGCCCGCAGGCCGTGCGGGTGGCGCTGCCCTCGGCGACGACGTACGCAATCGGGCTGCTCAAGGACTCCTCGATCGCCTCGACGATCACCGCGACCGAGATCCTCTACCGCGCGGAGTCGGCGGCGCGCGGGCAGGGCGCGCCGCTCGAACCGTTCCTGATCGCCGCCGTCGTCTACATCGCGCTCGGGGCGCCGCTGGCGTGGCTCTCCCGGACGATGGACGCCAAGATGCGGGCGCGGGTGGCCAAATGATCACGAACATGATCGCGCAGCTCGACGAGGACACCCTCATCGGCGGCTGGCTGACCTGGCTGCCGTCGCTGCTCGACGGGCTCTGGCTCTCCGTCGGGGTCGCCGCGGCGAGCCTGGTGCTCGGTGTGCCGCTGGGGCTCACGCTCGCGCTGCTCATGTCGGCGAAGCACAAGTGGGTTCGGGTGCTGGCGATCGTCATCGTCGAGGTCGGGCGTGGCACACCGGCCCTCGTCATGATCAAGATCGTGTACTTCGGCCTGCCGACGGCCGGCATCACGGTCGGTTCGTTCGTCGCGGCGCTCGTCGCGCTCGCGCTGACCACCGGCGCCTACACCAGCGAGATCCTGCGCGCCGGGCTGCAGGCCGTGCCGCACGGCGAGGTCGAGGCGTCCGAGGCACTGGCCATGAGCAACCGCGACACGCTGCGGTTCATCGTCATCCCGCAGGGCGTCCGGATCGCGATCCCGGCGCTGATGGGCTTCGCGATCCTGATCTTCCAGGCGACCGCGCTGTGCTTCACGATCGCGCTTCCCGTGCTGCTCAGCCGGGCCTACTCGATCGGCTCCAACACGTTCCGATACCTCGACGTGCTCGTGCTCGCCGGGCTGCTCTACCTGCTGATCACCCTGCCGGCCGGCTGGCTCACCAGCTGGACGGAACGACGGATGGCCCGCCACCTCTGACCCCACCACGGAAGGCGCTCCCATGTACCGACACCGGATCGCGATCGGCCTGCTCGGCGCAGCACTGCTGCTCACCGCGTGCGGCGGCGCCACCCAGCCGGGCGTCGCGAACTGCACGCCGAAGCACCAGTTCGAGACCATCACACCCGGCACGCTCACCGTCGGGGTGCACGACCTGCCGCCGTACTCGATGACCACCGGCCAGGACGGCATGAGCGGGGTCGACGCCGAGATCGTCCGCGAGATCGCCAAGCGCGAGTGCCTCACCGTCACCGCGCAGCCCGGCAACACGCCCTCGCTCATCCCGAGCGTGCAGCAGGGCCGCGCCGACATAGCCATCGGCGACTGGTACCGCACCGAGGCCCGCTCGAAGGTCGTCAACCTGTCCGACCCGCTCTACCTCGACGAGATGGGCATCATCTCCGCCGCCGGGGTCTCCACGGTCGCGGAAATGGAGGGCAAGAAGGTCGGCACGGTCGACGGCTACCTCTGGGTCAAGGAGCTGCAGGCCGTGCTGGGCGACAACCTGAGCCTCTACCCGTCGTCGGTGGACATGAACGCCGACTTCAAGGCCGGGCGCATCGAGATCGGCGTCGACAGCTACGGCTCGGCGCTGCAGACGCACAAGGGCACGGCGACGAAGATCGAGGTCGCGAAGCCCGACGACCGGGTCGCGGCGTCCAAGGAGGCGGCGCAGTCGACGTTCCCGATGGTCAAGGACAACCAGGCGATGCTCGACGCGTTCAACGCCACGATCGCCGAGCTGCACACCGACGGCACCATCACCCGGATCCTGAAGGACAACGGCCTGCCCGAGTCTGCGGAGCAGACGGGCCCGCCGCGCCTCATTTCCTGACCCCCAGACCGACGTCCCCACCGAACTTCCCCACCGTTTTGGGCACATGCGCGCCGTTTCGGCGCGCATCCACCCAAAACGGTGGGGAAGTCGGCGACCGCTTCCCGGACCCCCCTCGCTGGGAAGCGGCCGCCGGCCGGCCCGCTACGCGACGAGCGCGCGGGCGGCCGCCTCGATCTCGGGCTCCGAGACGAGGACGTGCAGGGCGGCGTCGCCGAGCGGGATGAAGCTGTCGGCGCTCGCGACGCGGGCCATCCGCCCGGTGAAGCCGGCGTCGACGAGCGCGGTGAGCACACCTTCGGAGACCCCGCCGGTGCGCCGGGTCTCGTCGACGACGAGCACGCGGCCGGTGGCCGCCGCCTCCCGCACGATGTCCTCGACGGGCAGCGGCGCGATCCACCGCAGGTCGACGACCCGCGCGTGCAGGCCCTGTGCCGCGAGCCGGGCCGCCACCCGCAGGCTCATGTGCAGCCCGTTCGCCCAGGTCACGATGGTGAGGTCGGAGCCGTCGCCATAGGTGCGGGCGCGGCCGATCGGCACGTGCCGCTCGGCGCCCGGATAGGCGGCCGTCCAGCCGTTGTCGCCCTCTTCGTGCAGGTCACGGGTGTGGTAGAGGGCGATCGGCTCCAGGAACGCGCTCACCGTGCCGTCGGCGACGCCCGCCGCGACGCACGTGCGCAGCATCGCCGCGGCGTCGTCGGGCCGGCCCGGTGAGGCGATCACCAGCCCGGGGATGTCGCGCAGCACGCCGATGGCGTTGTCGTTGTGGAAGTGCCCGCCGAAGCCCTTCTGGTAGCCGTAGCCGGCGATGCGCACGACCATCGGGTTGCGGTACTGCCCATTGGAGAAGAACTGCAGGGTGGCGGCCTCGCCGCGCAGCTGGTCCTCCGCGTTGTGCAGGTAGGCGAGGTACTGGATCTCCGGGATCGGCAGCAGCCCGGTGACGCCCGCGCCGAGCGCGAGCCCGAGGATCGTCTGCTCGTCGAGGAGCGTGTCGAACACCCGCCCCGAGCCGGCCTTCCTGGCCAGCCCGCGCGTGACGCCGTACACCCCGCCCTTGACCCCGAC
This sequence comes from Pseudonocardia sp. TRM90224, assembly GCF_021245725.1. Lineage (GTDB taxonomy): Bacteria > Actinomycetota > Actinomycetes > Mycobacteriales > Pseudonocardiaceae > Pseudonocardia. The sequence continues at coordinate 141,655 of NZ_JAJGSX010000011.1, read as the reverse complement.
GTCCTCGCCGAAGACCAGCGCTCCCCGCTCGGCCTCCAGCACGTCGAGCAGCGCCTGGTTGATCGACTGGGCGAGCGTGAGCCGCACCCCGCCGCCGCTGTCACTGCCGTTGGTGCCGTAGCCGGCGGCGATCCGCGCGACCTCGGCCGGACGGCGCGGCGCGAGCGGCTCCATCACCTGCGCCGCCGAGGTCAGCTGCGGTTCGCCGGCCAGCTCGGCGGCGAGCGTGAGCACCCGGTCGCGCGTCGCCTCGTACCGTTCGAGCACGTCGGCCGGGCTGAGCACGCCCGCGTCGACGAGCAGCCGCGCGGTGCCCAGCAACGGGTCGCGGCGCAGGTCGGCCGCGATGTCGTCGGACCGCCGGTAGGACGACTCGACGTCCGACCCTGCGTGCGCCATCAGCCGTACGGTGCGCAGGTGCAGGAACGCGGGACGCCGGTGCTTGCGCACCCAGTCGGCCGCCTCCCGGGCCGTCCGGGCGGTCTCGACGAGGTCGCAGCCGTCCGCGGCGAAGTACTGCAGGCCCGGCCGGCTGCCGTAGGCGTGCGCGACCCAGCCCGCCGGCGTCGGCACGCTGATCCCGATGCCGTTGTCCTCGCAGACGAACAGCAGTGGCAGCGGCAGGCCGCGGAAGCCGACCTGGATCGCGGCGTTGATCGCCCCGGTGGCCGTCGAGTGGTTGGCCGAGGCGTCGCCGAAACTGCAGACCGTCACGGCGTCGTGCGGCCACGGCGACTCGACGCCGAGCTTGCGCGCGCGGTCGATCGCGAACGCGACGCCGAGCGCGCGCGGCAGGTGCGACGCGATCGTGGAGGTCTGCGGCAGGACCGCGAGGTCGCGATTGCCGAACACCTTGTGCCGGCCGCCGGAGATCGGCTCGGCGGTGGCGGCGAGCAGCCCGAGCAGGACGTCGCGCACGGGGTCGGCGCCGGGCACCTGGCGGCCGCGGGCCAGGTAGAACCCGCCCGAGCGGTAGTGCAGCAGCGCGGGGTCGGTCGGGCGCAGCGCGGCCGCGACCGCGGCGTTGCCCTCGTGCCCCGACGAGCCGATCGTGTAGAAGCCCCGCCCCTGCGCGCGCAACCGGCGCGCGGCCAGGTCGAGGTGCCGGCTGCCGAGCTGCGCGTCGAACAGCTCCAGCACGGACTCCGCCGGCATGCCCAGCTCGCGGCCGGCACCGGGGACGAGGTTCTTCACCGCGTCGATGAAATGCTCGTCGGCCTGTTCCACGCCCCCAACCTTGACGGCAGAGCCGCTGCGGGTCCACGGCTGACACCCGGGCAAGTGCTGCGGGTCAGCATCAGCGCTGCTGGGCCTCGGGGCGTCCACCTCGCGGGGTGCTGCTCTTGGCGGCGCCCTCGGAGTCCGCGATGCTGGCCTGCGTGTCGGACATCCTTGCGCTGATGGACGGATGGGGCCCCGAGAAGGTGGTCTGCGTAGCCGACCACCGCACGGGCATGCGCGGCGTGCTCGTGCTGGACAACACCTCACGGGGGATGGGCAAGGGCGGCACCCGCATGAGCCCAACGCTCACCGTCTCCGAGGTGGCCCGCCTCGCCCGCACGATGACCTGGAAGTGGGCCGCGGTCGACCTCTTCCACGGCGGGGCGAAGGCCGGGATCCTCGGCGACCCGCAGGCGCCGAACAAGGAGGAGATCCTGCGCTCCTTCGCCCGCGCGCTCGCCAACGAGGTGCCGCGCGAGTACGTGTTCGGCCTGGACATGGGCCTGTCCGAGCGCGACGCGGCGATCATGGCCGACGAGCTGGGCGAGCGCGGCGCCGCGGTGGGGCTGCCCCGCGCGCTGGGCGGGATGCCCTACGACGAGCTCGGCGTCACCGGGTTCGGCGTCGCCGAGGCTGCCGACGCGGCCGCGGAGCACATCGGGCTCGGCCTCGCCGGCGCCCGGGTCGCGATCCAGGGGTTCGGCGCCGTCGGCACGGCGGCCGCGCGCCGGTTCGCCGAGCTGGGTGCGACCGTCGTCGCGGTCTCGACGGCCGCCGGCGCCGTGCACGACCCCGCGGGCCTCGATGTCGAGGCGCTGCTCAAGCTGCAGGCCGAGGCCGGTGACGCGGCCGTCGTCGAGTACGGCGGCACCCGACCGGCCGACGAGCTGCTGCACGTCGAGTGCGACGTGCTGGTGCCGGCCGCGCGCGAGGACGTGATCGGCACCGACATCGCGGGTGCCACGACGGCCCGGCTGGTCGTCGAAGGGGCGAACCTGCCGACGACGCCGGAGGCGCGGGCCGTGCTCGCCGCGCGCGGGGTCACGGTGGTCCCCGACTTCATCGCCAACGCGGGCGGGGTCGTCGCGGCGGCGCACTCGATGACGGCGCGCAACTCGCCGTTCGTCCCCGACCCCGGCCAGATCTTCACGATGATCTCCGAGAAGCTGCGGGCCAACGCCGTCAGCGTGCTGGACGAGGCCCGCCGGGGTCACGTGACCACGCACGAGGCGGCGCTGCGGCAGGCGCAGGAGCGCGTCCGCGCCGCGATGCAGCTGCGCGGGCAGCGGGCGCCGGAGGTGTCCCGTGCCGGCTGACAGTACGACCGAGCGCGCTGATGTCGTGATCATCGGTGGTGGGGTGATCGGCGTCAGCGCCGCGTTCCACCTGGCCGAGGCGGGTGTCGACGTCGTGCTCGTCGAGCGGGACGCGCTGGGCTCCGGCTCGACGTGCAAGGCGGCCGGTGGGGTGCGCGCGCAGTTCTCGGATCGGCTCAACATCGAGCTCGGGATGCGCAGCCTGGCGGCGTTCGCCCGGTTCGGGCAGCGGCCCGGCCAGGAGATCGACCTGCACCGGGTCGGCTACCTCTTCCTGCTCGACGACCCGGCGATCGTCGCGGCGTTCGAGCAGAACGTCGCGCTGCAGAACGAGATGGGTGTGCCCAGCCGCATGCTCTCCCCGGACGAGGCGAAGCGGCTCTCGCCGTTCATCGAGACCGGCGGGCTGCTCGCGGCGGCGTTCTCCCCCACCGACGGGCATTGCACGCCGGAGTCGGTGGTTCTCGGCTACGCGTCAGGCGCGCGGCGCCACGGCGCCCGGATCCGGACGGGCTGCGCCGTGACCGGCATCGAGACGGTGGGCGACCGGGTGACCGGCGTGCGCACCGACCGCGGCCGGATCGAGACCGACACTGTGATCTGCGCGAGCGGCGCGTGGTCGCGCGAGGTCGGCGCCTGGGTGGGCGTCGACCTGCCGGTGACGCCGCTGCGCCGGCAGGTCGTGATCACCGAGCCGATGCCGGACCTGCCGCCCGGCCTCCCGATGACGCTCGACTTCAGCACGACGTTCTACTTCCACACCGAAGGTGCCGGCCTGCTCGTCGGGATGTCCGATCCCGAGGAGGAGCCGGGCTTCCGCATGCAGACCGACGACGCGTGGCTGCCGCGGCTGTCCGCCGCGATCGAGCGGCGCGCGCCGAGGCTGCTCGACGTCGGCCTGACCAGCGGTTGGGCCGGCCTCTACGAGATGACCCCCGACCACAACGCCCTGATCGGCGAGGCGCCGGGGATCAGCCGGTTCCTCTACGCGACCGGGTTCTCCGGCCACGGGTTCCTGATGGGGCCCGCCGTCGGGGAGGTGCTGCGTGACATGGTCACCGGCACCGATCCGGGGCTCGACGTCACGCCGCTCGACGCGCGACGCTTCGAGCTGGCCGAGACCCGCCCCGAACTCAACATCATCTAGAGGAGTGACACACGTGAATCTGCCCGCCACCGACGAGTTGCGATCGCTGGCCACCACGACGCTGGAGCGGTGCGGGGTCGATGCCGCCGTCCTGCGTGGGGACGCCTCGTCGCGCACGCCGATCACGGGCGGCACGCTGCTGCCGGTCGCCACCACCGACGCGGCGGGCGTCGACGCCGCCGTCGACCGCGCGCAGGAGGCGTTCCTGACCTGGCGCACCACGCCGGCGCCGGTGCGCGGCGCGCTGGTGCGGCGGTTCGGGGAGCTGCTCACGCAGCACAAGGCCGACATCGCCACGCTCATCACCCTCGAAGCCGGCAAGATCACCTCGGAGGCGCTCGGCGAGGCGCAGGAGATGATCGACATCTGCGAGTTCGCCGTCGGGCTGTCCCGCCAGCTCTACGGCAGCACGATGCCGTCCGAGCGCCCGGGCCACCGCCTCATGGAGACCTGGCACCCGCTCGGCGTCGTCGGCGTGATCTCCGCGTTCAACTTCCCGGCGGCGGTGTGGTCGTGGAACACCGCGCTCGCGCTGGTCTGCGGCGACCCGGTGATCTGGAAGCCGTCCGACCTCACCCCGCTCACGGCGCTCGCGTGCGCCGGCGTCCTGCGCAAGGCGATCGAGGAGGCGGGCGCGCCCGAGCACCTCAGCCAGGTCGTGCTGGGTGGCGCCGACGTCGGCGAGCGGCTCGTCGACAGCACGGGTGTCGCGCTGCTCTCGGCGACCGGCTCCACGCGGATGGGCCGGGCCGTCGGCCCGCGGGTCGCCGCTCGCTTCGGCCGCTCGCTGCTGGAGCTCGGCGGCAACAACGCGGCGATCGTCGCCCCCTCGGCCGACCTCGACCTCACCACCCGCGGCATCGTCTTCTCCGCCGCCGGCACCGCCGGCCAGCGCTGCACCACGCTGCGCCGTGTGATCGCGCACAGCAGCGTCGCCGACGAGATCGCCGAGCGCGTCGCCAACGCCTACCGCACGCTCGCCATCGGCAACCCCATGCAGGACGGGGTGCTGGTCGGGCCGCTGATCAACGAGCGGTCGCACCAGAACATGGAGCGGGCCCTCGCCGCGGCCGTCGAGCAGGGCGGCAAGGTCGTCGTCGGCGGCGGGCGACGGCTCGCCGACGACGCTCCCGACGCGTTCTACGCCGAGCCCGCGCTGGTCCGCATGCCCGAGCAGAGCGACATCGTGCGCGAGGAGACCTTCGCACCCGTGCTGTACGTCCTCGGCTACGACGACATCGACGAGGCCGTCGCCCTCAACAACGCCGTCCCCCAGGGCCTGTCGTCGAGCATCTTCACCGGCGACCAGGCCGAGGCGGAGCGCTTCCTCGCCGCCGACGGCTCCGACTGCGGCATCGCCAACGTCAACATCGGCACCTCGGGCGCGGAGATCGGCGGCGCCTTCGGCGGGGAGAAGGAGACCGGCGGGGGCCGGGAATCCGGCTCCGACGCGTGGCGCAGCTACATGCGGCGGGCGACGAACACCGTCAACTACTCCGGCCAGCTCCCTCTCGCGCAGGGAGTCACCTTCACCTGAGGCGAGTCACGCGCTCCGGCACGGTGAGTCGACACATCCAGCACGGTGAGTCGCCACCTTCAGCACGGTGAGTCGACACTTCTGGCACGGTGAGTCGACACTTCTGGCACGGTGAGTCGCGCGTTCCGGAGCGGCGAGCCACAGGTCCGCATAACGGCTCGTAGCCGCTCGCCACTCGCCGCTACCGTCACCGGCGTGTCCCACTTCCTCACCCTCGTCCTGGTCGACAGCGCCGAGCCCGATCCCGGTTCCCGAGCGACGAGCATGATGATGAAGTACTTCGCCCGCGATCCGTTCGACGAGGACGGGCAGGAGATCGCCGACTGGAAGTGCGACGGCTTCGTGATCGGCGGGCGCTACGACGGCATGATCTGGGGCAAGGAGCAGCACTACAACCTCCGGCCCGACGAGTTCCAGCGCCGCTACGGCCTCGACGTCGTCCAGCCGGCGGACAACATCCGGCCGGTGCCGCAGCTCGTGCCCGACCTGCTGCCCTTTGCGCTCGTTCTGCCTGACGGGAGTTGGGTCGATTGCGAGGGACTGCCGGACGAGGAATGGCGGAAAGCGGTGCAGGACTTGTTCGCCGAACACCGCGAGCGGATCGCCGTGGCCATCGACTGCCACTGCTGAAGATCTTCGGTACGTTCCGTCGATGGCATCCCGGATCAGTGAGCTCGTGCTCGGCTGCCGCGAACCCGACGTGCTGGCGCGGTTCTGGTGCGAGGTCCTCGACTTCGTCGTGCTCGATCGCCTCGACGACGGCACGCTGGAGATCGGACCGCGCACGGGGTTCGGCGGCGCGCAGCCGACGATCATCCTCAGCGCCAGGGCCGAACCGGAGCCCGGGAAGTCGCGCCTGCACATAGACATCAACGCCACCGACCGCGACCAGGACGCCGAGCTCGAACGCCTCCTCGCCCTCGGCGCGCGCCCGGCCGACATCGGCCAGACCGGGCAAGAGGCCTGGCACGTGCTCGTCGACCCCGAGGGCAACGAGTTCTGCCTGCTCCGGGCGCGGCTCAAGCCGCTCTGAGCCGGAACTCGAGCAGGCACCGCTGGTCGGTCAGCGTGGTCACCGACTCGAGCTCCAGCCCCTGCGCGGCGCCGAGCGCGCGGAACTCCTCCACCCGACGCTCACGGCCGCCGTACGAGACGAGCATGGCCAGGTCGAACTCGGTCTGCGCGTAGAAGCCGCTGACCGCTTCGATGACGAGGATCCGGCTGCCGGGCCCGGCAGCCTCGACACAGCGGGCCAGGATCCGGCTCGCGTGCTCGTCGTCCCAGTCGTGCAGGATGTCGACCAGCACGTACGCGTCCGCGCCCGCCGGGAGCGGGTCGAAGAAGCTGCCACCGATCACGGTGACGCGATCGTCCACGCCGCTGTCGACGAACGTCCGGCGGGCCTCGGCAGCGGTGGCCTCCAGGTCGACGAGATGGCCGCGCATCCGCGGATGAGCAGCCAGGATCGCGGCCAGCAACGTGCCACGGCCACCCCCGACGTCGACGACGGTGGCGAACCGCGACCAGTCGACGCCGACGACGACCTGCGGCACCTGCTTGCGGAACCGTTGCGTCATCTGCCAGTCGAACGAGGCGCGCAGGTGCGGGTGCTCGGTGAGGTCGGCCCAGAAGTCCTGGCCGTAGCGCTGCGCGTAGGCGGCCCCACCGGTCTCGATGCTGTGCGCCATCTCGACGAACGCCAGCTCGGCGCGTCCGGCCGCCGAGTTCAGGTTCAGCATGTTGGCCAGCCACCCGTCGCCCGCGTCGGCACACAGGTTGGCGCCGAAGCCCGTCGTCCGGTAGCCGGTCGACGTCCGCTCCATGACGCCGAGCGTGGTGAGGTGCCCCAGCAGCAGGTCGAGCGCGATCGGCGAGAGCTTCAGCTCGTCCGCGAGCAGGTCGGCAGCGGCGCCCGTCCCGAGCAGCCGGTCGGGCAATCCCAGGGTCACGGCCACCCGCAGCGCCATCGGCGTCGCCAGGCCGGCCATTCGACTGATTTCGGCTGAAGCATCCACATCGGTGTCGTCGCCCACGACGAACCACACTGGCACGAGGGTCAATCAGATATCCGGCCAAATATCCGGGGCGGCCTGCTGGATCGCATGGAGGGCGGCCAGCACGGCGCTGGTCGCGCCCGCCTCCCGGTGCAAGGCCGAGACGTGCCGGTAGAGGGCCGCGGTCGGGGTTGCGACCTCGACGTCGCCCGCCGACGCGTCGTGGCCGAGCTCGGGCACTAGCGCGATGCCCAGACCGGCGGCGACCAGCCCCTGCACCACGTCGTAGTCGTTGCTGCGGAACGCGACCCGCGGCGTGAACCCGGCCGCGGAGCACGCCCTGACCAGGCACGTCGCGCCGGCGCTGCCTTCCCGGCTGGCGATCCAGGTCTCGCCGGCGAGCTCGGCGAGCTCGACCTCGCCGCGCCCGGCCAGCGGGTGCGCCGGCGGCAGGAGCAGGAGCACGCGCTCGTGCAGCAGCTCGGTCTCGACGAGCCGCGCGGGCCACCGTCGCGGCACCAGGTCGTAGCGGTAGACGAGCGCGAGGTCGAGGTCGCCGCTCAGCAGCACGGGCAGCAGCTCGTCGGGTTCGCCCTCGTCGAGCCGCACCTCCACCGCCGGGTGCCGCCGCACGAACTCGGCGAGGCCGCGCGGCAGCACGCGCGCGCTTGCGGTGGGGAACGAGCCGAGGCGCAGCCGGCCCACCCGGCCGGCCGCGATCGCCTCGACCTCGTACTCCAGCGCCCCGAACGATGCGAGCACCTCCTGCGAGCGCTGGGCCAGCAGCTCCGCCGCCGGCGTGGCGCGCACGCTGTGCGCCTCCCGCTCGAAGAGCACCAGCGCGACCGCCCGTTCCAGGCCGGCGACCTGCTGCGACACGGCCGACGGCGTGTAGCCCAGCCGCCGCGCCGCCTCGGCGAACGACCCGGTGCGCACGACCTCCACGAGCGTGCGCAGGTGCAGCGGGTTCAGCACGGCCGCACTCTATGCCGATCAACGCGCGGTGCGTCGCCGCCGCGCTCAGCCCCGAAGAGTCAGCCCCGAGGAGTCAGCACCGGCATGCCGGGCCCACCTCGTAGCAGATCTGCTCCCACCGGTCCCAGATGAACCAGCTGCAGTTGCCCTTCTCGGTGCGCCAGCACCCGCACGGCGGAACGGCGTCGGCGACAACCTTCGACACGAACGTCGACAGCATCCGGTCGGCTAGCTTACCCACAAGTGACGTCACGACAGTCCTTCCCCCGAATCATTCGATCAGGGAGGCTATCGCACTAGCCGCAGGGCGCGCAGCCGAACTTCATGTAGCAGGGCGCACACGACCCGTTGACGCACGCCTGCTCCCAGACACCGCATTCGCCGGTGTCGGGGTGCGGCTGGCAGCCGCCGCCGTAGCAGGCTCTGACGTGCTCGAACGTACCGATCGCACCAGCCGTCGACTGCGGCACCACCAGGCCCAGCATCCGGTCGGCGACCCTACCGATGAGACTCACGATTCGCCCCCTTACATGGAACGATCCGATGATCGTTCCAGCAAGACCAGATACTGCCAGAACGATCATCGGATCGCATTTCGGAGATCAATAAGAGCGATGACCAGCGGTTCTGCCTACTCCACCTCGACCGCCGCCGCGAACTGCGCGTTGTACAGCGCGAAGTACGCGCCACGCGCGGCGAGCAGCTGCTCGTGCGTGCCCTGCTCGACGATCCGGCCGGCCTCCATCACCAGGATGAGGTCGGCGTCGCGGATCGTGGAGAGCCGGTGGGCGATCACGAAGCTGGTGCGGTCGGTGCGCAGCGCCGCCATCGCCTTCTGCACCAGCACCTCGGTGCGGGTGTCGACGGAGCTGGTCGCCTCGTCGAGGATCAGCAGCGCCGGATCGGCGAGGAACGCTCGCGCGATCGTGATCAGCTGCTTCTCCCCCGCGCTGACGTTGCTGCCCTCCTCGTCGATCACGGTGTCGTAGCCGTCGGGCAGGCTGCGCACGAACCGGTCGACGTAGGTCGCCTTCGCCGCCGCGAGCAGCTGCTCCTCGGTGGCGTCGGGGTTGCCGTAGCGGATGTTGTCGCGGATCGTGCCGCCGAAGAGCCAGGTGTCCTGCAGCACCATCCCGATCCCGGTGCGCAGGTCGGAGCGGGTCATCTTCGCGATGTCCACACCGTCGAGCGTGATCCGCCCCGAGTCGAGCTCGTAGAACCGCAGGATCAGGTTCACCAGCGTCGTCTTGCCTGCGCCGGTCGGGCCGACGATCGCGACGGTCTGGCCGGGCTCCGCCGTGAGCGAGAGGTCCTCGATCAGCGGCACGTCCGCCGCGTAGCGGAACGACACGTCCTCGAACGCGACCCGCCCGCACCGCTCGGTGCGCACCATCGGCACAGCCGGGTCGGGCGTCTGCTCGTCGGCGTCGAGCAGTTCGAACACCCGCTCGGCCGACGCCACGCCGGACTGCAGGACGTTCGCCATCGACGCCGCCTGCGTGAGCGGCTGGGTGAACTGGCGCGAGTACTGGATGAACGCCTGCACGTCGCCGAGGCTCATCGCACCCGACGCCACCCGCAGCCCGCCGATGACGGCCACCGCGACGTAGTTCAGGTTCCCGATGAACATCATCGACGGCATGATGATCCCGGAGATGAACTGGGCGCGGAAGCTCGACTCGAACAGCTCCTGGTTCTTCGCCGCGAACCCGGCCTCGACCTCCTTGCGCCGGCCGAAGACGCGCACCAGCTCGTGACCGGTGAACGCCTCCTCGATCTGCCCGTTCAACGCGCCGGTGTGCCGCCACTGCGCCACGAACTGCTTCTGCGAGCGCTTCGCGATGGCGCTGGTGAGCCACAACGACACCGGGATCGTCACGATCGCGATCACCGAGAGCAGCGGCGAGACCAGCAGCATCATGATCAGCACCCCGATGACGCTGAGCACCGACGTCATGAGCTGGCTCAACGTCTGCTGCAGGCTCGTCGAGACGTTGTCGATGTCGTTGGTCGCGCGGCTGAGCGTCTCACCGCGCTGCTGCTTGTCGAAGTAGCCCAGCGGCAAGCGGTTGATCTTGCCCTCGACCTCGGCGCGCAGCGTGAAGATGACCCGCTGCACGATCCCGTTGAGCAGGTAGCCCTGCACCCAGCCGAAGAGCGATGCGCCCACGTAGATCACGATGACGCCGACCAGCACCATCCGCAGCGCCGCGAAGTCGATGCCGGCGCCCGGCACGACGTCCTGCGCGAGGATGACGTTGGCGATGGTGTCGTTGCCGGCGGCTCGCGCCTGCTCGGCGGCCTGCGCCGTGCTCGCCCCCGCCGGCAGCGACTTGCCGATCACGCCGGCGAAGATGATGTCGGTGGCCGCGCCGAGGATCTTCGGGCCGATCACGTTGAGCGCCACGCTGATCACGCCGAGGGCGATCACGAACGCCACGCCGATACGCTCCGGTGCGAGCCGCCCCATCAGCCGCTTCGCCGACGGCACGAAGGTCGATGCCTTCTCGGCCGGCATCCCGGCCGACATCCACGGCGGGCCACCGCCGCCGGTGCGCCGCGCGGTCGTCATCTCCCTGGCGGCCTTGCCGGTCTCGGCGTCCTGGCGGGGCGCCACCGCCGTGCCACGCCCGTTCGGGCCGGTCATGCTGCTTCCTCCGCACTGAGCTGGGACTCGACGATCTCGACGTAGGTGGGGCAACCCGCGAGCAGCTCGTCGTGGGTGCCGATACCGACGATCCGCCCGTCGTCGAGCACGATGATCTGGTCGGCGTCGGCGATGGTCGACACCCGCTGGGCGACGATCACCACCGTCGCCTCGGCCGTCACCGGCCGCAGCGCCGCGCGCAGCCGCGCGTCGGTGCTGAGGTCGAGCGCCGAGAACGAGTCGTCGAACAGGTAGATCTCCGGCTTCTTCACCAACGCCCGCGCGATCGCGAGCCGCTGCCGCTGGCCACCGGACACGTTGGTGCCGCCCTGCGCGATCGGGGCGTCGAGCCCTTCCGGCATGGCCTCGACGAAGTCCCTGCCCTGCGCGATCTCCAGCGCGGTCCAGAGCTCCTCGTCGGTGGCGTCGGGGTTGCCGTAGCGCAGGTTGCTGCGGACCGTCCCGGAGAACAGGTACGGCCGCTGCGGCACCAGCCCGATCCGGGCCCACAGGTCCTCGGGGTCCATCTCGCCGACCTCGACGCCGTCGACGGTGACCCGGCCGGCCGAGGAGTCGAACAGCCGCGGCACGATCGAGATCAGCGTCGTCTTGCCGGCACCGGTGCTCCCGATGATCGCCGTCGTGCGGCCGGGCAGCGCGGTGAACGAGATGCCGCAGAGCACCGGCTCCGCCGCGCCCGGGTACTGGAAGTCGACCTGGTCGAAGACCAGCGTGCCCTCCTTGCGGAGCGGGACGACGGGCGACTCGGGCGGCGCGACCGACGACTCGGTGTCGAGCACCTCGGTGATCCGCTCGGCGCAGACTGCCGCACGCGGGATCATGATCGCCATGAAGGTGGCCATCATGACCGCCATCAGGATCTGCATGAGGTAAGCGAGGAACGCGGTCAACGCGCCGACCTGCATCTGACCGGCGTCGACCCGCTCCGCGCCGAACCACAGCACGGCGACGCTGGACATGTTCAGCACCAGCATCACGATCGGGAAGATCAGCGCCTGCAGGCGGCCCGCCGCGGTGGCGATGCCGGTCAGCTCGGTGTTCGCCACCCCGAAGCGCTCGATCTCACGCGGCTCGCGCACGAACGCGCGCACCACCCTGATACCGGTGATCTGCTCGCGCAGGATCCGGTTCACGGCGTCGATGCGGACCTGCATCTTGCGGAAGAGCGGCACCATCCGGACGATCACCAGCCCGATCGAGGCCACCAGCACCGGCACGCAGACGAGCATCAGCCAGGACAGGCCGACGTCCTCGCGCAACGCCATGATCACGCCGCCGAAGCACATGATCGGGGCGGCGACCAGCATCGTGCAGGTCATCATCACCAGCATCTGCACCTGCTGGACGTCGTTGGTGCTGCGGGTGATCAGCGACGGCGCACCGAACCGGTTGACCTCACGCGCCGAGAACTCGGCGACGCGGTGGAAAACCGCACCGCGCACGTCGCGGCCGAAGCCCATCGCGGTGCGCGAACCGTAGTAGACCGCGCCGACCGAGCACGCGATCTGGACGAGCGTGACGAGCAGCATCCAGACGCCCAGCTCCAGGATGTAGCCGGTGTCGCCGGTGGCGATGCCGTCGTCGATGATGCTGGCGTTGAGGCTCGGCAGGTAGAGCGACGCCATCGTCCCCACCAGCTGCAGGATCACCACCAGCCACAACGGGCCGGCGAACGGTTTCAAATAAGTGCGGAGCAATCGGACGAGCATCTGGTCAGTCCTCGATCATTTGCAGGTGGTGGGAGGTGTTCGGGACTCGGTCGGGTTCGCGGCGCATTCCGTCGAGCAGGATGGTGACGATCTCCGCGGCGTCCAGGGTGCGGCCCTGGCTGATCATCGGGTGCGTCGCGGAGAACATCAGCAGCCGCGCGGCGTGCGCGAACTCGGCGGCCGGGACGCGCAGCTTGGCGGCATCGGGACCGATGACGTCCACCAGCACGCCGAGGAACTCGTCGTTCATCTTGTTGCGTTGCGCCGCGGCCTCGTCGTCGACCTTCGGCGGCCCCTGCATGCCGAGCGCGTCGATCAGCCGGAACACCCCGAGCAGGCGCCTCTGCCCGATCGCGACGGCCTCGGTGAAACGCTCGCGGAACGGCAGCGCGGGATCGATCGCACGCAGCGAGCGCAGCGTGAGCTCGGGGTCGAACGCCTTCGCGGTGACGGCCTGGATCACGGCCTCCTTGTCGGGGAAGACCCGGAAGATGGTGCCTTCGGCGATGCCGGCGGCCTCGGCGATCTGGCGCGTGCTCACACCCGCGCCGTGCTGCAGGACGAGAGGCAGGGTCGCGTCGACGATCGCCGCTCGACGCTCCTCGGGTGCCATGCGTGCCGCACGTGTCCTCGCCTCCATGGCGCAGGACGCTAATGAGTGCGCGCTCATTAGCGCAACTGATTTCCGCCGACGGCGTAAGTGCAGGTCAGCCGCTGTCCAGGAGGTGACGCACGGCGACCGCCGTCCCGTCTGTGACGACCTTCGTGGCAACCGTGCGCGCCGCCGTCACCACGTCGGGACGCAGCGCGTCACCGAGCGCGGCGAGCAGCGACCCCGCCGTCGCCTCCCCCGCCGCGTGCGCGCTGCCGATGCCGAGCTCCGCGACCCGTTGCGCGAAGTAGAACTGGTCGTAGTTCTGCGGGACGATCACCTGCGACACGCCGGCGCGGGTGGCCGCGGTGGTGGTGCCGGCACCGCCGTGGTGCACGGCCGCGGCGACGCGCGGGAAGAGCGCCTGCTGGTTGACCTCCCCGATGGCGATGCAGTCGGGCTGGTCGTCCACGAGCGCGAGGTCGGCCCACCCGCGGGAGACGATCGCGCGCCGCCCGAGCGCGCGGGCCGTCGCGATCATCGACGCGGTGATCCCCGCCGGCGCCCGGACGCTGCCGAACCCGAAGTACACCGGCGGCTCCCCCGCGTCGACGAACGCCGCGAGCTCGGGCGGCAGCGGCGTGGCGTCCGGGAGGAGCCACGCGCCCGTCTGGGTCACCCGGAGATCGTCCGCTTCCGGCCACGGTGCCAGCGTCGGGTCGGCCGCCAGCAGCGGTGTGCCGGTGAAGATGTGCGAGCGCACGTCCGCGACCGGTGCGAGACCGATGGCCTCGCGCTGCGTGTTGAGCGCATCGGCCCAGGTCGCGGTCCAGAACCGCGCGTCCTGCGCCCAGCGGACGTCGTTGTCCGTCCCATCCGCGGGCCGCTGCCCCAGCACACTGTGCACGGGCGGCGGGTGGTGCGCCGAGGGCAACGTGATCGGGCAGAAGCTCACGTAGGCGTACCGAGCGCCGCGGTGCTCAGCGATCGATCCGGCGGCGATGGCCAGCGCACCGCCTCCGACGACCACGTCGCAGCCCGCCGCGGCCGCACCGACCGCGTCGAACTGCGCCGCGACCGTGCCCTCGACCAGCTGCCGCGCCTGCGCCGGGGTGATCGTCGCGTCGGCGCCGCGCTTGCCCGTGGCCCGCAGCTCGGGCCCGACGGGCACGTACGTGATGCCCAGCGACTCCGCCCAGCCCTGGAAGTCCGGTGGCGCGCACACCACCGCGTCGTGTCCCATCTCCATCAATTGCAACGCCAACGCCACGACCGGTTGCGCCTCCCCGCGCGAACCGATCGTGGACAGCAGAACCCGCATACCCACTCCCAAACCCCCATACGCGCGCTCGACCAGCGCACGGACGGAGAGTTTGAACCCGCACCGGGGTCTTGCCGCAAGTCCCCCCACCGGCTATACGTTTAAGTGGGAGAAGTGTCAGGTGACGATCTGCTGGGCCTCGGCCAGCCTCGACAGCCGGACGTACGCGACCACGAAGAGCACGAAGAGCACCGCGGCTGCCGGCACCACGACGGCGAGGTCGTCCGCGCCGCGCGCCAGCGCGAGACCGATCATCACGACCAACCAGGTCCCGACCATCGCCCAGCCCAGCGACCCGCGCAGCGTCTCCACGGCCGCCACGGCCAGCGCGAGCACCGGGACGACCCGCATCGCGACGAGGGCCTGCGGCGAGAAGAACGACCCCCGGAAGTCCGGCCGCAGAACGTCGCTCTGCGACACCCACACGCCGATCCATACGAGGAGCGCACCGGCGGCGACGAGACCGGCCACGCCTGCAGCCAGCACTAAGCGGTCGCGCGCCGCGTCGCGCACCCGCAGCGCTCTCGGGTCAGCGAGCCGCAGGCGGACGGTCGCCCACGCCACCAGCGCGACGACGACCGCCCCGGTCGTCGCGACGACCGGGGTGGAGGACATGGACGTGACCAGCGCGAGGAGCCACGCCGCCCACACCCCCGACCAGCGGTGACCGCGCAGCAAGCTGAGCGCGCACGCCGTCAGCACGGCCGCCAGCGCGCCGACGACCCAGAGCAGGCTGCCCCACGCCTGGCCGCCGGCGAAGCCGGCCCACACCATCCAGCCCACGCAGTCGGCGAGCAGCGCCCCACCGCCCGCCACGACCACCGGGTCGCGCGTCCATCCAGATCTGCCCATATGACCGACGACCATGCCGCACGCAGTTCGGTTGGGTCTAGCCGTTGTAGATCGTGATCATGTCTCGGGGCAGGGCCGGGCTTGGCCGTCGACAACGACGTTTTGGCTGTTGTTAGCGCTCACAAACGGCCAGAACGTCGTTGTCGACGGTCTCCCCGGCGGTGCGCGGGGTGGCGGCAGGCCGACTGGGGAGACCGAAATGGCTCACCCGAGTTCTCGGACAAAATTCCACGACGAAGTACCAGACTTGCCGTCTTAAGTACTCCAGTTGTGCTCCGGAGTACTAGCTCCAGGGGAACGGCGAGTGGCTCGTCGGGTGCAGCTCGCCCGTCTCGTAGCGGGAGAGCCGGAACGGTTCCAGCAATGCGCTGCGCTCCCCCATCACCTCGCCGGCCACCAGCTCGCCGACCCCGATCATCTTGTAGCCGTGGTTGGAGTCGGCGATCACGTACGCGTTCTCGCCGACGACGTCGAACACCGGGAAGCTGTCGGGCGTGAACGCGCCGATGCCGCCGGAGGGCTCGTCGCGGTAGAGCGCGCGCGTGCCTTCGAAACGACCGTGGCAGTGCGCCAGCGCCGAGGTCCACATGCGCACGAAGTCGTCGCCGACGGTGAACTCGGGGCTGTGCGGGCCGTACGGGTCGACCTCGACCTGCCCGGCCGGGCGGCGGACCTCCACGGGTGACGCACCGCCCTGCACACCGCCGAAGGAGAAGTCGGGCTTGTAGTAGATGCCCCACAGCTCGTCGGTGATCAAGCTGCCGTCGGTGTCGTCGTACAGCGGCTGGTCGGAGTCGACGTGCAGCACCGGCGGCATGCCGCCGCCGTTGTCGACGAACGTGTTGGGGTCGACCTCCAGCACACCTTCCTGCAGCGCCCAGTACGTCCACATCGGGCGGTCGGGGTGCACGGTGCCGTCCGGTCCGGTGACGGGGATGCGGTCGGGCATCTCGAGCATCGACCAGATGTCGCGGATCCACGGGCCGACCGCGACGATCAGCTGCTCGCACGAGATGTCGCCCTGGTCGGTCTCGATGGCGAAGACCCGGCCTCGCTTCAGGGTGAGGTCCGTGACGCGCACGCCGGTCCGGATCTGCACGCCCTCCGCCTCGGCCTTCGCGGCGAGCCCCTTCAGCGATGCCACGTTGTTGGCGTAGCCACCGCGCTTCTCGTGCAGCACGGCGGTGATGCCGGGCGCCTTCCAGTCGGAGAACATCGCCGTCATGTACTCGCGGCAGGCCTGCTCCCCCACCACGAGCTCCGACGGGTAGCCGATGGCCTGCTGCTCGGCGTAGATCTGCTCGACGTCGGCGCGCATCACCTCCGGCGCGGCCTGGATGTAGCCGACGCCGTGGTAGGCGAACGCCTCCGGATCGGACTCCCACACCCCCACCGAGTGCGCCATCAGCTCCCGCATCGCGGGTTGGAAGTAGTTGTTGCGCACGACCCCGCAGGCCACGCCGGACGCGCCGGCGCCGATGGCGGTCTTGTCGAGCACGAGGACGTCGGATCCGTTGCCGCCGGCTGCGCGCAGGCGGCGCGCGAGGTGCCAGGCCGTCGACAGTCCGTGGATTCCGGCGCCGATGATCACGAAGCGAGCGTGCTGGGACATCCGGCTCCCCCTCGGGTATCATTTCCCTACGGGCAATACCATCTCCACTGCTGGGAGTGACACTACTATGGCGCGCACCGGCCGGCCAGCGGCTCGTCAGGTGGGATCGGTCCAGCGGGCCATCGACGTGCTCGACACACTCGCCGAGGCCCGCTCCGAGCTGGGCACCAACGAGATCGCACGACGCACCGGCGTCAACGTCAGCAGCATCTCCCGGCTGCTGTCCACTCTCGCCACGGCAGGGCTCGTGCAGCACCTGCCGGCCACCGGGCGCTACCGGCTCGGCATGCGCATCCTGCAGCTGGCCGGCGCCGCGCGGGAGACCCTCGACCTGCGCGGGATGGCCCGCTCGGTGCTCACCGAGCTCACCGCGACCACCGGCGAGACGGCAACGCTCTCCCTCCCCGGCACGCACGACCTGCTGACCTTCGACTTCGTGCAGAGCCCTCAGTCCGTACGCAGCGTCGCGCATATCGGGCGCAACAGCGTCGCGCACGCGACGGCGGCCGGGAAGGTCTTCCTCGCCTGGGGCGGGCGGCTGCCCGAGGGCGAGCTGAGCCGCTTCACCGCGCGCACCGTCGTCGACCGGGTGGAGCTGGCGGGCGAGGTCGAGCGCGTGCGCGCGGCCGGGTGGGCACAGGCCGTCGGCGAGCGCGAGGAGGATCTCAACGCCGTCGCCGTGCCCGTGCGCGACACCGCGGGCACGCTGACGGCCGTGCTCGGCGTCCAGGGCCCGGCCGCCCGCTTCGGCCCCGGCGAGATGCAGGCCGCCCTCCCCGCCATGACCGCCCACGCGGCGACCCTCACCGAGCTCACCTGACCCGAAGTTCCCCACCGTTTTGCCAACTTGCACACCCAAAACGGTGTGCAGGTTGGCAAAACGGTGGGGAAGTCAGGGGGTGAGGCGGTCGCCGCAGGACGCGCTGCCGGCGTTCTTGGCGTCGTCGACGGCCGGTTGGAGGGTGCTCTCGGCGAGTGTGGTCAGCTCGTCGAGCTGGGTGGGGGTGCGGAGGGCGTCGCGTCGGACCCAGTCGGTCAGGTCCTTGTCCGACGCGATCTCGGCGTAGTCGCGCTCCAGCCGCGGGTCGGCTGCGAGCCCGGAATCGGACATCGTGTACTCGGAGCCCTTGATGAACGTCGGGCGCACGGTCGCGAAGACGTACTCGGCGAACGCCGTGCGGTCCTCGCGCTCCCAGAAGTCGGCGATGCGCGGGTCCGCGGTCCCGCCGATGTCGACGATCCGCGACGTGCTGGTGAGCGCCGCGGCACCGAGGTCGGGACCCAGCAGCGTCGGCCCCGAGGCTGCGACGACGGCCTCGTACGCGTTCACCGTCCGGCCGGTCTGCTCGACGGCGACGCAGATGGGCGCGGACGGGTAGTCGCCGAAGTCGAGCGCTGATCCGACCATCGCGGGTGCCGACGCGACCACCGCAGCAGCGACGGCGACCCCGCCGCCGACGAACACGGCCCGCCGCGCCCGCACGATCGCGATCACCCGTAGCGCGCAGAGCACGATGAGCAGCGCGCCCACCGCCCAGATCGAGGTGGCGTAGCGGAGGTGCTCCATCCAGTCCGGGTGCAGGAGCAAGAAGGCCAGCCCGGCCAGCCCGAACGGCACCAGCACGGCACCCAGCGGCCGACGGGCAGGGAGGGCGGCGGCCGAGCGGTGCACCACGGCCACGCCGACGACCACCACCGCGGCGACGACGAGCGGCCAGGGGAGGTAGCCGACCAGGTCGAACCACGCGACGGCCGCGCCGACGTCGGGCAGGCCCTGCATGTCGGTGACGGCCTGGCTGGGCAAGACGCTCCCGAACGTCACGAGCCGCCACACCGCGCAGATCGCGATCGGCACGGCGAACGCCCCGAGCGAGATCCCGACCGCCCGGGTGATCCCTCGCAGCTCCCCGCGGCGCATGAGCCCGAGCGCAACCAGCGGGTACGCCGCCACGAACACGACACCGTCCGCCCTGGTCAGCGCGGCGAGCGCGGCCAATAGCCCGCACCCCACCGCAACCCGCGGCGTCAGCAGCCGGCCCTCCACGACCGCCGGCAGCATCAGCGCCACCAGCCACACCGCGGCCGCCGCGAGCAGGCCGTTCTCCAGCCCGGACAGCGTCCACACCACGAACGACGGCACGGCCGCGAGCAGCACCCCCGCAACGAGCGTCACGACCGCCGGCCGGCTCGTGACCGCCTTCGCCGCGCGGTGGAAGCCGGCGAACACAAGCGCCGCCGTGAGCAGCCCGAGCGCCTTCGGGAACGCGACGTAGTCGGGCACGCCGAACCACGTCCCGCGGTCGAACAGCCCCAACCACCGGCCGACGACGTGCATCGCGAGCCACACCGGGCTGGTGAACGCCTCGACCGGCCCGGCGCCCGGCTGCGGCACTGCGCCGGCGCCCGTCGCGATCGAGCGCGCGTAGGCGAACGTGACGCCGGCGTCGTCGACGATCCAGCTGCCGTAGAGCGAGCCGTGCCAAGCGACCAGCGCGGTCGGCACCAGCACGGCCAGCAGGCCGAACATCCGACCCGCCCGTGCCACTGCCATACCCGGGATCGTGCCAGCCAGCGCTCACGCGCCCGCATTGGCGTCGACAACGACGTTTTGGCTGTTGTTAGCGCTCACAAACAGCCAGAACGTCGTTGTCGACGGTTTACCTCAGGAACGTCTCCAGGGTGTCGTCCGGCTCGTCCCACCACGGCGTGTGGTGCAGCGGACCGACCGAGCCGGTGCACGGCGAGGCGAACGACCGGTCGCGGTAGCCGGTGATGCTCTCCTCCTTGT
The DNA here is from genome assembly GCF_021245725.1 of Pseudonocardia sp. TRM90224. Taxonomy (GTDB): domain Bacteria; phylum Actinomycetota; class Actinomycetes; order Mycobacteriales; family Pseudonocardiaceae; genus Pseudonocardia. The sequence goes on along the minus strand of NZ_JAJGSX010000011.1, from coordinate 121,923 downwards.
GGTGCTCCCACGTGTTGAAGTGGTCGCGCACCATGTCGAGGTCGAACGCCGGGTAGTCGATCACCTTGAGCAGGTCGCGCACGTAGTCGGTCTGGAAGTCGATGTCCTCGGCCGGGTTGCTCAGCGTGTCCTGCCGCGCGCGCCACGACGCGATGTCGGCGTCCATCTCCGCCCTCGACGGCAGCGTGGCCCGCCCGAGCACGACGTCACGCGCGTACCAGGCCTGCGCGTCGAACATCGTGAACGTGTAGTACTGGTCTTGCATGCCCAAGTACATGAGCTTCGGGTTGGCCGTCCAGACCACACCCTTGTACAGGTTGTCCGGGTAGAGGACGTTCGTCGTCTGCAGGCGCAGCTCGTCCTCCATGAACGGGAACCAGTGCCGGTAGCCCGTGCAGAGCACGATCGCGTCGACGTCGCGCGAGGTCCCGTCGACGAAGTGCGCCGTGCGCCCCTCCACCCGCTCGAGCTTGGGCACCTCGACGATCCCGTCGGGCCAGCCGAAGCCCATCGGCGCGTTGCGGTAGGCGACGGTGACCGAGCGGGCGCCGTACTTCTTCGACTGCAGCGCGATGTCCTCGGCGGAGTAGCTGGACCCGAGGATCAGCAGATCCTTGCCGGTGAACTCCTGCGCGTCGCGGACGTCGTGCGAGTGCATGATCCGGCCGGGGAACGTGGCGAACCCCGGGTACTCCGGCGCGTTCGGCGTCGAGAAGTGCCCGGTCGCGACGATGACGTGGTCGAACTCCTCGGTGCTGGTCCGCCCGTCGGCGCGGCTCTCGACGGTCAGCTGGAAGCGGTCGTCGGAGAAGCCGACCCAGCGCACGGCGGAGTCGAACCGGATCTGGTCGCGGACGCCGCTCTGCATCGCGCGCCCGGTGATGTAGTCGTACAACGCGGCCCGCGGCGGGAACGACGGGATCGGCTTCCCGAAATGCGTGTCGAACGGGTAGTCGGCGAACTCGAGGCATTCCTTCGGCCCGTTGGACCACAGGTACCGGTACATGCTGCCGTGGACGGGGTCGCCGTACTGGTCGAGCCCGGTGCGCCAGGTGTAGTTCCACAACCCACCCCAGTCGCTCTGCTTCTCGAAGCAGACGACCTCGGGTACCTCCACCCCGCTGCTGCGAGCCGCAGCGAACGCCTGCAGCTGGGCAAGGCCGCTCGGGCCGGCGCCGATGACGGCGACGCGTGCCATGGTTCCTCCACTCGTGATCAGCCCGCTCAGGATCGGGGCCGGGTCTTGTCGGGGTCGTAGAACGGGAAGCGGACGACCCTCGCGGGAATGCGTTTCTGGTGACCGTCGAGCTTCCCGACCTCGACGGCCGTGCCGATCTCGCTGTGCTGCACGGCGATCCGGCAGAGCGCGATGTTCTTGCGCAGGATGGGCGAGCGGGTGGCGCTGGTGACCACCCCGACCTGGGAACGGCCCACGTGCACGCAGTCGCCGTGCGCCGCGGGCTCGTTCCCGGCCAGCTCCAGCCCGACGAGCGTGCGCTGCGGCGAGGCCTTGCGGCCCAGCAGCGCGTCGCGCCCGACGAAGTCGTCCTCCTTGGTCTTCAACGGCACGGTGAAGCCGATGCCGGCCTCGTACGGGTCGGTCTGGTCGGAGAAGTCGTAGCCGGCGAACACCAGCCCCGCCTCGATGCGCAGGATGTCGAGCGCCTCCAGCCCGAGCGGCGTGAGCCCGTGCGGCTGCCCCGCCGCCCACACGGCGTCCCACAGCGCCACGCCGTCGTCCGGGTGCACCCACAGCTCGTAGCCGAGCTCACCCGAGTAGCCGGTGCGCGAGATGAGCAGCGGGATGCCGTTGTGGTCGCCGATGCGTCCGATCGCGAACCGGAACCACGTCAGGTCGGTGAACGCGGCCTGCGTCGGCGGCGTCCAGATGATCTCCTTGAGCAGGTCGCGGCTGGCCGGGCCCTGCACGGCGATGTTGTGCAGCTGGTCGGTGGAGTGCTTCACCCACACCCGGTCGAGCCCGAGCCGCTGGGCCTGCTCGCGCAGCCACACGCCGCTGTACTCGTCGCCGCCGACGAACCGGAAGTTGGTGTCGCCGAGCCGGAACACGGTGCAGTCGTCGATCATGCCGCCGGTCTCGTTGCAGACCGCCGAGTAGACGACCTGCCCGTGTGAGAGCTTCCGGATGTTGCGCGTGACCGTGGCCTGCAGCAACGCCTCCGCGTCGGGCCCGAGCACCTCGAACTTGCGCAGCGGCGAGAGGTCCATGACGGCCGCGCGCTCGCGGCAGGCCCAGTACTCGGCCTGCGGCCCGTGCTGATCGAAGCTCGACGGCAGCCAGTATCCGCGGTACTCGACGAACTGCCTGGTCAGGGCGGATGTCCTGGCGTGGAAAGCGGTCTGCTTGGTCAGCGTCGCCGCCGATTCGGGGGTCACCCGGTGCGCGATGGCCATGGAGAACGTCCTCGTGGGGTTCGTCGGGGCGTCGTACACGCGCACGTGGACGTCGGTGGGCACCCACGCGTTGGACGGGTCGATGTCGTCGGGGCACGCCGACGACGCGCAGACGAGGTCCTGGCTCGCGCGCAGCAGGACGTAGTCGCCCGGCCGGGACCACGGCTCGTCGAAGACCAGCAGGTTGTGGTCGTCGAACGCGGTGTTGTAGAAGAGGTTGAGCGCCGGCCAGCCGGCCCGTGGGGCGATGCCGTAGCCGGAGAGCTCGCGGTTGAAGTTGTCGGTGCAGTTGACGTGGCCCGGGTAGCCCATGTCGGCGTAGTACTTCGCGTTGCAGGCCAGCCCGAACGTGTCGTGGCGCCCGACGGTGTCGCGCACGATCTCGACGAGCGGCTGCGCGTCCTGGTCGTAGAACTTCCCGAACAGGCCGGGCTGCGGGTACGCGTTGCCCATCAGGTAGCGGGTGGTGGTGGAGTCGAGGCCGCGCTCGTCGCCCTCCTGCAGCCGCCGCGCCCCGAACGCGAGGAAGTCGGAGCACTGCCGACCCTCGACGTCGATGACCTGGATGAACTGGCCTTCGCGCACCTCGTAGCTCGACGCCGTCGCGGCGTCGATGCGCATGTCGAGCACCGGTTCGGCGAGCGGCTCCGGCAACGGCCGGTCGGGCACGGGTCGCAGCACCGCGCGGCGGACCTCCAGCACGAGGTCGGACGGCGGGTTCTGCTCGTCGACCGCCATGGCCGGCGCGGGTGCCGCAACGACCACCACCGTGTCGCCGGCGTCGTCCTCGACGGTGAACGACTCGCGCGCTCCCGCCGGCGACCACTCCCCGAACAGCACCGCGGCCCGCGCCTGCGCGGGGTCGACGCCGTGCTCGGCCAGCACGCCGTGCACGCTCTCGGCGCGGCGCACCACCGTGGCCGGTGCGTCGGCCTGCAGACCACCCGAGCGATCACCCAAGCGACCGGCCAGCACGGTCACCTCGGCGCGCTGGCGCCCATCGCGGTCGACGACGTCGAGCCGGTCGCCACCGGCCAGCCGCAACGCCGTCACCCCGCCGGGGCGCACCCAGTACGTCTCGAGGCCCGGCTCGCGAGAGAGCAAGCCGGGCACCAGCAGGCGAGCGGACGTCACAGCTTCTTGACGAAGGTGCGGGCCTGGTAGAGCGCGAGCAGGGGCAGCCCGATGAACAGGATCGTCATCAAAACCGGGCCTGCCGCATAACCGAACCAGCTCACGTCGCCACCGCCAATCCGGATTGCCGCATGCGGTCGCGGCCGAAGTCGTTGAGCGCGAACTTGAACAACAGCCTCTCCTCCCCGTCGTCGGTGGCCGTCACGGTCGTCTCGACCTCGTCGAGCAGGCCGCCGGAGTACAGGTCGGTGAGCGTCAGCCGAACGGTGCCGTACCAGTACTCGCCCGACAGGCCGTACTCCTGCATGACGGCGGCGGCCAGCTCGTTGTCCCACATCGGGGCGGCCGAGAGCAGCTCCAGCATGAATCCCTTGATGTGCAGCTCGGACACGGTCAGCCGCCCTTCGCGCCGGTGTGGATGCCCGGTACGGCCCGGATGACCTCCAGGACGTCGCGGCGCTCGGTGAACAGCACGAAGCTGCCGATCACGGCGACGATCGCGCCGATGACGAACTGGATCGCGGGTGGCGATTCGGGCTTGAAGAGGAAGAGCCAGACGATCGCGAGCGGGCCGTACAGCGACGCGATGGCCTGCCCACGCCCGACCCCGATCAGCGGGAACGACTTGTACCAGGCGACGTAGCAGAACCCGAAGGTCAACCCGAGCAGCACCAGCAGCAGCAGGTTGTTCGGGTTGGCCAGCGTGAGCCCGACGACCTCCCAGAACCGGCCGCCGGCCAGCGCCGACGCGACGGGCACGCCGACGATGATCCAGAGCGCCACCTCGGCGGTGAACCGGATGGTCAGCCCGACGTCGGGGTCGCTGACGTCCAGCGCGCGGCCGGCGATGGCGCCTTCGACGCCCCACCCGATGAACGCCAGTGCGCCTCCGACGTAACCGAGCAGCCCGCCGGTGCCGGCGCCGGTGAGCTCGCCGATGATGCCCGGCGCGAAGACGATCACACCGCCCGCGACCACGACGATGATCCCGACCGCGGCCTGCGGCGTGATCCGCTCGTTGTACCAAACGCGCGCGAGCAGCGCGCCGATGATCGGGTAGAGCAGCGCGGCGACGGCCGCGAACGCGGCGCCGACGTAGGCGATGGCCAGCACCGAGCCGAAGATCGCGAGCATGCCCGCGAGGCCGGCCGGGAGGTACCAGCGAGAGATCCGGACCTGCTTCACGGTGCGCACGTAATCGCCGAACTTGCCCAGCACACCGACCCAGAGAAACATCGCGAGCAACACGGCGATCGCGTTCAAGAGTGTGATCACCATGGCCGCGAGCAGGTATTCCTTGGTCATGTCCGCAAACGGCGCCTCGGAATAGATCGCAGTGCCGGGCACGTACCACGCAGCCCACAGCACAGCGCACCAGAGCGCCCAGATGAATCCCCATCGAACCTGTCGGTTGCGGTGTTCGACGCGCAACCGCTGAACTTTCTCCGAGTCGAGCATCCTTACCCCTCACAGGAGCTGCTGCGCTGGATGTGACCCAGATCATCCCTCTTCGGCGCGCGCCTGTACACCCTCCGTGAGCAGGGAATTTGATCGATTATGGAGCAATCTCCACTAGGGCGACAAAGAGCGCCGCCGAACGGGCCAGCGGCCCGTCCGGCGGCATTCGGACAGCTCTCAGCACGGTCCTCGCTGCACACACGGCCCGCACGAGACCTGACTCGCGCCGACGAGATAGCAGTGCCTTTCGAAGGCCTTCGAACCGGTGCAGTAACAGAACTCCCACCAGTCGACCGCCTCGGCCAGCATCCGCGGTGCGACCGCCCGCAGCAGCACGTCCGCGGCCCGCTCCAGAACCCTCATCATGATTCCTCCCTGTGCCCGTTCATCTGACACAAGGGTCTTACCACATTTCCGTCGGTGCGACAGCCCTGTCCTTCAGGACAGGCCCACGATCTGTCCCTCCTCGTCGATGTCGATGGTGTGCGCGGCGGGGTGCGCGCCGAGGCCGGGCATCGTGCGCATGTCGCCGCAGATCGGGTAGATGAACCCCGCGCCGACCGAGGCCCGCACCTCCCGGACGGGCAGCCGCCAGCCCGTCGGGGCGCCCTTCAGCGAGGCGTCCGACGAGATCGAGAGGTGCGTCTTGGCGATGCAGACGGGCAGGTCGCCGAAGCCGTTGCGCTCGTAGGCGTCGATCTGGCGCGACGCCGACATGTCGTAGTCGACGCCGTCGGCGCCGTACACCTTGCGCGCGACCGTCTCGATCTTCTCCCGCAGCGATGCCGAGTCGGGGTAGAGGAACTGGAAGTCCGACGGCTCGTTCGCGGCCTCCGCGACCGCCTCGGCCAGCTCGGTGGCGCCCTTGCCGCCCTCCGCGAAGTGCGTGCAGACGGCCGAGCGGGCACCCATCTCCTCGGCGATCTGCCGGATCGCCTCGTGCTCCGACGGGTGGTCGCCGGGGAAGGCGTTGATCGCCACCACCGGTGAGACGCCGTGCAGCCGGATGTTCTCGATCTGCTTGCGCAGGTTGGCGCCGCCGATGTGCACCTCGTCGGGGTTCTCCGCGAACAGCGCCTCCGGGAGCGGCTTGCCGGCCACGATCTTGTGCTTGCCGGAGTGCGCCTTGAGCGCCCGCACGGTCGCGACGACCACGGCGGCGTCCGGGGTGAGCCCCGACGCCCGGCACTTGATGTTGAAGAAGCGCTCGGCGCCCATGTCGGCGCCGAAACCGGCCTCGGTGACCAGGAAGTCGCCCGCGTGGATGCCGATCAGGTCGGCCACGACCGACGAGTTGCCGTGGGCGATGTTGCCGAAGGGGCCGGCGTGCACGAGCACCGGCGTGTTCTCCAGCGTCTGCAGCAGGTTCGGCTTCAGCGCCTCGCGCATGATCACGGCCATCGCCCCGGCACCGCCGATGTCCTCCGCGGTGACGGGAGTGCCGGAGTTGGTGTAGCCGACGACGATCCGGCCGAACCGCTTGCGCATCTCCGGCACCGAGCGGGCCAGCGCGAAGATCGCCATGACCTCCGAGGCCGCGGTGATGTCGAAACCGGTCTGGCGCGGGATCCCGTCCATCTTCGAGCCGAGCCCGACGATCACGTTGCGCAGCACCCGATCGTTGACGTCCAGCACCCGCCGCCAGGTGATGTTGTGCGGGTCCAGCCCCGACTCGTTGCCCTGGAACAGGTGGTTGTCCAGCACGGCGGAGAGCATGTTGTGCGCCGAGGTGACGGCGTGGAAATCGCCGGTGAGGTGCAGGTTGAGCGTCTCCATCGGCACCACCTGCGAGTAACCACCGCCGGCCGCGCCGCCCTTGATCCCGAACGTCGGGCCCATCGACGGCTGCCGGATCGCGACGGTCGCCCGCTTGCCGATGTGCCGCATGGCCTGGCCGAGCCCGACCGTCGTCGTGGTCTTGCCCTCGCCGAGCGGGGTCGGCGTCACCGCCGATACCACCACGTACTTGGCGCGCGGCCGGTCGGCCAGCGCCTCGATCGCCTCCAGCCTGATCTTCAGCACGTCCCGGCCGTACGGCTCCAGCAGGTGGGCGTCGATGCCCATCTCCCCCGCGACGTCCTCGATCGGCTTCAAGGACGCCCCGCGGGCGATCTCCAGGTCACTCGGGAAGGGCACCGTCGTCGCTCCTACTGTCGAATTGGATGCCGAACTCCTCGCCGGCATCGAGCAGCGCGTCGAGCAGGTACTGGCCCGACGAGCGCTCGCAGTGCAGCACGAAGCCACGCTCGCCGGGAAGATCGGTGCGAGCAAGATCGGTGCGGACGAGGTCCGTGACGACTTTTGCGATGGACGTCCGCAGCGCGGCCCCGTCGGGGGTCACGTCGTCGGAGAGGTCGATCGCGCACACCTTCGCCAAGACGTCTGCCGCACGCGGGCCGGCGATCCGCAGCATCGCCCGGCCGTGGGTCAGGTCGACGACGGAGACGAACTCGTCCGGCACGTCCACCTTCGCAGCGACCCGCTCGGCTGCGCCGACGTCGGTGGGCTCGGCGAGCACCAGCCACTCCCCCGGCCCCGAACCGACGACGAGCGCACCGTGCTCATCGCGGACCGCGCGACCGAAGGCGATGCCGAGCGCCGCGCCGACCGCACCCCCGTGCGGGGCCCTGACGTGCACCTTCGTCAGGTGCGACAGGTCGGTGACGGTCGCTTCGCACGGCGCGGCCGAGCCGACCGCGCGGGTCGGCGCTTCGAGCGGGCTGCGCAGCGTCGCGGTCCCGGTCTCGCGGACCGGCCCGACCGGTTCGTCGGACGTGCCGCGCAGCCGGTTGCCCTCCGGGTCGACGTGCGCGTGGTGCTCGGTGACGCGCGCCGGCACCCGGCGCCCGTCCGGCAGCAGCACCGTCACCTCGGTGCCGGGCACGGCGAGCGGGGCGTCGAGCTGGGCGAGGCACACGGAGCGGCGCAGCGTCGGCGACATCCGGCTGGACGTGACCCGCCCGACGATCCGCTCGTCGATCACGATCTGGCTCGCCTCGGGCGGCACCACCGACCCGTCGACCGGCTGCAGCCCGACCAGCCGCGGTCCGCCGCCCGACTTCTCCTGCCACACGAGCTCGGGCCGGCCGGCGAAGTCGTCCTTGTCGAGCTTCACCGCCCAGTCGAGCCCAGCGCTGAACGCCCTGGTCAGGCCGTCGGTGTCCTGCCCGACGATGAAGTGGCCCTTCTCCAGCCGCAGGATGCGCTGCGCCTCCACACCGAACGGGCGGACGCCGAGGTCGGCGCCGTGCTCCAGCAGCGCCTCCCAGACGTGCAGCCCGTACCCGGCGGGCACGTGCAGCTCGTAGGAGAGCTCACCGGTGAAGCCGATCCGCCACAGCACGCAGCCGTCGACGCCGGCGAGGCGCCCGGTGCGCACGTTCATGTAGCCGAAGGCGTCCTCGGCCAGGTCGACGTCCTCGACGAGGCGGCCGACCAGCTCGCGCGAGCGCGGCCCGGCGACGTTGATGCTCGCGTACGCCGTGGTCAGCGGCGTGACGTGGACCTTCCACTGCGGGCGTTCGGTCTGCAGCCAGTTCTCGACCCACTCCCACACGGCCGCGGCGCCCGAGGACGTCGTGGACATCAGGTAGTGGTCCTCACCCAGCCGTCCGGTGACGCCGTCGTCGAAGACCACGCCGTCCTCGGCGCACATCACGCCGTAGCGGACGCGCCCGACTGCGAGCTTCGACCACTTGTTGACGTAGAGCAGGTTGAGCAGCTGTGCGACGTCGGGGCCGCGCAGGTCGAGCTTGCCGATCGGGGTCACGTCGATGATCCCGACCGACTCGCGCACCGCGCGCGCCTCGGCGACCGGGTCGCCGTAGTGGTCGGGCCGGATCCACTGGCCGGCGACGAGCGGCCGCGCGCCCAGTCGCTCGTGCGCGGCCTGCATCGGGGAGCGCCGCACCGGCTCGCTGATCCGCCCGGCGAGCGCGCCCAAGGTCACCGGCACGTGCACCGGCCGCCAGGTCGTGGTGCCGGTCTCGGCGATGGTGGAGCCGGTGGCCTCGGCGAGCACCTCGACGGTGTTGACCGTCTCCAGCTTGCCCTGGGCGGGGCCCATCGTCGCGGTCGTGTAGCGCTTGAGCAGCTCGACCGAGTCGTAGCCCTCCTTCGCCGCGGTGAAGATGTCGGCGGAGGAGACGTCCTCGGAGAAGTCGACGATCCCGTGGGTCCGGCCGCGGAAGAGCTCGGGGTGCTCGTCGAGCGGCAGCGCCGCGATCGGCGACGCGTCCCGCTGGGCCGGTTCCGGCGCGGGCCCCGTGCGGGTCGGCAGCACCGAGAGCTTGCGCGCGCGGTGGGCCAGCGCGCGGCGGGCGGCCTCGCCGCCGACGGCGTCGGCGTGCCCGCACAGCTCGTCGAGGCTGCCGTCGCCGGCCAGCCCGCCCGCGACCAGCACTGATTCGGGCAGGTCGCGGCCGGGGACGAACCGGGCGGCGCGCGGGACGTACACCGGGCGGTCGCCGGCCTGGTTGACCAGCGCGGTCGGGGCGGTCCACCCGGTGGCGGTGACCAGCAGGTCTGCCTCGATCCTGCGGCCGTCGGCCAGCTCGACCGCACGCAGGCGGCCGCGGCCGTGCGCGCGCACGACGTCCTCGCCGCGGCGGGCGTCCACGATCCGGGCGACGTCGACACCGGCTCGGCGCAGGTCGGCGACGACGGCGTCGCCGTCGGCGTTGGCGGTGAGCACAACCGCGCGGTCGCCGGGCCGCACGGCGTACAAGTTGATCAGCCGCCGGGCGGCGGTCGAGAGCATCACGCCAGGCAGGTCGTTACCGGCGAACACGTACGGCCGCTCGATCAGCCCCGGCGCCACGACGAGCGTGCCCGCGCGGGCCTTGACCAGGCGTTCGTGGCCGTGTTCGCGCTCGACGACGGCGATCCAGTTGCCGTCGTAGCGCCCGAGCACGGCGGAGTCGAAGAGCACCTCGATGCCCGGCTCGGCAGCGACGGCGGCCCGCAGCTCGGCGAGGCGCGCGAGCTCGGCGGAGCCGCCCCAGCGCAGGTGCCCGCCCAGCTGGTGCTCCTCCTCGACGAGCATGACGCGCGCGCCGGCCCGGGCGGCTGCGAGCGCGGCCGTGATGCCCGCGGGGCCGCCGCCGGCGACGAGCACGTCGGGGTGGGCGAACCGCTTGTGCGACTGCAGGTGCGGGGCGTTGCCGGAGATGCGGCCGGCGTGGGCGAACCGGGCGAGCACCTTCTCGTAGACCGGCCAGAGCCGCTCGGGCTGGATGAAGGTCTTGTAGTAGAAGCCCGGCGCGAGGAACCGGCCGACGACCTGGTTGACGGCCTTGACGTCGAGCTTCAGCGACGGCCAGGTGTTCTGCGACGACACCGCGATGCCGGGGGTGGCGAGCCGGTGCGCGGCGCGGACGTTGGGCTCGTCGTCGACCTGCAGGATCGTGCCGGGGTCGTGGTAGCTGGCGGTGAGCAGGCCGCGCGGGCGGTGGTACTTGAAGCTGCGGGAGAACACGCGTTCGCCGGCGGCCGCGAGCGCGGAGACGATCGTGTCGCCGGGGTGGGCGGTGACGTTGCGGCCGTTCCAGGTGAACGCGATGGTGCGGGCGCGGTCGATGACCTCACCCTGCTGGCGCGTGAGCCGGTGGGAGGTCATGTCGCCGCCCGGGTCTCGTTGGACTCCGTTTCGCGCTCGAGCTTGAAGAACCGGCGGCAGCCGGCGGTGTGGTACCAGTTCTCACGCACCCAGCCGCGGGCGTTCTCGTGCAGGTAGAGGTAGGCGCGCCACTCCTGCGGGGTGGCCGTGGCGGGGTCGGGGCGGGTGGCGCCCTCGCCCACGTAGCGGAACTCGCTCACACCACGCGGCCCGCACCACGGGCAGGGCAGCTCGATCATGATCCTCCAGACGCTCTAGTGCCCGACGGCTGCTGCGCCCTTCTCCCCCACCAGCTCGCCCTCGGCGAACCGGTCGAGTCCGAACGCCGAGATGATCTCCGGGGTCGAGCGGGTGGCGATCGCCTGCGCCATCGACTCGCCCGACACCGGGCCTGCCTTGAAGCCGTAGGTGCCCCACCCGACGTCCAGGTAGAAACCCTCGACGGGGGTCGTGCCCATGATCGGCGAGTAGTCGGGCGTCATGTCGCAGAGCCCGGCCCACTGCCGCAGCAGCCGCATCTGCGACAGGCCCGGCATGAGCTCCAGGACGTGCGCGGCGAGCCCCTCGACGAACTCGAGGGAGCCGCGCATCGAGTACGACTGGAACGGGTCGACGCTCGCGCCGAACACGAGCTCACCCCGGTCGGTCTGACTGACGTAGACGTGCAGGGTGCCGGAGACGACCACGGCGTGCAGGAACGGGCGCACCGGCTCGGTGACCGCGGCCTGCAGCGGGAACGTCTGGACCGGGGTGCGCACGCCTGCCATGTCGGAGATGAGGGTCGACCAGCCGGCTGTGCAGTTCACGACGATCGGCGCGGAGATCGCGCCGCGGTTCGTCCGGACGCCGGTGACCCTCTCGTTCACCACGTCGATGCCGGTGACCTCGGTCTTCTGGTGCAGGTGCACCCCGAGCCGGTCGGCGGCGCGGGCATAGCCCCAGACCACGGCGTCGTGGCGGATGATGCCGCCCGGTGGGTGGTAGAGCGCGCCCAGGATCGGGTAGCGGGTCTCGTCGGACGTGTCCAGGTGCGGGACCAGTTCCTTGACCTGCGCCGGATCGATCACCTGCGAGTCGATGCCCTGCAGCTTGTTGACCTCGGCGCGCCAGCGCATGGTGCGCAGCGAGCCGTCGTTGTGGGCCAGGGTGAGGTGCCCGCGCCGGGAGAACATGACGTTGAAGTTCAGGTCGGCCGCGAGGTGGCGGTACAGCTCCAGCGAGCGGTCGTAGAACCGGACGCCCTCGGGTGTGAGGTAGTTGGAGCGCAGGATCGCGGTGTTGCGGCCCGAGCCGCCGCCGCCCAGATACCCCTTGTCGAGCACCGCGACATTCGTGATGCCGTGGTTCTTCGCGAGGTAATAGGCGGTGGCCAGACCGTGCACGCCGCCGCCGATGACGACGACGTCGTAGCTCTTGCGGAGATCGTGCGCGCGCCACGCGCGCGGCCATTCCGATTTGCGCAACCCATGGGTGATCAGGCTGATCGCGGAGTACTTGCCGTTGCGATCGATCACGCCACAAGCCTCTCGCTCGGCGGCCAGTGACGGGGACCATACTCAGCAACGGTGGACCTTGTCCACCCACAGTGCACAGGCTTCTGCGGCTCGCGGTGCGCGCAGCCGACGCACCCGCGAGGGCAGGAAAGCCACTTTCCGGCCCTGTGGGGGCAGGAAAGTGGCTTTCCTGCCCTCCCCTGGGCGGGCGCGCCGCGGGGCGGTGGGCCGGTGGGCTACGCGCGGGCCTTGACCGCGAGGAACTGGATGGGGAGCTGGATCAGCTCGCCGGGCCCGTGCGTCACCTCGCCGACGAACTGCAGGGTGTCGCCGGCCTCCAGCACGTAGCGGGTGTTGCCGTAGCAGTACTCCATCTTCCCGCTGATCATGAAGATGAGCTCGGTGCCGGCGTGCTGGTAGAGCGGGAAGGCGTCGGCCCGTTCGGTGAGCGTCACAAGCATCGACTCGAGGCTGTCGTGCGGCGCCCGCATCGTTCCGAGGGTCTGGTAGCGCTGGCCGCGCTCCGAGCCGCGGTGCTGGATGTCCAGCCCGCCGCCGGCCTTGACCAGGATGACGTCCTGCTCCTCCGACAGCCCCCGGAAGAACGCCGTGACCGGCACCGCGAGAGCCTCCGACAGCCGCGCGATCGTCGCGAGGCTCGGCGACGTCTGGGCGTTCTCGATCTTGGAGAGCATGCTCTTGGACAGCCCGCACTCGTCGGCGAGGCGCCCGACCGTCCACCCGTGCCGCAGCCGGAACTCGCGCACCCGCTCGGCGATGACGGTCGCCAGCGACTCCTCGAGCCCGCTACCGGGCCGGTCGTCGGCCCGGTGGTCGGCCCGGTCATCGGCCCTGTCATCGACCGGGTCGTCCCCCTCGGTTACCGCCTCGATGCTCACGGTGTCAACGGTAGCGCACAACTACTTCCCCGTTGTCTCGTCACACGAGACACGGTTTACTGTCCGTGGATCTCGAGGGGATCCCACACGGATCGCAGAACTCCCACGGCAGCACCGGCGCTCGATGTGGAGGGGTTTCATGGACACCGATCTCGATCAATTCCTGGCCACCGATGGTCGTTCCGAGGACATCGCCAGGGTGCGTCGCGAGATCGACAAGAGCGGCGTGCAGTACATCTACTACCAGTTCGTCTCCGTCACCGGACGGATCATGGGCAAGGGTGCTCCGGCCGCGCACTGGGAGCGATTCGCCGAGAAGGGCTTCCAGCTCGTCTACGGCTCAACGGCGAACCTGTTCATCGACCGCCACGGCGACTACATCGGGTACGGGCCGGAGGCGCGTGAGCTGGTCGGGCTCCCCGACACCGAGACGTTCTGCGTCCTGCCATGGGACCCGAAGACGGCACGGGTGTTCTGCACGCTGTTCCGCTGCAAGGAGGAGGAGGTCGACCCCGGCGCGTTCCTGAGCTCCGACTGCCGCGGCAACCTCAAGCGGATCCACAAGGAGTTCGAGCAGGAGACCGGCCTGCACCTGCGTGCCGGCACCGAGCCGGAGATGATGTGGCTCAAGCTCAACCCCGACGGCACCCCGTCCGTCGAGGGCATGACCAAGCCGTACTGCTACCACATCGACCAGTTCGCTGAGCTGCAGCCGCTGATCCACAAGGTGATCGAGTACTCGACGGCGATGGGCCTGGACATGATCCAGGGCGACCACGAGGACGCGCCCGGGCAGCTGGAGCTGAACTGGCAGTTCGACCGCGCCGAGCACACCGCCGACCGGCTCACCACCTACCGCCAGATCTGCCGGCAGGTCGGCAGGGAGCTGGGTGCGTTCCCCTGCTTCATGCCGAAACCGTTCACCGGCGTCTCCGCGAACGGGTGCCACCACAACATCTCGCTCTGGCAGGGCGACACCAACGCGTTCCTCCCCGAGGGCGACAACCCCCGCATGCCCAGCAAGCTCGGGCTCGCCGCGATCGGCGGTGTGCTGGAACACCTGAACGCGCTGACCTGCCTGACCTCCCCGACCGTCAACTCCTACCGTCGGCTCTGGGACACCGGGTTCTGGGCACCGCTCTACGCCGACTGGGGCTACCAGAACCGGACGACGGCGCTGCGAGTCAGCTCGCCCGACCGGTTCGAGTACCGCTCCGTCGACTCCGCGGTGAACCCGTACCTCTCGATGGCCGGGTTGATCAAGGCGATGGCCGACGGCATCAAGCGCAACCTCGACCCCGGCCCGCCGGAGGAGCGCAACATCTACGAGGCGCTCGCCGAGGGCAAGGAGGTCCGCAAGATCCCGATGACCCTCGGCGACGCGCTCGCCGCGCTGGAGGCCGACGAGGTCGTGCAGAGCGCGCTGCCCGGCGAGATGTACACGGTCTTCGAGCACTACAAGCGTGACGAGTGGGAGCGGTTCTGCGCCGCGGTGACCGACTGGGACGTCAAGGAGTACCTCGACATCCTGCCCTGAACTGCCTGAACTGCCCTGTTGTGAAGGGGAATGCCCATGTGCGGAATCGCAGGGATCATCTACCGGGGCCGGACGGGGGACGTCGGCCGCGACATGGCCAGGATGCTCCAGTCGATGCGCCACCGCGGCCCCGACTCGACGGGGTACGCGCTGTACGGCGAGCCGAACGAGCTCACCGTCATGCGCTTCACGCTGGCCGACCCCACGCAGCACCGCGACTTCGACTTCACCGAGCGACTCGAGCGCAACCGTCGTGAGGTCGAGGCGCGGCTGGCGAAGCTCGGCGCGAGCGTCGACCGCGTGCAGGGCGAGTCGGAGTACGCCTACCGGGCGACGTTCCGCTACGACGGCGAGCTGAAGCCGCTCGCCGACTTCGTCGAGGACGTGCCCGGCGCGGAGGTGCTCTCCCTCGGGCGCTCGCTGGAGATCGTCAAGGATCTCGGCGACGCGAGGAGCGTGGCCGAGCAGTACCGGCTCGACGGGTTCCGCGGCACCCACGCGATCGGGCACGTGCGGATGGCGACCGAGAGCGACGTCGACATCGCCGGCGCGCACCCGTACTGGGCCTACCCGTTCTCCGATGTCGCGGTGGTGCACAACGGCCAGCTCACCAACTACCACCAGTGGCGGCGGCGGCTGGAGCGGATGGGCCACCGGTTCCAGTCGGAGTGCGACTCGGAGATCATCGCCGTCTACATCGCGCAGCGGATGTCCGACGGGCTCTCGCTGGAGACGGCGATGAAGCAGAGCCTCGACGACCTCGACGGCGTCTTCACCTACCTCGTCGTCACGTCCGACCAGCTCGGGGTGGCCAAGGACGAGATGGCCGCGAAGCCGCTGGTGCTCTATGAAGCGGACGACCTGGTGGCGCTGGCGTCGGAGGAGGTCGCGATCAGGGCCGTGCTGAACCGGGAGATCGACACCTACGACCCCTACGAGCGGGAGGTGCTGGTGTGGAGCAGGTGACACCCAAGAGTTCCCACAGGGTCGACCACCGTGGCCTCGCCGAGCCCGACACCAAGGCTCCGATGATCGCGACGGTGGCCGGGGAGACGGCCGAGTTCGACGCGGCCGGGCTCACCCCGCGCCAGATCAACCTGGAGGCGCGGCGGCTGCTCTACACCGAGGGCGTCACCGAGCTGACCATCCACAACCCCGGGGCGCAGCACTCGATCGCGGTCGGGCTGCTCACCCGCTGCCGGATCACGATCAACGGCAGCCTCGGCTACTTCGGGTGCGGCCTCATCGAC
This sequence comes from Pseudonocardia sp. TRM90224, assembly GCF_021245725.1. Lineage (GTDB taxonomy): Bacteria > Actinomycetota > Actinomycetes > Mycobacteriales > Pseudonocardiaceae > Pseudonocardia. Next base: position 106,120 of record NZ_JAJGSX010000011.1, on the reverse strand, counting down.
GGCCCCGAGATCCACATCACGGGGCGCGTCGGCTGGTCGGTCGCGGAGAACATGATGTCCGGCGTCGTCGTGATCGACAAGAACGCCGGCTCGCTCACCGGTGCGGCGCTGCGCGGCGGCGACCTCGTGGTGCGCGGCCACGCCGGCGCGCGGACCGGGATCGACCAGAAGGGCGGCACGATCATCGTCGGCGGCAACGTCGGCTCGATGACCGGCTTCATGATGCAGCGCGGCCGTCAGATCATCTGCGGCGACGCGGGCCAGGGCCTCGGCGACTCGATGTACGACGGGCAGCTCTACGTGGGCGGGAAGGTCGCCGCGCTGGGCGTCGACTGCGTCGAGGCCGAGATGACCGACGCCGACCACGAGCTGATCGACCGCAAGTTCCGCATCTACCGGATGGACCGGCCCGACACGTTCCGCAAGTTCGTGTGCGGCAAGAAGCTGTGGAACTACGACAACCTCGAGCCCACCGAGCGCAAGCTCGTTCTCTAGGAGCGCCGGATGGACGACAAGCAGGTTCTCGGGCACAGCCGGATCTTCACGCCCGAAGTGATCAACGACATCCACGTCAAGTCCGAGCTGGGCCGCTACCGCATGCGCGGCTTCTCGATGTTCAAGCCGATCCCGCACTGGGACGAGCTGATGTTCCTGCCGGGCACGCTGACCCGGTTCGTCATCGAGGGCTACCGCGAGAAGTGCGAGACGAAGACCGTGCTCGGTGCGCGGTTCGCGAAGAACCCGATCGAGCTCGACATCCCCGTCTACATCACCGGGATGAGCTTCGGCGCGCTGTCGCTGGAAGCGAAGATGGCGCTGGCCAAGGGCGCGTCGATGGCCGGCACGGCGACGTGCTCCGGCGAGGGCGGCATGATCCCGCCGGAACGCGACCTCTCGACCAAGTGGTACTACCAGGTGATCCAGAGCCGGTACGGGTTCAACCCGCACCACCTCATGCTCGCCGACGCCGTCGAGTTCTTCATCGGGCAGGGCTGCAAGGTCGGGCTCGGCGGGCACCTGATGGGCCAGAAGGTCACCGAGCAGGTCGCCGAGATGCGCTCGCTGCCGGCGGGGATCGACCAGCGCTCCCCCGCGCGGCACCCCGACTGGCTCGGGCCCGACGACCTGTCGCTGAAGATCCAGGAGATCCGCGAGGCCACCGACTACCAGGTGCCGATCCAGCTGAAGCTGGGCGCCGCGCGCGTCTACGACGACGTGCGGATGGCGGCGAAGTGCGGGCCGGACATCATCTACCTCGACGGCGCGGAGGGCGGCACCGGCGCGGGGCCGCACATCGCGGCGGAGGAGACCGGCATCCCGCTGATGGCGGCGATCCCAGAGGCGCGGCGCGCGCTGGAGGACGTCGGGCTGGCCGACGAGATCGACCTCGTCGTCGCCGGCGGCATCCGCAACGGCGGGGACATCGCCAAGTGCCTCGCGCTCGGCGCGACGGCCATCGCGATCGGCCACTCGTCGCTGATGGCGCTCAACTGCAACAAGGAGATCCCGGGCGTCACCGACTACGAGGGCACGGTCGGTGTCCCGGCCGGCAGCTGCTACCACTGCCACACCGGGCGCTGCCCCGTCGGCGTCGCGACGCAGGACCCGGAGCTGCGCAAACGCCTCGAGGTCGACGCCGCGGCCGAGCGGGTCTACAACTTCCTGCACACGCTCACGCTGGAGGTGCAGATGCTGGCCCGCGCATGCGGCAAGACCAGCGTGCACAGCCTCGAACCGGAGGACCTCTGCGCGCTCACCACCGAGGCGGCGGCGATGGCGAAGGTCCCGCTCGCGGGCACGACGTACATCCCGGGCGTCACGGAGGAACGCACGCTCTCGGAGATCAAGCACCTGCTGGAGAAGCACGTCGCCAACGACGGGATGCGCGATGTCTGAAGTGTCCGAGTCCTCCGGGACGAGCTCCGGCCCCGTCGACCTGCCCTTCGACCCGTCCGCCCGCCGGCTCACGACGCGGCAGGGCATCGACACCGAGGAGCTGACCGGGCGCACGTTCCCGTACCAGTTCGAGCGCTCGCTCGTCGACGACGTCGACCTCATGGCCGCGACCCCCGGCGAGGACCTCAACTGGCTGGAAGACATCCACATGATGAGCGAGGACGGCATGAACGCCGTCTTCGACCGGTACACCAACGCGTTCCTGAAGATCCATTTCGAGGTCCCGGAGGGGCGCGAGGACGAGTACGCCCGCAAGGTGCTGATCAAGCACCTGCAGGAGGGCAACTCGTACGGGATCTGGCTCAAGCACAAGCACGCGAAGTTCGCGCAGCCCGAACTGGGCTCGTGGCTCGCGGGATCGGCAACCGTCGGGGAGAACTACGTGGCTCCCACGCTGGACGGCTGGGAGAAGCCCATTCACTGACCGGAGGTCGGCCATGGCCGAGACGGCACGTCCAGCAGTGCAAGCAGACCCTGGCCTCCAGCGGACGATCAGCTGGACCGGGGCGTTCTGGATCGCGAGCGGCGTGCCTGCGCTCGTGCTGTTCTCCATCGGGTCGATCGCCGCGACCGTCGGCACGCCGTCGGTGGTGGTGTGGACGGTGTCGGTCGCGTTCGGGCTGATCCAGAGCTTCACCTACGCCGAGATCGCCGGGATGTACCCGCACAAGTCGGGTGGGGCGTCGGTGTACGGGGCGATGGCCTGGGCGCCGTACTCGAAGTACGTCGCGCCGATCTCGGTGTGGTGCAACTGGCTGGCGTGGTCGCCGGTGCTCGCCATCGGCGCAGGTCTGGGCGCCGGGTACCTGCTCACCGCGCTGTTCCCACCGGACGCCGCGATCAACACGTGGTCGGTGTCGCTGGTCGACCTCAGCGCGTTGAAGGAGGGCCTGGAGCTGCGGTTCAACGCCCAGTTCCTGATCGCCGTCGCGTTCCTGCTGCTGGTGTTCCTGCTGCAGCACCACGGCATCCTGCGGGCCGCGCGCGTGCAGACCGTCATCGGCATCGCGGTGCTCGTGCCGCTGCTGGTCGTCGGCATCGTGCCCTTGATCACCGGTGACGTGGCGAGCGCGAACTTCAGCCCGTTCGTCCCGCTCAGCGGTGCCTGGGACCTCGACGGCTGGACGCTGGTGGCCGGCGGGCTCTTCCTCGCCGCGTGGTCGGCGTACGCGTTCGAGACGTCGATCTGCTACACCCGCGAGTTCACCGACCCCGGGCGCGACACCCCGAAGGCGATCTTCGCGGCCGGCCTCGCGTGCCTCGCGATCTACACGCTCGTGCCGATCGCGTTCCAGGGCTCGCTCGGCGTCGACCGGCTCACGACCGACCCGATCGTCGACAACACCGGCGTCGCGGCGGCGATGGGCGACATGGTCGGCGGCGGCTCGTTCGTGGCGAGCCTGCTGGTCGTCATGCTGATCCTCGCGGTGCTGCTCTCGATCATGACGACGATGGCGGGCTCGTCGCGCACGCTGTACCAGGGCTCGGTCGACGGCTGGCTGCCGCGCTACCTCGGGCGCGCCAACCGGCACGGCGCCCCGGCGCGGGCGATGTGGACCGACCTCGCCTTCAACATCGTGCTGCTGCTGATGAGCGACTACGTGTTCGTGCTGGCCGCGTCGACGGTCTGCTACATGATCTTCAACTTCCTGAACCTGAACGCCGGCTGGCTGCACCGCGTCGACAACCCGCACGCCGCGCGGCCGTGGCGGGCACCGACCGTCCTGATCGGGGCCGGCGCGGTGCTGGCGTTCGTCAACGCGCTGCTGCTCGGGTGGGGCGCCAACGTCTGGGGGCAGGGCGCGCTGCTCACCGGCGTGATCTTCGCGGCGCTGATCGTGCCGATCTTCGCCTACCGGCACCACGTCGTGGACAAGGGGAAGTTCCCCGAGTCGATGTACGAGGTCGGCCCCGACGGCGTCGACCTCACCCCCACGAAACGGGCCGGCATGCTGCCGTACGCGGTGCTGGCCGGCGGCGTCGTGATGGTCGTGATCGGCCAGCTGCTAGCCGCCTGACGCCCAACATCCCAGACGCAGCGAACTTCCCCACCGTTTTGCCAACCTGCACACCCTCGAACCCGTGCAAGTTGGCAAAACGGTGGGGACGTTGTGGTCCCGCCACCGGATCTCCCCATCGTTTTGGGTGGATGCGCGCCGCCGGAGCGCGCAGGGGCCCAAAACGGTGGGGAAGTTCGGGCTAGAGGGTGCGGCCGTACTCCAGGTTGTGCTTGGCGAGGGTGGGTTCGGAGCCGAAGTAGACGTGGCGGGACATGTCCTCGGAGAAGCGGGCGGCCGGTGGGGTGCGGCCGAGCGTCTCGGCCATGCTGCGGACGTGGTGCGGTGCGGCGCCGCAGCACAGCCCGAAGTACCGCACCCCGGCGTCCTGCGCGGCACGGGTGAACTCGGCGATCTCGTAGCGGGTGCACGTCAGCGGGTCGAGGCCCGTCGGGAACGGCCGGCCGTCCGGCGGGCCCGCGTAGCCGGGGTCGGCGAGCGACTGGAAGTTCGGGTGCGCCGGGTCGGTCCGGTACGGGACCGGCAGCGCCGCGACGGGCACGTCGACGGCCTTCACCAGGTCGGCGAGCAGCGGAGCCATCGTCGCGGGACCCCACCCGCAGTTGAGCCCGACGACGTCGGCGCCGGAATCGGCGAGCCGGCGCATCGCCTCGGGCAGTGCAACACCCTCGCGGGTCTCGGCCGCGCCGTGCAGCGTCAACGTCATGACCGATGGCAGCCCGGCCGCGCGGATCACCTCCAGCGCGAGCAGTGCCTCGTCGAGGTACCGGAACGTCTCGCCGATGACCATGTCGACCTCGGCCTCGGCGGCCCACCCGACCTGCTCGGTGAACATCCCCCGGACGGAACGCACGCTCTCCGGATCGGCCGGGTCGTAGACGTTGGTGTTGCAGATGTTGCCCGCGAGCAGCGTCCCCGAGGCAGCAGCGACGCTCCCCGCCAGCGCGAGCGCCTGCCGGTTCATCGGCTCCAGCAGGTGGTCCTTGCCGATCACGCGCAGCTTCTCGCGGTGGGCGTAGTAGGTGAACGCCTCGACGACGTCGGTCCCGGCGTGCACGAACTCCTCGTGCAGCGCCGTCACCCGCTCCGGGTGCTCCAGCACCACCTCGGGCACGAACGCTCCGGCCTGCAGGTAGCCGCGCCGCTCCAGCTCGAAGAGGTACCCCTCCGCGCAGATCACCGGCCCGGCGGCAAGCCGCTCCCCCAGGCTCGCGCGCACTGCGGTCATGCCGGCTCCTTCCGTCCGGCATCTCGACGGACACCGGCACAGGCGGTACTGTTGCCGTCAGGGCAACGCTGTTTCCATTCTGAGGAACGGAACGGTACATGGCGGACGACAGCGCGACAACGGAACGGCTCATCGCGGGCGTCGAGCGGGCTGTCGCGGTCCTCGCGGCGCTCGCGGACGCCCCCGACGACCTGGGCACCAACGAGATCGCGCGCCGGACGGGCATCAACGCGAGCACCGTCTCGCGGCTGCTCGCCACGCTCGCGAAGGAGGAGATCGTCCGCAGGGTCCCGGCGACCGGGCGCTACCGGCTCGGCGTGCGGCTGGTGCAGCTGGGCAACGCCGCGCTCGCGCGGGTCGATCTGCGCGAGATCGTCCGGCCGCACCTGCTCGCGCTGATGGAGCGCACCGGCGAGACCGCGCACCTCTCGGTGCCCGGCGGCAGCACCGCCGTGACGATCGACTTCGTGCAAAGCCCGTCGACCGTGCGCAGCGTCGCGGAGATCGGCCGGCCGAGCGTCCCGCACGCCACCGCGAGCGGGAAGGTCTTCCTGGCCTGGACCGGCGCGGAGGTCACCGAGCCGCTGGAGCGGTTCACCCCGCGGACGATCACCGACGCCGACGAGCTGCGGCGCGAGGTCGCCGCCGTCCGGGAGCGGGGGTGGGCGCATGCCCGCGGCGAGCGCGAGGCGGAGCTGCACGCCATCGCCGTCCCGGTGCTCGACCGCGGCGGCCGGCTCGTCGCGATCTTGGGCGTGCAGGGCCCGGCCGGCCGATTCGACGACGACGCGATGCAGGCGGCGCTCGCGCCGCTCACCGAGCGCGCCACCGCCGTCTCCGGAATGCTGTAGATATCGACTTTGTTGCCGCTCCGGCACGTGCCTTGTGCCTGCGGCAACACCATGCCACTGTCCCCGCAGGTCGACGACGGCTGGGAGGCGCGCCAGCAGCGATGAACTTCTTCCGGTACCTGCAGTCGCGCTGGGACGACATCCTCGAGCTCGCGATAGCGCACGCACTGGTGACGATCACCGCGGTCCTGATCGCGACGGTGATCGGGGTCGGCCTGGGCATGGCCGTCTACCACCGGCCGCGCTCGCGACAGCTCACGATCGCGGTGACGTCGGTGTTCCTGACCATCCCGTCGCTGGCGCTGTTCGGCCTGTTCATCAACGTGCTGGGGATCGGGACGACGCCGGTGGTGGTGGCGCTGGTGCTCTACTCGCTGCTTCCGATCGTCGCCAACACGATCGTCGGGCTGCGCGAGGTCGACCCCGCCGTCGTCGAATCGGCGCAGGGCATGGGGATGGGCCGGATGCAGCGGCTGCTGCGGATCGAGCTGCCGCTGGCGTGGCCGGTGATCCTCACCGGCATGCGCGTCTCGACGCTGCTGACGCTCGGCATCGCCGCGATCGGCGCGTACATCCAGGGGCCGGGGCTCGGCAACGACATCTTCGAAGGGCTCTCCCGGATCAGCAGCCCGAACGCGCTGAACCTCGTGCTCGGCGGGACGCTCGGGGTGATCCTGCTGGCGGTTCTGTTCGACGTGGTCTACCTGCTTCTTTTCCGGCTGACGACGTCACGGGGGCTGAGATGACCGTCAAGATCCGCTTGGACAAGCTGACCAAGCGCTTCCCCGGGCAGAAGGAACCGGCCGTCGAGGAGCTCTCGCTGGAGATCCCCGAGGGCGAGATCGTGATCTTCGTGGGGCCGTCCGGCTGCGGCAAGACGACCACGATGAAGCTGATCAACCGCCTGATCGAGCCGACGTCCGGGCGGATCTTCCTCGACGACGAGGACGTCACCAAGGCCGACCCCGACCAGCTGCGCAGGCGCATCGGGTACGTGATCCAGCAGATCGGGCTGTTCCCGCACCAGACGATCGCGCAGAACATCGCGACCGTGCCGAAGCTGCTCAAGTGGGACCGCGACCGCATCGCGGAACGCGTCGACGAGCTGATTCGCACCGTCGGGATGGACCCGGACGTCTACCGCGACCGCTACCCCAAGCAGCTGTCCGGCGGCCAGCGCCAGCGCATCGGCGTCGCCCGTGCGATGAGCGCCGACCCCGACGTGATGCTGATGGACGAGCCGTTCGGTGCGATCGACCCGATCACGCGCGACCGGCTGCAGAACGAGTTCCTGCGGCTGCAGGCCGACATCAAGAAGACGATCGTGTTCGTCACGCACGACATCGACGAGGCGATCAAGATGGGCGATCGCATCGCGATCCTGCGCGACCACTCGCAGATCGCCCAGTTCGACACCCCGGAGCGGATCCTCGTCGATCCGGCCGACGAGTTCGTCGCCGACTTCATCGGCCGCGGCGCCTCGCTGAAGCGGCTGAGCCTCAGCCGCGTGCGCGACATCGCGCTCGGCGAGTGGACCACCGTCGACGAGGGGACGGACCCCGCCGACGCGCTGCGCCGGTTGGAGGTCTCGGACAAGGGCTGCCTGCTGGTGATCGACGAGGACGGCCGGCCGCGCAGCTGGGTCAGCGCCGACCACCTGCGCCAGCTCGGCGGCCGGAAGCTGTCCGAGGTCGGGCTGCCGCTCGCGGTCGTCGGCCCGATGGCGACGCTCTCGGACACGCTGAACGAGATGCTCACCGCCCGCTACTGCACAGCGGTCGTCGTCGGCGAGGGCGGCCGCTACACCGGTGTCGTCGACATGGACACGATCAACGAGGCGATCCGCGGCATGCGGACGGCGGAGCGGGAACGCTCGCGCAGCTCCTTCGAGCCCGTCGAGAAGGACCTGCTGTGACCGTCGTCGTCCCGGAGGAGCTGGTCAGCCACGAGCGGCGGGCGCTGGGCCGCTACCTTGTGACGCCGGCGATCCTGCTGGCGGTGCTGGTCGTGCTGGCGGTGTACGTCGGCACCCGCTCGCTCGACAGCATCGAGGAGCGCAGGGTCAACCTGGACTTCATCGGGCAGGCGACGCTGGAGCACGTCACGCTCACCGCCGTCTCGACCGCGCTCGTGCTGCTGCTGGCCGTCCCGCTCGGGGTGCTGCTCACGCGGCCCTTCGCGCGCCGGATCACGCCTGCCGCGGTCGGCGTGTTCAACATCGGGCAGTCGATCCCGTCGATCGGCCTGCTGGTGCTCTTCGCGATCGGTTGGGGCATCGGGTTCTGGCCGGCGGTGGTCGCGCTCGTGGCGTACTCGGCCCTGCCGGTGCTGCGCAACACCATGATCGGGCTCACGCAGGTCGACCCGGCCGTCGTCGAGTCGGGCCGCGGGATGGGCATGAGCCGCCTCGGCGTGCTGAGCCGGATCGAGCTGCCGCTCGCCGTCCCGGTGATCCTGACCGGCCTGCGCACCGCGCTGGTGATCAACGTCGGGACCGCGACGATCGCGGCGCTCACCAACGCCGGCGGGCTCGGCGGCATCATCATCGCCGGCCTGGTGCAGAACCGGCCGCTGGTCACGGTCGTCGGCAGCGTCCTCACGGCGGTGCTCGCCCTGCTCATCGACTACCTGGGACGCGTCGCCGAGGACGTCCTTCGCCCCAAAGGTCTCTAGGAGGCACGCCATGTCGATCCGCCCGAAGATGCTGGCCGTACTCGCGGTCGCAGCGCTGGCCGTCACCGCGTGCGGCGGAGGTGGGACCGGCGGCGGAGGGGGTGGCGGAGGCGGCGGCACGCTCGGCGCCATCGACCTCTCCGGCGCGACGTTCCGGGTGGGGTCGAAGGAGTTCACCGAGCAGAAGGTGCTCGGCGAGATCGCCGTGAAGGCGCTCGAAGCGACCGGCGCCGACGTCGGCCGGCTGATCAGCATCACCGGCACCACCAACGTCCGGACCGCGCTGACGGCCGGCGAGCTGGACATGTACTGGGAGTACACCGGCACGGGCTGGTCGACCCACCTGCGGCACGAGACGAGCCAGGCGCCGAAGGACCCGGCCGCGCTCTACCAGGCCGTGGCGACCGAGGACAAGAAGAACAACATCGCGTGGCTCGACGCGGCGCCGCTCAACAACTCCTACGCCGTCGCCACCGCGGCCGGCCGCGACGGACAGCTCGGGGTCAAGACGCTCAGCGAGTACGCGGCGCTCGTCGCGCGCGACCAGAACGCCGCGCGGATGTGCATGGCGGCCGAGTTCCGCACCCGCGACGACGGCTGGCCGGGCCTGGAGAAGGGCTACGGCTTCGACCTGCCCGACGCGAACGTCGCCGAGGTCGAGCTCTCGCTGATCCCGCCGCAGGTCAAGTCGGGTGACACGTGCGGGTTCGGCGAGGTCACCACCACCGACGGCGCCGTCGCCGCCAACGACCTCGTGATCCTGGAGGACGACAAGCAGTTCTTCGTCAACTACAACGCGGCCATGACGATCCGCCAGGACGTGCTGGACAAGAACCCGAAGCTCGCCGAGGTGTTCAACCCGATCGCGAAGGTGCTCACCACGGACGCCGTCCGCCTGCTGAACGAGAAGGTCGACGTCGGCGGCGAGCTGCCCGACGAGGTAGCCGAGCAGTTCCTGCGCGACAACGGGTTCATCGCGTAGTGCGCATCTCGCTCGCACAGGTCGACGCGGAGCTCGGGGACGTCGACTCGAACCTGGCCCGCGCGGAACGGCTGATCGGCGAGGCCGTGCACGACGGGTCGGAGCTGGTCGTCTTCCCCGAGCTGCACGTCACCGGCTACTCGATCGGGCAGGTCGACTCCGACCTCTCGATGCATGCCGGCGACGAGCGGCTGCTGCACCTCGCGCGCAAGGCCGGGACGGCGGGGGTGCTCACCGGGTTCGTCGAGGAAGGGCCCGGCGTGCACACGTACAACAGCGCCGCCTACTTCCGCGAGGGCAGCCTGGTGCACGTGCACCGCAAGCTCTACCTGCCGACGTACATGACGTTCGAGGAGCGCAAGTACTTCACCCCGGGCCCGGCGCTGCGGGCGTTCCCCGCCACCGACACCACCAGGATGGCGGTGCTGCTCTGCAACGACGCCTGGCAGCCGCAGCTGGCATTCCTCGCGACGCAGGACGGCGCGCGGGTGCTGCTGATGCCGGCGGCGAGCGCGCAGAGCACGTTCCCGGACAAGTACGACTCCGCGGGCTACTGGCGCGACATCACCCGCTTCTACGCGCGGATGTTCCAGCTGTTCGTGGTGTTCGTGAACCGCGTCGGCGCCGAGCAGGGGCCCGGCGGCGAGCTGCGGTTCTGGGGCGGCTCGCACGTCGTCGACCCGTGGGGCGAGATCGTCGCGGAGGCCCCGGAGGGCGTGGAGCACCTGCTCACCGTCGACATCGACCTCACCGACGTCCGGCGGCGGCGCCGCGACATCCCGCTGGTGAAGGAGGCCCGGCTGGGGCTGATCGCGCGGGAGGTGGACCGGCTCCTCAACGAGGGTGGGGACCAGTGAGCTGGCCAGGATGCGTGCGATCCGCACGCGAGGGCAGGAAAGCCACTTTCCTGCCCTGTGAGGGCCGGAAAGTGGCTTTCCTGCCCTCCCCAACCCCGGGTGAGCTGCACCCCCGAGCTGGGCAGGGTCAGATGGCGGCGGCGAGCTCTTCGAGCACGGCGATGTTGTACTCGAACGCGCGGAGTGTCTCGTCGCGCACGCGCTCGCGCTCCTGCGCGTCGAAGGGGGCGCTGTCGAGGGCGGCGCGGTAGCGCCTGCGGAAAGCCGCCGGGTTGCCGACGTGGGCGAAGTCGTAGAAGAGCGAGCCGGGGCCGGTGATGCCGTAGCTGCGCTGCAGGACCGACCGCACGACCTGGCCGCCGGCGAGGTCGCCGAGGTAGCGCGTGTAGTGGTGGGCGACGTACCCGCCCGGCCACGACTCGGCCACCTCACGCAGCCGCTCGGTGTACTGCCTCGTCGCGGGCAGCGCCTCGATCCGCGACTCCCACTCGGGGCCCATCAGGAACTCCAGGTCGGCGACCAGGCCGGGGACGCGGCGCAGCTCGTCGATCACGAAGGGGCGGGCGACCGGGTCGTCGGCGAGCGTGTCGCTCGCGGCCTCCAGCGCGCTGTAGACGAAGTAGAGCTGCGCGGCCAGCAGCGCGTACTCCTCGGTGCGGAGCCGGCCGGCGAGCAGCTCGGTCATGTACGCCGAGCCGTGGGCTCTCTCGTGCACCTCGCTCGTCGAGGAGCGGAGGAACTGGGAGAACGGTGTCTGGGTCGATTCCACAACCAACTGAGGCACGCCTTCAGCTTAGTTGAACCTAAGTGATTCGTCGATCTTTACTCCGAACGTGGCGACGACGTGCGGATCCCCCTGCCGCGCGCCGCTGGCGGCATGGTCGATCATGAGCGCCATGACCGTCGTGCGTCGCGCCGTCGTACTGGCCATCACCGCCGTCGTCATCGGTGCGACCACCGGGAGCGCGAACGCCGCCCCGGCGGACGCCGGTGTCGAGGTCTGCGAGAAGTTCGGGTCGACGCCCGTCGCCGGCGGCGCCTACGAGGTGCAGAACAACGTGTGGGGCTCCGACGGCACGCAGTGCGTGCGGGCGTTCAGCACCGGCTTCGAGGTCACCAAGGGCGCCCACAGCAACGACGCCGGCCCCGCCGCCTACCCGTCGATCTTCAGTGGCTGCCACTACGGCACCTGCACCGCGGGCACCGTCCTGCCCAAGAAGGTGAGCGAGCTCGGGCCCGTGACCAGCACGTGGACGTTCACCCCGCCGACCGGCGGGACGTGGAACGTCGCGTACGACATCTGGTACGACCCGACCCCGCGCAAGGACGACACCGTCACCGGCACCGAGCTGATGATCTGGCTCGAGGACACCGGGCCCAACCCGATCGGCGAGCAGACCGGCACCGCGAAGGTCGCCGGTGCCGACTGGGAGATCTGGCGCGGGGAGAACGGCGCGCAGGTGATCTCCTACGTCCGCACCCAGCCGGTGCGCTCGGTGACCGACCTCGACCTCTCCGCGTTCACGAAGGACGCCGTCGACCGCGGTGTGGTCAAGCCCGACTGGTACCTCACCAGCATCCAGGCCGGCATGGAGCCGTGGACGGGCGGCGCCGGCTTCCGCACCGACGCGTTCTCCGTCACCGGCGTCACTGCCAGCGCTCCCTGACCCCGAACTTCCCCACCGTTTTGTGCACTTGCGCGCGTTTTCGGCGCGCAAGTGCACAAAACGATGGGGAACTTCTACGTCCAGGCGAAGAGGCGCTTGGGGCGTTCGAGGATCGCGGCGACGTCGGAGAGGACGTGCGACCCGAGCTCGCCGTCGACGACGCGGTGGTCGAACGACAGCGCGAGCGTGGTCACCTTGCGCGGCCGGACCTCACCGCGATGCACCCACGGCAGTTCCTTCACCGCACCGAAGGCGAGGATCGCGGCCTCCCCCGGGTTCAGGATCGGGGTGCCGGTGTCGACGCCGAACACCCCGATGTTGGTGATCGTGATCGTGCCGTCGCGCATCGCGCCGGGCTGGGTGCGGCCCGCCCGCGCGGTGCCGACCAGCTGGTCCAACTCCCCCGCCAGCTGCCGCAACGTGAACCGGCCGGCGTCGGGGATGTTCGGAACGATCAGCCCGCGCGGGGTCGCCGCAGCGATGCCGAGGTTCACCCGCTCCTTCTGGACGATCTCCTGGCGCTCCTCGTCCCACGCCGCGTTGATGCCGGGGTTGCGGGAGACCGCCACCATCAGCGCCTTCGCGACGATCAACAGCGGCCCGACCCGCACACCCGCGAACACCGGGTCCTCCTTCAGGGAGGCGACCAGCTTCATCGTCCGCGTGACGTCCACGGTCACGAACTCGGTGACGTGCGGCGCGGTGAACGCGCTCGTGACCATCGCCCGCGCGGTGGCCTTGCGGACCCCGGTGACGGGCACGCGGCGCACGCCCTCGTCCTGCGACACCGACGACACGGTGCTCCAGCTGATCATCAGGTCCGTGGCCGGGCCCGCCGGGTAGGCCGCGGACAGCGTGTCGAGCACCCCCGCCGGGAGCGCCTCCTCCGGTTCTACCGGCTGCCCGGTGCCAGGTTCCGCGGTGCCAGGTTCCTCGATATCGGGCGCCTCGACAGCGGGCGTCCCGGCAACCGGCACCTCGGCAACCGGCACCTCGACAACCGGCACCTCGACAACCGGCACCTCGACAACCGGCACCTCGACGACCGGCACCTCGACGACCGGTTCCTCGACGACCGGCACCTTCGCCGCCGGTGCCTGCGCGACCGGCTCCTGCGCGACCGGCTCCTCGACGTGCGCGGGGAGCTCCGCCATCCCGACGTCCACCAGCGCCTGCAGCGCAGCAACCTCCCGCTCGACCGCCTCGTCCTGGCCGGCCCGCTCCCGGGCGGCGTGCACGTCCTCCCTGGTCACGACCCCGTTCGGGCCGGACGCCCGCACCTCCGCCAGCTCGACGCCGAGGTCACGCGCGAGCTTGCGCACCGGCGGCTTCGCCAGCGGCCGCTCCGGCTGCGGCTTCTCCGCCGCCGGAGCAGGCGCTGCCGCCTCCACCCGCTCGGCGGCCGCACGCACGGGGAAAGGAGCCGTGACCGGCGGCCGTTCGCCGCGCGCCACCGGCTCGGCCGCGGCAGTGCCCCCCGTGCTGTCTCCGGCCCGCTCCCGCGGCGGCACCGGCCGGGTCTCGGACACCGGACGCCGCGGCGGGAACCCGCGATCGGGATCGATGGGCTCCGGATCGGCCGGCACGAACAGATCGGTCGCCCACTCCGGCGCACGCGCCGCCGGCGGCCCGAGATCGGGCACGATCGGCTGCGCCGCTGTCTCCGGCGCAGCCTCCGGCGAAGCCAGCGGCTCCACCTGCGAGCGCTCTACCTGCTGCGGGCGCTCTACCTGCTGCGGGCGCTCTGTTCGCTGCGGGCGGCCCCGGTCGGCTACCGGCCGCGACGGTGGCCGGGTCGGCCACTCGGAAGCCGGTGGCCGCCGCGGCTGACCGGAGAGCGGCTGACCGGACAGCGGCTGCCCCGAAAGCGGCCCCGAAAGCGGTTGCGCAGGGTGTGAGGGCCGCGCGGCCTGCTCCCCCGTCGGGTGCCGCCGCTCGCCGTGCTCGTCGGTCGGCGGCCGCCGCACGTCGTTCGCGGGACGTTCGCCGCGGTCCTCGCCGGCGACCCGACGCTGCGGGTCCGCCAGCGGGGAACGCTGCGCGGCCGGGGGCCGCTGGCCGGGGTCGGTGCCGTGGCCACGCCGGACCTGCTCGGGGTACGCCGACCGGCCACCCTGCTCCGTGCTGCCGGGCCGGCCGGCAGGTGGGCGACGCGGCGGGGTCTGCTCGGGCTGCGTCGGGCGCCGCGCGGCGCGCTCACCCGTCTCCATGGGGTAGCGGCGCGGCTCGATCCGCTCGTCCGCGACGGGTGACCACCCCGTCGGGCCGCCGTTCACGGGCGTCCAGCGCACCTGCTCGTGGTCGCCCGTGTCGTCCTCGGCGACGGTTCGCGCAGGTTGGCGCGGCGGCGGAGCCAGCGGTGACCACCCTTCCGGCTCGGCGACCGGGCCCCGCCTGGGATCGGCCAGCGGCGACCGCGCCGGCCCCTGGTCGATCAGGATGATCACCGCGCCGACCTCGACGGTCGAGCCGACCGGCGCGAGGATCTCGTGCACCACGCCGTCGAACGGGATCGGCAGCTCCACCGCCGACTTCGCGCTCTCGACCTCGCAGATCAGCTGGCCGTCGCTCACGGTGTCACCGGGCTCGACGTACCACTCGATGATCTCGGCCTCGGTGAGACCTTCGCCGACGTCGGGCATCCGGAACTCGCCGAGCGAACGCCCGTTCTCGGTGGCGGTCACGTCACCTGCCTTCCGTGCGGGGCTCCCCGAGGAGCCTGTCGAAGTCGTTGTCAGCCAACGGATGTCAATACGAGAGCGCGCGGTCGACGGCATCGAGCACCCGGTCGACCGTGGGCAGGTACTCGTGCTCCATCCGCGACGCCGGGTACGGCGAGTGGTAGCCGCCGACCCGCAGCACCGGGGCCTCCAGGTGGTAGAAGCACCGTTCGGTGATCCGGGCGGCGACCTCGGCGCCCGCACCGAAGAACACCGGCGCCTCGTGCACGACGACCATCCGCCGGGTCCGCTCGAGGCTCGCCTGCACCGCGTCGAAGTCGATCGGCGAGAGCGACCGGAGGTCGAGCACCTCCAGGTCGCGCCCCTCCGCGACGGCCGCCTCCGCCGCCTCGACGCACAGCCCGACCATCGGCCCGTACGCGACGAGCGTCAGGTCGCGGCCCGGCCGCACGACCCGTGCGGCGTGCAACGCGGCAGGCGGCGACGACAGGTCGGCCCGTGCCTTCTCCCAGTAGCGCCGCTTCGGCTCGAAGAAGATCACCGGGTCGTCGGTGCTGATCGCCTGCCGCAGCATCCAGAACGCGTCCTCCGGCGTCGACGGCGTCACCACCCGCAGCCCTGCGGTGTGCGCGAAGTACGCCTCCGGCGACTCGCTGTGGTGCTCGATCGCGCCGACCCCGCCGCCGTACGGGATCCGGATGACGACGGGCAGCCGCAGCACGCCCTCCGACCGGGCGTGCAGCTTCGCCAGCTGCGTGACGATCTGGTTGAACGCCGGGAACGTGAACCCGTCGAACTGGATCTCCACGATCGGCCGGTAGCCACGCAGCGCCAGCCCGATCGCCGTGCCGACGATGCCCGACTCGGCCAGCGGGGTGTCGGTGACGCGGTCCTCGCCGAAGTCCTTCTGCAGGCCGTCGGTCACGCGGAACACGCCGCCGAGCCGGCCGACGTCCTCGCCCATGACGAGCACCTTCGGGTCCTCGTCGAGCGCCGACCGCAGCGCCTCGTTCAGCGCCCGCACCATCGACAGCGCCGTGATCTTCGGCGGGGTCATCGGGTGGTCTCCTCGAACGTCGAGAGATACGCCTCGAACTGCGCGCGTTCCTCGTCCACCAGGGCGTGCTGCCCCGCGTAGACGTGGTCGAAGAACTCGGTCGGGCCCGGGTCGGGCATGCTGCGCAGCCCGTCGCGGACCCGCGCGGCGAGCGCGTCGGCCTCGGCGTCGACGTGCGCGAAGAAGTCGGCGCCGGCCAGCGACTGCCGCTCGAGGTAGGTCCGCAGCCGCGCGATGGGGTCCTTGCGCTCCCACACCGCGGTCTCCTCGGCCAGGCGGTAGCGCGTGGGGTCGTCGGACGTGGCGTGGGCGCCCATGCGGTACGTCAGCGCCTCGACGAGCACGGGCCCGTTGTGGCCGCGGGCGTGGTCGAGCGCCGCGCGGGTCACCGCCATCACCGCGAGCACGTCGTTGCCGTCGACGCGCACACCGGGGAACCCGAACCCGGCCGCGCGCTGGTAGACCGGCACCCTCGACTGCTTCTCGTACGGCGTGGAGATCGACCACTGGTTGTTCTGGCAGAAGAACACCACAGGCGCGTTGTTCACGGCTGCGAAGTTGAACGCCTCCGACAGGTCACCCTGGCTGGAGCCGCCCTCCCCGAAGTAGCACATGACGGCCATGTCGGCGCCGTCCTTCGCCACCCCCATCGCGTAGCCGGTCGCATGCAGGGCGACCGGGCCGATGACGATCGTGTACAGGTGGAAGTTGGTCGCGTGCGGGTCCCACCCGCCGTTGGTGACCCCGCGGTACATCGACATCAGGCTCAGCGGGTCGACCCCGCGGCACCACGCCACGCCGTGCTCGCGGTAGCTCGGGAACACGTAGTCGGTGCGGCGGGTCGCCCGCGCCGAACCGATCTGCGCGGCCTCCTGCCCGAGCGCCGACACCCACAGCGCCAGCTCACCCTGCCGTTGCAGCGCAACGGCCTCGCCGTCGAACCGGCGGGTCAACGCCATGTCCCGGTACAGACTGCGCAGCTCGGCGGGGGTCAGGTCGATCGCGTACGCGGGGTGGTCGACCCGCTCGCCCTCAGGGGTCAGCAGCTGGACCAGCTCGGGCTCGTGCGCCCGAACGGGCGCACCGCCCTCCCCACCTGCCGCATCGGCGACGTCCGTGCTCAACCGAGTTCCCCCGTTCTGGCCGTTCCGGAATCGGGCGCGACGCTACACACGGGCCGGGCGGCTCGACGGAACGGCATTACTCCCACTCGGTCTGCGTGGTCGAACGGGTCTCGCGGCCTTCGCGCACACCCCGCTGCAGGCTCGCCCAGCGCCCGCGGACGATCTCCGCGTCGCGCTTCGTGGGCGGCGCCGAGTTGCCGGCGCTGCCGGGCAGCAGCCGGGCGCGCGGGACACGTTTCGGCAGGCCCGCGGTGGTCAGCTCCGGAACCGGGGTCTGCACCTGCGCCTGCTGCACGGCCTGCCATCCCGAGTCGGCCGGAGTCGCGAAGTCGGCGGCGATCGCCTCGGCCAGCTCGGCGGCGCTCATGGCGGCGCCGGCGGTCTCCTCCGCATCCGCCTCGGTCTCGGTCCCGCCGCCCGAATCGGTGGCCCTGGCGTCGCTGCTGGCGTCGGTCCGCGCCTTCGCGGCGAGCACGGGCAACGCCTCGGTGGCCGGATCGGCGGGCGAGGTCGCCCGGAACCACCCGGTCGACACCTCCTCGAAGATCGGCTGCGGCGTCGGGTCGTCGAACTCCACACCGGAGAACGGGTCCGCGGGTCGCGGCGCGTTCGGGTCGGGCAGCGCGGGCGGCGGCGTCGCCGCGACGAACAGCCGCGACGGGTCCGATTCCGCCGGCGCGATATCGGGAAGCGGTGGCACCCCCGGAATGGGACCCTGCTCGCCGCTCTGAGCTGCGGCACGGTTCGGCGGCAGCGTCCAGACCGACTCCGCCGGCTGCTCCACCGGCGACGGCTGGGGTCGCGGCGAAGGCTGAACCTGGGGCCCCGGCCGGGGCTGGGGCTGGGGCTGGGGCTGGGGTCGCTGCATCGGCTGCGGCCGTGGCACCGGCGGCGCCGGTGGGGGCGATGGGGGCGCCTGCTGCTGCACCGGCTCCGGCGCCCGATGCGCCGCGGTCGGCTGCTCCTGCACCGGCGGGGGGAACTGGGGCTGGGGCTGGGGCTGGGGTTGCGGTTGGGGCAGTGGCTGGGCCACCGTCTGCTGCTCCGGCTGCCACTGCTGGGGCTGCTGGGTCTGGGGCTGCTGGTTCTGGCCGAACTGCTGCGGAGACGCGAACGGCGACGGCTGGAACTGCGGGCCCTGCGGCGGCTGCTGCTGGAAGGCCACTGGCTGCTGGACCGGCTGCTGTGCCGGCTGCTGGCCGGGCGGGGGCTGCTGCCCGGGCTGCGGCTGCTGGACCGGCTGCTGGACCGGCGGGGGCACGGCCTGCGCGCTCGTGGGCTGCTCCCAAAACGGCGGTGCGTCCGCCGTCGTGCGCTGGGGCGGGAGCGGCACCGCGGCCGGGACCACCGGCATCGGCGTCGTCATCGCAGGCGGCTCGACCGCGCCGACGATCGGCACCTCCGCCGTCGCCGACCCCATCTGCTCCGAGGTCGGCATCTGCGCCGACTCTTGCGCCGACGGCTGGGCCGACGGCTGGGTCGACGGCTGGGTCGACGGCTGTGCCACCAGCGGCGCGAGGGGATGCCGCTGGGGTGCAGGTGCGGGCGCCGGGACCGGCTGCGGTGCCTGGGCGGGCGCCGGCAGCGGCGGCACCGATGTGAGCGGCGGCCGGACCACCGGCACGGGCACCGGTTGGACGCCGCTCGCCTGCATGGAGGCCGCCTGCTCCGTCGCACCCGACCGGGCGCCGGCCAGCGCGATGATCGACTCCGCGTGCACTAGGTACGCCGGGATCGTCACGCGTGCCGTCACGCCGTTGCGCGTGACCGCGCCCGCGGTCGGTTCCTGCCCGTCGGCGTGCAGCGCGACGGAGATCCCGTGCCGGTTCGCGAGCTTCCCGACCACGAACAGGCCCATGCGCCGCGACGCCGCGACACTCGCCTCCGTCGGCAGCCGCAGCCGCTCGTTCAGCGCCGTCAACGCCTCGCGGGGCAGCCCGATGCCGTCGTCGAAGATCTCGATCAGCACCGAGCCGTCGGCCGAGCGGCTCGTGGTGACGACGACCTGCGTGTCGGGCGGGGAGAACGTCGCCGCGTTGTCGAGCAGCTCCGCGACGAGGTGCTGGATGTCGTGCGCGACCCGCCCGTAGAACGCCACGTCCGGCGGCGTCTGTACGACCACCCGCTGGTACTGCTCGATCTCCCCGACCGCCGCGCGCAGCACCTCCACCACCGGCAGCGGCTGCGCGGCGCGCTTCGACAGCTCGGTGCCGGCCAGCACCAGCAGGTTCTCGCTGTTGCGGCGCATGCGGGTGGCGAGGTGGTCGAGCCGGAACAGCGACGCGAGGTGCTCGGGATCCTCCTCGCCCTGCTCCAGCGACTCGATCAGCACGAGCTGACGGTCGACGAGCGCCTGGCTGCGCCGCGAGAGGTTGATGAACATCGCGTTGACGTTGTTCTGGAGCGTGGCCTGCTCGGCGGCCAGCCGGACGGCCTGCGCGTGCACCGCGTCGAACGCGCGCGCGACCTGGCCGACCTCCTCCTGCGTCGTCACCGGCACGGGCCGGATGTTGACGTTCGGTACCGAGCCCTGCCGCATCCTCGCGACGGCCTCCGGCAGCCGTTCCTGGGCGACGTCCATGGCGATCCGGCGCAGCGTCCGCAGCGAGCCGATCATGCCGCGCGCGATGACGAGCACGATCACCGCGCCGAGCACGAGGGCGATCGCGAGCAGCACGACGTTCAGCCCGGCCATCGTGATGGCGGTCTGGCGCCGCTCGGCGCTGGTGCCGGACAGCTCGGTGCGCATGCCGTCCTCAGCGCGGTCGAGCTCGCTGAGGAACCGCTGGTAGAGCTCGGTCGGTGCCGGGGTGGCGACGCCGGCGAGCACACCCTGCACGAGCCGGCCGCGCTCGGTGTTGACCGGCCCGGCGATCAGCGTCGCGTACCGGACGCGCTGGCCCTGGTCGAGCGCGGAGCGGAACGACTGCAGGTTGGTGACCAGCCGCGCGTCGCTGCCCTGCAGCTCCGCCGCGGCCGCGGCGCGCGCTTCCCGGCCCGCGAGGATCGAGACGACCTGCGCCTCCTGCAGCGTGGCCTCGTTGCGGGCAGCGCCGAGGCCCGCGAGGGCGCTCGCGAGCCCGTTCACCTCGGTGCTGTTCACCCCGCGCAGCACCGCGTTGTCGAGCTGGACCAGCGCGTTTACCAGCTCGTTGTAGCGCAACAGCACCGCGGAAGCGGGCGCGTTGCTGTTGCCGAGCACGAGCAGCCGCAACCCGTGCAGCCTGGCGATCGCCTGCTCGGCGGTGCGGTGGATGCCGACGAGGTCGGGGTCGTCGGCGTAGAGGCTCTCGACGCTCGGGCGGGTCGTCTCGGCCAGCTCGTCGACCTTCGCGATGGCCTCGCGCAGCTGCGTCTGGTCGCCGATGCGCCCGCCGGCGACGAACTCGGTCGCGCGGAACCGCTCCAGCTGCGCCTGCTCGACGAGCGTCGTGACGTCGGAGTGGATGGTGCCGAACCGGGCGACCCGGTCGAGCTCCGACGCCGCACCCACCTGGTCGGCGATCCGCAGCGCGCCCAGCACCACCGCGAGCACCAGTGGCACGAGCAGCACCACCGAGAACTTCACCCGGAGGCTCCAGTTGCGGGGCGACGACCAGGCGAGCTTCTTGCTCACGTCAGCATCTCCGTCGGCTTCTTCGGGCGGGACGTGCTCGCCGCCGTGGGCCGCGCAGGCCCGTGGGGAGCGGTCCGGCGGCGGTTGCTTCGGCGTGACAGCACCCTTGCGCGCTCGCATGCAGCGTAGTCACCACGGCGAGCTGTGTCACACCTTCAGGGGAACAACAGGGGTGCTATTGGAGCACACGTGCGCAACGCACGGTTATTGCGGCTCGACGCGGAGTGGAATCAGAACCGGATTCCGCGCAGGCGAGTGATCCCGGAGGAGGCCTGGCTCACAACTTGACCTAGCCTGTGCCCGGCCGGGCCGCGGGACGGCCCATTCGGTCCACCTTCTGAGCGCGAGGTGTCATGGCTGACAGCATCAGGATCGATCGACGCGGCTTCCTCCGCACGGTAGGCGCGGCAGGCACGGTGGCGGCGGCCGGGGGGCTCGCCGCGGCGTGCAGCCCAGGCCTGCAGAGCCCGAGCGGCGGCGGTGGCGGCGATGTCATCAAGATCGGCTACGTGAGCCCGGAAACGGGGCCGCTCGCCCCTTTCGGTGAGGCTGACCAGTTCGTCATCAACGCGATGAACGCCCACTTCAAGCAGAATCCCATCAAGGTGGGCGACCGCCCGTTCCCGGTCGAGATCCTCAAGCGCGACAGCCAGTCGGACGCGAACCGCGCCGCCGACGTCGCCGGCGACCTGATCCTCAACAACGGCGTGCACCTGATGCTGGTGTCCTCGACACCGGACACGTCGAACCCGGTGAGCGACCAGTGCGAGGCCAACGGCCTGCCGTGCGTCGCGACCGTGACGCCGTGGCAGCCCTGGTTCTTCGGCCGTGGCGGGCAGCCGGACACCAAGTTCGAGTGGACGTACAACTTCTTCTGGGGCCTCGAGGACGTCGAGAAGGTCTACGGCGACATGTGGGACCAGGTCGGCACCAACAAGATCGCCGGCGCGCTCTGGCCCAACGACCCCGACGGCCTCGCGTGGGGCGACCCGGCGACCGGTTTCGCGCCGGAACAGGCCAAGCGCGGCTACACGATCCTCGACCCCGGCACCTACCCGAACGGCACGCAGGACTTCTCGTCGCAGATCGCGCGGTTCCGCGACGGCGCCGCGGAGATCCTGCTCGGCGTGCCGATCCCGCCCGACTTCACGACGTTCTGGCGGCAGGCCTCCCAGCAGGGCTACCACCCCAAGATCGCCACCATCGGCAAGGCGCTGCTCTTCCCGTCGAGCGTCGAGGCACTGGGGCCGATCGGGGTCAACCTCGGCACCGAGGTGTGGTGGTCGCCGAGCCACCCGTTCCAGTCGTCGCTGACCGGGCAGAGCGCGAAGGCGCTGGCCGACGCGTACACGCAGGAGACGAAGAAGCAGTGGACGCAGCCGATCGGCTTCGCGCACGCGCTCTTCGAGGTGGCGGTGGCCGCGTTCGGGGCGGTCTCGTCGATCGACGACCGCGCGGGGATCGCCGCGGCGATCGCCGGGATGAAGCTCAACACCGTGGTCGGGCCGCTGGACTGGACGAGCGGGCCGGTGCCGAACGTCGCGAAGACGCCGCTCGTCGGCGGGCAGTGGCGGCCCGGCACCGCGACGCCGTTCGACCTCGTGATCGTCAGCAACACCCAGCACCCGGACATCCCCGTCGGCGGTGCCGTGGAGCCGCTGCCGGCCCCGGCGCCACCCGCCTAGTGCGGTGCTGGCTGGTGCGGTGCTGGCTGGTGCGGTGCTGACGGTACGCGGGCTGACCCGGTCGTTCGGCGCCGTCCGGGTGGTCGACGCCGTCGACCTGGACGTCGCCGAGGGCTCGGTGCTGGGCATCGTCGGACCCAACGGCGCCGGCAAGACGACGCTGCTGAACCTGCTCGACGGGGTGCTGCGGGCCGACGCGGGCCGGATCGAGCTGGGCGGGCAGGACGTCACGTCGGCGTCCGCCGCCGCGCGCTGCCGCGCCGGCATGGGCCGCACCTACCAGACGCCGCGGCCGTTCTCCGGCATGACCGTGTTCGAGAACGTGCTGGTCGGCGCGGTGCACGGGGCGCGGCGAAGGGGTGGGGACGCGCAGCGGGCGGCGTACGAGAGCCTCGAGCGCACCGCGCTGGCTGCGCAGGCCAACACCCTCGCCGGTGACCTGCGACTGCTCGACCGGAAGCGGTTGGAGCTGGCCAGGGCGCTGGCGTGCCGGCCGCGGGTGCTACTGCTCGACGAGATCGGCGGCGGGCTCACCGACGCCGAGCTGCCGGAGCTGATCGGTGTCGTGCGCGAGGTGCGGGCCGCGGGGACGGCCGTCGTGTGGATCGAGCACATCGTGCACGCGCTCGCCGAGGTGGTCGACCGCATGCTGTGCCTCGCGTCGGGCGCGGTGCTCGCCGTCGGCACGCCCGGCGCGGTGCTCGCCGACCCGACCGTCCGCGAGGTGTACCTCGGGTCGCAGGTCGAGGGGTGGGAACGGTGAACACGGGGCTCACGCCGCTCCTGCGGCTCGTCGACGTCGACGCCTGGTACGGCCACTTCCAGGCGCTGCGCGGGATCGACCTCACCGTGCACGACGGCGAAACGGTAGCGGTGATCGGCGCCAACGGCGCGGGCAAGACGACGCTCCTGCGCTCGGTCATGGGCACCGTCACCCTCTCCCCGCAGAGCCGGGTGGAGCTGGCCGGGGTCGAGCTCGGGTCGCGGCGCCCGCACGAGCGGGTGCGCGAGGGTGTGACACTCGTGCCGGAGGGGCGGAAGCTCTTCCCCAGCCTCACGGTCAGGGAGAACTTGGAGATCGCGGCCACCCGGGCGCGCGGGCGGTGGGACCTCGATTCCGTCTACGACCTGTTCCCCAACCTGCCGCTGCTGGCGCGCCGCGCGGCCGGTTCGCTCTCCGGCGGCGAGCAGCAGGCCGTCGCCATCGGGCGCGGGTTGGTCGCCAACCCGCGGGTGCTGATGCTCGACGAGGTGTCGCTCGGGCTCGCCCCGGTGGTCGTCGAGCGGCTGTACGGCGCGCTCGCCGAGATCGCGTCGTCCGGGATGACGATGCTGGTCGTCGAGCAGGACGTCGGGCAGGCGCTGCGGATCGCCAAGACGGTGCTCTGCTTGCGCGCCGGCGCGACGGTGCTCGCCGCGCCCGCGGCCGAGGTCACCGCGGCGGCCGTCACGGCCGCGTACTTCGGGGCGAGCGCATGACCTGGGTGAACGCGGTGGTGCAGGGGCTGTTGCTCGGCGGGGTCTACGCGCTCTACGCGTGCGGGCTGTCGCTCGTGTTCGGCGTGCTGCGGATCGTCAACCTCGCGCACGGCGACCTCACGGTGCTGGCTGCGTTCCTCGCGCTGGTCGTCGGGCAGGCGCTCGGCGTGCACCCGCTGTTGACGTTGCTGGTGGTGGTGCCTGCGCTCGCGGCCGCCGGGTACGCGCTGCAGCACGCGGTGCTCTTCCCGGCGTTGCGCGGCGGCGAGCTCGCGCCGCTGCTGGTGACGTTCGGGCTGTCGGTCGTCCTGCAGAACCTGCTGCTGGAGGCGTTCTCGGCGGACACCCGCTCGCTCCCGGCCGGGACGCTCGGGACCGCCGGGCTGGCGCTGACCGACCTCCTCTCGGTCGGGTGGCTCGCCGTGCTGACGCTCGGCGTCGCGGTGGCCGTGCTGGTGGGGCTGCAGCTGCTGATTTCGCGCACCGCGATCGGCCGGGCCATGCGCGCGACCAGCGACGATCCCGAGACGGCCCAGCTGATGGGCCTCGACGACCGCAAGGTGTACGCCGTCGCGACGGCGATCGCGTTCGCGACGATCGCGGTCGCGGGGGTCTTCTCCGGGATGCGCGGCACGTTCACCCCGACGCTCGGCCCGCAGCTGCTGATCTTCGCGTTCGAGGCGGTGATCATCGGCGGGCTCGGCTCGCTCTGGGGGACGCTGGTCGGCGGGCTCGTGCTCGGCGTCGCGCAGACCGTCGGGGCGCAGATCCAGCCGAGCTACGGCGTGCTGGCCGGCCACCTCGTGTTCCTCGCCGTCCTCGCGGCGCGGCCGGGCGGGATCCTGCGGAGGGCGGAACGCAGATGACCGACGCTCACATCGTCCGCCACACGCGGACGTCCCGGGTGGCCACCGGCGTGGTCGTACCGCTCGTCGTGGTGCTCGCAGCGCTGCCCTACTACGCGCCCGGCTCGGTGACGCGCCTGCTGGTCGACCTGTTCGCGCTGGTCGTGCTGGCCTCGATGTGGAACCTGCTCGCCGGGTACGGCGGGATGATCTCCGTCGGGCAGCAGGGTTTCCTCGGCATCGGCGCGTACACCGTGCTGGTCGCCGACCTGGTGGGGCTCGACCCGTTCCTGGCGGTCCCGATCGCGGCCCTGGTGGCCGGGCTGGTCGCGCTGCCGACGTCGTTCCTGGTCTTCCGGCTGTACGGCGGCTACTTCGCGATCGGGACGTGGGTGGTCGCCGAGGTGTTCCGGCTCCTGACCGTCGAGGTCGGCGCCGTCGGGGGCGGTTCGGGCGCGTCGGTCACGGGGCTCTCGGCGTACGCGCCGGCGCTGCGCGGAGCCGTCATCTACTGGTGCGCGCTCGCCGCGCTGGTCGCCGCCGTCGGCGGGGTGTTCCTCCTCATGCGGTCGCGGCTGGGGCTCGCGCTGACCGCGATCCGCGACGAACCGACGGCAGCCGACAGTCTCGGCGTCGAGGTGCGCTCGGCGAAGCGGATCGTGTTCGTGCTGGCCGCGGCCGGGTGCGGGGTGGCGGGCGCGATCATCGTGCTCGACTCGCTGCGAGTGCAGCCCGACTCGGTCTACGGCGTGCAGTGGTCGGCCTTCATGATCTTCATGGTGGTGATCGGCGGGCTCGGCACCATCGAAGGGCCCGTCATCGGGGCGATCGTGTTCTTCGCGCTGCAGCAGCTGCTCTCACCCTTCGGCTCCTGGTACCTCGTGGTGCTCGGCGCCGTCGCGGTACTGGCGGCGCTCTTCGCCCGCCGCGGGCTCTTCGGCCTCCTCACGCGCGGGGGCGACGTGCGGCTGTTCCCGACGGGCTACCGGGTGCGGGCGCCAACCGAGGCCAGCACGTGAGGGCAGGAAAGCCACTTTCAGGCCCTCACAGGGCAGGAAAGTGGCTTTCCTGCCCTCCCCCGGCCCCGTCGAGCGGCGCCGCCTAGCGGTCGACGCGATAGTGGAGGGCGCCCGGGTACTTGGAGATCGTGGTCAGGCGGGTGCGCCGCCCGCCCGCGTGCTCGTGGAGGCGGGTGCCGTCGCCGAGCAGGAGGGGTGCGACGTACACGAGGATCTCGTCCAGGAGCCCGGCCTCCAGGCACCCGCGGGCGATCGTGGCGCCGAGCACGTTGACGTACCGCTCCCCCGCCGCATCCGATGCCGCGGCGACTGCCTCGGGCAGGTCGTCGAAGAACGTCACGCCCGGCACCGGGGTGGCCGGTGGGTTGCGGGTGAGCACGAACTGCGGCCCGCTCCAGGTGCCGCGCATCGCGCCCTCCTCGTCGGTCCCCGCGAACGGGTCGGAGGCCCGGAAGGTGCCGCCTCCGACGAGCAGGGCGCCGATGTCGAGGGTGAGGGCGGCGTCGGGATCGGGGGCGTCGAGCGGTATGTCGGCCAGCCAGGACATGTCGTCGCCCGGGCCGGCGATGAAGCCGTCCAACGACATGGTCGCCGAGTACAGGATCGTTGCCATGACCGTTGCGACGTCAGCCGGGCTGAAAAGTCATCGGTAGCCCGAACGCGGCGAACAACCCCGGGTCGTGGAACGACGTCAGCTCGACGATCATCCCGTCGGCGATCACCGGCACCCCGATCGCACACGCCTCGAACACCGTGCCGCCCGGCGGGCACAGGTACGCGGCAGCGGCCGGGTGCCCGTTCGCGTCGACGGCCACGGCGTGGAACCGGCCGATGTAGGCGGGACCGGTGGGGTCCCAGCTCAGCGTCAGCGCCTCCTCGACGGTCGCCCGGCCCAGGTACCACATCGGCAGCGGCGGCATGGCCGCCCGCACGTCCTCGGCGAGCAGCGCCGCGACCCCCGCGACGTCCGCGCGGTTCATCGCGTCCATGTAGCGGCGCAGCACGGCCCGCTCCGCGTCGGTCGGCTCCTGCACGGCCCAGTCGACACGTCGTTCGGGCAGCCGCTCGCGCAGCGTGTCGCGAGCCCGCTGCAGCGCGCTCGTCACCGACGCGACGCTCGACTCCAGCGCGGTCGCGGTGTCGCGGGCCGGCCAGCCCAAGACGTCACGCAACAGCAGCACGGCGCGCTGCCGCGGCGGGAGGTGCTGGATCGCGGCGAGGAACGCCAGCTCGATCGTCTCCCGGCCGACGATCACGGCGTCGGGCTCGGTTTCGGCCGGCGCGGCCGGTTCCCACAGCCGGTCGGGGAACGGCTGCAACCACGGGATGTCCGTGCGCGGCGGCAGGTCGACGTCGAGGCCGGACGGCGCGCCGAGGTGCTGCGGCAGCACTCGCCGCGACCGGCCGCGCAGCGCGTCGAGGCAGGCGTTGGTCGCGATCGTGTACAGCCACCCGCGCACGCTCGCGCGGCCCTCGAACCCCGCGATGCCCTTCCATGCCCGCAGAAGGGTCTCCTGCAAGAGGTCCTCGGCGTCGTCGAACGAGCCGAGCATGCGGTAGCAGTGGACGCGCAGCTCCCGCCGGTGCCGCTCGACGAGCTCGGCGAAGGCGATCTCGTTGCCCGACCGCGCGGCGGCGAGCACCTCGTCGCGGCCAGCCGTCACTTCAGGGTTCCCGCCAACTCAGGGCTCCCGCCAACTCAGGGCTCCCGCGCCACCGCGCGCAGGCGCAATGCTGCGGCGACGAGCAGCGCGACGGTGAGCCAGATGTAGGCGTGCTCGTAGCCGATCTCCAGGTGGTGCCACGCCGGGATCGCGAGCAGCGTCGGGTAGTCCGGGGCCAGCAGCGCCAGGGGGCCGTGCGAGGAGATCAGCGCCGCGACGACGAACCCTGCCCATGCCGTCACCGTACGGTCGCGCAGGGCGTGGTGCAGCAACAGGATCAGCAGCGGCCCCAGCCACACCCAATGGTGCACCCAGCTGAACGGCGACACGGCCGTCGCGGTGAGCGCGCACAGGACGACCGCGGCGAACACGTTGCCGTCGAGCGTGAGGCGCCGGCTGAGCCACAGGCCCGCCACTGCGACCGCGACCGCGACCAGGAGCCACAGCACCGACTGCGCCGTGCCCATGCCGAGCAGCCGGGCGATCATGCCGCGCAACGTCTGGTTGCCGGGGTGGTCGGGGACGCCCACCCGCGCCGGATCGAGGAACGCGCCCGACCAGAACGTCAGCGAGTCGCGGGGCATGACGATCGCACCGAGCGCGGCGGTCGCGACGAACGACCCGACGGCCGTCGCCGCTGCCCGGTACTGCCGGGTGACCAGCAGGTACACGACGAAGAACCCCGGCGTCAGCTTGATGCCGATCGCGATGCCGACGAGCACGCCCTTCCAGCGCGCGGTCGCCGGCGCGACGAGGTCGACCAGCACCAGCGCCGCGAGCAGCAGGTTGACCTGCCCGAAGGCGAACGTCTCCCAGATCGGGTGCACCCAGATCAGCAGCCCGGCGCCGGCGAGCGAGAGCCCGAACAGCCGCGGCCCGGCGCGGTACCCGAGCGCGCGCAGGCTCGCCCACACGACGACGACCAGCACCGCGGCGTTGACCGCGACCCCGGTGGCGACGAACGCCGCGCCCTCCACCAGCGCGACCGGGAGGAAGATCAGCGCAGCGAAGGGCGGGTAGACGAACTCGAACACGCCCTTGGTCGTCCCGATCAGCGGCGTGTCGTAGAGCGAGACGCCGTCGAGCACGCGTTGCGCGCCGATCCGGTACGCCGTCAGGTCGATGAGGTGCAGCACGTCGCCAGCCCGCGCGGTCAGCACCGCGTACAGCCCCGCGGAGAGCACGCCCACGACGACCGCAAGCACGAGAGCGGCCGTCGACACCTCGCGGCCGGTCGGCGGCGGCTGCGCCACGGCGGTCCCGGCGCCCTGCTCCGTCACACCCTGCTGGATCACTGCTGGACCTCTGCCTCCGATCTGATGCCTTGTTCACCATCGCCACGTGAGACTGCCGAGGTGACCGACATCGTGGCCCGATGGGGTGGTGTCATCCTCACAGCCCTCGCCGCCGTCCCGATCGCGGGGCTGGTCGCGTGGGCGTTGATGAGGTGGCGCGGGGCGTGGCGCGAGCCGTTGCTGGAGGTGGCGATGGTGCTCGGGACGCTGCCGTGGCTGTGGATGATCCTGCGCCCGAACGGGACCGGACGCTCCCTCACGCTGCTGCCGCTGACCGATCTCGCCGACCTCGGCAGCGCGCCAGCCGCGACCGTCGTCGAGCAGCTCGGCGGCAACCTGCTCGTCTTCGCCGCGCTCGGCTGCTGCCTGCCGATGCGGTGGGCGGCGTTCGCCGGGCTGTGGCGGGTGGCGCTGGTGGCCGCGGGCGCGTCGGTCGGGGTGGAGGTGCTGCAGTACGCGCTCGCGATCGGACGGCACTCGTCGGTCGACGATGTCCTGCTCAACACGGCGGGCGCGGTGCTGGCGGCGGCGTGCTCGCGGAGGTGGTGGACACGCAGGTCGGTGCCGGGTCGGGGAGGGCAGGAAAGCCACTTTCATGCCCTGTGAGGGCCGGAAAGTGGCTTTCCTGCCCTCGCATGCGGAACGCACACATCCCGGCCCGTCACCGCAGCCCGCCCGTCAGCCGCACGTCAGGCGTTGTACCGCCGCAGCTGCGGCCACAGCTCCGACCACGGCGCGCGGGGCTCGCGGCAGATCCAGATCGGGGCGCCCTGCTCCTCGTTGTCGATGCCGACGCCGTTGTCGATCGTGCCCGCGCGCTCGACCCGACCGAACAGGGTCGCCAGGCGCGCCGGGTCGGTGAAGCCGACCGCGACGACGGTCGACGTCGCCGCCGGCGGCGGGCCCCAGTCCCAGTAGGAGTTGTGCCCGCTCACCGGCTGCCCGAGCCCGTACGGCGCGCCGAACATCTCGATCGCGCCGGCCTGGCCGTAGTTCGTGGTCAGCACCACCGCGCCCGCCCGCTCGGCCGCCGGCAGGCCGTTGCGGACGGCGGCGACCTGCTCGACGAACCCCGGCCACCCGATCGACTCCCCGATGATCGGGTTGATCGTCGCGAACGGCAGGTCGCGGTGTGCCTCGACGGGCAGCACCGGCAACGCGCTGGGCAGGATCACCGCCGCCGCGGCCACCAGCGCCACCGGGAGCGCCGCCGGACGCCACCGCCGCCCGGCCGCCCAGCGTTCGAGCACCACCGCACCCGCCGCGAAGAGCAGGACGTACATCGGCGCCAGGTAGTACGACCGCCCGCCGACCACGAGCAACAGCACCACCATCGCCGCGAACACCCACGCCAGCAGCCGGTACCGCGCCGAGCGGGCCAGCCACACCAGCCCGGCGATCCACACCGGGGCCAGCAGCGGGTTCATCGTGAGCACCTGCATCGGGACGAACAGCGCCGCGGCGAGCGGACCGCCCTCGTCCTCGCGGACCGTCGCGGCGATCTCCAGCATCGGCCAGCCGTGCACGGCCTGCCACACCAGGTTCGGAGAAGCGATCAGCACGGCGAGCGCACCACCGGCCCACGGCCACGGCGAGCGCACCACCCCCCACCGCTCCCGGGTGACGGCAACCGCGACGACCAGCGCGATCGCGAGCATCACCAGCGTGTTCTTGTTCCACAGCCCGAGCCCGGCGATCGCGCCGAACCCGAGCCACCACCGGTCGTCGGTACGGTCGAAACCGTCGAGGCCGTCGAGCAGCCGCACCAGCACGAGCAGGCAGCCAGCCCACGCCAGCTGGTCGAACGCCGATGGCCCGAACAGGTGGAACAGCGCCAGCGAGATCGTCGACGTCCCGACGCACATCCCCGCCGAGAGCTGCGCGACCAGGCCGCCGCCGAACCTCGCCGCCACCACCGTCGCGATGAGCACGACCCCCGCACCGGCCAGCGCCGGCCACAGCCGGGCCGCGACGACCGAGTCGCCGAACAGCAACTTCGAGAACGCGCCGAGCGCGGGCACGAACGGCTGCTCGCTCACGAACCCCCAGTCGAGCCGCTTCGACTCGGCGAGGAAGTACAGCTCGTCGCGGTGGTAGCCGTACCCGGCCGCGAACACCACGTGCAGCCCGACGGTCGCCAGCGCGAGCAGCAACGCGGGCCCACGTCGCCACTCCGACGGCGGGAGAGCCCGGTCGGGAGTCGGATCGGTGGGCAGCGCGGCTGCGGTCATGCCGGAAATCGTCGCCGGGCGGCGGCCCGGGCACATCAACCCGCGGGCGGGACCCGCGCTCAGCCCACGGGTGGAGCGCCGCCGGCCGGCACCACCCCGTGGTCGAACGCGAAGACGATCGCCGCCGCCCGGTCCCGCGCTCCCAGCTTCGTGAAGATCGAGCGGACGTGCGTCTTGACCGTCGCCTCACTCAGGTGCAGCGCCTGCGCGATCTCGGTGTTCGTGGCGCCGCGGGCCATCCGCCGCAGGACGTCCAGCTCGCGGTCCGTGAGCAGGTCGAGCCGCCCGCCGGCCCGCCGCCCCGGCGCCGCCCGCCGGTAGGCCTGCAGCACCCGGCCGGTCACAGCGCTGTCGAACCACGCTCCCCCGCCGGCCACCGCACGCGCCGCGCTGATCAGGTCGGCGGCGCTCGCGTCCTTCAGCACGAACCCCGCGGCGCCCGCCTCGATCGCGCCCCAGAGCACGTCGTCCTCATCGAACGTGGTGAGGATCAGGACGGGCGGCGGGTCCACGCGCGACCGCAACGCCCTGGTCGCCTCGATCCCGCTGGTGCGGGGCATCCGGACATCCATCAACACCAGGTCGGCCGCGGGCAGGCCGGCGAGCAGCTCGGCGCCGTCGGCGAACTCCGCGACCACCGTGAAACCGTCGTCGGGGCCCAGGATCCGGGCCAGCCCGGCCCGGACGAGCGCCTGGTCGTCGACGATGACGGTCCGGATCAACCCAGTTCCCGTCACGTCAGCGCCCGTCACGTCAGCGCCGGTCACGTCAGCGCCGGTCACGTCAGCGGCACTCGACACCGCACCTCCCAGCCCCCTGCGACCGGCCCCGCCGACAGCTCACCGCCGGCGACCTCCGCGCGCTCGCGCATCCCGACGAGACCGTAGCGCGGCCGCTCGTCGCGTTCCCGCACCCGGAGCGGGCCGAGGCTGGTGACCGTCAGCTTCACCGCACCGTCCTCGGCGGTGAGCACCACCGCGGTCTCCGCGTCGGGGGCGTGGCGCACCGCGTTGGCCAGCGCCTCCTGGGCGATCCGGTGCACCGCGATGCCGACCCCGTCGGGCACGGGTGCCTCGCCGCTGCGTTCATAGCGCACTCGCAGCCCCTGCTCACGCACGCTGCGCACCACCTCGGCGATGCCGTCCAGGTCGGCGGCGGGCCCGCCGGGCTCGTCGCGCAGCAGCGCCATCGTGCGCCGCAGCTCGGCCATGCTGCTCCGGCCGGCGGTCTCGGCCGCGGCGAGCGCCTCGTCGGCGGCGTCCGGATCGCGGCGCAGGACGTGCCGGGCGCTCGTGATCTGCAGCAGCACCGCGGCCAGCCCGTGCCCGACGAGGTCGTGCACGTCCCGCGCGATCCGCTGCCGCTCCCCCGCGACCGCCTGCTCGGCGAGCTCGGCACGGGCGTCCTGCAACCGGTGCGCGAGCGCGAACTGCTGCCGCGCCAGCACGCCGAGCAGCCACGGGAACACGATCCCGAGCACCCAGATCCACTGGCTGAACCCCTCGGGGGGCATCAGCACCCGCACGACCAGCGGGCACAGCGCCGCCAGCACCACCAGGCCGACCGACCACGCCGTCGACCACTCGAACCAGCCGACCAGCACCGCCGCCGTGGACACCAGGAACAACGTCGGTTCGACGTCCCCACCGCGCGTGGCGAGCACGGCCGCGACCAGCACGGCGACCACGACGAGCCGCAACGGCAGCTGCGGCAACCACACCCACAGCGGCAGCAGCACCACCGCGACCAGCGCCCACGCCGCATCCGCCGCGGTCCCGGGATCGGTCGTCAGCGCGAGCACCCCGACCCCGGCCGCGAGCACCGTCACCCCGACCCTGACCAACCCGGGCTCCGGCAGACCACCTTCATCCGCTGCGTTCAGCCCGCCCAGCCGGTCCACCCCCGCAGTCTGGCCCAACTCCCCCACCGTTTTGGGTGGATGCGCGCTCTGCGGGCGCGCATGTGCCCAAAACGGTGGGGAACTTCGTCAGCGGGCGGCGATCTCCCGGACCACCTCGCGGGTGACGGGGGCGTCGACGCCGGAGCGCAGGATCGGGCCGGCGATCGCGTCGAGCTCCAGGGTCGCGCCGGCGACGGCGTCCTTGAGCATCGACGAGCGCATGGTCGGGGGCAGCGTCTCCAGCCGGGTGCGGACGGCGTCGGGGTCGATCGCGGCCCTCATGGCGACGGCCGCGGCGCCGGTCTCGTCGACGAGCGCGTCGAGCAGCCCGGGGCGGGCCTCCCGCGCCGGTCCGACCGCGTCCATCGCGGACGTCGTGAGCAGCGCGAACGGCGCGAGGAACGCCAGCTTGCGCCAGAGCAGCGTGGTCTCGTCGGGCGCGGACGAGTCGACCTTCAACCCCGCCGCGGCGAGCAGCGCGCCCGGCCCGTCGGGGGTGTCGTGCTCGGTCGAGAGCGCGTAGTCGGCGAACGGTGACAAGTGCTCGATCACCCCCGGCGCGACCCGGGTCGCCTCCACCCCGACCGTCATCGGCACCACCCGCGCCTGCGGGTACGCCGCGCGCAGCAGCGCGACGTGGTCGACCCCGTTCAGCAGCGGGACCACCGCGGCGCCGTCGAGCAGCGGGGCCGGGGCCCTGGTCAGCGCGCTGAGCAGGTCGGGCGCCTTCACCGCGACGACGAGAACGTCCACCGGCCCGACGAGCCACGGCCGGGCCGGCACGGCGGCGGACAGCTCACCGAACGCGCGGCTGCGCAGCGTCAGCCCCTGCGCGTTGATCGCGGTGCAGGTGCGGTCGGAGCCGAGCAGCGTGACGTCGTGGCCGGCCTCGGCCAGCAGCACGCCGAGCATCCCGCCGACCGCGCCGGCACCGAGCACCGCGACCCGTTGAGGAGAGCCGTTCGACATCGTTCACACCGTCCGGAGGAAGTGGTCCAGAACCCGCGCGCCGAACCGCAACGCGTCGACGGGCACCCGTTCGTCGACACCATGCGCCATCGCACGGTGGTCGTAGACGGCGGGGTCGGCCGGCAGCCGCAGCGGCCCGAACCCGTACGTCGGGATGCCGAGCGCGGTGAAGGCCTTGGCGTCGGTGCCACCGCCGAGGCAGTACGGCAGGACGACGGCGTCGGGGTCCTCGGCAAGCAGCGCCGCGGTCATCGCGTCGAACCACTCCGAGTCGAACGGCGACTGCACGGGATCGCCGCGGGTGATGAACGTACGTGTGACGCCGGGCCCGAGCAGCTCGTCGACGGTGGCGAGCACCTCGTCGGGCGCGCCCGGCAGCACGCGGGTGTCCAGCAGCGCCTCCGCAACCGACGGGATGACGTTCACCGCGCTGCCGGCGGTCAGCCCGGTCAGCGTCGTGCTGTTGCGCACCGTGGCCGCGGCCAGCACGCCGATCCGGCCGAGCCGGGCGACGGTGGCGTCGACGCCGTCGTCGGTGTCGAGGTCGACGGGCACGTCGAGCGCGGCGCCGGCGCGGGTCAGGAACTCCCGCACGGTCGGGGTCAGCTGCACCGGCCAGCGGTGCGCCGCGACGCGCGCGAGCGCCGACACGAGCGTCACGACGGCGTTGTCGGGGTTGGGCCGCGACGCGTGTCCCGCGCGGCCGGTCGCGCGCAGCCGCATGTGCATCGTGCCGCGTTCCGCGGAGCCGATCGGGTAGAGCCGCACACCGTCGACGGTGACGGAGAAGCCGCCCGATTCGCCGATGGCCGCCGCGCAGCCGTCGAACAGCTCGGGGTGCTTCTCGACCAGCCACTTCGCGCCCAGGTCGCCGCCGGTCTCCTCGTCGGCGACGAACGCGAGCACGATGTCGCGCCGGGGCGCCACACCGCGTCGCCGCCACGAGCCGACGACGGACAGCACGC
This sequence comes from Pseudonocardia sp. TRM90224, assembly GCF_021245725.1. Lineage (GTDB taxonomy): Bacteria > Actinomycetota > Actinomycetes > Mycobacteriales > Pseudonocardiaceae > Pseudonocardia. The sequence continues at coordinate 71,358 of NZ_JAJGSX010000011.1, read as the reverse complement.
ACGCGCACATGTCCTTCATGTCGACCGCGCCGCGGCCCCACACGTACCCGTCCCGGATCTCGCCCGCGAACGGCGGCACCGACCAGTCGGCCGCGGCGGCCGGCACGACGTCGAGGTGCCCGTGCACCAGCAGCGCGCCCAGCGACGGGTCCTGCCCGGGGATGCGCGCGACGACGTTCGTGCGCCGCGGCGCCGACTCCAGCACGGCGGGCTCGACACCGACCTCGTCGCCCAGCATCGCGGCGACGACCTCCGCCGCCACCCGCTCCCCCACGGCGTCGCCGGGCCCGCGATTGGTCGTGTCGATCCGGATCAGCGCGGCGCAGAGCTCCGCGACGCCCCCGGACCAATCATCCGTCAGGTCATCCATAGATGCCCTGCACCGCCCCGCCCGCGATCGCCGTGACGATCTTGAAGGCCTGCATCGCCGCCGTCATCGACGGCGCGTCGAAGCCGACCCTGCGCACGTCGAGCTGCTCGACCGTGGGCACGACGGCCGCGGCGTCGGCGAGGTGCGCGGCGTCGAACTCGACCTCGATCCGGTGCGGCCCGACCGCACCCTCGCGGCGGCCGGCCCGGGTCATCGCGGCCTGCGCGGCCTCGCTGATCATGCTGGCCGTCCTGGCCGGTGGGAGGCAGATCGCGGCGTAGCGGCTCACGCATTCCTTGACGGCCACCGTGGTCGCCTCCGGCGCGTAACGCCCGGCTTCGGCGCACGCCCGGTCGTCGCCGGTCACGAGCAGCACCGGCACGCCGTGCTCGGCGGCCAGCGCCGCGTTGAGCCCGCCCTCGCCGGCCGGCTCGCCGTCGAGCCACACCCCGGTGATCGAGTTCTCCAGGTAGGTGTGCGCGAGCACGCCCTGCTGCCCCGCGCCGGCGTGGTAGCCGAGGAACACCACCCCGTCCACCGCCGATTCACCGCTCGCGTCGATGCCCTGCATCATCGAGAGCGGTTTGTGCCGGCCGGTCAGCATTCGCGCCCGCTCGTCCAGCTCCTCCAGCAGGAGGTTGCGCTGGGCCGAGTGCGCCTCGTTGACCAGCACGTCCGTCGCCCCACCCCGGACGAGACCGGCAACGGCCGCGTTCACGTCACCGGCGAAGAGCCGCCGCATGCGCTGCCACGGCTCCGTGCCGGGCACGCAGTCGTCGGTCCACGTCACACCGGTGGCGCCCTCCATGTCCGCCGACACGAGCACCCGCATGATCGTGACGCTATCGGCGGGAAAGCATTGACGCCATCGGTGGGCAGTGGTTGGTTCCCAGCACGACGAGGTGGGGGGAATCACATGTCTCGGGGTCTTCGAAGGTTGGCGTGCCTGTTCGCGGCCATGGTGATGGCGCTGGCGGGCGGGGCAGGCACCGCGCTCGCCCAACCGCCCGGCGGGGCGGTGCTCCGCGTGGCGGTGACCCAGGAGATCGACTCGCTGAACCCGTTCGTCGCGGTGTTCCTGACCTCGACGCAGGTCAACCGGCTGATGTACGAGTACCTGACGACCGCGGGGCCGGACAACTCCGCGCAGCCGGCGCTCGCGGAGAGCTGGCAGGCCGCGCCCGACAAGCTGACCTGGACCTTCCGCATCCGCGAGGCCAACTGGTCCGACGGCAAGCCGATCACGGCCAAGGACGTCGCCTTCACCTACAACCAGATCATGACCAACGACGCGGCCAAGGAGGCGAACGGCGGCGCCGTCGAGAACTACGCCTCGGTCACGGCGACCGACGACCGGACGCTGGTGATCGTCACCAAGCAGCCGATGGCGTCGATCCTCAACTCCGAGATCCCGATCGTGCCCGAGCACATCTGGGCGTCCCAGGTCGACCGGATCGGCACCCTCACCAACACCGAGACGTTCCCCGTCGTCGGCAGCGGCCCGTACGTGCTGACCGGCTACCAGGAGGGGCAGAGCGTCACGCTCCAGGCCAACGACTCCTACTGGCGCGGCCGGCCCAAGGCCGACGGCGTGCAGCTGGTCAAGTACGAGAACACCGACGCGGCGGTGCAGGGCCTGCGCAAGGGCGACATCGACCTCGTTCGCGACACGACGCCTGCCCAGTTCGACTCGCTCGCCGGCGACCCGAACATCACGCGCAACGAGGGCCGCAACCGCCGCTTCACCGAGCTGCTCATGAACTGGTCCAACCCGAGCGGTGTCGACGGCAAGCCGTTCGGCGACGGCAACCCGGCGCTCAAGGACGTGCGGGTGCGTCGGGCGCTGCACCACGCGATCGACGTCAACGCGGTGGTCGAGCGGATCAAGCAGGGCCACTCCGAGCCCGGTTACAGCATCATCCCGCCGGTCTACCCGGACTGGACGTTCACCCCGGCCCCGGGCCAGCGGCGCGACTTCGACCCCGAGAAGGCCAAGGCGCTGCTCGACGAGGCCGGCTACCGCGCGGGCCCGGACGGCAAGCGCGTCGGCCCTGACGGGAAACCGCTCGCGCTGCGGCTGGTCTCCTCGACCGACGTCGCCACGAACCGGCAGCTCGCCGACTTCATGGTCGGCTGGTTCAACCAGATCGGCGTCACGCTGACCCCGACCTTCAAGTCGTCCAACCAGGCCGACGACGACATGAGCGCCGGCAACTTCGACCTCGCGTTCAGCGGGTGGAGCGTCAACCCCGACCCCGACCCGATGCTGCACCAGCAGACCTGCAGCTACAACGCGACGGCGCAGAGCGACTCCGGCTACTGCAATCCCGAGTACGACCGGCTCTACGCGGCGCAGCAGGCCGAGCTGGACAAGCCGAAGCGCCAGGAGATCGTCAAGCAGATGAACAGCCTGCTCTACGACGACGTGCACGCGGTGGTGCTGACCCACGACCGGCTGCTGGAGGCCTACCGTTCCGACCGGTTCACCGGGTTCGTCACGCAGCCCGCCGAGGGCGGCGTGATCACCGGGCAGACCGGCTACTGGGGCTACTACAACGCCACCCCGGTCGCGACGCAGGCGAACACCGGCGGCGGCAACCCCGCGGGGATCATCGCGGCAGTCATCGGCGGCGTGATCGTGCTGGGGCTGGTGGCGTTCTTCGTCGTGCGCGGCCGGCGGTCGTCCAGCGACGAGCGCGAATAGCCGGCCGGGCGGATCACCGGTGACCGACCTGCTCCCGAGCACCACCACCGCCACCGACCTCGCCGAACCCACCAAGGGACGTGCACAGGGCGGGCTCGCGTTCGTCCTGCGCACGATCGGCGGCGGGCTGATCAGCATGGCGCTGATCGTCGTGCTGGGCTTCTTCATGTTCCGGGTGCTGCCGGGCGACCCGGTGCGGGCGATGACCCGCGACCGGCCGGGCAACCCGGAGCAGCTCGCGCGGCTGCGCGCCGAGTTCGGGCTCGACCAGCCGCTGCCCCAGCAGTTCCTCGACTACCTGGGCGATCTCGCCCGCGGCGACCTCGGCACGTCGTACAAGTACAGCCAGCCCGTCACCGACCTGATCCTCGGGCGGCTCTGGCCGACGGTGCTGCTCACCGGCACCGCGCTGGTGATCTCGGTGGCGCTCGGGCTGTGGCTGGGCAGCCGCGCGGCGTGGCGGCACGGCAGCGCGTTCGACCGGTTCACGACGGCGACGGCGCTGGTGCTGTGGTCGGTGCCGACGTTCTGGCTCGGGCTGATCGTGCTGATGGTGTTCGCGGTGGCGCTCGACCTGTTCCCGACCGCCGGGATGACCTCACCGGGTGGCGTCGACGGGTTCTTCCCCGCCGTGCTGGACGTCGCGCACCACCTGGTGCTGCCGTGCCTGACGATGGTCGCGGTCGTCTACGCGCAGTACCTGATGGTGATGCGGTCGTCGCTGCTGGAGGAGATGACCGCCGACTACCTGACGACGGCGCGGGCCAAGGGGCTGCGCGAGGACCTCGTGCGGCGCCGGCACGCCGTGCCCAACGCGCTGCTGCCGACGATCACGATCATCTTCCTGCAGGTCGGGTTCGTCGTCTCGGGCGCGGTGACCGTCGAGACGGTGTTCTCCTGGCCGGGCCTGGGCCTGCTGACCTACCAGGCGCTCGCCGTGCCCGACATCCCGCTGCTGCAGGGCACGCTCATCGCGCTCTCCTCCGCTGTGGTGATCATGAACGTGGCCGCCGACCTGGTCTACCGGCTCGTCGACCCGCGGGTGCGGACCCGGTGACCGCGAGCATCGCGTGGGAGCGACGCCGCACGGCGGCCGCCCGGTTCGCCCGCACGTACGCCGAGCAACGCAGCGGGCTGGCCGGCCTCGTCGTGCTGGGCGCCACGCTGGTCGTCGCGCTCACCGCGCCGCTCTACATCACCGCCGACGACCTCTCGGTGATCACGGCGACCGGTGGCGTGCTGGAGCCGCCGAGCGCCGCCTACCCGCTCGGCACCGACGAGAGCGGCCGCTCGGTGCTGGCCCTGACGATCATGGGCAGCCGGATCTCACTGCTGGTCGGGGTCGCGGCGACGCTGCTCTCGGTGGTGATCGGCTCGCTGGTCGGCATGCTCGCCGCGCACTTCGGCGGCTGGCCCTCCGCGATCCTGATGCGGCTGACCGACTTCTTCCTCGTGCTGCCCTCGCTGGTGCTCGCGATCGTGCTCTCGACGGTGCTGCAGCGCGGCGCGTTCACGATCATCGTCGCGATCGGCGTGACGTCGTGGGCGTCGACCGCGCGGCTCGTGCGCGCGCAGACGCTCGCGATCGAGGCCCGGCCCTACATCGAGCGGGCCCAGGTGCTGGGCGGCGGCCACGCGCACGTGCTCGGCAAGCACGTCCTGCCGGCGGTGCTGCCGCTGGTGCTCGCCAACACGACGCTGACGGTCGGCAGCGCGATCATCTCCGAGTCGACGCTCGCGTTCCTCGGGCTCGGCGACCCGGCGAGCGTCTCCTGGGGAACCATGCTGAAAGCGGCCGTCGACTCCGGGGCGATCACCGCAGGCGCGTGGTGGTACCTGCTGCCGCCGGGGATCGCGATCGTCGCCGTGGTGCTCGGGTTCACCCTGTGCGGGCGGGCGCTGGAGATCGTGCTGAACCCGGCGCTGGCGGCTCGCCGATGACACCGACATCGGAGACCCCGTTGCTGGAGTACCGGGACCTGACGGTCGACTACCGCACCCCGCGCGGCTGGGAACCCGCGGTGCGGGGCGTCTCGCTGTCGCTCGGCGCCGGCGAGACGCTCGGGATCGCCGGCGAGTCGGGCTGCGGGAAGACGACGCTCGCCATGGCGGCGCTGCGGCTGCTCCCGCGGGATGCCCGGATCGGCGGGTCGGTGCTGGTCGGCGGCGTGGACGTGACCGGGCTGTCGTGGGGCAAGCTGCGCGCGCTGCGGTGGGCGCAGGCGTCGATCGTGTTCCAGGGCGCGATGCACTCGCTCAACCCCGTCCGCACGGTCGGCGACCAGATCGCCGAGCCGATCCGGCTGCACTCCCCCGCGGCCAAGGGGGTCCCGCAGCGCGTCACTGAGCTGCTGGCGCAGGTGGAGCTGCCCGCGGCCCGCACGAACGCCTACCCGCACGAGCTCTCCGGCGGGCAGCGGCAGCGGGTCATGATCGCGATGGCACTGGCGTGCGACCCCGACCTCGTAATCGCCGACGAGCCGACGACCGCGCTGGACGTCGTCGTGCAGCAGCAGGTGCTCGACCGGCTCGCCGTGCTGGTCGCCGAGCGCGGCGTCGGGCTGATGATGATCAGCCACGACCTCTCGGTGCTCGCCGCGAGCTGCCGGCGGGTCGTCGTCATGCAGGACGGGCTGGTGGTCGAGGACGGGCCGTCGGATCAGGTCATCCACCGGCCGCAGCACCCGCACGCCCGCGCGCTCGCAGCGGCGTTCCCCACCGTCGGCGACCCGGCGTCGCGGCTCGTCGAGCACGCCGAACCCGGACCGGGGCCGACGCTCGCGGCCGAGCGGCTCACCGTCGACTTCCCGCTGCGCGGCGGCGGCGGTGTCCGCGCGGTCGACGGCGTGTCGTTGCAGGTCCGGCCGGGCGAGATCGTCGCGCTGGTCGGCCAGTCCGGATCCGGCAAGACGACCCTGGCCCGGTGCCTGCTCGGCGTGCAGCAGCCCACCTCGGGCGAGGTGCGCTACGGCGACGCGCCACTGCCGCGGTCGTCGCGCAGGCTGCGCGGGTACCGCCGCAGCGTCCAGCTGGTGCTGCAGGATCCGACCGGGGCGCTCAACCCGCGCCACAGCGTCTACGAGGCCGTCGCGGAAGGGCCGCGGGTGCACCGGCTGCCCGGCGACGAGGCCGCGATCGTCGCCGCGGCGCTGGAGCAGGCCGAGCTGCGCCCGCCGGAGCGGTTCCTGCCGGTGCTGCCCTCGCAGCTGTCGGGCGGGCAGCGGCAGCGGGTCGTCATCGCGGGCGCGCTGGCGCTCGCCCCGACGTTCCTCGTGGCCGACGAACCGGTCGCGTCGCTCGACGCCTCGGTGCGCCGGGAGATCCTCGCGCTGCTGCTGCGGCTGCGCACCGAGCTCGGGCTGGGCGCGCTGGTGATCACCCACGATCTCGGGCTGGCCTGGACGATCGCCGACCGCGTCGCCGTCATGCACCAGGGCCGGATCGTGGAGTCGGGCCCTGCGGAGGAGGTGCTGCTCGACCCCCAGCACGACTACACCAAGCTGCTGCTCTCGGTGCTGCCGACGAACGTCGAGAACGACGTCGCGGCCGATCCGGGATAGCGGAACAGCGTGGACGTCGTTCTCGACGGCTACCTCGTGTGCGCGATGATCTCCGCCGCGTCGACGAGCGTCGCCTCGGCGGCCGTCTTGCCGGTGGCCGCGAGGTAGGTGTCGACGAGCCGGTTGCCCGCGGCGTACCCGGCGCCGGTCGGCAGCCCGACGGGCGTCCCCCCGTACCGCGCGGCGATCGTGTCGCCGTGGACGTAGGACGCGAAGTTCTGCATCCCGGTGACGTCGAGGCCGGCCAGCACCTTCTCGAACACCGCGTCGTCGCCCTGCGACGGCACGCCGATGCGCGTGTAGCCGAGGTCCCCGTACAGCTGCCGGGCGAACGCGTCGGCCAACCCCTCGCTGACGACGTGCTCCCCGACGGTCACCGTCATCGGGTTCCAGACGACCGTGCTGTAGCGCAGGTTGTGGTTCAGCTCGTGCACGGCGGTCGCCTCGATCCGCTCCAGGTTCTCCGGGAACGGCCAGACGTTGAGCAGGATGTAGCCGGAGAGCCCGCCGTTGCCCGTCACCCCGAGCGCGGCGTCCATGAAGAGGGTGTCGGCGGGGTCGCCCAGCACGAGCAGCACCTGGATGTCGGGCACCGTGATGCCCGGTGTGGCGTCGAGCTGCACCTTCAGCGCGTCGTTCAGCGCCGTCTCGATCCGATCCCACACCCGGGCCTCGTGCATCGTCTCCAGCGCGGGCAGGACGCGCTCGTCGTCGCGGTCGATGCGGAACGCGCTGCCCATTTGGTGCAGGTCGACGAGGTCGGGCTCGCCGGGGAAGAACCGGTACATGCCCGCGACCGGCTCCAGCATGCGACGCAGCAGGGCCGGGCGGTCGGCGAGCGGAGCGTGCAGGATCTCGCGCATCGCCGCGTAGCTGTCGATCACGGTGATGGTCATGACGGCGACCGTAGTGGTTGCCCCTGCGTCAACCGCCAGCCCTTTACCGAACGAACGTCAATGTGGGTGTATCCGCATCGAGCACCACGCTCGCCCCGAGGGGCACGCTGAGCTGGCCCTCGGCGTGGCCGAAACCGAACTCCTCGACGACCGGGATGCCGAGCCCACCGAGCCGGTCGACCATCACGTCGTGCACCCGCTCGGGCTTGCCGCACTTGAGCCACGACCCCAGCACGACCCCGGCGACGGTGTCGAACCAGCCGCTGCGCAGCAGGTGGGTCAGGAAGTGGTCGATCCGGTACGGCGCCTCCGTGATGTCCTCCAGCAGCACGATCGAGCCGTCGGGCGGGGCCGGCACGCCTGCGACGCCCAGCGTCGAAACGATGAGGCTGAGCGTGCCGCCCACCGTCGGGCCGGCCGCGGTGCCGCCGACCAGCGTGCGGGCGGACGGGCCGCCGTGCAGGGTCGGCTCCCGCTCGAACAGCATCCGGCGCATGTTCTCCTGCGCGACCGGCTCGGCCATCGCGTCGCTCGCGACTAGCGGGGTGAACATCGTGACCAGCCCGCAGGCCGGGCCGAGGACGGCGTGCAGCGCCGTGATGTCGCTGGAGCCGGTGAAGACCTTCGGGCCGGCCGCCGCCATCGCCGTCCAGTCGAGCAGGTCCAGGATGCGCAACGCCCCGTAGCCACCGCGGGCGCAGACCACGGCGGCGTTCCCGGGGTCGCACCACGCCTTCTGCAGCTGCGCGGCCCGCTCGGCGTCGGTCCCGGCGAGGTAGGGCAGCGTCGGGTGGTGCCGCTCCGGGTCTGCGGCGCACCGCACGTCGAGGCCCCACGACCGCAGCACGTCCAGGCCCGCGGCGAGCTGCGGGGCCGGGGGCGGGCCTGCCGGCGCTATCACCTCGACCCGGTCCCCCACCCGCAACGGCTCCGGCCAGCACCGACTGATCGACTCCACGGCGCGACGCTATCCCGTCGACAACGACGTTATGGCTGCCCCACGGCTCGTGAAACAACCACAACGTCGTTGTCGACGGCGTCGCCGCCGGGTGCCCGGCGCCGGCGCCGGTTCAGCAGCACGATCGCGACGGCCGCGAGCAGCGGCACGACACCGCAGAACGTCATGCCGATCCGCGGACCGTAGGCGGCGGTGATCCAGCCGATGATGGGCGCGCCGATCGGCGTGCCGCCGGTGAACGCGAGCATGTAGAGGCCCATCACCCGGCCGCGCATGGCCGGCGCGACGGCCGTCTGCACCGACGAGTTCGCCATTGCCTGGAACGCCAGGTTCGTGATGCCCATCAGCACCAGCGCGACGAGGAACAGCGGGACGCCCGGCGCCCACCCCGCCGCGATCTGGGCGATGCTGAACGCCGCGGCCATCACGACGATCAACCCGGTGTGCGAGCGGGTGCGCCCGCCGGCCAGCAGCGCGCCGGCGACCGAGCCGACCGCGAGGACCACGTTGAACAGGCCGTACAGGTCGGCGCCGCCGGCGAACGTCGTGTCCGCCATCGCCGTGAGCACCACCGGGAACTTCAGGCCGAACGTGCCGACCACCCCGACCAGCACGATCGTCCACGCGACGTCGGGCCGGTCGGCGACGTAGCGCAGCGCCGACCGCAGCTGGCGCGGCGCGCGCGGGGCCGGCGGCGTCCGCACCAGGTCGGCGCCCTTGATCAGCAGCAGGCCGAGCAGCGGGCCCGCGTAGCAGAGCGCGTTGGCCGCGAACGCCCACCCGATGCCGACCGTCCCGATGAGGACCGCGGCCACGGCGGGGCCGAGCAGACGCGAAGTCTGGAACACCGCGGCGTTGAGCGCGATCGCGTTGGGCACGTACCGCGCGGGCACGACCTCGTTGACGAACACCTGCCTGGTGGGATTGTCGACGACGAACACCAGCCCGCCCGCGAGCGCGAGCAGATAGACGTGTCCTACTTGGACCTGGCCGGTGAGCGTGAGTACCGCGAGCGTGCTGGTGAGCGCGAGGTTGAGCGACTGGGTAACGGCCAGAATCAGACGTTTCGGATATCTGTCAGCGAGCATCCCGCCATGCATGCCGAGCAGCAACATCGGCAGGAACTGCAACGCCATCGTGAAGCCGACGGCCGTGGGGCTGCCGGTCAGCTGGAGCACCAGCCAGTCCTGCGCGATGCTCTGCATCCAGTTGCCGGTGTTGGCAACGCTCTGACCTGCGGCGTAGACGCGGAAATTGGGCACGGCGAAGGCTGCGAAGGTGCGGCGCCGCGGTGGTGGTGCTGGGTTCTTGATCGGGTCGATCGGTTCGATCGGGCTGGTCGGGGTGGGAGCGGCCGCCGCCGTTGTCACTGCAAACCTTCCGTCGTGATCGGGGAACATTCCCAGTTTCGAACGCCGGAACGCTATTCTGAACCCCGATCATTCGACTTACTGTTATTGCGGGGCGTAATGACCGACCTCTATGACCCGATCCAGCTGCAGACGTTCCTCGCGGTCGCGCAGACCCGCAGCTTCACGCAGGCCGCCGCCAGGCTGGGCATCCGGCAGCCCACGGTGAGCCAGCACGTGCGCAAGCTGGAGGAGATGACGGGCCGCACGCTCGTGCAGCGCGACACGCACACCGTCGAGATCACCGGCGACGGCGAGGCGATGATCGGGTTCGCGCGCGCGATCCTCGCCTCGCACGAGCACGCCGCCTCGTACTTCCGCGGCGAGCAGCCGCACGGTCGGCTGCGGATCGGCATGTCCGACGACCTCGCGTTGACCCGCCTGCCGCAGATCCTGCGCGACTTCCGCCGCGCCAACCCGCTCGTCGACCTCGACCTGACCATCGACCAGAGCGGCACTCTGCACCGCCGGCTGGAGAACGACCGCCTCGACCTGTTCGTCGGCAAGCGCCCGCGCGGCGAGCACGAGGGCACGCTGGTCAAGCGCGACCGGATGGTGTGGGTCGGCGCCGCGGCGACCCGCATCGACCCGAGCCGGCCGGTGCCGCTCGTCGTCTACCCCAACCCGAGCCTGAGCCGCACGGCGATGCAGCACGCGCTCGACCGCACCAACACGGCCTACCGCAGCGCCTGCATCTGCCGCGGCGTCAACGGGCTCATCGCGGCCGTCTCGGCGGGGATCGGGGTCTCGGCGATGGCCGGCAGCCTCGTCCCCGTGCAGCTCACCCGGCTCGGCGCGCAGCACCGGCTGCCCGAGCTCGGCTTCATCGACCTCGTGCTGATCACCAACCCGCGCACGGAGCACCGGCCCGCCACCCGCGCGCTCACGACCGCCGTGCTCGCCAGCGGCCCGTCCTCGCTGGCAGCCCCGTAACTTCCCCACCGTTTTGCCAACTTGCAGACCTCCGAGGGTGTGCAGATTGGCAAAACGGTGGGGAAGTTCGCGTGCTTTCGGGGCGGTGGCAGGAGACGATCACCGCGTGAACCGCCATCTCGCTGTGATCGACATGCAGGTCGTGTTCGCCAACCCGGCGAGCCCGTGGGCCACCCCGCGTTTCGCCCAGATCGTTCCCCGGGTGCAGCAGCTCGTCGAGTCGATGGCGCCGCGGGTGACGTTCACCCGCTTCGTCCCGCCGCCGGTCCCGCACGGCTCGTGGCAGACGTACTACGACCGGTGGCCGTTCGCGCTGACCTCGCCCGACGCCGAGCTCTACGACGTCGTCACCGACCTCGCACCGGGCACGTCCCACGTCGTCACCGCGACGACGTTCTCGAAGTGGGGCCACGAGCTGGCCGCGGCGGTCGGTGACGGCACGCTCGTGCTGGCCGGGGTGTCGACGGACTGCTGCGTGCTCTCCACCGCGCTCGCCGCGGCCGACGCCGGCGTGCCGGTGCAGGTCGTCGAGGACGTCTGCGCCGGTGTCGACGACGCGAGCCACGCCAAGGCGATCGACATCCTCCGGCTGTACGCGCCCATGATCGACGTCGTGCGCAGCGGCACGCTCATCGCCTGATCAGGGGCGTTTCCCCGGCATCGTGATCGGGAACGCCTGCGCATGAAGACTGTCCGCGCTCTGTTCGTCGCATATCTCGCCGTCATCGCGCTGGGGTTGGCGTGGGCGATCACCGTCGGGGTACTGGGGAGATGAGCGCCCTCCGGAAGGTCCTGCACGACAACGGCCTCGGGCTGGTGTTCGGGGCACTGTTCCTGCTCGCGCTCGGCGGCCAGGCGATCTCGGGTTTGGCGCAGTACAACGACGACCTCACGACGCACGGGGCCGCGGCGGTGTCGCTGGGCGGGTACCTCCTGTCGTCGTCGTTCGCGGTGGACGTCGTGGAGAACTGGCAGTCGGAGTACCTGCAGTTCTTCCTCTACATCTTTGCGACGGTGTGGCTGGTGCAGCGCGGCTCGCCGGAGTCGAAGCACCTCGACGAGGCCGGCACCGAGAGCGACGAGGAGCAGCGGGTCGGCCGGTTCGCCCGCGCCGGGTCGCCGCGGTGGGCGCGCCCCGGCGACTGGCGCACCGCCGTCTTCTCCCGCTCGCTCGGGATCGTGATGGGCGGGATCTTCCTGCTGTGCATGTTCGCGCAGTCGGTCGCGGGGTGGGCGGCGCACAACGCCGAGCAGGCCCGCCACGGCGAGCCGGCGCTGACGTGGGTGGCCTACCTCGGCGACGCGGACTTCTGGAACCGCACCACGCAGAACTGGCAGTCGGAGATGCTCGCGGTGGGCAGCATGGCCGTCTTCGGCGTCTACCTGCGCCAACGCGGCTCCCCCGAGTCCAAACCGGTGGGCGTGCCGCACGGCGAAACCGGCGAGACGGGCTGAAGCACCCCGTCGAGTCGACACTTCCGACGCGGTGAGTCGACACCCCTGACACGGTGAGTCGACACTTCCGACGCGGTGAGTCGACACCCCTGACACGGTGAGTCGACACCCGCGGCACGACCCGCCGGGCTGGAAGTGACAACTCACCGGGCTGGAAGTGACAACTCACCGGGCTGGAAGTGTCGACTCACCGGGCTGGAGGTGTCGACCCACCGCGGACGTGACGTCGTGCGCAACGGCGTCGACGTGCCGGCGAGCCCGGTTAGGATCACCTTCCGCCGAGCTCGACCGAGGAGTGCCAGTGCCCGAACCCCGTGCCACTCTGCCCGCCGCCGACGTCGCGCGGACGGTGGTCTTCGCGGCGTTCATCGCGGTGCTCGGCGTCTTCCCGGGGGTCTACGTCGGCGGCTCCGGCGTCCCGATCGTGCTGCAGAACGCGGGCCCGCTGCTGGCCGGCAGCATCCTCGGCGCGCGCCGGGCGACGGCTTCCGTGGTGCTGTTCCTCGCGGTCACGGCGGTCGGCCTGCCGCTGCTGTCCGGCGGTCGCGGTGGCATCGGCCCGTTCCTCGGGCCGAGCGGTGGCTTCCTGATCGGCTGGATCCTCTCCGCCTTCGTCGTGGGCATCATCGCGAGCCGAGGGCTGCTTACGCTGCCCCGGATGCTCGTCGCGAACCTCGCCGGCCTCGCCGCCGACTACCTCATCGGGATCCCCTTCCTCGGCATCTACAACGGCAACATGGGGGCGGCCCTCGTCCAGTCGGCGGTGTTCGTACCCGGCGACCTGGCCAAGGTCGTCGCCGCCGCGGTGATCGCCTCGCTCGTGCACCGCGCACTCCCCGGCACGCTCGCTGCGCCTACGTCCAGGCCGAGCACGAAGCCGGGCGATCCGGGCGCGTGACCCGCCCACCCGTTCTCGGCGGCACCCGACTCCCTGCGCCGCTCGCGGCGTCCGTGCGCGGGGCGGCCGGCGAGCTGGCGGCCCGCGGGGTCCACGTCGGGAGCCGCGTGGCGGTCGCGGCGGCCGACCCGCTGCCGTGGCTCCTGGGCGCCGACCTGCTCGGGGCCGCGACGCTCGTGCTGGAGCCGAGCTGGACGCCCATCGAGACCGAGGCCGTGCTCGCCGACGCCCGCCCCGACACCGTCGTCGACGGCGTACCGGCACCGTCGGCGGTCGAGGTCGAGCCGTACGGCAACGGGGACACCGCGTTCTACCTCCCGACGACGTCGGGCAGCAGCGGCCGGCCCAAGGTGCTGCAACGCACCCGGGCGTCGTGGCTGCGCAGCTTCGCCGCGCTGCCGCTCCCGGGTGACGGTCCGGTGCTCGTGCCCGGTCCGCTCAGCTCGTCGCTCTTCCTCTTCGCGGCCCTGCACGCGCTGCACGCCGGACGCCGGCCCGTCCTGATGCACCGATGGCATGCCCCCACAGCCGCCGAGCACGCGACGAGCTGCACGGTGGTGCACGTCGTCCCGGCGATGCTCGCCGCGCTGCTCGACGTGCTCGTGCAGCGCCCGGAGCTGCGGGCCGCGTGCACGCTGCGCACCGTCGTCTGCGGGGGCGCCGCGATCGGCGACCCGCTGCGGGCGCGGCTGCGGGAGCTCCTGCCGGCGTGCGAGCTCGTCGAGTACTACGGCTCCGCCGAGCACTCGCTGATCGCGATCCGCCGCGGCGACGACACCGCCTTGCGCCCGGTCGAGGGCGTCGACGTCGAGGTCCGCGACGGCGTGCTGTTCGTCCGGTCGCCGCTGGCCTTCAGCGGCTACCTGCGCGCCGGGGAGCTGCAGCCGGCGCCGGCGGGCTGGTCGACGGTCGACGACACCGCGACCCTGCACACCGGCGGCACGCTCACGCTGCACGGGCGCGGAGGTTCGGGGGTCGTCGAGAGCGGCGGCAAGCTCGTTGCCGTCGAGGAGGTGGAGGCTGCGCTGCGCGCGGTACCCGGCGTGCGTGACGTCGTGGTCGCGGGCACCCCACACGCCGTGTTCGGCGCGCTGGTCACCGCGGTCGTCGAGCCCGACCCGGCCGCCCCACCCGCGCTCCCGGCGCTGCGCGACGCCGCACGGGCCCGGTTGGAGCCGGCGAAGCGGCCGCGGCGCTGGCTCACCGTCGAGGAGCTGCCGCGCACACCGGCCGGCAAGCCCGCGCGGGCTGCGATCGCCTCGCAGCTCTCAGCGGGAGCGCTCGACGCGGCGACCCTGCAATGATCAGCACCGCGATGAACGACCGGACCCCGGTCGTCGTGGCCGCCCGCCGCACCGCGATCGGCAACGCGGGTGGGGTGCTGCGCCGGTTCACGGTGGACGAGCTGGCCGCGCCGGTGCTGCGCGCTGCGATCGCCGACGTCGGCCTCGACAGCTGCGACGAGGTGCTGCTCGGCAACGTCTTCGGCCCTGGTGGCAACCCGGCACGGGTGGCCGCGCTGCGGGCCGGCCTCGGCGAGCACGTCCCGGCGATGACCCTGGACCGGCAGTGCGCGAGCGGGCTCGCCGCGATCACGACGGCGGCGGCGCTGGTCCGGGCCGGTGACGCGGACGTCGTTCTGGCCGGCGGCGTGGAGAGCGCCTCGACCGCGCCGCACCGCGCGTGGCGGGCCGGGCAGGCACCCGAGCCGCCCCACTTCTACACGCGGGCGCCGTTCGCCCCGGCCGAGATCGGCGATCCCGACATGGGCCCGGCCGCCGACCTGGTCGCCCGCGAGGCGGGCATCTCCCGCGAGCGGCAGGACGCGTTCGCGCTGCGCAGCCACTCGCGCGCGGTCGACGCGCAACGGGCGGGGCGGTTCGCCGCCGAGATCGTCGAGATCGGCGCGGTGGGCACCGACGAGCGACCCCGCGCCGGATTCACACCGGAGCGGCTGGCCCGGTTCCGTCCGGCGTTCACCCCCGACGGCACGGCGACAGCGGCGAACTCGTGCGGGGTCAGCGACGGCGCCGCCGCGGTGCTCGTCGTGAGCGAGGAGTTCCGGCGCAGCCGCGGCCTGCCCGGCCTGCGGTTGCTCGCCGCCAGGACGTCCGGGCTCGACCCGAACCGGCTCGGGCTGGGCGCCGTCCCCGCTATGCAGGCCGTGCTCACGACAGCGCCCGAGGTGGTGGAGTTCAACGAGGCCTTCGCCGGGCAGGCGCTCGCGTGCCTCGACGCGGCCGGTGTCGACGAACACACGGCGAGCCCGGACGGCGGCGCGATCGCGTTGGGGCACCCGTGGGGCGCGTCCGGCGCGGTGCTCGTGGTGCGGCTGTTCAGCCGGATGGTGCGAGATGGCACGTCCGGCATAGGTCTGGCCGCGCTCTCGTCCGGCGGCGGGCTCGGCGTCGCGACGACGTGGGAGCCGGTCCGGTGATCGAGTTCGACGGGATCGGCCACGCCTACGGCGAGCGGGTGGTGCTGCACGACGTGGACCTGCGGCTCGCCGAGCGCCGGGTGGCGTTCGTCGGGGCCAACGGCTCCGGCAAGTCGACGCTGGCCAGGATGGTCAACGGGCTCGTCCGGCCCAGCAGCGGACGGGTGCTCGTCGACGGGATCGACCCGGCGCGGCACGGGCGCAAGGTGCGCGAGCGGGTCGGGTTCCTGTTCACGAACCCGGACAGCCAGATCGTCATGCCGACGGCGGGCGAGGACGTCGCGTTCTCCCTGCGCGGCAGCGGCCTCTCCGCGCAGGAGCGGGCCCGGCGCGCCGCGGCCGTGCTGGCCGAGCACAACCTCGACGGCTACGCCGATCACCCGGCGCACCACCTCTCGGGCGGTCAGAAGCAGCTGCTGGCGCTCTGCTCGATCCTCGTGCTGGAGCCGGACGTGCTGGTCTGCGACGAGCCGACGACCCTGCTCGACCACCGCAACACGAAGCACTTCGTCGAGGTGCTGGCCGGGCTGTCGCAGCAGGTCGTGCTGGTCACGCACGACCTCGACCTGCTCGACGGCTTCGACCGGGTGGTCGTGCTCGACGAGGGCCGGGTCGTCGCCGACGACCTCCCCGAGCCGGCGCTGCGCTTCTACCGGAAGCTGGTCGGGTGAACCCGCTGGGCCTCTACCAGCCGGGCAGCTCGCCGCTGCACCGGCTCGGCGTCGGGTGGAAGCTGCTCGCGCTGCTGGTGCTGGCGAGCGGGACGTTCGTGCTGTCGTCGCCGGTGTGGCTCGGGGTGGTGGTCGCGGCGGTTGCGCTCGGTTTCGTGGTCGCGCGGATCCCGCTCCGGCGCTGCTGGGCGGCCGCGCGCGGCGTGCTCGTGATCGCCGCGTTCCTGTTCCTCGTGCAGTGGTGGCTGATCGGGCTCGACCAGGCGACGGTGGTCGGGCTGCGGGTGATCGCGACGCTCGCCGCCGCCACGCTGTTCACGCTCACCACCCGGATCGACGCGATCGTCGCGATGCTGGAGCGCCGGCTGGCGCCTCTGCGGCGGTTCGGCGTCCGGCCGGGGGACGTCGCGCTGCTGGTCGGGCTCATGTTCCAGGCCGTCACCACGCTCACCCGCATCGCGGGTGAGGTGCGGGAGGCGCAGCGGGCCCGCGGCGCCGAGCGCTCGGTCGTCGCGTTCGCGGTGCCGCTGCTCGTGCGCACCGTGCGGCACGCCGACGAGCTGGGCGAGGCGCTCGCCGCGCGCGGCATGGGCGACCGCTGACGTCGACAACGACGTTCCGGCGGTTTGTTAGCGCTAACAACAGCCAAAACGTCGTTGTCGACGGTTACCTGGTGAGTGCGAGCCGGGCGCCGAAGGCGACGAGCGCGGCGCCGCTCACAGCGTCGACGGTGCGGCGCACCCGCGGGCGGTCGAGCACGCGGCGGGCGGCGTGCACAGCGACGCTGTAGCCGGCCAGCCAGAGGAACGTCAGCAGGCAGAAGAGCGCGCCGAACGCGAGCAGCCCCGCGAACGTGCCGGCGAACTGCGGCAGCATGCTGAGGAAGAACGCGGCCATCTTGGGGTTGGCGAGGTTGCTGACCAGGCCTTGGCGGAACGCTCGACCGTGCCCGGCCCGAGCACCGGCACCGCGCTCCGCCGCGGGCGGGTGGCCTCGCCACGCCGTCCACAGCGAGTGCGCCCCGAGGTAGATCAGATAAAGCGCGCCGGCGAGCTTCACCGCGAGGAACGCCGGCTCGGACGCCTGCAGCAGCCCGGCGATGCCCGCGCTCGCCGTGACCGTCCACACCAGCTGGCCCGACGCCACCCCGGCCGCGGTGACGACCCCGCCGCGCCGGCCGGCGGTGATCGCGTTCCGCACGGTCAGCGCGGTGTCCGGCCCCGGCGTGCAGATCACCACCGCGGACATCGCGACGAACGCCAGCAGCAGCGTGAGCATGGCTCCCATGGGAGCCATGCTGCTGCCGAGCGGATCACCCGGCCAGGGCCACCAGCGCGGCAGTGGCCTGCTCGCGGAACTCGGCGACCCGGGCGAGCTTGATGTCCTCGTAGCCGCGCACGACCTCGTGCAGCTCGGCGACCGCGACGACCTCGTCGACGGTGCCGGCGTCGAGGTGGTCGAGCGCGCCGCGCACCAGCGCCTGGTACTCCCCGACCAGCTCCCGCTCGAGCCGCCGCACCCCGGCGTAGCCGAAGACGTCGAGCGGCGTCCCACGCAGCCCGCGCGCGGCCCGCAGCCCGCGGAACACCAGCTCCGCGGACCGGCGCAGCCGCAGCTTGCGCTTCATCCCCATCGCGCGCAGGACCGGCGGGTGCAGCAGCACCGACACCGTCGCGTCCGGCCCGAACTCGGAGTCGCGGCGCGCCTTCTCGACGGTGTCGAGGTGCAGCCGGGCGACCTCGTACTCGTCCTTGTAGGCCATGAAGCGGTGCAGGCCCTTCGCGTACGCGACGGCCACCCGCTCCCCCGCCGCACCGGCGCGTTCGGTGGCGATGGCGGCGACCCGCCGCACCTCCTCGGCGTAACGGCGGGCGTACGCCTCGTCCTGGAACCCGACCAGGTCGGCGACGCGGGTCGCCAGGATCCCGGCCAGCTCGCCCCCACTATGAGCAGCGCTACCGGCGATCGTCCGGGCCAGCTCGTCCACCTCGACCGTCGCCCGCTGCGGGCCGACGGCCGCGGCCGTCACGGCGTCGAGGTCGATCACGGCGGCCCGGCCCCAGCGGAACGCCGCGAGCGTGGTCTCGACAGCGGCCCCGTTCAGCCGGATCGCCTGCTCGATCGCGTCGGCGCTGATCGGGAGCACGCCGTGCTGGTAGGCGGCGCCGACGAGCAGCATGTTCGCGGGCATGTGGTCGGCGAAGAGCGCCTCGGCCAGGCCCTGGGCGTCGAGGTAGAGGTTGGCGTCGGCACGGGTGGCCGCCCCGATGCGCTCGATCGCGTCGTCGGGGCTGCCGGGCAGCAGCACCCGCCCGGTGACCATGGCGGCCGTGGGCACGACGCTGGAGTTGACCACGGCCACCGTCCGCTCGGCGCTGCCCGCGGCGAGGTTCTCCGGCGCGGCGGCACCGAGCAGGTCGAACCCGATCAGGACGTCGGCGGTGCCGCGCGAGGCCCGCACCGAGCCGGTGACGGGCTCCTTCGCGATGCGCAGGTCGCTGACCACCGGGCCGCCCTTCTGCGCGAGCCCGGTCTGGTCGATGCCGGCCGCGTACAGGCCGTCGAGGTGCGCAGCCATCTGCAGCACCTGCGAGATCGTCACGACCCCCGTGCCGCCGATGCCCGGCATCCGCAGCACCGCCGCGTCTCCGAACGGGCGCGCCGATGGCGCCGTCAGCTCGACGGGCAGCGGCGGGACGGCCCGCCGCACCGGGCGGCCGGGCTCCACCAGAAGGAACGACGGGCAGTCGCCCTTGAGACAGCTGAAGTCGGAGTTGCACGACGCCTGGTGGATGCGGGTCTTGCGGCCGAACTCGGTCGACACCGGCTGCACCGAGAGGCACGTCGAGGCGTCGCCGCAGTCGCCGCAGCCCTCGCACACCCGCTCGTTGATCACGACCTTCTCGGCGGGCGTCGGGAGCGAACCGCGCTTGCGCAGCCTGCGCTGCTCCGCCGCGCACTGGTCGTGGTGGATCAGGACGGTCACGCCGTCGAGGCCCGCCAGCTCGCGCTCGACGTCGGCGAAATCGTCGCGGTGACGCACGGAGGCGATCTCGTCGATCGCCACCCCTCGGTAGCTCTCCGGCTCCGGCGTGGTGATCACGATCCGGCGCACGCCCTCCAGCGCGAGCGAGCGGGTCAGCTCCGGGACGTCGAGCTTGCCCTCGGCGCGCTGCCCGCCGGTCATCGCGACGGCGTCGTTGTAGAGCAGCTTGTAGGTCATCGTCACACCGGCGGCGACGGCTGCGCGGATCGCGAGCGAGCCGGAGTGGTGGAACGTCCCGTCGCCGAGGTTCTGCACGAAGTGCCGGTCGTCGGTGAACGGCGCGAGGCCGATCCACTGCGCGCCCTCGCCGCCCATCTGCGTGAGCCCGACCTGGTTGCCGCGGCCGGCGCCGTCGAGCGCGACCATGGCGTGGCAGCCGATGCCGACACCGACCAGCGTGTCGTCGCCGGTGCGGGTGGACGTGTTGTGCGGGCAGCCGGAGCAGAAGTACGGCGTGCGGCCCGAGACCGTCGGCAGGCTGATCCGCGACCGCCGCGGCGGGGTGAGCGCGGCCAGGTGCGCCGCGAACCGCGCCGCGGTGGACGCGGGCAGCCGCTCGGCGTCGATGCGCGCAGCGAGCGCCTTCGCGACGTCCTCGGCGCCGAGGCTGCCGCGTGCGGTGAGCAGCGGGCGGCCCGTCTCGTCGCGGCGCCCGACGACGTTCGGCGCGTCGGCCCGGCGGTAGAGCGCCGCCTTCAGCGCGTCCTCGAGGAACGCCGTCTTGTCCTCGACGACCACCACCTCGGCGAGGTCACCGGTCATCGCCGCGAGCTGCTCCGCGTCGAACGGGAACGGCATCGCGACCCGGATGAGCCGCATGCCCAGCGCGTCGAGCGCGGTCTCGTCGAGGCCGAGGTCGGCCATCGCGCGCAGCAACACGCCGTAGGAGGTGCCGGAGGCGAGCACGCCGATCCTGGGGCGCTGCGGGTCGAACGTCACGGCGTTGAGGCCGGTGGTGCGCGCGTACTGGCGGGCGAGGTCGAGCCTGCGGGTGAGCATGTCGTGCTCGGCGTCGACGGCCGCAGGCCCGACCAGCACCGGCGGCGCGCCGCGGTCCACGCGCTCGTTGGCCGGGATGCCGCGGCGCAACGCGTCGACGTCGACGGTCGCGGCGGCGTCGGCGATGTCCGCGACGATCTTCAGGCCGGTCCACAGCCCGCTGGCCCGCGACATCGCGACGGCGTGCAGCCCCAGCTCGACGATCTCCGCGACCGACCCCGGCGCCAGCAGCGGCATCGAGAGGCTCTGGCACATCGGCTCACACGAGCTGGGCACGGTCGAGGACTTGCTGCTCGGGTCGTCCCCGATCCACGCCACCGCTCCGCCCAGCGCGGACGTGCCTGCGACGTTGCCGTGCCGGATCGCGTCGGCGGCGCGGTCGAGACCGGGGTTCTTGCCGTACCAGAAGCCGGTGACGCCGTCGTGGCGGCGGCCGGGCAGCTGGCGCAGCACCTGGGTGCCGGCGACCGCGGTCGCGGCGAGCTCCTCGTTCAGCCCGGCCTTGAACACCACGCCCGCGGGGTCGAGCAGCTTGCGCGCGCGGACCATCGCGGAGTCGACCCCGGCGAGCGGTGAGCCCTGGTAGCCGCTGACGAACACGCGGGTGTCGAGGCCGCGGGCCGTGTCGAGGGCGCGTTGCTCCAACGTCAGCCGGACCAGCGCCTGGATGCCCGAGAGCAGCACGCGCCCGTGCTGGGCGGTGTACTTGTCGTCCAGTGACACGGCAACGTCCACGGTGCTGCTCACAGGGATCCTCCAGCGTGGTGGGTTGCCCAGCAGCACACCGCACGCTCGCCGGCTGCGCAAGTTAGTGATGCAAACTGGTATCGAGCACGCAAAGTTCTCCCACTGGAGACCGCTTCGGCGTCTAGAGTTTGCGCATGGCGGACGTCGACGAGACCGACCACACGCTCCTGCGGCTGCTGCGCGAGGACGGGCGGCGGACCTACTCGGAGATGGCGCGCGACGTCGGACTCTCCGTCGCGGCCGTCAAACGAAGGGTCGACCGGCTCCGCGACATCGGCGTGATCACCGGGTTCACGGTGCAGGTCGACCACACGAAGCTCGGGTGGGGCATCGAGGCGTTCACCGAGGTCCGGTACGTCGGCACGACCAGCGTTGGCGAGATCGTGCACACCGCGGCCGGGATCCCGGAGGTGCAGGCCGTCTTCACGATCGCGGGCGATCCCGACGCGCTCTTCCGCGTCCGCGTGCGCGACATCGGCCACCTGCAGGACGTGATCGACCAGCTCCGCCGCTCCGGCACCGTCACCGGCACCAAAACGCTCATGGTGCTGGGCTCCTGGGCCCGCGAGTAGCCCAACTCCCCCACCGTTTTGGGTGGATGCGCGCCCTGCGGGCGCGCAAGTGCACAAAACGGTGGGGAACTTCGGGTCAGCCGGCGCGCAGGGCGGTGAGGCGGGGCGCCCGGGCGGCGGGCGAGTCGAGGCTCATGCCCCTGACGTCGCCCAGGTCGTCGAGGGCGAAGCGCTCCGTGCGGGCGATCGCGGCAACGAGCTCGTCGTCGCGGGGGACGAACAGCTGGTGCACGATCTCGCCGGCGTCCGGGTCGAACTCCCAGAGGCCCACGATCCGGCCGCGGTCGACGATCAGCTGGCACGGCGGGTCGGCGAGCTCACCCAGCGTGCGACGGCCCGCCGGTTCGGGGCGTCCGACGTCGGCGGGGTCGAGCAGCCTGCCCATGTCGCGGTGCAGGAGGTGGATCCCGTCGATCCAGCTGACCAGCGCGTACTGCGGCGCGGCCGGGCGTTCGAAGGCGTCGAACTCCGCTGCCAGGTCGGCCGGGACGAACATGTCGTCGCCGACCGGGACGAGCTCCAGCTCGGCGACGGCCCGCTTCACCGCCGCCGCGCTCGCGCCGGAGAACCACCGGAAGTGCTTGATCGTTGCCGGTCCCGCCCACGTGAAGTACCGGCGGGCCAGCTCGACGAGCGCCCGGTCCGGGTCGACCGGCTCGGCGAGCGGCGACGGCTCCCACGGCACGTAACCGAACCGCTGCTGGTCGAGCCGCCCGTCGACGGGCACCCGCCGGATGAGCCCGCGGGCCTGCAGCAACCCCAACGCGAGCGGCATCGTCGACGACGTGCCGCGCTTCTTGCCGGCCGCACCCAGGCTGCGGGCCGCATCTCCGACGGCCGAGCGGATCGCGGTCGGGCCGAGCGGCTCACCCGCCGAGCCGAGCAGGTCGAGCACCGCCGCGCAGAGCTTGTCGATCTCGCCGGTCGTGACGTCGAGGTGCTTGACCGCCGCCGCGAGCTCGCCCTCCGGTGCGCCCGCACCGACCGTCAACCCGACCGCGTAGTCGGCGGCGGGCAGCACGTAGGTGCAGCCCCGCGCCGACGGCAGCTCGTGCACCTCCTGCGCGGCGACGGCGGCGTCGACCTCGGCCCGGCCGAGCCCGGCCCGCGCGAACAGCGTGAGGTAGGGCGCCGCGCCGCCGACCGAACGCGCCCACCCCGTCGAGGCCAGCACCTGGGCGGCGGTCGTGCCGGTCGGAAGTCCGTCCAGGCCTTGGCGGTGCGACCACCACGCCCGCAGCTCCTCGATTCCCATGAGCAGAAGTATGGCCTAGAGTGGATACATCCACAACGGATACATCTATTTCGGGGAGCACCGTGACACCGGCGATGTTCGCGCTGCTGCTCGCCCTCACCCGGGGCGAGCAGCACGGCTACGGCCTGATGGCGGCCGTCGAGCAGCTGACCGCGGGCCGGGTCCGCCTCGGCGCAGGCACGCTCTACCGCACGTTGCAGCGCCTGCGCGTCGACGGCTTCATCGAGGAGACCGATTCCGACGAGGAGGCGGTCCGGGCCGACCGGCGGGCCGAACGTCGGCGCAGCTACCGCATAACGGCAGCGGGACGCGCCGCCGTCACCGACGAGGTCGTCCACCTGGCAGCGCTGCTGGCCGGCGACACCGCGCAGGACCTCCTGCAGGAGAGGAAGACCAACCGATGACCAACAGTGAGTTCCCCGGCATCACCCCGCAGCTCACCGTGCCCGACACCGACGCCGCCGTGCGCTTCTACCGGGCCGCGTTCGGCGCCGACGAGCTCCTGCGCAACGCGGGGCCGGACGGCCGCGTCTTCCACTGCGAGCTGCTCCTGTTCGGCGGCCGGCTGCTGCTGCACGACGACTTCAGCGAGCGCGGCGAGACACCCCAGGCCCTCGGCGGGAGCCCCGTCGTCCTGCACCTCTACACCGACGACGTCGACGCGGCGTTCGCCACGGCCGTCGCGGCCGGCGCCACCCCCGACATGGAACCGTCCGACGCGTTCTGGGGCGACCGGTACGCCATGGTCACCGACCCGTTCGGGCACCGCTGGTCGCTCGGCAGCGTCCGCGAGGACCTGTCCGTCTCGGAACTGGAGGGCAGGGCCGACACCTGGGCGGACTCCAGGGCCGACACCCCGTAGAAGGTCCCCACCGTTTTGCCAACCTGCACACCCTCCAGGGCGTGCAAATAGACAAAACGGTGGGGAAGTTCGGTCAGCGGCGGCGGGAGAACCGGACGGAGAGCGTGCCGGCGAGCGCCGCGAGGGCCAGCGCGATGGCGACGTCGCGGGCGAGTACGAGCAGCGACGGCGATGCGGCGTCGAGCGCCTTGATCGCGGTGCCGACGGGCGGCAGCCAGTTCTGGATGCCCGTGACCACGACGATCCCGGCGACCGCCAGCGCCGTCCAGCCGATGCCCCTGAGCACCGGTCGGGCACAGGCGAGACCCACCGCCGTGCCGGAGACCGCGGCCGCGAGGTGGGCCAGCGCGCCCGCGACGACGAGCTGCGGCGGGTACTCGTACCGAGTAGCGATCATCGGCCACACGATCGCCATCGCGACCAGCACGACGTCCACCACGAGGCAGGTCGCCAGCAGCCCCCCGACCACCCGCCACGGGCTGCCTGCGGCGGCCGTCGTGACGTCGCGCTGCACCGGGTCCTCGGTGTTCGCGACGGTCACGGCGAGCCACGCCGCCACCGGGTAGAGCGCGAGCCCCGAGGCCGCCCACGGCGCGGGCGGCGCCCCCGGATCGCCGCCGAAGAGCACTGCGAGCAGCCCGGCGTAGAGCACGCACGGGATGAGGAAACGCTGCGAGCGGAGCAGGTCGGAGAGCGAGTAGCGCAGCAGCGGCAGGATCACGGCCGGGCTCCCGCGGCGAGCGGACGGACCTCACGAACCGAGCACCCCAGCTGCAACGCCCGCCGCAGCAGCCCGTCGACGTGCCCAGACGGCACCGTCAGCGTCACCGCGCCCGCCGCCACCGTGACATCGTGCTCGGGGTCGGTGGCGAGCTCGCCCGCCATCAGGTCCGGCTCGCGGCACAGCAGCGTCACCACCGCGCAGGGCCCCGCAGCATCCCCGTCCTGCAGCTTCCCGTCGCGCAGCTGCATGCGCCGGAGCCGGGGCAGCGCGTCGGCGATCCCGGTGTGGTCGGTGACGACGACCATGGCGCCGCTCTCGGCCGCGGCGGCGACCGCCGAGGTCAGCGCGGGGCGAGCGGCGACGTCGAGACCCGACCACGGTTCGTCGAGCACGAGCAGCTCCGCGCCGCCGGCAAGCGCCTGCGCGAGGCCGACCTTCTGCGCGTTGCCCTTGGAGAGCTGGTTCATCGGCACGCCCGGATCGGCGGTGAAGCCGAGGTCCGCGAGAACCGCGGAGGTCAGCACAGCCGCGTCCCCGCCGGCACACCGGACCCTCCGCATGTGCCGCAAGTAGGCGCCGACGGGCATGCGCAGGTGCGCGGGGAACCGGTCGGGCACGTAACCGACACCCTTCGGGCGACCGGTGACCCGGCCCCAGGTCGGGGCGGTCGCGCCGGCAGCGATGCGCAGCAGGGTCGTCTTGCCGGACCCGTTCGCCCCCGCGATGACGACGGGCAGGCCCGGCTCGGCCGCCAGTTCGATCCCGTCGACGATCACCGGGCCGCGGCCGTACCGCTTCCCGACGCCCTCCATCCGGAGCCCCACCGGCCCATGCTCCCGCATGGTCCCCGTCAGCGGATGGGCGCCTTCCCCGCGACGTCGAGCACCGTCCCGCTGACGAAGACCGGCTGCGCGGAGGCGAGGTAGCGCACGGCGGAGGCGATCTCGGCCGGCGTGGGCGCGACCTGCCCGGCGGTGTCGTGCTGACCGGTCGGTTCCGGCGCCACCGACGAAACGGCGATCCGATAGGGCGCGAGCGCGACGGCGAGCGACTGGCCCATCGCGATCAGCCCCGCTGTCGCTGCCGCGTAGGCGGGCGCCTCCGGGACGCCGCCGCGGGCCGACCTGGCGCCGATCGTCACGATCCGGCCACCCTGCCCGCGGCGGACCATGTGCCGCGCGACGCACCACGAGACGTTGGCCGTGCCGAGCAGGTCGACCTCGACGGCCTCCCGCCACGCCTGCCGCCATTCCAGGTAGCTGGTGGTGAGCGGGTCGTGCATGCGGAGCACGGCGGCGCCGTTGACCAGCACGTCGATCCCGCCGAGCCCGTCGGCCGCGGCGGTGACGAAGGACGCGACGGCCTCCGGGTTGGCGACGTCGCCCTTCACCAGAACGTGGCCGTCGCCGTCGAGCGCGGCGAGCGCCTGTTGCGCCTCGAGCGGGGAGTCGCGGTGGTGGATGGCGACCCGGTCTCCCGCGGCAGCGAAGACCTTCGCGACCGCGCGCCCGATTCCGCGTGACCCGCCGGTCACGAGGACGCCCCTACCGCCCAACTCGCATTCTCCCTCCGCGTGCCCTGGGCACTATGCGACCAACGAGACGACACGGGAAGGGGCTCCGGGCCGGAAGTTTTCGGCAGCTCCACCAGCTGCGGGAACGCCGGAGAAAATCTCACGCCGGGAGCGCACGGTCTGAACGCCTTGTGTCGGCCTTCCGGTGAGCGGTCAGCAGGTGAACCGTTCGAGACCGACCGCCCGGGTCGACCACCCCGGCGGTCCGGGGAGGGCAGGAAAGCCACTTTCAGGCCCTGTGAGGGCAGGAAAGTGGCTTTCCTGCCCTCACAGCCGGCATGGTCACATGGCCGTGCCCGTCGTGCGGACGGTCCAGCGGCCGGGTCCGCCGCCCAGCGAGGTGGCGGTGAGCGGGGCGACGTCGATCCGCCAGAACCCGTGCGGCGCGCCGGACACCACCGCCAGCACCGCGGCCCTGACGACCGCGGCGTGCGTGACGGCCACGGTGTGGCCGTCGCCGGGCACGCCGTCCAGCCAGCCGGCGACCCGTTCCAGCAACGCGGTGAGCGGCTCGCCGCCGTGCGGTGCCGCGTCGGGCACCGTCAGCCACTCCTGCACGGCGTCCGGCTCGGCTGCCACGACCTCGTCGAGCGTGCGGCCGGCCCACCGGCCGAGGTCCCAGTCGCGCAGCCCGGCGTCGACGGTCGCGGCCAGGCCGAGCGCTTCGGCCGTCTCGCGGCAGCCGGTCGCGGGCCCGCAGACCGCCCGGTCGTGCCGCGGCACCGCCGCTCGCGCCGCGGCGGCCCGGGCGGTGCCGCGTGGTTCGAGCGGTTCGTCCTGCGCGAAGGCCGCGGCCGCAGTGGCCCGGGTGGAGGCGTGGGTGACGAGGGTCAGGCGAGCGCTCACCGCGGCAGCGTGCCACCGGCCGGCCCGCCCCGCGACGTGACCTCGACTGCTTGTGGATCACCGCGGTTGACACGTCCGCGGGCCCGTCGCACACTCGGTCAGCTCGCCTGAAGATATGTTCAGATGTCGATGTTCGTCCGAACGAAGGGCTCATCCATGTCCGAGGCCGCGGCAGCCCCGTACACCCCATCGGTGCCCGTCTCGATCCCCCTGCGGGAGATCGCGCCGTGGGCGCTCTTCGCCGGTGTGATCCTGCTGAGCCTGCTGTACCTCGTCGGCATGGACCAGGGCGCGACGTCGGTGATCTCCGGGAGCGTCCTGCACGAGTTCGTCCACGACGGCCGCCACCTGCTGGGCTTCCCCTGCCACTGAGCATGCGGACCCTCCTTCTCCGCGGCATGCTCGCCGGCGTGCTCGCCGGGCTGCTGTACGCGGTCTTCGCCTACCTGTTCGGTGAGCCCGCGGTCGACGGGGCCATCGCGTTCGAGGACCAGCTCGCCGCTGCGGCGGGTGAGGTGCCCGGCGAGGAGCTGGTCAGCCGCGGCGTGCAGAGCACGTTGGGGCTCGGCGTCGCGGCGCTGCTCTACGGCGCGGCGGTCGGCGGGATCTTCGCGCTGGCGTACGCGTTCCTGGCCGGTCGGGTGATCCGTTTCGGCCCGCGGGGCACCGCGGCGACGCTCGCGCTGCTCGCGTTCCTCGTGGTGATCGTCGTGCCGTTCCTCAAATACCCGGCCAACCCGCCGGCGTCGAGCATCGACGACACCATCGGCCAGCGCACCAGCTTGTACGTCGTGATGGTCGTGCTGTCGGTGCTGCTCGCCGTCGGGGCCGGCGCGCTGCGCGAGCAGCTGCTCGGACGGCTCGGCGGCTGGAACGCCACGCTGGTCGCGGCGGCCGCGTACATCGTGCTGGTCGGGGTGGTGATGGTGTTGCTCCCGACGATCGACGAGACACCCGCCGACTTCCCCGCGGTCGTCTTCTACCAGTTCCGGCTGGCCTCGCTCGGCGGCCACGTCGTGCTCTGGACGGCGCTCGGGCTGATCTTCGGTGCGCTCGTCGACACCCACGCGCGACGTGCGGCTGCGACCGCGTAGGGCTGTCGCCCGGCTCGTCGCAGGGATCATCGCTGCGGTCGTGCTCGTCCCGCTGGGGACGGGCACGGCGGCGGCGCACGGCGGCGACGGCCCGGAGCCGTCGGCGCACCTGCCGCGGATCCTCGCGGTCGAGCCGGCCGTGCCGGGGCTCGCGGTCACGGTGATCGAGGGTGGCTACCGGCTGCGCGTCGACAACGGGACGGGCACGACGGTGACCGTCCTGCCACCGAACGGCGCGGCCCGCAGCAGCGAGCCCGTCGTCCCGCCCGGCGGCTCGGCGCGCTGGGCCGATCTGCGGGTAGCCGCCGCCGAGGCGGGCGGGCCGCCGCCGGAAGGCACCCGGGCCTGGACGGTCCCGCTGCTCGTCGGCGACGTCCCGGTGCTGGTGCGCGGCGAGCAGACCTGGCCCCCGCCCCCGGCGGCGCTCCTGTGGTGGGCGTTGACCGCGCTCGCGGCGATCGGGGCCGCCCTGATCGGCATCGGCGCTGCCGGCATCGGCGCGGTCGGCCCCGGCGCGGTCGGCCGGCCCCGGCTCGCGGTCCCGCTCGCGGCCACCACCCTCTTGGTGGCCGCGGCGCACGCGGTGCACATCCTCGGCTCGGCGCTGGTCGTCGACGGCACCGCGTACCCGCAGGCGGTGCTCGGCTCGGCCGGCGTGACGGTCGTGGTGTGGCCGATCGCCGTCGCCGGTGCCGTGCTGGCCGCTCGCGGGCGCCGCTACGGGCCGCTGCTCTGCGCGCTCGCCGGCGCCGTGCTCGCCCAGTTCAGCGCGTTCGAGCTGGCGGCCTTCAGCAACGCCGTGCTGCCCTTCGGCTGGAACCCCGACCTGGACCGCGCCATGATCGTGCTGACGTTCGGTGGCGGGCTCGGGCTGTTCCTGAGCGGCTTCCGGGTGCTCGGCACTTTTACGGCAACACCGCGCTCCTGAGCGTCATGCCGCCTCGCACTGCTCGACGGCCGTTCGGGCTGGTCGAAGGTGTACGAGAATCAGTCCGATTGCGGCGATGACCAGATTCTGGAATGCGGCTTGCAACCCATTCCAGGTTTCCGACTGCCACATCGAGAACCACTCGTTGCCGATCGCGACGAATCCGCCGCCGAACAGGACCACCCACATCAGCCAGCCGGCGCTCGAGAGCTGCCGGGCGGTCTCGCGGTGGCGATCGGTTCCCGGGCGCATCCACATGAACGCTGCCGCGAACAGCAGGGCGGCGGCCGCCAACTCCCACACGATGATCGCGACGTACGTCACCGTGGCCACGGCCGGACTGCTGATCGCCCGCCACATCGTGGTCTTGAAGGTGGTGTCCATGGAGAGGACGTGGATGACGAACTGGTGGTTCGTCTCGAAGTCGGTGATGTTCCCGAGGCCGGTCAATCCCATCTGCACCGCCGTGATCAGCGTGAATGTCACGATGACGGCATGCAGACTGCCTACTCGACGCAGTACACCCATTGTGTGCCTTCCCCCGATTCGTGTCGTGCCGCATTGATGATGCAGCACACAACACGATCGCGGCAGAGCAAACAATCCGTCGACAACGACGTCATGGCTGTTTGTTAGGGCTCACAACAGCCAGAACGTCGTTGTCGACGCTCGGGGCGCGCAGCGCCAGCACTCCGACGAGCGCGGCCGCGACCTGCGCGCAGGCGGCGACGAGCACCACCGTGCCGGTGCCGAGGTGCAGGACCAGCTGGCCGCCCGCGGCTTGGCCCAGCGCGAGCACACCCATGCGCAGGCTCGCGGCGGTGGTTCCGACGCGGCCCTGCAGGTCGAGCGGGCTGTACTGCTGCCGGGCGCCGAACATCGCCGGCATCATCGGCCCGTAGAGCAGCCCGGCGACGGCGACCAGCACGATCAGCGTCGCGAGGTTCCCGGCGAGCGGCCACGCCGCCATCACCACGCCGTAGGCCACGATCGTCGCCAGCACGGTCCGCTCCGG
Source organism: Pseudonocardia sp. TRM90224 (assembly GCF_021245725.1). Classification (GTDB taxonomy): domain Bacteria; phylum Actinomycetota; class Actinomycetes; order Mycobacteriales; family Pseudonocardiaceae; genus Pseudonocardia. The sequence continues at coordinate 41,406 of NZ_JAJGSX010000011.1, read as the reverse complement.
GCGCCACCGGTGCTGCCACCGGCCGAACAGCAGTGCGGTCAGCACGGAGCCCGCTTCCATCGCCGTCCACAGGTAGCCGCTGGTGGCGCTCTCCTCGCCGAGCGTGCGCATGTGCAGCGGCAGCGCCACCAGCAGCAGCCCGGTCGCGCCGAGCGAGAGCGTCGAGGCCACCGTCGACGAGCGCAGCGGCGCCACCCGCGCGAGGTGCCGCAGCCCGTCGACGGCCGCGGCGACGACGGACGACCGCTCCCCCGAACCCGTCGGGACGACCGGCGGCACGACCGGCAACGCCACCACAGCAACCGCGCTGACCAGCGCCGTCGCAACGATGAGCAGGACGGCCGCCTCCGCCGAGACCAGCGCGGCGACCGTCGCGGCCGCGGCCGGACCGGCCATGGTCGCGCTGCCGAAGCTGGCGGCCTCCGCGGCGTTCGCCCTGGTCAGCAGCGACGGCGCGACGATGCTGGGCAGCATGCTCGTGAAGCCCGCGCTGACCATCGGCAGCATGACGCCGGCCGCGCCCGCGAGCACGAGCACCACCCAGCCCGGCGCCCTCCCGACGGCGGCGAGCAAGCACACCATGGCCGTGGCCAGCACGATCTGGCTCGCGGCGAGCGCCGTCCGCCGGTAGGCCGTGCGGTCGAGCCACGCCCCGAGCAGCGGTCCGCTGACGATCCCCGGGAACGCGAAGGCCGCACCGGCGAGGCCCGCGAGCGCCGGGTCGCCCGTCCGCTCCAGCACGAGCAGGACCAGCGCGAACCCGACCATCTCGGCGCCCGTTCTGGCCAGTGTCGCGGTCAGGTAGTAGGCCGGCATCCCCGGCGCGCCGAGCAGTCGCATGACACCCCCGGCCGGGACGTTACCTCGCGAATACGCTGGTGCACGGCCGTGTGAGGAGCAGCATGATGGGCGGATGACGGCGGACTTCGCGACCAGCAGCTCGCACTGGGGCATGTTCGAGGCCCGGCCGGTCGGCGACGGGGTGCAGGTCCGGCCGCATCCGGCCGATCCGGCGCCCTCGCCGCTGCTGGACAACATCGCGTCGGCACTCGACCCCACGGTCCGCATCGCGCGCCCGGCCGTTCGGGCAGGGTGGCTGGCCGACGGGCCGGGGCCGAGCGAGCGCCGCGGTCTCGACCCGTACGTCGAGGTCGAGTGGGACGAGCTGATCACGCTGCTCGCCGGCGAGCTGCGCCGCGTCTACACCGAGCGCGGCCCGAGCGGCGTCTACGGCGGCACCTACGGCTGGGCCAGCGCCGGGCGCTTCCACCACGCGCAGAGCCAGCTCAAGCGGTTCCTGAACTGCATGGGCGGGTTCGTCCGCTCGATCAACAGCTACAGCACCGGCGCGACGACGGTGATCATGCCGCACGTCGTGGGGCGGAACGTCGATGTCATGGCAGGGCTCACCGACTGGCCGGTCATCGCGAAGCACACCGAGCTGGTGGTCGCGTTCGGCGGGATCCCGCGCAAGAACGTCGCGGTCTCCCCCGGCGGGATCGCCCGGCACACCACGGCCGACCAGCTCGCGCAGGCCATCGCCGGCGGCCTCGACGTGGTCGCGGTCGGACCGCTGCGCGAGGACGCCCCGGGCGCGACGTGGCTGCCCATCCGGCCCGCGTCCGACGTCGCGCTCATGCTCGGGCTGATGCACACCCTGCTCGACGAGGACCTGCACGACCAGGCGTTCCTCGAGCGCTTCTGCGTCGGGTCGGCGCAGCTCACCGCGTACCTGACGGGCCAGGCCGACGGTGTGGCGAAGTCGGCGGAGTGGGCGGCGCAGCGCTGCGAGATCCCCGCGGCCGACATCCGCGCGCTGGCGCGCCGGATGGCCCGGAGCCGGACACTGGTGACCGTCACGTGGTCGCTGCAGCGCGCCGAGCACGGCGAGCAGGCGCCGTGGGCCGGGATCGCGCTGGCCGCGATGCTCGGCCAGATCGGGTTGCCCGGCCGCGGGTTCGGCCACGGCTACGGCTCGATGGGCGACGTCGGGACGCGCGGCGCCGGCATCCCGGTGCCGACGCTCGCGCAAGGCATGAACCCGGTGTCCGAGTTCATCCCGGTCGCGCGGGTGTCGGACATGCTGCTGCACCCCGGCGACGAGTTCGAGTACAACGGCGCGACGCTGCGCTACCCCGACATCGGGCTCGTCTACTGGGCGGGCGGCAACCCGTTCCACCACCACCAGGACCTCTACCGGCTGCGCTCGGCGCTCGCGAACGTCGACACGGTGGTCGTGCACGAGCCGTTCTGGACGGCCATGGCGAAACACGCCGACATCGTCGTGCCGGTCACGACGCCGCTGGAGCGCTCCGACATCGGCGCTGCCCGCGCCGACCGGCACCTCGTGCCGATGCACCGGGTGGTCGAGCCGCTCGGGCAGGCCCGCGACGACTACGCGGTGCTCAGCGAGCTGGCCGCCGTTCTCGGCGTCGAGAAGGAGTTCACCGAGGGCCGCACCGCGCAGGAGTGGGTCGAGCGCCTCTACACGCAATGGGCCGCGGCGACCGCGCCGCGGATCGGGCAGGACCTCCCCGACTTCGCGTCGTTCTGGTCGGGCGAGCTGCTCCCGCTCCCGGCCCGACCACAGAACCGGACGTTCCTCCAGGAGTTCCGCACCGACCCCGAGGGGCACCCGCTCGCGACCCCCAGCGGGCGCATCGAACTGTTCTCCCAGGTCATCGCCGGGTTCGGCTACGCCGACTGCCCCGGCCACCCGGTGTGGCTGGAGCCCGAGGAGTGGCTGGGCTCCCCGCTCGCCGCCACCTGGCCGCTGCATCTGATCGCCAACCAGCCGCGCGGGCGGCTGCACAGCCAGCTCGACGCCGGGGCGGAAAGCCAACGGCACAAAATCGCCGGACGCGAGGCTGTGACGATGCACACCGTCGACGCCGCGGAGCGCGGCATCGCCGAGGGCGACGTCGTGCGGATCTTCAACGACCGCGGCGCCTGCCTCGCGGGGGCCCGGGTGACCGACGGGATCCGTCGCGGGGTCGTCCAGCTGCCGACGGGAGCGTGGTTCGACCCGCAGCCCGACCAGCGGCTTTGTGCTCACGGCAACCCGAACGTACTCACCCGCGACCGCGGAACGTCCAGGCTTGCACAGGGCTGCACCGGCCAGCACACGCTGGTCCAGGTGGCGCGGCATGAGGGTGAAGCCCCTCCGGTCGGGGCCCTCGGGCCTCCCCCGTTCGTGTCGCCACCAGCCTGACGGCCCGCTCCATACCGGCCGAAAGTCGCAGCGGATCGTCCGAAAGTTCGTTTCCGGGCGCCGGTCCTGAGGGTTTCCTGAAGATCTGTTGGGCGCCTTCAGGCTGCCCTCAGGCAACCTGGGTTTGGCTTCCAGGGTTGCGGTTCGGGGTCGGCATGGGGGATCGGCCGGAGGTGGAACCGCCGCGGATGCCGTGCGATGAAGAGGTGCAGAGGGGGTGGACGTGACTGAGAACGAGGTTTCGGACGAGCTGGTCGTTCGGGCGCTGGGGGGCGACCGGGAGGCCGTGGGGCGGCTGCTGACGATCATCCGGCCGCTCGTCGTCCGGTACTGCCGTGCCAGGCTCGGCCGGTCCGCAAGCATCGTCGCCGTCGACGACATCGCGCAGGAGGTGTGCCTCGCGGTGTGGCGTGCCCTGCCGAAGTACCGCTCGCAGGGCCGCCCGTTCCTCGCGTTCGTCCACGGCATCGCGGCGCACAAGGTCGGCGACGCGCACCGGTCGTTCGCCCGCAACCGGGCCGACGCCGTCGCCGACATCCCCGACTCGACCGACGTCGCGGAGGGCCCCGCGCAGCACGCGCTGCGCGGCGAGGAGTCGGAGCTGCTGGGGAAGCTGCTCGACACGCTCCCCTCGCGCCAGCGCGAGGTCCTGCTGCTGCGGGTGGTCGTCGGGCTCTCGGCGGAGGAGACGGCCGAGGCTGTCGGCTCGACGGCCGGCGCCGTGCGGGTCACGCAGCACCGCGCGCTCACCGCGCTGCGCAAGATCACGAACAAGCCGTCGGAGCAGGTCGCGTAACGAACTTCCCCACCGTTTTGTGCATCTGCGCGCTCTGCGGGCGCGCAAGTGCACAAAACGGTGGGGAGATTCGGGTCAGTGGGGGCGCCGCGGTTCGCCCCAGCCCAGTGCGAGCACCAGCCGGGCGCGGGTGGCGGGGTCGTCGAGGCTCTCCCCGAACAGCTCGTGCAGCTTCGCGAGGCGGTAGCGGACGGTCTGCGGGTGCACGTGCAGCTGCGCCGCGACGGCCCGGCGGTCGCCCATGTGCCACAGCCACGAGACGAGGGTCTCGCTCAGCCGCTCCCGCGACCCCGCCGACGTCCCGGCGAGCGGCCGGAGCACCTCCCGGCGCAGCGTGTCGAGCAGCCACGCGTCGCGGTGCACGATGATCGCGTCGAGGTGCTCGTCGGCGACGAGCGGGTCGCCCGCGATCACGCCGTCGTGCTGCAGCCGGGCGGCCGTCTCCGCGATGCGCATGCTGGCGGGCAGCCGGTCGGGTGAGACGGGCAGCCCGATCACAGCCGGGACGCCGTTCAGCGCCGCGACGACCTGCTGCCGGCGCCCGGGCCGCGACGGCCACGGCATGATCGCCCCGAGCAGCGGCGACCGGTTGAACACCAGGTGCGTCGAGGGCAGCCGGGCCAGCACCTGCAGCGCGGACGGGTGCTCCGGATCCACCAGCACGACGGCGACCTCGTCGGGCACCGGCCACTCCGCGCGCTCGGCCGCGGCGGCGACGGCGGCGTGGTCGGCCCGATCGGAGAGCAGCAGCCCGACCAGCTCCTCGCGCAGCCGCTCGCGCGTCGCGGCCGCCTCCGACTGCTCGAGCACGAACCCGCGCGCCGACGAGGAGGACAAGGTGTCGACGAACGCGAAGACGGCCTCGGCCAGCGCCGCGATCGTCCGCGGCGGCACCCCGGCCTCGACGGCGACCGTCGAGACGTGGTGCCAGAACACCCGCGCGCCCGCCTGGTAGGCCGAGAGCAGCGCGGTGAGCTCCTTGCCGTGGCGCCATTGCATCCGCCCGATCTGCTCGAACAGCTCGTGCTCCGCCTCGCTGACGTCGCCCGTGATGTCGCCGTCCTCGCCGGCCAGCAGCACGAGCCGCTTCAGCACGGGTTCCACGGCGAGGCTCACCTGCAGCCGGTTCTCGGTGAGGAACCACGCGTAGTCGGGCCAGTTCACGTCCAGGGCGGCACATACGTCGTCGAGCAGATCCGGGAGCCGTTCGGCAAGAACGGTGACCAGAGCGTGCAGGGACGGTTCCGGAGCGTCCACACGAGTTTCCTACGCCTACCGGGCGACGAATGGCACCCGAGTTGTACGGAATTGACAACTCTCACTCCACAGAACTAACCGCAGATGCGCAGAGATCCACTGCGCAACAGGAGCAGCATCGGTTGCATGGGTGCTGGGGGGGCCACCGGGGAGGTCCGGCTGCGCGGCGCGGAACGTTCGGAGAACTTCCCGGTCGCGATGCGCGTGCTCCCCGCCCGGTATCGCACGCGCCTGCGCGCGATCTACGACGTCGTGCGGGTGATCGACGACATCGGCGACGAGGGCGACCTGGCACCAGCCGACCGGATCGCGGCGTTGGAGGCGTTCGACGCCGACCTCGCGCTCGCGTGGGACGGCGGCCGGCCGGAGTCGACCGTGGGCCGCGCGCTCGTCCCGGTGCTCGCCGGCTGCCCGCTGCCGCACCCCGCGTTCGAGCGGCTGGTCGCGGCGAACCTGCAGGATCAGCAGGTCACGGCGTACCCCACGTGGGACGAGCTGCTCGGCTACTGCGCGCTGTCCGCCGAACCGATCGGCCGGCTCGTGCTCGCGACGTTCGAGGTGCCCGACTCCCCCGCTGTGCTGCGCGAGAGCGACCTCGTCTGTGCCGCCTTGCAGCTGCTGGAGCACTGGCAGGACGTCGCCGAGGACCGGGCGCGCGGGCGCGTCTACCTGCCTGCGGACGACCTCGCCGACTTCGGCGTCAGCGACTCCGACCTGACCTCGCCGGTGACGTCGCCCGCGCTGCGCAGGCTCGTCCTGCACGAGACCGACCGCGCCGTCGCAATGCTCGACGCGGGCGCCGCCGTGGTGGGCCGGCTGCGCGGCTGGGCGCGGGTTGCCGTCGCCGGCTACGTCGCCGGTGGTCGTGCGGCCGCCGACGCATTGCGCCGCTGCGGCGGCGACGTCATGGCCGGCAGCCCGCCGGCGCTGCGCCGCGACGTCGCCCGCCACGCGGCCGAACAACTGGCGCGAGAACTGATCAGGCGATCGCCCGGGAGGCGCCGATGACCCAGGCCAGCACCCCGCTCGGGGAGGCCTACGCCACGTGCGAGGCCATCACCCGGCGGGAGGCCCGCAACTTCTACTACGGGATCCGGCTGCTGCCGAAGGAGAAGCGCGCGGCGCTCTGCGCCGTGTACGCGCTGGCGCGCCGGATCGACGACATCGGCGACGGGACACTGCAGGCGCACGACGAGAAGCTGGCCGCGCTCGAACGGGTGCGGGAGTCGCTGCGCCGCCCCGCCGACCCGTCCGATCCGGTGCTGGTCGGGGTGGCTGACGCGGCCGCCCGATTTCCCATCCCGCTCGACGCGTTCGACGAGCTGGTCGACGGCGTCGCGGCCGACGTCCGCATGGACGCCCGCACCGAACTGCCGATCGCGCCGTTCTACGGGACGTTCGACGATCTGGTCGGGTACTGCCGGTGCGTCGCCGGTTCGGTGGGCCGGCTGTGCCTCGGGATCTTCGGCGCGCGCCCCCACCCCGACGCCGCGCATTTCGCCGACGCGCTCGGGATCGCGCTGCAGCAGACGAACATCCTGCGCGACATCCGCGAGGACCTGCAGAACGGCCGCATCTACCTGCCTGCGCAGGACCTCGAACGGTTCGGCGTGGAGCTGGCGCTCGACGAGCACGACGTGCTGATCGACAAGCGCGGTGGCCTCGCCGAGCTGATCGCGTACAGCGCCGAACGCGCCCGCACGTGGTACGCGGACGGGCTGCGACTGATCCCGCTGCTCGACCGCCGCAGCGCCGCGTGCGCCACCGCGATGGCCGGGATCTACCGCAAGCTGCTCGACGACATCGCCGCCGATCCGCCGTCGGTGTACCACCAGCGCCGCTCCCTCACGGGCTGGCAGAAGGCCGCGGTCGCCACCCGCGCGCTCACCGGGACGGGAGCCACCCGCTGATGAGCCTGCGGGTCGGGGTGGTCGGCGGCGGGCTCGCCGGGATCGCGGCCGCGTTGCGCTGCGCCGATGCCGGGCATGCCGTCACGCTGGTGGAGGGACGGCCGCGGCTGGGCGGGCTGGCGTCGTCGTTCCGACGCGCCTACGACGGCGGCGAGCTGGACGTCGACACCGGCCAGCACGTGTTCCTGCGCTGCTGCACCGAGTACATCGCGTTCCTCGAGCGCATCGGCGCCGGCGACCGGGTGCGACTGCAGGACCGGCTCGACATCCCCGTGCACTCCCCCGGCGCCCGCCCTGCCCGGCTGCGCCGATCCGACCTCCCGGCACCGTTGCACCTGGCCGCGGCCCTGCTGCGCTACCGGGCGCTCCCGCTGGCCGCCCGCCTGCGGCTCCCGCTGGCGGCGCTCGCGCTGCGCGGCGTCGACCCAGCCACGGCCGACGGCAGCAGCTTCGGCGTCTGGCTCGCCGCGCACCGCCAGTCGCGGCCGGCCGTCGACGCGCTGTGGGACCTCGTCGGCATCGCCACGCTCAACGCCCGCGCGCAGGACGCATCCCTCGCGCTGGCGGCGACGGTGTTCCAGCTCGGGCTGCTCACCGACACCCGGGCGGGCGACATCGGCTGGGCCCGCGTCCCGCTCGGCGACGTGCACGGCGACGCCGCGCTGCTGGCGCTGCGGAACGCGGGGGTGGACGTCCGCACGAACACGAAGGCGACCGGGATCGACACGACCGCAACCGGGTGGCGGCTCGCCACGGACCAGCGGGGCATGGAGGCGACGATCGTGCTGGACCGGCTGGTCAGCGCCGTGCCACCGGCCGCTGCCGACCGGCTGCTCCCGCAGGACGCGCTCGACCTCCCGACCGGCTGGGCGCGGCGGCTGGGCAGCGCGCCGATCGTGAACGTGCACGTCGTCTACGACCGGCCGGTGCTCGACACGCCGTTCGCGGCCGGGGTGGGCACGCCGGTGCAGTGGGTCTTCGACCGCACAGCGGCGTCCGGTCTGCATCGGGTGTTCCCCGCGCCCGCGCAGTACCTTGCGGTGTCGCTCTCCGCGGCCGACGACGTGATCGGCATGCAGGCCGCGGAGCTGCGCGAACGGATCGTCCCCGCGCTCGCCGCGCTGCTGCCTGCGGCCCGCGACGCCCGCGTGCTCGACACGTTCGTCACCCGCGAACCGCACGCCACGTTCCGCGCCGCACCCGGCTCGGCGGCGCTGCGACCACCGTCCCGCACCCGGCTGCCCGGTCTCGCCGTCGCGGGCGCGTGGACCGCAACCGGGTGGCCGGCAACCATGGAGGGCGCTGTACGCAGCGGGAACGCCGCCGCCGACGCCGTGCTCTCCGATCGTGAACCGATCGCGGAGGAGGCAGCAGCATGACCACGCTCACCCGGCCGGCACCACCGGACACGGCGCCGGGCATATTGCGCCGCACCCGCGAGCTCGTCACCCCAGCGCTGCAGGCTGCCGTCGCCCGCCTCGACGGCGACACCCGCATCCAGGCCCGCTACCACCTCGGCTGGACCGAGCTGGACGGGTCGCCGGGCGCAGGCGGTGAGAAGGGTGGGGGCAAGGCGGTGCGGCCCGCGCTGGCGCTGCTCTCGGCGAGCGCCGCGGGCGCGCCGGCCACCGTCGGCCTGCCCGGCGCGGTCGCCGTCGAGCTGGTGCACAACTTCTCCCTCCTGCACGACGACCTGATGGACGGCGACACCGAACGCCGCCACCGGCGCACCGTGTGGGCGCACTGGGGTGCGCCGGCCGCGATCCTCTCCGGCGACGCACTGCTCGCGCTGGCCGTCGAGGTGCTGCTCGACGTGCCCTCCCCCGAAGCCGCGGAGGCCGCCCGGCTGATCACCGTGACGACCCGCGACCTGATCCGGGGCCAGGCCCTGGACATCGCCTTCGAGCAGCGCGCCGACGTCGGGGTCGAGGAGTGCCTGGTGATGGCGGCGGGCAAGACGGGCGCGCTGCTGGCCGCGAGTGCCGAGATCGGCGCCGTGCTCGCCGGCGGCGGCCGGGAGCTGACCGCGGCGCTGCGGGCGTTCGGCGCCGAGGTCGGTGCGGCGTTCCAGCTGGTCGACGACCTGCTCGGGATCTGGGGCGATCCGTCCGTCACCGGCAAGCCGGTGCTCTCCGACCTCCGGTCGCGCAAGAAGTCGCTGCCCGTCACGTACGCGCTGCACCACGGTGGGTCGACGGGCCGGGAGCTGGCCGCGTGGCTCGCGAGTCCCGGGCCGGACGGGGAGGCCGAGCTGCGGCGCGCCGCAGCGCTCGTCGAGCAGGGCGGCGGGCGCGACTGGGCGGCCGCCGAGGCGCGACGCCGCATGGCGCTGGCCGAGAAGGCACTGGCCGGCGTCGAGGTGCCGGCGAACGTCCGCACCGAGCTCGTGGCGCTCGGCCGGTACCTCACCGAACGGGAGTTCTGAATGACCCTCACCGCTCCGGAAACCGGCACCCGCCGGTCGACGCCCGAGGTGCTGGAGGCCGCCGTCGCGCACCTGCGCGCCCAGCAGCACGAGCAGGGCTGGTGGAAGGGCGAGCTGGAGACGAACGTGACGATGGACGCCGAGGACCTGCTGCTGCGGGAGTTCCTCGGCATCCGCACCGAGCAGGAGACGCAGGAGGCCGCCCGCTGGATCCGCTCGCAGCAGCGCGAGGACGGCACGTGGGCGAACTTCCACGGCGGGCCGGCCGACCTCTCCACCACCGTGGAGGCGTGGGTGGCGCTGCGACTGGCCGGCGACGACCCCGGCGCCGAGCACATGCGCCGCGCCACCCGGTACGTCCTCGCCTGGGGCGGCATCGAGCGGACCAGGGTGTTCACCCGGATCTGGCTGGCGCTGTTCGGGCTGTGGTCGTGGGACGACCTGCCGGACATGCCACCGGAGTTGATCTTCCTGCCGCACTGGTTCCCGCTGAACATCTACGACTGGGCGTGCTGGGCCCGCCAGACCGTCGTGCCGCTCACCGTCGTGGCGACGCTGCGCCCGGCCAGACCGCTGCCGTTCGGGGTGGACGAGCTGCGCGGCAACCCGCCCGCCCGGCCGAAGGCGCCGCTGCTGAGCTGGGCGGGCGCGTTCCAGCGGCTCGACGCCGTGCTGCACCGCTACTCGCGCACGCCGATCCGGCCGCTGCGCCGCCTCGCGATGCGCCGGGCCGCGGAGTGGATCATCGCGCGACAGGAGGCCGACGGGTCGTGGGGCGGCATCCAGCCGCCGTGGGTGTACTCGCTGATGGCGCTGCACCTGCTCGGCTATCCGCTCGACCACCCCGCGATGCGCGCCGGCATCCGCGGCCTCGACGGGTTCCTCGTCCACGAGGACACCCCCGACGGGCGGGTGCGCAGGCTGGAGGCCTGCCAGTCGCCGGTGTGGGACACCTGCCTGGCCGTCACCGCACTGCTCGACGCCGGGGTGGCGGCGGACGACCCCGACGTGGTCCGGGCCGCCGGGTGGATGCTCGACGAGGAGATCACGACGACGGGCGACTGGGCGGTGCGGCGGCCCGACCTCGCGCCGGGCGGGTGGGCGTTCGAGTTCGAGAACGACGGCTACCCCGACACCGACGACACCGCGGAGGTGGTGCTCGCACTGCGCCGCGTCGAGCACCCGGATCCGGACCGGATGCGGGCCGCCGTCGAGCGCGGGATCGCGTGGAGCACCGGGATGCAGTCGCTCGACGGCGGCTGGGGCGCCTTCGACGCCGACAACACCCGGGAGCTGATCACCAAGCTGCCGTTCTGCGACTTCGGCGCCGTGATCGACCCGCCGTCGGCCGACGTCACCGCGCACATGGTCGAGATGCTCGCCGCCGAGGGCCGGGCCGACTCGCAGGCCTGCCGGCGCGGTGTCCGGTGGCTGCTGGCGGCGCAGGAGCGGGACGGGTCGTGGTTCGGCCGGTGGGGCGCCAACCACGTCTACGGCACGGGCGGGGTGGTGCCCGCGCTGGTTGCGGCGGGTGTCCCGGCGGCGGCGCCGGCGATCCGCGCCGCCGTCGACTGGCTGGAGCGCCACCAGAACCCGGACGGCGGCTGGGGCGAGGACCTGCGCTCCTACGCCGACCCGGCCTGGATCGGCCGGGGCGCGTCGACCGCGTCGCAGACGGCGTGGGCGCTGCTGGCGCTGCTCGCCGCCGGGGAGCGGTCGGACGCGGTGGAGCGCGGGGTGGCGTGGCTGGGGCGAACCCAGCAGGAGGACGGCTCCTGGGACGAGCCGCTCTACACCGGCACCGGCTTCCCCGGCGCGTTCTACATCAACTACCACCTGTACCGGATGGTCTTCCCGATCTCCGCGCTCGGCCGATACGTCCACGGGCACCCAGAAGGAACTGGCGCAGCATGAACCGGCGCAGGGTGAACCGGCCGGTGCTGTGCACCCCGCTCGGGGTGGAGCGCGCCGCCCTCCGCGGCGTGTCCCGGGGAAGCCGCGCCGTGGTCCCGGGAGGGCAGGAAAGCCACTTTCCGGCCCTCACAGGGCAGGAAAGTGGCTTTCCTGCCCTCACCCGGCCGGCGCCGGGGGGCGGGGCGGGGCGCGAGGCCAGGGACGGGGCGGGCGGCGAGGTCGACGTTGTGCGGACGGGGTTCGGGCCCGCGTGGTCGGCCGCAGCCGCCGCCCGGCTCGGCGCCGGCGGGCCGCGGGCCGTGCTCGTCGCCGGCGTCGGTGGCGCGTTGGTGCCGGGGATCGAGCCGGGGGATCTGGTCGTCGCCTCGGAGGTGCGCGCGGTCGGGCAGCCGCCGGTGCCCGTGCCGACCGCGGATGCGCTGGCGGCCGCACTGCGGCGGCTGGGGCTGACGGTGCACGTCGGGCCGCTGGTCTGCATGCCGATCACGGTCGACGGAGCCTGGCGCGCGGCGCTCGCCGCGACCGGTGCGATCGCGGTGGACATGGAGTCGGCGTGGCTCGCGCCCGCCGCGGCCGGCGGGCCGTTCGCCGTGGTCAGGGCCGTGGTGGACACCCCGTCCGCGCCGTTGTTGCGGCCGGGGACCGCCGTGCGGGGCGCCCGCGCGCTGCGCAGCCTGCGCCGAGCAGCGCCCGCGTTGCGCACCTGGCTCGCCGCGTCCGGTCCGCGGCACGTCCGCCTCGCCGAGCCCCGCGCGTTCTGCGCGGGCGTCGAGCGGGCCATCAACACCGTCGACCGCGCGCTGGAGCGCTTCGGCGCGCCCGTCTACGTGCGCCGCCAGATCGTGCACAACACCCACGTGGTGCGGGAGCTGGAGCGCCGTGGCGCGGTCTTCGTCCAGGAGCTCGACGAGGTGCCGCCGGGTTCCCGGGTCGTGCTCGCCGCGCACGGGGTCGCGCCCGCGGTCCGGGAGCAGGCCCGCGACCGCGACCTCGCGGTGGTCGACGCGACGTGCCCGCTGGTCGCGAAGGTGCACTCCGAGGTCCGCCGGCACACCGCCCGCGGGGCGACCGTGCTGCTCATCGGGCACGCCGACCACGAGGAGGTGCAGGGCACCGTCGGCGAGGCACCCGGCGAGGTGGTTGTCGTCGAGGACGCCGCCGCTGCGGCCGCGGTGCGCCCGGGAGACCCGAGCCGCGTCGCCTACGCGATGCAGACGACGCTCGCCGTCGACGAGGCGCAGGAGATCGCGGGCGTGCTGCGCGAGCGGTTTCCCGCGATCACCGGGCCGCGCAGCGACGACATCTGCTACGCCACCACCAACCGGCAGCGCGCGGTCACGGCCGTCGCGCGCGAGAGCGAGCTCGTGCTGGTCGTCGGCTCGCCGAACTCGTCCAACTCGCTGCGGCTGGCAGAGGTCGCCATCCGCTGCGGGGCCCGCGCGCACCTCGTCGAGGACGCCGGCGAGATCGAGCTGGGCTGGCTGGTCGGCGCCTCCCGCATCGGGATCAGCGCCGGCGCGTCCGCGCCCGGTCACCTCGTCGACGACGTGGTGGCGTTCCTCTCCGCACTCGGGCCGGTGACCGTCGAGACGATCACCACCGGCACCGAGGACGTCGTTTTCACCCTTCCCAAGGAAGTGAGCTGACCATGGCGATGCCGCTGCGCCAGTCGATCCGACTCGCGGCCTACCTTGCCAAGCAGAAGTTCAACAAGGTGGAGAAGTTCCCGCTGCTCGTCGAGCTGGAGCCGCTGTTCGCCTGCAACCTCAAGTGCGCGGGCTGCGGCAAGATCGCGCAACCCGCGCACCTGCTCAAGCAGCGGATGCCGGTGGAGCAGGCGGTTGCCGCGATCGAGGAGAGCGGCGCGCCGATGGTGTCGATCGCCGGCGGCGAGCCGCTGATGCACAAGGAGATCGACGAGATCGTGCGGCAGCTGCTGGACCGCGGCAAGATCGTCTTCCTGTGCACGAACGCGGTGCTGCTGCCCAAGCACCTGCACCGCTTCGCACCGCACCGCAACTTCGCCTGGATGGTGCACATCGACGGCCTGCGGGCCCGGCACGACGCCTCCGTCGCCAAGGAAGGGGTGTTCGACCAGGCCGTCGACGCGATCCGGCTGGCCAAGGCGCAGGGCTTCCGGGTCAACACCAACACCACGTTCTTCGACACCGACACCCCGCAGGACGTGATCGACGTCCTCGACTACCTCAACGACGAGCTCGGCATCGACAACATGCAGATCTCGCCCGCCTACGCCTACGAGCGAGCGCCCGACCAGGAGCACTGGCTCGGCGTCGAGCAGACCCGCGAGCTGTTCCGCAAGGCGTTCAGCGGCGGCCGCCGCCGGAGGTGGCGGCTCAACCATTCGCCGGTCTTCCTCGACTTCCTGGAGGGGAAGCTCGATCTCGCCTGCACCGCGTGGGCGATCCCGTCGTACTCGTTGCTGGGCTGGCAGCGGCCCTGCTACCTGCTCGACGACGGGTACGTCTCGACGTACAAGGAGCTGATCGAGGAGACCGACTGGGACGCGTTCGGGCGGGGCAAGGACGAGCGGTGCGCGAACTGCATGGCGCACTGCGGCTACGAGCCGTCGGCGGTGTTCGCGACGGTCGGGTCGCTGCGCCAGACGATCAGAGCAGCCGTCGGCTCCTGATCCGGCAGAAACCCCGCACGAAGCGCCGGACAAACCGGATGCCCATGCCGTTATCTCCGCGTTATCGGGGTCAGTACACTTCCTCCACCCTGACTCCCCCAGGAGAGGTACCCCGACCGCATGGACCACCGGAGCACGATCCACCTTCCGCCCATCGGATCGTTGCTCCGGCACGCGGTTCGTCCGCTGTGCGAGTCGACATTGGCCCCCCTTCTGGTGTTCTGGGTGGTGTTCACGTACGTCGGCTTCGACGCCGGGCTCTACGCCGCGCTGGGCTGGCAGGCGCTGGCGATCCTGCGGCGGGTGGTGATGCGCGAGCACGTGCCCGCGATCCTGGTGATCAGCATCCTGCTGCTGCTCGCGCGGACGCTCGTGGGCCTCTTCACGGGCAGCGCGTTCCTGTACTTCCTGCAGCCGACCGTGCAGAACTTCGTGTTCGCGCTCGCACTGCTGGCCACGCTCGGGCTCAAGCGCCCGCTGCTGGCCAAGCTCGCCGACGACTTCTGCGCCTTCCCGCCCGCCCTCACCGGGCACCCGGGTGTGGAGGCGTTCTTCCGGCGGGTGTCGCTCCTGTGGGCGGCGGTGTTCACGATCAACGGCGCCGTCACGATCGTCGTGCTGGCCACCCAGACCGTCGGCGACTACCTGATGGTGTCGACGGCCGGCTCGTACTCGGTGGTCGCGCTGGGCATCGGGACGTCGCTGTGGTGGTTCCGCCGCGCGCTCGCCGGCCACGGCATCCGGCTGCGCATCGGGGCGCCCGCACCTGCTTGAGCCCTGCTCTTGGCGCTGCCCTGAGCACTGGTTCTGATCGCCAGCTCGGCCAGCTCCGCGTCGAGGTCGGCCCGGCCGAACTCGGCCGCCCGCTCGGCGAGCGCCACCAGCTCCTCCGGGTGCTCCGCCAGCCGCCGCACGGTGGCCGTCACGTCGCTCGCGGTGTCGCAGACCGCGGCGAGACCCGCGGCCGCCGTCAGCTCGGCGCCCGCCTTCCCGTGCCCGGGGATGGGCGCCGCGAACAGCACCGGCCGCCCCACGGCGAGCGCCTCCGTCGCGAGCATCCCGCCCGCCGTGGTCACGACGACGTCGGCCGCCGTGATCTCCTCGGCGACCCGCTCTGTCCAGCCCCGCACGGTGAGCCGCCCGGCCGGCAGACCCCGCCCGAGCAGCCGCCCGCGCAGCCGCTCGTTGCGCCCGCACAGCACGACGACCTGCACCCCGGCACCGCCGGCGAGCACGGCGTCGACCCGCTCCTCCAGCCCGCCGAACCCGAGCGAGCCGCCGGTCACGAGCACGACGAACGCGTCGGCGCGCAGGCCGAGGTCGGCGCGGGCCGCGGCCTGGTCGCCCGGCCGGAAGCGGCGATCGACCGCACCGGGCGCGACCCGCACGTCCGCGTCGGGGGCGAGGGCGAGGGCCTGGCGCTGCGACTGCGGCAGCAAGGTCCAGGTCTCGTCCAGCTCGGGCCACAGCCAGAACGGGTGCACGGCGGCATCGGTGACGACGGCGACGGCGCGGCCGGGCAGGTGCCCGTGGCGGCGCAGCCACGCCAGCCCGCCCGACGTCATCGGGTAGGTGGAGACGACGAGGTCGGGCTGCGCGTAATCGAGCAGCGGCTGCAGCGATCGGCCGAGGCTGCCCGCCGACAGCTCCTTGAACACCGCCGCGACCCGCGGGTGCTCGGCGAGCGTGTCGTAGGCGAACCCGTAGAGGCCGGGCGCGAAGCGCATCGTCGCGGCGTAGGAGACGCGCAGCAGCGGGTCGCGCCAGCCACCACCGACACCGGTGGTCTCGACCTCGACGACCTGCGCGTCGGGCCACAGCGCGCGCATCCGCCCGGCGAGCGCCCGCGCGGCGGCGACGTGGCCCTCGCCGACCGGCGCGGAGAGCACGAGCACACGACGTATCGCGGTGCCGGATTCGTCCACTTCTCCCACGCTAGCCCCGCTCATCGATCACTGCTGGGTGATGGAGGAGTGACGTGAGCAGCACCGTGTCCGTTGCACGGGGCATGACCCCGGCCGACAGTGCCCAACCCCACTGCGCGCGACCGCGGCGGATCGTGCTGGTCAGCGGCAGCATCGGGGCCGGGCACCACGCCGCGGCGCGGGCCGTGGAGGAGCGGGCGCGGGCGGTATGGCCCGGCATCGAGGTACGGCAGGTCGAGACGCTCGCCGGGATGGGCCGCGGCACCGGTCCGGTGTTCCGCGCGATCTACGCGGGTTGCGTGCGGTACCTGCCGTGGCTGTACGAGCTGTACTTCTGGCTGCTGTGGCACGTCCTGCCGTTCCGCGCCGGCACGCGCGCGGTGATCGGGGCGTGGAGCGCGCGTGGGCTCGCCCCCGCGTTGGCCCCCATGCTCGACAGCGCCGACCTGGTCGTCGCGACGTTCCCGGAAGGGATCACCGGGCTGGCGTGGCTGCGCCGCCGCGGCCGGTTGCCGGCGACGACGGTCGCGCTCGTCGCGGATCCCGCGCCGCACCCGCTCTGGGCCGATCCGGCGCTCGACATGCACCTCGTCTCGACGCCGGAGGGGGCTCGGCTGCTGGCGAAGGCCGCGCCGGGCGCCGCGGTGCGGGTGGCTGCGCTGCCCGTCGTCGAGGCGTTCCGGCCACCCGGGCGTACGGCGGCGCGCGGCGAGCTGCTGGTCTACGTCTCGTGCGGCTCGCTCGCGTTCGGCGACGTCGCCGCGGTCTGCGCCGCCGTGCTCGACGCCGGCGCGACCGTGCTGGTCAGCTGCGGGCGCGTCCCTGCGCTGCTGCGCAGGCTCGAGCGGCTCGCCGCGACGCACCCGCGCGGCACGGCGCTGGACGTGCGCGACTGGGTGGCCGACCCGGCCGTCGTGACCCGGGAGTGCGACGTCGTCGTGACCAACGCGGGCGGCGCCACCGCGCTGGAGGCGCTCGCCTGCGCCCGGCCGCTGCTGCTCGTCGCGCCGATCCCCGGGCACGGGCGGGCCAACGCCGAGGTGCTCGCCGCCGCCGGGCTGGCCCGGATCTGCCCGCGTCCGGCCGACCTGACCGGTGCCGTCGGCGCGCTGCACGACCCAGCCGAGCGGGAGCGGGTCACCCGCGAACTCACCGCTCGGCTGGAGGCCGGCGATCTCGCATCCGACGTGCGGGAGCTCGCTGCGCTCCCCCGGCGGGCCGCAACGGAACGGGTGCGCGCGCAGGACGCGCTGTTCCTGCACGCCGAGACCCCGCAGGTGCCGCAGCAGGTCGGCGCGCGGATCGTCATCGACGACCCGGACGGCCGCGACGACTGGCCCGCCCACCTCGCCGCGCTGGTGCGCGAGCGGGGCCCCGGCATCCCGCTGCTGCGCAGGCGGCTCGCGCCCGCCCGGTTCGGCCGCCCGCTGCGGTGGGTCGAGGCCGACCCGGAGCCCGCGCGGCACGTCCGGCCCGATGTCGTCGCGATCGGTCCGTCGCTGAGCTGGGACGAGGCCGTCACGCAGTTCTTCTCCCGCCAGGCGGACCCGGCGCGGACGGGGTGGGAGCTGCAGGTCGCGCAGGACCGCGCCGCCGGCCGGGTGGCCGTGCTGGCGAAGGTGCACCACACCCTCGGCGACGGGCTCGCCGTCACCGACGCGCTGATCCGGCTGCTCACCGACGGGTCCCCGCAGCCGGCGTCGTCGTCCCCTGTCACCACGGTCGGCCGGCGGTGGTGGCCCGTCGTCCGCGGGATCACGAGCCTCGCGCTGGCCGGACCGGCCGGCCGGTCCCCCCTGACCGGAGCCGGGTCGGGTCCGCACGAGCACATCAGCGTCGCGCTCGACGGTGCCGCGGTGCGGGCGGCGGCGCGCGCACACGGCGTCGGCACGACCGTCTTGCTGCTGGCGGTCGTCGCCGACACCTTGCACGGCCTGCTCGCCGAGCGCGGGACCGCACGGGTCCGGGCGATGGTCCCGATGACCACCCGCACGCGGGCCGGGGTCGGCAGCCGCGCGAACGGCAACCGGACGGCCGCGATCTCGATCGACCTGCCGACCGGCCCGATGCCCGCCGCCGAGCGGGTCGCGCACGTTGCGGCGGCGCTGGACGCCGGCGCGGCGGGCGGGCAACCCGAAGGCGCGGCGGCCGTGCTGAGCGTGCTCGGGACGCTGCCCGGCCCGGTGCAGCGCGTGCTGGTCCGCCGCATTTACGGGCGGCGGTTCTTCCACATGATCGCCTCGGTGATGCCGGGCTCCCGCCGCGCGCTGCACGTCAGGGGCGGGCTGATCCGCGAGGCCTACCCGGTGCTGCCGCTCGCCGACGGAGTCGGGCTCGCTGTCGGGGCGCTGCAGTGGGGCACGACGATCGGCATCGGCGTCACCGTCGACCCGGCGCTGGTACCCGAACGTGCGGGAATTGTCGATCGACTTGGAGCGTCGTTGAACTGTATGCATACCGTGAAGCCGGAGCAGTCGGGGTAGGACGGGAGGCAGGGGGCCATGGACGCGGCTACGGCGATGACGATCGCGGTACCCGCCGCTGTGCTCGGCGCAGCAGGTTTCGGGCTGGCCAGCGCCGCCCAGCAGCGTGCGACGAAGGAGGTCGAGGTCGCACCGACGCTGAGCCCTCGGCTGCTCGTGCAGCTCACCGGCCGCCCGCTGTGGTTGCTCGGGGTGCTCGCCACGATCGTCGCGCTGGTGATGCAGCTGGTCGCGCTCGCGTTCGGGCCCGTCGCCGTCGTGCAGCCGCTGCTCGTCACCGGGGTCGCGTTCGCCGCCGGCTTCACCGCGCTGCTGGCCCGCCGTCGCCCCGACCCGCTGATCCTGCTGGGCGCGCTGGTCTGCGCAGCGGGGCTCTCGGCGTTCCTGCTGCTCGCCCGGCCCGTCGCCGATCCCGGCGAGACGCGGATCGACCTGATCGGCGGCGGGTCCGGTCTGCCGCTCGCGATCGCGCTCACCGTGCTGGTGGCGCTCTGCCTCGGGTACGCCGCCGCGGTGCGGCACCCGTCGCGTGTGCTCGCGCTGGCCCTCGCGACGGGCATCATCTACGGCGTGACGGCCGGGTTGATGAAGGTCGTCACCGGGCAGCTGCACGTCGGGTGGGACGAGCCGTTCAAGCACCCCGTGCTGTACGTGGTCTGCATCATCGGCCCGATCGGCTTCCTGCTCAGCCAGAACACGTTCCAGCAGGGCCGGCTGGTCTCGCCCGCCGTTGCGGTCATCACCAGCGTCGACCCGGTGATCGCCGTGCTCATCGGTGTCGGCTGGCTGGGTGAGCGGCTCGACAACTCCCCTGCCCTGCTCGCGGGCCAGTGCCTCGCGGCGCTCGTCGTGATCGGCGGGGTCGCGCTGATCACCGCGCGCGGGAGCAGGCTGCTGCACGAGATCGACGCCGGCCACCCCGGCGAGCACCCCGGCGAGCACAGCCGGGTCGTTCCCGGTTGATGCGCGCGCTCGTCACGGGGGCGTCGTCGGGGATCGGGGCCGCGCTCGCGGCCGCGTTGGCCGCGGACGGCCACCCGCTGCTGCTGACCGGGCGCGACGCCGCCCGGCTCGCGGCGGTCGGCGAGCGCACCGGCGGCCGCACGCTGGTGGCCGACCTGCGCGACGCTGCCGGCGTCGAGGCCGTGACCGCGGCGGCGGACGGCTGGGCGCAGCTGCTCGTGCACTCCGCCGGCATCGGCGCGGCCGGCCCGCTGGAGGCGACGGCCGCGGCGACCGTCGAGGAGCTGGTCGCCGTCAACCTGACGGCCCCCCTGCAGCTCACGCGCGCGCTGCTGCCGACGCTCGTGGCCGGCGGCGGGCACGTCGTGTTCATCGCGTCGATCGCGGCGCTCGGCGTTGCGCACGAGGCCGCGTACTCCGCGACGAAGGCGGGGCTGCGCGGGTTCGCCGACGCGTTGCGCGTCGAGACCGGGATCGGCGTGACGACCGTGCTGCCCGGGATCGTCGCGACGCCGTTCCACGACGGACGTGCGCACCCGTACGCAGGGCGGTTCCCGCGGCCCGTCACGGCTGAGCGGGTGGCCGCGGCGACGCTCGCCGCCGTGCGGAAGCGGCGGGCGGAGGTGTTCGTGCCGCGGTGGCTCGGGGTCGCCGCCCGGGTGCACGGTGTGGCGCCGGCGCTGTACACCGCACTCTCACCCCGACCGCGTGATTGAGTAATCGATTTCTCGCTGGCATCCTTGCCCTCGTGGCAACGATCAGCGACGTCGCAGCGCGCGCTGGCGTGTCCACGGCAACGGTCTCGCGGGCGCTCAACGGCAAGTCGACGGTCGCGCCGGAGCTGGTGGCCCGCGTCGCCGCGGCGGCGAAGGCACTGGGTTACCAGCCGCACGGGCCGGCCCGGAACCTGCGCCGGCAGGAGACGGCCGTCCTGGCCTTGATCATCTCCGATGTCGAGAACCCGTTCTTCACCGCGCTCGCCCGCGGTGTCGAGGACGTCGCGCACGCCGACGGCTACTCGGTGGTGCTGTGCAACTCGGACGAGGACGCGGAGAAGGAACGTCGCTACCTCGCCGTCGCGCTGCAGGAGCGGGTCGCGGGGGTGATCATCTCCCCCAGCGGCGGCACGACCGGCATCGACGTGCTCGCCGGGCACGGAATCCCGGTCGTCGCGGTCGACCGGCCACTGCCGGCGGGCACGGGCGACGCCGTGCTGGTCGACTCGGTGCTGGTCGACTCGCGCAAGGCCGCGTTCTCCGCGACCGAGCACATGATGAAGGAAGGCTACGAGCGGATCGCGTGCATCTCCGGGCCCACGGGGGTGCGCACGGCCGACGACCGGGTCATCGGCTACCAGGACGCCGTCCACCGAGGGCTGGAGCTGGTGCGGCGCACCGAGTACCGGGCGGGCGGTGCGCACGCCGCGACCATCGAGCTGTTCGCGCAGCCGGGACGCCCCGATGCCGTGCTGGTCGCGAACAGCGCGATGGCCATCGGCGTGCTCGACGCGCTGCGCGAGCTGGGTCTGCGCCCGGGCCGCGACGTCGGGGTCGTGGCGTTCGACGACGCCGCGTGGGCCGGGCTCGTCGACCCGCCGCTCTCCGTGGTGGCGCAGCCGGCGAGCGAGATGGGTCAGGCCGCCGCGCGCCTGCTGCTGGCCCGCATCGCCGACCCCCACCGCCCCCCGACCTGCACCACCCTCGCCGCCCACCTCATCCCCCGCGCCAGCTCCACCCGCTGACGAACACGCGAGTCGGGGCGCACACGTGCGCGAGTCGGGCCCACCGCGTGCGCGAGTCGGGGGCGCCCGGTCAGTCGCTGTAGTTCTTCCCGATGGGCCGGCCGGTGATCGGCCTCGCGATGAGCCCGACCGGGATGAAGTAGCAGATCTGCCCGATCGCCATGACGAGCGTCCACATCGCTTCGACGTCGTAGTGGGCGCTCGCCTTCGCAAACAGCTCGTCGGGCACCCGCTCGCCGGTCGGGTTCGCGGTCAGCACGGCCTCGACCAGCTCCAGCGCGACGCGTTCGGCGTCGGTGAAGTAGGGGGCGTCACGCCAGGCCGCCACGGCCGCGATGCAGTCCTCGGTCGCCCCCGCTTTGCGCAGGAGGCCGGTCTTGTGAACGGTGTGGTAGCTGCTGCCGACGATCTGCCCGGCGCGCAGCTGCACCATCGCGACGGTCGCCCGCGGGATCTTGTCGTTGCGGAGCGACTTGGCCATCGCCGTGGAGATCGCTATCAGTTCGGAGTCGAACTGCTCCGGCTTGGGCAGGCGGGACTGCTGTTCGGTGTGCTCCGCTGTCGTCGACATGGCGGTTTGCCCTTCTCGTGGTGTGCGTCGGACGGTCTTGCCGGTCTGACGACACCAGCACCGGGAGTGTGAGGTGACGCACGTCACCTCACACTCGGGCGTCCTCTCCCGTCTAACTGGAGAGTGCGACCGAAGGAGCCCTCGTGACGACCCAGTCCGATGCAGTGCACGATCAGCCAGATCCGGCCCTGCACGATCCGGCCCTGCACGATCCGGCCCTGCACGATCCGGCACTGCTCGCGATCATGGGCGCGCATGGCCAGCTGCTCAACCTCGCCTACCGGCTCCTCGGCTCCCTGGCCGAGGCCGAGGACGTCGTGCAGGAGACGTCCGCCCGCTGGTACGCCTTGTCGCCGCAGGACCGGGCCGCCATCGAGTCCCCGGCGGCCTGGATGACCCGGGTCGCAGGCCGCATCTGCCTCGATCTGCTCGGCTCGGCGCGGGCCCGCCGGGTGAGCTACGTGGGCGAATGGGTTCCCGAGCCGCTGCCCGAACGGGCCGAGTGGAACGGTCGGCCGGGGTTCGGCAGCTTCGCCGATCCGGCCGACCGGATCACCCTCGACGAGTCGGTCACCATGGCCTTCCTCGTGGTGCTCGAAACGATGACCCCGGCCGAACGTGTCGCCTTCGTCCTGCACGACGTCTTCCGGTATTCGTTCACCGAGGTGGCGGAGATCGTCGGCCGCACCCCGGCGGCATGTCGCCGGCTCGCGTCCGTGGCCCGTCGCCGCATCTCGTCCGCGCGGGCTTCCACGGCCCCGACGGCCCGGCAGGCCCGCGTCGTCAAGGCGTTCAAGCGAGCCTGGGAGGTCAAGGACATCGAGGCCCTCATCGGCCTGCTCGACCCCGACGTCAGGGGGATCGCCGATGGTGGCGGTGTCGTGAACGCCGTCCCGCGGCCGCTCGTGGGCGCCGAGCGGATCGTGCGGTACCTGATGGGGTTCGCCCGGAGGATGCCGGATCCGACGCTGCTGGAGCGAACGGTCAACGGCCGGCCGGGCCTGGTCGCCCTGCAGGACGGCGTCGCCGTGACGGTGGTGGCGTTCGACGTCGTGGACGACCGGATCACACGCATCTGGGCCGTGCGCAACCCGGAGAAGCTGCGGCCCTGGAAGGCCGCGGGCAGCAGTCGGGCCCACCCCGACTCGCACACCGGATGGGCCCGACTCGCGTAGTTCCTCAGCTCGGGTTGGCCTTGGCGTACTCGGCCGTCGCGTTCTCGGGCGTGATCAGCTTCGTCTGCAGGGTCTGGGTCTTCTGCACCTGCCCGCAGTCGACGAGCAGCGCCTTCGCGGCGTCGACGGCCTCCTTGCCGCCCGTCGGGTAGACGAAGGTGGCGGAGAGCCGGCCCGCCTCGACGGCCTTCATGCCACCGGACGGGATGGGCAGGCCGTCGATGCCGATGAACTTGAGCTTCTGGTCGAGGCCCGCCGCCTTCGCGGCGAGGTAGGCACCTTCGGCCATCGGGTCGTTGTGCGCGTAGATCGCCTGGATGTCGGGGTGCGCCTTGAGCAGGGCGTCGGCCTGCTGCTGGCCCTTCTCCCGCAGCCAGTCGCCGTCGGCCTGGGCCACGACCTCGATGTTCTTGCCCTTGATGGCCTCGGCGAACCCGGCCGCGCGCTCCTGCGCGGGCGTGGAGCCGGCGAGCCCGCGGATCTCGGCGATCTTGCCTCCGCCCGGCAGCACCTTCTCCACCATGAACTTGCCGGCCTGCCGCCCGATCTCGGTGTTGTCGGCGCCGATGAAGGTCGTGTACGAGTCGCCGTCGACCTTCCGGTCGAGCACGACGACGGGGATGCCGCGGTCGAACGCCTTCTTCACCACGGCGGTGAGCGGCGTGGCCTCGTTCGGGCTGATGATCAGCAGGTCGATCTGCTGGGTCAGGAAGTTCTCGACGTCGGCGACCTGCTTGGCGTTGTCCTGCTGCGCGTCGGCGAACTGCACCTGGAACTGCGGGACGGCCTTCGCAGCGGCCCGGATGTCGTCGTCCATGCGCTGGCGGTACGGCTCGGCGACGTTGGCCTGGCTCATCCCGATCACGTACGAGCCACCGGCGCCCTCGCACGCCGAGCCGCTCGGCGTCGGCGGAGCCTGTCCCGAGTTCTCGCTGGTGGTGCCGCACGCGACGGCGAACACCGCGCATGCTGCGACGGCCAGTCCGGCCCTGAACCTCGACACCTTGCGCATCGACATGACTCCTTCGTCAGTTTCGCCTGCACTTCAGTTCGCCGGTGGATCCGGTCAGCTCGGGCGCAGCCGCTGGAGACCGGCGGCGGCGACGATCACCAGACCCTTGATCAGCAGCTGCACGTTCGGGTCGACGTTGTTGAGCGCGAGGATGTTGTTGAGCACGCCGAGCAGCAGCGCGCCGGCGACCGTCCCGACGACGGATCCGCGCCCGCCCGACAGCGCGGTGCCGCCCACCACGACGGCGGCGATCGCATCGAGCTCGTAGCCGCTGCCGTCGTTCGGGCTGCCCTGGTTGAGCTGGCCGGCGTGGATGATCCCGGCGAGCGCCGCGAGCAGGCCGCAGATGCCGAAGACGATCACCTTGACCCGCACCACCGGCACCCCGGACAGCCGCGCGGCCTTCTCGTTGCCGCCGATCGCATAGACGTGCCGGGCGAACGCGCTCACCCGCAGGAACACGATGGCCAGCACCGCGACCACGATGAAGATCACCGCGGGGATCGGGACGAGCCCGTTGAACGTCCGCTCGCCGAGCAGCGAGAACGTCACCGGGGCCTCGCCGGGCCCTTCGCCGTAGGCGATCGCCACACCCTGCCCGCCGGAGACGATCCGCGCGAGCCCACGGGCGATCTGCAGCCCGGCGAGCGTCACGATGAACGCCTGGATGCCCAGCAGCGCCGACGCGATCCCTTGCAGCAGGCCGAACACCAGCCCGGCCAGCAGGACGAGCAGCACGGCGGGCAGCACGCCGTAGTCGTTCTCCACCAGCAGCACGGCCGAGCCGACCGCGGCGAGCCCGAGCACCGCGCCGACGGAGAGGTCGATGCCGCCGATGAGGATCACGAACGTCATCCCGACGGCGATGATCCCGATCTCGGACACCGCACGGACGACGTTGAACAGGTTCTCGCTGGAGAGGAACAGCAGCTCCCCGCCGCGCGAGGGCGAGAACACGATCGCCGCGATGAACACCGCGACCAGCCCGAACAGGCTCTGGAACCGGAAGAGCGTCTCCGCGACACCGGCCGAGCGGGCCGGCGCGGCCGCCTCCGGCGTGAGCTGGTCGGTCACTTGTCCCCCCGCACTGCAACGTCCACGAGCTCACCGTTCTCCGCCTCGACGGCCTGCGCCGCGATGCCTGCCCCCATCGACGCCGCGAGCAGGTCGGCCTCGCTCACGGCGTGCGTGTCGAGCTCGCGCACCACCCGTCCCGCGCGCAGCACCACCACGCGGTCGCAGACTCCGACGAGCTCCGCCAGCTCCGACGAGGCCAGCAGCACGCCGATGCCTTCGGCCGCGGCTTTCCCGAGCAGCTGGTAGATCTCGCTCTTCGCCCCGATGTCGACGCCGCGCGTCGGCTCGTCGAGCAGCAGCAGCCGCGGCTCGGAGAGCAGTGCCCTGCCGAACACCACCTTCTGCTGGTTGCCCCCGGACAGGGTGCCGACGAGGTCGCGGATCGACCCCAGCTTGATCGCCAGCTCGCGCACGATCCGGCGGACGGCCCCCGTCTCGCGGGAGCGGCGGACCACCCCGAGCAACGCCAGCCGCTCGACGATCGACAGCACCGCGTTGGCGTGCACCGAGTGGTCGACGGCGAGCCCGGCGACACGGCGGTCCTCGGGGACGAACGCCATCCCCAACCGCAGCGCCTGGCGCGGGCTGCGTGGCCGCACGCGCTGCCCGTCGAGGAGGATCTCGCCGCGCCACTGGCGCGATCCGGCGCCGAACAGCGTCTCGAGCAGCTCCGTGCGTCCCGAGCCGAGCAGCCCGCCCAGCCCGACGACCTCGCCCCGCCGGACCGTGAGCGACACGCCGTCCGGTTCGCGCCGGCCGGGCCGCGCGCGACGCACCGCCAGATCGACGACCCGCAACACCTCGTCGCCGGCCTCGGCCGAGCGGTTGCGGAAGAGCGTCTGCACCGATCGCCCGACCATCGCCTCCGCCGCCTGCGCCGCGGTCATGGCGCGCGGGTCGAACTCGGCGACCACGGCACCGTTGCGCAGGACGGTCGCGCGGTCGGCGATGCGCCCGATCTCCTCCATGCGGTGGGAGATGTAGACGATCCCGGTGCCGGCCCGGCGCAGCTCCGCGATCACGGTGAACATCTGCTCGACCTCGACCGGCGAGAGCGCCGAGGTCGGCTCGTCCATGATCAGGACGCGAGCCTCGAGCGAGAGCGCCTTGGCGATGACGACGAGCTGCTGCTCCCCCGTGCGCAGCTCGCCGACCGGACGGCGCGGGTCGAGCGCGATGCCGGTGCGCCGCAGCAGCTCGCGGGTCTCGCGGTGGGCGCGGCGGCGGTCGACGGTGCCGAGCCGGGTGCGGGGCTCGCGGCCGAGGAAGATGTTGTCGGCGACCGAGAGGCCGGGGACGAGATCGAGCTCCTGGTGGATCATCGCGATCCCGGCCCGCTGCGCGTCGACCGGTGAGCTGAACCGCACCGGCCGGCCGTCGAGCGAGACCGTGCCGGTGTCGGCCGCGACGTCGCCGGAGAGGATGCGCATGAGCGTCGACTTGCCGGCGCCGTTCTCGCCGAGCAAAGCGTGCACCTCACCCGCGCGGACGGTGAACGTCACGTCCGAGCAGGCCTGCACACCCCCGTAGGCCTTGCCGATGCCGAGCATCTCGACGAGCAGCCCGCCACCGTCGTCCATGCCGTCCCTCGCCGGTGCCGGAACATCTGAGAAATCGATTACTTGACGCTAGGGGCGTTCCGTTAGCAGTGTCAAGCGTCACGTCGTCCCGACCGGAGAGTTCAGTGATCTGGGTCACAGAATGCGGTGACGCCCCAACCTCACCGTCCATCGTTCGGTCGCTCCGGGAGTCAGTTGCGCAGGCCGAACGGCCGCACGGAAGGATCGACCCATGCAGGACCCGACGCAGGACGGAGACGACGCGGCGACCGACGACGGCACCGCGCCCGCCCGCCCCGACGCCAACCCGGTCGACCCGCCCGAGGGCACGATGAAGCTCAACCGGAAACCGGCCGAGAGCGCCCCCGAAGAGGCGACGGCCGCAGGATCCGACGAGCCGGAAACCGGTGAGCAGGAATACAGCGGGACCCTCATCCTGCGGCCCGCCACGAAGCCCGATCCCGCCGAGCACCACGGCGCCACCGCCAAGACGAGGCCGGCAGCAGCCACCGCTCCCTTGTCCGACGCCGGCGACGCCCCGTCGACCGCGAAGACCAGGCCCGCGGCCACGCCACCGGAGCCGGACGCCGAGGACGCCCCCGCCACCGCGCTGACCAGGCCACCGGCAGCGCAGTCGAAGGTCGACGCAGGCCTGGATGCTCCTGCCGCTGATGCTCCGGCGACTGATGCTCCGGCGACTGCCAAGACGAGGCCGGCGGTCGAACCGACCGCGGCCGCTGCGAACTCGAACACCGGTGAGACCGTCGTGACGAGGCCGGCTGCCAAGCCCGCGGAGCCTGCACCGGTCCCTCCGGCGCCGGTCCGCCCCGACAGCGAGACCGTGATCGCCCGGCCGGCATCGAACCCGGCCGCGGCGGCGCCGGTCCGCCCGGACAGCGAGACGGTCGTCGCCAGGCCGGCCGCGACTCCCCCGGCGGCCGAACCGATCCGACCCGACAGCGAGACCGTCGTGGCGAGGCCGGCCATGAGCCTCACCAAGCCCACCGACGACGACGCCACCGTCGTCGCCCGGCCGGCCACGAACCCAACTGCGTCGGACGACGACGGCGCCACCATCGTGGCCAGGCCGGCCACCAACTTGACCAAGCCGGCCAAGGACGACGACGCCACCGTCGTTTCCAGACCGGCCACGAACCTCAGCAAAGACCACGACGCCACCGTCGTGACCCGGCCCGCAGCGTCCCCGGCGACCCCGGCTGCACCGGTGCCGCATTGGCACCGCAGCGCGCAGCAACCCCCTCCGGCGCAGCCCAATCCGGCGCAGTCCAATCCGGCGCAGGGAGTGCTGCCGCACCATCCCACGCAGGCGTACGTCCCGCCCGGCCACCCGGCGCAGCAGCCACCGCCGTTCGGCCCGCCGCCCGGCCAGCAGACCGCGCCCGGAGCGATGTTCCCGCCGCAGTTCCCGCAACAGCACGCCGCGCAAGGCGGGTGGCGCCCGCCGCCCCCGCCGCCCAACCGGCGGCGGACGCCGCTGTGGGTGCCGCTCACCGCGATCGGTGGCCTGCTCGTGGTGGTGGCGGCTGTCGTGCTGGTCGTCTACCTCAGCAGCGTCGGCCGCCCGGTCGACCTCGCCACCGACGCGGCCAACGAGGTCGACAAGTGGAACGGTGCGACGCTCAGCGGCTCCGTCACCGAAGCCGGCGAGAAGATCACCTACGACCTGCGGGTGACCGCACAAGGCGCGCAGGGCACCGTCAGCGCCGGCTCGGGCGCCCGCGCCGAGGTGCTGCGCGATGCCACCGGCGTCCTGATCAAGGGCAACAAGGCGTGGTGGGATCGCCACTACCCCGAGCGGTCGGCACGGCTCGCCGACACGTGGGTCGCCGATCCGCTCGACGAGCTCGACTCCATCGACCCGCTGCTGCGCCTCACCCCCGACCAGCTGACCATCAAGGTGCGACCGGCACCCGGCTCGCAGTGGAAGCAGACCGGCGAGCAGGTGATCGACGGCCGGCGCGGCCTGGTCATCACCGACGGCACGCGCCGCCTGATCATCGACGCCGAGACCTACGAGCTGCTCTGCATCGACCTGCTGGACGGTCCGCCCCCGCCGGGCACCGACCCGACCCGCGTGATCCAGCTCCCGCCCGCGCAGGTCGCCGAGGTGGGTTCGGCGGCGTCGGACGTGCGCACCCGCGAGACACCGAAGAGCCTCAACCAGCGTCTGCTGGAGCGGGCACGATTCGCGATCGACGTGAAGCCGGAGTCCCTCTGCCAGAGCCCCACCTGCACGGCCGTCATCACGATCTCCAACTCGGGTGAGCTGGCCGGCACGGGACGGGTCGACGTCACGGCGAACGGGGTTGCCGCCGGCACGTTCCCGCTGAACGTGCCGCCGGGGCAGTCCGTCTCGTTCACCGCGAGCACACCGAACACGATCTACAACCAGCCCGGCGCGAGCGGCGACCTCTACTGGGAAGCCAAGATCACGCCGGACGAGTGATCGGCAGGGGCAACGGCAGCGTCAGCGGACCGGCACGTCGTAGCGGCGGAGCAGGCTGCTGCTGCCGTCGCTCAGGTCTGCGCCGTAGACGTGCAGGGTGATCAGGGTGTCCGGGCCGCCGCTGGCGACCTTGTGGATGTCGCCGGGCGGGGCGAACCCGTGCGCCTCGCCGGGCGGGTTGCGCCACTGCCCGACCACGGTGACGTGGTCGCCGTGGTCGGCGTAGCGGGTCTCGATCTCCGTGCCTTGCAGCACGCCGACGACGCACCACGTGCGGTGGTCGTGGATCGACGACTCCTGCCCGGGCCGCCACACGACGGCCTGCACGGAGAACGACGGCTCGGCGTGCAACAGGAACCCGACCGCCTTGTCGGGGGTGCCCCGCCGCTCGTGTGCGGTCAGCAGCGCGGCCGTCGGGCGATGGGCCCGCACCGCGCGTGCGACCAGCGCGGCGGTGGCGGCGCCGTCCTCGCGGTCAGCGCCGTGCAGGGTGTCGGCGATGGCGCTGAGGAGCGGGGCGAGACCGGGGCGGGTGAGCGTCGTCGAAGTCATGTACATAGCCTGCGGCGCCGTTTCCCATAGGTCCAATGCCTGATTTCTTCCACTCCTATCCATATGCTTGATGCATGTTGGACGTGAACCGGCTGCGGGTGCTCTCGGCGGTCGCGCGGACGGGCTCGGTGACGGCCGCGGCGCAGCAGATGCACTACTCGCAGCCGTCGGTGAGCCACCACCTCGCCCGACTGGAAGCCGAGACCGGCGCCCAACTCATCCAGCGGGTGGGGCGCGGCATCCGGCTGACCGAGGCCGGGCGGCTGCTCGCGGCCAGGGCGGAGGAGATCCTCGGGCGGCTCGAGTCGGCGCAGTCGGAGCTCGCCGCGCACGTCGGGCTCAGCGCCGGGATCGTCCGGGTGGCGGGGTTCGCGTCGGCCCTGCTGGAGCTGATCCCGCCGGTCGTCACGCAGCTCGCCGAGCGCCACCCCGGCCTGGAGCTGCGCCTCACCGAGACCCATCCACCGGAGGCGCTGGAGCTGCTGCGCACCGGTGAGGTCGACGTCGCGATCGTCTTCCGCTACGCCGGGACCCCACCGGACGAGGGGTTCCGGCTGACCCCGCTGCTGGACGACACCACCTGCTTGATCACGCCGAAGGGTGCGCCCGACACGCTGGCCGAGCACCGCGCCTCGGGCTGGATCGCCGGCTGCACCCGCCTGCACGGCAACCTCGTCGACCTCTGTGCCGAAGCCGGCTTCGTCCCGCGGATCGTCTGCACCACCGACGACATCGCCGCCAAGCAGGCGCTGGTCGCCAGCGGCCTCGGCGTCGGTCTGCTCCCCCAGCTCGCGCTCGCGGCGCACCACCATCCCGGGATCCAGGTGACCCCGCTGCCCGGCGCCGAACGCCACGTCCTCGCCGCGACGTTCGGCGAGCCACCGGACCCACCACCCACCGCCGCGGTGCTGGCGGCCCTCCGCGAGGTCAGCGAGCGGCGGGGGTAAGCGTCGACAACGACGTTCCGGCTGTTTGTTAGCGCTCACAACAGCCAGAACGTCGTTGTCGACGGTCAACCCGGGCGCGCTAGTACAGCCAGGTCCGGTAGTCCTCGTTGCGCGTGTCGTCCTCCGGCCGCGGTGGAGGCGCGTTGCGCTGCTCGCTCATGATCGCGCGCAGGGTCGGGACGCCGGCCGGGGCCGGCCACGACCCCGGCTGCCAGAGCTTCGCCCGCAGGAAGGAGCGGGCGCAGTGCATGAACACCTCGTCGATCTCCACGACGACGCCCAGCACCGGCCGCTTGTCCTCGATCACCATCGCGTCGAGCACCGCGTCGTTGCGGGTGAGGGTCGCCCGGCCGTTGACGCGCAGCGTCTCCTCGATGCCGGGCACCACGAACAGGAGCCCGATGTTGGGGTTGGCGAGGATGTTGCGGAACGAGTCGACCCGGCGGTTGCCGGGCCGGTCGGGCACGACGATCGTGCGCTCGTCCACGATCTGGATCGTGTTGATCGCGTCGCCGCGCGGCGTGACGTCGCAGGTGCCGTCGGCGCCGGCGGTCGCCATCAAGAAGAACGGCGAGAACGTGATGTAGCGCTGCGCGAGCGGCGTGAGATACGTCGTGTGCTTGGTCCGGACCAGCTCCGACGGCGGCGCGATGATCTCGCGCAGCTCCTCCTCCGTGCGCACGGCGTCGCGCAGCAGCTCCGCACGCCCCGGAACGGTCGTCACCTCGGCCGTCACCTGACCCTCCTTCCGACGAGCAGCTTGCGCAGCCGCGTGAGCACGGTCGAGTGCGCGGCGGCCTTGCCCTCGTCGCGCTGCGCCAGCGCGAGCGCCAGCGCGTCGGTCATCACCATCGCATTGAGCGGGTCGCCGGTCAGCCCGGTGCTGGAGGTCTGCGCGACGAGCACGACGTCGACCTGGTCGTCGAACTGGCGCAGCGAGTCGGTCACCAGCACGACGTGCGCGCCGACGGTCCGGGCGTGCTCGACGATCACCTCGACGTCGCGCACGATCCGGCCAGGCGCGAACAGCACGACCACGTCGTGCTCACGCAGCAGGAGCAGCTCGTCGGCGAGCCCGAACCCCATCTGCCCCGCCAGCCGGGCCCGGAGCCCGATCCGGCGCATGCTGATCATGCAGTAGTCGGCGACGACCCGCATGACCCCGACCCCGTACGTCACGACGTCGGGCGCCGCGGCGAGCAGCTCGACGGCCGCGGCGAACACGTCCTCGTCGAGGATCCGCTCGGCCTCGGTGAGCCGCTCGGCGGCGTCGCCGTACACGCTGCGCTGCAGCGATCCCGGCGAGTCGTCGGTGCGCAGCATCGCGATGCGGGTGGCCAGCCGGCGGGCGGGGTGGGTCTGCAGCACCAAATGCGCGCCGAGGTCGTGCTTGAGCTCGGGCAGCCCGGAGTAGCCGAGCGCGCGGGCGGTTCGGATCACCGTCGCATCGCTGGTGTCGGTCAGCTCGGCGAGCTCGACGGCGCTGAGGAAGATGACCTTCTCGACGTGCGCCTCGATGTACTCCGCCACCCGCCGCTCGGAACGCGAGAGCTGGTCCTTCCGCTCGCCGAGCCGGTCGGCGAACGGCACAGCGCCGCTGCTGCCAGTGGTCACGATGCTCCTCGGGGGTGGACGGTCACGGTCGGTCGGCCGCCCCGGCACGTGCCGCTGCGAGCGTCGTCGCGAAGAACTCCCGCACGGGCGCCAGCACCTGGTAGCCGTGGTGCGCCACGCCGGGAACGACATCGTGCCGCACCCGCACTCCGTGCGCGACCAAGCTCCCCTTCAGCGCCTCCATCCGGACCTGCCGGTTCACCCCGACGTCGTTGACCCCTTCGATCCACTGCGGCAGGTCGGGCGTGATCCCGATCTCCCACGTCTCGGTGTCGTCGCCGCCGACGACCAGCAGCACCGGGACGTCGCGGATCGCGTCGAGGTCGAGCCGGACGCCGAGCGCCGCCTCCAGCCCACCGACGCCGGCCGGCCACTGCCGCTCTTCGTCGAGCAGCGTGACGACGCCGGGCGCCCCGACGGCCGCGCCGAGCAGCCGGTCGGGATGGGTGTAGAGGAACCGGTGGGTGAAGTGCCCGCCGCCGGAGAAGCCGCTCAGCAGGAACCGGCTGGTGTCGACCCGCCAGATCCGCGCGATCTCCTCCAGCATCCCGAGCAGCACGTGGTCGTACCGGGTGCCGTTGAACTCGAGGTACTTGTAGTTGTGCAGCTCGCCCGGCTCGTCGATCCCGGCGGGGAAGAGCGGCGAGAACACGATGCATCCGTGCTGCTCCGCGAAGTCGACGAACTGGTCGCGGTAGCCCTGCGCGTCGCGACCGGTCCCGTGCACCACGACGACCAGCGGGTACACGGTGTCGGCCGACTCGTCGTAGTCCGAGGGCACGTAGAGGCAGTAGGAGAACCGCTGGTCTGTCTGCGACGCGTACAT
Organism: Pseudonocardia sp. TRM90224; assembly: GCF_021245725.1. Lineage (GTDB taxonomy): Bacteria > Actinomycetota > Actinomycetes > Mycobacteriales > Pseudonocardiaceae > Pseudonocardia. The sequence goes on along the minus strand of NZ_JAJGSX010000011.1, from coordinate 8,328 downwards.
GGTGGTGCGGCCGAACTGGTAGAAGGTCAGCTTGTCGCCATGGCCGCTGCGGCCTCGCGCGCCGGAGTCAGAACGCATCGGCCGAACCCTGCCCCTCCGCGAACGAATACTCGACGTAGGCGGCCTGCGACGGCGGCCCCGCGGTCACCCACATCCGCCCGGCGGCCGGCTCCGCGATCACGCCGGTGACCGTCATGTAGTGCTCGGGGGCGGTGTCGCCGCGGTCGGGGTCGTCGCGTTCCTGCACCGAGAGCGCGTCGGGCGCGTCGTCGCGGTTGCGCATGATCGAGCCCATCACCTCCGGCGTGATCGCGCCGTGGTGCTCGCGCAGCAGCCCGCTGACGCGTTCGTGCCGCGTCCGTGAGTTGCGCAGGTACTTCTCCACCGACCGCTCCTCGTCGGCCAGCTCCGGTGCCAGGTAGTGGTTGGTGTGGCTGAGCAGCCCGTCGACGGGCCGCAGCTCGGCGTCGCGGGTCGGCGTGTTCTCGAAGTCGACGGCGTCCAGCTCGGCGTCGACCATGATCAGGTTGCGGGACGCCGCCCGGGGCAGCGCGCGCAGCGCGGCGAGCGCGGCCGCGGTGCTGCCCTGCGCGAGCGCGTAGCGGCTGAACAGGTAGCGCGGGAAGCCGGGGCCCCAGCCGTCGCAGTGCAGGAAGTTCGCGAACGTCGCCATGCCCGCGTCGCTCATGCCGATGTAGGAGATCTGCCCGGCCGGGGTCGCCATCAGCACGTGCGGGCCATCGTCCGGCACCAGGTGCATGACGATCATCAGGTCGGCGTACATGTCGGGCAGGTCGGCGTTCTGCCCGGCCAGCGCTTTCCCGGTGGCGGTCGCCTCCGGCAGCACGACGAACGTCGTGCACTCGTTGGCGGCACCCGGGTCGCCGAGCACCTCGGCGTAGACCTCGGCGCGCACCTGCAGCAGGTACGCCTCCGCGACGGAGATGCCGGCGCCCTCCGCGAGCCCGACGATCTCCTCGTCGAGGAAGCCCGCGTGCTCGCGGACGGACGGGCGGAAGCGCAGCGCCACCTCGGCGGCCCGGTCGGGACCGATCCCCGTCCTGCTCAGCCGGTCGAGCGCCATGTCGAGGTGCTTGGCCACCAGCTCGGAGCACACCGAGCCGTGCTGGCGGCCGATCTCCCGGTGGCTGCCGGTGAAGCGGTGCAGGGTCAACGGGTTGGGCACGAGCGGCTCCTTCTCGGGTGTTCAACTACCTGTGGTGATCGCGTGCAGCTCGGCTGCCAGCTCGTTGTGGTGGTGGCAGGCGACAGCTCCGGAGCTCTCGCTGGTGAGCACCGGTTCTTGCGTCCGGCAGACGTCGGTCGCGAACGGGCAGCGGGTGTGGAACCTGCACCCCGGCGGCGGCGCGGCCGGGCTCGGCAGCTCGCCGCTCAGCACCAGCCGGGTCCGCGCGCGTTCCCGCGGCGGGTCGGGCAACGGCACCGCCGAGAGCAACGCGGCCGTGTAGGGGTGCCGCGGTCGCTCCGCGACGTCGGCGGCCGGCCCGATCTCGACGATCCGGCCGAGCTGCAGCACCGCGATCCGGTCGCAGAGGTAGCGCGCCATCGCCAGGTCGTGGGTGATGAACAGGTAGGTGAGCCCGAGCTCCGCGCGCAGGTCGCGCAGCAGGTTCACGATCTGCGCCTGCACCGAGACGTCGAGGGCCGCGATCGCCTCGTCGGCCACCACGAACTCCGGTTCGGTGGCGAGCGCGCGGGCGATCCCGACCCGCTGGCGCTGCCCGCCCGAGAGCTCGTGCGGCATCCGCTCGACCATCCGCCGGTCCAGCCGGACCAGGTCGAACAGCTCACCGACCCGGCGGTCCCGCCCTGCCTGCGCACCGATCCCGTTGACGTCCAGCGCCTCGCGCACGGTCGCGCCGACCGTCATCCACGGGTTCAGCGACGAGTACGGGTCCTGGAACACCATCTGCATCCGCGGCCGCACCCGGCGCAGGACGTGCCGATCGGCCCCGGTCAGGTCCGTCCCGTCGAACGTGACGGCGCCCGCGGTCGGTTCGAGCAGCCGCAGCAGCACCCGCCCGAGCGTCGACTTGCCCGATCCGCTCTCCCCGACCAGCCCGACGATCTCGCCGCGGTGGATGTCCAGGTCGACGCCGTCGACGGCACGCACCGCGCCCGCCGTGCGGCGCAGCACCCCTCTCCGCACCGGGAAGTGCTTGCCCACGCCCGAGGCCCTGACCAGCACGTCGTCCGTCATCGGTGCATCACCTCCACCGGACGCACGGCCGGCTCGTCCGGATCGGCAGGCAGCCCGGCAGGCAACTCCGCGGCCCGGAAGCAGGCCGACGCGTGCAGGGTCTCGATCTCGTGCAGGTCGGGCCGCTCCTCGGTGCAGTGCTCCGTGCTCCAGCCGCACCGCGGGCTGAACGCGCAGCCCGGGATCGGCTGCGTGAGGTCGGGCAGGCCGCCGGGGATGGCCGTGAGCCGCTCACCCGCGGCGTCGAGCCGGGGCAGCGAGCGCAGCAGCCCTTCGGTGTACGGGTGGCGCGGGCCCGCGTAGATCGTGTCGACGGGTCCGCGCTCGACGACCCGCCCGGCGTACATCACCGCGACGCTGTCGGCGAGACCGGCGAGCACACCGAGGTCGTGGGTGACCCAGACGACCGCCATCCCGAGCTCGCTGCGCAGCTTCCGCACCAGCTCCACGATCTGGGCCTGCACGGTGACGTCGAGCGCGGTCGTCGGCTCGTCGGCGATCAGCAGCCGGGGCTCGCAGCAGAGCGCGAGCGCGATGAGGATCCGCTGCCGCTGACCGCCGGAGAACTGGTGCGGGTAGTCGGCCACCCGCGCCCGCACGTCCGGGATGCCGACCAGGTCGAGCATCTCGGCGGCCCGTTCCATCGCCGCCTTCTTCGTGCCGCCGCGGTGGTGGCGCACGACCATCGCGATCTGCCGCCCGACCGTCATCGTCGGGTTCAGCACCGCCATCGAGTCCTGGTAGACCATCGCCAGCTCAGGACCGCACAACGCCCTGCGCTTCGTGGGATCCATGGTGAGCAGGTCGGCGCCGCGGTAGCGGACCTGGCCGGTGACGGCGGCGTCGCCGGCCAACAGGCCCATGACCGTCAGCGCCGTGACCGACTTGCCGGAGCCGCTCTCGCCGACGACCCCGAGCACCTCACCCTCCGCGACCTGCAGCGACACCCCGTCGACGGCGCGCAGCTCACCGTCGTCGGTCCGGAACCGGATCGACAGATCTGTGATGTCCAGCAATGGAGTCATGAGCGCCGCCGCTTCGGGTCGACGGCGTCCCGGAGACCGTCACCGACGTAGTTCACCGAGAGCACGACCAGGAAGATCATCAGGCCCGGGAAGAGCCCTCGCCACCAGTGCCCGAGCGACACGACGGGCCGTTGCGCCTCGTAGAGCAGCCCGCCCCAGGTCGCCTGCGGCGGTTGGAAGCCGAGCCCGAGGAACGACAAGGCCGACTCCGAGAGGATCGCCGCCGCGATGCCGAGCGTGGCCGTCACGATGATCGGGCCGAGCGCGCCGGGCAGGATGTGCCGCACCGCGATCCGCAGGTGCCCCACCCCGGTGCCACGCGCGGCCTCGACGAACTCGCGCTGCTTGAGCGTCAGGTAGCTCGCCCGCACGAGCCGAGCCGTGTTCATCCAGCTGAACAGCGCGATCGCGGTGACGATCGGCCAGAACCCGGCCCCCACGAGGATCACCAGCAGGATGACGACGAACAGCGAGGGCAGCGAGTAGAAGACGTCGACGACCCGCATCAGCACGTTGTCCAGCGCCCCGCCGACGTACCCGGCGACGGCACCGACGACCACGCCCACCACCAGCGAGAACACCACGGCGCTCACCGCCACGCTGAGCGTCAGGCGCCCACCGTCGAGCACCCTGACCAGCTGGTCGCGCCCCAGCTCGTCGGTGCCCATCAGGTGCGCGAGCGAGGGCGGCTGGTTCTTCGAGGCCAGCGCGATCGTCTCGCTGTCGTAGCCGATCAGCAGCGGCCCGACCAGCACGGCGAGCGCGATCGTGGCGAGCACCGCCAGCCCCAGCACCGCCATGCGGTGCCGGCGGAAGCGCCGCCACGCCTCGAACCTGCCGCGCGCCGAGCGCACGACGGGGACGGCCGGGGTCACGAGGGCACTAGACATAGGTGATCCTCGGGTCGAGGCGCCCGTAGAGGACGTCGGCCAGCAGGTTGGAGACCACCACCAGCACGGCGGCGATCAGCAGGATCCCCAGCAGCACCGGGTAGTCCCGCAGGTCGGCCGACTCCACGAAGAGCCGACCCATCCCGGGCAGCCCGAAGATCGTCTCGGTGATGACGGCGCCGAGGAACAGCTCGGGCAGGGCGAGGACCGCAACCGTCACCACGGGGATCGCGGCGTTGGGCAGCCCGTGCCGCAGCACGACGGTGCGTTCGGGCAACCCGCTCCCCCGGGCCGTGCGCAGGTAGTCCTGGCCGAGCACGTCGATCATCGACGAGCGGACGTAGCGGGTGAGCGACGCGACCGACATCAGCGAGAGCACCGCCACCGGCAGGATCAGGTGTTCGGCCTGGTCGAGCACCGCGGCGAAACCGGTGTGGCGGGCCCGCAGGTCGGTGAGCCCCGACGACGGCAGCAGCCGCAGCTGGAACGAGAAGACGTAGAGCAGCATGATCCCGAACCAGAAGCTCGGTGTGGAGAGCCCGATGAACGACGCCCCGGTGGCCGCGTGGTCGACGAGCGAGTTCTGCCGGGACGCGGCGAACACCCCGACGACCACGGCGATCAGCACAGAGAGCACGAGCGCGACGACCGTCAGCTGGAGCGTGACCGGCACTCGGGCCCCGATGGCCTCCAGCACCGGGCGGCCGGTGTCGAACGACGAGCCCCAGTCGCCGGTCAGCACGCCGCCCAGCCAGTTGAAGTACTGCACGACGAGCGGGTCGTCCAGGCCGTAGCGGCCGCGCAGCCGGGCGATCTGCTCGGGGCTGACCTGCGTGGCGGCGCCCTCCCCGGCGGCCATCGGGCCGCCGGGGGTCATCTGCAGCAGCACGAAGATGATCACGGAGATGCCCAGCAGCAGCGGGATCGCCTGCAAGCAGCGCCGGATCACGTATGCGGTCACCGCGCGATGGCCCATCGCGCGCTGCTGGAGGTGGTCCACATGCCGTCCCAGAAACCGGTGTCGACGTCGGTGAGGGCGGTGTTCCAGGCGTCGCCGAGCACCGAGCCGTACACCGGGATGGCGACCCGCTCGGCGTGGAAGAGGTCGTTGATCTGGGCGAGCGCCTGCTTGCGGGTGGCCGGGTCGATCTCGGTGGCCTGCTTGCGCTCCAGGTCGTCGAAGCGCTTGTCCGACCAGTGCGTGTAGGAGAACGTCGACGGGTTCGCATCGGTCGGGATCCGGCGGGTGGTGAAGACCTCCACCCAGACCGACGGGTCGGCGAACGCCCCGTCCCTGCTCATGACGATGTCGAAGTTGCCGGTGGCGAGCAGCCCGTTCTTGCCGCGGCTGTCGAAGATCGTGTTCGACGGGACGTTCTCGATCGACAGCTCGATCCCGACGTCCTTCATGTTCTGCTGGATGATCTGCTGGTAGAGCGCTCGCGTCTGGTCGCCGGCGATCGTCTGGAAGCGCAGGTGGGCGCGCACGCCGTCGCGCGAGCGGATGCCGTCGGCGCCGCGTGCCCAGCCGGCGGCGTCGAGCACCGCGTTGGCCCTCCCGGTGTCGAACGCCGCGGGCGGCGCAGGCACGGCACCGAAGCCGGAGAAGAGCATCGCGCCGTTGAGCCGGCCGAAGCCGCCGAGCACGTCGTCGATGATCGCCTTGCGGTTGATGCCGACGTCGATGGCCTCGCGGATCGCCGGGTCGCCCAGCACCGGGTGCGGCTTCGAGAGGTCGCCGCCGGCGGAGTGGTTGAGCCAGAGCCACTCGGTGTTGCCGGTCCGCTCGGCGGTCTTGAGCTCGATGGGCGCCCCGGAGTCCTTCGCCCGCTGCAGGTCGGCGAGGTCGCCGGAGGTGATGAAGTAGACCGCGTCGTACTCGCCGTTGATGAAGCCGCTGATCGCCGCCTGCTTCTCCGGCGTGATCTTGAGCGTGATCCCGTCGAGCTTCGGCAACGCCGGGTCGCGCCAGTACGCCGGGTTCCTGACCAGGCGGATCTGGTCGCCGGGCTTCCACTCCTCGTACTTGAACGGGCCCGTGCCCAGCGGCAGCCTGGCCTGCGGGTCCTCCAGCTGCACCGCGGAGGACGAGAACGCGTGCTTCGGCAGGATCTGCCGGAACAGGTTCAGGTACCCGGGCTGCGGCTCCTTCATCGTCACGACGAGCGTGCGGTCGTCCACGACCTGCGTCGAGGCGATCGACTGGTACTCGGGCTCGGCGTTGAGGGCGGCGCCGTCGCGGTTCTGCGTGACCTCGACGGTGAAGGCCATGTCCTGCGCCGTGAGCGGGGTGCCGTCCGACCACGTGATGCCGGGGCGCAGCCGGAACGTGACGGTCCGCCCGTCGGCGCTGAGCCCGCCGTTCTCGGTCGTGGGCAGCTCGGCCGCGAGCAGCGGCTCCATGGTGCCGTCGGCCATCGTCTCGAAGAGCGGCTCGACGACGAAGGCGTAGGTCAGGTCGCGGCCGCTCTGCGTGCCGAACATCGGGCTCATCAGCCCGGGCTCCTGGATGAAGGCGATCACCGCCGTGCCGCCGCCGCTGGACGCTTCCGGTGGCGGGCTGACGCAGGCGGACAGACCGAGCGTGAGCGCCGCGGCGAGGGCGGCGATGAACAGCGTGAGTCGGCGGGGGCGGGCGGGGCGGGGGATCGGCACTGGTCCTCCGAGCAGGCGACGATGGGGAGTCTGTCGCGTTCACTACAAAGTGGCGCTCTGTAGTGCGCACAATATGGAGGGGTCGCCCGAAGGTGTCAAGGCGTGCTGGATCCGGACAAAGTGGGTCGCTTGTACCAGACGCTTGACACAGTGTGCTCCGGGTCTCACCCTCATCGGCACAGTCACCCGGCCGAAGGAGCGCGCGGATGGGCACGATCGACGAGGCCGCGTCCCGGGATTCCGCGCTGGAGGAGCCGACCGTCCCGGTCGGGCGGCGGTGGATCGGGAGTTGGACCGCAGCACTGTTCGGGATGTACATGGCGTACTACGCGGGCGCGCAGATCGTGCTGCCGAAGCAGGCGGAGGCGATTGCGGGCACGGGCAAGGTCGCACTGCTGGCGTGGGTCACCGGCGTCGCCGCGATCGTGACGATCATCGGGGTGCTGCTGGTCGGCGCGCTGTCGGACCGAACGCTGGCGCAACGCGGCCGGCGCCAGCCGTGGGTGCTCGCGGGCGCTGTGCTGACCGGGCTCGCCGTCGCCGGGCAGGGCCTCGCCACGACAGCGGTGGCGATGGTGCTGATCTGGGCGGTGGCCAACCTGGGGATCTCCGCGATGACCGGCGCGCTGTTCGCGGCCGTCCCCGACGAGGTGCCGGTCGGGCAGCGGGCCTGGGTGTCGTCGTTCTACGGCAACGCGGTGGCCGCAGGTCCGCTGCTCGGCATCGCGCTCGTCGCGCTGGTCGTCACCGACGTCGTGCCGGCGTTCGTCGCGCTCGGCGTGGTCGCGCTGCTGCTCGGCCTGCCCTACGCGCTGGGCACCCGCAGCACGCCGCTGCGCCCTGCCGAACGGCCGCCGTTCACCCTGCGGACCGTGACGGCGGGGGTGTTCACGCCGCTGCGGCACGCCGACTTCGCCTGGGCGTGGTCGGGCCGGTTCCTGATCCAGCTCTCCAACGCGCTCGCGCAGGTGTTCCTCTACTTCTACCTGCACGACTTCATCGGGTACCCGGACCCGGAGGTCGGCACGTTCATCCTGGCCGCGATCTACACGGCGGGCGTGCTGGTGGCGGCGGCGCCGGCCGGGCGCATCTCGGACCGGACGATGCGCCGCAAGCGGATGGTCGTGATCTCATCGGTGCTGCAGGGCATCGCCGGCCTGATCATGGCGTTCGTGCCGACGTTCACCGCGGCCGCCGTCGCGTCGCTGGTGCTCGGCCTCGGCTACGGCGCGTACGCCGCCGTCGACCAGGCGCTGATCACGCAGGTGCTGCCGAGCGCGGCCGACCGCGGAAAGGACCTCGCCGTCATCAATATCGCCAACGTGCTCCCCTACGCCGTCACCGGCGTGCTCGGCGCAGCCGTCATCGAGCTGTGGGGCTACCCGGGGCTGAACATCCTCGTCCTGATCACGGCGGTGCTGGCGGCGATCACCGTGCAGCCGATCAAGGCGGTGCGGTAGGGGATGTGTGCGTTCCGCACGCGAGGGCAGGAAAGCCACTTTCCTGCCCTGTGAGGGCCGGAAAGTGGCTTTCCTGC